>CAVPDP010000019.1:0-434698 GCA_963702665.1 uncultured Chloroflexia bacterium
GGTCAGCGTGTAACGAGATCGAATATTCAACGGTTTACAATACGTAGCACGATGACCGCCGATAGCGCGGCGAGCAGCGCCCATATCCCAATGATAACGCCCACCGCGATCCAGCTCGTTGGTTGGCCTCACGTAAGGCTTCTTTGGCGCGTTCGCGGCACTCGGCCATCACCTCCGGCGGAATCATCTTCAGCGCGAGTACGATGCCGAGTGGGACGAGTATCAGGTCATCCAGGTAGCCGATGACCGGGATGAAATCGGGGATCAGGTCGATGGGACTGACGGCGTAGGCGACCACGCCAGCCGCGAACAGCCGCGCATACCAGGGCACACGCGGGTCTTTATATGCCAGATACAGCGCATACACCTCCGTCTTGAGCCGCCGCGCACGCTGCTTCAAGCCATCGAGCATGCTCATCTGTCTCCTGCACCCCAGTATGGTTCTCTGCCTCTCAACCCCAGTATCGCACTCGCCCGCAACGCTTGCCCACGCGCATCCAGCCGTGGTATGCTGGCGGCGAGAACGTGACAACACACGCGCAGAGGCGGCTATAGAAGGCGAGGCGAAACGACATGGACGAGGTGATGCTTCACGGCGGGCTGCTGGTGGCGAAGATGCTGAAACAAGAGGGCGTCGAGGTCGTCTTCACCCTCAGCGGCGGCCACATCGCGGCGATCTACGATGGCTGCGTGCGCGAGGGCATCCGCGTGATGGATACGCGCCACGAGCAGGTCGCCGTGCATGCCGCCGAGGGCTGGGCGAAGGTCACGCGCACACCGGGCGTCGCGCTGCTGACGGCGGGGCCAGGCGTGACCGACGGCATCACCGGCATCGCCAACGCCTATCTCGCGGGCAGCCCTGTACTGGTCTTCGGCGGCGCGGCGCCCGTCGCCCACTGGGATCAGGGCGCGCTGCAGGAGTTGCGTCATGTCGAACTGGTGCGGCCAATCACCAAATGGGCGCGCACCGTCGTGCAGACGAACCGGCTCGCCGAATATACCGCGATGGCCTTCCGCGAGGCGACGGCAGAGCGACCCGGCCCGGTCTTCCTCGAATGCCCGATGGATGTGCTCAACGGCTTCGCCCAGACGGCTGACTGCCGCATTCCCGCTCCCGGCTACCGCACAGAGGGCCATCCCCAGGGCGACCCGGCGCTCATCGAACAGGCGGCGGCGCTGCTGGCGAAGGCGAAGCGCCCCGTCATCTTCGCGGGGACGACCGTCTGGTGGGATGACGCCGCCGGGCCACTGCGCAAGTTGGCCGAGCAGCTTCAAGCGCCCGTCTTCCTCAATGGCAGTGGCCGGGGCAGCCTGCCGCCAGATCACCCACTCTTCTTCTCGTACGCCCGCCGCGCCGCGCTGAGCAACGCCGACCTGCTGTTGGTAGTTGGCACAAAGCTGGATTTCCGCTTGAACTACGGTCAGCCGCCACTTATCCCCGCCGACGCCAAACTCATCTGGCTGGATCGGCTGGAAAGCGAGATTGGCGTCAACCGTAGCGCCGATGTCGGAATCGCGGGCAATGTCGGCGCGACGCTGGGGCAACTGAGCGCGGCGCTCGGCAAGTCTGTGGATACCAAATCGTGGCTGGCCAACCTGCGCGGACAGGAGGAAAAGGCGCGTTCGGCTGAGGAGGCGCTGATGAACTCCGACGCCACGCCGATTCATCCGCTGCGTCTCTGCCGCGAGTTGCGCGATGCGCTCGATCACGACGCCTATGTGATCGGCGATGGCGGCGATATCGTCAGCTACGGCGCGCGTGTCATCAACGCCTGGGAGCCGGGCCACTGGCTCGACGCTGGCCCGATGGGCACGCTCGGCGCGGGAACTGGATTCGCGATTGCGACGAAGATCGCGCGGCCCGATAAGCAGGTGGCGGTGCTGTTCGGCGATGGCGCATTTGGCCTCAACGGCATGGAGTTCGAGACGATGGCGCGCCACAATCTGCCGGTGGTCGCGGTCATCGGCAACGACGGCCAGTGGGCGCAGATCAAGCATCCGCAGAAGGCGATGCTGGGCCACAGCACCGCCGCCGACCTCACACCGGGTACGCGCTACGACCGGATGGTGGAGGCGCTTGGCGGCTACGGCGAACTGGTGACGGAGCCAGCGCAGATACGGCCCGCTATCGAGCGCGCGTTCGCCTCGGGCAAACCCGCCTGCATCAACGTGCTGACCGATCCCACCGTCGTCTATGGGCGCTCAACACAGGCCGCCGTGTAGCGCCTGTTAAAGACTTGACCTTCTATGGCGGCGCGTCATGGGCAGCATGCGCCTGTGGGCGCCGGGGCGCATGAGGGGGCGCGGCAAGCCTCCACGGGTGTCTCTTGTCTACGTGTCACGTCTATCATATGAGTGGCGTCACTTCGATGATGCCGCCCAACGAGAGGACATGACACATGGATGAGAAACGTGGATGAGAACGCCTGGCTGGCCGAGCGCTTCGAGGCAAACCGCTCCCACCTGCGTGGTGTCGCCTACCGCATGCTCGGCTCCCTGTCCGATGCGGACGACGCCGTCCAGGAAACGTGGATTCGCCTCAGCCGCGCCGATTCGGGCGCTATTGATAACCTCCAGGCCTGGTTGACGACGGTCGTCGGGCGGGTCTGCCTTAACATGTTGCGCTCGCGCACGACGCGCCGCGAGGTGTCGCTGGAGACCCACGTCCCGGATCCTATCGTGAGTCCAGAGGAGGGAATCGATCCTGAGCAGGAAGCTTTGCTGGGCGATTCCGTTGGCCTCGCATTGTTCGTTGTCCTCGACTCCCTGACGCCCGCCGAACGGGTCGCCTTCGTGCTGCACGACATCTTTGCCGTGCCGTTCGAGGAGATCGCACTGATCGTTGGCCGAACGCCAGACGTCGGCCCGGCAGCTGGCGAGCCGTGCGCGTCGCCGGGTTCAGGGCGCCCCCGTGCCCGACGTCGATCTCGATGGCCAGTGGGCCGTCGTCGACGCCTTCCTTGCTGCGGCGCGTGTTGGCGCCTTCGACCGACTGCTCGCCGTCCTCGATCCAGACGTCGTGCTGCGCTCTGATGGCGGGGTGGCGCGTCCAGATCTGGTCTCCCTCGTGCGCGGCGCGCAGGCCGTCGCCGAGCAAGCGATGTCCTTCCGTCGGTTTGTGGAAACGTCGACGCGGATCCTCGTGAACGGGATACCAGGGGGCATCGCCTGGGCGCCCGACGGGAGTCCATTTGCGATCCTGGCCCTGACGGTCAAGGGTGGGAGGATCGTCGCAATCGACGTGCTCGCGGATCCGAACCGGCTCGGCCAGTTGGATCTCTCCAAGGTCACGGGCTGAAGATTCGGGTCCTCAGGCGGCGGTCACGTCACGTCATGTCACATCCGCGCCTTCTTGCGGGTCTCCTGTGTAGCGCCCAAATGAACTGGCGCAAGAAAAGGAGCTACCCACATGGGTGATCGTATGGAGAAGGTCGCATTGGCGCCACGCGAACAGAGCGGAAGTATTCCCATTCCACGGCGGGTTCGGTTCTTCGGCCCAATCCTGAAGTTTCTGCTGGCCGCTGGCGTGCCACTGGGCGTCAACAGGCTCGTCACCATTCGCGGCCGGAAGAGTGGCCAGCCGCGCACCACGCCGTTGGCGATCATTGAGGCAGGAGGCAGGCGTTGGGTCTGGGCGCCCTGGGGCGAGGTTCAATGGGTGCGCAATCTGCGCGCTGCCGGACGCGCGACCATCACCGTGCGCCGCCGGACCGAAGAAGTCACTGCGACCGAGTTGGATCCGACGGAGCGCGTTGCGTACTTCCGCGATGTCCTCGGCCCTCTCGCGCGAAGCATTCCGTTCGGTGTCCAGTTCATCCGCATCGTCGATGGTGTCGATCTCAATGATCCGGTGGCAGCGGCCGAGGGTCGAAGGGTCTTCGAACTCCATCCAGTGTGATGAAGTTCAGGCGCGGCTGATGCAGTTTTACAAAATACTGGGGACACGCTTCTGGGGGCGCGGGCGGTTGAAACCGCGCCTGAAGCGGCCTCCGGCCACAAAACCTGCCTGCGCAGGTTTCACGGAGCGTTGCCCACCAGATGCCCCGATGGCGCGCGTCTGCAGCCTGCGGAGGCAGGCTTTGCGGCGTAGCCCTTAGGCGCGGCTTCAGCCGCCAGCCACGCTATTACCCGCCCAGCACAGCAACCGCCTCGATTTCGAGCAGGAACTCTTCGCGGGCGAGGCGGCGCACCTCGACGGCGGTGCTCGCGGGCAGTTGCTCCGGTTGAATAAACTGGTCGCGCACTTCGCGCACGACCGGCATCTGCGTCATATCGACGATGAAATACGTCAGCTTGGCCACATTGCTAAAGCTCGCGCCGACCGCCTGGAGCGCGGCGTGAAGATTCGCGAAGACTTGCTGCGCCTGCGCGCGCATGTCGCCCTGGCCGACGATGGCGCCCGAAGCATCCAGCGCCACCTGCCCGGAAATATAGAAGGTGCGGGCGCCTGTCGCCTCGACGACATGGGTGTATCCGGTGGGATGCGCAATCGTGGGTGGATTAATATATCGTAGTGTCATTTCGTCCTCCAAGGGGGTACAACAAGTACACAGGAACCGCCAGCAGCAGGCATTGTATCACCAGCTGACGTTGACGAAGGGAGATTCCAGAGATGCCAACTGCGGAGCGATTGCGCGATTTCGGCGTCGCCATCGGCGCGCTGCCAACCGGGCCGTCGAATACGCTGACCGATGTGCCGGGGGTGCGCGTGGGCCACACGACCCTGATTCGCGGCGACGACGTGCGTACGGGCGCGACCGCCATCTGGCCGCACGACGGCCACCCCATGCTCGAACGGCTCTATGCGGGCATCTTCGCCCTGAACGGCTATGGTGAGATGACCTGCCGCTCGGTGATTGACGAATGGGGGTTGCTCTCCTCACCCATCGTGCTGACCGGCACATCGGGCGTGGGCATCGCGCTGCACGCCACCACCCGCTACCTCGCCCGGCGCTATCCACAGGAGGCGCGTGACGAGATACCGCTGGCCGTCGTCGCCGAATGTGATGATGGCTTCCTGCACGACCACCTGACCTTCGCCCTCACCGAAGAAGATGTCTGGGCCGCGCTGGATAACGCCAGTACCGCGCCGGTCGAGGAAGGCTGCGTCGGCGCGGGCACGGGCATGGCGCTCTTCAGCTTCAAGGGCGGCATTGGCAGCTCATCGCGGGTCGTCGCCATCGAGGCGGGCACGTTCACCGTTGGCGTGCTGGTCGAGACGAACTTTGGCCGCAGACCGCAACTTACCATCGCAGGGACGCCCATTGGCCGCGCCATCACCGACCTGATGCCGGAGCAGCCAACGGCCGACGGCTCGTGTATTGTGATCGTTGCGACCGATGCGCCGCTCCATGCCCATACGTTGCGGCGGCTGGCCAAGCGCGCCGGGCTGGGGCTGGCGCGCACCGGCTCGACGGCGGGCGACGGCAGCGGCGAGATCATCCTGGCGTTCTCGACGGCGCAGCGCATCCCCTATCGCGCGCCCGGTGGCCGGGTGAATATCACGATGTTGAGCGAGGGCAGCTATGATAATCGCGGGCTGAACACGATTTTCGACGCGGTGGTGGAGGCGACAGAAGAGGCGGTCATCAACGCGCTGCTGGCGGCGACCACGATGCGCGGGCGCGACGGCCACACGCTCCACGCGCTGCCCCATGATCGCCTGCGCGCGCTGCTGGCGCATTCATAACGCATGTGGCCGAAGAAAAAGGAAGGAAGGATGTATGCAGCCAACCAATCAGCCAGAGGGCATCGTGACGCTGGCCAGCCCATTCAGCGTCGAAGAAACGATTGCGCGCATCGAGGCAGCGATCACCGGGCACGGATTGATGTTGTTCGCGCATATCGACCACACAGGCGCCGCAGCGTCGGTTGGCCTGAAGATGCAGCCCGCCCATGTGCTCATCTTTGGCAGCCCACGCTCAGGCACGCCGCTGATGATCGCGTCGCCGCTGCTCGCGCTCGATTTGCCGCTCAAGGCGCTCGTCTGGCAGGATGAGGCCGGGCAGACGCTGGTGAGTTATACGAGTCCCACGTTCCTCGCACAGCGCTATGCGATCCCCAGCGAACTCGTGAAGAACATTGCTGGCGTCGAGCCACTGCTCATAGGCGCGCTCAAAGCCTAGAAGTTTGAGATTCCTCCTGAACGGGGATGTGTCGTGGTAGACTGAAACGACATGGCACGCATGGTACGTCCTATGCTTATGGAAGACAGACCCCTCTCAGGGAGGCGCAATCCCCGTGGATAGGCGAGATATCTTAGATCGGCATCGTGTACTGCGCATACTGCTGGGCCTGGTGACGATCCTCGTCGCCATGTGGGTCATCAGTATCGTATGGTCGTTGCTGGCCTCGGTCGGCGATATCTTGCTGCTCTTCTTCCTGGCATGGGTTGTCACCTTCGTCCTCGCTCCGGTCTCGAACTTTCTCATCAGCCGCAAATTCCCACGGGTGCTAGCGGTCGCGCTGGTCTATATCGCGCTGCTGGTGGTCATTTCGGGCGCTATCGTTCTGCTGGTGCCAGCGCTGCAATCGCAGGTGACGCAACTGGCGGAGGAGATCAAGTCAGATCTCTCAGCCGAGCGGCTGGTCGCGCTCAATCAGAGCATGGTTGATGTGCTTCACCGTTTCGGCTTCTCACAAAATGACGCGCAGCACATCGTCACGCAAATCTCGCAGCAGGTGCCCGGCTGGGCTGGTTCATTGGCGAACAACGCGGTCAACTTTGCGACCACGCTGGTCACCTCGATCCTGACGATCCTCTTCGATACCGCGCTCATTATCATCCTCTCGTTCTACATGATGCTGGATGGCAGGCGGCTGGTCGAGGGTATCGTCGCCAAGCTGCCCCCCAGGTGGGCGCCAGACATTCGCATGTTCCAGCGGCACGTCAACGACACCTTTGGCGGCTTCTTCCGCGCGCAGATTATCGTCGCCACGATCTACGCCATATTTACCTGGCTCGTCTTGCTGATGCTTGGCGAGCCTAACGGCTTTCTGGCGTCGCTGCTGGCGGGCCTGATTATGATGATTCCGTTTATTGGCTCATTTGGCGCGTTTGTGCCGCCATTGTTGCTGGTGTTGTTGCAGACGCCGAACGATCAACTGCTCGGCAAGGCGCTGGTATTGTGCCTCTTGCTGATCGTCGCGCAGCAGATAGCGCTCCAACTCATCGCGCCGCGTGTCTTCGGCAAGACGCTGGGCGTGAACCCGCTTATTCTCTTTGCCGCGCTGCTGCTCGGCGCGAAGTGGGGCGGCGTCTGGGGCGCGTTCTTTGCCGGGCCAATCGTCGCGGTATTTTTTACCGTTGGCGAGTCGTTCTACGACCGGATTACGCAGCACTCACCCCTCTTCGAGGAGACCACTGAGCCACCTGGCAAGCCACCAACCGTGGATGTCTCCGCGTCGCTCATAGCCAGCAATGGCGACTCAGCGGCAGATGGCAATGGCGCGCATTCAGCCGCAGCACCGATCCCGGAGCAGCAAGGCGCTGCCCCGCGCCATTCATGAGGCGCTCAACCATCGGCCAGCGCGGCGAACGCTGGTTTCAGCGCGGGATAGAGCGATTGGTAGATGGGATAGAGCCGCTCGTATTCAGCCTGCCAGTCGCCGTTGGGCGTGGTCATTTCGCCTGACTGGATAGTAGCCGTGCAGGCGGCGGCGACATCGGGCCAGACTCCCGCGCCGACTCCGGCAAGCAGCGCCGCGCCATAGGCCGCGCCCTCACTCGCGGCGACGCTTTCCAGCGGGATAGCCAGAACGCTGGCAAGAATCGTGCGCCAGAGCGGACTCCGCGCGCCGCCACCAGAGACGCGCGCACGCGCCATCTCGCCCAGACCCACCCGCGCCAGCAATGTGAAGCCATCGCGCAGGCCAAACGCGACGCCCTCCAGCACGGCGCGCACCATATGCGCCCGCGTGTGCCGCAGCGTCAGCCCCACCCACGCGCCACGCGCCAGCGGATCGGGATGGGGCGTGCGCTCGCCGGAGAGATAGGGCAGAAAGAGCAGCCCCTCGCTTCCGGCAGGCGCCTGGGCGGCCTCTGCCATCAGCGCATCGAAGCTGACACCGGGCGCGAGCGTGTCGCGCAGCCACTGGAGGCTGCCCGCCGCCGAGAGCATCACGCCCATCAGATGCCAGCGTCCCGGCACGGCATGGCAAAAGGCGTGCAGCCGTCCCTCTGGCTCGAAGAGCGGCGTGGCTGTGGCGGCGAAGACGACGCCCGATGTGCCCAGCGTCACCGCCGCCATGCCCGGCTCGATGGCGCCGACGCCTACCGCCTGCGCCGCCTGATCGCCGCCACCCGCCATCACTGGTGTGCCCGCCGCCAGCCCCGTAAGCGCGGCGGCCTCGACGCTGATCGCGCCAGTGATCTCTGGCCCCTCGTGGGTGGGTGGCAGCCACGAGCGGGGGATATCGAGAGCGGCGGTCACCTCTGGCGACCAGTCGCGCGCCGCGAGATCGAAGAGCAGCGTGCCGGAGCCGTCGGCTTTGTCCATCGCGAAGTCGCCGGTCAGGCGGTAGCGAATGTAGTCTTTGGGCAACAGGATATGGGCGGCGCGGGCATAGACCTCTGGCTCATGGCGGCGCACCCAGAGCACCTTGGGCGCGGTGAAACCGGTCAGGGCGTCGTTGCCGGTCACGGCGATCAGGCGGCTCCGTCCGACACGCGCGCGAATCTCATCGCATTCGGCGGCGGTGCGCTGGTCGTTCCAGAGAATCGCCGGGCGTAGCGGTTCCCCCTGCGCATCGAGCAGCGCCAGCCCGTGCATCTGGCCGGTTAGCCCAACGGCGCGCACCTCAGCGCCACTGGCCGCCGCCATCGCGAGCGCCGCCCGGATGCTGGCGACCGTCGCCTGCCACCAGTCCTGCGGCTGTTGTTCAGCCCAGAGTGGATGGGGCGTGGAGAGTGTCAGCGGCGTGGATGCGCTGGCGATGACCGTTCCCGCCTCGTCGATCAGCAGCGCCTTGGCGCCGGTCGTCGAGAGGTCGATGCCGAGCAAGAGTGTGCGGCGTGGCATGATCTGGTACCCTCCGCCCATGGTCAGCTACCGCAGCCCCAACAGCAGCTCGATGGTCAGCTGATCCAGCCGCTCATAGGCGAGACCGCGCGCGCCGAGCGCCTGCCGGTCGAAGGTGGCGTCTTTGAGCGCGGCGGCTTTCTCCGCGCTGTAGGCTCCCTGGTAGGGGGCCATCGCGCCATCGTCGGCGTTGATCTCCGCCAGCAGCGCCGCGATCTCGCCGTCGGCATGCCACTGGCGCGCCTTCTCTCTCAGCATCAGATAGGTGCGGATGCAGCCGCGCGCGAAGTCTTTGACGCCCTCGCGATCCTCGGTGCGGTAGGCGTGGGCGTCGAAGTGGCGCGAGCCATCATAGCCGACATCTTCGAGAAACTTGACCAGGAAGAACGCCGACTTGAGGTTGTGCGCGCCGAAGCGATAGTCCTGGTCGAAGCGGCCAAACGCCTGGTCGTTGAGGTCGATGTGGAAGAGCTTGCCAGCGTCCCACGCCTGGGCGACGGCATGCAGGAAGTTCAGGCCCGACATGTGCTCGTGCGCCATTTCGGGATTGACGCCGACCATCTCAGGCGCATCGAGCGTCGCGATGAAGGCCAGCATCGCGCCGACGGTCGCCAGATACATGTCGCCGCGCGGCTCGTTGGGCTTCGGTTCCAGCGCGATGCGCAGGTCGTAGTGTTGGTCGCGCACGTAGCCGCAGACGAAGTTGAGCGCCTCGCGATAGCGTTTCAGGCTCTCCACCGGATCTTTGCTGGCGTCCGTCTCGACACCCTCGCGACCACCCCAGAAGACATAGGTGTGCGCGCCCAACTCGACGCCGAGATCGATTGCCGCGCAGGGTCTTCTGCAGGGCGTAGGCGCGCACCCGTGGATCGTTGGCGGTGAATGCGCCATCTTTGAAGGCGGGATCGAAGAAGAGGTTGGTCGTCGCCATCGGAACCACCAGCCCGGTTTCGGCCAGCGCCGCCTTGAAGTCGCGTACGATGCGGTCGCGCTCGGCGGGCGTCGCGTCAATCGGCACGAGGTCGTTGTCGTGGAAGTTGACGCCCCATGCGCCGACCTCGGCCAGCAGATGCACCGCCTCGACTGGGGGCAGCGGCGGGCGCACCGGGTCCCCGAAGGGGTCACGCCCGATGTTGCCAACGGTCCACAGGCCGAAGGTGAATTTGTCCGAGGGTTGGGGGGTAAAGTCAGCCATGTATGTGTGTCCTCCGCTATTCTTCTATCTCTGCTTCAGCATGTGGCCATTATCGCATGCCGTGAAAGCGTCGCGTGGTAGCTATCACGCCAGGCGAGCGAGCGCCTGCTCAACGTGCGGCAGATAGAGACCCTCGCCGAGCGTCGTGAGCGCCGCCTGCGCCTGTCGCAGCCGTTCGCGCGCCGCTGCGTCGTTGCCCTGGGCCAGCGCCGCCAGCCCACCAACATAGAGCAGCTTCGCCTCGGCGTAGGGATAGCGTAGCTCGCGGCTGAGACGCAGCCCGTCGTCCAGCGATTGCTCGGCGTCCGCGAATGCGCCCCGGCGCATTGCCTGCATCACCCGCACGCGCAGCGCATCCACCTGCGCCAGCCGGATGTTTTCAGTGGTTGCGCGCGTCAGGCACTCGTCTAGCTGTTCTGCGGCGGCGCCGTCATCGCCCAGTTCGAGGGACGCCCACGCCAGATAGGGGAGCAGATACGTCACCAGCCCCTCCTGCTGGCCGGGACGGTCGAGCAGCGGCGCCAGACGAGCGCGCGCCGCGTCTGGCTGCCCCGCCAGCAGATCACGCTCGGCCAGTGCGGTCTGCGCCCAGCGTAACGCCTGGAGGTCGCCCGCCTGTTCGGCCAGCGCCACCGCCTCCTCCAGCAGGTCGCCCCCGGCATCAGGTTCGCCCTGCGCCAGCCGCAGTTGGCCGGGGCCAAGCGCGACATACGGCGAGACCCAGGACGCGCCCAGTTGCCGGGCCGTCGCCTGCGCCTGGTCGTAGCTTTCGCGCGCCTGTCGCCAGTCGCCCGACGCATAGGCGTTGAGGCCGCGTCGCACGAGCAGCAGTTCGGTGGCGAGCGGGTCGGCTAACTGTCCCACCAGCGCCAGCGCGCGCTCGACATAGCGTGTTGAACGGTCGAGGTCGCCTTGCAGCAGATAGACGACGCTGACGTTTTCGAGCGCCTGCGAGAGGATGCGCGGATCGCCGATAGCCTCTGCGACCTGGATCACGTCTTCGAGTGTCTGGCTGGCCTCGCGCAATTGCCCCAACATCCGCAGCGCGTTGCCGTGGCGCATCTGAATCTGGCAGAGCAGCGGCTCATCGCCAGCGTCGCGGGCATAGTCAGCCGCCTGTTCCGTCTCCACCAGTTGTTCGCGATACTGCCCGCCGACATGGAGTAGCTGCGCGTGAACATCATGCAGCGCCGCCAACGTCTGAGGCGTGACGCCGCGTGTCGCGTCGGGGGTCAGCGCAGGCGCCAGCCGTTGCAGTCCCTCGCGGGCGGCGCCACGGTCGGCGTATACCTGGCCGATCTGCGCCAGCACGCCGCGCCCGCGCATCGGCGTCTCCCGCGCTGTGATAGACCTCCTGTGCGCGCTCGAAGGCCGCCAATGACTGATCGTAGTGGCCGATGCCACAGAGCACCCTGCCCCATTTTTCGCGCGCGTGGGCGGCGTCGCGTGTACGACCGAGGTGATCCAGCCGCTCGACCAGACTCGCATAGGCGGCCTCGGCGGCGGCGTACGCCTGCATCGCAACGGCGCGATCACCCGCGCGTTCGAGATATTCCAGCGCCTTGGTTGGCTCGTCGCCGTGGAGATAGTGGAACGCTAGCATCTCGGCCTGCGGCTCGCCTGGCTCGCGCTCTAGCGCCCCCGCGATGCGGCGATGCAATGTTGTTCGGCGGGCGGCGCTGAGGTCACGCGCCACCACGTCGCGGATCACATTGCTGGCGAACTGGTAGGCGTCGTCACCCGTCTCATCGAGCAGCCGGGCGCGCGCGGTAGATTCCAGCGCGGCGACCACGTCATCCTCGCTCCGTCCGCTGGCGAGCAGCACATCACGCAGCAGCCGGAGCGACGCCTTGCCGCCCGCAACCGCCAGCGTCTGCAAGACCTCGCCAGCCACCTCGGACTGTGTCGCGATGCGTCGGCGGATGCTCTGCATCACGTCCCACGGCAGCGCCTCATCTTCGCCCACTGGTAGCGTCCCGCTGGCGAGCGTCTGCGCCCAACTGACGAGGTAGAAAGGGATGCCGCCGCATTGCTGTAGCACGTGCGCCTGGGTCTCTGCGCCGATTGCAGGGCCTTCGGAGAGCAACTCACGCAGTAACGCGGCAGACTCCTCCTCGGTGAGCCGGGCGAGCGTCTGTTGATGGAGCAGCCCTTCGTGTTCGAGGCCAGTGAGCGTCGCGGCAAGTGCGCCGCCAGCGGGCGTCTCGGTGTTGCGGTAGCCGCCAACTATCCGCAGCGGCGCCGTGGTTGGGGTGCGCGCCAGCGTCGCCAGGAGGTCACACGCGTCGGAGCCAGCCCACTGCAGATCGTCGAGGATGAGCAGCGTGCCCGCCGTGCCAGCGATGTTGCCCAGGTAGCGCGCCACCGCCGCGAACATCAGCCGTCGCTCCTGTTCGGGCGCCAGTGTCCACGTCGGCAACTGGATAGTGTCGCGTTCGGCCAGCTCAGGCAGCAACCGCACCAGCCAGCCGCAGCCCTGGAGCGCGGACTTCAGGTCGGCAGGTTGGCGGGCGGCGATGTCGCGCCCGATCATGCCGAGCAGTGGCGCGTAGGGATCCTGGTAGCTCGCCTGTGAGCAGTTCCCCATGAGGACGGTCCAGCCCGCGCCGGTTGCGGTGGCGACCGCCTCATAGAGCAGTCGCGTCTTGCCCACGCCTGGCTCACCCGCGAAGAACAGCGCCAGCGGAAAACGATCCCCCAGCAGACGCTCGATCAGGGTGCGCTCGTGGGCGCGCCCGACGAATGGCGCGGCGGTATGCGCTGGCGACGGGATCGTCGGTTGCGATGGTGAGAGCGGCGCGATGCGGCGGCGGCCCGATTGCTCGAACTGCGCGCGTTCCGGTCCCGCGAGCGCCAACGCATCGGCCAGTAGTTCGATAGTCTCGCGTCGGGGCGTACGATTGACGCCGCGTTCGAGCGCGCTGATCGCCTCCGGGCTGAGTCCGGCGCGTTCGGCCAGCTCAGCCTGCGTCAGCCCGCTCGCCCGCCGGAAACGTCTGAGTAACGCCGCGAAGGTCATTGGGTGCAGCGTTCCCATGATGGTTGTCCTCTCCTACATCGATACAGCCACCATCAGTATATGCTACCGGGGAAGTAGACGTTCATCGTGTTTGCTGGGGCAGGCTGGCGGCTGATGCGGGTTTCCTGTGTTGATCGGCTCATCGCGGCGCGAACCTCTCCCGGCCTTTGGCCACCCTCCCCTACAAGGGGAGGGACTGAACCACCAGTGTGGCGGATGGCAACCCGCGTACTCCCCTCTCCTCGCAGGAGAGGGGTTGGGGGTGAGGTCTGCGCCCGCGCTGTCCCAATCAACACAGGAAACCACATTGATGGCCGAGAGATGGATTCCCCCTTGTGCTAAAATGTCCGCAAGGTTGCCCGCTGTTTCGTTTGCCGTGTGGAGGGGTATCCAATGGCGCAGATACGCATCTTCCTCAGCCATAGCTCCGCTGATCGCGACTTTGCCAACGCGCTTGCCCACGCCTTGCGTGGCGCGGGGGCCGATGTCTGGTACGACGAGACGCACCTGGGCACTGGCCAACTGCTGGACGAGATCAGCGCGCAATTGCCGACGCGCCCCGTTTTCCTGCTCGTTGTTTCCAAGGCGGCCTTTGCCTCCGACTGGGTGAGGCAGGAGTGCAAATGGGCCTTCAACCTGTACCGGCGCGAGCCGAATCGCATCATGCTGCCCATTGTGGCGCAGCAACTCGACCAGAGCGACTGGAACGCGATGCTCTGGCTCGAAGATTTTCGCCGTGTCGAAGGGCCAGGCGACAAACCCTACCCTCAACATGAGGCGATTAACCACACGCTGCGTCTGCTGGCGCTGACCCCTGCTGGCGAGGCGCCAGCACCCGTTGCGCCGCAACCGACGGAGAGCGTGGACGATCTCATCACCCGTGGCAAGGCGCTGAAAGGGCAGGGCAAGCATGCCGAGGCGCTGGCCCTCTTCGAGCGCGCCACCCAACTCGATCCCAATTCGTTTACCGCTTGGAGCAGCCTCGGTTCTATGCTCGACGATTTGGGTCATTACATGGAGGCGCTAACTGCCAACGAGCGCGCTATCAGCCTCAACCAGAGCAACTCTGTCACCTGGAATAACAAGGGCAGCGCACTCTACAGTTTGGATCGCTATAGTGAAGCGCTGACAGCGTACGAGCAGGCGCTCACACTCGACCCCAAGAATGATTTTGCCTGGCATGGCAAGGGCAACGTGCTCTACGGTTTGCGACGCTATACTGAGGCGCTTGTAGCATTTGAGCAAGAGGTTGCGCTCGTACCCACGGATGCGATGGCGTGGCGCGGCAAGGCGTCTGTGTTGACTGAGTTGAAACGCGACAGCGAGGCATTGGCCGCCGCCGAGCAATCACTCGCGCTGGAGCCTGGAAGCGCCGCTGGCTGGCAACACAAGGCCGAGGCGCTACGTGGCCTGGGGCGTACCAAAGAGGCCGAGGAGGCGGAGGCGCGGGCCACGGCGCTGGGCGGGTGAAAGATTGGCGATGGCAGCGCGGGTGCGCGGCCTGCGGGGTTTGTCCGTGCCTGACAGCGCACAGAGAACGCCATCTGCCGAAGGCGATCAACGCGCCATCAAAGGCGATCAATATGTTGAGATGATCGCCTTCGGCAGATTTGATCGCCTTCGGCACATCTCCACGGGGGGTGGCGCACATCCGCTCCTGGGAAGGCCGCCTCCCTCCATGCCATTGCAGGCAAGCCCCTGGCTTATGCGCTTTTACCATTTTTACCATGTAATAACAAGTCTGTTGAGCTGGTTGTCGTTGGACGACCCTCTCCCCCAGCCCCTCCCCTAAAAGGGAGGGGAGCTCAGAGAGGATGCCCAGATGGCCACACTGGTCGCCCAGTCCCTCCCCTCGTAGGGGAGGGTGGCCGACAGGCCGGGAGAGGTCTGCCCATCACAACATCTCAACCGGAGATGGTATCAGACGGACTTTGCCGAAGGCGATCAAATCCGCCGAAGGCAATCATCCTCCACATGATTGATTGCCTTTGGCGCGGTTGATCGTCTTCGGAAAGATGACCTACCCACCAATGGAGAACTCCGCTAGTGTCGCCCCTTCCTCAGCATTATTGCCGTCTCGCTTGCGGACGCTGGCCGTGCTATAATGGCCACACCACCTGGCGCGTCACCCACTAACCATGCCATCCGTCTATGTATGGAGATTCCCCAGCAGCAGGATAGAGCAGCCGTCCACGTCGTGTAGTGGGATGATTGGGTCGTTCGAGGGGATGGGGCGAGATGAGCAGCCCGCTCAGCATTGCGTCAGTCACCAGCGTCATCAAGAGTGTGCTGGAAAACGGTCTGGTCATGCACGGCGCGACCGCTGTCGTCGGCGAGCTTGCCGTCACCGCCCTGCCGCCTGACCGCATCACCACCGGCTCCGACGAGCGCAGCCAGCTCAACATCTACCTCTATCGCATCACGCCCAACACCGCCTGGCGCGCGATCCCCGCCAGTGGCGCGCCGCAAAACGGCGGACGCTCCGTGCCGCTCTCGCTCGATCTGCACTATCTGCTCACCGCCTATGGCGAGCGCGACTATCACGCCGAAACGCTGCTGGGGAGCGCGATGGAACTGTTGCACGAGACGCCCGTGCTCACCCGCGAGACGATTGCGCCGACGCTGGCGGCTCAGGCCGAACGTGGCGGCTCAGGCGCGCAAATCTTCGCGAATGTGATCGACTCCATTGACCGCATCACCCTTGCTCCTGAATTCTTAAGTATGGAAGACCTGACCAAACTCTGGTCCGCGCTCCAGGCCCGATATCGGCTCTCGGCGACCTATCAGGCGTCCGTCCTGATGCGCGCCGCGCCCGATGTCGTCGTCTCGGCGCCGCGCAGTCGCACCCAATGATGTCGCGATAAAGCAGGTGAATTCCGATGGGCGCAGCCACCAAACAGACCGAGCAGACCGAGCGAACCAGGCGACACAGCAGACATGGCATAGCGCCAACCAGCGCTATCTCATGGCGTCGCTGGAGCGTGTCCGTCTCGCGCTGGAGCGGCATGTGGAGCGCCGTCGGGCCACCAGCGCCGCCAGCGACGAATCGCCTGACGCTCGCTGCGCCAGCGGTCGCTCTGCCGAAGATGATGGGCGTGCAGCCCGCCGCGCTGCAACGGCTCTGTGAGGTGTTCGGCCTCTCGCCCTTCGAGCGTGATGTGCTGCTGCTCTGCGCGGGCATCGAACTGGATGGCCGGTTTGCCCCGCTCTGCGCAAGCGCCCAGGGTGATCCCACGCGCCCCTGGCCGACGTTTGCGCTGGCGCTCGCCGCGCTTGGCGACGCCCACTGGAGCGCGCTCCTGCCGCAGGGGCCGCTGCGCCGCTGGCGACTGGTCGAACTGAGCCAGGGCAACGCCATCACCACCACGCCGCTGCATATCGACGAATCAGTCTTGCACTACCTCACCGGACTCGCATCGCCCGACGAGCGCCTCGCTGGCATCGTGCTACCCGTTGATGCGCCGCCTGATCTGGTACCCTCACACGACCTGCTGGCGCAGCGGATCGTCGGCGCGTGGCAGCGCGCACAGCCTGGGAGCCTGCCGCTGATGCAGTTGTGTGGCGACGATCTCGCGGGCAAGCGTGCGATTGCCGCCGCCGCCTGCGACCGCCTTGGCCTGCGTCTGTTGGCGCTCCCCGCCGAGACGTTGCCCACCGCGCCCGCCGATCTGGGGCTGCTGCTGCGTCTCTGCGAGCGCGAGTTGCTGCTGACCCAGAGCGCGCTGCTGCTGGAATGCGACGAGAGCGACGGCGCGGACTATCTGAGGGCAGCGGCGATCACGCGCGTCTGCGAGCAGATTCGCGCGCCACATGCTGCTGGCGAGCCGCGAGCGTCGGCGGATGCCCCACCGCTCTACGGTGACGCTCGATGTGGCGCGTCCCACCACCGAGGAGCAGCGCGCCGTCTGGCAGGGCGCGATTGGGGACGATGGCGCCGCGCTGAATGGGCGTCTCGATGTGCTGGTCTCGCAGTTTACACTCGGCGCGACCGCTATCCGTTCCGCCTGCGCCGAGGCGCGGGGCACGCTCGCCGCAGCCCCAGAGACGCCGCTCGATGTCGCGCTGTGGGATGCCTGTCGCGAACAGGCGCGGCCAGCGTTGGAGGCGCTCTCACAGCGGATCGATCCGGTGGCGGGCTGGGATGACCTGGTGCTGCCAGATGCGCAGCGCCAGACGTTGCATGAGATCGCCGCGCATGTACGCCAGCGGGCGACGGTCTACGAGTCGTGGGGATTCGCCGCGCACGGCAGCCGTGGGCTGGGCATCAGCGCGCTCTTCGCGGGCGCAAGCGGCACCGGCAAGACGCTGGCCGCCGAGGTGCTGGCGCACGAGCTACATCTCGATCTCTACCGCATCGACCTCTCATCGGTCGTCAGCAAATACATCGGCGAGACCGAGAAGAACCTGCGGCGGGTCTTCGACGCGGCGGAGGAGGGCGGCGCGATTCTGCTCTTCGACGAGGCCGACGCGCTCTTCGGCAAACGCAGCGAGGTGAAGGACAGCCACGACCGCTACGCCAACATCGAGGTCAGCTATCTGTTGCAGCGGATGGAGGTCTATCGCGGGCTGGCGATTCTGACGACGAACCTGCGCAGCGCGCTCGATACGGCGTTCCTGCGACGCATCCGCTTCATCGTGCAGTTCCCGTTCCCCGATAGCGCGCAGCGGCTGGAGATCTGGCGGCGCGTCTTCCCGCACGCCACGCCCACCGAGCGGCTCGATCTCGCCAATCTGGCGCGGCTCAACGTCGCCGGTGGCAATATCCGCAACATCGCGCTCAACGCCGCGTTTCTGGCGGCGGACGCCGGGCAGCCAGTGGGTATGGCGCACCTGTTGCAGGCCAGCCGCGGCGAATACGCCAAGCTGGAAAAGCCGCTGACCGAGGCGGAGATTGGGGGCTGGCTATGAGGGCTATGAGGCGAGGCGGAGTTGCGCGGAGAGATACATGCTCACTGAGATACACACGGCGCTACAACGGCTCATCTGGGAGTATGGGCGCATCAGCCCGGACGAGGTGGATATCTCGTTCGAGCCGCCCACCCGTGAGCGGATGGATCGGCTGGTGCGTCCGACGGTCAGCCTGTTTCTCTTCGATCTGGTCGAGAATACTGAGATGCGCCAGAGCAACTTCCCGGTGACACGCGCCAGCGACCACGCCGAGCGACGAATGCCGCCGCGCCGGGTAGACCTGCGCTACATGGTCAGCGCGCTCACCACCGAAATCGAGGATGAGCATCGGCTGCTCTGGCGCGTGCTGGCGACGCTGCTGAAGTATCCACAAATACCCGGCAAGCTGCTGCCAGAGGAGTTGCGTGATGGGGAGATTCCTGTGGCGACGAAGACGAATCAGATGGATGAGGGGCGACGGCTGCTCGATGTCTGGGGCGGCCTGGGCGTGACGCCGCACCCGTCGATTTACTATGTCGTCACCGCGCCGCTCGATCTGGATGTCGTCGTGCGTTCGCCGCTCGTGCTGACGCGCACCCTGCGGTACCGCCGCATCGCGGGTGACGCGCCAGTGGCCGATACGACGACCGATATTGGTGGCGTCGTGCGCGGCAAATCGGGCGAGCCGGTGGGTGGCGCGAGTCTGCTGATCGAGGGGAGCGCCCGTGAGCCGGTGCTGACGAACGCCGCTGGCGAGTATGTGCTGTCAGCGGTTTCGGACGGCGTTTTGCGCCTGCGAGTGACGCCGCCCGGTGGCCGACCGCGCGCAGTGACGCTCACCGTGCCCGCGGCATCCTATGACATCACGTTGGACTGACAATGATAATATGCGCCCTCGGCCATAAATGGCCGGAGTAGGAGAGCAGAGACCATGAATCGTCGTCTCGCCCGTTTGGCGAGCAGAGCCAGCCCTGCCGGGCGTTTACGCCCTCTCTGTCGTTCCTACCCCGGCCTTTCAAGGCCGGGACTGTCCCTTAAACGTGACACCTGGATTGCGGCAACATACGAAATGATGACGATCTCAGCGCATACGGGAGGGAGGCATACCGAGGCGCCAGCCCGACGCTGTGAGCTAGCACACAACGTGATTCTGTGACTTCGGGCCGTCCGCCTGCGTCGTAAACAACCAAAGAGCGCTCCGCTCGAACCTCGCGATCCTGGGTATCTGGACGTCCAGAACATTCCCCTTTGTACGCCGCATTCCGGCGACGCATCTGGCATCTGGCGACAAACACCTGCAAGTACACCGAAAGGATCCGCACATGCCTGAGTATCTCTCTCCCGGCGTCTACATTCAGGAGGTAGATAGCGGGCCTCGCCCCATTGAGGGTGTGGGCACAGCCACCGCCGCGTTTGTCGGCTTCGCGCCTGCTGGGCCAGCCAACAAGCCGGTGCTGGTGACGAACTGGTCACAGTATGTCGAGACGTTTGGGCGGCTCGAAGAGGGCGGTCGCCGCAATCCACATCTGCCCGGCGCCTATCTCTCACACGCCGTCTATGGCTACTTTCTCAATGGTGGCGGTCGCTGCTATGTCACGCGCGTCGCCCCGGCGAAAGAGGACGGCGCAGGCGCCTCGGTGCAGTTGCCAAGCCGATCCTCGAAGGCCGTACCCGCGTTGACGGTCGCCGCCAAGGGCGCGCCCGGCGAGGATATCCAGGTGGAGGTCGCGCCGCCGAGTGGCGAATCGCCCGCCGATGATACCTTCACCCTGAAGGTGAGCATGGGCAGTGTCACCGAGACGTATGACAACATTACCTTTGGCAAGAAGGGCAAAAGCCCGGTCGAGACGATCAACCAGGCCAGCCAGCTTGTCATCATCGCCGAGCAGCAGACCAACGGCGCCGTCGCCGAGCGCACGCCAGAGGCTGGCACGTATGTGCTGAAGGCCGCCGCTCCCAGCGCGCTGCCACAGGTGCGGGCGCCACAGATCACTGGCGACGTAGCCGAGCGCACCGGATTGGAGGGGCTGGAGGTCGCCGAAGATGTGACGATGGTGGCCTGCCCGGATGTCATGGCGGCGTATGAGGCCAAGCTGCTGGATCGCGACGGCGTCAAAGCGGTGCAACTGGCGATGATCGCGCACTGCGAGCGCATGGGCAACCGCTTCGCCATCATCGATCCGCTGCCCGATCTCTCCCCGCAAGAGGCGAAGAAGTGGCGCGAGGTCGAGACGAACTACGACTCGAAGTACGCGGCGCTCTACTATCCCTGGGTGAAGGTCTCTGGCCCGGATGGCAGGCCGCTGGCCGTGCCGCCGAGCGGACATGTCGCGGGCATCTATGCGCGGAGCGACACCGAGCGTGGCGTGCATAAAGCGCCCGCCAATGAGGTGATTCGCGGCGCGCTCGAAGCGGCGAAGCAGATTACCAAGGGCGAACAGGATACCCTCAACCCCATCGGCGTGAACTGCATCCGCTCGTTTACCGGGCGCGGCCTGCGTGTCTGGGGCGCCCGCACGCTCAGCAGCGACCCAGCCTGGCGCTATGTGAACGTGCGCCGTCTCTTCAATTACGTCGAGGCGTCCATCGAGCACGGCACCCAATGGGTCGTCTTCGAGCCGAACGATCCCGATCTGTGGGCGCGGGTCAAGCGCGATGTCGAGGCGTTCCTGACGGGCGCATGGCGCGACGGCATGCTCTTTGGCCGCACGCCGCAGGAGGCCTTCTTCGTCAAATGCGACGAGGAACTGAATCCGCCGGATGTGCGCGACCGTGGCCAGTTGTTCATCGATATTGGCCTGGCGCCGGTCAAACCCGCCGAATTTGTTGTCTTCCGCCTGAGCCAGTGGGCCGGTGGCGGCGCATAATCAAGAGCAGCATCCTGGCCGCTTTGCCGATGGCGAGCAGTATCACGATGGGTGGGGCGGCTGGTCTGGCGCTGGAGGAGAAGATACATGTCATCAGCGAATCCGGTAGTTTCCGCGTGGTTTGGCGTCGAGTTCCAGGGGCAGGTTGTGGGCGCGTTCCGCGAATGCAGCGGCCTGGGCAGCGAGAACGAGGTGGTGGAGTATAAGGCCAGCGGCCCCAAGGGTGAGTACATCATCAAGAAGGTGCCGGGCCGGATGAAGTGGAACAACATCACGCTCAAACGCGGCATCACCGACGCGATGGATATGTGGCAGTGGCGCAAGATGGTGGAGCAGGGCAAGATTGACGATGCCCGCAAGAACGGCTCGATTGTGATGTACAGCCAGGACGGCGCCGAGGTCGCTCGCTGGAACTTCGTCAACGCCTGGCCGAGCAAACTCACTGGCCCCAGCGCCAACGCTGGCAATAACGAGGTGGCCATCGAGGAGCTGGAAATCACGCATGAGGGCTACGAGCGCGTGAGCTAGCGTGCGGATTGAAACGAGGCGGTGGTGGTGATGTTGCAGACGGAATTCGAGTTTACGCTGCCACGTGGCTATGTGGATGAGCACGGCGCGCTCCATCGGCATGGCGCGATGCGGCTCGCCACCGCACTCGACGAGGTTGAGCCGCTGCAAGATCCGCGTGTGCGCGCCAACGAGGGCTATCTGAGCATCCTGCTGCTAAGCCGCGTGATTACGCAACTGGGTGATCTTGGGCAGCCCACGCCGGATGTGGTAGAGCGGCTCTTCTCGTCGGACTTCGCCTATCTGCAAGAGTTGTATGTGCGGCTCAATGAGATGGAGTCGAGCCTGATCGAGACGCAGTGTCCCACCTGCGGCAGCCGCTTCGCGCTCGATCTCGCCGGGGAGCAGTCGCATGGCTGACGCATCTGAGACCATCTGAGCAGCAGATGGCAACAGCAGCCTGCCGAACAGACCGCGGAACACGGTGAGACAGCCCGACATCGACATCGAGGCGCTGGCCGAGAAAGTCTATCGCCTGATGCTGGCGGAGATACGGCTGGATCGCGCGCGCGGTCTGGCGTCCGATCAGGGAGGGTGAGCCATGGCCGTTGACTCCTATCCTAATTGCCGATTTTATGTGGAAATAGGTGGCATGGCGCAGGCCGTCTTTACCGAGGTCAGTGGCCTTCAGCTTGAGATGGAGGTCATGGAGTACCAGGAGGGCGGCGTCAATGACTTTGTGCATCGGCTGCCGGGTCGCACGAAGTCGGGCAATCTGACGCTGAAACGGGGCATGACAAGCTCGAACGAGTTTTTCAAGTGGTATGCCGAACTGGCGCAAGGCAAGTTTACGGCGAAGAATATCTCGCTGGTGATGTATGACGTCACGGGCGCCAAGTTGGCGCATTGGAATCTGATCAAGGCGTATCCGGTCAAGTGGATCGGTCCGCAGTTCAGCGCGCATGACGCCGCCGTTGCGGTCGAGACACTGGAACTGGCGCACGCGGGGCTGGAACTGGGTTAAAGGGAGTGGGGTGGGGGACATGGTACGGCACAATCTCGCCGCACGCAGCCTGCGTCATCTGCGATTCGCTCGCCGGATGATGGCGGGCCAACCGCTGCTGGCGCGCGTTTCCAAGAGCCACCATGCGTCCGCCTATGTCTCGCTCGATGGCTATCAGCTGCCGGTGGGTCGCGTGCTGCGGCGTCTGCCACTGAGAGATTCAATCGTGACGGAGAGCGCCGCGCCGGGCGATGGCCCGATTGACGATGGGTTGACGCCGCCAGTTGAGACGGTGCTACGGCTGCTCCCGCGCCTACCCGAATATGCCGAAGCCGCGGCAGACACACCGGCTGATAGCGCAACATGGCAGACGCCGCCTGCCGTCTCGGACGATTCGCGCACGCGCGACTCAGCGGATGACGCATCGCCCACGATGCCTACGCCGCCAGCCGAGGACACGCAGCCACCCGCGCGCGCGCCGATGCGCCCCGATGGTCGGCGTCCACACTCGCGGATTGTCGAACTGCCGGGCGTCGTCTCGCTGCCTGTCGCGGAAGAAGCCAGCGAGGAAGACGCGCCGCTGGTCGCCCAGGCCGACGCGCAGCCAGAGACAGCAT
The DNA here is from genome assembly GCA_963702665.1 of uncultured Chloroflexia bacterium. GTDB lineage: Bacteria > Chloroflexota > Ktedonobacteria > Ktedonobacterales > JADMIN01 > DAHUXT01. Next base: position 23,116 of record CAVPDP010000019.1, read on the forward strand.
GCGGATAGCGGCGCTGACGTTGCGACGGATGCTCAGTCTGATGACCATGAGCAGCCCCCACAGCCGCTCCCTGCGCTGGATGAACCGCCTGCCGTGGTGAGTGGAGAGTCAGCGTCGGCCCCTGCCGTCGAAACGCCGCCCGTGCCTGTGCCAGCGCCCCGCCGCCGTGGTGGCAAGCGCGCCGCGCCAACGCCGCCCGCGCGCGCGTCAGATGCGCTCTTCCCGCCGACCGATGCCGACCGCACGCCACAGACCTGGCTGGCACGACTGCGCCAGGCGGAAAAGCCCACGCCGCCCAACCAGGCGAAGCCCGACAGTGAGCCGCCCATGACACGTGGGCAGCCCACCAGGCAACGTGGGCAGGGGAAAGCTGGCCAGACGCCCGGCGCCTCCTATGCGCCCGCGCAGCACGAGCCAGCCGCGACGCCTGCATCACCCGTCTCGCCTGCGTCTCCCGCGCAGCCACCAACAGCGGTGGAACGGCCAGCCACACTGCCAGATTCGTCGCGCGCGACGCTACGAACGATGACGGGCGTTGATCCGGCGGGGGTGCGGATCTATCGCGGGCCGTTGGCGGAGCGTGTCACAGCCACCCAGAACGCCGATGCGCTCACCGATGGCGGCGCGATTGCGCTTGGCGCGGGGCACGCAACCGATACGCCGGAGACGCTTGGCCTGCTCGCGCACGAGTTGACGCACGTCGCCCATCGGCGCACGCCACGATTCGTGCCACCCATTGCCCAGGCGCCACAGCTACCGTCTCAGCCAGCGATGTCTCCAGCGGACGAAGAGTCGCAGGCGGGATGGGTCGAGGCGCGCGTCACCAACATTGCCCGAACGCGTAGCGCTGCTCCCATCGCAGCGCAGTCGCCCGTAGCGGAACAGTCAGCGCCCGGCGAACTACCATCGCGTGAGCGCTATCAGCGGGATAACACGCGCGACATCTGGGGCAATCTGCCCGCGCCGTGGGAGCCGCTGCCAGAATGGCTGACAAATCCCGCCAGTACGCCACCGCCCATGTCATCGTCCGCGCCAGCGCCACAATCAGCGCAGCAGCAACCGGGCCAGCCAGCGCCTGCTCCCGCGCCATCATCAGATGTTCCTGGTACGCAGCGCGCCGAGCGTGGTCGTTCGTTGCCCGACGCCGAAGGCGAGGCGCGCCACGCGGCGACTGCGCACGAGGGCGACATGCCAGAGCCTGACCTGGACGCGCTGGCGCAGCAAGTTCACGCGATTCTCAAGCGGCGGCTGGCGGCGGAGCGACGGCGCTTCGGCTAATGTGCGAGGTGTTGGCGGTGGGTGCAATCCACGACAGTACGTGCGATTGTACAGGTCATCGAGGTCAGAAGCGCGTGGATGCGCCTGTCTGCAGCCCGCGCAGGCGGGCTTTGTGGATGCGTTGGCGCATCCCTTAGGCGCGGCTTCAGCCGCCAGCCGCCATCTCGACATCTCGACACACGCGACAAGGAGTAGCAGATGGACAATGCCAGTCTGGCCCATGCCGTAATCATCAACCTCGATGGTGGCGGCTCGCCCATCAAGTGCATGTTCAATCCAAAGGAATACTCGTTCTCGAAGCGCAACCAGTGGGCGCCTGGCAAGACCAAAGGGCATAATATGCCGCAGCTCGAGTTCGGCAGCGGCCAGTCCGCGACGCTCCAGATGCAGCTCTTCTTCGATACCTACGCCGCTGGCAAAGATGTGCGCAAAGAGTATACCGATGCCATCTGGCAACTCATGATGGTTGATCCGTCGAAGAAAGACCCCAAGACCCACAAGTCGCGGCCACCCATGGTGCGCTTTCAGTGGGGGTCGGCGTGGACGTTCGATGCGGTGATTACCAGTATTAACCAGAAGTTTACGCTGTTTATGTATGATGGCACTCCGGTGCGGGCGACGCTGGATGTCTCCTTTCAGCAGATCAAAGACGAGACGCTGCTGCCCAAGCAGAATCCCACGTCGGGCGGGGTTGGCGGCGAGCGCGTCTGGACCGTGAACGAGGGTGACACACTCGCCTGGATCGCCTATAAAGAATATGGTGACGCGACCCAGTGGCGGCGCATCGCCGACGCCAACCACCTGACACGTGTACGGCGACTGGAACCCGGAACGGTGCTGGAGATTCCGAATGGCTGATACGTCGAAGCTGCTCAGTCAATTTTATCTCATGCTCGATGGCGCGGTCGCCTTCGAGGATTTGATGCGCGACGTGATGGAGATCACCGTCGAGAGCAGCCTGCATCTGCCCGACGTGGCCACGATAGTGATGCACGATCCCCATCTCAAATGGATCGACGCCGAGAGTCTGACGCCAGGGAAGGCGGTCATCGTTTCGGTGCGTGGGGACTCTGGCGAGGAACGCATCTTCGATGGCGAGATCGTCGAGCTTGAGCCTGATTTTCATCCCTCAACGCAGATCCTCACCGTGCGCGCATTCGACCGATTGCATCGGCTCTCCATCGGGCAGCACACACGCTCGTTTCAGAATGTCACCGATGGCGACCTGGTGAAGAAGGTGGCGCAGGAGGTCGGGCTGCGGGCGGTATCTGGCCCAACAACACAGGTGCATCGCTATGTCTTCCAGAACAATCAGACCAACCTGGCGTTTCTGCGCGGGCGCGCCGACGCGCTTGGCTATCTGCTCTTCGTCCAGGGTGATGCGCTGCATTTCGAGCCGCCCAGCCCGGCGGGCAAGCCGATTGCGCTGGAGTGGGGAGCCAACCTGAGCGAGTTTCGCCCGCGCCTGACGACGGTTGGGCAGGCGAGCGATGTCACCGTGCGTGGCTGGGATCCGGCCACGCGGCAGGAAATCGTTGGCCATGCGCGCAAAGGGCAGGGCACGCCGCAGGTGGGCGAGAAACAGGCTGGTGGTGATTTGGCGCACGAAGCCTTCCATGTGGACGCGCAGAGTCAGGGCGTCGTTCGCCCGGTGCGCTCACAGGCGGAGGCCGACAATCTGGCGCAGGCGCTGGCCGATCAGCGCGCCAGCCGCTTCATCGAGGCGGAGGGTACCTGTACGGGCAACCCCGCCATTCTCGCAGGCTCGTCGGTGCAGGTAAGCGCGGTAGGAGATCGCTTTGGCGGAACCTATTTCATTACCAGCGCCACCCACGTCTATGCGGCTCAAAGTGGCTATGTGACCCACTTTAGCATCTCTGGCCTCCATCCCTCGACGCTGCTGAGCGTGCTTCAGCCGCAGCATATTGGGGCCGCCGCCGCTCCACAGCACGCGATGGGGCTGGTGATCGGCATCGTCACCGACAATAACGACCCTGATGGGCAGGGGCGTGTCAAGGTGCGCTATCCGGCGCTGACCAGCGAACACGCCAGCGATTGGGCGCGTGTCGTCTCTGTGGGGGCCGGTAATAGTCGTGGCATAGAGTTCATACCTGAGGTCAACGACGAGGTGCTGGTGGGCTTCGAGATGGGCGACATCCATCATCCATACGTGCTTGGCGGCCTCTGGAATGGTAAGGATGCGCCGCCATACCCATCATCCAAAGTGGTCTCTGGTGGCAAAGTAGCGCTACGCATCATCCAGTCGCGTGAGGGACACTACATCGCGTTTCTCGAATCCGATGACACGAAGGGCATTACCATCGTGGACACGAGTGGGAACGCGATAGCCTTGAACGCGCGCGAGAAGCAGATAGAGATTCGGTGCAGTGGCGACGCCTTGTTCAAAGCGGAGGGTAATATTTCCATCGAGGCCGGGCAGAATCTGACGTTGAAGGCGCCACAGGGCGCGGTCGAGATTCAGGGGGCGACGGGCGTGAAGGCCGAGAGCAATGCAACCGTAGATATCAAGGGCACACTCATCAATCTGAACTGACCGGGAGGGCAGACCTATGGGGCAGCCAGCAGCCAAACAGGGCGACCAGATCACGGCGGTCGATACGCACATCGTGCTGATTCCGTCGCCGGGCGGGCCAGTGCCCACGCCGCTGCCACATCCGTTCAATGGCATACTCGACGGCAATCTGAGTACCAACGTGAAGATCATGGGGATGCCAGCGGCGACGGTGGGCAGCACGGCGGATAATACGCCGCCACACATCCCGCAGGGCGGCCCGTTCCAGATACCGCCGACCAATCAGGGGCAGATCATGATGGGCAGCGCCACGGTGATGATAAACGGCAAACCAGCGGCGCGCGCGGGCGATACCGCGATGACGTGTAACGATCCCGCTCCGATGCCGGTGGGCACAGTGGTCGCGACGGGTACGGTGATGATCGGGTAGGATTAGGTAGAGGGCGGCATATGCGTGACTTTCTGGGCGTTGGCTGGGCGTTCCCGGTCGGGGTCGATGCGCGCGGGCGTATCGCGCTGGCGCGGCAGGAGCGCGATATCGAAGAGGCGATCCGTATCATTCTGCTGACGCCGAAAGGGCAGCGGGTGATGCGCCCTGAGTTTGGTTGCCAGATTCACGATCTGATGTTCGCGCCCAACGATGCGACGACCGCCGGGCTGGCCGCCTACTATGTCGAGGAGGCGCTTGGCATGTGGGAGCCGCGTATTCATGTCAAAGAGGTGACTGCGCGTCCGGATACGGAGAATCTGGGCCGACTGCTGATAGATATCTCCTACGAAATCAAGGCGACGCATGATAGCCGCTCACTCGTCTTTCCCTTCTATCGCATTCCGGGAGAGGAATGACCCGCGTGGCCCGTTCCTCCGCGCGCTAGAACGTCCCAAAGGAGACCTCATCGATGCCGCTGCCCTCACCTTCTCTCGATGATCGCCACTTTCAAGATATCGTGGATCAGGTCAAGAGCATGATCCCACGCTACTGCCCAGAGTGGACCGATCACAACGTCAGCGACCCTGGGGTCACGCTGATCGAGCTATTCGCCTGGATGACCGATATGCTGCTCTATCGTGTCAATCAGACGCCGGATAAGAATTACATCAAGTTTCTCGAACTCATTGGCGTCCGGCTGGAGTCGCCGCGCGCCGCGCGTGGGCCAGTGACATTCTATCTGTCGGCGGCGCAACCCGCTGAGATCAAGATTGGCGCGGGCGCCGAGGTTGCGTCCGTGCGTACGGAATCGAACCCGGCGATTGTCTTCAGCACCGAAGAAGACCTGGTGATTCGCCCGCCGGTGTTGACGGGAGCCTACACACGTAACGCCAGTCATAGTGACGCCTCCTCCTGGACGACACACGACCTGCGCCAACTGGGCGTCGCGAAGAACCGCATCGCGCTTTTCCCGCTGAAGCCAGGCCCAGGCGACGCCTTCTACCTCTCGTTTTCCACTGACCATACGCGCCATGTGCTGGCGTTGGCGCTCAACTGCGACTCGGCGGGCGGCGCGGGTATTGATCCCAACAATCCACCGACTGAGTGGGAGGTCTGGCAGGGCGGCCTGACGCGTTGGGCGCCGTGCGAGGTGGAGTATGACGGCACAGGGGGCTTCAACCGCGCGGGCGAGATTATTCTGCATGCGCCGCAGATGGCGCTGGGCGAGTTTCAGGGCAAGCGCGCCTACTGGTTGCGCTGTCAGCTGACCGCCGCGCAGTCCGCCGCGAATGGGTACGTCGTCTCGCCGAGCATCTTCGCGCTGAAGGTCGAGTCGCGTGGGGGTACGGTCGGCGCATTTCACGGCTCGACCATCCACAATGAGCTACTGGGCGCCGCCGATGGTACGCCAGGGCAGAGCTTCAAGCTGCTCCATGCGCCAGTGCTGGCGCGCCAGCCCGAGACGGATTACCTCGTCGTGGAGCAGCCCGGCGGCCAGCCCGAACACTGGCACGAGGTCGCCGATTTTGGCGACTCAGCCGCCGACGATAAGAACTATGTGCTGGATAACCTCGATGGTTCCATCACACTTGGCCCATCGCTGCTCCAGCCCGATGGCACGGTCTATCGTTTTGGCGCGGTGCCCGCGAAGGGCAGTTCACTGACCTTCACACGCTATCAGCACGGCGGCGGCATGGAGGGAAACGTCCCGCCGGGTATGCTCACGGTGCTGAAGACCTCCATTCCCTATGTGTCATCGGTCATCAATCGCGCGTCTGCGATTGGCGGGCGCGACGCCCAGAGCCTGGACGACGCGATGCTCCGCGCGCCCCACATGTTGCGCACGCGGAGCCGGGCCGTCACCGCCGACGACTACGAATATCTGGCGACACAGGTCAATGGTGTGGCCAGGGCGCGTTGTCTCGCGCCAGGATCGCAGCCGGGCGACCCAACCGATCCCCGACCGGGACAGGTGTTCGTGATCGTCTTGCCACAGGGTGAAGCGACAAGTGGGCGGATTGATCCCGACCAACTGACGCTCTCAGCCGAACTGCGCAGCAACGTGCTGGCGTATCTGGAAGACCGCCGCCTGCTTGGCACGGCGCTGGAGGTGCGCGCGCCACAATACGCGTGGCTCTCGGTGCGCGCGACGTTACGCCTGCCTGAGCGTAGCGACGCTGGGCTGGCCGCTGAGGTGCGCGAACAGGCCGAGGTGGCGCTCTATCGCTATCTCAATCCGTATACGGGCGGCCCACGCGGCGACGGCTGGCCTTTTGGTCGCGACCTCCACCAGTCGGAGATATTCAGCCTGCTCCAGGCGATTCCGCATGTCGAGTTTGTCGAAGATGTGCAGATGTTTGTCTCGGATGGTAGCGGAGCGCCCAAGCCCGCCTCCGCGCGGCTGATCCTGCCGCGACATGGCATCGTTTGCTCGGATACGCATGAGGTGAAGGTGAGCTAACATGCCAGACGAGCGGACAGAGACGCGGCGGATCATCGTTCAGCGCGGGGATAGTCTGTTACAGACCGTGACCCTGGATCGCCCGGTTTTGAGCATCGGGCGCACGCCAGAAAACGGCCTTGCCCTGGCTGATACGCTGGTGTCGCGCCACCATGCCGAACTGCGGCTGGAGCCGGATGGCCTGACGCTGACGGATTTGCATAGCTCGAACGGCACATTTATCGAGGGGAACCGTCTGCCGCCGGACCAGCCGCGCCTGCTGACGAATGGGACACGCATCCAGATTGGGCCGTTCCTGCTCACCTATCAGATTGGCAGCTGATAAGAACGACGGCAACGTGCCTTCCGCCGATGTGGTGGCGATGGAAGCGCCGCCGATGCAGCCCGTGCAGGCGATGCAGCCGGTGCGGGAACTCGCTCGGTCTTCGATGAATCTTCCGCGCCCGACATTGCCAGCGCCAGTTGCCAGCGGACCGGCCAGCATGTATATTGAATCTCTGCCAATCATTTATGCCGACAACGATTTTCTCGCGCGTTTTCTGTTGCTGTTTCAGACCGTCTGGGAACCCCTGGAGCAGCGGCAGGATCATATCGAGATGTATTTCGATCCGCGTACCAGCCCGGCAAGCTTTCTGCCGTGGCTGGCAAGCTGGCTCGATCTGTCGTTCAATCAGCACTGGCCCGAGACCCGCCGTCGCCGTCTGTTGGCCGAGGCGATTGATCTCTATCGCTGGCGCGGCACACGCTATGGGCTGGTGCGGATGATCGAGGTTTGCACCGGTATCACCCCAGAGGTGAGTGATACTGTGACGCAGCCCTATATCTTTGATGTGAAAATCACACTTCCCAAGGGCGGCGATATCGATAAAAATCTGATCGACGAATTGATTCAGGCGCACAAACCGGCCCATGCCGGATATCGTTTGGAGGTTCTCTGATGGCGGATCTGGTCGGCCAGACCATCGGCAACTACAAGATCGAGGCATTGCTTGGTACCGGTGGCATGGGCCAGGTCTATCGCGCTACCCACACCCTTCTGAATGTCGAACGCGCGCTCAAAGTGATGAACGCGGGCGTCGCCGCCGATCCCAGTTTTCAGGCGCGCTTCCAGCAGGAGGCGCAGGCCGCCGCAAAACTCGAACATCAGAATGTTGTCCAGGTCTTCGACTTTGGGGAGCAGAACGACCAGTATTACATGGTCATGGAACTGGTCACCGATGGCTCGCTGCGGAGTCTGCTGAAGCAGCGCGCTTCGGGCGCCCAGTCGTGGGACTTGCCGCTGGGGCTGGATTTGATTCGCCAGGCGGCTGAGGGACTGAACTATGCCAATAGCAAAGGGATGGTTCACCGCGATATCAAGCCCGATAATCTCCTGCTGAAGAAGCTCAGCGACTCGCCATGCGGGCAAGACACAATACCTGCTGAAGATCACCGACTTTGGGCTGGCGCGGCTGGCTGAGGGTGGCGGCGTGCGCACGGTCAGCGGCATGGTGATGGGCACGCCCGCCTATATGTCGCCGGAGCAATGCCAGGGTGGCGCCGTGGATGGGCGGAGCGATCTCTATTCCCTGGGTGTCGTGCTCTATGAGGTCGCCACGGGCTATCTGCCGTTTCAGGCGGCCTCGGTGAGCGAGGCCATCTATAAGCACGTGTTTGTCGCGCCACCCCCACCGCGCCAGGTGCGTCCCGATCTGCCCCAGGCGCTCGAAGACATCATTCTGCGCTGCCTGGCGAAGAAACCAGAGGGACGATTCGCCACCGGGGCCGAGCTGGCGCGCGCGCTGCAGGGGGTGAGTGGCGCCCCAGAACTCACGACCATGGCGCCGATTCGCCCCAACCAGCCGAAACCAGCGCCGACGCCCGCGACCCCACCCGCCGCCGCCACTGCGCTGGAGTCGCCCAATGTGGGTGGAACTCCGCCGCCAGTGGTAGCGCCACTGGCGAGGCTACTCGGCGTTTCCGCGCATTCGCGTGATGGATGACGGCGGCCGCCCGCTGCAAGTGGTCGAGGTGAATAAGCCGGTACTGATCGTAGGACGGCAGCCAGGTAGCGATGTCTTGCTCGCCGAAGAGGGTGTCTCGCGCCAGCACGTGCGCATCACCAAAGATGGCGTGCGCGTCTCGGTGACTGATCTTGGCTCGGATAACGGCACGTTGCTGGCGGGCAGCCGACTCTTGCCCCAGGCGACCACCGCGTGGGAAAAAGGCCAGGCGCTGCGCGTTGGGCCATTCTGGCTGCTGCTCGAAGCGCCCACATCCGCCGCCACCGGCCCATCGCAAATGTCTGGCGTGCCCGGTGGTTTCCACTCCGCGCCCACCGTAGGCGGCCCAACGGGAGCGCCAGCGCCATACGCGGGGGCAGCGATTCCACCTACGCCACCAGCCCAGGAAAGCGGGCGTATTCGCGTCTCGGTGGAGCAGGAGTCACTGACAGTCACGCCGGGCCAACCCGCAGTGGTGAAGGTGACGCTCGCCAATACCGGGACGACGGTGGATCACCTCACGCTGGTCGTCGAGGGCGTGCCCCAGTCGTGGATTCAAGGGCCGGGGCGTGAGGTACAGCTCAATCCTGGTCAGCAAGAGGCGACGACGCTGACCATCCAGGCGCCGCGCCTGCCGAACAGCCGCGCTGGCATGTATCCGGTGACGCTGCGCGCGCGTTCGCGTGAGAATCCCGGCGACTCTGGCAGCGCCACCGCCCTCTGGACAGCCGCCCCATACACCGCCGAAGCGCTGACGCTCCGCCCCACGCGCGTGCGCGCCCGACGGACGGCTCGCTTCAGTATGCTGGTGCAGAACAACGGCAACGCGCCCGTGCAATATGCCTTTACCGGGGAGGATCCCGAGGAGAGACTTCAGTATCAGTTTGCGTTGCCAACCGTCGCCGTCGATCCGGGCGCCTCGTTGGCGGCGCCGCTGACCATCCGCGCGCCGTGGAAACTCTCGGGGACGCCTGAGATGCGCGATTTTCGCATTTCCGCGAACCCTGGTCATGGGGGTCAGCCACAGGTCGCCACTGGTCAACTGGCCCATATCAGCCTGTTGCCGGGATGGTTGCCCCCGCCGCTACTGGCGCTGCTGGTGGCTGGTGTAGTGGTGCTCGCCTCGCTCTTCGCGACGGGTGTGCTGCCTGGGGCGCTCGCGAATATCGGCGCGGCGCCGACGGCGACCACCTCGCTATTGGGCGGCGGTGGAGGATCGCCTACCGCGACACCAGCGCCTACCGCGACCATCGCGCCGACGCCCACCCCGGCTGTCCTCTCGAACGGATCGGCGACGGTGCCGCAAAATAGCTGCTTCGATCTCGATAACGGAACAATATTGCCGCTCGCCTCGTCGGACGCCGACTTCTGCTGGCAGGTGGCTGATCCTAGTCGTATGTTGATACCGCAGAATACCGCACAGGTTGCGGTACAGAGCGCTGGCACACAGCCGAGCATGCAGGATTGCCAGAATGCCGCCTTACGCGGCGATAATGTCGATGGCAGCACCGGCTCGAACCAGATTCCTAGCGGTACGTACCTGTGTTTCCGCACGAGTCAGAGTCACGTAGCGATGGTGCACATCGATATGTATGGCACTGATCTCCAGATTACGTATCTCACCTGGAAATCATAAAGGCGGTTGGGATGCGTCTATACATTATTTATGGCATGCGATTATGGCAATCATAGCGACGAGTCGTCTGTGGGCGCGATGGCATGCCAATCAGCAGCGCCCATGCTGGCTGGCGAATGTACGTTGTACAATGGGTCTTGGCTGACACGCGGCGTGCCTGCATCGCTGTGGAGCGAGTCGCCCGAGCGGATAGCTTTAGACGTACTTTAGGGTTTCGCTGGTACAGCGCCGCCGTTTATAGGACTTGTTGCTTACAGCGGTTGATAGGCGAGAAATATCCTGATATTCTGTAGCGGCATCTGGCGATGAGCAGTATCGTTGTGCGTGATGACAGTCACGCACTATTGTCTATCAGGCGTGCGTCGCATGGATAGCCTTCGATTCTGGAGCGCGGCAGGTTGCTGATAAGTGCGGGAAGATTCCGGCCCGGAGAGGTGGTATGCAATGAATTTGACGCTACCCCATAGCATCCACGATATTTTGGCGGCTGCAACGGCAACTGCATCGGCGACTTCAGACGCGACAGCGACAGCGGTTGCGACAACGGCTTCATCGGACACACCAGCATCAGGGGGCAGTAGTTTGGGCGCGTTGCAAAACCTGGTAGGGGTTATCATCTTCTTCGTTGTAGCCTTTGCCGTCATTTTCTGGCTGAGTCTCGTCTTCTGGACCTGGCGCGATGTACGTTCGCGGACACAGGATGTCATCTTGCAAGTGACGGCGACCGCGCTGGTGGCCGTCTTCAACATTGGTGGTCTCTTCATCTATCTCATCGTGCGGCCACGCCAGACCTTGGCCGAGCTGTATGAGCGCCAGCTGGAAGAGGAGTCGTTGCTGGCCGAGATGACTGAGCGCCAGACATGCCCGACCTGCCACTATCGTGTCGAGAACGACTTCCAAATTTGTCCATCCTGCGGCACCAAGCTCCGTCGGCCATGCCCACGTTGCGACCACCTGTTGGAACTCAAGTGGAATGTTTGCCCGTTCTGTGGCTATGGCGGTGGCGCGATGGATGGTGGTGGGCGTAGCGCATCGTCGAGACAACCCAGTCGCGTGGATAGGTGACGACTAACACAGCGATACCTGACAACGGATACGGCCCTCCCTCGTGGAGGGCTCGGAATGATTTCATACTAAATTCGTTGAGGGCTTTGACGACGCGCTGGCAATGTGATGTTCGCGGGCGGGCGCCTTCCCGGCCGTCGGCCACCCTCCCACGCGAGACCCACCACGCAGGCGCCACGCTCTGGCCCCCTTTCCGTGGGAGAGGGGCTGGGGTGAGGTCAGCCCCCTATTGCCCAATGAAGTTCTTCATCACCATGAATGGCCATCCAATTCCTACTCCCGTCTTTTAAAGCCAAGACGGCCAACAATCCAGGCGAAATCAGTATCAGGAGCGTTTTTAAGCAGGCGTCATTCGGTATAAGAAGCAATCGTCAAAGAGAAATATTACTACTGCTTGCTATTTACATATCACACTGGAAAGCAATTACGATGTATATGTTGTATAGTTATGTTAAACTCGCTGTCGTTCCTATTCACCCTTCGGCTGCCGCCAGAAGAGGGGGATGTGATGTCGAACACAGAGTATAGAGATGTGACAATTCCTCTTGCCATCAGGGTCACTCCGGTGCAAACCAGGAGCTATGAGGGACGCTTGCATCCAACCGCCGCCGTTGTGGCAGATCCGATCATCAACAAATACGTGACGGAGGCGCGGCTCGACGGCTGGGAGCCTGAGGGGCCAACAAGTCTGATTATGCTCGCAACCCACGACAGAGTGCGCTACAACGCCAAATATGGGGCGATTAGCGCTGAGTGGAAGTATACCGACTTCGTCAGCGTCACGATTACCATGCGGCGTGTCATCCCTTGACGGCCCAGATGGTTCAGCCAGTTCACAGACCATTGGTCGCGCGTGCGCTCCGCCAGGCAGTCGGCCAATGGCGCATACGTATGGAACACACCTGCTATTCGTCGCGGCGCTGACTCCACCGACACCTTTGCGCGCAACAAGAAGCGGCTACCGCATGGGTGGCCGCCTTTTTATGTCTCGACACGTTGGGATCTGTGAGCTAAGGCGTATTTTCGCTACTGGCCATGGCCACATCCAGCCAATCCAGCAGTTCAGTCTCATCGTCCGTGAGCGCGCGATCATACCCATAGCGCGATGTGACTGCCACCTGCGCCCGCAGGCGTTCGACCTCGGCTACTAGGTCTTCGACATCCTGGCGACAGGCAGCGATAAAAGGCCCGTTGCCGTCTCGGCCTTCACAATCCGCGGCAATGAGGTATTCGCCATCCTCGCTATACACATTGCCAGCGGCCGCATCAAATTCCCAAGGTCCTGGCGTCGCGGCGCGCGCGCGCTGTCGTATCTCAGTCAGCCGTACATTGGAGAGTGGCTCTGCCATGGTCTCGCCCCTTTCTGCCATCCTGTGTAAGCGAAAGTATACCCCGCGCTATGCGGCAACGTTTGACGCCGCACTTCTGAGGCCTCCCCGCCGACTACGCGCTCTCAGCAGTCGAACACCGACCAGCGTTGGTTGGGGACACTACTATCATTTTCTGGGTCTACTCCGCCCATCCAGGTAAAGCGGTATCGCGGTTCATGCCCTTTGGCGTACACGGTTGCCTTCACATCGTACGTAATCAGCCCGTTCCGCAGATGGGCTGCGGGAATGAACATGCCAGCCTCAAAGTCCTTAGCAAACTCGGCGGTAAAATCCTCGAAGGTCTGGAGCATCTGTAGTAGCTGCTGATCTCCCCCCGCCTTAGATTCTAGCCCTTCCAATTCATGTGCGAGGGCTGTATAGCGGGCGTTCGCTTCCTCGGCCAGCCCCACAAATCTTTCCCGCATGGTGTCTGTCCTGGCATCTCCCACCGCAGCTAGATAGGATTCCTCCTGCTCCCTAGCCTGTTCCATAGCGGCTTTGGTAGCGCGTATCTGGTTCTGCTCGGCTTCCCAGAATGTGGCTGCCCGACTGCGGTAGCGCTCGTATGACTCTCGCATGCGTTCTGGGTGCAGCAGTTGTCGGAAAAACCACTCCGCAGCGGCACTGTCCAGGTTCTCGGCCACTATATTGATATGCTTAGGTGCTGGACAGTCTGCCGGGGATTGCGCTGCGCGCAATACAGGTGTAGACCCGCACGCGGTTTGCCCCGCCGTTGTTAGTCCCCCATCGAACGCCCAACTTACGCCCGCAGTGTCCGCAGAGAGCCAGTCCCGCTCGGAGTAGCACATCGTCCGGGTGCTGGGTGTTGCGGGATGCCTGTTCCTTATTGAACACTAGCCTTTCCGCAACGACTGCGAATACATCTTCCGTCACCAGCGGGGGACACACCTCTGGGCCGTAGTGAAAGCTGGCTGAGTCGCCTGCCTCGCGCTTGGTGGCACGTCGCACAGAGATTGACTCCCCAGTGATCGGATGCTTGCGCGTGGTGTACGCCACTTTGGTAGCATGCCCTACCAGCTTACCCACGTATGCCTGGTCTCTCAGAATACGCCCGATCACCGATCTGCGCCACTCATTAGCGGCTGCACTCTTGATAGGTGTATATCCATCCAGTACCAGTTGTTGCGAGGGGGTAGGAACCTTCTCGGCAGTGAGTGTCATGGCAATCTTTCGGATAGTTGCGCCGCCAGCCGACATTGCGAATATGCGCCTTACTACGTCTGCCGTCTCTGGGTGTGGTTCATAGCGCTCTTTTTTGTCATCGGGGTATTGGTAGCCATACTTGGGTCTTGGTGATGCTGGGAGCTTACCTGAGTGTACCCTGGCTTTCTTTCCGGCGTAGGTACGCGCCCGAATATTCTCCAGTTCTAACTCAGCCGCGAACGTGTAGCTGCCTTTCATAAAGTCCCCAACCGCGCCATCTGGCACTGGCTGAGTAGCGGATACTACCTGCACCCCATGTTCTTTGAGTTGCCACGTAGCCACCGTAGCCTGGACTTGACTGCGTGAGAACCTGTCATACCGCCCTACCGCTACAATGTCGAATAGCTCCTCCCTTGCCCCGGCCAGCATTCGCTGGAATACAGGACGGTTTAAGGTGAAGGACTTCCCGCCTGGGTCAGAGTAGGTCAGTACAATCTCGTGGCCCTCCCTTGCTGCCCAAGCGGCTATGTCGTCGTGCTGGTTGTCTAATGAGTAATTCGCATCTTCCTCGCCGGGGCTTGATCGTCTCAGGTATTCCGCTACTCTCATGGGGATAACCTACCTCCCGTTTTTGTCCCAAGAATGGGAGTACCTTCCATTGGGGTACTGGTAGGCATTGGGGAGTTGGGGGCTAGCGGGGAAGTAACAGAGGTGCTATCCTACCCCTAGGCCCGGTGTTGCTGAACCCAACGCCGTTTGGCTTAGATGCCCGTTCAGTGTTAGCGCACTGGCGGGTATCGTCATTTCTGGATCGAGTATAGCACGCCGCCCGGTCGGAAACAAGACCTAGTTCTAAGAGACGACCACGAGCAGACCAACCTCAACTGCGTCTTGTGTAATGTACTAACCTCTCGCTTGATACGTCGTACATACTGATGAGCGTGTGTCAAGCAGCAGGCACTACCAATGCGTGAGAAGATGAGCACGGAGGTACAAGGTGCATTTCAAATTGGAATTCACGGTGAGAGGGCTACTACTTGGCGCGGGCCGTAATGTGGACTTCAACTTCGCAGGAACACATGCGATCAGCGTACGGTTGTGGTCGCCAACATCTGCCGAACAAGGTGTTCATTTCAAACAGGGGGATGCCTTCGGTAGTGCGACAAGCCAACGAGAACCGAACTCGAAGGTTAACGCAATGTTTGTACACCTCGCAGGCGGAGATCTTCCACCGGGGAGCGAGATCGACACTACATGGCTAGATAAAGTCTACGATGAGCATGGCCATCTCTTGCCTGGAGAAACCCCACCCGCGCACGTGCTTCCTGAGCCGTTCCAATCATTCATTCGTGATGTTACAGGAGAGTTATGGGATTACGCGCGCAGGACAGTCTACGTATTGCGCTGGAGATGTAGAGCAGGTGGTCAACACAATCCGTTTACTCATCGCGACATGCTGTGGTCACAGGACGGTACAGAGTGGACAAGGCTTCCGGGTTTCTTCTCGATATCTTTAAGTGATAGTAGAGGTGTCCCGTCTCTGTCAAAGTCGATACACGAAGAAGTCCAGTCGTTAGTGCAGGCAGGGAACACCGAACCCTTGGGCCACGAGTTGTACCAGGAAGCATGGGAGCAGCGATATTCCAATCCGCGTAGTGCGCTAGTTCTAGGTATTGCCGCCGCAGAGGCCGGTTTCAAGCAATTCGTAGGCACCATAGTCCCAGATGCAAGGTGGTTGGCCGAGAATGCCCCATCTCCGCCGTTGGTCAAAATGCTTGCGGAGTATCTACCGAAACTTCCCGCCAGAAACACATTTGCCGGAAAGGTGCCTCCTCCTCCCCCCGATATTCTTAACACGCTAAAGAAGGGAGTTGAGTCTGAGAAAACGAACTCAGTCACCGAGGGGCTGCAAGTCTAGAGCGCGATACCCTCGAATCGGTGCTTGTGGCTGTCCGTGATGTACTCTGGCTGCTTGACTACTACAACGGTTTCACCTGGGCGCTAGAGAACATCACAGAAGAGACAAGGCGCTCCCTCATGCCCTGACTCGCTACTCGTGGCTAGACATCCGCAAATCAACTACTACCGATTAGACATAGGTAGGCCGAGACTACCAGCGGCCAAGTGTGGCTGCATGGTAAGACGGCTGCTATCGCGTCCCAAGTCAAAGGAGTAATGCGCCTAGGGTTTCCTGGCTTTAGAAAGAAATGGCTGAAGTTGAAACACCGACCAGCAGATGTCGTTTCGCAACCGCTGGTCGTCGAGGACAAGCTCGCGAATCGCCTCCGGGAGCTGGTCGCGCTGCCACCGGCACTCGAGTCGCCCTGCGCTCTCGCCTTCTCCTTCCGGGGCGGCGGCGCGTGCGGCCTTGATCGCATAGGCGGCGGCGCCGAGTTCGTGCGCGGCGACGTGTGCGACAACCCCCGCCTGGCCAGCAGCGTACGCGGCATACCGCGCTGCCCCACGCAGGTCTCTGGCTGCGCCCATGGCATGGCCACCCGCCGCACGAGCCTGGGACATCGTGATCTCGCCATGCGCCCAGGCGCGGGCATGCTCGATGGCCTGACGCGGTCGCGGGTCCTCAGGCTGAGCCGACTCGAAGAGGTCAAGGACGTGCTCCGCGCACGATGCCGCCCACAGAGCGAGGAGCTGGTGATCCGCATCGGTGAGGGTTCCACCGCGACGGATCGTCACGAAACGAGGGTCGCGGTCTTTCGGTAAGATCACTGGATTACTCCGTGTTGAGTTGGTCGTGTTTGCAGTTGGTATGTTATTCAAGTGTTACCAGCAAAAAACGTTCCGCCGAGAAGTAGTGAGAGGAAAAGAGAAACCCGGAATACATCCGGGTTTCTGTGGAAAAGGCGGAAGGGGTGGGATTCGAACCCACGGTCGGGTTGACCCCGACAGCGGTTTAGCAAACCGCCGCACTAGACCTACTATGCGACCCTTCCGTATGGCGCCAAGGTACATGGTGCCAAAGGGGGGACTCGAACCCCCACGCGCGTACGCGCACAACGCCCTGAACGTTGCGTGTCTACCAATTCCACCACTTTGGCGTGGATCACCCCGGCGCTATGAGCCTGGTGACATCGTTCATAGTACCCTAACGCCGCCTGTGGTGTCAAGCGAAATAGTCGCTCTACGCCGTCTGCTGTGCGAGGCTCAGGTGATGTTCAGCTGATAGTCACTCGAAGCGGACGATCAAGTCATCGATGGGCCGGTGTGGACGGCGTTTCGGCGGATGCGCCTCGTAGCCAACCGGAATCAGCGCGTGCGGCATCAGCGCTTCATCCAGCCCCAGCGCGGCGCGCACCGTCTCCGGCGTGAAGAGTGGGGCGCACATCCACCCGGTATCTAGCCCCTGGGCATAGGCCGCCAGCAGCATATTCTGGGTTGCCGCTCCCAGGCTCTGGATGGCCATGATTTCTTCGGCATGCTGGCGGTCGGGATCGGGATACTGGTCGAGGTCGGCGAGATAGAGGCAGACCAGAATCAGGGCGGGCGCTGTGCGAATGCGCTCGTGCGATTTCTCCAGCCGGAGTTGGATGGTCGCGCGCTCCTGGCCGTCCATTTCCAGCACCTGCCGCCAGTCGGCGCCCATCGCCGCCGCCAGCGCCTGTTTCGGCTCGTCACGTGTCAGCACGACAAAGCGCCACGGCTGCCGTCCATGGGGCGAGGGCGCCCAGCGCGCCGCCTCGATCATCGTCTCCAATGCGGCGCGTGGCACTGCCCGTTGTTGAAACGCGCGCACCGAGCGCCGCCCGCGCGCCAGTGGCAGAAAGTCAACCCCTCGCCCTGAAGGGAGCGTCTCGCCAAGAGCGCGCTCAAAGGCTGGCCCCCATGCGGTGATGCGGCTCGGCGTCACGATCAACAGTGGCCGCGTCTCCAGCGCCATCGCCCGGTACTGTGGATAGCGCTCGCGGAGGAGCGCCAGCAACTGCGCATGATCCACCGCGTCCGGCATGAGCAGATCGGCGCGCCCCTGAACCAGCAGATACCCCAGCCGCGACCAGTCGTCGTCGTAGCGGTCGATGACGAGCGCCGCCTCATGCCGCGCCTCGATGTTGCGCACGCGCCGCAGGGCACGGTCGCCGACGCGCTTGGGCTTCTCATCCAGCGGTGTGACGAAGCGCGCGCCGTCCCAGGCATAGCAGACCGGCACGACATGGGGATGTCCCTCGGCGTCGGCGGTGGCCAACCGCGCCACACGCTGTTCTGCGACGAATGCGGTCTCGGCCTCGGTCAGGTGTGTGCGTGCCGCCATGGTTCTCGCCTCCGCGACTCATGCGTCCGCGCCAAGAACGCTCGGCGAGATGGCCAATGTCCCCGTTGGATGGCGCGCATCGAAGACCTGCCAGGTGGTCGCCGCCCCACAGTATGTCGCCAGCAGTTCGGCAAGGGCAGTGGTCGCCACCTCAATCTGCTCGGCGGACTGTGGTTCGATGGCCTCCACATTGAGCAGCGCGCGTGTCGTCCCGACGCTGATGGCGCTGCGGGCATCCTGATACCAGTTCCAGCGGCGGCACATGACGTGATGCGCGTCGGCATAGACCACCTCACCGGGTAGTGGCGGATCGTCTACCCCGTCAGGAGCGCCCAGGGCGATGAAGGTATCACCGGGCCGGGAAAAGCGGTAGCCCACCGGGGATACCAGTTTATCGAGGTCATCAGCGCCGACGGGCATATGATAGCGCAGTGATATCAGGTTATAGCTGTCCACCAGCGTATTGATGCGCGGCAACTCGTCACCCTGTCGCACCTTTTTGACCAGCCGCTCGACTGAGCTGCGGAAGCTGGTTTTCTTGACCCCGAACTGACGATACGTCTCGCGCCAGACTCCAAGCGTGGGCACGTCGCCAAGCGGCGTCTCGCCAATCGCCAGCCGTGTGGTCTGCTCCGCCAGGGCAATCGCCGCAGCCAGCGCCGCGGGTCGCTCCTGCGCGACGCGTAGCCCGGTGGCGACCACCATCCCGACGCGAAAACTGGGAAAGCGTTCGACCACCTCACTGATGTCGAATGCGATCTCTGCGATCATGCCGCGCGCTCCGGCCAGCGCAGGTGCGGCAGCACATCGCGCCCGAACGCCGCGATGAATTCCTGCTGGTTGCGCCCGACGTTGTGAATATAGACCTGGTCGAAACCGAGGTCGATGTAGTGTTGCAGGTGCGCGGTGTGGGCATCCAGGTCGGGCGACATGAAGACGCGCCCCTCGAAATTCTCGGGCCGGACGATCTGCGCCATCGCGGCGAAGTCTTCGGGGTTGCGGATGTCAGCCTTGGGGAACGCCATCCCGCCATTCGGCCACTCGCGCACGGCCTGGTCAACCGCTGCCTCGCGGCTCTCGGCCCACGAGAGATGCAACTGGATGATACGCGGCATCTTCGCCGGGTCTTTGCCAGCCTCACGCGCGCCCTTCTCGAACCGCGCCAACAGTGCGCGAATCTTGTCATCTGACGCGCCGACGGTGATGTAGCCATCGGCGATGCGCCCGGTGCGCTCGCTGTTGATCGGCCCGGAGGAGGCGATATAGATGGGTGGCGGCGTGGCTGGAAGCGTATAGAGCTTCGCGCTCTCCAGCTTGAAGTGCGCCCCCTGGTATTTGGTGACTTTGCCCGTAAAGAGCCTGCGAATGATCTCGACGCCCTCTTCCAGCCGCTGCAGCCGGACGGGCGCCTCTGGCCAGTAGTCGCCGGTGATATGTTCGTTCAGCGCCTCGCCCGCGCCCATTCCCAGGTAGAAGCGTCCGGGAAACATCGCTTCGAGGGTGGCGGCTGCCTGCGCCAGAATCGCGGGATGGTAGCGCGGCCCCGGCGCAGTGACTCCGGTGCCAAAGACCACATGGCTGGTCTGTGCGCCCAATGCCCCCAGCCATGCCCAGACGAACCCCGACTGTCCCTGCTGTGGCGACCAGGGATGGAAGTGGTCGGAGGCCATGATGCCGCCGAAGCCAGTATCCTCAGCCTGGCGCGACCAGCGCAGCAGGTCGGTCGGCGTAAACTGCTCGAACATCGCCGCATAGCCAAGCACACCCATGAAATATCCTCCCAAATCCCTCATCAGCCGTATGACCAACCCCTATGTCGGCGGAAGGGGCTGGTAGAAACAGACTATTTTTTCTGATGCTCCTGACGCGCCAGAATCGACCGCAATTCTTGTACCTGTGGCAGATTTGGTTGCAGGCGGTCGATCATGTCAAGCTCGCGTGTCGCGTCGCGGGTGCGGTTCAGTGCGATGAGGTTGGCGGCCAGCCCAAGCCTGAATGAGACTGCCAGTGGTTCGATCTGCACCGCGACCTCGAGATGTGGCAGCGCAGCGGTGTCCTCTTTGCGGCCAAGGAGCATCGAACCCAGCGCATAGTGGGCGGTTGCGTCCTCGGCGTTGCGCCGAATGCCCTCTTCGTAGGAGAGGCGAGCATCTTCGGGCTGCCCCTGCAATTCGTAGATCGCGCCCATGCGTGTGAAGATTCCCGGCAGCGAGGCATCCAACCGCGCCGCCTCGCGCAGTTCGGCCAGCGATTCGCGGATGAGTTGCGCCTTCTGCTCCTCGGAAAGATTCTCCGCCTCAGGCCCGTTCTCTTCGGAGATGCGTCCCACAAGCACCGAGGCGAGGTCGGCATGGGCGGTGGCGCGCGTGGCGTCTAGCGTCAACGCCTCACGCAGGTACCGTTCGGCCTCCTGCGCCAGCCCACGCCGCGCCAAAAGTTCGGCCAGCCCCTGCAAGTGCTCGGCGGTGCGCTCCTGCTCGGCGACGGTGGTCATTGTGGCGATGGCGCGATCCAACCAGGCCATGGCGACCTCTTCTTCGCCCTGGCTGGCGTATTGCTCGGCGACAAGGTACTGCTCGACGCCTAGCTCGAAACGTGTGTGCGCCTGATCGGAAAAGCGCCCAAGCATCCGTTCCAGTAGGGCGGCGGCGCGCTCGTGGTTGCTCATGGTGCGCGCGTCATCTATCGCCGTGCGGTATACCGCCTCGTCGAGTGGCAGTTTGACGATCAGCGCGTCATCATAATGCAGCACAGTCGCCAGCGCCCCAGTCACGGAGCGCACCGCCTCCATTGAGCGCGGGTCGCGTGGATTCGCGGGCGCTGTCTGTGCGGTCTGTTCCGCGCTTTCCTTGTTTTCTTTGATGCGCTTCTGCAGTTCTTCCATGGTGAGCGCCTGACTGGCCGCGCCCTCGTCACGGGTCCGGCTGATGAGCCAGAGGCCTGATGTGGCGTCGCGGGCGACGGTGTAGGCGGTCCAGTACCAGTGGCGGCTGGTTTCCTGGCTGGTCAGTGTTCCCTGGGGCATCTCGTCGATCTGGCCTGCCAGCGGTGTCTCGTGGAGCACGACCGACCAGAATACCTCCAGTTCTTTGCCAGAGCCACCCGCCAGGCGACCAACAGCGCCCGGCACCCAGAGCGCGCTGGCGCGTTGCTGCTGCTCGCGGATGAGCGTCAGGCGGAGCGCGCCGGGGTCAGCCTCGCTCGCCCACTGTCGGCGCAGGGCGATATAGTCGTCGCGCGTCGAGTCGCGTCGCAATGGGTTGTCGTTGCTCAACAAGTCCCAGGTGAGTCCATAGTCGCCGAAGCACCATGCGCCCAGCCAGTTGCCAATCGATTCCTCGGCCTCCAGGTCGGCGCGGATGAGTGGGCGGTCGCCCTCGCGGGCAAATCGCTCGTCTTCTTCGGCGATGGCGGCGCGCGCCTCATCGTCGTTGTCATCTGGCTCCGCCAGCAGCCGCTCATCGATCAGCGCCCGGTGCGCCTGGAATTCGTCGTCTAGCTCGCCGCCGCGCCAGTCGCTGACCTCCAGCGCCTCCCGCAGCAGCCGACGCGCCCCTGCCCAGGTCAGTTGCACGGTGGGCACACGCTGATCGTCCATCTGGAGCGATTCGGTGATCTCGCGATGAAATTGTTTGCGACTCATCGCCTCGGAGACGCTATAGCCGCTGACGCCGCTACGCCAGAAGTCGAGCGCGAGCGAGTAGCCACGCACAGTATTGGGATCGATCCCTTCCTGCCAGGCCAGCACCAGCGCGACCTCGCCACTCTCGCGGGAGCGGGTGGCCAGCGCCTCCACCAGTTGTTTGCGCCAGCGCCGCTGTGGCGAGATCGACGTGATCGGTATCGGCGGCGCCAGTTCCTGGCCATCGGTTGCCATGATGGATGGTGGCCCGGCGGGAATAGTGAGCGAAGACTGGAAACCCGCCGAACGCAGCCGCAGGCGGGAGCGTCGGCCCTCACGCGCGACCTCGCGACGGGCGGCAAGCTCACCCAGCGCCTGGGCGACATCGGCGGCGTCGCGGGCCTCCACGCCACGCACGGCGCCCAGGTGGGTCGCGAAGGCCAGCATCACGTCCTCATCCTGCTGATCGAGCGGCGCCAGGACACCGATCAATGCGTCGCGTCCATCGCCCTGCGCGGCGCGTAGCTCACTGGCGAGGGATGAGGTGCGGGCGATCAGGTCGTCGAGGGCGCTCTGTTGCGCGTCGGTGAGTGGCGCCAGTTGCGCGCGATCCCGTGCGCCCCCCGCCTGTTTTCGTGTCCGCTGCTGCGGAGTCCGCCGGTCCGACCGTGCCATGACACCTGCTCCTCTCTGCCGCCGTTCGATATAACGACACAGATTGTAGCACGGCGTCACGAAGGAATGCGGCGGCTCCTCTCAGGGCAGCGTCACATCAGTCCGAACTGGCAAGCGTGGCAGATGCTGGTGACTGTGCCGCCTCCCGTGGGCCAATGAGCGCGTAGAGCAACTGCGCGACCATCGTGAGGCTAGCGAGTATGGTCGTGATGATGGCATAGAGTGGCGCGGAAAATAGAGTCTGCGCCCGTTCGAGGCCGAAGAAGATGTAGAAAGCGAGATAGCTGGTGACAAACGGGCCTGCCAGTGTGCTGATGACGGCCGCAATCAAGAGCGTGGTGAACCATCCCCAATGACGCGAGCGCGCTGCGAGTACGAGCGTGAGGAATATTCCCACCGTCCCGATGATAAGCCCGCACAAGATCACCGAAGTAGCAATCGTTGGCAGGAGGAATATTTTCACAAATTGGAGACCGAAACTGTCCGCGCTCAGCAAATGAACGCGCAATGTGAGAACACCGAGGACCAAGAACAGCAAGGCAATACTCGCTAAGATCACTATCGTGCGACGCCAGCGAGCAATACCCAGGACGGCGACAAGCGCAATCAACAAGGGGAACAGGATGCTGGGCAGTATATCTTCCAGCAGATAGATCTGCACTTGACTCAACAGGGTACTCCTCGCTCTGATTGTCTATTTCACGTTGGCGCAGCATGAGGGTCACATGAGAGCCTGGCTGCCACAGCGATGATACCAGACGCGGCAAGGAGAGACGAACAGGGAAAAGAAGAAGCCGCCATCCGCCAGGATTTCACCGGACGGTAGGGGCGGCTCTATTTCTCGCTCGTGAATCGTATGTGCTCAGGCGTGCGGGCCGTAATCGTAGTGGCGCGCCAATGGCATGCAGATACGAGAGGATCTCGCGATAGGATCGCAGCATGCCCGTCTCGTGATAGCTAATCGCGTGCTGCTGGCAGTAGGCGCGAATGATGCGTTGCGCTTCGGCCAGACTGGAACGTGGCATCGCGGGGAAGAGATGGTGTTCGATCTGGTAATTCAAGCCACCGTACCACGTATCGAGAATGGGGTGGGCGTGGACATTGCGCGAGGTGAGCACCTGGCGGCGGAGAAAGTCCATCTCGCTGCCGTGTTCGACGATCAACATTCCCTTGTGGTTGGGCGCGAAGACCGATCCCAGATAGAGACCCGTCGCCGCTTTGTGGATGACCAGAAACGCCAGCGCCTGCCACGGCGGCAACGCAATCAGCAGCAGCCCAAAGTAGCCCACATAATGCAGCAGCAAGAGGGCGACCTCGGTTTTGGGATAGCGCGCCTTGCCCTGAAGCAGGAAACGGATACTGTTCGCCTGCAAATCGAACGCGACCAGCGCCAGCAACGGGAAGAAGAAGAGCGCCTGATGCGCGGCGATAAACCGGGGCAGCCCACGTTTTTCGACGGCCTCCTCGGTGGTGAAGGTCAACATGGGAATGTCGATATCGGGGTCGCTGTCGATCTCGTTGGGCCGGGCGTGGTGGCGATTGTGTTTATCCATCCACCACGAGAAACTCATGCCAATGACCAGGTTGCCGTGCAGGAAACCGATGAGATCATTCAGGCGCGTCGAGTTGGACGACTGGCGGTGGCCCGCGTCATGGCCATTGAAGCCAATCTGGGAACTCACGAAGGCCAGCAGCAGCGCGTTGAGACACTGCACCCAGAAGATATGCACCGTCAGCAGCAGAACAACACTGAGCACGAGCAGCGCGTCAATGATGAGGAGCCGCACGAGCGCACGCAGCGGACGTCGGTTGAGTAGCCCACGATCTTTTATCAGACGTTTGAGTTCGCCATAGGAACCGGTGAGCGGTGGTAATTGCGTAGCAAGGCGTTCAGTTTGGATCAAGCGAAGTGGCCATCTTTCCTGAGGGCGCTAAGCGGGCGGGAGACCTGGAGACAAAACATCTTGTTCCGTCGGGATTGGAGTCCATTGAGTATACGAATGTTTCATCGCCTGAGTTTGCGAAGACGACAGCGCACCGGGCCAGCAAGCGGCTAACACGCGGCTAGATCCCTTCGGCGGCGACGAAGGCGAGCAGAGTCCCTAGCGCCGCGCAGGCATCGGAGGCGGAGGAGTTGGCGCAGGCGCTATCGAGCAGTTCGCGCGCCTGATCGCACTGCTCCCGCAGCATCGTCCGTGTGCGTTCGCGTGACCCGGCGCGCTCCAGCACGGCGAGCATTGTGCGCCAATCTGGGACTCAGTGGCTGGCCCCGGCTCGTCATAGATAGCGGTCAGGGTGCGCTGATCCGCTGCCGTGGCATGCTCCAGCGCGGAGATGACTGGCAGACTCATTTTCTTATGCCGCAGGTCGCCCGCCTCGGTCTTGCCCAGCGCCGCCGCCGACCAGATGCCCAGCATATCGTCACGCAACTGGAATCCCATGCCGAGCGCCCGCCCAAAGGCGCCCAGTTGTGCGCTGAGCGTGTCGTCATGTGGCGCGCCAATCAGGCTACCCATGCTCGCCGCACAGGCCATCAGCGCCGCCGACTTGCGCCCGATCATGTCGAGGTACATCGCGACCGTCACATCACGCCTGCCCTCGAAGCGCATGTCGAGGTACTGCCCCTCGCAGAGTTCCACGCAGGTGGCATCGAGCAGCGCCGCCACCTGGAGAATCGTCTCGGCCGCGACGCCACGCTCACGCAGGTGGCTCAGTTGCAGACGCGCCAGCGCGAAGATGCCGTCTCCCGTATTGATCGCCTGCGGAATGCCCCACAACCGCCACAATGTCGGCTGGTGGTGGCGTTCCTCGTCGCCATCCTCGATATCATCGTGTACGAGCGAGAAGTTATGCGTCATTTCCACCGCTATCGCCGCTGGAATCGCCTGATGCGCCGCCTCCTGGGGTTCCCTGCCAGATTGGCCCGCCGCCAGTTCACTCGCGAGCAACAGCAGCGCCGGGCGGAGTAACTTGCCGGGATGCCACGGCTTGGGCTGAAGGTCTGGGGTACGCCAGCCGTGATGGTATTCGATCTGGCCGTAGAAGTCGTCGAGCATCTGGCTGGTGGCGGGCGCTGGTGGATCGCCGCCACGTGTATCGTTGATGGCCTGGAGCAGCGCCTCGCCGAGCAATGGCCGATAGCGCCCAATGACGGCATCGAGATTATCTGAATTGGCTGAGGATGTTGCTGCTTTGCCGCTACTCACACTGATTCTCCTAATGGGGCAATAGCTCGGTATAGGCGAGCATACCCGCGACGACCACGCCACCCACACCGACGAGCCAGCGCACCGCGCCCGGCAGCCCACCCACGTGGCGGAATGGCGCGCAGACGCCGCAATAGCGCCGGGTGACATGGTAGCGTTGCGAGCGCATGCCGTCGTGCGCCAGTTCGACACCCTCGACGCGAATCCTGGTATGGCGCTCGTCGCAGATATAGCGGCCACAGCCCGCGCAGGAATGTGGGTCAATATAATGCGCGAAACTGGTAGTAGACCACTGTTGCGGCAGCGCGGGCGCGCCACAGACGTAGCAGGTGAAGCGAACCGCCTCATCGCGCAGGCGCGTGGCGCAGGGTTCGTGTTCCTCACGTGGGAAATGATCCAGACAGAGAGGGCGACGACACGATGGGCAGCGCGCCACCGATTGGATGCCACACTCGCGGCACGAGGGCACGGCGACTGGAAGATTGCTTGCCATGCGGGCGTCTCCCTCTGCGTAGGTGACTTTGCTGCGCGGCTAATGACTGCCGTACCCTGCCGAAGTCGGAGTATACCAGCATGCGCCGTGCCGGTCAAACGAGACGGACTCTCCGTAGGCGGCTCACTGCGCTCACTGTGCGGGCGCGGCCAGCCACGGCGGCGTATATCCTGCGGCGGCGTAGATGCGTTCCATGGACTCAGCCTGTTCGAGGCTATCTTCCAGCGAGATGAATGGCGCGTTGCCCTGGCGGATGTTGCCGCTAAATCCTTCGATTTCGAGCACATAATGTTCGATCCCGGCAAAACGCCGTTCGAGCGTCTCATCGTCGGTTTCGATGCGTACCACCGTCTTCTCGGCGCGACCGGGTGTGTAGGGGGTAGGTAGCGTGATGCGCCCGCGCTCGCCGACGATCTCAGCAGAGCATGCGCGTGGCAGCGTGAAACTCGAATCGATCATGCCCATCCGGCCCTCGCCGAAGTCCAGCACAGCGCCCATCGACAGTTCCACCTCGCCACCCGGCGGCACAATCACACGCGCGGCGACCTCGCGCGGTGGCCCACCAAAGACAGCGCGGCAGAAGTTGAGGGGGTAGCAGCCGACATCCATCAGCGAGCCGCCGCCAAGCGCCCCCTTGAGCCGTATATCATTCGGGCGGCTCTGCAGGTCGAAGACGAATGCCGAGCGCACCAGCTTGACGGCGCCAATGCGTCCGGCGGCGAGTTGTTCGAGCGTCCAGCGGATATGCGGGTGGAAGCGGTACATGAACGCCTCCATCACCCAGCGGTTGGCTTGCTCGCTGGCCACACGAATACGCCGCACCTCCTCGGCGGTGACGCCCAGCGGCTTCTCGCAGAGCACATGCTTGCCCGCCGCCAGCGCGCGAATCGTCCACTCGACGTGCATGCTGTTGGGCAGTGGAATATAGACCGCCTCGATCTCGCTGTCGCCAAGCAACGCCTCATAGCTATCGAGCGCGCGCACGCCGGGATAGCTGGCCGCGACCGCCTCTGCTCGCGCGATGTCGCGGCTGGCAATCGCCACCAGTTGGGCATTGCTTGCCTCGGCAATCGCCGGAATGACCGCACGCGCGCCGATTTTCGCGGTGCTCAACACGCCCCAACGCACAGGATCGTCGCGTCTGCCGCTTGCGCTCATCGTGGCCTCCTGGTGTTTTGCCGCTCTTGATCGCCTATAATTCCAATGACAGCATACTCCTGCACGGCCAGCGCTGGCTAGACCAGGGTAGCAATATAACACGTGAGAGAGGATGATACCATGCCTCGTATAAAGCCACTGGATTCTGGGGATGTCGACCCTGAGATGCGTGAGGTCTTTGCCCGCTATCAGCGCGACCGTGGCAACATCCCCAACATGTTTCGCACGATGGCGTATCGCCCCGAGATTGCCGCAACCGCCGACGCCCATATGCAGGCAATCTTTAACACCGGCACGGTCGAGAAGCGGCTGAAAGAGATGCTGGCGGTGCGGGTTTCGCAGATCAACGACTGCGTCTATTGCAAGTCCTCACATACTGCTCTGGCAAAGGAGCAGGGCGTCTCTGAGGTTTTGCTTGATGCGATGTATAACATCGACCAGCATGCCGACATGTTCACCCCAGCGGAGCGTGCGGCTCTCTCGCTGGCGGAGCGCATGACCACCGATGCGCGCGGCGTCGATGAAGAGGTCTGGGCGGATCTGCGATTCCATTTCGATGAGGGTGAGATTGTCGAGTTGGCCGCCGTGATTGGCCTGTTCAATTACTTCAACCGTTTCAATGACGGGCTGCAGGTGCCTATCACTCCGGCCCCTCCCACGACGACACCAGATTGACCGCGCAGACGACGTCTCGCTATTTTCGGCCAAGAATCAGCCGACGATAAACGTGGTGGAGAAGATAGTTGTGCCAGCGCCAAAGGCGGCGGACAAGCTCGTTGTGTACGTCAGCCCAGCGCGATAGGTTCCTACAGGCCAGTGAGACGTAGCATCTGTCTGCGCGTCGCTGCTAGCCGATGCGGACATCATCTGAACTGTGGTTTCCGTTCCCGGCGAGATCCGCGTGACGACTGGATGTGGATACCCATTGGCGCATAGATTCATAGGTCGCCAGCTGCTCGCGACAAATTGTTCGATAAGAATGATCGAGCAATCAGTGAAATGCGCTACGGCATAGGTTGGCTTGCTCATACTATTACGAATGGTGATCGTGATGGCGTCTGAGGTCGTGTAATGGGACGAGCCAGGTACTAGAAGTATCTGCCCAGTTCCGTTGGATGGATTTGGAGTGACGGTCGGAGCATGCACGATGGCCGTCATTGGCGTCGCCCGACCTGTGGCGGATGTCGCGGTTCTCCCACTTGTCCCACCCGCCTGCACGCCACAGGCGGCGAGCATCAAGGCCAGCGCACAGAGTGGGATGCAGACTGCTACAGTACGCCAGCAGGTGAACATTTCGATGCGCCAGGGTATCATACGTCGCTGAATACCCATTGGTGATCCCTCACTTCAGACCAAATTCTGCGCTCCATGGGACGAGACTGCATCGCGCTGAACTAGTAGCGAACCGGCGCCGCATAGGCGCTCGACCACTCTCGTCCGGATACACGTTTCGACGTGCGACAACACGACACGACGACTTGACATATGACGGGCGGTAACACTCATAAGTTCCCAGTATCCGTCCAGATGCTGAGGCAAGTTCACACGGTTTGCCACCAGGTTTTCCAGAACAGAACGTGCGCCCATGGGAATAACCGCCGCCGGGAATCCAGCGGCGGTCACCATCGACTCAGCACTATGTTCCCGTGAGCATTTCACAACACGCAACGGCTCACTATTGTTTAGTCACTCAATCTCCGCCCGTTTTGGCTCCGGGAGCCGGGCAGGGATTGTTCGGCAGGGTGTTGTGGAAGTTCTCGATGATCCCCTGGGTCATATTGCCGACGGCGGGATAGACGCTGACCAGCAGATTGCCGTACTCTGCCTGGGAAGTTCCACCGAACGTGTTTGTCGTGCCGGGAAGGAAGGCGCCGCCCTCCTGCCAGATACAATGCCCGTCAGCCGTTCCGGTCGTATAGATCGGGTAGAAGCTGGCGCCATTGGGTGGATTTATGCAGCCCGTGCCTGGACTCGGATCCATGGGATTGAAGGCATGGCGCTGGCAGGCGTTGTTGGGTGAGGTGTCGGCTCCCTCGATACGCGGCAGGTTAGTCTCAAAGGCGGCCTGCTGGTAGTTGCGCAGCCCGCTGTTTCCTGGTCCCGTGAAGAGCGGACTGGTAAACACGACCGGGGCCGCGTGGATCTGCGCGTCCACAGTGGGATCGGGATTGGTCCCTGGCCAGTTCGGTTGATACTCCGGCCCGTCGAAGTCGTTTTCGGTGGACGTACAGCCGGAGATAGTCGAGAAGTTGCCGTGCGGGTCAGGGCCAGCGGGAGCCGTGAGGCAGCCGCGGTCATCGCTATCCCGTCCCGCTGGATCGGAACACTGTCCCGTGCGAGGGGTATTCGGGGTGCAGTACTCAAAGTGGCCGATCTCGTCCGAGTAGGCCACATTGTACGAGTGCGCGGCCCACAGCACGCGGGTATCAGGGCCGGACGTGGCGTACATCGGATGGAATGAATAGAGTTGATCGGCGCAGGTCGACGCGGCTGGCTGGTAGAGCGGATGGCCGAACTCGTTGGCAATGCTGGCCGTCATCGAGCCGGATTGCCCCGAGGTGAGGTCATGAATAATGACCGTGAACCCGTCCGCAGTATCGTGCATGTCTACCGACAGCTTGTCGCCGGAGCCAAAGAACAACGTATCTGGCCCTGGCGTGAAGGTCGCAGCCGTCTGGCGCAGCGGATCGGCTGGCCCCTGGGACTTGCCATCCAGGGTGATGAACGCGAAGTTGACGTATTCCTGGCCAGCAGCGTTCAGGCAGGCGTCGTTGTTGGCTACGCCAGTGTTCGAGTTCGACGAGAAGCTGTCAATGTTGAGCGCGGCGCACCACTGTGTCTGCGTGCAGCCAAAGCTATCCCAGCCGGGTGGATAGAACTGCATCTCCATGAAGCCCGTACCCGGATGCTTACCCATGTACTTGGCCGAATTCGGGTTGGTGCTATTGAAGATGTTTTTGTCGCTATCTGCGGGGCATGCGGCCCCTGGGAGCGGCGCGGACTGATCGTCGCACATGGCCATGCCAAACCAGAAGGCTGGATGCAACTGGAAGTTCCAGGTTCCACCAGTGCCGTCCTGCTTGGGCAGGGTTGGCGGATCGGGGGGCAGGGTCAGGTTATAGAGGTTAGAGTTGCCCGAGCCTGGAACGTGTGAGTAGAACAGCAGCGAGGGTTCGTCATGGCCAGTATACTGTCCTGCGTAGTTCCAGGGTTCGATGGTTTCAGTGCAGAGCGACGGACGCGCCGCGCAGAATGGCTGGGCGGGCGACGCTTTCGCAGAGGGCGCGGGGGTTGCCGCGTATGTGAGCACTAAACTTAACGCTACCGCCAGTACGGCGGCTACAATACGCAAACGCCTGTCGAACCGAAAGGACATGCCTGTTCTCCCTTCCGCACATCATTGAACGGAACCGTGCGGGCGCGTTTGCCCGACTGCGGGAATGCCTCCATCTGTGGCCGCGCTTGACGCGCAAAGCCGCTTTATGGAAGAAGTCGCCGGGAACCAGAGCTGAGTACCTTGTTCGATTACGCGAGGGTGGCGCTGATGCGCGCCACATGAAGAAGTGTGTCTCGCCTCCTCTCCGATCCTTCGTTTCCCCCACACCACTACTCGCTGTAGAGACATTGGCGAGCTTGCGGTTAATCTTAACATAAATGCCGCATATCTGACCAGCGCTATTTTGAATTGGCGAGTGGTTGAAGCCGGGCATGGGTGGCTCGGTAAACTGCGGCGACGAAGTGCGCCCAGGCGGTCTCAGGACAAAGCGGGTAGTAGAATATCTCTGCGGATTGGCTATCACTTGACAGGACGATTGGTGGGGAATAGAGTGGTGGCGCCACACGGAAACGCGACGTGGAAGGACAGCAGTGTGGATGAGCAGCCAGTCTAAGAACCAGGATCCTCAAGCAACTCAGGCCGAGAGCGGAAAGCCACCGCGCGCCTTTACGCGACGGCGGCTATTTGTCGTCGTGGGTGGTGGCGTGGCAGCTGCAGCCGCGCTCTACGCGGGGCTGGCGCTGTCAGCGCGGACGGAGCGGACGATAGTTGGCGCTCCACCCGGCGGTTATCCAGCGGGCCAATATCAGATCGCTGCCTATGGCGTGCGGGTGCAGGTTGACAAGCAATCTGCGGTCGACGTGATCGTACCACCAGTGTGGAACCTCGTTATCACGGCGCAGCTCACGCGCGCTCCGGGTCGTCGGGAGCAGCAGCGGCTCGAAGGCGCGCTACAGGCCGTCGAGTCCGCGTATTCATACTCACCTGCGGGCGTGTTCGCACTGGTCGCGTATGGCCTGCCCTACTTTCGCTCATATGTGCGCTCCGAGGTCTACGACGCGCATCTGCCACACATGGCGGATTCTGGCGCACCGGTCTTGCTCGACGCCATCCGTTTCGGCGGCGACAGCGCCTCTACATTGTTGGAAGCGAACGACGTTGTCTTCCATCTGCGGTCCGATTCCCTTGACCATCTACGGGACGTGCAGCATGCGCTCTTCTCGCATAGCGGCACGCTCGCCGGACGAGCCGCGCCGACAGCCGACCTCGCGGACTTGTTCCACGTGAGCTCGGTGCGCACCGGATTTGTTGGCGCTGGTCTGCCGCAGCGCATGGCCGAACAGGCGAAGCTCACTTTTGCCGAGAAGATTCCCGCCACCGCGCCACTATTCATGGGTTTTACTTCAACGCAACGGCTTGGGCAAGCCAGCGAGCAGGCGGTTGCTTTGGATCAGCCGCCCGATCCGCTGCTCCGTCCGCTCACAACGGCGCGTCCCGGCGATTACTTTGCGGGCGGCACGACGCTGCACCTTTCGCACCTCCTCGAAGACCTCGATGCCTGGTACGCGCTGAGTTATGACGAGCGCGCCGCGCGCATGTTCCACATGAACGTGGTTGCGCCGGAAGGAAGAGTGAGTGTACAGACGGCCTGGCAGAATCCCAATCTTTCAACGCTCGATGCCCAAGAACAGCATGTGATCGGACACAATGAAGCGGTGCAGCGCGGCAGCCGAACACCCGAAGGGCAGGCGCTGCAGCTTCGGGTTGACTTCAACACAATGGATCCGCTGGATACCTCAGGCCCGCATCCGGGCGTCCATTTTCTCGCCTTCACCCCCGGCTCGGAGATCTTCCACCGCAGCCGCCAGTCTATGGATGCCTCTGATCTGGCTGGCAGGTACGGTGTGCCTACTTCCGCCAACGGCATCAACAGCTTCATCCACGCGACCCGCCGCCAGAACTTCCTGGCGCCGCCGCGTCGCCACCGCGCGTTTCCGCTCATCGAGCTTTCTTCGTAAGTAGCGCATCTCTTGTGGTATCTACCAGCAACCGCGATGCATAATCTCTATGAAAGATGGGATAGTTGACGCGCTGCGGGTCGAGATTACCCACCCCGGCATGCCACCGACAGGTGAAACTGGTTCGTGAAAACGTGTGGATACCGAGATGACTACACAGAAGCCCAACAAGCCCCACAAAAAGGCCAATGAGAAGCCTGGCGACGGGAGCGCCCAGAGCGCTGAACAACTGGCAAGCCTGTTGCGCGACCTGGAGTCGTTGCAGGCGTATCTTCAGGAGCGCGGGCGCCATTCCTATGAGCTGGCGCAGCGGTTTCTGGTGAATGCGCGGCGTGACTCTAGTTCGCGCGCCTACGACGAGCGCCAGGCGACGATGCTGGAGTATCAGCACTATATCTGGCAGGAGATTGCCGGTCGAGTGAGCCAGTTGCTCGTGGCCTATGGCGACCCTGATGGCACGACTGAGGGCGCGCCTTGAGGGTGCGACAGACGATGCGGCCACCACGACGCAGCCGCCGACGCGTGAACAGGACTCTTGAAGATGGCAAGACGCACCGTACCATCGACACAAACGACCCAGAGCGCGGCGCAACGCGACCGCCAGATGGCGCGCACGCTCGCGGCGTTGCGGCTGGGCGCGACCACATTTGGGGTGCTGGCGGGTGTGGCCTGCTATGTCGTGCTGGATCAGTTCACCGCGATTGGGATGGTTCCCGCGTTCGTGCTGGGTCTGTTCTTCGCGCTGCTCACCCGCATCGCCACCGCCTCGCTCGCGCGTGATTGGCTGATGCGCGCCGCCAGCCGCGCCGCTGATGAACAGCGAGATTCAGCGACGCCCCCAGGGAACGCTTCCTCCTGACCATGCTCTTCGCCGATGGGTGAAGAGCATGGGGATCGATTATCCCTCATCCTCATCGGCGGCATCGCCATAGGCGTCAACTGGCATGAAGACGACATCACGCACATAGGGATGGACGCGCAGACGGTTGCTGACCTGTTCTTCCGTGCCGGGGAGCACATAGGCGAGGAAGCCATGCTTGCGCGGAATGATGCGCAATGGACGCGCCTCGTTCGAGGACAGCAGTCGCTGCGCCTGGCCAACTGAGACGCCAGAGCGAAAGAAGACCGCGACGCGGCCCGGCCCCAGAAAGGGCGCCTGCTGGCGTATGGGATCGGTCTCGAAGCGTCCGACGATGGCCTGCGCGGCATGTTCCGCCTGGTCATGCAGCCGCCGGAAGGTGGGCGCCGTCGCGGATTGCGCGCGCTCGGTCAGCCCACGCGCCGATGCGGTCAAGCGCCCAAAGACGTCGCCCAGGCGCGATGATGGCGCTGGTTCCGCTGGTTCCGCTGGTTCATAGGCGGGAATCGGATGGACGCCACTGGCGCGTGCCTCGTGCTGATACTCCAGAGCTTTCTTCAGACCGGGACGCAGATCACCCCACCATTGGCGGACGCGCTCGGTCACGCGCTTATCCGCATCTGGATCGCGCTCGCCGTTTTCCGAGGCGTCGCGGCGGCGGTGTAGCTCCTGATAGCGCTGCATCCGTGGGTCTGGGAATCGCCGTACGTGGGATACCGGCTGGCGGCGTGCCGGGCATAGGCCGACCATTTGGCGAGGCGTAGCGCCGCAGCCCCGTCCGGTCGGTGCGCGGAATGGCGCGGCGGTGCAGGCTGGCGGCCGCCTCAGGTTGACTTGCGGGGAAAGGCGTATCTGGCGTCGGGCGTGGGGGCCATTGGGCATGTTCATCGGTATCGAGAAATTGCGGGCGCGCGCCCAGCACAGAGCCGTGCGCGAGGGCGACCGTAGGCTGGTCGGCGAGAGACCATTCGGCCTCATCCTGCGACGCGTAATCGATCTCGTCGGCAATAGCGTCTGATGTGAACCCAGGCTCTTCCACGTCTGGCGGCGGCGGCGCTCCGTAAGGGTTCGTGCCGCCACGAGGGCGGGTGATCGCGGCGAGTGTGTGATGGCGTGGGCGGTCGGGCGCCGATGATTCGGCGGATTGGGCGGATTCGATGGCCGCGCGCTGGATCGTCGCATCGGGATCGTCGTCGCCCTGCGGCTGTGCGGTTGCCACTGGCCCGCTCATCTCTGCCGCTGGCCCAGTCTCGCTTCAACGTTGCGTAGGGTCGAGGTCATCCATGGCCTCGCTATCGCGCTCATCGTCGCCCTCATGCGCAGCCGCAGCGTCTTCAGGGCCGATGGCCTCCAGTTCGCGCGTCGTACGCGGATCATCCACGCCTGCTGGCGCTGCCTCGGCCACCGCGCCCGCGTCGCCTTCTGGAGTCTCTGCCAGCGTCACCGCAGGGAGTTCCACCGTCTGTTTTCCGCGTTTGTTCGATGATTTCGTCATGAGCGTATCCTTCAAGCCACTGTCACAGAATGGCGCGAGTCGAATGCATGGCATAGCCATCACCGTCTGCCGCTACTCGTCGCCTTCTCTGCCAACCCCGCACGAACCATTCCGCTGGCTCCGCAGATGATGCACAGTGACATGCTCCCCATGCCTAAAGGCAGGGGCTTCTCAGGCTACGTATGTCCCAACGGACTGCGTTAGCGCCTGACGGGCCTGCCCGGCCCGCAGAATATTCACCGCCGCGTTCTCATCGCGGTCGATCACCAGCCCACAGCAGGGACAGACATGGGTGCGCACCGAGAGACTTTTCGGCACACGCTCCCCACAGCCCGAACACTCCTGGCTGGTGTACTGCGCAGGAACCGCTCCCACTCGCTTCCCGGCCCATACTGCCTTGTCTGCGAGGATGCTCCGGAAGCGTGCCCACCCGGCATCACTGATGCTTTTGGCCAGATGGCGGTTCCGTACCATGTTGCGAACCTGCAAATCTTCGAGATAGATCACATCGTATTGGCGCACCAGGTGAAGCGCGGTCTTGTGGTGAAAGTCGGTGCGTTGGCGCCGTACCTGCTGGTGCTTCTTCGCGCACTGAGCTACCGCCTTCTTGCGTCGTTTGCTCCCCTTCTTCCGCCGCGAGACGCGGCGTTGTGCTTTGGCAAGCTGCTGCTCTGCCGTGCGGTAGTGCCGTGGATTGTCTATCACCTGCCCACCCGCTGTGACGAGAAAGACCTTCAAGCCCACGTCGATGCCGGTTTCCTGGCCCGTTGGCGGCAACGGCTCAATGGGCACGTCCGCACACGAGATACAGGCGTACCAGCCATCGGCTTCCCGACGGATGGTGACGGTCTTGGGTGCGCCTGCCAGGGGCCGATGCAGCCGAAGAGGGATACGACCAATCTTCGAGAGGCTGAGTACCCCGCCATCCAGGACAGCGCCGCCTCCATACTGCGGATAGGTGAAACTGGTGTAGCGCCCCCATCCCTGGAAGCGGGGATACCCTGGTTCTTCCCTCCCGCGCCCTGCTTGTCGCCCTGCTTGAGACGGCGGAAGAAGGCTTGGAAGGCGCGCTCCACCCGCAGGATCACATCCTGCAAGACCTGGGCGTTGACCGCGGCGTAGTCGGGACAAGCGGCTTTGAGGTCGGGCAGTTCGGCCTTTTGCTGGTAGTAGGTCGCGCCGCGGCCCTGCCCACGTTCCCACCAGGTCTTGCGTTGTTCGAGCGCCACATTGTAGAGCGTGTGGCAGCGCGACAAAACCGCCTCCAGCGCGTGTTCTTGCGCGGGGGTGGGGTTCAGGTGATATTTATAGGTTTTGTGGCTGCTGCTACTCTGCGGTTCCATAGACCATTATTCTATACAATTATTCTGCCTGATAGGCAGCACAAAGCGGCAACCATCAGGACGTTTGTGGCCCTTGCAGGCCATCCGGCTTTCATCCCCATAGCTCAAGCCAGGGGGCCTCAGCCAGGAGTTTTGCTACAGCATACTTCCATTGTTGCATCAGAAGGTGGCGCTCTAATAGGGGTTCAGCGCAGACAGCAAGGGGCGCGAAGGTCTATATATGGCCAGGTGGCCAGTGGGAGAAATATGCTACTGGCAAGCGGACTGTGCAACGCGTATCCAGAGCGGTCGCGTCGCTATGTATGTTGCCATTCGCGCCGCTACTCGCCCGGTTGTTCGAGGTAGGTGCTCAGCAGTTGCCGTGCATGGCGCACCACATCGGGCCGCAACTCATAAAATGTCATGCGCTCGCGGTCATAGAGCGTGACCAGCCCGGCGTCGCGCAGCTTCACCATGTGGTGTTTGGTCGTCGCCTTGGTCAGATCCATCCGGTCGGCCAGCTCGGTCAGATACATCTGGCGTTCGGCCAGCAGACGCAGAATGCGCAGGCGCGACGGGTCGCCGAGGGCCAGAAAGAAGCGGAGGGTCTCTCCGTCGGGGGCGCGGGGATCGCCGCGTCGGGCGTCGGGTGAGGCGTAGGCGAGCGGCGCGCAGAACGTGAGCGTGCCGTGCCAGACATGATAGAGTACGGCGGGGCGGCAAAAATAGCTGGGGGCGAAGACAATGCGCCGCAGTCCGGCGGGGCTTTGCCACTGCACGCCACGCATCGCCTGCTCGATGAAGGCTTCCTGCGGCGTCTCGGCGCGCCGTCGCTCCATGGCCTCGGCCTCCTGGCGCAGCAACGGCAGAATGCGCTCGCGCTCGTCGGCGAAGACCGCATCATACCAGACGCGCAACGCGGCCAGCAGTTCCGTGCGTGTGCCTTCCAGGTCGCCTAGCACGGCGGCGACGGTCGGACGCATATCTTCGGGATAACGCGCCAGCAGCCGCTTTTGTATCGGGCCAGCGCCTGTGGGCGTCGCCTGCTCTTCGAGCGTCGCGGCCAGTAGCTCCGCCCAGTCGGGTCCCAGCCCCTCCTGATCCAGCAGCACCTCGGTCAGTTGCGCGGGCGGGAACTCGCCCAGCCAGGCCAGCAATCCAAGCGGCTCACGCGGCGCCGGGCAGCGTCTGACCAGCGAGATAAGGGTGGCATGCAGCGAGCCAGGCCGCCCATCGCCGAAGTAACGTCCCAGGATGGTCAGCGCCTCGGGGTTCACCTCGCGACAGCGCGCGCGCGCCGTCTCGATCCACTCGCGTCCAACGTCATAGTCGGCGTAGTCGTGTTCGGCTGAGGCGAGCGCGACATGCAGGCTGATGAGAAAATCGTAGGTGTCGCTCACCAGAATCTCAACGTCAAGGGTTCGTCCCCGGCGCAGATCGACGACGCGTGGCGTGGTGACGTGTGGGTCAGTGCGTGTATCCACCCGGCTTTCTCCTGACTGAACGACTGCGGCGGTAGCCAGCCAGCAACGTATCCATGCATCACGTGTGTATGATACACATCATAGTATCCAGAAACATGGACAATCAAGCCACGTGTCTCCGGTTCGCCAAGGCAAGCCTGACTGGGTGAACGCAACACCCACTCTGCCGTTGCTAAAGGCGTCCGGGACCACTTTGGTGATGATATTATACGCGCCGTTCACATCGGTGTTGATCTGCCGCCGTTGGCGTGCGGAATACCCCACGTTTGACACGTATGCCTGCATAGCTCTCCTGATGTCTAACTGCTCACCATCCAGGAAAGCTGCACTTGCTAGTATAGCTCTCCTCGGTGCTGGTGGACGCAGATACCGACCAGGGCGGCTTTGTATTACAGCATGGCGATGAAGCGCGCATGAGGCAGCATCACAAAGCTCTGGTTGGTACGCTTGCCAAGAATGACGGCTTGCTTCCACCCGTCATTCTTGCCAATTAGCAACGTGCCGATGCGATGCCGTACCAGGGTATCAATGATGCGACGGCTGGCGATATGCAGATAACTGTCGATCTGGCGCTGGCGCTTGTCGGTCAGAACGTCGAGACGGTGCGAGGTAAACTGCCCTACAGGGAGTTTGGCTTGCAGTTGGGCGCGACGTTTGTTGTACCACTGATTCAACGCTTTAAGCGGACGACCGTTAACCAGAAAGGGTGTGAAGCCGGGCTGGTTTGATGCTATCGTCGCCAGATTGTTGACCCCGAGATCAATGCCTGCGACCAGTACAGGATCGAGGTCGGCGGGTTTACCTCCTGTTCGTAGATGACCTCCACGGTGTAGTGGGTGGCATGCGGCACAATGCGTACCTGCTGGATGTACGCATGCTGACGTGTAACAATCCGCACCGGCAACCCGAAAAGACGATCACTCCCTCACGAAGCGCAACGCTTACTGATGGCTTGTTCGGTGTAGGTCAGCAAGTTGCGCCCCTGCTTGTCCAAGTACTTTGGCAGTTTGGGATGCCCAAGAAAAGACCAGGGCTTAGCTTGATAGGCTGCGCAGGCAGCGAAGTAGCTTTTCCAGGCGAAGCAGACCTGCTTCAACACCCATTGCGCCACCTTGGCGGGCAAGGCTCGATACTCTCGCGTAGGCTGCATCAGCGTATCGAATGTCGCCATACGCAATGACTGAATGTGTCGTGAATGAACTGTTGGCGCATCTGATAGAGCGCAGCATTGTAGAGGTTCTTGCTAGCGAAGGCGGCGGCATCAATGGCGGCAAAGCGAGGATCATGGCGGTCAATCCGATGCTGCTCCACCAAATGCATCTGGCTCCTCGCTTTCTCCGCAGGCGTATGTTGATTCCGCATTGTCCGTTAAAGATAGCTCCCATATCGCGCCTGATTGCGTTTATAATATCGCAGAACAGGCGCAATGCATCACATTGCGATATAGATGACTAAAGTGCGGATGGTACAATACGAAGAACGGCGTATCATATCGCGGCAAAGGAATATTATGGGGACACAATGGGCAGTGTTGGCGGCGGCTTTTCTGGCGTCGACCGTCGAGTTTGTCGAGGCGTTTACGATTGTGCTGGTGGTGGGCATCACCATCAACTGGCGGAGCGCGCTGGTGGGCACAGCGGCGGCGGTGGTGGCGCTGGTGGCGCTTGTCGGCGTCTTCGGGACGGCGCTGGTGCAACACGTTGACATCAGCATCCTGCGCTTCGCCGTCGGCGTTCTGCTGGTGCTCTTTGGCCTGAAGTGGCTGAAGAAGGCGATTCTGCGCTATGCCGGGCTGAAGGCGACACACGATGAAGAGGCCATCTACGAGGAACAACTGGCGGAGATGCGGGCGCGCGGCGAGCATCATCAGCAGCGTGTAGATCCCTTCGGGGTCGCTACCTCGTTCAAGAGTGTGCTGCTGGAGGGGCTGGAGGTCGCGTTCATCGTCATCACGTTTGGCTCGGCGGCCAACAACATCGGGATGGCCATTTGGGGCGCGCTGGCCGCGTGCGTGCTGGTGGTGTTGCTAGGCGCGCTGGTGCGTGCGCCGCTGCAGCGCGTGCCGGAGAATACGCTCAAGTTTGTCGTCGGCGTCATGCTGACCAGCTTCGGCACATTCTGGGGCGGCGAGGGTGTTGGCATTAGCTGGTGGCATGAAGACCTCTTTCTGCCCATCTTGATCGTCTTCTATCTCGTGGTCACGGGCGCGCTGATCCTCTGGCTGCGTCCCTATGGGACGGCGAAACCGGCGCCAGTTGTCGCGGCGGACTCATCAGCCGAGGAGGCGATCTCATGAATGCCATCGTGCGGGCGCTCAAAGCGACCTACAACTTTTTCGTGGGCGATGTGATTCTGCTGGCAGGCGCGGCGCTGGCCTTCGTGCTCGGCCTGCTCCTCGTTCACGCGGTGGCCGCGCCCAATCCGCTGGTGGCGGTGGTCTTCGTCGGCTGCATCGTCGGCGGGCTGGCGCTGACGCTGGGTCGCGAGCTACGTGGCCGGGTGCGCTAGACACCTCACCCCCGACCCCTCTCCCACGGGGAGAGGGGAGCCAGATGTGCTTGCGGGGCGCTGAAGGTGGAAGCGCCCTTACGAGATGCGCCGCCGTACCAGCCAGATGGTCAGCGCGAGCAGCGCCACTGCCAGCGCCACCAGCACGCCGCTCTCGATGCCCTGGAACGCCCAGAAGCGATCCGCTGGCTGCCAGACAATCGTGGAGAGCCAGCCATGCGCCTGGATGCATTGGTTAAAGGCCGATCCAGCGCGCAGGTCCGCTACGAAGCCGTTAGGGCGCGCATACTGACACATGCGTCGCCAAAGTCAATGCGCTGTCCAGCCTTGTCAACATAGCCCATGTAGAGAATCCATGCGTCCCGGCTCGGGTTTGTCGGTCCCTGGGATATCGGTCCCTGGGATAGATATGGGTTCCAGGTGGTCGCGATTGGCGGCAGCCAGTTTGGGCGCAGCCAGTTCCCTATCGCCAGGGCGACGGCCACGTAGATGACCAATGTCGCGAACATCGCGGGCACGGTTCGGCGCAGCAGTGCGCCCGCCGCGATGCCCAACGCCAGCGCGAATGTCATATAGGCCAGTGGCAATATCCCCTCGATGGGATAGTTCTGGCTGCCAATGCCACTGCCACCAATAGCGAATGGCCCCTTCCACCAGAAGACGAGCGGGATGAACGCGGCGAATACGAGCAGGATAACAAGCGTCAAACCACCAATCGTCGTCAGCAGCCAGCGTAGCCGTGTCACACTCTGCGTCCAGATCAGGCGGAAGGTTCCGCTCTCCAGTTCGCGCGCCACCAGCGGCGCTCCTACGAACATGCCCACCAGTGGTGGCAGTATGAGGAACGCCGCCAGTACAGGCTGCGTGTTGACGCTGTACCTGCCGAAGAATGCGCCGATCATGGTATCGCAGAGGTTGTTTTGTTGTTGTTGCGGTTGCGGTTGCTGGCATAGCGCCACGCTCATGCCATGTGTCACCTGAAAGTAGTCGGTGTACATGGCGCGTCCCAGCACGAGGATATAGAGGGCGATGGCTGCGACTGCTACCGCGAAGACAAGCGCCTCGCGGCGGTGCTGGCGCCAGGTGAGCCAGATCATCGCGCCGCCTCCTCTCCGTCGGTGACGCTGCTCAACGTAGCGGGGACGCCACTATGACTATTCGCCATTCGCTCCTCCCCTAATTGCTGGCTGCGTGATTGGCCGAGGTAGGCCAGTACGATATCTTCTAGCGAGACATCTTGCACCGTCCACGATGTGTCGAATAGCTGGCCGTTGAGGCGTACCAGCAGCGTCGTCTGGCGCTCGGTGTGGCTCGCCTCGATGATATTGTGCAGACTGGCGACGGCGGCGGGGTCGGTGCGTGGCCCGACCAGTCGCTTGTGGGCGCTCAAAATCTCGTCTATCTCACCCGCCAGTTGCACACGCGAGGCCGAGAGGATAATCAGATATTCGCAGACGCGTTCCAGATCGCTGATGATGTGCGAGGAGAGTAGGACGCTCAGCCCTTGCTCCAGCGTCGCATCGAGCAAGACCCGTAGGAAGTCGCGGCGGGCGAGCGGATCGAGGCTGGCCAGTGGCTCGTCGAGCAGCAGCAGATCGGGACGCTTGCCGAGCGCCAGCGCCAGCGCCACCTGCGCCTGCTGGCCACCTGAGAGCTTGCCAGCGCGCGTATCGAGCGGGATATGCAGCTTGTTCAGCCGGGCTACCGCTGCCTGCTGATCCCAACGGGGGTTCAGTTTGTGGCCCATTGTCAGCAGATCGGCAACCGAAAAGCCGCGATAGAGCGGGTGATCCTGCGCGACGAAGCCGAGGCGTGGCAGGGTTTCGAGCGGGTGGGTGTGTGGCGAGCGCCCGAAGACGCGCACCTCACCAGTAGTGGGACGCAGTAGTCCGGCGGCGAGTTGGAGCAGCGTGGTCTTGCCAGCGCCATTCGGCCCCACCAGCGCCGTCACACGCCCAGCGGGCAGCGCGAATGCGCAGTCGCGGAGCGCCCACGTGCGCCCGAAGCGCTTGCCGAGGGAAGCCGCCTCCAGCGCTATACTCTCCGTGCTCATGCGGCGCCCTCGCTTTCCGTCGCTGCGGCGTTCCAGGCGGCGTCGCGAAAGGTGGCCGTGAAGAGCGCGAGAATACTTTCACCATCTAGCCCGGCGGCGTGGGCGTCGCGCAGCCAGCGGGTCAGACTGCGGCGGAGCGCGGCCAGATTGGCTGGCGTGGTGGCCGCCAGCGTGCGGATGATGAAGGTGCCCTGTCCCGGCCGACTGGCGACCAGCCCCTCGCGTTCCAGTTCGCGGTACGCCTTGAGCACAGTGTTTGGATTGATAATGATCTGCTCGACAACCTCGCGCACCGTCGGCAGTTGGTCATCCACGCCGAGCATGCCCAGCCGCAGCGCCTGCTTCACCTGCTGCACGAGTTGCAGGTACGCGGGCACGCCGGTATGGGTGTCCAGATGAAATTCGATCACACGTCACCCCGCTCTCTTGCTCGCATCTCTATTACGCTATTGTGCTAATGAGATAGCACAAGTGTAGCGAGTTGTGAGGGGCCTGTCAAGAGACCAGCGCTTGAGGAAGGCGCATAAGAAACACGGGCAGGGAAGAACATCCCCGCCCGTGTCGCGTTTTCGGAAGGTCGCGAGAAGTGACTATGCCGCAGTCTATCCCTTTTGTGCGCGTTTCGCCATCGGGTCGCTGCACCAGGAAGTAGTAGAGTCCGCCACAACCAGTATCAGTGGCACGAAGATGTAGATCGCGAGATTCAGGTAGCCAGCGGCGGTCGCGGCGGGGCGATACCAGCTCAGGTTGATAATCATCGCGATGCCCCAGGCGACGGCCAGGATGTTGACGATCAAGCCGAAGCCGCCGAGGCTGAATGGGCCATTGGCGACGAATTTGCCGCGCAGCCGTGCGACGAGCGTGGCAGCTGTGCAGATCAGGTACGCCAGGTAGATCAAGACGACCGTGACCGCGACGAGGACAGCCTCCACCTGGGTAGCAAACATCAGCGCCGCACTGAGAATCGCCGTCGCCAGAATCGCGGCTATCGGTGTTCCCAGCGTGGGATGGACGGTGCGGAACAGCTTGCTGCCTGGCACCTCACGGTCACGCGCCATCGAGAAGAGCAGCCGCGTGGCGTTTGCCTGCACTGAGAGGCCGCAGACGGTGATGGCGGTGGCGACGATGATGAAGAAGACGTTCGAGAGGCCGGGAATAGCGTCCGAGATGATCGATTCCAGTGAACTTGGATCGGCCATGAACTTGCCGAGGCCATCGGCTGGTATGGCCAGCACAGCGCCGACCAGGAAGAGGCCACCAATCACGAATGAGCCGAGCAACGCCAGCAGCAACGCGCGTGGCACGGCCTTCTTGGGGTTATGGGTCTCTTCGGCGAGCGTGCCTGCGGTATCGAAGCCGTAGACGACGAAGAGCGACATGAGCATGGCGGCGAAGAACGTGCCCAGGTACGTTCCGTTGACCTCTGTGCCGCCTGTGCTGGTCAGGAAGTTGATCGGGTGGTTGCGATGGGCAAAGAGCAGGATGCTGCCAAGCACCAGCATGCCCACAAACTCGGCGACGACACCGATGTTGTTGATGAAGGCGATGACGCGTGTGCCGACGATGTTGATGGCCGTGGTCAGCGCCAGCACGACCAACGCAATCGCGACGAGAACGACGTTATTGGAGGCGTCCAGGCCAAACAGGTTGGCAATCACTGGCGGGACGACGAAGTCCACCGAGGCGATGGTGGCGATGAGCGCGATGAGATACACCCAGCCGCCCATCCAGGCGACATCACGATTGGCGACCTGCTTCGTCCAGGAATAGACCGACCCGGCGATAGGGAAACGCGAGGCAAGCTCACAGAAGACCAGGCCGACGAGGAGCTGCCCAAAGAAGACGATGGGCCAACTCCAGATGAACGCTGGGCCACCAGTTCCCAGGCCGACCGCGAAAAGCGCGAAAATACCGGTGGTCACGGAGATGTACGAGAACGTGACGGCGAAATTGGAGAACAAGCTCATCGTGCGGTGCAGTTCCTGGCCATAGCCAAACTGCTGGAGCTGTTCCGCGTC
Source organism: uncultured Chloroflexia bacterium (assembly GCA_963702665.1). GTDB lineage: Bacteria > Chloroflexota > Ktedonobacteria > Ktedonobacterales > JADMIN01 > DAHUXT01. The sequence goes on from CAVPDP010000019.1 coordinate 67,487, forward strand.
CTGCCGCTGCTGATCCGTGGCCGTTGCCGCGTTTGCCGGTTGCGGACTAGACATATCATCCCCCTCATTGAGCATGGTCGCAACGCTACGACCGCTGTCCCTCGCGCAAAATGGCATGGTGAAAACGAACCATGCGCGCAAGTTGCGAGCAGTATAGAGAGCGCTCAGCCTGGGCAACATGGCCGCGCTGCTACAAATAACGAGCTTGTGTATGGCCAGCCTGTACCGAATTTATCGTAAAGTGATATGGCGCCATGCACCCTGCGGGATCATGAAGGCCCGCCCGTGTGCGGTTGGTAGAGTGGCCACACGGAAAGAGGCTCGAAGCCATAGTCGGTCGGGCGGAATGCTTGCCCCGGCGGCGTCCACGGTGTATACTCGTGGAGTATGCCCGCAACCTCGCGCGCAGACCCATGCCACCTCTGCTGAAATTACAGAACGGGGCCAGAAAGCCCCGTCTTTCAAGCGAGGGATGAATGGTACCCTACAGTTTGACAGCTTTCCCTCAACTATGTTATCCTTCGTGGAGCAGACGAGATGCACAACTCGTCGGAGACCAGCGTCTCCACACAAACACCATTTTCAGTCGCAGGACTGGCGCCTGTGGTCACAGCAGGCGTGCCACCGGAGCGTTTGGCTCTGCCGGTGGATGGGTCGCCTGAGACGGCCCTGGGGAGGCATGCCTCCTTGAACTGTGAAGCGTTTGTACCCTGAAGGCGAAAGCACCTGAGGGGGAGCCGATCAGAACCTCCCGTCTTTTCAGCGGGAGAGTTCAGCTGAACTGGCACGCGCGAACAGGGCGATAAGGGAGCGAACGCCGACAATGAAGGTTATTTTGTTACAGGATGTCCCCGGGCTGGGCAAGCCGGGTGACGTGAAGGAAGTCGCCAACGGTTACGCGCGCAATTATCTGCTGCCCCAACAGCTGGTGACGGCGGCGACGCCCGGCGAACTGGCGAACTTGCAACAGCGCGTCGTGGCGGCTCAGCGGCGCGTCGAGAAGCAGCGCCAGGAGCATGATTCCCTGGCCACGCGGCTGGCGGCGGCCACGCTGATGTTTGCGGTGCGCGTGGGGCGCGGCGACCGCCTCTATGGTTCGGTGACGAGCCAGGATATTGCCAATGCCCTCGAACAGCAAGAGCATATCACCATCGACCGCCGCACGATTCTGCTGCGCGAGCCGATACGCGCGCTGGGCACGTTCGAGGTGCCGGTGCGCATCGCGCCCAAGATCGAGCCGAAGGTCAAGGTGACGCTCGTCGCCAGCACGCAGACAACCGAGGCTGAGCAAGAGACATCGGCCACGACCGAAGATACCTCCGCCGAGGATGGGGAAACCGACGAGGCATAAGCCTTGCGTCGCATACCCGGCGCCCCTGCTCTCTGTGTCACGATACCAGAGCGGCGGGGGCGGCGTGTTTTCCCTGTGATGAAATGCCACAGCGGCTGGCGGCTGAAGCCGCGCCTATGGGCTAATCGCCGCAAAGCCCGCCTGCGCGGGCTGCAGACGTGCGCCAACAGGACACCCGGTGGGCTGCACTCCGTGCACCCGCAGCGGCGTGTTTCACAGGACTCTCGCCATACGAGCACCCACTGGTGGCCGATTCTCTGCAGCCCGTGCAGGCGGGCTTTGCGGATGCGCGGGCGCGCATCCCCTAGGCGCGGCTTCAGCCGCCAGCCGCCGTGGCATCAACCGCCCGCCTTACTGCCCGCTCGCTACGGCAGCAGCAGGTGCAGGTCGCCGAACTCGTGCCAGAGATAGCGCTGGCGTAGCGCCTCGGCGTAGGCCGCCGCCACATGCGCCCGCCCTGCTATCGCTTCGAGCATGGCGAGGTGGCTCGCCTTCGGTTCGTGTAGCCCGGTGAGCAGCCCCTGCACCGCGCGGACGCCGCGCTCCGGCGTGATGACCAGCGGCGTCCATCCCTCGCCGGGATGCGTCGTGCCCTCCTCATCGGTCACGGTTTCGAGCGCCCGCACGACCGTCGTGCCCACGGCGACTACGCGCCGATGCGCGGCATGGGTCGCGTTGACAACGCGCGCCGTCGCCAGCGGAACCCGGTAATACTCCTCGTAGGGTGGCTCGTGATCTTCGAGGCTGGCCACGCCGGTATGCAGCAGCAGCGGCGCGATCTGGACGCCACGCGCGATCAGGCGGGTTATCACTTCGGGCGTGAATGCGCGTCCCGCCGAGGGCATCTCGGCGCTACCCATCTCCGTCGCGTAGACCGTCTGGTAATACGCGCTGGGCCAGCGACGCGGCACGTATGCATAGCGAATGGGAAAGCCGTGCCGGGCGAGATAGTCCTCCAGTGGGCATGGTAGCGCCAGCGCCGCCAGCCACAGCCGCACGCCGCCCTCTCGTGGCAGTGTCATGCGCTCGGTGGCATAGGGCGCCAGCAGCGTCGCCGTCGCGCCCGCGGGCAGTGTGATGTTCTCGCCCGCGCTGCCGTCGCGGAAGGGCAACGTGCCATGCGGGCCGGGCTGGCGCAGCTCGAGTGTCCAGATGTCACCGGGGAGGCGCGTCGAGAGATGGACTTCGAGTTTGGAGCCATCGGCGCGGGCGCCATCGAGCGCGGCGTTGAGCGTGCCACTGGTGTTGATGACCAGTAGATCGCCCGGTTCGAGCGCGTCTACGATGTCGGTAAAGCGGTGATGGGTGATGTCGGGCGGCGTGCCACGCGAGACCATCAGCCGCACGCCGTCACGCGCCAACCCACGCGCCTCCGGTGGCTCACCAGCCTCCAACTCCGGCGGCAGCGTGAAATCCAGCAGGTTTGCGCCCTCGGCCACAGCTCTCGGCTCGTGCTGTTCGTCTGGCGCGTCTTTGGATGACACGAGTACTGTCAGGTGTTTGTTTGAAATGGCCATCGATATATCCTTCGCGCGTCAGCCCAACGTCCGCGCGGCATAGCGTCCGGCGGGATGATCGCCAGTCAGCAGCGCGATCAGGCCGGGCACGCTCGTCTCTGGCAGCGGCCTATCAGAAATATCCTCACCCGGAAACGCCGCCTGGTGCATGTCCGTTCTCATGTCTCCCGGATCGACCCAGTAGACGCGCCACGCCTCGTTTTCGGCGGCGAGAATGTGGGAGAGTTGCTCCAGCGCGGCCTTGCTGGAGCCGTAGCCACCCCAGCCCTCGTATGGCTCTACTGCGGCGTCGCTGGTGATATTGAGGATGCGCGCGCCCGGCTTGAGCGTCTGTCGCAGGGTCTGCGCCAGCGCAAGGGGCGCGACCACGTTGGTGCGATAGACCTGCTCCAGCGCATCCAGCGGATAGTCGAGCAGCGGCGGCAGCGGGCTTGGCCCAAGCGTGCTGGCGTTGTTGACTAGCGCATCCAGCCCGCCGAGCGTCCTGGCGGCGTCGGCTAGCGCCGCCCGGTGCGCGGGGTCGGTCACGTCTCCGGCGATGGCGACCACCTGTGTCTGCCCGGCCAGTTCAGCCAGTTCAGCGCGAGCGGCCTCCAGCGCCTCGGCGCCACGCGCGTCGATCAGCAGTGTCCAGCCGTCGTGGGCGAGTTGGCGCGCCAGGGCCAGCCCCAGCCCGCGCGACGCCCCGGTGATGAGAATTGTGCGTGTGGATGTTCGCTCATGTATTCGCTCCTGTCTGATACCATGTCCGTCGGAGGTGTTGTCGTGCGCCCCGGACCTCACCCCCAACCCCCTCTCCCGCGAGGAGAGGGGGAGTCAAACCCAGACGCGCGCCACGCTCTGTCTCTGGCTCCCCTCCCTTTAGGGGAGGGGCTGGGGGAGAGGGCCGTACCACGATAACCATCTCAATGGACTTGTTATGAATTGTCCTGGAGTGAGTAGCGCGAATCTGTCACCAGACAGTGTACGCGCACGCGCCATGCCGCCGCCACGCACAATGTGCCAGGCCGCGACCTGTACTCCCGGACAGGCATCTCTTTGGATCCGTGCGCGAGCAGGCGAATTGGTTGTACAACAAGAGAGGGCCGAATGCGGCCGTGTAGACTCGCTAGCCAGCTCGCAGCGCAAGGAGAAAATTGATATGAGTCAGCAGAAGGTTGCCATCGTGACGGGCGGTTCACTGGGCATTGGCGCGGCGATTGTGCGTCGGCTGGCGCATGATGGCTACGCCGTCACTCTCGACTATCACACCCATAGCGACGCCGCCAACGCCATCGCGCAGGAGATCAGCGGACAGGGTGGCCAGGCGCTGGTGGTGCAGGCCGACGTCTCCAGCGTGCGTGACATTGCCAATCTGGTGACGCAGACCGTGACTCGTTTCGGGCGGCTCGATCTGCTGGTGAACAACGCGGGCATCGAACAGCGGATGGGCTTTCTGGATACCTCAGAAGTTGCCTGGGATCAGCAAATCGCGGTCGATCTCAAGGGGCCGTATTTCGCGGCGCAGGCGGCGGCGCGCCAGATGGTGGCGCAGGGCGGTGGCGGCTGCATCGTCAATGTCAGCTCCGTCCATGAAGATGTGCCGATGGTCGGCAATGCCGTCTATTGCGCCGCCAAGGGTGGCCTGCGCATGCTCACGCGCACCCTCGCCAACGAACTCTCCGCCCACGGCATCCGCATCGTCAATGTGGGGCCTGGCGCGGTTGCCACGCCCATCAACGCGGCGACGCTCGCCGATCCGGCGAAGATACAGGCGCTGCTGGCCGAAATCCCGCTCAACCGCATCGGGCAGCCCGACGATATCGCCAACGCGGTCGCCTGGCTCGCCTCGGATCAGGCAAGCTACATCACCGGCACAACGCTGTTCGTGGATGGCGGCCTGATGGTCTTTGCGGGCAGCCTGTAACCCGACAGACAAAGTCCCCCTCTCCTCGGTGGGAAGAGGGGGTTGGGGGTGAGGTCGGTCTACGGCGGTCTGGAATTTCATGGTGACGCGACCCAGGCGAAGCTCGTCGCCATTGTTGATGGGCGTTGGCGTCTTCGGGGCCAGCTTCTGTTTGTTCACGAAGGTGAAGTTGGTGCTGTTCTCATCTTCGACCATATACTGGTTGCCCTGCAAGAAAATCTTGGCATGCAGCCGCGAGACGCCGCCCTCCTCGCCACCATGAGCGGTCAGGTCAACATCGGGATAGATGTTGCTGATGGGATCCTCGCGTCCGATCAGAATCTCGCTCTTGCCGGCAAGATCGAACGTCTGCCCATCCGCCTCGACGACGAGCTTGGGCGCGGTCGCGGGAGCGGCGGGCGGCGCTGAAACAGCCGTCGCGGACGGGGCCGCGGCGGGCGCCGAAGCCGCGCTAACGGCGGACTGGGGATCCAGCTTCTCGCCACATTCATCGCAGTAAAGGGATCCATCCGGGTTGTCGTGTCCCTGTGAGCAACGAACGGTCATTATTATCGTCTCCTCTTGGATTTACTTATGGCGCGCGCACGCGACATCTCTCGTCAGCATACCACATGCCGTCCGCTATGCGATCAGCCTGCGTCGTAGTGGGCTGCCAGCGCCAACCTGGTGGTGAAATTACTGGTCGAGCATCTGCGTCAGTTTGCGCGTCTTGTTGCCGATGCTCTTGACGTCCTCGCTTGAAACCGGGCCACCTGCGGCGAGTTGATCGAGCGCGCGCTGTGTCTCCGGGTCGAGCATGCGGGTAACGTTCGGATGCAGGCGAGTCGTGACCTTGCCCGTCTTCTTGTACTCGTCGAGTACCTTCGTCACCAGCCGGTGCGCATTCGACTTCTCGGCGAAGTTCATCACCACCGGGTTCGCCTCTTCCGGCGGCACCGGGTCGTTGGTGAAGGTGACTACCGCGTCGGCGCGTACCTTCTCCGTGCTGCCGCCAGGCACTTCATACGAAAGCTCAGCCTGCGCGATACGGAATGTGCCAACCGGGCGATTCTCCACCAGTAGCTCGAAGAGTACCGCCTGCGGCGCGTTCCGCTCGACATCGCCAATGGCAATGACGGCCTCGCGGTCGGAGAGGCGCTCCTGGCTCAGTTCCGAAATCAGCGGCAACACCTTCACCGCGCGCTTGGGCGAGACACCCGCCGAGAGCCGTAGCGTGAGTTGCGTATTACGCACCGAGACCGCCGCCGCGCTCTGGAGTTGCTGCTCAAAAATCGCCAGCGCATCATCGGGTCGGCGAATAAACTCGGCGGGCATGCCGCTGCTGCGCTGCCCAATGTTGTCGAGCAGGTCTTCATCCCAGTCGGCGCCGATTCCCAGCGGATGGATGCCCACACCTGCGGCGCCCGCGTCATCGGCGATCCGGCGGCAGCGGTCGGTATCGCCATAGGTGACACCATCGGTCAACAGGATCATCCGGTTGACGGTCTGCGCCGAGGCGTGCTTTTTCAGCTCCATCAGGCCGATGTTCATGCCGAGCGACATCGCCGTGCCACCGCCATCGCGGATGCCTTCGACCATGCCCTTGATGCCCTCTTTATTGCTCGCGGGCTGCGCTGGCACCACCACATGCACGTTGTCATCAAAGATCACCACCGAGACAATATCGGTGGGCAGCATATGATCGATCACGAGCTTCACCGCATCTTTGACCGCCCGGAGCTTCGCGCCTTTCATCGAACCGGAGTGATCCAGCACGAGCGCGAAGTTGAGTGGCATGCGCGTCTGAGTCCCTGTCGCTACTGGGTGCGCCTCCACCAGCACGTAGGCAAGCTGGCTGCTCCCTGTTACGGTCATGCGCTCGCGTCCTACCTGACAGTCCAGAGTTACTTCGCCGGCCATCTTATCTCGCCGTTCCCTTTCTCGTGCCACCATCACGCTGTCATTCGCGACCACATGTCTGTTGGCCTTCGCACGCAGAACTACGTACCGCTAACGTGTACGCAAGGCTACCTGCGAGGGTTGCGCATGGGGTGGCCCAGCCGATGCGCCGCCAACGTGGCTCAGGCGCTGGCATCGAGCAACACGACGCTGATGTTATCCTCGCCACCGTTCTCATTCGCCGCGCGCACGATACGCTCGCACGCTTCAGCCGTGCCGGCGGTCTCCCGCAGAATCCGCGCCAGCTCGTCGTCGCGCACCATCTCCCAGACGCCATCCGAACAGAGCAGGATGCGCATGCCGGGGCGCAGTTCCTGCGGGAAGATATCGGCTTCCAGTCGCGGATCGGCGCCGAGGCTCTTGAGAATCTGGTTGCGCTGTGGATGCTCATAGCGCTCTTCAGGTGTAATCATCCCCGCGTCGATCAGTTGCTCGACCAGCGAGTGATCTTTGGTGACACGCCGCAGTCCATGGTCGTCGTAGACGTAGCCACGGCTGTCGCCCATGTTGGCGATCCACGCGTTCTCACCAGCAATCAGCACGGCGACGAGCGTCGATCCCATATCAGCCTGCTGGGCGTCGTTGGCGGCGCAGAGCGCGACATTGGCGGCGCGGGCCGCATCCTGGAGCAACTTCGCGCCCTCGAAGGCGGGCGTATCGTCGCCGTCCACCTCGTCAGATGGCGAGGTCGGGACAAGCGCTGGCGTGAGCACCTCTAGCATGACGCCAGTGACCAGTTTGCTGGCCTCCTGGCCGCTATCGTGCCCGCCGAGGCCATCGGCGACAATCCCCAGCGCGCGTGGGTCATGACGCGAATTATAGATCGCATCGAAGACGAGCAGCGCCGTGCTATCCTCGTTGGCCTCGCCCTGGCGCGTGCGTCCGTGATCGGCGGTGACATAGGCGCTGATGCGCGCGCCAGTGGGAAAGTGCATGGCGCTGACCGCCTTGGGCGCAACCTGATAGGTGCGCAATCCCTGCGTAAAGACACGCGTCTCGTCATCGGTCGCGGCGTCCGTTGCCGGGTTCGTTGCGGGCGCGGCATCGACATCGCTGGTCAGGCGCTCGATGAGCACGAACTCGCGTCCGAGCATATCCGCGCCACACTGATCGCAGTAGGGGTCGAGCGCGGTCGCAATCTCGTGGTGCGCGCCACACGACCAGCACTGTTCATACGCCTGAAGATCATGTGCGCGATAGACGTTCTCTGGCCCATGGTCTGTCTGCGACGAACGCACCAGCTCTTCGACACGATAGCGACCACCGACGATGATGGCGGGTGGCAGCGGCCAGGGTAGGCCATCGGTCGGCGTCGGCGCTGCTGGCTGCGGCGGGCGCCCAGGCGTCTCATCCAGATCATAGGGTGGCAGTGGCGCATCCAGTGGGGCGGCCTGTGGCGCCTCCGACATCGACGACACCGGCGCGATGTGCGGCAGCACTGGATGTTCCTGCGTGGGCATGTCAGATATGGGGATGGCGTTGGGTGATCTCGGGCAGCGTTTCGCTGTCCTCCACAGCACTCTCTTGCGCCTCAGGCTCCGCTGATTCGTCGATTCGTCTGGCTGCGTCTGGCTCAACAACGGCGGCGCCTACCGGCCCCGTTGCAGCTGGCGTAGCGAGCGCCTCGGTGTCGTCCTCGTCGTCAGACTCGTCAGACTCATCGTCGCGATGGCGGAGTATCCGCGCTGGGCGCTTCTGCTTGCCGGAGCCGTCGCTAGCCTGGCCATCGGCGTCGGCCACGGTGGTAGTCTGGCTGTTCAGCCGTGGCGACTGGGCGCGAAGGCTGGCCGTCAGCGCTCTCCGCATCTGGCTGTACGGTTCCGCAGGCGTTGCAGAAACGCGCCTGTGGTCGCAGTTCCGCGCCACACTTGATGCACACCATGACCTATGCTCCTCACTATTCCACCATCAGCGTTGTCGCATTGTTGCCGCACATGTTGGGAGGCGCTGGATCACATGTGATCGAGCATTTCGCGCGCCTCACGGCTGGCGGGGTCTGCGATCAGGGCTTTGCGCAGCGCATCACGCGCCTGGTTGCGCTTGCCAGTCGCCGAGAGCGCCGCCCCCAGCGCCGTCAACGCCTCCGCCGATTGTGGCGCGAGGCGCACAGCCTGCTCCAACTCGCGCACCGCCTCGGCGGGTTTATTCGTGGCCAGCAATGCGCGCCCGAGTTCCAGGTGTGTGGTGGGGTCGTCCGGCGCAACGGCCGTCGCCCGGCGGAAAGAGGCGATGGCCTCTGGCCACTGCTTGCGCGCCTCATGCAACTGTCCCATGCCAATCAGCGCGGGCACGAAGTCGGGGTGAAGCGCCAGCGCGTCGGTCAGCTCGCCCTCGGCCTGCGAGAACAAGCCCTGTTGCAGGCAGATCAGCCCAAGCTGGCTGGGGATATCGGCGTTGCGCGGATCGAGCGCGCGCGCCTTCGTCAGCGCGACCTGCGCGGCCAGGAGATCGCCCGCCATGCGCCACGACACCCCCTCAAGCGTGAGCGCCTCGGCGGTGGGCCGCAGACGCGCCGCCTGTTCAAACGCGCGCGCCGCTTCGATGGGCCGGTTGAGCGTGCGGCGGGCATGCCCGAGCAGGAGATAGAGGTCGTAGGCGCCGCGACCCTGCGCGATGGCCTCTTCCGCCTGGCGAATCGCCTGCTGGTAACGTCCGGCGCCGAATGATTCGGTGGCGCGCTGCGCATGCAACTCGGCGGTGCTGGTGGGCACAATCTGCGTCACTGGGGCGGCTGGCTTTCGGGCGCGTGCGCGTGGCGCTATCCCAGGATGCAACGGCGCGCCATCACGTGCGCAGAACCTCGCCGTGGCGCGATTCATGTAGCCGCAGCGGGGACAGGCAAGCCCAGCCGGTTGCGCGGGTCGTGAGACGGATGGGGCGGCGTGTGTGGCGCTGGCGGCTGCGGTGGCTATCGCAGCGGCTGGCGCGGGCGACTTGCCGAGCGCGCGGGCGACGAGAGCGTCGCCGAAGTCGCTACAGACCCAGCAGACCCTGGCACACGTGTCCGATTGGCGCTGGCGGATGGCGGGAGGGCCAGCAGCGCATCGCGCATGGCCTGGCGCATCGCGTCGGCATCGGAGAAGCGGCGCGCGGGATCGAGTTCCATTGCGCGGATAATCAGCCGTTCGGTGGCCTCACTGACGGCGGGCGCATGGCGGCGCAACGCGCCGGGACGCGGCGTATCCATCGGCGCTGGCTCGACATTGGTCAGCAGATGATACATCGTCGCGCCCAGGCTATAGATATCGGAGCGCGCGTCGGTCTGGCCGTGGCCGTGATGCTCTGGAGAGGCGTAGATGGCGGTGCCGAGGTTTTCGGTGTTGCTCTGTTTGCCCGCCTTATACGTGCGCGCGATGCCAAAGTCGATCAGGAAGACATCGCCCTCCGGCGTGACCATGATGTTGCCCGGCTTGAGGTCGCGCACGATGATCGGCGGGTGCTGTGCGTGCAGGTAGCTCAACACGTCACAGACATCGCACATCCAGGAGAGCACGTCATACTCAGGGAGCGGGCCACGTAGCTGCGCCTGGAGGTCTTCGAGGGTGACGCCGGAGATCAGCGCCATGAGAAAGTAGTGCTGGCCCCGTTCGAGAAAATGCCCCTCGAAGGAGGGTATGCGCGGGTGATGCAGACGGCGGAGCAGCGCGATCTCATCGTCAAAGCGCTTGACGGCGGCGGCGCGTTCATCCAGCGGAAGCGTCGCGTCGTCGAGCAGTTCTTTGAGTGCGAGGTATCTGCCGGGCCGGGTCACATCCTCCACTTTGTAGACGCTACCCATCCCGCCCTCACCCAGGCGGGCAAGCAGCCGGTAGCGCCCAGCCAAAACGGTCCCAGACGCAAGGGACATAGCGAATGCTCCTACCCGGCGATGCAGCGAACGAGTACTGCGGTGATGTTGTCTTCGCCGCCATTTTCGTTCGCGCGCTGAATCAGGAGGTCAACCGCCTCGGTGGGATCGTCAACCTCCGTGAGGATATTGGCAAGTTGCGGATCGCGCACCATCTCCCACAGGCCATCGCAACACAGCAACAGGGCGTCGCCAGGCTGTAGCCGCTCGGTGAAGATATCGACATCAACCTCTGCGCGGCCCGCGCCCAGCGAGCGATAGATAAGATTCCGACTGGGATGATCGTAGACATCATCGCGGTCGATCTGGCCCGACTGCACCAGCCGCTCGACAAGCGAGTGATCTGAGGTGATACGGGTGAGTTTGCCGTCGCGCAGCAGATAGGTGCGGCTGTCGCCGACATTGGCGATGAACGCCTGCCCCTCGACGACCAGCGCGGCGGTGATGGTCGAGCCGAGGCCACGCGCCTCCTTATGCTCATCGCCATACTCGACGATCTTCTCGCTGCTCTGCTCGATGGCGCCGCGCAACAGGTCGGAGTAATGTTCGAGCGCCACCGACTCTGTCAGCGCCTGGGTCGGCTGAGCCGCGTGCGAAGGGGATGTATCAGTTTCGGCGACATCGCTTGTCTTGCTCTCGTTGCCTGAGCCATCGACCGCAGGCAACTTGTGTGTCACCTTGGCGTCTTTGTCGCGGCCACGCGAACGATTCAGCGGCATCGTCGGTTGGGCGCTGGTCGGCCCCAGCAGCGGCTGGAGTGATTCACGCACCGTCTGAACCGCGATCTTGCTGGCAACTTCGCCAGCATGGTATCCGCCCATGCCATCGGCGACGATGAACAGGCCCGATGCCCGGCGGTCGTCCTCGATAACCTGGGTGTAGCAATTGTCTTCATTCTGCTCTCGTTGCTTGCCGACGTCGGTCTTGGAAGCAGCGATGAGACGCAGGGCCATGCGGACCCCCTCTCGGCCGGAAAGGTGAAATATGAGTCGGTTTGTCAATGGCATCTATCCCGCAAAGGATAGCACATTCTGAGCCTGAAACGCGCGCCTCTGGACGCGAGGTCACAGGCTGCTCTCTCCTGCGCATCCGGGTGATGCAATGCCGTACGGCTGTACAGCGTATTCTGCCCTATCTACGTCCAAAGGCGTACTGTGTTGCGTTGTCTGTGCTATCTGCTTGTGACTGTATGCGATCTGTTTGCGACGTGGCGGGAAACACAGAAAGATGAGGCAGACGCGCATGGGGCGTATCTGCCTCTTAGAAGAGTGTCCAGCCAGGTGTCACATGCCACATCAGCAGCACATCAGGCGGTGGCGGCGGCTTCTTCGGTTGGCTGTGCGACGACGACCGGGTAGACGCTCACACGCTTCTTGGTGCGGGTCTCCCACTCGAATTTGACCGTGCCGTCGATTTTGGCGAACAGCGTGAAATCGCGGCCTACGCCAACATTGCGGCCAGGATTGAAGCGCGTGCCCATCTGGCGCACGAGCACCGAGCCAGAATGGACGAGCTGACCGTCGAAGCGCTTCACGCCGAGCATCTTCGGTTTGCTATCGCGGCCATTACGCGAACTGCCAACACCTTTTTTATGAGCCATCTTGTTCTACCCGTCCTTCACCAGCGCTCCCTAGCAGGCCGCACTAGGCCTCAGAAGCGGACTCCTCGATCTCTGACGCCGTGACGACGCCCAGGGTCTCATACGCGCTCATCAGGCGGGCTTCATAGCGCTTCGCCTGACGGTTCGCCGACGCCTCGTAGCGCTTGCGATCCTCATCGGGAACCAGGCTCTCGCCGTCAGCCTGAATATCGGTCACCAGCAGATAGGTATAGTCCTGGCGGTGGCCCTGCGTCCGGCGATAGCGCTTCTTCGACTTATACTTGAAGACGATGATCTTCTCGCCGCGCCCCTCGCGGATGACCGTTGTCATCACGCGCGCGCCTGCGACAGCGGGCGCGCCAACGAGCGTCTTGTCGTCGGTAGCGACGAGCAGTACACTCTCCAGCGCTACCTCACTGCCAGGCTCGGCGGGCAGAAGCTCCACCTCAACCGTCTGGCCGGGGCTGACTCGGTACTGCTTGCCCCCCGTCTCGATCACTGCATACATGGTCTGGGTCACTCCTGCATTCCTGCGCTATCTGTCGTTATCCGCGCAACCTGCGTCTCCCGCGTCTGTTCCTCTGTCATAACGAAGAAGACCACATACGCGGCGCGCAGTGGTACCCCAGAGCGACGTTCTTTTGCGGGATCACACACGAGAAGATGTATTGGTGTACAGCCTATAGAGTGTACCACTGGCCCCCATACCTGTCAAGCAAAACGCGCAGTGGTAAGACGCCGCAATCGCTGAGAGTTCCCTGAGTTTCCTTGCTCCATCGAGCTATCGGTCGGTATAGTTCATCGTGTGTCGGGCTGTTTTCGCGGTGGGTTCGCAGTGGGAGGGAAGCCGATGAGGCGCGTCAGGCCAATTACACTATCATCGATGGCGGCCATACGTCGCGGTCGTCGGCAAGGCGACGCGCAACCTCGAGCCAGTCGGTGGCAGTTTCTCTCGCAGTACACGCTGGCGGAACCTAGAGGGATGCAGTTTACTTACTCCGAACACACGCGCGTGAGCGGCAGGCCGTAGCGTACGCTACGGCGACCGGCCCATTCGGGCAGGCTCCGGCACGCTCGCCCAGCACACTGTCGGAGGCTCTCTTAGTCGTTTGCTACGGTCATCATGGCGCCCAGGAGATTTGGTAGCGCAAGAGTCCGCCGACGCCACCCGCGTCGATCAGCGATTCGTGCCCCTGAACCGTCTCCACATCAGCGCCGGTCTGGGTCGCCAGGTGAACCAGTTCATTACGCTCCTGCGCATCAAGATCCGTCTCGTCCGCGAGTACCAGCGTGTCGACCTGGCCGTGTGTCAGCGCGTCTCGCGTCTCTTGTGGCCCGACGACGCCAAGCCCCTGTCTGCGTACCTCCTCGATGAGGCGGTCGGCGGCGCTATGCGATTCATCTTCCTCGATCTGCGCGAGCAGCGGTGTGATTTCACCATGAACCTCATCGCGGGGCGCGCGAATATCCAGGCTCAATACCTGCTCGGAAATGAGGGGTTCTAATTGCGGCGAGAGCGCCTGGTGCAGCAACGGAATGGCAACGGCATCGCCCGCCAGGATGATGCGGGTGGCTCCCTCATGCGCGACCAGCCCCTCGATGGCCGTGGCCATATCGCGGGCGAAGTCTATACGGCGGTTCTGTACCCGTCGCTGGTAATTCTTGTGATTGAGTCCGCCAGTATTGCGCTGACGGGAGTAAAATTTGTCATCCTTTGGCCCGGAGACCTCGTGCAGGAAGCCACGGCGCGTCACAAACAGGCGCGCGGTATTCGTATCCACGAGGGCGACCACGCTGGTCTCGTGCTCATCGATCAGGCGCGCAAGCTGGAAGAGATCGGGCAGCGGTTCCAGCGCGACAAGGTCATCGAACGGCACGCCCGTTTCCAGCGTCTCGAAGAGTTGATGGCGGTTGCAGGCAAAGATGGCCACCCCTTGCAGGTATGGCTCGGCGTGTTCATCGAAAAAGTGTTGTACGCGCGCCGCATCGGCCCGGAAGTCGTCCAGCGCTGGCCCGCGTGGGAGGAGCGTCTTTTCGATGGTGCGTAACCTGTCTTTCAGGATGATCTGGGCAGGGCGCAGGGCGGGATTTTCTCCCGTCGTATGCGGACGCATATCCAGATAGATACTCACTACCAGCGCATCGCCGGGATCGAAACTGGCCATTTTCTCCAGCAGTTGTTGTGCTGTCTGCATCGCCGTCAACTCCTTACATCGCGCACACGCATCTCCTTGGTCGATGCCGTCCCCGCCCTCATCCGCACATTCAATGCCAGGGACGCCCTCGCTACCAGATGCCGCCAGCATGCAACGATTTCACACGAATATGTGTTTAAATAGCAGGATGTGTCTGTTCATTTCTCCCGCATTTCTCCTGCTCGAAGGGATGTTTATACGATGCTGGTCATCAAGAGCGGCCTGATCGCTCGTTCGCGTGGCGCTGGCGGTTCAGTTCATCCGCTACGCATCGCTTCCGGCCTGTCGGGATCATTGCCGCCGTCAAGCCTGTTAGTCGTAGGGATGATTACGGTCCAGTTGGGCGCGGCGCTGGCGATAAACCTGTTTAGCTCGTTGGGGCCAGCCGGTGTCGTCTTCCTGCGGGTGGGATTCGCCGCGCTGATGTTGTTGGCGCTCTATCGACCCTGGCGGAGCCACGGATTGGGCGCGGTGGGGCGTGATGGCGTTCTCGCGGGCGCGCGGCGGAGCGATTATCTGACCGTGGTGGCCTTCGGGCTGATCCTGGCGGTGATGAACCTGACGTTCTATGCCGCGCTCGACCGCATCCCGCTTGGCATCGCCGTCACCATCGAATTCATCGGGCCGCTGAGTGTCGCGGTTACTGGATCGCGTCGGGCGCTCGACGTGCTCTGGGTGGCGCTGGCGGTCGGCGGCATCCTGCTGCTGGCGCCGCTCGGCCTGCTCGGAGCGGCGCCACTCGACCCGGTGGGACTGCTGCTGGCGCTTGGCGCGGGCGCGTGTTGGGCGCTCTACATCCTCCTGAGCGCGCGTGTCGGGCGGGCATTTTCGGGCGGAACTGGCCTCTCGCTGGCTATGGCGGTTGGCGCGGTGGTCTTGCTCCCTGTCGGCATCGCCGGGGCGGGTAGCGCGCTGCTCAACCCACAATTGCTGCTGCTCGGCGCGGGTGTTGCGCTGCTCTCCTCGGTCGTGCCGTATTCGCTAGAGATGGCCGCGCTGCGCCGCATCTCTCCCAGCGCGTTCGGCGTCTTCATGAGCCTTGAACCCGCTATCGCCGCGCTGGTTGGCTGGCTCGTGCTGCGCGAAGCCTGGAGTTACGCGCCATCATCGCGCTCGTGCTGGTCACGACGGCGGCCATCGGCGCCACCCGCACAGGCAAGCGCGCCCAGTGACTGACCGCTGATGCTACGCCACGCCGTAGCGATATCTCCTTCTCACATCATCCCCACCGTGTATAATGGCGGCAGGCATGCCCGCTTGTCTATGTTCCATCGGTGTGGGGCGTGCGTTGTATGGAGGGGTCCATCGTGGCGGGCGAGATATCGGCATTCATCAGCTACTCCCACGAGCGATACGGAGTTCGTGGATCGCCTCGAAGCGGACCTGCGGGCGCGCGGTCTTACGACGTGGGTGGATCGGAGGCGGCTGGAAGGCACCACGCGATGGCAACCGCAGATTGACCGCGCCATTGAGCAGTATCGGCATGATGATCGTTGTGTTGTCGCCAGAAGCCTTAGCTCTGCATATGTGCGCCACGAGTACGAGTACGCGCATCAATTGGGCAAGCGCATCGTGCCGGTACTCTGCAAGACGAATTCGCGTCCGATGCCGCCAGAGTTTCGGTGAGACGCAATAGGTCAGACTTTGCGGAGTCGACGACCTACGAGACGGCGCTGAAAGAGTTGATTTACGGCTGTCAGGATCGATCGTTCGATCAGACTATCGACCAAGAACACTCTACAATCAGGCGCACGATTTGGAGTCCACCGACCCTGAGCGCGCGGCGATATTCTATCAGCGCCTCCTCGACCGTGACCCGAACTATGCCGGTGGGCGAGCGCAACGTGACCTTGATCGGCTGAATCAGCAACTCTATCCGCAGCGTGCGCAACGGCTCCGCGAACAGGCCGAGGCGGCGCGCAAAGAGGGCCAGTATGGCGCTGAGGCTGGCGCATTGAAAGCGCTGATTGCGCTCGGCGACCAGGATGAGGCCATGCTCGAAATGGGCGAAAGAATATCTACCCGTCGCCGAACAGAACCGCGAACGGCTCGACACCTACGAGTAATCGTAAAGCATGTCGCCGCAACGGCAACCGCCTGACCTGATGGCGCGACGCGAGCCTCCTGACATACTCTGGAAGCCAGAGCATGCGCCCTTCTTCCGCGACCCGGCGGGCATTGCGCCTGCGCTCGGGCTATTGTCGCCGCCAACGTACGAGGAGGATAAAGAGCTGCGGCTGGCAGACGAGGCGCAAGGCAAAGCAGCTGAGATTGCTGATGAGGAAGAGGACGAGACGCGCACAGATGCCAGAGCGGCAGCGAGAAACAAGTGCAGCAGCAGCCGAGAAATGCGATAGCCGCACGTGCTGACATCAAGCGCAGTAACAAGCGACGAGTGGCAGAGGCCTGCTTCATCGAGGCGATCGACTGCAGCTACGGACGGAGAAACGTGCACAGCTCATCATCGCAGGCTGCAAAAATCTAGATGACGTCCGGTGGCAGTGCAGCACTAGAGCTATGGCTGACGCACATGGCGCAATCGCCGAGGCTGCCAGCGAGGAAGTTGATATGCATGGCCGACAGCGCTGACGCTCGGAAATAGGCGTCCAATGATATCCGCTGGGAATAGCGACACCCGTTGCGAGGGATTTGTTGCTGATCGTTCCATTAGTACTGTTCTGTCGCGGCACTTGGTTATTGCATTGGTGTTGTACGTTACTTAATACTCTGCTTGAGGCAGCTAATAGGATGACAGTGATGGCCAACCCTTTATCCAGGTATTCGCTGAAATAATCATCATTGGGCTATATCGTTCTGTTAGTGTGGCGCAAGTCTTCGTTACAATTGCCACTCAGCGCACTGAATCCGCTAAGCTCGAACATGCGCAGCAGATGGTCGATCGACGTCGACAAATCGGCGATGGGTATATTAAAGGAACACAGCGACTTACCGTGAGGTGGCTAGCATCAGAGTCATGCACCAGCAGAGTCGATAAGCGGCAGCTCAAGGAACAGCACCAGCGCAATAGCCGAGATTGGTGCCGAACACGCGCGCACGCTGGCAGACATCGGCACGACATCGCGAATAGGCGCGCGGGCGGTTGAAACCGCGCCTGAAGGGCCTGCGGCCACAAAACCCGCCGACGCGGGTTTCTCCCAGACCCGCTCTCTCGGCGCATGCGCATCGTCGGGAAGCATCTGCTCTGTCTCTGGAGGCCGCGCAGGCGGCCTTTGCGGCGTAGCCCTTAGGCGCGGCTTCAGCCGCCAGCCGTTTGTGGCTACCGAACTTCTCACCCCTCCCACGACATCCACCGACACCATCAGCCAATTCCTCCCAATACGTCCTGGAAACACTGGACAGAGAGCGATGTTCTAGATATACTTAGAACATAAGTTCTATGCAGCCGCTGACAGTTGCCCGCAGGCTTGCGCACCACACGCCAGACTCCGGCGAATCCGTGCAATCAGAGCGCAGCGACGGTCAGAGGCTGCCAGAGAGGAGAGGATCAGATGAGCTGGTATGCGCTGACACATGGCTTCCTGGAATCCGGCGAGCGGACGAACATCTGGACGCCCGTCCGGCTAGCGCCGCAATCATTGCAGCCGCCACGTCCCGTGCGTTCGCTGGGCAACAGCCACCGCCGCCGCCCGCTGGCAGTGGGCCTCGCCACACGCCGGACCCGTGGCGACGGCAATCGCCGAACGCGACGACGATGACTACGATGACGAGTATGACGACGACTACGCTGACCGCGAGCCAGTCGCGACGAGTCTGCTGGTGGCGCGGGATCTGCGTAGCGAGATGGCCGAGATGGCGCATGCGCTGGGCCGCAGCGAGGATGACATCTGGGCCGAGGCCGCCCGCGAATGGCTGTTCCGCCGCCTGCGCAACGACGAGCCGCCGCCAACGACGCCCGCCGCCGCGCCTGTCCCGAATGTGCGCACAAGCCGCATGTGGAGCGAGATCGACGCCATGCTCGCCGAACTGCGCCACCCACGCTACGTCGCCGCGCCCGTTGCCCCGGCCGTTCCCGCCGCCTGAGTTCGTTCTGTAGGTTGTTTCAACACAGTATCTTTCGAGCAGATTTCTAGCGCCCGCGCATGCAATCATCTGGATACACTCACGGCAGGGAACGCCAGCGGTAGTGGCATGTATCAGGATGGCGATGATTGAGGGGACATGCGGATATGCGGGCCGAGGATGCACAGAATGCGGAGGACGCAGAGGATGCGGCAGACCGAATAGCAGGGACAATGCTGAGGGAGATCACGCCCGACCTGGCGGCGGCGTATCTGGCGATGGTGGACGAGTTCGAGGCGGCGGGCGAGGGCTATGGGTGGAACGACGCCGAGTTGGCCCACCGCGATTTCGCCGCCTTTGTCGACGATTTGCGCAATGAATCACTGGGCATCGGATTGCCACCCGGCATCGTGCCACAGACGACCTATGCGCTGGTTGATCGCGAAGGGCGCGCGCTGGGCGAGATTCGCCTGCGTCCGCATCTGACGCCGCCCTTCGAGCAGCATAACGGGCATATCGGCTACAACGTGCGCCCAGGCCAGCGCGGCAAGGGCTACGCGACGCGGATGCTGGCGCTGGCGCTCGATCAGGCGCGCGCGCTTGGCCTGGAGCGGGTGATGCTCCCGGTTGAGGGCGAGAATCTGGCGTCGGTGCGCGTCATCGCGAAGAACGGCGGCATGCTGGAGCGCGTCGGCGCCGTACAAGGCTCCGGCGAGACTGTTTCGATTTACTGGATCGCGCTCTGAGGGAAGTCGTCGGCGGATGGGCGCTCCGTGGCGGCGCCGGGTTTCTCAGCCACCATCAGATACGCCTCCCAGAAGGGGCCACGTACACAGTCGGCTTTGCCGGTCAATCCAGCGGTGGCCAGTGGCAGTGGTGTCGTCTGCGCGGCCATCGCACAGCCGCGCCCCGTCGCCGGAGCCGATGGCCCATAGACCAGCCGCGCCAGTCCGACCAGCGGCAACAGTGGCAGCCGCGTCGCGAGCAGTCCCGCGCCCAGCACCACCACCAGCCGCCCGCCGGGCCGTAGCACCCGCGCGATCTCGCGGAGCGCCGCTGGTTCGTAGATGTATTCCGTCGGGAACGTGCTCACCACCGTATCGAAGCTCTCGCTGAGAAACGGCAGATGCTGGACATCCGCCTGCGAGATAGGCGTCTCGGTCGCAGCCAGATGTTGGCGGCGCAGTTCATCGCGGGCGGCGGCCACCATCTGCGGCGAGCGATCCACCGCGGCGCAGGTGTAGCCCGCGCGCACCATGTCCGCCAGCAGCTTGCCCGGCCCACAGCCAATCTCGAGGACACGTGTCCCGCGAATGCGTGGCAGCGCCAGCCGCTGCCAGACCCGCCACTGCCCGGCGAACGGCACGGTGCTGGCGAACCAGTAGAGGTAGCGGTTGCGATAGAGCAGGCCAAAGAGTTCGCGGAGCACACGCATCCGCAGGCTGGCGCGCCGCCTCGTCGTCGCCACGGCCGCCTCCCTTGCCAGTCGTGTTCCCCCTTCCACGTTAGGGCAGGGGGAGAGGGTCGCGCCATCGACCGCCCTCTCCCCCAACCCCTCCCCGCGCGCGGGGAGGGGAGCCAGAAACGCCATCCACCAGGGCGCGCTTCTCAGGTCTCTGGTTCCCCTCCCTTTTAGGGGAGGGGGCTAGGGGGAGAGGGCGGTGAGGTCTCGCGCATAGAACAACAGCCCCGGAGCAAGCGTAAGACTCACCCCAGGGCTGCGCAGACAACCACCACTAACTAGCGTGTGAGCGCATTCTCTTCGCTTGGCGTCAGGATTTCGTCCACAATGCCATACTTGAGGGCGTCTTCGGCCTTCATGTAGAAGTTGCGGTCGGAGTCCTGCTTGATGCGCTCCATCGGCTGGCCCGTATGCTTGACCAGGATGTTATAGAGCGCGTCGCGCAGGCGAATGATCTCACGCGCGGTAATCTCGATATCCGTCGCCTGACCCTCAGCGCCGCCGAGTGGCTGGTGAATCAGGATGGTAGAGTTGGGCAGCGCAAACCGCTTGCCCTTGGCGCCAGCGGCCAGCAGCACAGCGCCCATGCTCATCGCCATGCCCATGCAGACGGTCGAGACGTCGCACTTGAGATGCTGGAAGGTGTCGTAGATCGCCAGCCCGGCGTAGATGCTGCCGCCAGGGCTATTGATGTAGATGCTGATATCTTTGGTGGCGTCCTCACTGGAGAGGAAAAGCAACTGCGCCACGACCAGATTTGCTACGTGATCGTCGATTGGCGTGCCGATAAAAATGATGCGTTCCTTCAGGAGACGCGAGTAGATATCCATACCACGCTCGCCACGCGGGGTCTGCTCGATAACATTTGGCACTAGCAGATCGTGTGGAGTCGCAATGGGGCCTACACCCGCCTGCCAGCGGAGGGCGTAGGGATCAAGTCGATAGGGATCAAATCGAGATGCCATGTGAATCTCCCTGATTCGAGCGACCGAAGTCGCCAGGTTGAGGTCAGTACAGAGCCAACCTCCACAGCCGCGCATCCCCAAGGAGCCCCGCCTGTCCGGTACATGCCGTTCTGGCAGCGGTGTAGCCCTCTGAGCGCCAGCCATGATAGCACAGCATAGCACATCGCGCGGGCACTCTGCCAAGTGGCGCGTATTGCGTTTATGTCAAGCAAAAATGCGAAAAATGCGCTGGACAAATCAACACAAATCAACTATAACGTAGAGTAGAGCCTATGCTGCGCAGTTGGCGCATGCTGCTCGCACTGGTTGTGCATGCCATATCCGGGGGCCAGGGCGCTACCCGGCGCTGTTCAGGAGCTTTTCCAGCAGCTCAAGGAGACAACGATGTCCTCTGTTCCCACATCACCAGCACCAGCCTCGCCAGCTACATCCGCTGTAGCGCCAAAGGGCCTTGACGGCGTGGTGGTCGCAGCGACCGCCATCAGCCATGTCTTTGGCAACGAAGGCCGCCTCGTCTATCGCGGCTATGAGATTGGCCAGCTTGCGGGCAAGGCCAGCTTCGAGGAGGTCTGTTTCCTGCTCTGGAAGGGCCACCTGCCGAATCAGGTCGAACTGGATGGATTGCGCGCGACGATGAGCGCCCAGCGGGCATTACCAGATGCCGTCCTGACCACCATCAAGGCGATGCCTGAGTCGACCGACCCGATGGACGACCTGCGCACGGGCGCCTCGGCGATTGGCGCTGCGCTGCCCATCAGCGGCAAGGCGACCTACGAGCAGGCGGTCGCGCTCGCCGCGCGCTTTCCCACCATCGTCGCGGCGTTCGACCGTCTGCGCAAGGGCAAGCAGCCTATCGCGCCACGGGCCGACCTCGGCCACGCCGCCAACTACCTCTACATGCTGACCGGCGAGGTACCGCCAGACAATCATGTGAAGAGCCTCGATACCTATCTGGTGCTGCTGGCCGACCACTCGATGAACGCCTCCACCTTCACCGCGCGTGTCATCGCCTCGACCGAGTCTGATATCTGCTCCGCCGTCGTCGGCGGCATCGGCGCGCTCAAGGGGCCGCTGCACGGCGGCGCGCCCGCGCTGGTGATGGATATGCTCGACGCGATTGGCGCCGCCGACAACATCAAGCCGTGGATCGATCATGCGCTCGAAGAGCATCATAAGTTGATGGGCTTCGGCCACCGCGTCTATAAGACGACCGACCCGCGCGCCGAGATTCTGCGCGAGATGGCGCGTCAGTCCTCCACACCGGAGTTCTTCGCGCTGGCCAGGGGAACCGAGGAGTACGCGCTGGCAGAGTTGCATCGCCGCAAGTCGGAGCAGCGTCTCTACACGAACGTGGAGTTTTACTCCGCCGCCGTGCTGAACTCCGTTGGTCTTGACCGCGACCTCTTCCCGTCAACCTTCGCCATCAGCCGCGTCGCCGGATGGACGGCGCACGTGCTGGAGCAGATGGTCGGCAATCGCCTGATTCGCCCGCAGTCGGAGTATGTTGGCCCGCTGGGGCTGATCTTCGCGCCGGTGAGCGAGCGCCCGTAATGCTGTTCTGCTGATGAGATGGGTAGACCTCTCCCGGCCTATCGGCCACCCTCCCCTATGAGGGGAGGGCCAGGGCGACCAGTGCGGCGACGGGGCAGGACTTAGGCACATCTTGGGCGCATCTCTGGCTCCCCTCCCTTTTAGGGGAGGGGCCGGGGGAGAGGGCCGCCTCGCGCATACTCCAACACCTGAGCCAACTTTCACGGCAGCAGCGGCAGTCGCACCGTGAACATCGTGCCCACGTTCGGCTGGCTCTGCACCTGAATCTCGCCCCCGTGCGCCCGCACAATCGCCCGTGCAATCGCCAGGCCCAGCCCTGAGCCACCTGGCCCGGCGGTATGCGCATGCTGATCAGGCGCGGGCGGTATGGTGGCGCCATACTCCGGCGGGTGGCTTCGTGCGGCCCGTTCCGCGACAACCTGCCGCTTGCGCTCGGCGCGTTCGCCACGATAGAAGCGGTCGAAGATGTGCGCTACATCTTCCGGTGCGATACCGCGCCCGTTGTCCTCGACCGCCAGGAGCGCGTCCGTTGCGGTACGTCCCACCCGGACGTGTACCCAGCCCTCTGGCGCGGGCCGTCCATACTTGAGCGCGTTATCCAGCAGCGCCAGCAAGACCTGCTTGAGCCGGTCGTGATCGCCATTGACCATCAGCGAGCCGTGCCCATCTGTCTGTAGCGCGACGGTGCGCTCGCCCGCCAGAATGCGCGCCTGATCCACCGCCTCGCCTGCCAGCGCGATGATATCCATCGGCTCGCGCTGCATCGGGCGGCCAATATCGAACCGCGCCAGCGTCAGCAAATCGTTGAGCAGGCGCGACATGCGGTCGGCCTCGTTGCGCGCCGCCTGGAGCGATGAGCGCGCCGTCGCCGGATCGTCAATCGCGCCCATATTGAGGAGATCCAGATAGCCGCGAATGGCGGTCAGTGGCGTGCGTAGCTCGTGCGAGGCGTCGGCGATGAACAGGCGCATGCGCTCCTCGGACGCCTGTTGCGCGGTGAAGGCGTGCTCGATACGTTCAGCCATCTCATCGAACGAGTTGGCGAGCTGGCCGATCTCGTCGGTGCGCTCTGGCAGCCCGACGCGATAGCTGAGGTCGCCGCTGGCGATACGCTGCGAGGCGCGTGTCATCCGGGTGAGCGGGCTGAGCAGTCGCCCGATCAGCGGGCCGCCGACCAGAACCCCCACCAGCAGCGCCGCGATGAACGTCCCCAGCAGCAGCAGCCGTACGACGCCGAGTACGGTACGCGACCGGGGGAATGAGGTGATGACCTCGATGACGCCGACCTCCGTGCCACGCGAATCGACGCAGAATGATGTCGTGGGATAGCGCACCGCGAGCAGGTCAACGCCCGCCTGGCCACTCTGGGCGGTATAGGCGATATCGGTGAGGTAGCCGGTGCCCGTGGTCTGAGACGCCCGCGCCCGCGCGATCAATTGCGCGCTGCGCAGAAGCGTCACATTAGGGCCAGCCTGACCCACGCCAGAACCGTCAGCGGAGGCCAGTACAACGCCGCGGCGGTCGAGCAGATAGACGCTCTCGATGCCAGGGAAACGCAACAATGGGTCGGCTATCGCCTGCTGAAAGCCCTCCTGATAGCTGACGGCGCTGGCGCACTGATCGGCGGGCTGCCCCCGCACCAGCGCGTCCCATGATTTCTGGCTCGTGCCGACGACCGCGCGCGCCTCCGTCTGAAACGCGCTCAACTCGTTGGAGTAGAGGACGCGGCCAATGACCAGATTCAGCACCAGCCCCAGGCCAAGCAGCAAGACGGCGAGCAGCCCCGCATAGACGAGAATCAAGCGCCACCGCAGGCTATGGAATTGGCCTCGCCGCTTTGGGCGAGACTCGTGATCCTGCGCGGGTGGGTAGGTCTGGAGTGACATGGTTGCCGTTAGCCCTTCAGCACGTAGCCGATGCCGCGCACCGTCTGAATGAAACGCGGCGCGCTCGGTTCGTCTTCGATCTTCTCGCGCAGGTAACGGACATACACCTCGATGATATTGGTCTCGCCCATGAAGTCGTAGCCCCAGACGCGATTCAGGATGGTCTGGCGATCAAGCACCTGGCGCGGATGGGTCATGAAGAGATGCAGCAGATTGAATTCGGTCGCCGTCAATTCGATGATGCGGCCATCGCGCTTGACCTCGTGCGCGGCCTCGTCCAGCGTGAGATCATTGATGGTGAGCACGCGTCCGCCGGGGCCACCCGCCTCGACGACCCGCTGCTGGCGGCGCAGCAACGCCCGCACCCGCGCGACCAGTTCCGCCAGGTTGAACGGCTTGGTCACGTAGTCGTCGGCGCCGATATTCAGCCCCTGCACCCGGTCTTTGACATCATCCTTGGCGGTCAGCATCAGAATGGGAATATTGGTAGTCGCCTGATTCTCGCGCAGTCTCCGGCACACCTCAAAGCCGTCGAGGTCGGGCAGCATCACATCGAGGATGACCAGATCGGGCTTGAGCCGCTGCGCCATATCCAGCGCCTGATAGCCCTCGGCGGCGCAACTGACCAAAAATCCGGCGTGCTCCATGCCCAGCCGGATGACATTGGTGATCGCCATCTCATCGTCGACGACCAGCAGCCGCTGCGCTGGTTGATCGTCCGTATGACCAGAAGGATGCTGCTGGTTCATGATTGCTCTCCACGATATCAGGGCATACCTATGCACGAGATATGCACGCGCATTATAGGCGCAGTGCGGCTAGGCTCACAAGCCGAAACAGGCGGCGTCGGCAAATTCTCAGCGTTCGCTAATATGCGCGACAACGCTGCGATGTATCGCAGTTTTACAAATTACGAGGGACAGCGGAGCGCGGGCGGTTGAAACCGCGCCTGAAGGGTTAACCACGAAGTCCGCCTGCGCGGACTTCCCAGAGCCAGACGCTGCCTGACGAGATGACCGGTCGGGGCAGCGTCTCTGCAACCCGCGACGGCGGGTTTTGTGGCGGAGCGCAGAGCGAGGCCGCTCAGGCGCGGTTTTAACCGCCAGCCGTCGTGGCTGTCCCCACTATTTTGGAAGAGAACATTATCGCCGCGCATGCTGGTGTATGTGCTGCTGTGCGGGTTGCCTTGTGTGTACTGAAGTACCGGATGAGCGACTTTTCCCGCCTTTTATCGCTTTAATAGGTGAACTGCACAACGCAGAGGTTCCAGGTGCGTGCGACTTTTCCCCCCGGCGCTCGATGTGATTTTACGATGCGGCGATACCCAACGGCTCTATGGAGCCTGTTGGAGCGTTCTTATTTTTGCTGATTTTTGATGTGCAGGGCAGCCGCAGCCCGCAAGCGCCCGCCGTAGCCACCTGTGAAACGATGCCAGTGTATACCCTGAACGACGAGCAGCAGGCGAAGTGACGACGCGGAAGCGAGAAGGGCATCATTGATGGCAAAGGTGGCAAGGGTGGCAAGGGCGGCAAAGGCAGAAAGCGAGCAGACCGCCTCACACCGGTCGGCGATGTATGTGACGCAGCCTCCAGCGGGCAGCGTCCGTAGTTGTATGCCGTATCGTGACGAGTTGCTACGGCATCGGGTCATCACCGCCGAAGGGCACGATTTCGCGGTGGCGACGCATACCCGGCCCGGCGGCAAGGGCTACATCACCGGTGCGTATCCGGTGCAGCAGGGCTATCTGGTGATGGTGCGCCAGCCGCTCTGCGAACTGCGTAGCGACGACGCGGCGAGCGCCCGCACCGAACACGAGCAACTGGTGCAGGTGCTGGCGGAGGCGGGCATCGGTGTGGTGCGGGCACGCCGGACGTTGGCGGCACGCCAGCGCGCCGAAAAAGCGGAACTGCGCCACTTCACCCCACCATCGCTGACGCTGGTGGCCGCGCAGCAGGTCGATCACGAGGCAGTCATCTTCTAATCCCATTCATAATCCAGTCAGAGACGGCGAATCCCCTCGCAGCCACAACGGCAGTGAGGGGATTTTCTTGCTGTTATTTCCGCAGGTCATGCGATGGTGACATCATGGCAATGCTCTCCCATCTACCCATCAATATACATGAAATCAGCATTAGACAAGTTTATTGTACGCTTCATGCGTCCCAATCCATACCCAGAGGTACGAGCCATCTGGCTGGCGCTCGCAAATAGCGCGATATCCCCTCCCAATGCGGATAGAGAATATATCAGGGTCAGCGGGATCAATGGGCTTGAAATGTAGCCCTGGATGCGATGGGTCTTGCTGCCATCGTTGATAAGTATCTGCCGCCTGCTTCTGTATCGCGAGCGGCAACGCTTCCAATGCGGCGCGAAATTGCTTTGAGCGGCGTGACTTCACGGCAGTTCTAGGCCGCCATCTTCAATCTCGCCAGCCTTCGCTTCCGCGATCAAGCGCTTCAGAAAAGCCTTGGAACGAGGCGAACTGACCAACTGATCCCACTCCCGCTGCTCGATCTCTTCGAGCACTATCTGCGCAATCTGGCGCTGCTCCTCATCGGGGAGTTGTCCAAGAAGGTCTAGCGCCTCACGCAACTCGTCTACCATCGTGTATTTCTCCTCGAACTCGCCAACTGGTTCTCATCATACAACGAACACACTGCTACGGCACGATGCTCCAGGTGGGCATTGGCACACTAGGTTCAGCACCCTATAAACGTCTATTGATCCTCGGCGCCCCTATTGCTTGAATGAAACGCCAATGACACCCCAATCCGCATCATTGGAAGCAATCTTGAAATCGGTTTGATAGGCTCCAGGAGAAACAACCCTGTATTCATCGTAGAATCGTTCATTATTATCATCGTCTGTATGATCTAATAGAGTATAGCCGCTTCCAGCAGTTGGGGGAACAATGTGTCCCGCAGCGTCGGTATCATTGTCGTCAACACCTACCACAAAGAGTACCTCGCGATTCTGTGTTGTAGTTATCAGTCCCCCATTGGGTATATTCCCTGAATCTGACACTGCTGCTCGCTTGTCGAATGGTGACGAAGTATTAAGATGCGAAAACTCATAGATCCCCACATTAGCGTCCGTATTCTCCGAAAACATCACACTCACAACGGTGGCTCCTCCTTTCACATTCTTTGCATAGAATAGTTCAGCATAGTCATTATCAGGCGCAGTGTTGGCTAATTGGGTGCTGACCAACGCATAACTGTCACTTTGGCTGTCAGAAAGTCCAGTTATTATCCCCTGAAATTGTGTTATCGCAACCACAATAACGTCCCCAGGCAGGACTCCTTGGGAAAAAGACTGGCTGCTTGTATTATAAGAATCATCGGTGCGCTGAAAGCTGCGCTGTACTAGGCTGGGTGCGGGAATCGGAGTGGAGGTTGCGGCATGGCCAGTAGTTGATGTTCCCTGGAATGCTGTACTGCTGTTGCAGCCAGTTATTAAAGGTAGCAAAAAGCCAAGAACAAATATGACCGATAAAATGCCAGAGCGATGTCTCTTATTCGTGGCCATACTTGTTCCTTTCAAATTCGTGCAAAACGATATCTGTACGATCGTTTACCTGGGATGTCTATCCTGCCAGCCGACCCAACTAAAGACCGTTGGTATCAAGGTGAATATGCTTCCCACAATGAGGGTTCCATTAGGCGGTAAGGGGATGGGCAAGATAAACAGTAGAAGGAGCAAAGGAAAACCAACTAGAGCTGCACCTGACAACTTTAGGACATAGGGCCATCGACTTGATCCCTTCTTTGATGCTCGATAGAGCAAAACGGCTAGGACAAGCAGAAATGGGAAAATGCCCAATCCAACCGCAACCTGAGCCAAGGCGTTGGCAGTAGTCACGTTGTTTGATCCAGGGACAACATTGAGCACCACAATTGAAGACAAGAGTAAAAGGAATGGAATCGTTCCAAGGAAAGCAATTGTTGGCGACTGAAACTTTGGTCTCCTCACGCCGAAAAAATCCCATATGGTGGTCAATTGGCCAACAACTGCAATCACCACTGCCATGCTGATGAAAATGGCGCCGATCAAATTAACAGGTGTCATACTACCCCATCCCAGTCAACAATATAGGCACAGGTCGATTGGTGTCTTCCTGATTAGTCCGTCTGTTGTTGACGAACTATATTCGCTTACACAATGCGAAATGCCATGCGGACGTGTTAGCGGAGCATGTAGCTAGAAAACAGTATACGCTCACAAGTCAAGAGGGGTTAGGTTCTCTGATATGATCCGCGCCGCATTCACGGCACGATGCTCCAGGTGGGCGGGAGTTCGTAGGGGACGAGGCGGATGCTGAGGAACTTGCCGTTGTGGAAGTTGACCTCGCCCGCGCGGGTCAGTGGCTCATACGTGTTTTCGATCTGGACGATACGCTGCGCGGGGAGGTTGAAGAGGACGACGCCCGCGCGCACCGGGCGCAGACTCGCTTCGAGCGTGATCGCGTCATACACGCGAAATGGCGGTAGCTCGCGTGGCGGTAGCTCGGCGATCTGGCGGTGGATGGCGTCTAGCTCGTCGGGCAGGTTGTGCTCGTCGAAGATCGTTAGCCCTCGTAGCACCATCGCGCGCAGCCCACGGTCGTAACGCTGGGAGGCGGTGAGCAGGTCATCCAGGGTGGTGGGGTTTGCCGAGCAGGCAGCGGTCAGGGCGAGCGCGGCCGATGCGTGGGCGACGAAGCTGGCGGTTCCGGCGGGATCAATAACGGTCAGTCGCAGCACATCCACAGGCAGGCTCCCTGTATGCGGTTAGGATGACGCCGCTTCCGGTGTCTCGGCGCCATTGCTGGAGGACTGCGCCAGAAGCTGACGCATGCCATCGCCGATGCGCTCCGGCAGATTGGCGTCCGCCGTCTGCAGCGCCACACGGATCGCGTTCTTGATCGCCTTGGCATGCGAGCTTCCGTGGCAGATGACCGAGACGCCATTGACGCCCAGCACCGGCACCCCGCCGTACTCTTCATAGTCGATCTTCTTGCGCACGCGGTCGAACGCTGGCCTGGCGAGCAGCGCCCCCGCCTTGGAGACGACACCCGCCGTCAGTTCGGTGCGGATGGCGCCCAGCAGCATTTTCGCGAGGCCTTCGCTCAGCTTGAGCACGACGTTGCCGACGAAGCCATCGCAGACCACGACATCCACCGTGCCAGCGTTGATGTCGCGCCCCTCGACATTGCCGATGAAGTTGATGCCCGCCGTTGGCGCCGCCGCCTTGATGAGTTGATGCGCCTCCTGCGTGAGCTGGTCGCCCTTCGTCTCTTCCTCGCCGTTGGCCAGCAGCCCTACCCGTGGATTCGCTACGCCAAGCACACTGCGCATATAGACCGCACCCATCAGCGCGAACTGGAGCAGGTAGGGCGGTTTGCAATCGGTGTTCGCGCCGATATCCAGCACGAGCGTCTGGCCGCTGCCCGCCGCCGGCACCACCGCGCCAAACGCCGGACGCTCAACCCCGCGCACCCGGCGGAAGGTGAAGATCGACGCCGCCATCACCGCGCCACTGTTCCCGGCGGAGACCGCGCCGACCGCCTTGCCCTCGCGCACCAGTTCGTGCGCGAGCGTGATCGAGTTGCGCTTCTTGCTGCGTACCGCCTCGGCGGGGTGTTCATCCATGCCAATGACCTCATCGGTGTGGACAATTTCGAGGTCGAGGCCAGTGGTATCATGTTTGGCTAATTCGGCGCGGATGGCGTCTTGTGGGCCGACGAGCAGCACCCCAGTGTGATATTCGCGCGTCGCCTGGATCGCGCCCAGCACCACCTCGGCGGGGGCGTGGTCGCCCCCCATCGCATCCAGCGCCACCCGCCGTCGCCCAGCGGAGGCGGGCGTTGTCGTCTCAGATGTCTCGGTCACTGGGGAGTCCTCCGATGGTGGTGGGCCACTGACTCAGGCGTTGCCAATAACGTTCTTGACAATCTGCAGAAGGTGGTCGAGTTGAAACGGCTTGGTGACGATCTCTACGACGCCCATCTCACGGTAGCGCGCGATCTCCTGCCGCGCGCCCTGCTTCGCCGTCACGATGACGACCGGGATGCCGCGAGTCTCAGGATTCATGTTGAGCAGGCGCAGTTCGTCATCACCCTCCAAATACGGCATCATCAGGTCGAGCAGAATCAGGTCTGGGTGATGCTCGCGCACCGCATCATAAAAGCGGAGGCTCTGGGTCGTCTTATAGGTTTCATATCCCTCGGCGCTCAACTGTTGCAGCAGCAGTTCCGCCACCGATGCTTCATCGTCAGCGATGAGAATCTTTTTTGTCATGCGAAGGCCCCCGTCCTGGTTTCCGTAGCGATGACGCTGCGAGTGCGCTCACCGTCTTCACTTCGTTGCACACATGCACGAAGTAGACCAAGAATCTTCATGCGCGCAGTCGGCGATAGCGTATGGCATCGCTGAGGCATTGTACATCTTGTCCTGGGTAGGGGGCAATTCTAGCGACTGCGGGCTACCCAAAAGGGCCGTTCATACACAAGCTGCCAGTGAATATGCGCGTCTCTTGGGCCTCGCTGTGGTGGTCAGCCAGAAGATGCGCCTATGGCCTGGCGTAGCCGACCGATGCCCGCCGCGACACCATCCTTGTCGCCAAAGACTGCGGAGCCTGCCACCAGTACATTCGCGCCCGCCTTCACCACCAGCGGCGCCGTTTCGCTATGGATGCCGCCATCAACCTCCAGGTCGCAGCGCGCCCCATGCTGCTCGATCATCGCACGCAGACGAGCAATCTTTGACAGCACACCGCTGATGAACGCCTGGCCGCCAAAGCCGGGATCAACGGTCATGCAGAGCACGAGGTCGATATCATCGAGAAT
Organism: uncultured Chloroflexia bacterium; assembly: GCA_963702665.1. GTDB lineage: Bacteria > Chloroflexota > Ktedonobacteria > Ktedonobacterales > JADMIN01 > DAHUXT01. Next base: position 98,551 of record CAVPDP010000019.1, read on the forward strand.
CTCTTGCAGGTTGGCCAGCGGTGTCGCCGGATTGATAGCCACGCCAGCGCGTTTGCCGAGGCGCTTGATCTGCTCGACGGTGCGATGCAGGTGCGGCGAGACCTCCTGATGCACGATGATGATGTCGGCGCCCGCCTGGGCAAAGTCGGCCACGTAGCGTTCTGGCTCGACGATCATCAGGTGGGCTTCGAGTGGCAGCGAGGTGGCGCGCCGGACGGCCTCCACCACGAGCGGGCCAACCGTGATGTTCGGTACGAAGCGACCATCCATCACATCGATTTGTAGCCGATCCGCCCCACCAGCCTGCGCCGCAGCGACCTGCTCGCCCAGGCGGGTAAAGTCAGCGGAGAGAATCGAAGGTACCACAAGCGCCATGCAACGCTCCTCTGTCTGTCGAATGTCTCTGTCGAAACTACTGGCTCTGACGCAGTTTGGCCGCAGCGGCGCGATCTACCAACCAGTAGAGAGTACCACTTTCGGGCGCGATCAACTGCGATGGATACGTCTCCGGGTCACGTGGCCCTTCGAGCACAGCGGCGAGCGCGTCGGCTTTATCCGCGCCCGCGATCAGAAAGACCACAGCCGCAGCATTGTTGATGACCGGGACGGTAAAGGTGATGCGATTGGTGTGAAGCTGCGGCACGTGGTTCGCCGTCACCAGCCGGTCGCTCACATGCAGCGCCGCCGTATGCGGGAAGAGCGATGCGCAGTGGCCATCCGGCCCCATGCCCAGCAGGATCAGATCGAAGCGAGGCAATTGGCCGGGCAGCAGATTCATCTCACGCCGAATATCCGCCTCGTAGAGATCAGCGATCATCTCTGGATCGCCGCGCTCCGTCGGCACACGGTGTACCTGATCGGATGTGACCGGGGCGCCTGTCAACAGCGTCTCGCGCGCCATGCGATAGTTGCTATCGGGATCATCCGGTGGGACACAGCGCTCGTCGCCCCAGTAATATTGCATGCTCTCCCAGTCTATCTGGTCGAGATACGGCGGCGCCACCAGCACATTGTGGAAAGTGCGCGGCGTCGAGCCACCGGAGAGCGCAAGATTGAAATGCTCCTGCGGCCGGTCAGCGGATTGCAATTGCACCAGCAGATCAGCCGCCGCACGCGCAAGAGCGTCCAGATCCTCATAGACGCTGAGATGGACGCGCGTATGGTCTGAGTGGTCTGTGTCGCCTGCTGAACCCATTTAGCGCCCTCTCCCTGGTGTCAGACCACTCAGGTGCGCTGCGGCAGTGAGCGCACTCTCGTAGATACTATTATGGGTCAACTGTTGCAGTTGCTCCATCAGCAACGCCGACTCGCCGAGCGATGGCAGATGCACCGTCTGCGATGGCAGCCCGTTCTCTGGCACGTGACACAGCGTGGACGCATGGCGCATGTCGCGCTCACGGGCCACGGCGAACGTGCCGATCTTGCCGTTGGCGCGCGCGTGCAGATGCACAGTCATCAGGGCGCCGGGGCCAACACATGCCGACCCGCTGGGCGGGCGAACGCCCGATGCGCTGGCGTCGATGCTGGCGTCCTCGGGGACGATCTCGTGCCAGCTCTTGATCGGCACGCCATAGCGCGCGGTCACCTCGACGGTGATTGGCTGGCCACCAGCGCTATGGAGCGTGTGCTGCCGCTGCTCATCCTTCCCTGTGCCATGTGCGCCAGTATGCGTGCGCCAGTTCAGCCGCGAGGCCAGCCAGCCGACGAACAGATAGGCCGCCGCCGGATTCGGCAGGCTGTTTTCGTCACCAGCGGCATATTCGACGGTCAGGCGGTCGATGCCATCGAGGTAGTCGCGTAGCGCCTCGCCATCGAAGAAGCCAGCCACCAGTTCGCGCCACGGTTGCTGGCGGGTCCAGTTGAAGTCGCTGAAGGCGCAATTTGAGAGCTTGCGACGATACACGTCGTCGAGCGCCACCAGCCCATCTTCACCATGCGTCATCTCCGACGTATCCAGGATGACGCGGTCGCAGCCATCGACCATCGCCTCGAACTGTTCGCTCTTCCACGGCGGATCGTCGTTCCACCAGAGGAATGATGGCAGACCGGAGAGGATCAGGGGCAGCACCGCGCCGGGCATATGCCGCGCTGTGCCATCGCGGGCCTCCAGGATGATCTGCTCGCCATAGCTACTTGCGCCGCCCTCGGTGCTCAGACGTGCCCCAACGAATGCCTCAATGGGCGCGCCATCGCGGGCTTCGAGTGTCGTCACCAGAATGCAGCGCGATGGATGGGCCGCGCTCATCGCGTCGACCGTCTTCATCGCGCGGACCGCCTCGGCCTCGTCACGGGTGTAGATGACCAGCGTCATCACCGCATTGCGCGAGACCGCTACGCCGCCGCCGGTGAGTGTGTTGACGTTGGTCTCGCGCCAGATGTCATCCAGCGCGCCTTCGATCTGATCGACCTCGACTTTTCGCATCCCTGCGAGAAGGTCGCTAATCTCGCTCACAATCGCCTCCAGGTTCTACCATCGCGCTCGATAAGGTTATCAGCCTCTTTCGGCCCCCAGGCGCCAGGCTCATACTGCGGCAGCGTCGAATGCTCTTTGCGCCACCCTGCGACGATGGTATCCACCAGCTTCCAGGCGAGCAGTGTCTCGTCGATGCGCGTAAAGAGCGTCGGATCACCGAGCATGCAGTCTAGCAACAGACGCTCATAGGCTTCTGGCGGCTCAACGCCGAAAGAACTGCCATAGAGAAAGTCCATATTGACGGCACGCAGTTGCATTTCCTGTCCGGGCGCCTTTGCCGTAAAGCGCAACGATATCCCCTCATTGGGCTGTATGCGCAGCGATAAAACGTTTGCCTGTATCTCCTCCGCCCCGGCGCCTGAAAATAACAGGTATGGGGGACGCTTGAACTGAATGGCGATCTCGGTCAGCCGTTTGGTGAGCCGTTTGCCATGGCGCAGATAGAACGGCACGCCAGCCCAGCGCCAGTTCTCGATGTTCAGCTTGAGCGCCACATACGTCTCGGTGTGCGAATCGGGCGCGACATCCTTCTCCTGGCGATAGCCGACCACTCGCTCGCCACCCACATAGCCCGCGCCATACTGCCCGCGCACCGTATCCACCGTGATTTCGGCGTCGTGCAGCGGCGGGATCGCGCTCAACACCTTCACCTTTTCATCCCGCACCGAGTCCGCGCCAAAGGTGACGGGCGGCTCCATCGCCGTCAGTGTCAGAAGCTGCATCATATGGTTCTGAATCATGTCGCGGATGGCGCCCGCCCCTTCGTAGTAGTCGCCGCGTCCACCGACGCCGAGGGTTTCAGCCACCGTGATCTGCACGTTGTCGATGTAGCGCCGGTTCCAGATCGGCTCGAAGATGCCGTTGCCAAACCGCAGCACCATGATGTTCTGAACCGTCTCTTTGCCCAGGTAATGGTCGATGCGATAGATCTGCTTCTCCGAGAAACCTTTGGTCAGCGCGGCGTTCAGCGTCTGGGCCGAGCCGTAGTCATGGCCAAACGGCTTCTCGACGATGATGCGCGAGAAGCTGGGGCCTTCCGCTTTGCCGCGTTGCGCCACCCCAGATTCATGAAGCAACTTGCCAATTACCGGATAGAAGGGTGGTGGGGTCGCCAGATAGAAGAGACGATTGCCCTCGGTGCCCCGTTCGCGATCCAGCCGATCCAAGAGTTCGCCCAGCGCCTTGTAGCCATTGGGGTCGTCGAACTGCGACTGGCAGTAAAACAGCCCTTTGCAGAAGGTTTCCCAGACGGCGGGGTTGACGGGGGTACGCCGCGAGAACTGGTTGATCGACTCCATCGCCTGCTGGCGGAACTCATCATCGCTGAAGGGGCGGCGCGCCACGCCGACGACGCTGAACTGTGGGGGCAGCGGCTGTTCGATGGCGAGGTTATAGAGCGCCGGGAGCAACTTGCGATGGGTCAGATCGCCCGTTGCCCCGAAGATGACGAGAACGCATGGCTGCACGGTGCGGGCGCTGCGCATGCCTGCGCGCAGGGGATTCGAGGAGGTCGAGGTCGAATTCATAGTCGCATCGCTTTCATTGTTCTCGACAGAAGCCGCCGTACACCAACCGTCTCCAAAGGCCCGCTTCGCACGTCAGACAGCACGATGGCAGGCTATTCAGCCTCGTGCTTCATGCCGCCAAGCTCGCCCGACTCGAACTTGACCGCGTGGCCGCCAAACTGGTTGCGCAGCGCCGCGATCACCTTCGCCGAGAACGAATCATCCTGCCGTGAGACGAAACGTTGGAGCAACGAGAGCGTGATGACTGGGGCGGGCACATCCTCGTCGATAGCCGCCTGCACTGTCCAGCGCCCCTCGCCCGAATCCTGCACATACCCCTTGATATTGGCAAGCTGCGGATCATCGGCGAAGGCCAGCGCCGCCAGGTCGAGCAGCCATGAGCGGACGACACTGCCATTCTGCCAGACGCGCGTGACCTCGCGCAGGTCGGGCTTGAACTGCGATTTTTCGATGATCTCGAAGCCTTCGCCGTACGCCTGAAGCATGCCGTACTCGATGCCATTGTGTACCATCTTCACGAAGTGTCCAGCGCCCGCCGGGCCCATATAGCCATAGCCATTGGGGGGCGCCAGCGTCTTGAAGATCGGTTCGCAGTGCTCGAAAGTCGGCCGCTCGCCCCCAATCATCAGGCTGTAGCCCTCTTTCAGACCCCAGATGCCGCCGCTCGTGCCGCAATCCATATAGTGCATGCCAGCAGCGGTGACTTCCTGCGCGCGGCGCATCGTATCGTGGAAGTTGGAGTTGCCGCCGTCGATGATGATGTCGTCTGGTTTGAGCAGCCCCATGATATGGTGCAGCGTGTCGTCAGTCACCTGGCCGGATGGCACCATCATCCAGACGATACGTGGCGTCTCTTGCAATTTAGAGACCATCTCTTCGATGCTGAACGCTGGAACAGCGCCCGCCGCCGCCGCCTCGTTCACTGGCTCTGCGCTACGATTGGCTGCGACAACACGGTGCCCGCCACGAATGAGCCGCACCGCCATGTTGCCGCCCATGCGGCCCAGGCCATAGATACCCAACTCCATCGTATTATTCTCCTCTTGTATCGGTATGTAGTACGCGCCAGGGATACTTGCCGATGCTCTGCGGCGGCCATCCGGAGCGCTATTCGACGGTCGCGGCCTCGAGCGCCTGTAGCACCTCTCCCAGGCCTGAGACGATGCCTGTGCCAAGGTCAATGCGAATGACGCGCCGCTCGTGGGCCTCCAGCGACTGAAGATCGCCGAGCGCCTGCGCCTGTTTCAGCACGCTAAAGGTATACGGCGCATCGGGAATCGGCACATCGGCGGTGTCGGTTGCGACGAATTGCAGGAAGACGCCGGTATTCGGGCCACCTTTGTGTTCCTGTCCCGTCGAATGCTGGAAGCGCGGGCCATAGCCGAGCGTTGTCGCGACATGGCGCATATCGCGCAGCCGCAGCCGAACCGCCTGGAGCGCATTGTGTATTTCCGGCGTGTGTTCGACATAGGCCAGCAACGCGAAATAATCGCCAGCGCCAGCCGTTCGCGCGATGTTCTCCATGGCCGCCTGAAGTGACACCGATTCCCGTAGCCGCCGCGCCGTATCGCCGCTGGCCACCAGCGAGACATTGCGCGATTGCGTTTGCAGCACCGCGCGCGGTACCTCGATCATTTTCGACTGGGTGTACTCTTTGAGAATACGGTCGGTATTATCCTTCGATTCCTGCACGTTAGGCTGGTCGAAGGCATTGATGCCCAGGAACGCGCCAGCGATCGCGGTCGCGAACTCCCAGCGGAAAAACTCAGCGCCCAGATCGTACCTGTTTTCCAGCCGCAACAGCACGATTGGTTGGCCATCCGCTTCTAGCTTCTGAATGGCGTCGTCCTGCGTGGTGTCGTACCCCGACTCGGTGCGCAGATAGACGAAAACGCGGTCGTTCCCATAGACCGAGGGATCGCCGAGCGTCTCGCCCTCCACGGGCAGAATGCCTTTGCCTTCTTTGCCAGTGCTTTCCGCGATCAGTTGTTCCAGCCAGATGCCGAATGTGCTGATCGGTGGCGAGACGATCAGCGTCGCTTTATCGTGCCCGGCGTTGGCGAGCGTGCCGAGAATCGTCCCCAACCAGACGCCGGGGTTATCGCGGGTGGCGACATCGCCTGCGCAGGCGCTGGCCATCGCATCGGCGCGGTCGAGCAGCGTTTCGACATCCATACCGATGATGGCCGCTGGTACCAGTCCAAAGAAGGAGAGCGCCGAGTAGCGGCCGCCGATATCGGCCGGGTTGCGGAAGATCGCGCGGAAGTTCAGGCTCTGCGCAAGGTCGTCGAGTTTTGTGCCAGCGTCGGTGATCGCGATGAAGTGCGCGCCAGCGTCGTCTCCGGCGAAACTCGCCACTTTGTCATGGAAGTAGCGGAACTGCGAGAGGGTCTCGATGGTGCCGCCGGACTTGGAGGCCACGATAAAGGCGGTGTGCGCCAGGTCAATCGCCTGAACCACGTCGAGGATGGTGGCGGGGTCGGTCGAATCGAGGACGTGCAGGCGAGGGCGGGTGCCATCCGTCGCGAACGTCTCGCGCAGCACCTCCGGCGCCAGGCTGCTGCCGCCCATGCCGAGCAGCACCACATCGTTGAAGCCATCACCGCGCAACTCGTCACGGAGCGCGGTCAAGCGTGGCAACTCCGCGCGCATCTCCGTCATGACATTCAGCCAGCCGAGCCGGTCGGTGATCTCATTCTGCTGTGTGGGGTCAGGCTTCCACAGCGAGGGGTCTTTGTCCCAGACACGCTGCGCGAAACGCTCCTGATCGGCGCGATCCAGCCCCTGGTCAACCGCTTCCTGAAGGCTACCGAGGTTGGCTTCCTGCCTGCTGGTAAAGTTGGGCTGAACACTGGCGGATTCCGCCACGGCTGCTACATCTGCTACTCTGTTACATCTGCTACATCTGCTACTCTGCCACATCTGCCACATCTGCCACATCTGTCACATCTGCTACATGCTATGTCAGTGGTGTCAGTGGTGTCAGTGGTGTCCGTGGCGTCCGTGGCGTCCGTCGCGACGGGTGGCGTTTCCTCTACCGCAGCCAGTCGTCCGCATCGCTTGCTGGCGCGTCGGCTGCCGCAGCCATTGCGGCTACAGGCGCCACATCCGCCACATCCGCTACATCCGCTACATCCGCTACATCGGCTACATCCGCTACATCGGTTGTCTCCACCGGAGTCTCCGCCGGAGCGGTGGCCTCGGCCGCAAAACGCTCCGCCTTCACTCTGGTGGCGTCGAGCAGCTTGTTGAACGAATCAGTGAACGAGGCGACGCCGTCCACTTCCAGTTGCTTCGTGACGGCGTCCATATCGATGCCAGCCGCTTTCAGGCGATCCATGATCTCGCGCTGGCCATCCACGTCCTGATCGACCGTCACCTTCGCCTCGCCGTGTTCCTGGAAGGCGACGATGGTCTGCGGTGGCATCGTATCGACCGTCTCCGGCCCAATCAGTTCTTCGACGTAGACGACATCACGATAGGCGGGATTCTTGGCGCTGGTGCTGGCCCAGAGGCATCGTTGCGTTGCGGCGCCCGCCTCGCGTAGGCGGGCGAAGCGGTCGCCATCGAAGATCTCCTGATATTTCTGATAGGCCAGCCGCGCATTGGCAATGGCCGCTTTACCCTGGAGGTCGCGCAACTCCTGCTGGCGGTCGGGATCGCTTTCCTGGGCGATTTTGTCATCCAGTTGCTTATCCACCAGCGTATCGACGCGGCTGACGAAGAAGCTGGCGACGGATGCGATGCCCGCGACCGGCAGCCCCTCACGCAGGCGATGCTCCAGCCCACTAATGTAGGCCTCGGCCACGCGCTCATAGACAGCGAGCGCGAAAATGAGCGTGATGTTGATATTCACGCCCTCGTAGATCATCTCTTCAATCGCGGGCAGACCCGCTGAGGTCGCCGGTATCTTGACCAGGATGTTGGGGCGATCAACCAGCTTGTGCAGGCGCCGCGCCTCGCTGATGGTGGCGCGCGTGTCGTTGGCGTAGTTGGGGGCGACCTCGATGCTGATGTAGCCATCGCCGCCGTTCGTACGGTCGTAGATTGGTCTGAAGAGGTCGGCCGCCGCCTGGATATCGTGGATGGAGAGGGCGTCGAAAAGCTGCTTGGGATCGGTGACGCCCTGGCCAACCAGTTCTTTCAACTGGTCGTCATAGTCGGCGCTGCCGTCTATCGCTTTCTCGAAGATCGTTGGATTCGAGGTGACCCCGACAACTGCGTCCTCATCGATCAGGCGCTGCAAATCGCCCGATGTGATGAGCCGCCGCTGGATGTTGTCATACCAGATGCTCTGACCGAGCTGTGACACCTCGTGCAGGCGACTCTCTGTCATAGTTGCTGCCTCCACATATGCTCAAAAATATGCTCGGCGTGCGTCCCGGATGGCGCCAGTTTTTGCGGCTCCACGCGCACGCTGATTCGCGCTCAAACGGCCCAGCATAATCCGCAATGGCCTTTCTTTGTAGTGTAGTCACATCCCGCGTAGCCTTGCTATTATGCGCCGTGGTCTTGCCGACGAATACGATCGTATTCGCAGAGTTTGGGCCATTACAGTCAGCTATTGATGCCCTCTCCACTGTAGCAGCCGGGTGGCGTCAGTCGCAAGCCGCTATGCGTTGCGCGCATTCTATGCTAGGATGGCAGCAGAGCAATGTCGCGCCATTCGTGGAGTGTGTGATGGGTCTGGGATACCGATTAATTCGCTCTGCCGCGCGCCTGGTGCTGTCGCTGCAGATGCGGCTTGAGATCACTGGCATCGAGCGCTTGCCACAGACAGGCCCCATACTCTTCGTCAGCAACCATCTCGGCATCACCGATCAGCTTGCTATTGGCGTGCGCCTGCCCCATGAGTTGCGCATCCTCGCCAAAGCGGAGTTGTTCGAGTGGCCTATCCTCGGCTGGCTGGCCCGCCAGAGCGGAGTGGTTCCGATTCGCCGTGGCGAGGCCGACCGCGCGGCAATGCGGACGATGCGCGATCTGCTGCGCGGCGGCGCGTGGGTGCTTGTCTTTCCCGAAGGCAGCTTTGTGGATCCCCACGCGCCACTTGGCATGGTTTCGGTGAAAACGGGCGCGGCGTGGCTCGCGTGGCATACGGGCGCAACGGTGGCGCCGGTGGCAATCACCGGGACAGAGATTGTCTGGTCGCCCGGTCGCGGCTGGCGGCTCTGGCGGCGCCCGCATGTCCACGTCACCTTTGGCGAACCTTACATGCCGGTGTGGCCAGAGCATGTGGCGCAAAAGGTCGCCTGGCGCAGCGCCGCCGATGAGATGGCGGTGCGCATCGCGGCGCTGTTGCCCGAAGGCTATCGCGGCGCCTATGCGCTTCCCGCGAAGGAGGGATGCCTGATGGCGCGCCCGCCAGGCCCCAGCCCATGCCATAAGGGCGCGCCCATTTTTCACCTATTTCACCTACGTGATCGAGCGATGTATTTCAGAAGTCAGGATCTGGATGAGCGAATTAGGAAAGTCTCACAGGCACGGTTATCGGCTGACTTTGGCGCTGCTGGCCGTTGCGCTGGCGGTGACGCTGGCGTTGAGTGGATGCCAGTTGCCCTTTGCGCCGCAGGTGAGGGTGAGCGGCACGGTCTATGGCGAGCAGATTGCCGCGCGTCTGGCGGGAAAGAGCGTTCCGATCCCGCTGCGCGCCACAGTTACCTGCAATAGCACATCGACGACAGCAGACAGCAAGGGCGCGTATTCCTTCTCGGTGCCGCAGGCCAGCTACTACACCTGCTCCGCGACAGCGCCACAGTATTCACGCGTCTCCGCCAACCTTGCGGGCGATGCCAATGCGTTTACACTGACCTTCGGCCCGAAGCTCGTGGATTCCTGCGACCATGGCGCCTCCGCGAATGTGTTGACCTGTGGCGTGATCCCGCCCGCGACAGCCATCCTGCGCGGCACGGTTACTAACGCCGCGAACGATCAGGCGCTCACCTATGTGGAGGTGCAGTGCTGGGACTCCGCGACGGATGTTCTCAGCGATAAGCCTGTGCTGTTCACGGTCAACACCGATGACCTGGGCAACTACGTTCTGCGCAACCTGCCCGCAGGCCCGTATAGCTGCGTGGCGAACGCGGATCAGACGGTGCAGATGACGACCCTCGCGCCCGGAAAAACCACCACACTGGATCTGCCCGCGTGTGAGCGAGACTGCACGCCTTTCAGGTACCATACCGGCGATGTCGTCAATCGTCTGACGGCGTATCTGGTCTTCTGGCTTCCGTCGGGCTACACGTTCGAGCCGAATGGCAGCAGCAGCCGCTACGAGCAGTTGATGGAGCAATACTTTCAGGATGTCGGTGGCACGTCGTTCTACAACATCCTGACGCAGTATTATGATGCGCTCGGCGGCCCGATACAGAACACGGTGACGCTGGGCGGTTCCTATGTGGATACGCACCCGTATCCCCAGGCGGGCACGGCGAGCCACCCGCTCATGGATACCGATATCAAGGATGAGATCAATCGCGTGGTTGACCTGAAGAATGGCGCATGGATCGAGGATACCAACCACGTTGTCTTTCTCTTCACCGGCTATAACGTGCAGGAATGCGCTGGCTCGACGTCCGAAGATGGCTGTACGTTTACCCATAACGTCGAGTCCGACTTCTGCGCCTACCATTACGACGCGCCCTATGTTCCCGAAAGACCACTTGCCGACCTCATCTATGCCTATATCCCGGACATTGGCGATTGTCAGTATCTGCCGACGACGCTATCGCCTAACCACGACCATGCCGCCGATTCGATCATCAGCATCGTCTCACATGAGCAGTTCGAGGCGGTGAGTGATCCCACGCTGCAAGGATGGTACGATGGCACTTCCTATGAGGGTGAGATGGCCGATAAATGCGTGACGAGCTATGGCCCGCTCGGTAGCGATGGCGGCAATGTCACGCTCGCCCACGGCCACCGCTACATTGTGCAGGAGGAATGGAGCCTGCACGATCAGGATTGTGTGCTGTCCTATGCGCCAACACCCAGCACATGATCTTTGCCCGCATCGGGTAGCCCGCAACCGCATAGAGTTTTGACTGATAGATAGATGAGAGGGAATGGAATGCCGCAGAGGCGCAGGCTTCAGGTGACAGTGGCGCTATTGGCCGTTGTAGCCGTGTTGGTATTGTCGCTCAGTGGATGTCAGCTGCCTTTTGGGCCACAGGTCAAGGTGAGTGGCACAGTCTATGGCGAGCAGGTCGCCGCGCGTCAGGCGGGGAAGAGTGTCCCGCTACCGCTCCAGGCCACGATTACCTGTAATGGCGCGTCGGCCTCTTCTGGCAGTGATGGCGCCTTCTCGCTCTCGGTTGCGCAGTCGAGCAATTATAGCTGTAGTGCGACCGCGCCAAACTATGCCAGCGTCACCGCCACGTTTTCGGGCAAAGGAAGCTCTTTTACGCTGGCCTTTGGCCCGAAACCAGCGGCCAAATGCACGCCCGGCGCCTCGGCGAATGTGTTGACCTGTGGCGTGCTGCCACCCGCGACGGCCACCCTACGCGGCACAGTCACCAACGCCGCGACCGATCAGGCGCTGTCGCATGTGAAGGTGCAATGCTGGAACTCCGCGCTTGATAACATCTCGAATAATGGGTCATCGCGCACCACGACGACCACCGATGACCTGGGCAACTATGTCTTCCACAATCTGGCGGTTGACCCCTATGGTTGTGTCGCCGATACCGATCAAACGCTGCAATCGACGGTACTCACGCCTGGCAAAACTACCACACTGGATATCGCAGCATGTGAGTCGAATTGTCCGCTCTTCAAGTATCACCAGGGAGTCGTCATGCATCATCTCACGGTATACTTGATCTTCTGGCTGCCGTCGGGCTACACGTTCGAGCCGAATGGCAGCAGCAGCCGCTTCGAGCATCTCATGGAGCAGTACATCAATGATGTCGGCGGCACATCGTTCTATAACGTGCTATCGCAATACTACGACGAGCAGGGCGGCCCAGTGCGCAACGTCGTCACGCTCGGCGGGTCGTATGTGGATACCGAAAATTATCCGCGTGCGGGCACTCAATCTGATCCACTCTATGATGGCCACATCAGCGACGAAGTCAACCACGTGCAAGACCTCAATCCCTCGTGGACGATTGACTCTGAACATCTCTTCGTCGTCTTTACCGGCTACAACGTTCAAGAGTGCCAGGGAGAGGCTGCGACCGATGGCTGCACATTTAGCCACAACTACGAAAGTGATTTCTGCGCCTACCACTCTACAACACAGTACAGCGATATGGTCTATGCCTATGTGCCTGTCGTCGACGGCTGTCTGGATCTGCCAACGGCGCAATCGCCCAATCACGATACCGTCGCTGACGCCGTCATCAGCATCCTTTCCCACGAGCAATTCGAGGCGGTGAGCGATCCCACGATACAGGGGTGGTTCGACAATGCTGCCAATGAGGGTGAGATGGCCGATAAATGCGTGCGGGTGTATGGCTCGGTGGGCGATGATGGCGGCAATGTCACGCTGAACAACGGCCACCGCTACATTGTGCAGGAGGAATGGAGCCTGCGCGACCAGGGCTGTGTCCTCGCGCTGTCGTCGGCCTCTGGCGGGTGAGCATAGCGCTCTTTGCCCGTGATACACTGGGGAAACCACGGCAGCCGCCAGGGCTGTCGCGCGATGTTTGTTAACCGAAGGGGGCTTCTCGATGGCAGACACAGTGGATCACGCCGCGCCCAGGGTGCGACGAAGCACGCCCTACAGCTTCCCAGAATTCTATCGTCCCTCGCTGGTGTACCCCGATCTGCCGTTCCATGAGATGCTGGCGCGCACGGCGGCGCGTGTCCCGGAGCGTCCCGCCATTTTCTGGCGCGACATTACGCTGACCTGTCGCGAGGTCTATAGCCTCTCGTGCTCGGCGGCGGCGGGCCTGCACGCGCTCGGTCTGCGCAAAGGCGATACGGTCTGCCTGCTCATGCTCAACCGCCCGGAGTATATGATCTGCTGGATGGCGGCCAGCATGCTCGGACTGGTGCTCAGCCCGATGAATCCCTCATACAAAGAGCGCGAGGTCGCCTATCAACTGGAGAACAGCGAGGCGAAGGCGATTCTCGTCCAGCGCGAAATGCTGCCGCTGGTGCAGGCGGTGCGCGGCCAGGCGCCGCAGCTGCAACATGTGCTGGTGACGGGCAGCGAGCCAGTAGGCGACGATCCCAGCGCCATCCCATTTGGCCAGATGCTGATGACGAACTCGCCCACGCAGGCGCCACAGGTGGAGGTGCACGGCGACGACATGCTCGCGCTGCCCTATTCCAGCGGCACGACGGGGCTGCCCAAAGGGGTGATGCTGACGCACCGCAATGTGGTCACCAACTTCCACCAGTTCATCGCGGCGGCGCGTGTCACCGGGGATGACGTATTTCTGGTCTTCCTGCCGCTCTACCACATCTACGGTGTCGCGCTGATGGGCCAGGCGGCGTTTACTGGGGCGTCGCTGGCGATGGTCGAGCGCTTCGATGCGGCGGAGGTGCTCGCGATCATCAAGAAACGCAACGTCACGATCTTCCCGATGGTGCCGCCCGTGTTGCTCGGCCTCTCAGGCATGCCCAACCTCAGCCGCGATCTTTTCCCCGCAGTGCGCTACATGCTCTGCGCCGCCGCGCCGATGGCGCCCGCCGTCGCCCAGCGCGTGATTGACGCGACTGGCATCCCGGTGATTCAGGCGTATGGCATGACGGAGGCCTCGCCGCTGACCCATTACAGCCCGCTGGAGCCAGAGCTGATCCGGCTGGCGTCGGGTGGCACGCCGGTCAGCGATACCGAGCAGAAGGTGGTTGACCTGGAGACCGGCGAGCGCGAATTGCCGGTGGGCGAGGTCGGCGAGATATGCATCCGTGGCCCGCAGATCATGCGCGGCTACTGGAAGGCGGAATCCGAGACGGCGCGGGTGCTGCGCGATGGCTGGTATCACTCTGGCGATGTCGGCTATATCGACGAGCAGGGCTACGTCTACATCGTGGATCGCGCCAAGGAGATGATCAAGTATAAGGGCTTTGGCATCGCGCCCGCCGAACTGGAGGCGGTGCTGCTGGAGCATCCCGCCGTGCGCGAGGCGGCGGTGATTGGCCTGCCAGACGCGGAGGCGGGCGAGATTCCACGGGCATATGTCGCGCTGCGTGAGGGCGCGTCGGTCTCCGATGCCGATCTGATGGCGTTTGCCAATGAGCGAGTGGCCAACTATAAGGCGATTCGCCAGGTGGTTTTCGTGGATGGCATTCCGAAGACGGCGTCGGGTAAGATTCTGCGCCGGGAACTCAAAGACCAGGCTTTGGGCAGAAATCAGGGAGAGGAACGGGCCTGACGCAGGGTGTGGTTGGTGAGCGTGGGCGACGTAGGATATTGGCGCGCGCCTGCCGCAGGCTAAAGCCCTGCGGCTAATCGCTTCCGTTCGATATCGTACGCGTTGGCTTGCGGGCCTCTGGCAGCCCGCGTAGGCAAGCTCTTGCGGCATAGCCCGTAGGCGCGGCTGATGCAGTTTCAAATTACTGGGGACACGATTCTGGCGGGGCGCGGGCGGTTAAAACAGCGCCTGGAGAGCGTGCGGCCACCAAGTCCGCCTGCGCGGACTTCCAGAGCCAGACGCGTCCATGACGCAACACCCAGTTGGGGGCGCGTCTCTGCAACCTGCGCAGGCAGGTTTTGTGGCGGAGCGCAGCGAGGCCCTCCAGGCGCGGTTTTAACCGCGAGCCGCCGTGCCTGTCCCTAGTATTTGTAAAACTGCATCAGCCGCCAGCCGTCTCAAGAGGAAACCGAACAGGATATCACTATGCGGCTGGGCGCTATTCCACACGGCGTGGTGGAGCGTATCGCGTTTGCGCTGGGACTCGTGCCCACGCCGCTGCTCGATAGCATCATTGCGCTACTGCTGGCGCGCACGGTGATGGTGGCGACCAGGCTGGGTGTCTTCGAGACGATGGCTGGGCAGCCATGCCGCGTGGAGGATATCGCCAGCCAGTGTGGAACCGCGCCCGCCGCGACCCGGAAACTGCTGGATGCGCTGGTGGGCGCTGGCTATCTGCGTCTGCGCGCTGGGCGCTATGCGCTCGCCCCAGTCGCGCGCCGCTGGCTGCTCAAAGACAGCCCGCACTCCCTCCACGACGCGATACTGATGCAGTTTATGGATGAGCAGTTCATCGCACAGATGGAGTCGTTCGTCAGGACGGGAACGCCCATCGAGATGCACGAACATATGACACCCGACACCTGGGAACTCTACCAGCGCGGGATGCGTTCCGGCGCGCGGCTGACCACGCCTGAGGTGGCGCTGCGGCTGCCGATGCCGCGCCATGCGACCGCGATGCTCGATATCGGCGGCTCGCACGGCTACTACTCGGTCGCGCTGTGCAGGCGCTATCCAGAACTGCGGGCGACGGTGTTGGATTTGCCAGAGGCGGTGGCGGCTGCGGCTCCGCTGCTGGCGCGCGAGGGGATGGGCGACCGCGTGGTTCACCGCGCTGATAACGCGCTGACCGCCGACCTGGGCCGCGACGCATACGATCTGATTCTGGTGGCCAACCTCGTCCACCACTTCACCGAGGCGCAGAATCGCGACCTGGTGCGCCGCTGCGCCCACGCTTTACGACCCGGCGGCAGACTGGTGATCGGCGAGGTGGTGCGCCCGGCGACCCCTGAGGCGGCGGGACAGATTGGCGCGTTGACCGACCTCTACTTCGCCATCACCAGCGCGGGCGGCACATGGACCTTCGCCGAGATGGCCGACTGGCAGCGGGCGGCTGGGCTGCGTCCGCGGCGTCCGATCCGCCTCGTCACTGGCCCCGGCGGCGGGCTACAGGTGGCCGAGAAACCACGCGGATAGCGCCTTCCCCTTCCAGTTCTCCCCACCCATTATTCGGAGCAACCACACGGTAATGTGTGCTATCGTGCGTATATCCGTGTATCATCGTGCGTAATTCTCTGTACCTGGGACTACAATTTGCCAGGTCAACAGGTCGGCTATCATGCACAATCTCCTTCTGGTGTCAGGGAGGTTGTGTAGCGACGCACAGGAGGGCGCACAATCGAGTCGTGAGGGTTCGCGCCTTCGAGTGTTCGGCAAAGCCTCCTCAGCATGCTTTCCGCTTTCATGTGCGCGTGCTGTATGGAGACTATGGCGGGGTGTGGCCGTGGGATGTGGTTCAGCACGGGGGAGGGGACGATGTCACTCGAAGATATCTATCAATCTGGGGCCTACAACGAGAAAATACCGACGTGGCATGTCGAAGAGTCGGCGGGTAAGGCGCAGGAGATTCTGCATCTCCTGCGGGGCCATCACCTGACGCCGCATACTATTTGCGAGGTTGGATGCGGGGCAGGTGAGGTGCTACGGCAGCTACAGGTGGCGCTACCACGCGACTGCGAGCTGACCGGCTACGATATCTCGCCTCAGGCCATCAAACTCGCCCACACGCGGGAGAACGAGCGCCTTCACTTCCATCTCGGCGATTTCCGCACCGCCGATACCAGTCGCTATGACATGCTGCTGGTGCTGGATGTGCTGGAGCATCTGGAGGACTATTACTCATTTCTCAGAAGCCTGAAATCCAGGGCTACGTACAAGGTCTTCTTCTTCCCGCTCGACCTCTCGGTGCAGACGGTGATTCGTCCGCATGGGCTGCTCCATACGCGTGACGCCTTTGCCCATCTGCACTACTTCACGAAGGAGACGGCGCTCCGTGCGCTCGAAGACACCGGCTATACGGTACTCGACGCCGTCTACACCTCCGATGCGCTGGACAGCCCAACGGAGCTTCTCGGACGCAGGCTGCTGAAGTGGCCGCGCAAGGTGGCCTTCGCGTTCAACCATGATCTGGCGGTGCATCTGCTGGGCGGCTACCGGCTGCTCGTGCTGGCGCGGTGATGGCGGGGCATCGAGGGTGCGGAGAAGCGGGCGGTTAAAACCGCGCCTGAATGGCCTGCGGCCACCAAGTCCGCCTGCGCGGACTGCCCAGACCTGATCGTTCGGTAATAGCGCCATCGAAGCGCGTACCGAGCAATCAGGATTAGCCGCAGGTCTTCAGCCTGCGGCGTGGGAACTTTCAGATGTACGCTGCCCTCTACCCCCTATCCCCATCCCCAGCGCGATCAGCCGGGTAGCGCGCGCCGCCGCATCGGCCAGCAACTGCGCCGTGTGTCGCCATGCTGTCTTCGAGCGACATTGGCCCGCTGACTATCGAGAGCGCCGCATCGATACCCAGCGCGGCCAGCGCCGCATCATCGGCGGTCACGCTGCCCGCCAGCGCCACCACGCGCGCGCCCGCTTTGCGCGCCGCCGTGGCCACCGCGCCGACCGCCTTGCCGTACGCCGTCTGGCTGTCTAGCTGGCCCTCCGCCGTGAAGACCAGCGCCGCGCCCCTGACGATATGCTCGAAATCCAGCGTCTTCAGCACCAGTTGCGCGCCCGGCACGAGTTGCGCATGGGCGAACGCCAGCAGTCCCGCGCCCAGCCCGCCCGCCGCGCCCGCGCCTGGCACGTTCATCACGTCCGCGCCGAGATCGCGGCGTAGCGCCTCGCCATAGTGCGCCAGGGCGGCGTCCAGTTCGGCGACCATCGCTGGTGTCGCGCCCTTCTGCGGCCCGTAGACCGCCGACGCGCCCTCTGGCCCGCAGAGTGGATTGGTGACATCGCTCGCCACCTGTATCGCAACATCTTTCAGGCGGGGATCGAGGCCAGTGCTATCGATGCGCGCCAGGTGGGCCAGCGCCGCGCCGCCTGCGGGTAACTCGCTGCCCTGCGCATCCAGCAGCCGGACGCCGAGCGCCTGCGCCATGCCCGCGCCGCCGTCGTTGGTCGCGCTGCCACCGATGCCAATCAGCAGCCGCTGCGCGCCCGCGTCGAGGGCGGCGCGCATCAGTTCGCCCGTGCCGCGTGTGGTCGCCAGCCGAGGATCGCGCTTGTCTGTGGGGACGAGTGGCAGGCCCGATGCCGCCGCCATCTCGATCACCGCTGTCTGCGATTGATCGCCGCCGAGCATGCCATACTCAGCCGTCACCGGCTCGCCCAACGGGCCAGTGACCATCGCGTGTCGCAACGGTGCCACCAGTGGCCGCGACCAGCGCCCGCACCGTGCCCTCGCCACCGTCGGCGACTGGAACGACGCGGATATCGGCGTCTGGCCAGACACGGTGTATCCCGGCGGCGATGGCAAAACCCACGCTCTGCGCATCCAGGCTGCCCTTGAGCGACTGCGGCGCGACGACGATGTACATGGGCGGTGTCCTGATGGGTGGTCATACTGATTCCGGCGAGGGGCAGTCCCGGCCTTGATGGTGATGTAGAACGTTCATTGGGTGAGAGGGGCGGACCTCACCCCCAGCCCCTCTCCTACGAGGAGAGGGGAGCCAGAATCTTGTCGCCAGCGCCGCGCTGGTCGCCTGATCCCTCCCCTCGTAGGGGAGGGTGGCCGAAGGCCGGGAGAGGTTCGCGCCCGCGATTCCGGAACACCGCGAAAACACCAAGTATGGCCGAGAGCGTGTCCCCAGTAATTGCTAAAATACAGAGCCGCCAGCGTGCTAGTTCGCGTGTGGCTCGTACTTGGGCCAGTTACGCGCCTCGGGGTCTTTGAGCGCGGTCAAGGCGACATCGAAGCCCGCCACCTGTCCGGCATACAGCGCGGCATCGACGCCGCCCTTACGCGCCATCCACTCCACGAGACTCTGTGCGCGATCCCCCACCACCTGACGCCAGATAGTGAAGTCATCGTCGCTACTCTGGTCGGCGATATAGTTGGCCACCCCACTCAGCACGGCGGCCTGACCCTGCCATTGAAGCGCGTCTTCGTGGGTATCGGCGTACTGCGCCTCATGCAGCGCGCGCGCCGACCAGCCGCGCAGCCGCTCGACCATCTCCTCCCGGCTCTTGCTCATCGTGTCGTCTCCTTGTAGCGTTGCTCTGTACTATCGATCACTCCCCTGCGTGTCCGCATCGCGAGTGTTCCGGGAGAATAGCTATTGTTGTGTGTGACGCAACAGCGCCTGTGGGTATTCCTGTTCATCATGAGTGGAGCGTCAGGCATGGCTGCTCTGAAGGTCTTGCAGCAATGCGCGGATATCGTCCGCCGCGATGCGCCCCTCGAGTCGCTCGACGCCGTCGACGGTAATCACCGGAATGCGGTAGCGATAGCGCTCGAAGATCGCCGGGTCGCGCCGGATATCAACCTCATCGAAGGTGAAGTGGTGATCGGCGGCGAGGTCTTCCAGATGCGCCCGCGCGTCATCGCACAGGTGACAGCCGGCCTTCATATAGAGCAGAATGACGGATCCCATGTTCGCTTCCTTCAGGCGGCGTACCGCTCAGATTCAGGGATGGCACGTTCACGAGGATGATAGCATAGCGCCGGGCGCGCGGCAAATGCAAGGGAGTTTGGTGATCGTTCGCGGCCCGAAAAACGCCCCAGATGCGACGAATACATCACCAGCGGATCACATCGTGCGAACAAATGGCACATGCTCTACGTAGTACTTAGTGAAGGGTGGCAGCGCAGCCTACCACGCGCCGACGCGGCAGCGAGAACAGTGCGCGGACCGCGAATCCGCCCGGAGGTATCATATGGCACATCAGTATTTGAACGACGGAGAAGAGGAAGAGGCGCCCACGCAGCCAATCGATGAGCCTGAGCGCCGTGATGTCCCACACGAAGATGTCCCCGATGAGGAGGCATCCAGCCGTGCGGACGAGCCGGTGACGAGCAGTGCGGCTCCGCGCCGTCAGCGCCGGAACAAGAGTGGAGACACGCGAGAGCCTGAGGTGGATGCCGAACAGCAGGATTCAGCGTCCTCGGCGGAAGATGCCGACATGCATACGTTGGAGGAGCTTGGGTTCACGCAGGATGAGGCGACCCGGTTATTGGATGTGGCGGTTCGCCTGACGCATTCGGATGAGGCGCGCGTCGCCGAGGCGACCCGCAAGCGGTTGCAGTTCGCGAAGTGGCTCGTCGAACAGGGGTTGCTCGACGAATTCTCCCTGCACGACTAATTGCGGGGGCAGTCTTTTCAAGCGCGTAGTGAGTATGCGGTGAGTATCTAGAGTCAGTCTCAACAGGGGTATTGGTGCGGGTCGCCTCACACAGAGGGTGGCCCGCACCAACGTTTTCCGGCGCGTCGCGCTGGAGCGAGTATATCGGGGATGATGTCTATGCGCCGACGCGCGCCAGCATCAAACGCGCCTCGGCTCGCGCCACGACCGACTGCGCAACGCCCATCGGCTGGGTCTTGCCGATGTAGCCAGAACGCAGCTTATTGCCTTCGCGCCAGTAGGCGTACCAGTACGGCCCATGGCCTGGGCCACGCTTGCAGGTGCCACACGTGGGTTTGCCACATTTACGATACTGAAGCTGATAGGTGATATGCAGATCTGTGGGCAACTTGGTCATATGTTTGCCACCTCTCCTTCCCAACTCACCGCCCACCAATATCCCGCGAGAGATGAGCGCCGACGGACTCGTAATCCATCGGTATGCTCTGCTGTCAAACGACGAATCGGGTCGCCATGAAAGCGCCTGCATGGTACTTCTATGCAATTACCCCAATGCAGCTACCCCAAACGGGCCACCAATCGCGTGTGTAAAGTCGTGTTCAGCCGTCTACAGTCGTGTCTGCGAGGATGGGTGTGCGGAGGCTTCTCTCCCTTGCTTATCTATGTGAACGCTTGACAGGTTATGGCGGATGCGCGGGGGAACCAATCTGGTACTTCAAGCATGAAATAGGTCTTTTCAGCAGCGCAGTAGCGGCGCACATGTGACTTTTCAGGCGAACGAAGACGGCGGCGCGTGTTACAATGGGCGGGTGGGGAGCAGACGCGCGCTGTGCGATAGTCTCGGCGGGAGTTGATGGCATGGCCCAGGAATTGAAGATCGATTTCCTGACGGTATCGCGGTATGGCGAGCCGCCAGTAGAAGCCTCGACGGTACGTGCGCTGGCCTCAGCTGGGCTTGGCGCCGCTGAGTATGCGCCGCGCAGCGAACAGGGTAGCGGTGGCCGTCAGCGATTGGGTACCTACCACGTGGATCCGCCCGGTGTTCCAGCGCGTGCGCGCATCAACGTCTCGCGCCATGACACGCCCGTGACCAGCGGCATGAGCGAATCGGCGTTCAATGCCCTCACACGCGGGCTGTTCACCGAAGATACGCAGACATTGCGCGAGGGAACGATTGCCCTCGACGTGCGCATCTTCGCCCAGCGCGAACATACCATCGTCGCGCTCGATTGGGCGACGCAGGTGCTGCGCGTATTGCTCGACCTGACCCAGGGCGCGTCCATTGATCCGGCGGCGCAACGCAGCTATGGCCGCGCGGAGATTGCCCATATTCGCCCGAATGACCCACTGGGGCATGTCGCCATCCACCGCGAACTGTGGGACGCCGAATCACACTGGCTGCACACCCACGGTCTGCAGAAGTTTGGGCGGCCAGAGCTAGACCTCGCGGCGGCGCCACACTCGCTGGAGGAGGAAGGCTTCACGCTGCTGCGTGAGGTCGCCAACCTGCTGGCGCATGAGGGCACGCTGGTGGCCGGGCAGGAGATCGATTTCGAGGAACACGGGCGGCTCGTCGCGGTGGGAGCGCTGCCCGATTTGGATCACCAGGCGCCGTATGGGCGGCTGCGTCTCTGTGATGCGGCGCTGCCAGGCGAGACGGAATCTATCGGGGCGGGGCGGCTGCTGGCGCGGATGGCGATGGCTGATGCGCTACGGCGCGCGGAGAGTCGGGATATCCCTGGCGCGCTGGAGATACTCGATCGTGTGCTGGCGGCCAATCCCGACGACTGCGCCGCGTTGGCGGCGAAGGCCACCATCTATCTGCGAAGCGGCAATGTCAACGAGGCGCTGCATCTCGGCGAACTGATGGAATTGCGGGTTTCCGGCGATCATCGTGGCCCGCTGACCGTTGGCGTCTCGTTAGCGGCGATGGCGCGCTATCGTGAAGCACTGGTTGCGCTCGACCGCGCGGTACTGCGCGAACCAGAGGCGGCAGAGATCTACGATGCGCGCGCGCGGGTTCACGAGCGGTTGGGCAATGCGCAGGCCGCGGCGACGGATCACTCCCACGCGGAGTATCTGCGACGGCAGGGCGCGGCGGTTGTTTGACGCCGTTTGACACCGGGCGCGGCGATGTATACACTAATGGGTGATCGCACGAGGTGAGGTAGCCCAGCGGAGGAACCCGCAGAAAGAGGACGAGAACCGTGTCTGATCTCCAGGCGATTGGCCGTGCGGCGCAAGAGTATCTTGCCACCAAGTTTGCCGCTCGTGAGCGTGCGCTTCCCAAGTCGCGCGCCGCGATCCGGCTGTGCGCCAATGCCATCCGCGCTGCCCACCGTGGCGAGTTCGACCAGTCGACCAGGCTGCTGACCGAGGCTGGCGGTCTGTTGCGCGATATGGCGCTCGATCTGCGCGAGCACCAGGATATCTTTTACGCGGGTTTCGTCGCCGATGCTCAGAAGGAATACACTGAGGCCGCCCTCACCAGCGCGCTGATGCAGCGTCAGCCGCCCCCAACACCGGAGACCCTTGGCGTCGAGTGGGCGCCTTATCTCAATGGCCTGGGCGAGGCGGTCGGTGAACTGCGCCGCTATATCCTCGACCGCATGCGTCAGGGCCGACTCGCGGGCTGCGAGGAGTTGCTGGCCGACATGGATGAAATCTACAGCCAGCTCATCACGATGGATTACCCCGACGCCATCACCGGCAATCTGCGCCGGACAACCGACGCCGTGCGCGGCATTCTGGAGAAGACGCGCGGTGATCTGACGCTCGCCGTCAGCCAGGAGCGCCTCAACGATGCGATGACACGCGTGCATGAGAGCCTGCGCGGCTGAGTATATCCGCCGAAGTCGTCATAACATCGGTGCGCTGGTACACCTGATTCTCCCGGTTCCAGCGGTTGGACGCCTCATCACACGCCAATCAGGTACAATCGTCATGGGCGACTGAATCGGCCCGCTCGTGGATTCATGTTGCGTCCACTTGCGTCCACGCTACGGGCGCGGCGCTATGGGCACGACACGCGCAGGAGGATACCAGTGGATGATTGGACAGTGGCGCGGCCTTTCGTCCATGAGAGCCAGACGGCCAACGAGGCGGAGGACGCCGAATTGGCCGCTGCGATGAGCAACGGCGGCGACCTTCCGGCGCCCGTGGCAACCTCGCACACCGTCATCTGGGTTCGCCTGATACGCCCCTCAGCGCTGCTCCTCGTGGTTGTGCCAGCCCTCACGGCGTTGGCGCTGCTCTGGTATCGTGGAGCGCAGATTCTGCCGCTCCCGGCGCTGGCTGGCATCGTGAGCCTCGTGCTGGTACAGGCGGGCGCCAGTCTGCTCGATGTCTACCTGGAATATGCCCGCCGCGTTCATCTGCCAGAGCCGAAACGGCGTGACCAGTTGACGGCCCGCGCGCTGCTGGCGCGCTCACAGATCCAACCGATGAACGTCTTGCGGCTGAGCATCCTGCTGTTGGCGCTGGGCGCGCTCGCTGGCATTCCGCTCATCGTGACGGGTGGTTGGCCAGTCGTGCTGCTCGGCGTCGCGGGCCTTGCGATTGCCTTCCTCTTTTCGGCGACCGCCTTTGCGCTCAAGCGCTTCTCACTGGCCGATTTCATCATTGCGCTGGCGCTGGGGCCGGGCATTGTGACCGGTATGATGCTGGCGCAGCGCCATACACCGCTCCCGCGCGATCTGCTCTTCGCGGGCGCGCTCGGTCTGCTGGCCATGCTTCCCGCCATGGGCGCTCATCTGCGCGACGCCCAGGAGGATGCGCGGTTGGGGCGCAAAACGCTCGTGACGACGCTGGGTGATGGTATCGGTCGGGCAATCTATGTGTTCTGCCTGGTGGCCGGGATGACGCTGCTGGCTCTCGCGGCGCTGCCGCCGGGCGCGCCGCATGGGGCGTTGCTCGCCTTCTTCGCCTTGCCCTCGTTTTCTATCCCCGTCAGCGGGGCGCTGCTGGCTGGGCCAGGGTATGCGCGCGAACAGGTTGTCCTCCAGGAAATGCGCGCCTATGCCTTCTTTGCCTTCTGGCTCCTCTTTGGCCTTGCCATCAACGCGCTGCTGGTGAGCGGGCTGGGGCCGATCCCGGCGACCGTCTAGCCCTCGGTAGCACGCTGGCGAAATGCTGGTGGAAGTCGGCGCGAGCTTCGGGAGCGGTTGACGTGTTGTTTTCCCGCTGCCTACAATCATCGTAGCGATGCGAGGATATGACCGAGCAGAGGAAAGACTCCGTGACACCTGACGAGACGACGACTCCATCTCACACACTCACCCCCGATCTTGAAGGCAAATACAGGGCGCTCATCGCTATCCTGCATGAGATGGGATCGGCGCTGGTGGCCTATTCGGGTGGGGTCGATAGCGCGCTGCTGCTCAAAGTGGCGACCGATACCCTGGGCGCGCTGGCCGTTGGGGCGCTGGCCGCCTCGCCCGCATATGACGCCGCTGAGACGGCGCAGGCGGTGGCCGTCGCCGCGCATATGGGCGCCCGGCTGGAGGTCGTCGAGACGCATGAGCTAGACGATCCCCGCTATACCGCCAACAACGCCGACCGCTGCTATTTCTGCAAGGTCGAGCTGTTTGACCATCTGGAGCCAGTTGCGCGGCGGCTTGGCCTGGCGCACATCGCCTATGGGATGAACCGCGACGACCACGGCGACTGGCGGCCTGGTCAGCGCGCGGCCCGCGAGCGAGGTGTGCGCTCCCCGCTGGATGAGGCTGGTTTGGGGAAGGCGGAGATTCGGGCGCTGGCGCAGCATCTGGATGTGCCCGTCTGGGAAAAGCCCGCCGAGGCCTGCTACTCGTCGCGCATCCCCTATGGAACACCCGTCACCGTGGAGGCGCTGCGGCAGATCGGGCGCGCCGAGCGAGCATTGCGCGCGCTGGGATTCCGCCAGGTGCGGGTGCGCCACCACGACACCATCGCGCGCATCGAACTCGACCCCGAAGATTTTCCTCGCCTGCTCGATCCCGCCTTACGCGCGCGGGTGATCGCCGCCGTGCGTGACGCGGGCTATCCAATCGTGACGCTCGATCTTCAGGGCTATCGCACCGGCTCGCTCAACGAGGCGCTGCTGCGGCGTACACCACGCGGTGAGTGAGCCGCGTTGAGGATGGGGCAGGGAAAGCGGTATCTATCCCAGCCCGTATTCGCCACTGGCCAGCATGTCCGTGCCCGACCACATGCGGTCGAAGACACCAACCGCCTCGGCGGGCGTCATGGCGCGCGGCTGGCAGCGATCCTGGTCGAGCGTCGGCACCCAGCGGGCGCTTGCGAGCGTCGTGCCACGCCAGTAGAGATGCAGCAGAAAGCCTTCCAGCGTGGGGCGCGACCAGTCCTGATCGAAGACGAAATTGCCGAGGGCGTAGATGATGAGCCGCCCCTTGTACTCTTCGATAGCCTGCACCCAGTGCGGATGGACGCCGAGCACCATATCGGCTCCGGCGTCGATGGCGGTGTGCGCGGCGTTCTGTTGGGCGCGTATCGGGTCTTTGGTGTATTCAATGCCCCAGTGGAAATAGGGGATGACGATATCCGCGTTGGCGCGCGCGGTGGTGATATCCTCTGGCAGCGTCTGGAGGTTCACTGGCGCCAGCCCCCAGCTTGAATCGGTGGCATAGGGGCCAATATTTGGCGGCACCAGCGTATAGCCGAGCATTCCCACCCGCAGCCCTTTGGCCGTCGCGACGATGGGCGCGCGCGCCTCTTTCAGGTTGTTGCCACCGCCGCAGACCGCGATGCCCTTGCCCCGCAGATTCTGCATCATATCCATGAGCGGGGCGTAGCCGGGATCAGCCGCATGGTTATTGGCCACCGTCAGCAGATCGAAGCCAGCATAGGTCAGCCCATTGACCGCCTCGGGTTTCGTGACAAATATCAAGGTGGAGGAGTCGGTGGGAATCGGATATTTGTCGGTGACGGTGCATTCCAGGTTGCCGACGCGCAGATCGGCGCTGTCCAGTTCATCCTTCATCTTGCGGTACGGGTAGAGATAGTCATTATAGGCGACCATTTTGTTGTTGACGCCGCGCCCCAGCATGATATCGCCGACCGCCACCATATCCATCACCGGAGTAGCGTTCGCCAGCACAAACCCCAGCGCGCTCGCCAACGCTTTCACATCCAGCCCCTGCTTTGCCAGTGTCTCCGAGACACCGAGTTGTAACGTCAATGGCGCGAACGGCGCTGGGAGCTTGCCGCCACGCTGCTGCGCCGGATAGACGTTATCCACGCCCAGATTTTTCACGCGCCAGTCTGGCAGTTCGACTGGGGCAAGCGCGATGCCGCCGGGATGCGTGCGCACCTGCTTCAGCAGATCGTCGGCGGTGGCGACCATCGTCGCGCTGCCGGGAGCCTTGATCCCATCGGGCAGCGCCAGGCCTTGAAGGATGAATAGCTTTACCGGCAGGCTATACGGCGCGCCCACCGACTGCCAGTCGGTCGTCGTCCCGTTGAAGATCGCCCGCGTCTGGTCGCTGGTGATCCCGTCGAGGGGGACACGCAGGTGGGCAATCGCCGTGACTGGGCTGGCGCCAATCGCCGCGCCGCGATAATTGTCTGGCAGCTTGCCGTAGGTGAGCATCAGGTCGGGTGTGGTGGATGCGCTCGTCGCGAGGTGTGTGTCGGAGATGCCAGCATGGCCGCCGAGATTCGCCGCGACGGAGTTGGCGACCGCGAGTGGTACCGTGCCATCGGCATAGAGAACGGCCGGGCGATGGAGCGCAAACGGCGTGGAGGTTGCGGCGGGCTTCTGCCCAAGCGCCGGAGCGCACGCGGCCAGGGCGACCGTGGCGGTGGCTGCCGCGCCCGCCGCCAGCAATTCGCGACGGGTCAGCACTGGCCCGCCAGCTAGCTGTATCTTCGTCGCCGTGCGTCGCCGTGCGTTATCTTGCCGCTGCCGCTCGCTCTTCATGCTGCTGTATCCCCTCGCCTCACTGAGTCGCCGATTCACCGCGTCTCTCAGGATACATCAGCAGCTACAACTTGACGAGCAATCTGGTACTGGATGATAGGCTTCTTCAGGAATGGCGAGGGATGCGTCTAGCTACCTTTTAGCTGTCTTCGATTTGCTCGCGCAGGTCAGCGCGTAGCGCATCGAGGCGGCCAAGCCGCGCCGTCAGATTCGACTGCATCTCTTGCAGGCCCGTTAGTTTTTCTTCGACGAGGCGTAGCTGGCGGCGGGTCAATTCCTCGGAGCGGTCGAGCCACGACATGCGCGTATGTGGATCGGTCTCTTGCCGCCATGCGGCCCGCACATGCTCGCGCTGCTCCTCGGCGTCGGCCAGCTCGCGGATTTCCGCCAGCGAGAAGCCAAGCAGATCTTTCAGCCGCTTGATGCGCACGAGTTGCTGCACGTCCGCCTCGCTGTAGAGGCGATAGCCGCCCTCAGTGCGTGTTGGCGAGGGCAGCAGTCCTATTTCTTCGTAATAGCGCAACGTGCGTTTCGTCAGACCAGTTCGCGCCGCCACCTGCTCGATACGCTGGTAGCTCGCTCGATCATCGGGGCGCGGCTCAGCGGTTGTATTATCAACTGGTACCGGCTGATTTGCCATCATTGCAATTGCCTCAATCTCTCTTGTATCCACGCCATTCTACGTTATCAGCCAGTGTGCGACTGCTCCCAGTTGAGTCGGCCATCGAGAAAGCACTTTCAGTAATACCCATTCATTCTCAATCGTATAACACATTCACGTAAACGTCAATGTTGGCTCGTGGTGAGATATTACCCATCAGGCCATGCGGGCGCGTTCGTCACATTGACACGTGACACGCAACTTGCTACCGTGGCACAGGCGAACGCATCTCCCGTATCTCGGTTTCGACTGTATGTTGGATGCGAATGGGAGCGGCTCTCAGGGAGGATGCAATGAGGAGCGATACCGCGCAGCCAGGCGCCGCGAGGCCCACGCGGACATTCTGGTATGGATTTCTGGCCATCTATTCGTTCGTACTGGCTATTATTACGGCGATTCCGCAGTTCTATTATGTCCTCTTCGCGCTGCATCTGGTCGCTATCGGGCCACAGACGAATCCGCTTGGCGAGGTCTGGTACTGGTACATCCTGAGCGGTGATAACAGCTACCAGCACGTCGACCCTGGCATCCTGGCGGGGGCCGTTGAGGACGCTTTCCTGCTTGGCCCGCTCTACTTCGCGACGGGCCTGGGCCTGTGGCAGGGTCGTCGCTGGGTCTATCCTGTCGGCTTGATAACGGGCGCGATGATCCTCTATGCGATCATCGGCTTCTTTCTGGGCGACATCTTCGCCGGACTCAACACCGTGACCAACGGCGTCTCTTATTGGGCGTCGAATCTGCCATATCTCATCTATCCGATTCTGTTGCTGGCAACATTGCTCATGGGCAGAAAACAGCTTTCCGCGAAAAGATAAGGTATCCTCTAACCGGGATGCTGGCCAACCGACCTCAGCCCTGGCAAGACCGCGACCCCTTCCTGGGATTAGGAAGGGGTCGAGGCGTTTTGGAATGTGATAGCTACGCCTGGGAGCCAGCCTTCGCCTCGGCGTCCTTGGGGTCGCCGTCTTGCGTGCGCGCTACCACCGTCGTCGGCACGATGAAGAGCGGGATACTGGCCTTGCGCGCAACCGCGAGAGTGACGCTACCCAGCACAAGGCGCGCCAGTCCGGTGCGACCATGGGTGCTCATCACGAGCGCGCTGCCTGGCTTCGTTTCCGCGAGCGCCAGAATCACTTCAGCCGGAATACCCCGGGTGAACATCGTTTGCACCGAGACGTTCTCCGTTGGCTCCAGCCGCTTTCGCAGTGTGTTCAGATACTCGTGAACCTCACGCATCTCGGCGTCATAGGTGTCCTGGACGAGGGGATAGGTCTCCGGCCCAGCGGCGATAATCCGCGCTGGCGGTATGACCCGGAGCAACAGCAGTGGGCGTTCGTAGCGCCGGGCCACGCGTAGCGCCATCGGCAGCGCCTTCTCGGCGAGCGCGCTGCCATCCAGCGGCACGATGACCTGCGCGCCCCCGAACTGAAGCAGCTTTGGCGATTCTTCCGTCGCGGCGGTGGGGACAACCAGCACGGGAGCCGCCGTGCGCGCCAGCACGTTGGCCGTGACGCTGGGGCGACGCAATCCCTCCAGGAGTCCGCGCGGCTCTGGCGCCAGCACGATCAGATCCACCTTATCCAGTTCAGCGGCGGTGGCGATGGCGGGCGCGGCCTTGCCAAACTCGGTGATGATATGCGCCTGGACGCCCGCTTCGTGCAACTCCGCCGCGAGGGACTCCATGCGGTTGTCAATGGCAATCTCGTCCATAACAGCAGCGACTGGTGGCTCAACGTGCAGCAGGAACACCTGCGCCTCATGAGAGGTAGCCAGTTCGCGAGCGAATGGGATCGCCTCCTCTGCCCGCCGTGTGCCGTCCAGCGGTACCAGAATACGCCTGAACATCGAACGACTCCTTTAGCTCTCAGAACGGGTTGGCTCATCGCCTGACACCGCTGGGCGCCGATTCCCGGTGGGAATCCTTTCCCCTACGCGCGTCATCCCTGCCTCACATCTACAGGATAGATGTGAGGATGTCACAGTTCGCTCACGGCGCGACGCTCAGAATGTCACAAGAGCATCACAGCGCCATCCACACCACTTCTAGTCGTTGTCATGGCGCCAATGGCTATCGGTGACGCTGAGCGCATCCGGTGACGCCACAACCACCGCACCCAATCTATCTCTATGGCCAATACGCGCATCTTCCTGTATACTGGTCCCATTAAGCGACCAAACAGGATGTCTATTCCCATGGAGATGGAACGATGCAGTGCCCCTCATGTGGCCTTCAGATCGATCAGCAGAACCTCGATAGATGCCCTCGTTGTGGGTATGCGCTTACCCCCACAACAGGGGCGTATGGGCAGGGTGGTTCTCAGGCGCCGGGCTATGGCAATCCGCCGCAAAGTGGCGAGCCAGGCGCGACAGGCGGCTATGCGCCGCCACAGCCACCCGCTAACCCGTATGGTTCCTATGGCGACTATGGTTCTTATGGAGGTTCTGGAGACGCTGCGCCGCCTTCAGGATATGGCGCGTCCTCGCAACAAGGCCCATCCGCCCCGTATGGACCATATACCATATGGGCAAGGGCAATACGGACAACCAGCTCCACCCAGTGGCTATGGGCAGCCGTCATATGGCCAGCCCGCGCCGCCGAGTGGTTACGGCCAACCCTATGGCCAGCCTGCGCCGCCGGGTTATCCGATAGCGCCAGGCTATCCGCCACCGGGCTACCCACAGGCCCCATACGGGCCGCCACCGCAGCGTAAGAGCCACACAGGGCCTGATTGTGGGCATCGTCGCGCTGGTCGTGGTGGTGCTGGCCGCATGCACCGGCGGCACGATATGGGCGATCCACTCGCTGGGGCAGGCGTCGACTCATTGGCGCTCTTCCAACGGTCACAACGGCCAGCCGCACCCCACGCCCCTGCCATCCCCCACAGCAGCGCGCACACTGATCTATCAGAACACCTTCGCGTCTGGCGCTGACGGATGGTCAAATGATGCGGGGAATTGCTTTTGGAAGTCAGATGGCTATCATGCGGCGAATGGGTACGAGTGCTATGCGCCAACTGGGGTACAAACAGCCGTAGATATTTCTGTTCAGGCACAGCAGTTGAGTGGCGATCCCAACGCGCCCTTTGGTCTTGTCTTCGGACTTGACGCCCAGGGGAACGACTACGAGTACATGATTGTGAGCAACAGCGCGTGGGTATTATTCAGATGCGCTCCCGACTCGTGCAAAACAGCTATTGACTACACCGACAATGCCGTCATCCGGGGCGGCTTGCATACCGCGAACACGCTAGAGGCATTGGTGCAGGGAACCCATTTCGATTTCTTCGTCAACGGGACGAAGGTGGGCGGCTACGATGATCCAAACTACATATCTGGTAGGTTAGGTGTCGCTGCGGGAACTTCCATCGAAAGCGTCTTTACCAACCTCGTCATCTCCCGCCCCAAGTGATCTCGCGATCCATCACGACGAACGGTCGCTGAACGGGCGTGAAGGCGCAGTTGGAATACACGTTGCGCCAGCGTCATGCAGGGGCCGTTCGGCGTGGCTAGCGAACGGAATCGTTAGGTGAGAATCATGCGGGTGGGTTCCCGCTCTCAGTAGCCAGCATACGCATCTTCCTGTATACTGGTCGCAGTAAGCGACCAGATGACGTACGCATTCTCAGGGAGATGAAACGATGCAGTGTCCCTCGTGTGGCCTTCAGATCGACCAGCAGAACATAGAGCGATGTCCTCGCTGTGGGCGTATGCTGAACTATCCAGCAGCGCAAAATACGTCTGGTGACGTGCCAGATGGTGGCGGTCAACAGGGTGAATCACAGCAGGCAGGTGGCTATGGAACCCCGCCAACGCCCGAAAACCCCTATGGCGTGTATGGTGGTTCTATACCACCTTCCGGCTACAGCCAGCCCACGGCGCCGAGTTATCCGATGGCGCCAGGCTATCCGCAACCGGGCTATCCGCAATCCCCGCTTGCCTCACAGCCAGCGCGTAAGAGCCGCACGGGCTTGATTGTGGGCGTCATCGCGCTGGTGGTGGTGGTGTTGGCCGCATGCACGGGAGGCACGCTATTCGCGATCCACTCGCTGGGGCAGGCGAGAGTCACGGGAACGCCGACGCCTGTAGTTTCTCCTACACTAAGTTCCACCAAGGTCTATAGTAATACCTTCGCGTCGAATGCCGATGGCTGGCTGCAGGATCCGGGACACTGTTATCTGGGGAGCGATGGCTACCACGCGGCGGCGGGTTATTATTGTACCGCGCCCACTGTGGAGCAAGATAATGTGGACATTTCTGTGAAGGCGCAGCAGGTCAGTGGCCCAACGACACAGGGCTATGGACTGGTTTTCAGGCTACAAGACAAAGATAACTTCTATGCGTTCATGATTGTTGGCAACGGTGAATGGGTTGTTTTGAGGTGCGTGAACGACGACTGCACCACGCCAGTCTACTTCACCGCCAACGATGCCATAAAAGGCGGCTTGAATACCATAAACACGATCAAGGTGGTGGCAACGGGATCGCATTTCGTGTTCTTTGTCAACGGTGTTACTGTTGGCGATCTTGTCGACACAACGTTCAGTTTTGGCAAGGTGGGCTTTATCGCCGGTGGCACGACTATTGATTGCGCCTTCACCGATCTGGTCATCACGCGCCCGGACTGATGGCGCGGCCCATCATGGCATACGACTGCTGGTTGATATGAAGACGAAGCCGGGAGGTGGAGTGCGCACTCTCCTGTTATATTGGCGTCAGAAAGCGACCAGACGCCGTATGCATTTCTGAGGAGTTTGGAACGATGCAGTGTCCCTCGTGTGGCCTTCAGATCGATCAGCAGAACATGAAATGGTGTCCTCGCTGTGGGCAAATGCTGGCCACGACGTTCGGCGCCAGCCGCCAATGAGCCACCTGGGAGACGCTTTAGCCAGTACCTGTATTTGCGCGCGCGCAAACTTAATAAACGCCTGATTGTGGGCATCATCGTGGCAGTAGGTGTCGTGCTGATAGCGTGTACAGGGGCCACGCTATGGGGTATGCGGCTAACGGCGCACACGACCGTTCTGGATCCCGATCTGGCTACCGCTACCGCTCGCGCCAATCCGCCATCGCCCTCCGTCTCGATAGGGGGAGTGATCTATCAAAATACCTTTGCATCCGACGACAAAGGATGGCGTAATAACGAAGACGACTGCTACCTGGGAAATGATGGCTACCATGTCACCAGCGGTCACTACTGTTTTGCGCCGATTAGTTCTCTGACCGATTTCGATATTACCGTCGATGCCGAGCAGGTAAGCGGCCCCTCCACAAATCTGTATGGCATAGCATTCCGGGCTGACACCGCTGGAAACTACTATCAATTCCTGATTGATAGTTCGGGGGAGTGGGTTCTTTACTCGTGCAAGAACTACAATTGTGCAAACCTGGTTGGTCCTAGCCACAATGACGCTATTCACGGCAGTTTTGACACCACGAACACGCTGGAGGCGCATGCGAAAGGGTCGCATTTCGATCTCTTTGTCAACGGTGTGAAGGTGGGGAGTTGTGATGATACTACCCTTGACTGCGGGTAGTGTGGGCCTCTCCGCTACCACAGATGTCGAAACTGTCTTCACCAATCTGGTCATCAAGCGCGCCTGATGACCACAAGCCCTACGACGACGAACGCATTCGCTCGCCAGTGGCAGGGGTACGACCAACGGCGAGGCATAGCCTCCCAGGGAGATGAAAAATGCAATGCCCTTCGTGTGGTTTTCAGATCGATCAACAGAACATGGAGCGGTGTCCAAGCTGTGGGCGCATGCTGAGCTATCCACCAGCAGCGGATTCGTACGGGCAGGGGAACGCTCCGGCGCCCGGCTACGGCTATCCACAGGGGGGCGCGTATACGCCCCCGCAGGAGCCGCACTATCAACCCTATCCCTCGTATCCCCTGCCCGCCGCAGGAGCGCCGCAGCCGCCCGCGTGGCAGCCATCCGCTGCCAATGAGGCGCCGCCGCAACCCCCAGTGTGGCAGTATGGCCAACCCGCGCCATCCACCGGCTATGGTCAGCCTGCGCCACCAAGTGGCTATGGTCAGCAGCCCTATGGCGCCTATGCGCCGCCGAGCTACCCGCTGCCGCCTGGCTACCCACAGCCTCGCCCACCGCTCGCGCCATTGCCCGAACGCAAGCCGCGCACTGGACGCATCGTTGGCATCGTCGCGCTGGTGGTGGTCGTGATGGCCGCGTGTACCGGCGGCACGCTCTTCGCGGTCTCACTCACTGGGGCAGACGACGACCACGACGCTGTCAGGAACGCATCCACGCTGCTTCCCCCACGCCAAATGAGGTCGTCATCTATGGCGACACATTCAAGTCGGATGACGAGGGATGGCTGGATGATGCGGAAATTGCTTCCTGAGGAGTGACGGCTACCATGTTACGAATACATGGGCCTGCTACGCGCCTATCGGGACACAAACGGACGTAGATATTTCCGTCACGATGCAACAGATCAGTGGCCCGACAACACTGGCCCTACGGCATCATATTCCGGCGGGTGAGCTATGGGGAATGACTACCAATTCTTGATTGACAGTGACGGCAAGTGGGTTTTTACAAATGCGTGAATGACACATGCACAGCGTTGGTGGACTTTACGCCGAACGATGCCATCAGCGGTGGCCTGAACACGCCGAATCCCTGGAGGTGCGTGTTAATGGCTCCCATTTCGACTTCTTCGTCAATAACACAAAGGTTGGCAGTGCAGATGACACAACGTTCGCATCAGGGAAGGTGGGAGTCGTGGGTGGCAGCTCCAGCAGAATGCGTTTTGACCAATTTCGTCGTCTCGCTCCCACGATGATTTCGTCGCTCGCAACCACGACAAACTGCTGCTTGCGAACGGTGAGAATGCACGACTGAATGGCGTTCATTTCCGGTTCGCGGCGTGGCACAGAGAAATAGACAACGGGTTGTCTTTCACACCATCAACCTGACCTCTACCCTTGTGGCAGGGTCGTCAATGTGGTATGCTAACAGTCAGGGCGGGGCACGCTGGCGGATGCGCTAACGCACCCCGCCCAATGCTTTTGTGAGGGCTATATTTCATGGAATTGACCTGGCTGGGGCATTCGTGCTTCCGCCTGCGAGGCAAAGACGCGACACTTATCACCGATCCACCCGCACCTTCAACGGGCTACTCCATCGGTCGCCCCTCCGCCGACATCATCACCATCAGCCACGATCACCCTGGGCATAGCTATGTCAAAGCGGTGAGCGGCGACGTGAAGAAAGTCATCGCGGGGCCAGGCGAATACGAGGTTCAGCAGATTCTGATCACTGGTGTGGCGACCTGGCACGACCAGGAACACGGCGCGGTGCATGGGCGCAACACCGCGTACCTCATCACGATGGATGATGTTCATATCTGCCATCTGGGTGATCTGGGGACGAAGCTCGATGATCGCGCACAGGAGGCGCTGAATGGCGCCGATGTTCTGCTGGTGCCGGTTGGCGGCGGGTATGCGCTCAACGCCGAGAAGGCCGCTGAGGTCATCACGCAGTTGGAGCCACGGCTCATCATCCCAATGCATTACGCGACGCCAGCCTATAAACCAAACGGCGCGGAGCTTGATCCCGTCGAAAAGTTCTTACGCGAAATGGGGGTGGAAGCGGCCGAACCGCTTCCCAAACTTGTGATTACCCCTGCCAGTCTCCCGGCAGAACCGCAGGTAGTCGTTCTGAACTACCGGGGAGGTTAACCAAAGATGAGGGGCCAGCTCCAATAACGGAGATGCTGGCCCCTCTCTCTATGTGGCGATTGCTGTTTTCCGGCCAGCGATTGCCCGTGACTACCTGTAACAAACAGACGCCGGAAGGTATTATCGCGCAACATTCGAGGCCATTTTCCAAGTCGTCGTGAGTCACATCATTCTTGTAGCCGTGCAGTCAGTCATGAGTCAGGCAGTCATGCGAGTGAGTGCGCCGGGAGTAGTGCGCAAGGGAGCAGTGTAGTATGCCGAAGTTTCTATTCGTCACGGGCGGCGTTGTCTCGTCGGTTGGTAAGGGCATCACTGTCGCATCGCTGGGACGTCTCTTCAAAAGCCGTGGTTTGTCTGTCGCCATCATGAAGCTGGATCCGTACATCAATGTCGATCCGGGCACCATGTCGCCGTATCAACATGGTGAGGTCTTCGTCACCGATGATGGCGCGGAGACCGATCTCGACCTGGGCCACTATGAGCGCTTCACCGATGAGCCAGCCAGCCAGGCCAGCAATGTCACCACGGGCCAGGTCTATAACGCCGTGATCGGCAAAGAGCGCGCCGGGGGCTATCTCGGCGGCACGATTCAGGTTGTTCCGCATATCACCAATGAAATCAAGCAGCGTATCCACACGCTGGCGCAGCAGACCAGCGCCGATGTGGTTATCGTCGAGGTTGGCGGCACGGTTGGCGATATCGAGGGCGAGCCGTTCCTCGAAGCGATCCGCCAGATGCGCAATGATGTTGGCCGCGACGACGCGCTCTATCTGCACGTGACGCTGCTGCCGTTCATCGGCGCGACCCACGAGCTGAAGACCAAGCCGACGCAGCACAGCGTCAAAGAGCTGCTGCGCGCGGGCATCCAGCCAGATGTGATCCTCTGCCGATCAGACTACCCCGTGCCCGACGAGATGCGCGACAAGATCGCGTTATTCTGCAATATCGAGCGTCGCGCGGTCATCCCCGTCGAGACGGCCAGCAGCATCTATGAGGTGCCGCTCATGCTCGAAGATTTGGGGCTGGGCGACTTCCTGGTGGAGAAGATGGGGCTGGAGCAGCCGCAGCCCACCGATTTGAGCGAGTGGCGCGGCCTGGTGGCGCGCATCGGGGCGGAGAAGCCCGTGGTGCGTATCGCGCTGGTGGGCAAATATGTGGCGCTGCACGACGCCTATCTCTCGGTGGCGGAGTCGCTGACACACGCGGGCTGGGCGCATGGCGTGGACGTGCAGATCGACTGGGTGGACTCCGAAAAGCTCGACCAGGAATGGGAGCAGCATGAGGCGCGACTGGCGCAGGCGTCGGGCATCATCGTGCCGGGCGGCTTCGGGCATCGTGGCATCGAGGGCAAGATCAAAGCGGTCGAGTATGCCCGTACGCATGGCATCCCCTATTTCGGTTTGTGTCTGGGATTGCAGGTCGCGGTCATCGAGTTCGCGCGCAATGTCCTCCATCTCGATCTGGCCAACAGCGCCGAGTTCGATCCCGAATCGCCTGATAAGGTGATCGATTTGATGCCCAATCAGCGCCAGATTTCCGATAAGGGTGGCACGATGCGGCTGGGCCAGTGGGTCTGCTGCCTGACGCCGGGCAGCAAAGCTGAGGCGGCCTATGGCGAGCCGATCATCTTCGAGCGCCACCGCCACCGCTATGAGTTCAATAATTCGTATCGCCGCCGTGTGGAGGCGAAGGGTATGCTGGTCAGTGGGCGCTCCGCCGATAACAAACTGGTGGAGATTGTCGAGCTAAAAGACCATCCGTGGTTCGTGGCGACCCAGTTCCATCCGGAGTTCAAGAGCCGCCCGACACGCCCGCATCCGTTGTTCTTCGCGTTTGTCGGCGCGGCGCGACAGCAGGCGGGCATCGTCGGCGAAAGCAACGGCCACAGCATCCAGCAGACGGCGCACGCGGTTCGCCAGGGCGCGCTGGAGCAGTAGGGGTATGGTTGGGAAAGTTCGTAAAACAGTAAGGCATGGGTGGAAATTTACCCATGCCTTATTCGTGATCGTTAGCAGAGACTAGGGTTTGGTGATAATGACCTGGCTGCCATGGGAGTCGAACAGAGCAGCATTGGACGTTGGCGAAGTGGCGGCGTTCGCTCCGGTCTCGTCGGTGAATGAGCCTGATGCCACTGCGGGCGGCTGGTGCCGTGGATGTTCGTATTCACAATGATGGTTGGCGAATGGAAGTGCTCATTGTCACTGTTATGGGTCATGGCGCCGTTTCTCTGCCATGTCACATCAATATTTGCAGTGAACAGGAGATCGCCCGTGTTAACGTCATATAAGGGGGCCGTGCCTGTCATAGCCGCTGACGTTAGATCGTTCCCGTATTGAATTGTACCGGTGAAATCGGCTTGCCCGTGGATCGGGTCGAAGTTGGCTCCCAACTCCAATTGGACGTTATTGCACTGATCGTACTTCGAGATGAACACAAGCGCAAAATTATCGGTCGTATGCCCTGGATTTGTAAAACTCCCAGTTGACTCTATGTCAACATCAGAGACAGCGCCAGCCTTGAGCTTGTTCGCAGCCGGGCGGCAGCGCGTATCTAGCGCCTGCTCGCCACAGTTGGTGCAGACACCGACCGTAATTGTCACCGTCACGGTGTCGTGACCGACCTTCTCGGTATGTTCGACATCGCGCACCACGTAGGTATTCTCGATGCCCACAACGCGGACATTGCAGACCTTCTAACTTCTCGGCAAGCGTTGCCATGGATGTCGCCTCTCTTGCTCTCGCGTGAGTCCTCCCACAGTATAGCGCAAGGCCTCTTACGGTACGGGCAATCGATACAGCCATCACTGCTGACGCTCGAAAAATCGGCGTACGCACTGTTTCCGTTGAGAGTACAGACAGGTGCGTTGGGAGAACAGAGTCCAGAACTCACCGGGTTGCCATGTGCAGTTCTAGTGCCAATAACGAGGGCCGCCGTTAAGGTGGCAACAACTATGAGGCTGGCCACGGTGATGCTGATAGCGATGACGCGGCGTTTCCCCGCCAGGTGGAATGCGTGAACAGACAAGTTCGATGCTCCTCCCCAATGTATGCATATGAAAACACTTGCGAAAATGGTTCCTGGGGTCCTGCCTGTGAATGGACACTATGCTGACAAAACAGCTTCTTTCTGGAGTTGACCCCCCTTCCGTGTTTAGCGCACGCTAGGTGGTAAATGTTCGTCTATCATCGCATAGTTTGTCGTGGTGTCAACCCACCTAAACCAGAACTTTGGCTAATCGGGTTGTGTAGCGCCTTTTGAGCGGAATAAAGGCATATCACCGCTCTGGGGTAATCTCACTGCACGCTTCGACGCTCATCTGCTTATTTGGAGACGAAAAATGATGCGCCAGGTGTTTTGTGTGTTCAGGCAGGCTCAAACCGTCACGGGCGAGTCAGGCCAGGGCCTTTGCCCGTGTAGGCGCGCACCCGGTCGCTATAGAGCCGCAGCACCTGGCTGATGCGCGCGTTGATCGTTCCCTCCAGATAGCGGCTGTCGCGGTCGGGGCGGCCTGCAGGTATGCCAGTGAGCAGTTCGATGCCTTCATCCACGCTGCTGATGGCGTAGATGTGGAATTTCCCGGCCTGCACGGCTGCTACAACGTCTTCGCGCAGCATCAGGTTGCGGATATTGGCGCGCGGAATCAGCACGCCCTGCTGCCCCGTCAGCCCGCGCAAATCGCAGAGCCGGAAGAACGCCTCGACCTTCGCTGTCACCGCGCCGACCGCCTGAATCTCGCCGCGCTGGTTCACAGAGCCAGTGACGGCGAGTGACTGGCGAATCGGGACGCCAGACAGGCTGGAGAGCAGCGCGTAGAGTTCGGCCGATGAGGCGCTATCGCCGTCGATTGGCTCATAGTTCTGCTCGAAACAGATGCTGGCGGAGAGACTCAGCGGGAAGTCCTGCGCGAAACGCCCGGCTAGAAATCCGCTGAGGATGAGCACACCCTTGCTATGGCTTGGCCCGCTCATCGCCGTCTCGCGCTCGATATCGGTCACGCCCGCGACCCCCGGCGAGGTGCGGGCAGTGATACGCATGGGCAATCCATAGAGGTAGTCGGTGTAGGCGCGTACCGACAGGCCATTGACCTGCCCAATCACGTCGCCAGTGGTTTCGATGACGAGCTGACCCTCGCTGATAGACTCGTTTTCTTTGTCGGCGGCCAGGCTCGAACGCCGTTCGCGCGCGGTGATTGCCCGCTTCACATGGGCTGCTATCGTCGTCTCGGCCTGGTCTTTCTTTGCCCAGTAGCACGCCTCCAGCGTCAGGTCGCGCAGACTGCCAAACGCGGTCGAGAGGCGCTCCTGATCGCCAGCCCAGCGGCTCCCTTCCTCGATGAGTTGCGCCACCGCGTCCGCGGACAACGATGGCCCGCCGTTGGCGCGTGCGACATTCCCGGCAAAGCGCGCGTAGGCCTTCTCGCTCTCTGGCGCGCGCGGCATCTCGTCGTCGAAGTCGGCGCGCACCTTGAAGAGCAGTCGGAACTCGGGATCCTGTTCCATCAGCGGGCGATAGGTGGAGAGGTCGCCAATCAGAATCGCCTTCACATTCGCGGGAATCGGCTCTGGCCGCAGCGTGGCGCCGGGCTGGTTGCCCTGCGTTTCACTGCCGCTATCCATACCGATTATGCCAAAGCGCAGCGCCCGCTTGAGGGTATCCCAGGCGTGCGAAGAGATCAGGTCGTGCGCCTGCACGATCAGAAAGCCACCGTTGGCCCGGTGCAATGCGCCCGCGCGAATCATCAGATGATCGGTGAAGGGCAGGCCGCGTTTGGTGCCCGATTCGATGCGCCCGATCAGATTGGTGCGCGTGGGATTCATCTCGACCACGATGGGCGCATGGTCTTCAGGCTTGTGCGAGACCAGCGCGTTCACACGATAGCGACGTAGCAGGGTGGGAAGGCTTACCCTGCCCTCGCCATCGCCATCGCCGCCCTGATCGTCCTCATCACCACTCTCGCTATCACCGGACGAGCCGCTGCCCTCCTCGCTCTCGCCACGCAGCACATCAGCATGCGCGACCATATCACCAGACAGCCGCCGCAGAAAGTCCATCGCATCCGCTGAGATGGTATATTGCGCGATCAACGCATCGGTTGCGTGGGTAAGCGCCTGCCCGGCGGTCTCGCTGTTGAGGATACGGATACGCGCGCCCATCTCGTCTTCGAGCGCAGTGATCTCAGGCAACGTGCGTTTGAGCAACGTCTCCGCCTGTTCATGTCTCATGCGCAACCGCTCGCGTTCAACCGTCGGCAGCGCATCGATTTCCTCGCGTGAGAGCGCCTGTGGCTCGGTCTCGGCGCTGGCTGCGGATTCTCCCGCGCCATCATAGCTATCATAGCTGTCGCCTGGGTGAGGCGCTTCTGGCGCGCTGGGAGCAGGGCGGAGCGGCAGGATTGCGATACCCATCTCGGTCGTGCGCAACAGGAAACCGAGCGCCAGTATCTCCTCGCGCAGTCCGTTCCAGAGCGCGGTATGCTGCGGCTCGATGTCGCTCAGGAGGTCTTTGCGTTGGGCGGCATAGGTATCGCTGGAAAACGCCTGTCGTAGCTCGCGCCGACTCGCCTGAACGAACGCCGTGACATCATGGGCGAAGGCGCGGCCCATACCGGCTGGCAGGGCTACGGCGTGTGGCTCTTCTGGCTGGTCGAAGTGGTAGACATAGCACCAGTCCTGAGCGGGCGGGCGGCTCTTCGCAATGGCTTCGACCGCGGTCGCTACGGCGATGCGCCGTCCGGTGCCGGGGTCGCCATTGACGAACAGGTTATAGCGGCTATCCTGCATCTCTAGCGCGAAGTCAATCGCCTCCTGCGCGCGTTCCTGGCCAACCATGCCTTCTGGGGCAGGCAGATCGCTCGTGGTATCAAAGTTGAGACTGGCCGGGTCGGTTTGCCTTCGCAGAGCGGCGGGCGCTAACTCCAGCGTCTGACGTCCATCATCCATAATTGCTCCTCAAACGCTCCACACCCAACGAGAAAATCTGCGTCGCCCGTAGGCGAGACCGCGCTAGCAGTGTAGCATGCGTGGCGACTATTGCACAGGCTTTACAGCGCGTGGGCGGCGTGATATGCTGAATGTAGCGCAGATAGATATGACGCGTAGCGGGACGAGTAACTGGCGTCTTCCGACAGCGACAGATGGCCACCGGCTGAGAGCCATCTCCGGAGATGACGACGGCGAATACCACCCGTTAGCTCGGCGCCGACCCGCCTTTGTTGGCGGCAGGCTGTCGCGGAGGGCATCCGTTATCGGCCAGCAATGAAGCACGTGGCGCATAGCATAGGCCGCGTGGAATGTGGGTGGAACCACGGAAGGCATGTTGCCCTTTCGTCCCAGGTGGGATGAAAGGGTTTTTTTGTTGTTTTCCGTATCCGCCTGTCGCGGATGTCTGATCCAAGAAGGTACGACCCATGTGCGTTGTATGCCATCAATCTCAGGGAGCTATCGGGATCCGTCGGCAACCAGCCGACGGTATGACCATGCCCGTTCGTGGTCGCGCGGCGTCTGGCCGTCGCGGCGCAAGTGGTCATGTCACGAACACCCAAACGCTGAGGAGAACCTACGATGGTATACC
Source organism: uncultured Chloroflexia bacterium (assembly GCA_963702665.1). GTDB lineage: Bacteria > Chloroflexota > Ktedonobacteria > Ktedonobacterales > JADMIN01 > DAHUXT01. The sequence goes on from CAVPDP010000019.1 coordinate 140,397, forward strand.
GATTCTGTGTCGCGTCAGACGCTCGTAGCGATGACGCCTATGACGATTCCGAGAACAGCCTTGCCTACGCCGCGTACCTGCTGGAGCGCGACCCGGATGCTGCGGCGCTGCTGGTGAATAGCGTCCTGCCCGCGATGATCGACGCCTGGTATGCGCAGTCAGGGTGATTACCCGCCCGCCCGCGATCAGGTGGTCGGCGATCTGGCGGCCCGCGCGCCAGTGGTGGCCGAGGCGCTACGGCTGGCGCTCCGCGCATCCGATGTTCGCGCGCGTGTCCGTTCGGCGCAACACCTGCTTGCCGTGCTGCGCGGCCAGGTTGAGGCGGTAGGTCGTTGAGCACCCGCACTGGCGGCTAATGCCGTCTGCTGAGGGCAGGCGCTGATGTACCGCGGCGGTCAAAGGCGCGCCTGTCGCGGCCTCCAGAGAGTAGGCCTGACGGCCGGTGGTGTCTGGATCCTCGCTGCAGGCAGGCTTTGCAGATGCGCGGTGAGCGCATCTCTTAGGCGCGGCTTTAGCCGCCAGCCGTCTCTCCACCCAACCAACACACGAACAAACAATCTACGAAAGGAACGACACAATGTCAGTTGAACAGGAACTCGCGGCGTCCGTCGCGTATACGCCGTTGCAGCGGATGCGCCACAGCGCGGCGCATGTGATGGCGGAGGCCGTGCAGGAGCTATTTCCTGGCGCGCGCTTCGCCATTGGCCCAGCCATCGAGGACGGCTTCTATTATGATATGGAGCTACCGCGCGCCCTGACGCCCGAAGACCTCCCCGCCATCGAGGAGCGCATGCGCGCCAGCATCGCGGCGGATCATCCCTTCACGCAGAGCCGCTGGAAGCGCGCGAAGGCGTTGAAATACTTCCGCGAGCATGACCAGCCGTACAAAGTTGAGATTATCGAAAACCTGCCCGATGCCGAGGTAGGCATCTACGAGCAGGGGCCATTTCTCGATTTGTGTCGTGGGCCACACGTGGAAAGCACGGGCCAGATTGGCCCGGTCAAGCTGATGCGCGTGGCAGGGGCATACTGGCGCGGCGACGAGAAGCGCCCGATGCTCCAGCGCATCTACGGCACGGCCTGGTTCACGCAGCAAGACCTCGACGAGTATCTCGAACGGCTGGAAGAGGCGAAGAAGCGCGACCATCGCAAGCTCGGCAAAGATCTCGATCTTTTCATGATTAGCGAGGATGTCGGCGCGGGGTTGCCGCTCTGGCTGCCGCGTGGCGCGACGGTGCGCCGTCTGCTGGAGGAGTATATCCTCGACCTGGAGCGCAGACAGGGCTACCTGCACGTCTATACGCCGAATCTGGCCAAGCTCGACCTGTATAAAACGTCGGGCCACTGGGAGCATTACCACGAGTCGATGTATCCGCCGATGGAGATGGAAAGCGGCGAGGAACTGGTGCTGCGCCCGATGAATTGCCCACATCACATTCAGGTCTATCGCCACAAGATGCGCTCGTACCGCGATCTGCCTATTCGCATCGCCGAGTTGGGTACGATGTATCGGTTGGAGCGCTCAGGTGAGCTTTCGGGACTCTCACGGGTGCGGGCGATGACGCTCAACGATGCGCATAACTTCTGTACGCCGGAACAGATGCTGCCAGAGTTCAAGCGGGTCGTGCGTTTCGTCGAACAGGTCTATAACGATATGGGCTTCAAGCAGTACAACTACCGGCTCTCGCTGCGTGACCCCAACGATAAAGAGAAGTTCATCGACAACGAGCAGATGTGGGAACAGTCCGAGGCCGCGCTGCGCCAGGCGCTGAAAGAGCTGGATGTCCCGTACTACGAGAGCATCGGCGATGCGGCCTTCTACGGCCCCAAGCTGGATGTGCAGGTGGCGAATGTGCTCGGCAAGGACGAGACGATCTCGACGGTGCAGATCGACTTCACGCTGCCGGAGCGCTTCGACCTGGAGTACATCGGCGAGGATGGCCAGCCGCATCGTCCGGTGATGATTCACCGTGGCATCATCTCGACGCTGGAGCGCTTCATGGCGTTTCTGATCGAGAACTATGCGGGCGCGTTCCCGCTCTGGCTGGCTCCGGTGCAGGCGATGCTCATTCCCATCTCGGATGAAAAGCATGGCGAATACGCCGAAAGTGTGGCGGAGCGACTGCGCGAGGCGGGGCTGCGTGTGGAGGTGGATGCGCGCCACGAGCGCATGAATCTCAAAGTGCGCGACGCCCAGTTGCAGAAGATTCCGTATATGCTGGTGGTGGGCGATAAAGAGGCGGCGGCGGACGCTGTCTCGGTGCGCCTGCGCTCCAACGAGAACATCGGCCCGGTTCCGCTAGCCGATTTCATCCGTCAGGCGCAGCAGTTTGTGGCTGCCCGTAGCCAGGAACTCTGGCCCGCGCCCCAGCCGGAGTAATAGTTATCTTGTTACCCCCTCCCCACGTCACGGGAAGGGGGTAGCTGATTGATAGTGTGGGCGCCACAAAAACATACGCGAAGGCAGGACATCGATGAAGCCCGAACCCATCATATTGCCCGTATCGATTGCTTCCCTGACCTACGAGCAGGTGGCGAAAACGCTGGACCATTCGCTGCTGCGGCCCGAACTCACGCAGGATGAGATGCGTGCCGGATGCGAGATAGCGCTGGAGTATGACGTGGCGTCGGTGTGCATCAGCCCGGCCAGCGTGCCTCTGGCGGCGCGCATCCTGCAAGGCTCTGATGTGCATGTCGGTACCGTCATCGGGTTTCCGCATGGCTATGCCGCTCCTGGCGTCAAAGCGCTCGAAACCCGACAGGCGATGAATGATGGCGCGACTGAGCTAGATATGGTGCTGAATATCGGCTGGCTGCGTTCTGGTCTGGATGAACAGGTGCGGGGCGATATTCTGGCGGTCGTCACGGAGGCTCGTGGCAAGGCACTGGTGAAGGTCATCCTGGAGAACGCCTATCTCACCGACGATGAAAAGCGGCGTGGGTGTCGCATTATTGAGGCGGCTGGCGCTGACTTCGTGAAGACCTCGACAGGCTTCGCGCCCACAGGAGCCACGCTCGACGATCTCAGGCTGATGCGCGCCAGCGTCTCTCCGCGCGTCCAGGTCAAAGCGGCTGGCGGTGTGCGCACGCTCGACGCCGTGATCGACGTGTTGAACGCTGGCGCGACCAGAATTGGCGCGACCGCGAGCAAAGCGATTCTCGACGAATTTCGCGCACGAAAGGCGCAGGAGCACGTCTGAGCATTGAGCGGACGTCTTCTGGCTTGGCGCGGGCGGTTGAAACCGCGCCTGAACAGCCTGCGGCCACGAAACCCGCTGTCGCGGGTTTGCGGAGACCTGCCCACCATGCGCCCTTTTGGCTCCCGTCTGCAGCCCGCGGAGGCGGGCTTTGTGGCGCAGCCCGTAGGCGCGGCTTCAGCCGCCAGCTAGGTGTGGTCATCATCGGTCAACCGGATGATAGGCAACAGGGACAAATCGATCTCGCGGATACGCTCTGGGCCAAGCGCCACCACCTCGGCCTGCAGGCGGCGCGCATCTGCGATAAGCTGGGCGACCTCGACGTGACGGCAGCGGGGCGCGAACGGCTCCAGGTAATCGGCGCCAGAGGCAAGTTTAAGCAGCGCGCCGCGATGGTTGCCGCGCAACAGATGGTAACAGCCGACGCCCACCTGGAGAATGCCCTTCGCCAGTACACGTATTGTCCCTGGCTCGGTGTTCCAGAGCGCTTCGAGCGTCTCATGGCACTCGAAATACTCGCGTTTATTGAACTGCTTGATGCCGTGGAGCAACTCTGCGGGGGGTGGATCGGCGCAGCGCGCGATCAGATCAGCGTCGCGTGGGGGAGGGCGGCGCTCGTTGTAGGGGCGAGAGGCGCGCGGCTCGCCAGATGGCGTATCGCTCATAGCGGACGGATTCCTTGCAGTGGGAAATGGTCGGAGGGCGACCGTTGTCAGTCGCCCTCCTGCTCGTATTCGTCTTGTGTCGTTCGCCTCAGGATGCGGCCTGATCGAGTTCTTTGTGGCGAAGCCGCTGGCTCATGATGGCTAGCAACTTGATGGCGATGTCTGGATGTTCGCGCAATACCGCCCGGAAATCCCAGACGGGGATGACGAGCGCTTGTGCCGGTTCGAGCGCCACAGCGGTCGCTGTACGGGGCAGGTCGTCGAGCAGCGACATCTCGCCAAGAACCCTTCCCCGGTCGAAGGTACCCAGGTCGCGGACACTGCCATCGGGCGCCTGTTGGGTAACCTGTACTTTACCACTGGTGATGATAAAAAGCCCTATGCCTGTTTCACCCTGGCGCAACATGGTAGCGCCAGTTGGGTAATCATTTTCCCGGCAGTTGGCCGAGAGCACCTGAAGTTCGTGTTTGGACAGGTCGTGAAACAAGGGTACCTGGGAGAGTACGTCTTCATGCATCTGCGCTGGCTGCCTTTCTCGAAGGTACGGCGTCTCGCGTGACGCGTTCAACGTAACCGCGTGCGACCGCTAGAGGCCATGGCTATTGTACCTTACTGGATTACTGACGTCTATTGTGACCTGAATGTTACCCGCGCCAGACCGTTCATGCAGGCTGACGCGGGCGCACACATGTACATGCAGCTAACGTCGGCCACCATCGTCGCCATCCTGGCCATACGGATCACGTCGCCAGCCACCATATTGCGAACCGCCATACTGTGAGCCTCCACCGTACGGTGAGCCGCCATACTGCGAGTCGTCATCACGAGGCGCGCCGCGTGGCGCCCCTCGCGACCGTGGTCCACCACGTGATGGCGGTGGTTCGTCGCCGAACTGCATACGTCCCATTGGCGGGCCTGGTGGCAATTGATTCTGGCCGGGCATCTGTGGCGCCGCAGGCATAGGTGGCATACGCCACTCCTGGCTGGCGCCGCCATTCATCGGCATCATCTGGCCTTCATTGCCGCCATAGCCATTATTGTATCCGTCGTAGTCGCCATAGCCGCCCATGCCATTGCCACCTTGACCACCTGAACCTTGACCCATACCATTCCCCATGCCAGCGCCTACCCTACCACCGCCGCGCCAGTCGGGGTTCGGCGGCATTGGCATACCACCAGGTTGCATTGGGCGAATCGAGCGCGACCCCATCGGAGGCGCCATGGTGCCATTCGGCGGCAACATGCCACCATTCATGCCACCATCCATTCCGCCATTCATCCCGGCGCCTGCCATGACTGGCGCGTCGCGTACGGTGGTATTGGACTTGCGTGACAGGCGGCGGGCTCCGACGAGTTGCTGCAACTGGCGCACGATCAGTTCCAAACGCTCGGCGCTTTCCGCAGTCTGTTGTGAGTTGCCCGCGACCTGCTCGGCAATCTCGATAACGGCCTGCATCGCGCCGCCCATCCGGTCATACTGCGCGGATTGCTGTCGGCTCGACTGGCTGATGTCGCGCACCGAGCGGGTCATATAGGCAATGAGCGACTCGAACTGGCCCGGTGGCATCTCGCCACGCCGCTGCATGACCTGGTTGCCCATCTGGGCTAGCTGATCTGAACGTCTGGAAATATCCTGCGCCGCTTCAGTGAAGTTCTGCAGCGCCTTATTGATCGCATTGACCGCCCATACCTGTTGTGACGCGCCATCCGCCTGCTGGGCGGCGATGCTGCCAATGCGCTCCGAGGCATGGCTGACCTGTTGCGCCGCACGTTGCAGTGTATTGACGATCACCGAGGCCAGCAGGAGCGCCAATATGACGCCTGCGATCATGATGATAGCGCCCAACAGCAGCAATTCGACGGTGGTGCTGCGCTCGAACGCGGTCACAGTGTCAAGCGGCACCGCCACCGACAACACGCCAATCAACTGCCCTTGCGGATTCAGCATCGGGCTGTAGGCGGAATAATATTGTTGGCCATTCAAATCGTCGATGCCGAGCCACTCACGCGGCTTCGATTGCAGCGTCATGTTGCCGCCGATGGTCGATGCGAGTTGGGCGTTCGTATCGCGTGAGGCGGTGACGTCATTCGCTGCGCCCGACTTCGGTATTGTGGTCGAGATGCGCACGCACTGTGTGAAGTCGCCACGCGCGTTGGAGCACTGATAGACGGAGACCACGCCGCCGATAAGCTGCTTGACACTATCAACATAATCAGTGTCATCGTTGAGAGGATACTTGCCGAAGTTGGCGTCGTTTGGGCCACCAAAGCTCTTGCCAGAGGTTGGCGAATCCACCACGAGATGATTATCGGATGAGATCGAATAATTCTCGCCGTACTGAGTCGTGAGGACAAGTACGGCAATCTTCATGTTTTCCTGCTCCTGGTTTTGCGCCTGTTGCAGGGCATAATTGCGAATGGCGTTATCCGCGATGAAAAGCGTTGCCGCCGTACTCAACACAGCGCCCAGCAGCACAATGAGCGTCAACTGTGCGCGGATACCGAGCCGCGACCGTCTTTGAAGCATTGCCCCTTAACCCTCCTACCCCCGGCTGGGTCCGGTGTCGCCACATTCCTCGTCACCCGCCACACAGACCATGCCTCTCATGCATTGCACTCTCTCTGCGAATAACGGATAGATATACGCACATGGCTTCACTATCCTGCAAAAATCCTATCTTTTGTCTGACCTTAGCGACGAAACTGGATCAGACCAAGCAACGCGAGATGATGTAAGACGGAATAGATTTCACGTTCGGTGCGGTGCGTCAGGCGCACCAAATCGAGCATGCTTCGCTGCCCATTGACCAGCAGCAAAATCATGCGCTCGCGGCGGTCAAGTGGTAGCTGCTCGATTGGCTCTGAGATACCCGTCTGATAGGGCACCGACTCGAGCATTTCGGGACGGAGCGCTGGCGCTCCGGGCAGACTGGTCGCAGTGGATCCTGTCTGTGTCTGCCGGTAATAGGGATCATTGGGATCGGGCATCGGGCCACCGGGATATCCGGAATTAGGCGTGGGCTGCGGATATCCTGTATTCGGCGCGGACTGCGGGTATCCCGTATTGGGCATTTGGCCGCCCTGGTATCCTGTATTAGGCGCAGATTGCTGATAGCCAGACCCATTGGGCGCGGGCTGTGGATAGCCATTCCCATAGGGTGGATACGATGGACTCGCTGGATTCTGTGGATATTGTGAGGGTGAAGATGGAGAGTAGTTCGGGCTGGAAGGGTACCCGTATGATGGCCACGAACTGGCGGGGGCGGGCGGAGGCGTGTTGACGTATGGGGATGCCTTCACCCGCTGAGTAGTAGCCATCTGCGTCGGAGCCTTCGGCTGCAAATTCATCGAACGAATACATGCATTCGCCCCATCCCATCAGGGCATTGAGCGCGTTCTCCCCCACCATCTGGCCAAAGAGCACTGACGCAGGTTGCCCACTCGCAAAGCGAATCTGGCCCATTTGGCGCGCGGCCTCTTGCCCGCGAATCGCGCGGAGGATGCCACTCTGACGCGAGAGCATGATCATCTGGATGATATTGCTCAATCGGCTCGTGGGTACAAATCGTGCCGCCATCCTTATATGCTCCTTCTACCGCGATGAAGGGTTCATCATCAGGAAGAGCATGGTGAGCGCCGCCGCTCCAGCTCATCCACTAGCGGCAACAGGAGCACGCAGCATCATTGCTGACAATACCCCCGCAGCACATCTCCCAGCGTTTCCATGTCAGGTCATACCATCTCAGACAGCGTTGGCAGAGTCTTTGCTTCCAGTAGAATCGCCTTGTGTCTACCACCACAAATGGCTGCGCCGAAGCGCCTACATGGTATTCAATGGATTTTTCGTCGCTATGTTACTATGTGTGGCAAACCGACCAGAAAGCTCCAGGTCGGCGGCTCATGCCGCGCGTGTCACGCTTCGCTGGGTTCCTCATGAGTAACCACCGGTGTCACACCGGGAGCGTTGAGCGCCTGTGCATCAGTCGCCTCAAGTTCCGCGAGACGTTGGCGCAATTGTTCTGACAGATTGCGATACTCTATTGCCCGCTGATCGTCCCACTTGGGCATGATCGTCTCTTTGGCGCCGCTCACCACCGCGCGATCGATGAGCCCGGCATAGAATTCATATGCCTGGATTTGCAATTGGATGAGTTCACGCTCGCTCAACTGTTCTGACATCTCACATCCTCTACCAGACCAGCCACCCCACCTGTGTGCATTGAGAGCAACAGTATACGCCCTATGATCTCGCATAGCGTAACACAGCCTACCTAATGGGTCAAGAAACGGCGCCCTAGATGGCATGGGCCACTGCGCCATAGGCGCTCGCAACCCCCTTGATTTTAGCGCTCGTGCCGTGGTGTGCTACTGCGCTACAGTGCTCTTCGGCCTGATTGCCGCCACGGACGCGCGCATCTGGGTGGAGAACGGGGTCGATTTCGGGCGCGGGCGCAACCTGCTGATGGCGGGCGTGACGCTGATTCTGGGAACTGGCGCCTACACGATCACCATCGGCAACTTCCCGCTGACCGGCATCACGCTGGCGACGCTGGCGGCAATCTTGCTCTATCAGGTGCTGCGTGACCCGGTTACCCCGGAGGCGCGAGAAGACGCTGGGGCGGCGATTGCGCCCGCCGACTCAGCGCTGAGCCTGCTCGCACGAACACTGGCGGCGAATAGTTATAGGTTTTGAGCCTGCGGCCGCCCCTCCCCGTTTCGGGGAGGGGCGGCATTTTCTATCTGGGTGTTATCCGGAGTGTTATCCGGGGAGATACGACCTGGCGAGCGCAGAGAAGGACTCTTTGGGTTCCCAGGGCATATCGGGATAGGTAGCGCCTCTTGCGCCATCCAGCATCTTCACCACTCCGTAGGAGGCGCAGTCGAGGTCGTAGCGCGGATTACTATGATAGGGATTCCCGAAGCTCGCGAAGGTAAACCAGAATGCGCCGTCCACCTCTTCCTCATTGAGGATGTCGAGCATTTCCACCAGATAGTCGGCCTGCGTCTGTTCGTCACGTACGACATCCTCGGTCAGGCGTGGCGGCTGTGCCGCACGATCGACGATGGCCCACCCCATAGCGCCGCGATCCTGCGCGCCACGATAGGTGCAGCAGCCGAATTCGGTCACCGCCACTGGCCGCCCGTGTGCGAAATATGCGCGAAGCTGCTCGCGGTACGAGTCGCGGTTGCCAGCGTCGCGGTAGTGATCCACGCCGACGATGTCGAACGCGCTCCAGTCAACCGCTTCCCACGGGCCTGAGGCATAGGTCACTGGGCCAGCAAAGTGGCTCCGCACGGTGGCGACAGCCTGCCCCAGAAAGGTGTTGAATCGCGTGAGCAGTTCTTCAGGAGACCCGGACAGGCTGGCAAGCAGTTCGGGGTTCATCATGTTCTGGATGCGCTCGATGTAGTTCGCGCCGGGAACGAATCCGCTCTCGAACAGCGACATCTCGCAGCCAAGCACGAACACCACTCGCGGCGATTGCCGACGCAGTTCCTCGGCGAGCTGGGCGCTCGCTGCGAAATAGGGTATCAGTTCGTCGGCGGTCATATCGCACGGAAACGGCGCGAACCACACCTCTAAGCCGACCTCCAGCGCGTACCTGGCGGCCAACGCAATGCGTGTCGGATCACCCCCAGAGATCCGTACGGCGGTGCAATGCAGGTCGCGCGCGATGATCTCCATTTCGCGCCGTACCTGGGCCGGATCGAAAGACTCGCGTGAAGGTCTGGCGCCAGCGCGGGTAAAGCCGGTGTCGTAGTTGATTCCCTTCCGATTCATGAGCGGGTCTCCTTCCTGCTCGTACCAATGTTCACGCCTTGCCACGCCGCGCGGCGACGATCTGCGCCAGAATGGCGAGCGCGATCTCTTCAGCCGTGCGCGCGCCGATATCGAGGCCGATGGGGCCGTGGATATGCGCGATCTGCTCGTCGGTGACGCCTGCCTCGCGCAGTCGCCGGTCGCGGCGCTCGCGGGTGCCACGGCTGCCAATCGCGCCGATGTAGCCAGCCGACGAATTCAGCGCCGCTGTGAGGGCGGGCACGTCGAATTTGTCGTCGTGGGTCAGCACCGCGATGGCGGTCGCGCTCGAAAGAGTCATATGCGCCAGCGCGTCGTCGGGCCACTCCAGCAAGACATCATCGGCGTCGGGCAGACGCTCGCGCGTGGCAAACGCCTCACGCGGGTCTACCACTGTGACATGATAGCCAAGCGTTTTGGCGAGGCGCGTCAGCGGAATGGTGATGTGTCCGGCGCCGATAACGACCAGTGTCGGTTCGGGCAGATAGACGGCGAAGAATACCTCGGCGGGTTTATCATCGACCACAACCGTCGCCCGCGCGGACTCGCCATCCTTGAGCAACTCGCGCGCCTTCGCCGCTACAGCGCTATCGAGCGCGGCGTTGCCGAGGCTACCCACCAGATCGCCCCGCTCAGGAACCAGCAGACTGGCCTCGGGTTGGACGCCGATCTCCTCAGGCGCGCTGATGACGACTGCGCGGACGATAGGTTGCCCAGCGTTGAGCGCCGTCGCGAGTGGTTCGAGGTTGGCGAGCCGCTCGACGAGCACCTCAATCTGGCCGCCGCACGAGAGGCCAATCTGCTCGACATTCTGCTCCTCGGTGATGCCATAGGAGAGCAGTTTGGGCTGGCCAGTGCGTAGCGCCTTCAGCCCCACCTCGATCACTGCTGGCTCGACACAGCCACCGCTCACCGAGCCAGCGATATCGCCCGCCGCCGTCAGCGCAAGCGTTGCGCCGATGCCACGTGGCGCGGAGCCAACAACGGAAATCACAGTCGCTATGGCAATCGGCTTGCCCTCATTATGCCAGCGCTCAAGCTCAGGCAACACATCGCGCATCGTCGCCCTCTCTTTCTCCCAGTGTTCAGCATTGCGCTATCACCGATCTCGATCTATCACCGCCTGCTCTATCCCAGCCCCTTCGGACTCAGTTGCGCTGTTGTCGCTGGCTGCTCCACGCTGATAGGCCGCCCGAAGCGCGTCCATCATCTCTTCGCGGCGGGAATACAGTTCGCGGCGCGGACGTGGCTCGGCCCGGCTGACAGCATAGGCGGCGATCAGCGGGAAGGCGATGGTGGTGTCGGCGTAGACAACCACCGACTCCTCCAGTTGCTCCGGCTTGATCTTCCCCCACGAGACCGCCTCAGACGGCGTCGCGCCAGAGAGTCCGCCCCAGTGTGGGGCATCCTGCGTGATCTGAATGAAGTAGTCGTGGCCGCCCTTGTTGATGCCCAATACCTCCCACAGTTGCGGCTGTGTCTGGAGGTAGAAGTTTTTGGGCGAGCCACCGCCGAGGATGATGACCCCGTTGCGCGTCGCCGCCTGTACAATGGCGGTCGTCTCATGCACATCGAAGAGCGGATCGATGGTCAGCGCGTTGCCGTCCAGTTGATGGCGGGCGAGATTCATGCCGATGGACGAGTCGCCCGGCGATGAGGTATAGATGGGCACATTCCAGCTGCGCCGCCATCGCCAGCACCGAATGTTCCGGGTCGACACCCACCTCCAGCAGCCGCTGGCCAATCAGGTGGTGCAGTTCGGCGGTGGACATGGGCCGCTGCGGAAATGTCTTGAAGATCTCGCGCAGAAAGCGGTCGGTATCCAGCAACACCTCGTCGAGGAAGAGCACGTCGTAGATGCGGATGACGCCCGCCTCGTGCAGATCCGGATCGTTGAGTTTGAAGCTGCCACGATGGAGCGCATAGTTGAGCGCGTGGTGAATGTCGTGGTAGAGGTTCGCGCCGGTGCTGACCATGAAATCTATCGCGCCACGCTCCATCAGCGTGATGATGCTGCCGCCGATCCCAGCGGGCGTCATGGCGCCAGCGATGGTCAGGCAGATGGTGACGTCCTGCTCTGGGTCGAGCATGCGCTGGGCATAGAGGCGCGCGGCCTCATTGATGCGCCCGGCGTTATACGCTTGAAATGAGCTATCCAGCAGATCGGCGACCGACATATCCGGCCTGAGCCGATGCGGCACGATCCGCTCACCGGTCAGGTACTCGTCGGCGTGTGGCGCTGTCTGTTCCTCACATTCTCCTCATCGTGGCCGTCTGGCGCTGGCCCGTCGTGCATGCGATGGGGCACGGAATCCTCTCTCTCAGTTCACTCGCTCATATGGCAGCATTGGCGGGCGCCTCGCGCCTGATGCTTGAGTATACCACTGCTGCCAGGGTGTGAGAGCAGGCGCCCGCGAAGGGCGAGGAGTCGAGCGGGTGGGATGAGATAGCGCCGTTGGATGACGTACTATGGCTCGTCCTGGGCGAGAGCGCCCGGCGTTTGGGCTGGCCTGCGTCCGGCCACGCCGCCAGGGCCATTCGCCATTGATCTCCACTTCGAGCGACCAGCTCAGGAAAGTGCGGACGAGTACAATAAGGCCCAGCACGCCAATACTTTGAAACGTTGGCGCAATCGTCACGGTGCGGATAATATCAGCCGCGACCAGCAATTCCAGCCCGATGAGGATCGCGCGGCCAAGTCCCCGGCGTAGACTCCGGTACGCGAGGCTCTGTTCGCCTGGATGGGTGATGACACGGCGAGCGTAGAGAACGAGCGCGACGAGTGTGCCAATGAACAGCGCGATGAGTCCACCAAAATCGAAGCCGCTGGCCAGCAGGTCAACAAAGGTAGAGAAGTTCATAGTGACCTCGCAAAGGATTCGCTGATCGTTGAGAAGACAGCGCCGATGCATAGCATGCAAAGACTACGCATACGCTCATACGAACGGCGGCAGCGAGGGTCACTGATGCATCCGTGCTTAATTCCCGTGCCTGGCATCTATTTTCTGGTGTGAGCGCTTTAAATAGCGCCGGGGATCTCCAGGTGGTGAATGCCGCTGGTTTCCAGAATGCGGCCGACCATCTTCTCCTCAAAGCGCTCGCTGGCGGTGATGTGGTCGTCGTGGTCATCGTCGCTCTCATCGGGCGCCACGGATAGCAGCGGCAGCGATATGATCGGGGGCCGGATAACTGGTGGTTGGTCGCTAAAGGCCTCGCGGATCTCGATGACATATTCTGGCGGCTCACTCACCCAGGTGTCACGCTCGTCAGAGGCGCGTGTGTCGGCATAGCGAGCGGTGACGAGCCATAATCGCGGCGAACTGGCGGCGGTGCGGGGCTGCCGTGCTTGACGCGCTGGATGACCTGGTTGTGGTGGGCGCATGGAACGGTGTTCTGGCGCGGTGTCGCCCCAGTCTTCCAGGGTGGTCGCGGCATGGAATCCAGCGGCGACGGCATGGGCGCGCAGCCACGCGTCGGCGCCAATGATGATGACCTCTTTACCGAGCAGGCGGCAGCGCGTGCGCAGGGTATCGAGCAGTGGCTGTATCGTGCAGACAGGTGCGCTCGCCGAGCGGAAACACCAGCGCCACCCGCCGTCCACTCGTCAGCGCCAACGCGGCAGAGAGCGTTGCATATGAGGATTTCGGTTTCAGCCGCACGATATCATCCATCGGCTCACCTCTCCAACGACCCAGTTCGCCAGATACCCAACCGATCGCCAGGATTGGGCGCACTACCTTCCTGACAGTACTACGCCGTCCAGCGCTTGCTGTTCTTACAGATGAAACGAAAGTACCAGACTGTGCTGTATAGCCCATTTCGCAAGATGCATTCCAAGATCATTCCAATGTATTCCAGGGAAGAAAAACGCCACGACCACAGGGATAACCCCATGATCGTGGCATTGGTTGCGCTTGAACGTGAAATACTCCAGCGGGATCGTGTCTAGGCGATGAGCGAGCGCGCCTCGGCGATGGTTTCTCGCAGATTGCGCGCATCTTTGCTGCCGCCCTGGGCGGAGTCAGGGCGTCCGCCGCCCCGGCCGCCCAGGCGCTCGCCCACTATCCCGGCGATCTTGCCCGCGTGGAGGCCGCGCTTCGTCAGTGTGTCGTCTATCGTCACGATGAACTGGGCCTGTCCGCCGGTCTCCGTGGCCAGCAGAATCACGCCCGAACCGAGGCGGCTGCGAATCGCGTCGCTCATCTCGCGGAGCGCCCGGTCGTCTGGCGCTGAAACGACCGCCGCCACCAGCGGGACGCCGTTCACCTCGGTCGGAGAAGCCGCCAGTCGGGCGGCCTCCTCGCGGGCCTGGCTGCGCTGGACGGTGGTCAGTGACTTCCGCGCCTCGGCCAGTTCGTCCTGCAGTTGGCGCACCCGATCCGCGAGGGCGTCGGGTGTCGTCTGGAGGCGACCAGCCAGATTCGCGACGAGGTCGTTCCTGCGGTGGACGAACGTCTCGGCTCCGGTCCCCGTCAGCGCCTCGACGCGGCGGATACCGGCGGCTGTTCCCGCCTCTTGTGTCGTCAGATAGAGGCCGATCTGGCCCGTCGCTCCGACGTGGGTACCGCCGCACAGTTCTTTGCTCGTTCCCATCGTCACCACGCGCACTGTATCGCCGTACTTCTCGCTGAAGAGGGCCATCGCGCCGGTCGCCAGCGCCTCGCGGTACGGCATGATCTCGGTGTGGACGGCCTGGTTGGCCAGCACCGCCGTATTGACGTGGCGGTCGATCTCGCGTAGCTCCTCGGTGGTCATCGGGCGCGTCATGTTGAAGTCGAACCGTAGGCGGTCCGGCGCGACGAGACTCCCCTGTTGGTGTACCTGTTCGCCCAGAATATCTTTGAGGGCGCGGTGCAGCAGATGGGTGGCGCTGTGGTTGCGCATGATCGCCCGTCGGCGTTCCGCGTCGACCTCCGTGCGCACCTCCGTCCCCACGCGCAGATGACCCTCGATCATCTTCCCATAGTGGACGATAAGGCCGGGGACGGGGCGCTGGGTGTCGCGCACCTGAAAAATCCCGGTCTGGTTGCCGATCATGCCCCGGTCGGCCATCTGGCCGCCCGCCTCGGCGTAGAAGGGCGTCTCCGCCAGCACGAGCGCGGCTTCCTGGGGATCGCTCGCCTCGTCCGCCGGTTTGCCGTCCACCAACATCGCGACGATCTCGCTGCTGCCGAGCGTCCCTTCGTACCCGGTGAAGCTGGTCGTCGGAAGCCCTTTGCTGACCTTCGTCCATGCTTCCTCCTCTTGCTCGCGAACGAACACGTGTCCGCTCTGAGCCTGTTCCTGTTGGCGCTGCATGGCGCCATCGTAGCCGGCACGATCCACCGTCATGCCGCGCTCGTGCGCGACCTCGGCAGTCAACTCCACCGGGAAACCATGGGTATCATAGAGTTTGAACGCCAGCTCGCCGGGCACCTCATGCTTTCCGGCCTTCGCTAGCGCGTCCAGTTCCTTCGTGAGCAATTGCATGCCCAGGGTGAGCGTCTGGTTGAATCGGCGCTCTTCGGTGCTGATGATATCGACAATCTGATCGCGCCGCGCCGCCAGTTCCGCATAGTGGCCCTTCATCAGGCCAATCACGGTGTCTGCCGCCTCGGCGAGGAAAAGCCCCTCCAGCCCGAGCATCTTGCCATAGCGCACCGCGCGCCGCAGCACCCGGCGGAAGATATAGCCGCGCCCGGTGTTACTCGGCAGCACACCATCGCCCGCCAGGAAGACGAGCGCGCGTCCGTGGTCGGCGATCACCCGCAGCGCGCGGTCATGCTCGGCGTTCTTGCCATAGGTCGTCTGCGCGAGGGCGGCGAACTTGTCGATGATAGGACGGAAGAGATCGGTCTCGAAGACCGAATTCTTCCCTTGCAGGACCATCGTCAGGCGTTCGAGTCCCATGCCCGTGTCGATATTGGGCTGCTTCAGCAGTGTGCGTTTGCCCTCGGTATCCTGGTAATACTGCATGAAGACCAGGTTCCAGACCTCCAGGTAGCGCTCGCAACGGTCGCATCCCGGCGCGCAGTCTGGCTCGCCACAGCCAAATTCGCTGCCGCGATCATAGTAAATCTCGGAGTCTGGCCCACATGGCCCGGAGGCTCCCGGTGGCCCCCACCAGTTATCCTCCAGTCGGGTGATGCCGTCGGCTGGGACACCCGCGATCTCCTGCCAGTAGCCCGGCGCCTCGTCGTCGGCGGGGTGAACCGTGGGGAAAAGGCGCTCTGGCGGCAATTGATAGACCCTGGTCAGCAGTTCCCAGGCATAGGCAATCGCCTCGCGCTTGAAATACGCGCCGACCGCGAAATTGCCCAGCATCTCGAAGAAGGTGAGATGCGAGGCATCGCCCACCTCGTCGATGTCAGTCGTGCGGAAGCACTTCTGCACGGAGGTCAGACGCACGCTGGGCGGCGTTACTCTGCCCAGAAAATACGGGATCATCTGCTGCATGCCAGCCGTCGTCAATAGCACCGTCGGGTCATCCGATGGCGGAATCAGTGATGAACTGGGCACACGTTGGTGATCGCGCTCCTCGAAGAAGCGCAGAAAGCTGGCGCGGATATCCTGGCTGGTACTGGGTGGTTCGCCCCTGCGCGCTGAGTTGCCAGACTGGCCGGACCGGGGTGATGATTTGACGCTCGATGATGAATTCTGTGACCGCTTCGCAGGCATGTCTTCGCCCTCATGAAACACACATTATGGTGGTGAATATGGCTATTGTACGTTCGCGCGTGCGCACATGACATGGCGCACTGGGAAAATCAGGTGGACGCAATCCAGTGAGCGGCTGGGGAGTCCTGAGATGGCGGGGAAATGCCACGCTCCCAGCGGAGTGTCCCCCCGTGGAATGCGCGTGATGCGCGGACCTCGGCATGGGGGCAAAACGCCAGCCGCTCGGCGGGGCGTCCTCGCCTGTTTGTCCGCACGATGCACCCCGCATTATACACCCTGGGCACTGTGGCCGCAATGCAGGCGCCTCAGGCATCAGCGGCTCAATTTGACCACCGGCTGTGTCGAGCCAGCGCACATAAAAATCGGGCTCCGTACGAGACGGAACCCCGATGTGTTCTTCGGATCACGCTATCCGAAGGTGTGGTGTGCAGCGTGGACGATTTCAGGCTGTCACGCCGACCAATTCGCGTTCGTGGCGCTCTAGAAAACTCTTGAGCGTTCCCTCATTCGCGGAGCGGGCGCGCTCGTAGTTGGGGGCGACTTCGTCGACACCCTGCCAATCGAGCAATGCTGATACGTCGTTCAGCGGCAGTTCATACCGCTCGCTTCCGGTCTCACCAGTCAGTTCCACCAGCAGCCCGGTCTCCGTCTCGCGCATCGCGAAAGAACGGGCCTCGGCGGCGTCAAGCACGCGGCCAACCGCGCGCAAAATGTTTTCGTAGCTTTCATGCCGCATCGTGGGTTTGCACCTCCATCTTCATCGAACATTCTTCTATGAACACCAGTGTTCATGAAATCGCACGCGCGGGGTAGCGAAGTCGTGCTTTGCCACACAAGAACATACCATTTCGACACCTCAAAATCAAGGACGACCGCCGCACAATCACCACACAATCGCGTCTCAAAAACGCACGGTCAGGCCTCGTTTGTCGCCTCGTTTGTCGCGCGATTAAGGGACAACGTGGCAAGCTGTGGACAACTCTTGCGGTCGGCAAAAAATGTGTGTTATACTGCGGTCGGTACGTCGTACCTATTGCCGTGGTACGGGGCGCCAGGTATTACTTTTAAAGATTGTCATCATCGGGGTGTAGCGCAGTCGGCTAGCGCGCAGCGTTCGGGACGCTGAGGTCGGAGGTTCGAGTCCTCTCACCCCGACCAACCCGCAAAGCAGGTCAGGTACACTGGCAAGCCAGTGACGCCACTAGCACGCGGAGACGGATTCGAGGAGCACGTCCATGTCGGTGAGGATAGCGTATACAGGCAACCATAACGCTTGTATCGCCCCTTCCGTGTGGGGCGTGCTTTTTCTGTTGCCCACAGGTCATATACGCCAAGAATGTCATGACATGTGGGCTAACACACGTCTCGGTCGCCAGATTCGCCCCGCGCGAGTCGGTGGGCGCCATAGACGGCGGAGATAACATCCTATCCCGGTTGACTCCTCAGCCGGTTCGTTGCGACTCCGCCTGTTACGCAGTGTATGTGTCTGTGTGGGTGGAAAGGACTGGAGTCGCCGATGCCGGTGCTCGTATTGAACGCATCGCTTCAGCCACTCTCCGTGATTCCGGAGCGACGACTGATTGTGCTGCTCTCCAAGCAGAAAGTGGCCTTTGTTGATGAGCGTGCGCGCAAGATCATACAAGAGGCCATCGAGGCTCGCCGTGTCTTGACCGACGAGCCGGTCATCGTGCAGTTGCTGGCGAATGTCCGTGTGCCACGGATGATGTTGCGCCCAACCCGCGCCAACATCCTGCTGCGCGACGAGGAGACATGCCAGTACTGCGGGAAGCACATGCGTGATCTGACACTCGACCACGTCTTGCCACGCTCGCGTGGTGGCCAGAGCACGTGGGAAAATTTGGTCGCCTGTTGCCGCGCCTGTAACGGACGCAAGGGCAATCGGATGCCGAAGGACGTGGGCATGCATCTGATCCGTCAGCCACGCGCACTGGATCACGAGTACGCCACGTTCTTCCTGTTGCGCTACCCACGGTTGCGCGAGGCGTATGAGTCGTTCCTCAATTCCGCCCAGGCGTTTTCACATACGACCGCCTGGAGCGCCTGATTGGTGTACATCAGCCCTACTCACTGCCCCCTCTCCACGTGGAGAGGGGGCAGTTGCAAGGTTTGCCTCACTCGCCTCCAGATTCTGCTCCCCCATTTGGCTATCTTCTCACCACGTTATTACCTAAGAAACGGCCCTATATGGTAAAATGAAGGGCAGACCAGGGTCTGGATGGAGCTGCCTCAATGAGACACGTCCCACCCAGATTTGTGTCTTGGGAAACAATGAACTATGGGACATCGATAGCAGGCGACACTGGCGCCGTTCTTGATACATCGCGTATGGGAAGCAATTGCGTACAGCGTGTGACGCCGAGGGCGATGGCGCCTGATACGGCGCCAGGCTGGTAACGGTCGCTCACTGTGGAGCAGGCCACCAGCGTATCACCATTCATGCGATGGCCGACGATGGTCGCACATGGAAAGCTGAGAAGATAGTGACCGACATTGCGCATCAGTTTCTGAGTATCTATGGACACTTTTATCAGCCGCCCCGCGACGATCCATTCACGGGACTCATCCCCAGAGAGGCGGGCGCGGCGCCCTTTGAAAACTACAACGAGAAGATCACCAGGGAATGTTATCGCCCGAATGCCGAGGCGGGTAACCTCGCCAGGATAAGCTTTGACCTGGGGCCAACGCTGGCCGCCTGGCTTGAACGCCATCACCCCGACGTCTATCAGGCGTTTCTCGCCGCGGATCGCGAGAATCTCACGCGCTTTGGCGTGGGCAACGCGCTGGCCCAGGCGTATAATCACACGATTCTGCCGCTGGCGACCACCCGCGACAAGCGGACGCAAATCCGCTGGGGGCTGGATGACTTTGCCCACCGCTTCGGCCACAAGGCCGATGGCATGTGGCTGGCCGAGACCGCCGTCGACCAGGAGACGCTCTCGATTCTCGTCGAGGAGGGCGTGCGCTACACGGTGCTGGCTCCGTGGCAGGCGGCAGAGCCGATCACGCCCGGTGAGCCGTATCTCGTCGCGCTGCCCGGCGGACGCAGCATCACGGTTTTCTTCTATCATGGCTCGCTCAGCGCGGGGGTCTCGTTTGACGACGACGTGACGAGCAACGCCGATCAGTTTGCGGCGACACACCTGCGCCAGCAGTTGGATGCGGGGAAGGTGGAGCGCGGCGAGGATCAGTTGGTTATCGTGGCCACCGATGGCGAGTTGTATGGCCACCATAAGCCGTTGCGCGACCACTTTCTGACCTACCTCCTGCGCGATAGCGCGCCCGCGCAGGGCTTCTCCGTGACGACGCTCGCGCGCTACCTGAAGGCGCACCCACCCCAGCGAACCGTGACACTGCGGATGCCGAGCGCGTGGAGCTGTGCGCATGGTGTGGCGCGCTGGGATACTGGATGCGACTGCACCGAGGGCGATTCCTCGTGGAAACATGCGCTGCGCGTGGCGTTGAACCGTCTGGCGGTGCGTCTCGATGCGCTCTATGCCGAGGCTACCGCGACGACGCTGCGCGATCCCTGGGCTGCGCGCGACACATGGCTGGCGGTTCGTAGCGGCTGGATGAGCGGCAGGTCGTTCTGGACACAGTATGGCGTCCACGGCCATAGGCCGCTCCGGCGTGCGCGCGCTGAGGCGACCGAACAACTGCTCGAAGCGCAGTACTACGGCCAATCCATGTTTACGAGTTGTGGCTTCTTCTTCGAGGATCTGGAGCGGATCGAGCCGCGAAACGACATCGCGTTTGCCCGGCGAGCGATCAGCCTCGCCTGGCAGGCAACCCACATCGACCTGCAGACCGAATTTCTGGCGGATCTTGTGGCGGCGCGTAGCTGGCGAACTGGGCGAACCGGCGCGGACCTCTATCGCGACCTGCCAGCCGTCCCAGAAAACATGCTGCCACCAGTGGCAGTGGCAGCGTCGTCCACGTCGGCATCGGACAGACGAGACGGCGGCATAGTGTCGGCGGCAGGTGGTTGGATTTTCCACGCACGCAAGTCCTGGCCCATGTAATGCGAATATCCGTACGCAAGAGGAACTTACCGGAGAGTTGGCATGCGGCTACCCGCGCCGTCTATAATCAGCGCGGAAAGCCCCTCACAACATCACCAACTACCCAGGGATATACTTGTGCCCGGTGGAACATACATGGAGTACTTGCATGTCCATTCTACAGCCGCGTGAAGATCGCTTCTATGCGCTCATCGAGGCCGCCGCCGCGAATGCGACGAAGGGCGCTGAGATGCTGGTAGCCATGCTGAATGACTACACAGATGTCACGCGCAAAGGCTCGGGCGATCAAAGAGGTCGAACACGACTGGCGATGAGATAACACACGAAACCTATGAGCAACTGAATCGCATTTTCGTGACACCCATTGATCGAGAGGATATCGCCGCCATCAGTTCCGCGCTAGACGATGTGCTCGATCTGGTGGAGGCTGCCGCCGACGATTTCGTGTTGTGCAGCATCGAAGAGCCACTTCCGCCCGCGATGGAGATGGCGCAGATCATCGTGCAGGGGTGCCTGGAGATTCAGGATGCCGTTGCCCATCTGCGGCGACTCAATAAGGATCGCGCCGTGTTCCGAAATCGGTTGAACGAAATCAACCGCCTTGAAAATCAGGGGGATGCGGTCTATCGTAACGCCATCCAATCAATCTTTCGCCAGTCAGATCCGTTGCTGATTCTCAAGTGGAAGCAGGTCTACGATCACCTGGAAAAAGCCATCGATAGCTGCGAAGACGTTGCCGATGTACTCCACGGAGTGCTGCTGAAATATGCCTGATTTCATCCATCTGCCTGTGCTGGCTGCCACTGGTTCCGCTGGTGGACAGCAAGTCAGCCTCGTCTTTCTGATTCTCACGATTATCATTGCCGTGGCCTTCGATTTTACCAACGGCTTTCACGACACCGCGAATGCTATTGCCACGAGCGTTTCTACGCGCGTTCTTTCGCCGCGTGTCGCCATCATCATGGCGGCTATTCTCAATTTCTTGGGGGCGTTCATCAGCACACAGGTCGCTAAAACCATCGGCACCGACGTGGCGCAGCCTTCCGCGCTGACGCCGATCGCGGTGATGTCGGCGCTGCTGGCGGCTATCGGCTGGAATCTGCTGACGTGGTATTTTGCCCTGCCAAGCAGTTCGTCGCACGCGTTGATTGGTGGATTGATCGGCGCTGCAGTCATCGCCTCGCCACTGCATTTTGGCGCGCTCAAAGCCGATGGCATCCTGAAGATTGTCCTCTCGCTGATCCTCTCGCCCGCGATTGGTCTGGTCATCGCCTATGTGCTTGGCATCGCGCTGCTCTGGATCTTTCGCACCACCTCGCCGCATCACGTCACCAGCATTTCGCGCTGGCTGCAGCGGATTTCGTCGGCGTTCGTCGCCTTCAGCCACGGCTCCAATGACGCGCAGAAGACGATGGGCGTCATCACCGCCGCGCTCATCAGTTACGAAGCCACGACAACCGCCACCGCCCAATCATTTGCGGTGCCGACGTGGGTCATCGCGGTGAGTGCGACGGCGATGGCGCTGGGAACCAGCTTCGGCGGCTGGCGTATTATCCGCACGATGGGCATGCGCATCGTGAAGATGCGCCCAGTGGATGGCTTCGCAGCGCAGACGGCCGCCGCCTCGGTCATCATCGCCGCCAGCCATGTCGGCCTGCCGGTCAGCACGACACACGTGATCGCTGGCTCGGTGATGGGGGTAGGCGCGCGCCAGCGTCTCTCGGCGGTGCGCTGGGGGGTCGCGGGCAACATGGTGATCGCCTGGATTCTGACCGGGCCGATCACCGCGATCATCGCGGCGGTCATCTGCTTTGTGCTTCAGTTCATCAAGTTTTAGCACGACCTCTCCTCCTCCCCCTCCCGTTGGCGACGCTGACGCTCCGATTGCGCGGCCTTTCCACTTTCCCTTTTGAGCATGAGAAGAAGGAACAGGCAGGCGCGTGGGAACGCAAATCAGGATGCGCGGCTCTGCCATTCGTATGATTCAGGGTGATTCAGGAGGATCGTATGACGGGACGGATGATCGAGTTCGACACCGAGGGAGCGCCCGCGACTGGCTATCTGGCGACGCCGGATGCGACAGGAGGCGCAACGGGGCCAGGAGTGGTCGTGCTGCATGAGTGGTGGGGGCTGACGGAGCCGTTTCGGCAGGCCTGTGACCGGCTTGCGGAGGCAGGATTCATGGCGCTCGCCCCCGACCTCTATCACGGCAAGACGACCGCCTCGGTCGAGGAGGCGGAGACGTTGAGCGCCGCGCTGGATCAGCAGGTGGAGCGGTGGCGCGGCGACATCACGGGCGCGCTGCGGTTCCTGCGCCACAACGGCGCTACCATCCCGGCGGACGGTCGCGGCGCGTTCGGCTTTGTCGCTTTCTCGCTGGGCGGCTCCTACGCGCTCGACATGTCCATCAATTTGGCCGATGAGATCGCCGCCGTCGTGACCTTTTATGCCACGTATCCTGGGCTGGACTATCGCGACGCGCAGGCGGCCTACCTGTGCCACTTCGCCGAAGATGATCCCTACGCGTCGGCGGAGGAGGTCGCGGAGATGGAGCAGGCGCTCCAGGCGGCGGGCAGGCCAGCTACCATCTACACCTATCCAGGGACCAAACACTGGTTCTTCGGGGCCAATCGCCCGGATGCCTACGATGCCGCCGCCGCTGCCCTGGCGTGGGAGCGCACCGTCGCCTTCCTGAAGGCCGAGTTGTGGCGGTAGTAGTATCGCCTATGGAGGAGCGCATATGGACAGTTTGTGGCGCACCATGTTGTGGAAGCAGTTCGGCGCGGCCATTGATATGCTCGACAACGCCCTGGTGGCCTGCCCCGATGCCCTCTGGCGTCAGCCCGTCTGGCCTGACCCGTCCGTCCCGTCGCAGCGCGTGGAGTTCTGGTATGTCGCCTATCATGCGCTGTTCTGGCTCGACCTGTATCTCTTCGGCTCTGAGGAGGGATTCGCTCCCCCAGCGCCCTTTACCCTGGTGGAGCAGGACGACTCCGCTGGCCCACTACCCAACCAGCCCTTTTCCAGGGATGAACTGCGCGCCTATCTGGCGTATACGCGCCAGAAATGCCGCGCCACCATCGCGACGATGACGGACGAGCGGGCGCGCCAACCCGTCGACTTCCCCTGGATGAGGGAGGGAGAGGTCGTCAGCTACGTCGAGCTACAGCTGTATAGCATGCGCCATATCCAGGAACATGCCGCCCAACTGAGCCTGTTGCTCGGACAACACGGTGTCCAGGCTGAGCGGATAGACTGGGTGGCGCGTGCGCAGGATGATCTCGGCGGTTAAGCGCTGGCGCAGTGGGGACCGGATGCGTGTCAGTTCCCCTCGCCTTGCAGGAGAGGGGAACTGGAGGTGAGGTCAGGTCTTCTCAGTCTTCTCAATGCCCGGCGGCGAGTTCCTCGGCGGAGAGGTTGCTGACCACGTCGAGCGCCGCTTCGAGGATATCCAGCCCCTCGGCTAGCTCCTCGTCGGTCGTGACCAGCGGCATCAGCAGGCGGATAACGTTGTCGTAGAGTCCCGCCTTGATGAGGATCAGCCCGCGTTCGCGCGCCTCCACCAGTATCCGCGCCGCCGCTCCGGTTGCCGGGGTGCGTTTCGCGCGGTCGGTCACTAGCTCGATGGCCACCATCGCGCCCAGCCCACGCGCGTCGCCCACCAGCGGGAAGCGCTCGCGCCAGCCCTCCAGGCGTCCCATCGCCTGCTCGCCCAGCACGCGCCCGCGATCCGCCAGCCCCTCGCGCTCGAAGATAGCGAGCACAGCCAGCGCGGCGGCGCACGCCACCGGATTGCCGCCGTAGGTGCCGCCCAGGCCACCGGGCAGCGGCGCGTCCATATACGTGTCGCGTCCGACGACGGCGGCCAGCGGCAGCCCACCCGCCAGCGACTTCGCCAGCAGCATCAGGTCAGGCTCGACGCCGAAATGCTCGATGGCGAACATCTTCCCGGTGCGCCCGAAGCCGCTCTGCACCTCGTCGATGATGAGCAGGATGCCATGCCGCGTGCAAATCTCGCGCAACTCTGGCAGGAAATGCGCCGGGGGCACGATGAAGCCGCCCTCGCCCTGCACCGGCTCGACGATGATCGCCGCCACCTGTTCGGCGGGGATGCGCGTCAGGAAGGCCTGCTCCAGCGCGTCGCGCCACTCATGACAGTCCGCGCCATCCGTGCCGCTGTGCTGCGGGCAGCGATAGACGTAGGGGTACGGCAGCGTGTGGATGTTGGGCGCGAACGGGCCGAAGTCCTGCCGATAGGGACGCACCTTGCCGGTGAGCGCCAGCGCGAGATTGGTGCGCCCGTGAAAGCTGTTCTCGAACGAGATGACGCCGGAGCGTCCCGTGGCGGCGCGTGCGATCTTGATGGCGTTCTCGACCGCCTCGGCGCCGCTATTGACCAGCAGCGTCTTCTTGGCGAAATTGCCGGGCGTGATCTCGGTGAGGCGGCGCGCCAGCTCCACATAGGGCGGCGGCGTCAGCACATGGACGCAGGTGTGGGTGTAGAGCGCGGCCTGCTCCTGGATGGCGGCGACCACCTCAGGATGACTGTGGCCGACGTTCATCACGCCGATGCCGCCCGCGAAGTCGAGATAGGTGTTGCCATCCACGTCGGTGATGCGCGCGCCAGAGCCGCTGGCCGGGTAGACGGGATGGTAGGCGAAGACGCCGCGCGGCAGGTAGCGCTCGCGCTCGGCCTGTAGCTCTTGTGAGCGCGGGCCGGGAATCGCGGTGGCCTGGCTGACGGCCTGATTGGCTGTATGACTGGCAGAACCCGATGCTCTGCGTGGTTTGGTCGTGGTCGTTTGCTGCGTCATTGAGAACCCTCTTTCTCTTCTCTGCACTGTTCGCACTATATGTCTACCACTCCCTCAGCGTACACGGCCATCGCGACTAATTCTCCCCGCAACTACTTGGCCACGCTGTCGAATGGGCCAGATTTGCATATCAGGTTGTCTGGTGCTAGCATGGGCAGCGTTGTCTGATGTTGAGATCAAGGATACATGGCAAATGCACTCAAAAGATCGCTATTGGCGCGTTTTTGCCTGGATTTATGGTTGCGTTCTGGTGTTTTGTCTGGCGCTGTTCATCGATATGTTCGCAGTGTTGGATTCTTCATTACAAGAGGTATGGAGCGAGTTTGACTGGTCGTCATCCGAGACCTATCTGACGATCTTGATGTTCGTGGCGATCGGAGTCGCACTTGTTCGATTTCTTATCCAGTATGCTGTTTTGGCAAGACTCCGTGAACAGTGTCGAACGCAGGCGCTTGCTGGTGTGGGCAGCGCGATGCCAGGGGCCAACTCACAGCCAGAAATGCCGGTGCCGGCG
The DNA here is from genome assembly GCA_963702665.1 of uncultured Chloroflexia bacterium. Lineage (GTDB taxonomy): Bacteria > Chloroflexota > Ktedonobacteria > Ktedonobacterales > JADMIN01 > DAHUXT01. The sequence continues at coordinate 166,084 of CAVPDP010000019.1, forward strand.
ACAGCGGATACGTTGAGTCATGATCCGCTGACGTTGCGATGGGCAAATGACAGCACGATCACCGCAACCCAAGACGGCTTGATCTGGCGGCGCCCGAAGAAGCGTGATGTTCTGCTGGCATGGGATGAGGCACGTCTGCTAGAGCTTTGGGAGGCTCGTGGCGTCGCTCCACGCAAGAAGGATGACATCCTTCGCTATGGATACTGCCTCTATGCGACTTCCAACAAATACGTCGAGTGGACCGATTTGCCTGAGGGTCAGGACACTGGTGAAAGTCTCTCCTGGGAGCGGAAAGACCAGTTACAGGAAGAACTGCTGACTATCGTCATAGCGCATACGAAACTACCTGTGCGTATCGTCGCCAGGGGGCGCAGTTCCCAGAAACAGAAGAAGGGATTCTTCAGCCGATTCTCGCTCGCGGGCGTCCTATTTTTCCTTGCGATTCCCATTATTCCACTTGGCACAGCCGCCCTGGCCATTCCCGCCCCGCTGACACGCTCACCCGCGCTGAACCTCTACACAGCGATCACAATGGGTATTGCTGGGCTGATGCTGCTGCAAGTCCCCATCCGGGCAATTCGCAATGTGGTCAGGCCTCCCGCGACTACCCCTTCACCTGTGCAACTGCCTCCGATACCCACCCTGACTCATCTTGATGCGCCGATAGCCATCAGGACGTACACCGCATTCAAGCCGCCCTTCCGGTTGGTCGTGATGACTGCTTTAGTTGTCGGCAATATCTACCCACTCATCCGGTCGTTTCAGGATTATTCTAACGAAGGCCTGACCCGTGGCGATCTTACCAATTTGCCGAAGCTGGCGGCGGAAGGCTTGATTATTTGTGTAGGAATTGGGATATTGATTTTCTGTGCAATCCTGTTTGACCGCCCATTTGTTCTTCTGGCCGATGCAGCTGGACTTCATTGGGGCAAAGGCAGGAAGAAACGGACTATTCCCTGGTCGAATCTCGCGGAGCTGATCGCGAATCAAGCGCCGCCTGACGTGCTAGAGTCATTTGACGCGGTTGAAGCGCCGCCGAATAGTAGCGCTACACGCTGGCTCGTAAATGCGCGGTGGGTGTCTCCGCCAGACGGTGCCTCACCCAACGACGCGGGCGCGCAGTTCGCCGCCATTGTCGCGCAACGGGCGGGTGTGCAGCCGACGACGCAGTGGGAGTAGCGGCGTATCACCGGCTGTGCATATACTGGCTACGCGCAACTGAACCCTACCCCTGGATGGCGTCCCACGAAAATCCGCGCGCATGCGGAGAACTGGCAGTGAATGGAGCGCATGGCATGGATTCAACCTACGATGTCGTGATCGTTGGCGCGCGCGTGGCAGGGGCCAGTCTCGCGCTGCAACTGGGCCAGCGCGGCCACCACGTCCTGATGATCGACCGCGACACCTTCCCCAGCGATACGCTTTCCACCCACTTCGTCGGCGGATTCGGCATGACTGCGCTCGAACGGCTGGGTGTGCTGCCAGACCTGGAGGCCGCTGGCTTTCGCCATATTACCCGGACACGCACCTGGATCGAAGACTGCCTTTTCGAGGGGCCAATCAGGAACAGACGGCGAGTATGCGCTTGCGCCACGACGCGATGCGCTCGACGCCATACTCATCAAACATGCCGTGGAGCGGGGCGGCGTTGCGTTTCACGAGCGCACCCACGCGGAGAGACTCTGCCAGGAAGATGGACAGGTGGTGGGCGTCGTCGTGCGCACAGCGGACGGCGATGAGCAGGAGATACGCGCGCGGGTGGTGGTTGGCGCGGATGGTAAATTCTCGAAGGTCGCGGAGTGGGTCAACGCCGAACGCTACGATGCCGTGCCAGCGCAACGTCCCGTCTACTATGGCTACTACCACGGCCTAACCCCGCTGCCAGAGTCCGCCGTCGAACTGTTCTACGCGCACAACCATATCGGCTTCGTCTTCCCGATGCGGCCCGACGAAGACTGTCTGGCGCTCGAGATTCAGCCGGAGGACTTCGAGACGTTCCGGGCCGACCCACGCGCCGCGTTTGAAGCGCATTTTCGTGCGCTGCCGGGGATGGCGGCACGGATGGAGGGGGCCAGCCTCGAAGGCAAGCTCCAGGGCGCCCGTGGCATCGAAAACTACCTGCGCAAGCCCTATGGGCCAGGTTGGGCGCTGACCGGCGACGCGGGCTATCTGAAGGATCCCTGCACCGGGCTGGGCATTGGCGACGCGCTCACGCAGTCGTTTATGCTCGCCGAGGCGCTCGACACGGCGCTCCATGGCGCGGACTGGGAGACGAGCCTGGGCGCGTTTCATCGCCAGCGCGACGAAGCAATGACGCCAGCGTATCATTGGACGTTGGGCGCTCTTCAAGTGCGCGACGCCTCACCCGAATCGATCAACTGGCTGCGCGCGGCGCTGGCCAACCCGCACCACGCCCGCCAACTGCTGTACTGGCTGCCCACAATGCTCGCTGGAGGGTTGCCACCGCGCCTCCAGCCGATGATGAACATGATGGGGCAGGCCTTCGGCGCTCGCCCAGTGGCGGGGTCGGAGGATGTCGCCGCGAACTCGTAAGGGGATGACACATGCCCGAAATTACCGCCAATGGTCTGCGCTTCTATGTCGTAGATGAGGGGCAGGGTACACCTGTCGTGCTGCTCCACGGCTTCCCCGATACGTCGCACCTGTGGCGTCACCTGATTCCCGCGCTGGTGGGCGCGGGCTACCGGGCTATCGCGCCCGACCTGCGTGGCCGTGGCAAGAGCGAACGTCCAGCGAACGTGGAGGATTACCGGCTGACCAACATTGTCGCGGATGTCGCGGCGATCATGGATGCGCTTGGCGTGGAGCGCGCGCACGTCGTCGGCCACGATTGGGGCGCGGCCACCGCGTGGCTCTTCGCGTCGCTGATGCCGCAGCGGGTAGATCGGCTGGTTGTCGCCTCGGTTGGTCATCCCTCCACACGCGGCAAGCCGAGCCTCGACGAGCTACAGAAGGGGTGGTATCGCCTGCTCTTTCTGTTTCCAGGCATCGAGGCGACCCTCCAGGAGGACGACTGGTACCTGATGCGCACGCTCTTTCAGAGTGGCGGCGACCTGCCACAGTATCTCGCCGACCTTTCTGAGCCGGGCGCGCTCACGGCGGGACTCAACTGGTATCGGGCGAATATGGCGCCGGAGCGGCTCAACGCGCCACCCGCGCAGCTGCCACCGATTGCGGCGCCGACAATGGGCGTCTTTAGCACGGGCGACCTCTATCTCACCGAGGACGCGATGGTGCGATCCGCCGCGTTCGTGACGGGGCCGTGGCGCTACGAACGCATCGAAGGGGTCAGCCACTGGATTCCCAGCGACGCGCCGGAGCAATTCAATAGCCTGGCGCTAGACTTCCTGCGAAGCTAGCCGGGCGGCGGATAGCGGCTGCCTCCTCCTCAAAGAGAGGTCATCCACTGCTTGCGAGCAAATTGGGAACTGTGTTATACTCCCCGGCGGAAGGGTGTCCGAGTGGTTTAAGGTGCCGCTCTCGAAAAGCGGTGAGCCCCAAAAGGGCTCCGTGGGTTCGAATCCCACCCCTTCCGCCGCGGAAGCCAGTTTCATGCGCTTCAGATGCCAGATGCGCTGTGCTGGCTTTCTCTGTTTCTTGGCTGTCCACCTGGAGGAGTCCCATAGCGGCCTAGTGGGCGCGACTGGAAATCGCGTGTGCCAAAAGCACCGTGGGTTCGAATCCCACCTCCTCCGCCACGAGTCTCGCCATCCCATATCAGCGCGGTTGCCATCCCATCCAGCGATGCGCAGCCGCTCTCTCGTTTTCCTAAGGGAGCAACCACATGGACAAAGCGCCCCGTGGCCGTGGCATCATCGCTGGCGTCATGATCTTCGCGGCCCTTCTCATCCTCGCCTACTGGGTGATCTGGTTCCTGGTTGATCGCGACCTGCTGGCCTCGCTGCATACCGACTTCTACTATCGCTTCGAGAACGCCTTCCCGCTGGCCGACGTCTGGCTGGGACTGCTGCTCATCCTGGCGACGGTGGGCCTGCTGCTACGCCGTCCGTGGGGGCTGCTGGCCGGGACTGCTCGGCGGCGGCGCGGGCATCTACCTCGGCTGCATGGATGTGCTCTTCGACCTCGAAAACGGCGTCTATCATGTCTCGGCGGGCGGCGACGCCAGCGGCGCGATCATCGAGATCGTCATCAACATCCTGACTTTCACCCTCGGCATCGTCGTCACCACCTATATCTGGCGGCATCGTATGTGGTATCTGCACGCGGCGAAGGGCGTATAATTGCGGCTCGTCATATGCGCGCTACGGCGTGTAGTTTGCGGTGAAGATGCGGCTCTGTGGATCCACGGGATCGCCGATGAAGCCAGGAGCAGCCCACAGCATGCCTGCGCCTGGCGATGGGCAGTAGAAAACGACTGGTTCCGGCAGTGGGCCGAGCGATTGCCACTGGCTGGCGCTGGCGGCGAGACGATAGAGGGAGCCGAGGCCAGCGGCAAGCACCGCGCCATCGTCCGTAACGCTCACCAGGTTGGCATCGACAGAAGGGCCTTGCGGGGCGGTAATGTAGCAGCAACGGCCGGGCGCGCCACGTCGCGCCGCTATCAGTCGAGCAGGTCACGTCTGGGGTATATGGGGCGGACGCGCCCACGGTTGCGTTCGAGACGCAGATGTGGAATCGCCCCTGGAGTGAGCGCGCTACGATACCATTCGGTTGGCCGCCTCCAGTGGTGAAGCGCGCAGGTAGATAGGATGGCAGGCCACCAGGGACGCTGAGTTGACGCCAGGCGCCGCCGCCATTGGGCGAACTCCAGAGTTGCGACGCGATGGCATTGGCGCCGCCGCTCACGACAATGAGAATACCCGATCCATCCGGCTGGAGCCAGAAGCCCGCGACAGCGGCAGGCATCCCTTGATCCACCTGACGCCACGAGCGCATGCGGTCGCTGCTGGCCCAGAGATGGTACGCAACTGAGTTGCTGCTATCCGCTGTCTCGCGTATCGCGTAGATTACCCCGTTGCGCGAGTCGAGTTGATCGATGCGCACGAAAGGATTCGCTGGCGCCGCCTGCCAGGTGAGGCCGCCATCAACCGTGGTCATCAGGCCAGTGAACGAGTCGCCCGCGCCACCGCCGCGCGGCTCCCAGGCGAGCGCGGCGACCGACGGGTCGGAGGTGTCCACCACGAGTTCACAACCATTGATGGTTGGATCGCTGGGAACCTCGCGCGCTGCATTCCAGTGGGCGCCACGGTCAGAGGTGCGCCAAATGTTCAGGATGGAATTGCCCTGCGTAACATCCGAGACAGCGCACTTGTAGGCGCTGGCGCCGTCTGCGGCGAAGGCGGCTGTCCCGGTGGCAGGGGAGACGGCCACCTGCCGCCAGTCAAGCGGCTGCGTGGGCAGCAAGTTGGGCGAAGCTGTGGCAGTTGGCGCCAGGGTGGCAGTCGGCGCGAGAGTGGCGGTCGGTATATGCTGCGTCGGCGGCGCGGGACGATGGAGGCTGAAAAGCGCGACAAAGCCGATGGCGAGCAGCAGCACAGCCACGAGCGCGCCCACGCGGCTCCACGCGGCGCTAGCAGGAGGGATATGAGCGAAACGCAGACGGCTGAGATGCACGGGCGCACCAGCGGCCGTGGTAATCGTTGGCCAGAGACGCCCATCCGGCTCAGGGGGACGCTCGGAGCGCAGGATGTCGGCGAGGGCGTCAAAGGCGGCGAGGCGCTCGCTGCACGCGGGGCAGGTCGCAACATGCGCGGCGAGACGGGCGGCTTCGGCCTGGCTCGCACTGTCATCGCGGAGCGCCGAGAGCGCGCGCTCGGAGACCCCCAGCGGGCAGAGCTGACTGGTCGGGGGCATTGGGAGTCGTCATGCGCGGGCCTCCTCGGCGTAGCGGCTCCGAAACTCGCCACGTGCGCGCCAGAGCAGTGTTTTCGGCGGCGCCAACCGAGATGCCTAGCGCGGTAGCGGTCTCTTCACAGGTGAGTCCGTAGACCTCGCGCAGCGCCAGTGCGGCGCGCTGCCGGGGTGGAATCGCCATAAGGGCGCGCCGCACCGCGTCGGCATTGGCGAGACGCGAGCCAGGATCGGAGGCCGCCGGGGAGAAAGACAGGGCATGGCGACCGCTGCGCGCCGCATCGAGCGAGACGGCTCCGCCGAGCGCTGTTGCCCGCGCGCGCAGATGGTTCAGCGCCAGATGCGTAGCGACCCGGAAGAGCCAGCCGCCGGGGCGCTCGTAGTCGCGAATCCGCGCGAAGTGACGCCAGGCGCGCAGAAAGGTCTCCTGCGTGAGGTCGTAGGCCGCCTGTTCATCGCTCGTCATCCGCCAGAGATAGGTGAAGATGTCGCGCTGGTGCGCGCGAAAGAACGGCTCGAAGTCGCTGATGTCCCCTTGCGCGCGCGCTTGTCGTGACGTAGGCGCCGCCGTCGTGGCTCCCGGCGCATCATCATTCCCGATAGCCAGCGCCAGGCGTTGCCAGAGCGCGTCGTGCGCAGGCGGTTTCGTGCGACCTTTTGTCGCCAGTGCTGTGCGCCGTCAGCATCCCCCAACTTGCCATACGTTCCACTCTCAGCTCCGTCCTGAACACACTCACGGGCGTCCTGTCATAGGTACACAACGAACACACACGGCGGCAGGTGGAAAGGTCACGCCACACTCCACCCGAAGCAGGCGTATAATTGCGGCAAACGTCATGCGATGATCGTGCGAATACTGCGTGGATATTGCGTGGATAGGAGCGTTGCCGATGGATCTTGGGTTATCAGGACGGGTCGCGCTGGTGACGGCGGCCAGTCGCGGGCTGGGGCTGGCCAGCGCCAAAGCGCTCGCGGCGGATGGGGCGTCGCTGCTGATCTGCGCGCGTGGTCCCCTGCGGCTGGATGAGGCGGCGCGCGAGATTCGCTCGGCGACCAGTGGCGCGCAGGTGGAGACGATGACGCTGGATGTCGCCGCGCCCGACGCCGCAACGCAACTGGTGCAGCAGGCGCGCGATAAGTTCGGTCGGCTGGATGTGCTGGTCAACAATGCTGGCGGCCCGCCACCCGGCAGCTTTGCCAGCGTGGGCGACGCCGACTGGGAGAAGGCGTTTCAGATCACCCTGATGAGCATGGTGCGGCTGGTGCGCGAGGCGTTGCCGCTGCTCCAGGCCAGCGGCCAGGGGCGCATCATCAATCTGGTCAGCACCAGTGTTAAACAGCCCATCGACGGTCTCATCCTCTCCAATGCGCTGCGGGCGGCGGTCATCGGCATGGCCAAGACGCTCTCGAAAGAGGTCGGCGGCTCCGGCGTCACCATCAATAACGTGTTGCCAGGGATCATCCTGACCGACCGCCAGCGCGAGCTACGTGGCGCGGACGCCGCCCGGCGCGGCATCAGCTTCGAGCAGGCCATCGAGGAGGCTGGCCGTGGCGTGCCGCTGGGGCGCATTGGCCAGCCCGAAGAGGTCGGCGCGCTCGTCGCATTCCTGGCGTCGAAACAGGCGGCCTACATCACCGGGACGAGCATCCAGGTGGATGGCGGCATGATCGCCGGGATCATGTGACCTCGCCTGGACGCCCAATCTCGGCCTTGATAGTGGTTTACGGTGTTGCTCGGCTCATCGCGGGCGCGAACCTCTCCCGGCCTATCGGCCACCCTCCCCTACGAGGGGAGGGCACTGCGGCGACCAGCAGCGGCGCTAGGCGGCTCTGCGTTCTGGCTCCCCTCTCCTCCGAGGAGAGGGGCTGGGGGTGAGGTCAGCCCCGTCTCATCCAACTGCACTTATGCAGCAACTCATTATAGCCGGATGAGTCAGCCCATCACACATGCGCCTCTTTGCTGTGCGCCTCTTTCTCCTTGTTGTGCGCCTCGATGACCGCCTGCTGAATGTTGGCGGGCATTTCCTCATAGCCGGATAGCTCCATCGTGAAGCTGCCACGGCCCTGGGTCATCGAGCGCAGATCGGTCGCGTAGTGGAGCATCTCCGCGAGTGGCGCCTGGGCCGTGATGCGCTGCTGGCCGTCGTCGGTCGGCTCCATCCCCATGATGCGCCCGCGCTTGGTGTTCAGGTCGGAGCTGATGTCGCCCATGTTGGCGTCTGGCACCGTGATCGTCACATTCATGATCGGCTCCAGCAGCGTCGGGTTCGCCAGCGCGACGGCCTCCTTCATCCCCAGGTGCGCCGCCGTCTCAAACGCCTGCGACGATGAATCCACCGGGTGATATTTGCCATCCACCAGCGCCACGCGGATGTGTACCATCGGGTAGCCAGCGACCAGCCCCAGCTTCACCGAGTCGGCGACACCTTTCTCGACGCCAGGAACATACTCCCTCGGCACCACGCCGCCGACGATTTTATTCTCGAACACGTATTGCTGGTCGCTATCGACCAATGGCTCGACCTCCAGCCAGACATCGGCGAACTGGCCGTGGCCCCCGGTCTGTTTCTTATGGCGTCCCTCGGCGCGCGCCTTCTTGCGGATCGTCTCGCGATAGGGCACGCGGCGGTCGCGTTTGAGCACCTCGACGCCATAGCGCCGCTGCATCCGGTCGGTCGCGATCTCCAGATGCGACTCGCCCATGCCAGAGAGCAGCATCTCCGCCGTCTCCTGGTCGCGGTCGACATGAAGGGTGCGGTCTTCTTCGAGCATGCGGGTGAGCGCGGTGCCTAGCTTATCGAGGTCGCTCTGCGTCTTCGGATGCACGGCGGCGGTATAGACTGGCGCGGGGAAGTTGATCGGTGGCAGCGGCTCGGTATCTTTCGCGCCGAGCGTATCGCCCGTGTGTGTCTTGTTCAGCCGCACGACCGCCGCAATGTCGCCGACCGACACCTCGGTCATCGTATCCTGCAGTTTGCCGCGCAGGCAAAGGATCTGCGCCAGCCGCTCGTCGACGCCAGTGTGCATGTTGTAGAGGTGGCTATCGGGCTTGAGTGTGCCCTGATAGACCCGGAACATCGTGTAGGTGCCCTTCTGCGGATCGACAATCGTTTTGAAGACGAAGGCTACCGGCGCGGCGGTGGCGTCCGCTGCCGCGCGATCAGCGGCTGACGGCAGGTATTCGGTCATCGCGTCGAGGAGCGTCTGCACGCCAATGTTCTTCGCCGCCGAGCCTGCCAGCACTGGAACTACCTGCCCTGCGGCGACACCAGCCTTAATGGCGCGGCGTAGTTCGTCTTCGGTGACTTCCTCGCCTTCGAGATACTTTGCCATCAGGTCGTCGTCGCTCTCGACAGCAGTCTCCACCAGTTGCTCGCGGTAGCGCTGCACGGCGTCGGCCATGTCGGCGGGCACGTCGCCAGCGGTCGCCTTGTCGCCAGTGAAGCTGTACGCCTTCTGCGCGACCAGATCGATCACCCCAGAGAAGGCCGCCTGCTCGCCAATCGGGATAGTCAGCGGCACGATGCGCGTGCCAAAGTGTGCGCGTAACGATTCGAGCGCGTGGTCATAGCTGGTGTTTTCACGGTCGAGCTTGTTGACGAACACCATGCGTGGCAGGTCATGCTTGTTGGCGTGGCGCCAGACCAGCTCCGTGCCGACCTCAACCCCTTTTTCAGCGGAGACCACCACCAGCGCCGCATCGGCCACCCGCAGCGCCGCCATCACCTCGCCTACGAAATCGGCATAGCCCGGCGTATCGAGCAGGTTGATCTTGCCATTGCTCCATTCGACCGGAGCCACGGTGAGATTGATGGACATGTGGCGCTTGATCTCATCGGGATCGTGGTCAGAGATGGAGGAGCCGTCGTCCACTTTGCCGATACGATTGACCGCGCCCGAATCGAAGAGCGCGGCGTCAACCAGCGAGGTCTTCCCCGACTGACCATGCGCGATCACGGCGACATTGCGAATCTGTTGCGCGCGATAGACGTTCATAAGGGGTGTCCTTTCTTCGCTTGCGAACAGGATCGGCGGGTCTGCCCCATTGCATTCCGCCGATTCTTCAACCGGATGCAGGTCTGGAGCGGAGCGGCGTTAGCGTGTTACATGCGCCTGCGGCTCCAGGTCGTGTGAGATCAGGACGCCAGGCAATGGGAAGGCGGTCGCCAGGGCAATGGCGCGCTCCTTCGTCTGCTGAATTGCGCCTGGGTCGTCGCGCTTCTCGATGGCTTCAGTGATGAGATCGGCCACTTCGCGCATTTCGTTCGCGCCGAAGCCGCGCGTCGTGACCGCTGGCGTGCCAAGCCTGACGCCGCTGGTGCGCACGGGTGGCTCTGGGTCGAAGGGGATGCCATTTTTGTTGACGGTGATATGCACCGCCGCCAGCGCATCTTCGGCCTCTTTCCCATTCACATGGAGCGGGCGCGTATCTACCAGCATCAAGTGATTGTCGGTGCCACCAGATACGAGGCGTAGCCCGTGTTCTTGCAGGGATGTGGCGAGCGTCTGCGCGTTGTCGACAACCTGCTGCTGGTACGCCTTGAAGGCGGGGGAAAGCGCCTCTTTGAAGGCGACGGCCTTCGCCGCGATGATGTGCATCAGCGGGCCACCCTGCGTGCCAGGGAAGACCGCCTTATCGATCTTGGCGCCCCACTCGGCGGTCGAGAGGATCAGCGCGCCGCGCGGGCCACGCAGTGTCTTGTGGGTCGTGGTGGTCACTACATGGCAGTATGGTATTGGGTTGGGATAGAGTCCCGCCGCCACCAGACCCGCCACATGCGCGATGTCGGCCATCAGCAGCGCGCCAACGCTATCGGCGATCTGGCGGAAACGCGCGAAGTCCAGCTTGCGCGAATAGGCGGAGAAGCCCGCGACGATCAGCTTGGGCTTGTGTTCCTGGGCCAGCCTTTCTAGTTCGTCATAGTCAATGGTCTCGGTGTCGGGGCTAACGCCATACGGCACGAAGTTGTAAAACTTGCCGGAGAAATTGACTTTTGCGCCATGTGTCAGGTGGCCACCCTGCTTGAGATCCATGCCTAAGACGGTGTCGCCAAGCTGAATCAGCGCGAGATATGCGGCGGCGTTGGCCTGTGCGCCAGAGTGCGGCTGGACGTTGGCGTGGTCCGCGCCGAAAAGCTGTTTGGCGCGTTCGATGGCCAGCCGCTCGGCCTCGTCCACCACTTCGCAGCCGCCGTAATAGCGCTTGCCGGGCAGCCCCTCGGCGTATTTGTTGGTCATCACGCAAGACATCGTCTCGGCGACGGCGGCGCTGACATAGTTTTCGGAGGCAATCAACTCGATGCCAGTGAATTGGCGTTGCTCTTCGCGACGGATCAAGTCGGCAATGTCGGGATCAGTCGCTTCGAGGTCATGCATGTCCATAACACAAGCTCCCGTTCAGATCGCTCAGATGCCGGGCGCCCGCGGGGAAAACCGGCGGGCGGGTGAGGATGCGCGGTCAGCCGCGCTCTTGTGTGCTGCAGTATATCATTCCCGCCCGGTTCGGGCGATATCAGTCAGGATATGGGCCGAGCGTCGAGATGATGACGACAAAATACAAGATATAGAGCGCGATGAACAGCACCGTGAGGCCGATTCCGATATACCCCATCACGATGCCTGCGACGGCCATGCCGTGCCCATCCACCTGCCCACCTGACTTCTTGACCTCCCTCAGTGCCATATAACCAAAGATAAGCGCGAGGATGGCGGTAATCGGCTGAAGGATAACCATTGAAATGATGCCGCAGATCATGCTGGTAAGCGCCCAGCCGCTCAACTGTGGCGCGGGTGGCGCGTACATCCACGGATAGTAACCTGGCGCGGCGTACGGGTAGATCGGCGGCGCGTAGCCAGCATCGGGGTATGGCGCGTACGCGGTAGAGGGAGAATACGGCAGATAGCCAGTTGATATGGCATCTGCTGTTTGCTGCGCGGATTGTGGGCTGTGGGTGATGAGCCAGGCACAGTGCTGGATGGCGCTTCGGGCGTAGGAGGCGTTGGATCAGAGGCCATTCGGTTCTCCTCGTGAAGTCGGCTCGCGGGCAACCACCATGTAGTTATTGCGGTTGCCCACATCGACAGTTTGTCGCCCTCCCAGTGTACCCTAGTTCGGTGCAAATATCGCTGCGCCTGCTCCCGCGACGAAGATGATGGCGAACACCACCAGCATCAGCAGCACCAGACCGAGCGCGATGTAGCCCAGGATCAACCCCGCCTGCGCCAGGCCGCGCCCTTGTAGCATGCCATTCGAGCGGTCGATCTCGCGGAGCGCGAGGTGGCCGAAAATGATGCCGAGGAGTGGCCCAAAGCCGAAGACGCCGATGTACCCCAGTAGCGAACAGATCAGACTGGCGATGGCATAGCCGCTGGTCGCGGGCGCCATTGGCCCGGCATAGTAGCCGCGCGCGGGCTGGTTGTATGGTTGATAGCGCTGTTGATAGGCGCCATAGGGCTGTTGCGGTGGGTTGGGCGCCTGGCCCTGCCAGCCATACCCATCGGTTTTTACCTCTGGTGGCGGCGGATCAAGCGGTGGTGGTGGCGCTGAAAATGCTGATGTCTCAGGATCGATATATGACATGGATTGATTCCCTCCCTGCGGACTCCTGCGCTGACTGCGAGCGGAATGCGCACATGCGATCACATCAAAATCTACGGATACGCTAGATGGAAGTTGCTTCCAGGAGTCTCGTCATGGCGGCGCAACCGCGCCCGGTCGCCATTCCAGGTACGATGCGGGTAATTTCGGGTTTTCAGCGCGTTTTTTCGCAATGTCTTCCACAGAACATCTTTGAGGCGCACGGTAGCGCTTGCAATTATTCATCCAACCGTGTATTCTTTGCTCGGTATTTCCCCCGCGCATCTCCCAGTATTTACTGGGAGGGCGAAAAGTCCTTTCTACCCAGTACGCTGGCGCCAATCGTGGCGCAGGAGCGCACGACGGTAGATCTGCCAATGTGCCATGTGGCGCAGGTTTCCCGAGGAGGCCCACGAACCATGATCGAGGACAAGACCCTTCAGTGCCGAGAATGCGGGCAGGACTTCATCTTCACCGCCGGTGAGCAAGAGTTCTACCAGCAGAAAGGATTGCTCAACGAGCCGGGCCGCTGCCCGGATTGCCGCCAGCGTCGCAAGCAGGCGATTTCTGCCAGCCGGGGAAATGGTGGATCGCGTGAGATGCATACCATTACCTGCGCTGAATGTGGCAAAGAGGATCAAGTGCCATTTCTGCCGCGAAATGACAAGCCTGTCTATTGTAGCGATTGCTTCGAGAAAGTGCGCGTGCGCCACTAGCGCCACGGAACGTTGATGAAAAGAGCGCCCGGTAGCTGCGCCTGCGCGCGTTGCCGTACGCTCTTATAGACTCTCCATGTGTCTCTGGCCTCGGAATGCCTGCGTTCCCGAACCGACGCTAACTGCCGCGCAACCCTGCGCGAGTCATACTACAATCACCATCCCATTGTGATCCTCTCTCGGCATAGCCCCCTCCACACGTCCTGGTTGCCGTGACTTTTTGCTGATGCGTCGGGTCATGCGTACGCCTGCCATGCTACAATAATATTTTGTGCGTTTCTGTATCGAATGCTGTCTCCTTGACTTTCCTGGTTATCGCCTGAGGCCATCCAGCGCCCCGCCAGCGGTGATGAGGATGTCACAGTGATGTTGGTTGAGAGTGTGGATGCTATCCGGCAATGGATGTCATTCCGTACATGAAGGAATCTCGCTCGATGCGCTCAGTTTCTCCCGTTGCCCCAGGCCAACACCTCGCCGCCGCACTGGGCAAAGCGCTCATCGCCCTGGCAAGCGTCGCCATCCTCGCGGTCGTCGGCATAGCGCCCGCCGCCGCAGGGGATCGCCCGCCCGGTGGGGTACTGACGAATCCAGTTGTACGCGCCATCGATCTGGCATCGCCTGCCGTGGTGCGCATCGCCACCCTCTATTCAGCCCACATCACGCTGTCGGCCTGTGGCATCACAACGACGCTGCCAGCCTCAGGCGCCTACACCGTCGGCGGGTTGGGGTCGGGCGCGTTCGTGAGCGCGCACGGCGATATCCTGACTGCCGATCATGTGGTGGATATCGACCGCCAGAGCCTCGACGCCTCCATCTTTGAGGGCCAACAATCGAGCGCGGATGTCGCGACATTTCTCAACACCGCCTGTCATCCGAGCGTGCCAGTGACGCCAAACGACGTTGCCAGCGGCATCGTCCAGTTCAACGGGTTTCCGTTCAGCATTAGCTACTCAAAGCCGCGTGTGTTGGTCTGGCGCTCGACAAGTTACCTCGGCGCTATCAGCGCTGGCCAGGCAGGCGAAGCCGTCGATCTGCTGAGTGGCCTGCTCAAGGCGCCCTACAATGAGGCGAGCGTTGTCAAATTCAGCTCATTTACCGACGATGACATCGCGCTGATCCATGTGGGTCTCACCGATACACCAAACATTCAACTCGATCCCTCGAGCCAGTTGGCGGTAGAGGATTCGCTGGCGGTCATCGGGTTTCCGGGGAATGGTGATGTCAACGGCGATCCGACGAACCTGCTGACCCCTTCGGTCAACAATGTGAGTGTCAGCGCGCTCAAGCGCAACGACAACGGCTCTCAGCTCATTCAGGTTGGCGGGAACGTCGAACATGGCGATAGCGGTGGCCCAGTGCTGGATACCGCTGGGCATATCGTTGGCATTGTCAGCTTCGGTGGCTCCGATGCACAGGGCATCACCGCGTTTCTGCGTTCGAGTGATAGCGCGCTGACGTTGCTGAACGGCGCGCATATCGATCAGACCCCAGGCACGTTCCAGAAGCTCTGGCAGCAGGCGTTTGCCGACTATGTCGATACGACGCCGGGCCACTGGCATACCGCGTCGCGCGAGATGGACGACCTCAGCGCGCACTATCCCGACTTTCATGGGGCCGATGTGTATCGCGCATATGCGGATACCGCAGCCATTCATGAGTCAACGTCGTCCTCGTCACTCAATCTCCCCCCGCTGCCGCTTCCGTTGCCGATCATGGCGGCCATCGCCGGGGGTGTCGTGTTGCTGCTGCTGCTGCTCATCATCATCGCCAGCGTGCGCAGACGTGCGCGACGGCGCGCGAAACAACAGGCGGCGCCGATTCCACTGCCCTCCTGGCCGTCCGCTGGGCTGCCGCAGGGATATAATGGGGCAACCGCGCCATCATATCCGCAGATGATCTACAACGATCCCGCGCCGCCAACCCGCCCAGCCAGCCCACAGCAGCGGCCAGACTACGCCCCTAACCATGCGCAGGGATATCCGTCAAACAATTCGCAGGCGTATCCACCCTCGTACACACCATATTCGGGCTATATGCCCCAGAGCAGCGCGCCTCAGGGTAGAGCGGATGGCCAGTCTCGACCTGTATCCAGCTCAACGCCGCCATCTGGCGACCCGCAGGAGCGCGACGCTGTTGACTGGTGTGTGAATGGCCACCCGATGCAGGCGGGCGCCCCTCGCTGCCTGGTGTGTGGGGCCGAACGCGCACAGCCCGCTTCCTCGGCGCCACGCGATGTGAACCCGTGGGCGCAGAACTGGTAAGGAAGCGTCTCTTGTTGCTCTGTGCGCTGCGTAGATACAATGGATCTAAGGAAGCGCCAGAGCCACAAAGGAGCGCCACAATGCGCAATGGGAGGATGCTGGGGCGGCGAGCGGGGATTTTGGCGCTGTTCCTGGCGCTTTTGGCGCTGGGGGCATGTGGCGCGGCAACGAGCGCATCGCCAACTGGCGCCGCCACGGCCAGCCCGACAGTGAAGCCGTCGCTCGTCTACGTCGCGTTTGGGGCGTCCGATGCGGTGGGCGTAGGGGCCAGCGATCCCAATAGAACGGCGTATGTGCCACTGCTGATCGCCCATCTGCCGCCCCGCGCCTCCGCGCTGAATCTGGGTGTCAACGGCTATACAGTGCATCAGGCGCTTCTCAACGAATTACCGCAGGCGCTGGCGGCGCAACCGACGCTGGTGACGGTCTGGCTGGTGGGCAACGACTTTCGCCAATGCACACCACTCGCGGACTACGGGCGCGACCTCGACGCGCTGCTCGGCCAGCTTCAGGCGCACACGACGGCGCAGGTGTTTGTCGCCAACACGCCTGATATGAGCCTGCTTCCAGCCATTCGCGATGGCTCACCCAATCTGGGCGCATGCCTGCTTGGGAAGCAACCAGCGCAAATCCGCGCGCTGGCCGCGCAGTGGAACGTTGTCATTGACGCCATCGTGGCAAAGCATCATCAAGTGCTGGTAGACCTGTTCAATTCGAGTCTGGCCGCGCATCCCGAGTACATCTCAAGCGACGGCTTCCACCCCTCGGACAAAGGCTATCGCGTGCTGGCCGACCTGTTCTGGCAGCAGATCACCGCACACCATGCCGTTCCCGGCGCATAGTCCCTCGCAGGGGCTACAGCCCGTACGCGGTCAGCTTGCCGTTTTCGTCGGGGATGAAGACGCGCCCGTTGTCGACGATCAGGCTCTCCCAGTGGATGCCGCCGATGGTTCCGCCAGCGCTGGCGCTCTTGCTCGACCAGAGTTGCTGGCCGGTGCGCGGATCCAGCGCGTAGACAGCGCCATTGGTCGCCGCGAAGAGGACGCCGCCCGCCAGCACAGGCGTCGTCATATTCATGCCGTTCTGCCACATCGGACGCAATGTTACCGTCCCCGTGCTATCAGCGCCAACCTGATACGTCGCCATGCCGCAGGTTCCCGCGAGCGTCATCCAGATTGCGTCGTCCTCCTGCCAGATGACCGGCTGGGTAAAGAGCTGGCAGCCGGGCCAGTCGAGGAGGGCCACCTCGCCGCCGAGGTGGCCTGGGCCTCCCTGGCCGCTCATGTTGTCGCGGTTTACCAGCCGTAGCTTGCCGTCTTTGCCACCCTGAAGTAGCAGACGCGGTGTGCGGGCGCCAGGAATGTCGGGCAGAAGTCCGGGCGCGGCGCTGCCCAGGTCGGCGTCGGTCGAGTTGAGTACACTTTGGTTGGTGGGGGTATAGCTATCGAGGATACGCAGACCATCGGCGCTGAGTTTGAGGATGCTATCACCCCAGTCGGTGCGGCCGTTCCAATTGGCGTTGCCGGTGGTCACATAGATGTCGCCCGTGCCCGGTTCGACAACTGCCCCGCCACGCGCCCAGATGCCCGACTGATTGGATGCGCATTCGCCCTCGGCGAGTACATGCGGTTTATCCGAACAGAGGCTGTTAAAGACCTGTTCCGCGCCTGTGTCGAGTTGCGCGCCGACGACGTGCCCCTGATATGGTGGGGCATCGCCGGGATAGCCCGCGGTGGTCACGTAGACGCGCCCATTGCCGATGTTGAGCGGTGAAGACTCTTTCTCCGTCCCCGGCATGGTCGTCACGCGTATGGGCCAGCCGCCGGTGGTCACTTCGGCGCCCGTCGCCGCATCGAACTTGCGCAATGTGCCATCCAGCCCGTAGCTGAAGACGTAGGCGCGTGATGGGTCAATTGCTGGGGATGATGTGGTGTAGCGTACACCCTTGTTCTGTTTGCTCCAGAGTATCTGGCCGTTGGCGGCGTTGACCGCGACCAGATGGCCGTCGCGGGTGGTCAGATAGAGCACGTCGGCGAGAGAGCCATCGGCGAGCCGTAGCGCATGGAGGTATACCGGCGACGAGTCCGCGACATCGGGTAGCGCGACCTGCCAGAGTTTATGCAGGCCGCCGACGGTTGTGGGATTGAGCGTCGTCTCATGGGGATTGACGCTGGTGCGCGCGCTATCATAGCCGAAGACGGGCCAGTCCACGTTGCCACCAGCGTTGGTTGCCGGTGAGCCAGTGGGCCGGATCGTCGGTGTGGGCGCACTGGTCGAGGAGGACGATGCGCATCCCGCCAGCAACGTCGCCAGCAGCATGAGCGCAATGGATACCGCGTGAAAGCGTCTCAACCTCGCCTCCCCTCACTCACATCGCTGGCCGAAAACAGTCCCTGAATCACTGGCTGTACTTACGCCTGCGTCTGCGGCTGATGTATATCGCGCTCGAACTCTTGCAGACGGCGTATCTGGCGGTGATTGGGCGCGGCCTGCCAACGCTTGCTCTGCACCAGGTCGATGGCATCGTGGGCGTTCATGCCGCTCGCCACCAGCGCCGCCGCCGTCAGTAAGACGCTCCGACCGACGCCATGTTCACAATGCACCAGTACTCTCTCGCCGTGCGCGATTTGCTCATTGATCCAGCGTGAGCCATCGGTGAGTTGCGCAACTGTCAGCGGAAACGTGTCTTCGGTTGGCAGGTAGAGTAGCTCAATGCCGTCTCGCGCCAGCGCCTCGGCGTCGTCTTTGTGTTCCGCTCGCGTGTCGACGACACGAGTGACACCAGTGCGCGCTAGCTTGGGGATATCCGCGAGGCGAATGCGGCCACCAACGGCGAGGTGCGGCGTGATCCAGCTCATATTGAGCTGATCGGGCAGTGGAATGCCGATGCCTGCGGCGAATACGGCGCGACGCGAATTTTCTGGGAAGGCATAGACGGCGATACGGGTCCACAGGCGGTAGAGAACGCGTATCGACCCGGTGAGCAGCCAGCGCATGAAGCCTTTACGCAGCAGGCTTTTGCCGCTCAATAGGGGTGGTTCGTCAGGCGCGGTGGGTATATGCGCCTCCGCGTGCAGGGCGCTATCGCCTGGGGTAGTCTCTGGCGTGGCGGCGGAAGACGTATGCGCATGCGGGTCATCCGCGTTCGTTGACATCGTAATTCTCCCTGGGGTATTCGATAGGCGCTCATATCGTGCCCGCTGCGTGGTCTCTCATAGGCGATCTTGCGCTCGTCAGGCGACAGGCTGCAACTTCTCCACGCCGTCGGTTCGCAGGACGCGTTCCAGCGCGACGATGGCGCATTCGATCTGGCTGTCATCTGGCTCGCGGGTCGTCAGCCCCTGCAAGGCGAGGCTTGGCGTCATCAACCAGCGCACGACGCGGAAGCGATAATACGCGGCGCCCAGACGTAGCAGTTCGTAGGAAATCGCGGCGATTACGGGTACGAGCAGGATACGCGAGAGGATGCGCCAGGCGAGAGGAGGATCCCCTAGCAGCGCGAAGACCAGAATCGAGACGATCATGACGATCAGCAGGAAACCGGTGCCGCACCTGATATGCACCCGCGAGGCCGCGCGCACATGGGCGACATCGAGCGGATTGCCAGCCTCCATCGCGTTGATCGATTTATGCTCAGCGCCGTGATAGGCGAAGACACGCTGTATGTCGGATAGCCGCCCAATCAGCCATAGATAGCCGATCAGCAGCGCCAGCCGTATCACACCCTCCAGCACGAGGCCAGACCAGTCGTTCGGTAGCCAGCGATGGACGAGGCCAACGACGCCCAGCGGCAGCAGAAAGAAGAGTCCAATCGCGAACGCCAGCGAGAACAGGAGGGTCAGGATGAGCCGTCCATCCGTGCCCTGGAGCGCGCCCTTCGTCTCGGTGATTGTGCTGTGCGTCGTGGTCAGCAGTGGCACGCTCTTCGGCTGGTTGTCGCTACGGTTGGCGCTGGCGGATTCATCGGGCGGCAGCGCAACGGACGATGCGAAGAGCATCATGCGTGTGCCGAGGACGAGCATATCCCAGAGCAAGAGCACGCCGCGTATGAATGGCCAGGTCGCTATCTTTGCTCCATAGACACGCTTCGGAAGTTGCTCCTCGTGAAGCAGTATTCCGCCGGTTGGCTGGCGCACGGCAACGGCAGCCGAACGTCGCCCGCGCATCATTACGCCTTCGATGACGGCCTGCCCGCCATAATAAAACTTTGCCACGCGTACTTCTCCCCGCTCGTCTCGTGCTGTCTCGCTCGCAAATGCTCGCTTATATATGGCCCGTCTATGGTGTTTTCCGCGCTACTAGCGCCGGAAGACGATTCCCATTGTAACTCATATTGTTGCGCTGTGTACGCTGAATGCGGGATAACTGGGAAACGTAACAGGCGCGAACCGGATTGGCCCGCGCCTGTGAGAGTGTATTTCGTATCGTCGTACGTCGAGGACTATGCCTCTTCTTCGTTGAGATTGAAGCGTCTGCGGAAGCGCTCAACCCGACCAGCGGTATCAAGGATGCGCTGCTGGCCTGTGTAGAATGGGTGGCACTTCGAGCACACATCCACCTTGAGGATAGGCTGCGTGCTGCCAATGGTGAAGGTATTGCCACAGGCGCACGTCACGGTCGCCTCGACGTATTCGGGATGGATTCCGGCTTTCATGGGTTCTCCTGGGCGCTCGTCGCCCCGTTGTTCGCCGCTGCTATTGTCTGGCCCCGATTGGGCCGGGCGCGTCAGCGACACTAGTTATTATAGCACATGGCGCGCGCTATCACAAGCGGCCAGCGAAGACCAATGTTCCCAGTGAGTTAGCTGTTGCCGTGGCCAGTCGCGCCCGATGCGCCGGATGTTCCAGGTGTTCCCTGCTGTTGTTGCACCTGCGCCAGCAACGCGTCACGCGCCTCCCAGAGCGCCGGGAAGAGCAGATCGCCCAGGGTGCGCGCGAGCAGCTCCATCGGTGTGCCGCCGGTGCCGGTGGCCTGGAGGCCGAGGTTGCGCTGCGCCAGCTTGAGATGGGCCGCGCGGAAGACATGGAACGTCTCATCGAAGTCGGTCAGTTCTTCGGCGCAGTCGTAGAGTGTGGGATGCGCCAGTGGTGTCATGTAGAGATCAACCAGGGTGATATGTTCATTGGCCAGCGCCGCCTCGAACGCCTCCCACAGATCGGGCGCCGCCCGCAGAATCGCGCGGAAGCCGGGTGAATCCGCGCCGCTGCCATCGCCAAGCCCCGTCCGAATCACCAGGAAATCGGCGGGTGAGACGAATTCGAGTTGACGCATCGCCTGCATGATGACGCCCTGCGCCGAGACTGCCCGCCGGAGCGCGCGCGCCGCCTCGCCATAGCCACCGTTCCGCAATTGCTCGGTTGCCCGGCGCATCTGTTGCATGGTCATCTTCCACCAGAGTTCAAAGGTTTGATGGACAACCTGGAAGGTCAATTCATCGGGATGGAGCCGCTCTTCGTCTGGCTTCTGCAGATCCAGCAATTCATCGGTGCGCAGATAGCGCTCATACATCGTTTGCTTGCGCTGTCGGGGCGTATTGGACGTTTGCGTTGTGCCGCTCATGGTGATTTGCCTCCATCGTCATTGATGCGGTTTCTTCGTGGAGCAGGCTGGAATAGCCCACTGGACGCCAGTGTAACACAGGGAGATGGTGTGGAGATGTGACTTTGCTGCGTCTCCGCCTCACACGTGCGGCAAAAAACGCGGCAGCCAGGTGGCTACCGCGTCTCTCGTTCAGCTATGCTTCGTGAGCGATTAGCGCGTGGCCGCAGGCTCTACAACAGGGGCGATCACCTGGGCGTCAATCGTGATGGTGATCTTATCGCTGACCAGCCAGCCGCCGGACTCCAGGGCGACATTCCACTCCAGCCCGAACTCTTTGCGGCTGAAGGAGGTGGTGGCGGTGAAGGCGTAGCGGTCTTTGCCCTGCATATCCTTGAACTTGCCTTCGATGGTCACATCGAGCGTGACGGGCTTCGTCACATCGTGAATCGTCAGATCACCGACGACGCGCAGACGATCCTCGCCGTGTGGCTCAACCGAGGTGCTGTGGAAGGTCGCGGTCGGAAAGTGCTCAACATCGAAGAAATCGGCGGAGCGGAGGTGATTATCGCGTCCCTCGTTGCCAGTCGCCAGGCTGGCGAGATCAATCGTGACATCCACCTTGGAATCGGCGGGGCGCTCTTCGTCGAGGTGCGCGTCGCCGCTGAAGCTATTGAAGCGCCCTTTGACGTTCGTCACCATCATATGCTTGGCGGTAAATTCAATCGTAGAATGCGAAGTATCAAAATCCCAGGCCATCGTATGCAACCCTTTCATGCTAGCCCTTGCTAGCCGCGTTTCTTGATTGAAGCAGACTGTGCTGCTATCTGAAAGACTTCCTGTATGGAAGTAACTTCTTTAATGATAGTATCATGGTCGCTAATGATTGTCAAGTCCTAAACTGTTCATGACTAAATACTCGTTAGAGGGTCGAGGCGGGGTCGATGTCTATCGCCCAGCCGCGCGGCAAGTCCTCGTGCGCCAGCGCGTGCAGCAGCGGGCGTAGCTCTGGCCCGCGCACGATCACCTGCCAGTGGTAGGAGCCACGCAGGCGCTCCATAAAGGCGGGCGCTGGGCCGACGATATCGGACTCTGGCAGATCGAGTTCGCGCAGCAGATATTCCAGGCGGCCAGCGAGGGCCGTCGCCTCCACCTGCGCAGTATAGCGGTCGCGGTGGGTGAAGGTGCACTTGATGAAGCGACGGAATGGCGGATAGCCGTAGCGCTGGCGAGCGGCCACCTCGGCGCTGACGAACCCGGCATAGTCATGGTGAGCGGCGGATTGGATGCAGAAGTGGTCGGGGTTGAATGTCTGGATCAGCGCGCGCCCAGCCTGGGCGCCACGTCCGGCGCGGCCCGCCACCTGCGTCAGCAACTGGAAGGTGCGCTCGGAGGCCCGAAAATCTGGCAGGAAGAGCGCGATATCAGCGGAGACGACGCCGACCAGCGTCACCGCCGGGAGATCCAGCCCCTTGGCGATCATCTGTGTGCCCACCAGCACATCGGCGCGGCGCTCGGCGAACGCGCGCAGCAGCTCTTCGTGCGTCTGGCGTGTCTTTGCCGTGTCGCGATCCCAGCGCAGCACCCGCGCCGCCGGGAATCGACGTTTGACGGCGCTCTCGACGCGCTCGGTGCCCAGGCCGAAGAAGCGAATGCTGGTACCATGGCAGATGGGGCAGACATGCGGCACGCTAGCCTTGCGCCCGCAATAGTGGCAGATGACGGCGCGCTCGCTGGCGTGGAGCGTCATCGAGATGTCACAGTGGGTGCAGCGGACGACATAGCCACATTCGCGGCAGACAACCATGCTGGCCATGCCGCGCCGATTGAGGAAGAGAATCGCCTGCTCGCCGCGTTCGAGCGTCTCGTGCAGCGCCGCCACCAGCGGATCGCTGAGGATGCTGGTGTTGCCCTCGCGTAGCTCGGCGCGCAGATCGACCAGGGTGACGGGCGGCAACCCCATAGGAGGCGCGCCCTGTTCGCCAGCGGGCGCGCGTTCGCGCAGTTCCACCAGCGTATAGGCGCCCACCTGCGCCTGCCAGTACGATTCGACCGAGGGCGTGGCGCTGCCCAGCACGACCGTGGCCCCGGTCAGCTTGCCCAGGCGGATGGCGACATCGCGCGCGTGATAGGTGGGGCGGCGATCCTGCTTGTAGGCGCCTTCATGCTCCTCATCCACCACGATCAAGCCCAGCCGCTCTATCGGCGCGAAGAGGGCGGAACGCGAGCCAAGCACCACATCGACCTCGCCCGCGCGGATGCGCCGCCATTCATCCAGCCGCTCGGCGTCGCTGAGTCCGCTATGCAGCAGCGCGACCCGGCCAGGGAAACGCCCGGCGTAGCGTTCCAGCGCCTGCGGTGTCAGCGCGATTTCGGGAACGAGCACGATGCCACGCTCTCCCCGCGCCAGCGTCGCGGCCAGCGCCTGCAAGTAGATTTCGGTCTTGCCGCTGCCAGTGATGCCATGCAGCAGAAACACCTCGCTGGCTCCCGGCTCGCGCGATGCGGTGATGGTGGCCAGCGCGCGCGCCTGGGCGGCTGTCAGCGCGAGTGGCGTCGTCTGGGCGATGGCGCGGCCTGCCAGTGGATCGTGCCGTACCGTCGTCTCGACAATGGCGACCAGCCCGGCAGTCTGTAAATCGCGGAGGGCAGTGGCGGTGGCGCGCGTCAGCCGTTGCAGTTCTTCCAGCCGCCAGGACTGCGGCTAGGCCGGGCCGCGAGAGCACGTCGAGCACCGCAAGCTGGCGTAGCAGCCGCTCGTTATCCTGCTCCTCGCCACGTGATCGGTGTACTGGCGCTCTCCTGCCAGCCAGTGACATGGATTGGTGGGCGATTTGCCCATCCAGCGTGGCGCGGGCGACGCTCTGCCAGGCGGCGATCTGTTCCGGCGATCCCGCCAGCCGGATGAATCGCTCACGTCGTCGCTCGCGCTGCGCCCCTGGTGTCTCCGTCACCAGCGAGGCGTAGCCAGACGCGAGGAGCGCGGAGATGGCGGCGCGCGCGCGCTGCGCCCCCAGCGCCTCGTGAATCCACGTCCGTTCGAGACGCCCCCGCTCGCGCAGTAGCCCGAGCATCTTCGCGGCGTCCGGCGCCAGCGCAACGGAGGCGTCGTGTGGGGGTTCAACAGGCAGCAACACCTCGCGCATGCTACTCATCAGCCCCGGTGGCAGCATCAGGCGGGCAGCGTCGGCGAGTGGCGTGGCGTAATAGTCGGCGATCCACTCGGCCAGCGCGTGATGGGTCGTTGAGAGCAGCGGCTCGTCCAGCAGCAGGCGCGTGATCGAACGCAGCCGTGTGGTGGGCGGCGCTGGCGAATCTGCCGCAGTGAGGTCGTCGCTGGCGTCGAGCGCCCAGATGATTCCAGCGGTAGTGCGCTCGCCAAAAGGGATGGCGACCAGATGCCCGACACGCACCGTGGATATCAGTGTTTCGGGGACATGGTAGCTATACAGGTGTTCGGCGGCGAGCCGTCCGCGCACGGCCTGGGGAACCAATATCTCCGCCCGCATGTGCGCCGCGCTCCCTCCCGCATCAGCCTGCCGTCAGCTTCTCGTGGTATTATCGCACGCGGCGCGGGCAGGGGCGTTCAGTCGGCGACAAGGTCCACCTGATCGTCTGCTGGCAGGACAAATGCGGCGCTTTCCACTGGCGGCTCAACCACCACTTTGCGACGCTTTGCGGGCTTGAACGGGAAGTGTATCGCCGGGTACGCACGGGCCAGTGTATCGGTGATGGAGTGAGGCGCGGCCCGATAGCCCGCCCGCCAGGAGGACAGTTCCGCGCCGGAGATGACGAAGAAGGAATAGGCGTAGAAGAAGACCAGCACGACAAAGACGAACCCAGCCACGGTGCCGAAATGCTGCGGTTGTAAGACCTCGCGGGTGTAGACCGGGAAGATGAGGATATACCCCTGGGCCAGCACAGCGCCGAGCAGCGCGCCCAGCCAGGTGTGGCGGATTGAGACGCCGCTTGGGTGTCACGAAGCTGTAGAAGATGAGCAGTATCAGGAAGTTCAGCGCAAGACTGACGAACATCGCCAGCGCCGCCATCGTCGGCTCATTGGCGAGGCGTGAATGCGGTATAGTACTGTGGCTCAGACCGATATTGACGACGGGCGTAAACGTGGCTGAGACCACCATCACCGGCAACGCCGCCGCGAACAACAGCAGCATCAGCAGCGCGACGCGATTCTGGCGGAGGAAGGTGCGTTGCTGGCGACGGAAGATGACGCAGAGGCAGCTTTCGATGACGACGAAGAAGCGTGTGCCATACCAGAGGGCGACGGGTAGGCCAAGTAGCACGAGAATAAATGGCGCGTGTTCGATGCCATCGGCGAATGACATCACCGCCGCGCCGGTCACGCGATCTGGCAGCAGTCGCACAATGGCGCGCACGACTCCCTGTTCGGCGTCGGGACTCGCGATGCGCAGGAACAGACTGAGGAGCACCAGTTCCAAACCGAGCACTGAGAACAATCCCATGATGCAGGTATAGGCCAGCAGGCGTGCCAGATTCCAGCCCCAATCATGGTCAAATTTCTGCCAGACGGCTTTGAGCACGACCCGTAATGTCCTTTCGCCGCTGAGATGCTCTCAATCGGATAGTCTCCGACATGATAAGCGCACTTCAGTGTTTTCAGAAGCATATGGCTAAACGCATCTTCTGTCGAGAGTGCGTTAGATTTCTTGAAAAACTCTCAGAATACGCCAAGGTCATGGAGCGTGCGGGCGGTTGAAACCGCGCCTTTTTGGCCTGCGGCCACGAAGTCCGCCTGCGCGGACTGGCAGAGACTCACTGGAGCATGAGTATGGGGATCTTTTCGCTGCCAGGGGAGGCAGAGGCGCTTCTGCCACAGTTGGGCGTAGAGGCTGCCGAGATCACGCGCGTCGAGGCGATGGCGGGCGGCCTCTCTGGCGGTCGAGTGTATCGGCTCTGGCTGCGAGAGTGCGCATGGCTGCGGACAGCGAATATACTCGTGTGCTGAAGTATTCGGAGCCGCTGGAGGGCTGGCTGGGCGAGACATCTGGCGATACGCGCATCCGCGAGGCGCAGCTTTTCGCATCTGGCCTGCTTAGACGACCTGCCGCGTGACATCGCCACCCCCACGCTGGCTATCGCGTTTGGCGGGCCACGACAGCAACCCACTGGCGCGGCGCTGCTGATGCGCGACGTGCGGCGCTACCTGCTGCCCCAGCCATATCGCACGCCACCGGGGACGATTCCGTCTGATGCGGTCGCGCTGGTGGATCGGCTGGCGCGGATGCATGCGCGCTATTGGAATGATCCTCGCCTCGACGATCCCGCGCTGGGGCTGATGTCGCCGGAGCGGGCGCTGCTGGTGACGGGGCCGTTGGGCGTCGCGGCGCGGCTGGCCGCTGGCGATGCATTGCCTTACCTGCCGATTGCCGCCGAAAGCTGGGAGACATTCTTCGCGCTGGCGGGCGAGTCCGCCACCGAGCGCTTTCAGGCGATCATGGCGGAGCCGGGACGCATCGTGCGCGCCATCGAGAAGCTGCCCCGGACGCTGGCGCATGGCGATGTCTGGGGGCCAAATCTCGGCTGGCTGCCCGCGGTTCACGGCGGGCGACGGCTGCTGCTGCTCGATTGGGCGCTGGCGCTGGCTGGCCCGGCCACCTATGATCCCCTCTGGCTGGCCAGCACATGGCTGGCCGTTGACCCGACGCGCGTGCTGGCGCTCTATCGCGCCCGGTTAACGCGCGCGCTACGGATGCGCGGGCAATCGCTCGACGACGCGACCTGGCTGGCGCTGGCGGACGCGGGCTATCTGCGCACGGTGCTGACCTGCGGCGAGGCGATGGCGCGGACGGCGCTCACGGCTCCGGCGGGCGTGGCGCGACAGGCTGCGCTGGCGCGGCTGCGCTGGTGGATTGCGCGTGCGCTGCGGGCGGCGGAGCGGCTGGAAGACCAAAGTTGCCCATGAGGGCGACGTGAGTGGTAGGCGCCCAGGCCGCAGGCTGAAGCCCTGCGGCTAATCCTAGTGTCGGTTCCCGCGCGCATCATATGGGTATTCCAGCAGCAAAGTTAGATGGGGCATATGCTACTGGCATGCGTCGAAATGATCGTCTGCCCGTGAAAGCCGCCGATGGGCTACACCATGCTTGCAAGCTCATCCCGCGGATCCCGGGAGGGCAATCGGCGCCCAGGTTCGTCAGCCGCGCCCGCCAACAGCGCGCCTTGCCGCTGCATCTGGCTGCACAGCATGACGCTCTGACGATCTCGGTTTTCGCGGCTACACCATAGCTGGCATTGAGTGTATCCTGCCGCCGCATCTGCCCGGAGTACCTGGAGGCGTCTGCACTTCATAATGGGCAGCGACGAAGCGCTGCGACAAAGACGCGCGCGACGAATGAGACGCCGCAGCATCCCGTCGAAGGGTGGACGTCATTTTGCCATCGGCGCGAGCACCCCGTCACCGTCGCCGAATACGCCTGCGCGGTGCGCGCCAACGCCGTGCGCGAGCCACCTGCATTCACGTCAATTGGATACATGACAGACTGGCCGGAGCCGCAGACGCAGCCTGACGCATTCTGGTGGTCTGTGTCTCATGGGACGATACAGCGTACATATACCAACTGGCATAGCGAAACTGACCGGACAGCCCTGGCGGCTGCCGAGCGAGGCGGAGTGGGAGAAGGCGGCGCGGGGAGCTGATGGGCGCATCTACCCCGTGGGGTGACGCATTTCGACGCAGCGCGCTGCAACACCCGCGAAACGAGGCATGAGGAGAGACTCTCTGCCGAGCTGACAGGCGCCGAAACGGCGCCAGCCCCTATAATAGTCCAGGACATGGCGGGCAACGTCTGGGTAGTCGGCACGAGCAGCCTGTATATGCCCTATCGCCTTATCGGCCGCAAAAACGACGCTGGAGACCCGAGAGCCGTAATTCTACGTGATCAACCGCGTTGCTACGTGGTTGGCGCGTTACCGTGCTTCAGTGCTTCCGCTAGGCGAATGGGAGATACCGCGCGCTGCACACCGCTTTCAACATCCCGTCAGTCTTCCTCAACTTCTACAGCGGTTTCCGGCTGAGTGTGGGCGCGCGTGCTGGATCGTAGGGCATGCGGGCGGATACATCCGCGCCTACGTGGCGCTCTGGGAGTCACTCGCGTGTCTATGCTACCAAGATGACCTTGCGATAGTCGCGCGGTGGTCATGCCGAACAAGGCCGGCTCGCGCGACGAACCTCCAATAGCTGTGGCATTCATGCCACGGCACGGTAGCCCCAGACAAACGTAAATGCCCCCCATCACCTTCACTCCCACATATCGCCAGCGCGTAGCGAATCTCCTGTAGCACCGTCGCGTCCGTCTCATCACTCAGCGCGCTTTCCAGGGCGGCGCGCGCATCAGTTCCGCCGATGCGTCCGAGCGCCCAGGCGGCGTGGCCACGCACCAGCGGCTCCGCGTCGTGCAGGGCATCGGATAGCGCCGGGATGGCTACCGGATCGCCGATGTTGCCGAGCGCGACACAGACGTTACGCAGCAGCCCGCGCCGCTTCGCCCGCTTGACCGGACTGTGACGGAAGCGTTCGCGGAAGCCCTCATCATCCAGCTTCAGCAGCGGGATCAGCGCGGGGCTGGAGCCGACTGCTGGCCGTGGCTGGAACATCGGGCGCTCGCCCTCGACGCCGAACTGGCCGCGCTGGCGCAGCCGCTTCACCGCGATCAGATTCACCGGGCAGACCTGCTGGCAGATGTCGCAGCCGAAGACGTGCGCGCCAATCAGCGGGCGTAGCTCCATCGGGATGCTGCCGCGTAGCTCGATGGTGAGATACGAGATGCAGCGGCGGTTATCCAGCACATACGGCGCGACGAAGGCGTTGGTGGGGCAGGCGTGCAGGCAGACCTCGCACTGGCCGCAGTTGGCCATCAGCGGCTCATCCGGCGCCAGTTCCAGGCTGGTGACGACCTCCGCCAGAAAGAGCCACGATCCCCAGCCTTTGGTCAGGATATTCGTGTTCTTGCCGTACCAGCCGAGTCCCGCCCGCTGCGCGATGGCGCGATCCACCATCCGTCCGGTATCCACAAACACGATGGTTTTCTCGTGCTCCGGCGGCGCGGACTCGCGGATGAAGGCGGCCAGCGCATCCAGCCGCGCGCGGATGACCTCGTGGTAGTCGTCCCCCCAGGCGTAGCACGAGAGCCGCCCATGTGGGTCGCCCGGCGTCGTCTCGTCGCGTGGGGCATCGGTGAGGTAAAACGTCCCCAGCGCGATCACCGATTGCGCCGTCGGCAGCAACGCGCGCGGATTGGCCGCGACCTCGGCGCGTTCGGCCGTGAACCAGTCGAGGCCGCCCATCAGCCCCTGCCCGATGCGCTCCTTCAGCGCCGCCTCGGTCTCTGGCATGGGGTCGGCGGTGGTGATGCGCACCAGATCGAAGCCTAGCGACAGGGCGTATTCGCGGATGCGTTCGGTCAAATCGGTCGATGCGGTGGCATGAGCCATGAGAGCGGACTCCACTGTGGATAACTCCAGACAGTGCAGTATATGCCATATACGTACCATTGCCGTTGCGCCACGGCTGCTAAATCACTATACTGGCGAGCACGAGGATAGGACGATGGCGGCCAGGATGATGTCAGCGATGTCAACGTCGCGGCGCCTGGGAGGGGGAAGTGATGGGCGATACGAAGAGCCGACCAGACCTGAGCGGCATTCTGGAGCAGTCGTCGCCGTGAGCTGAGCGACCGCCCCGATATCAGCGCGCGCATGCGCAAGCTCTCCGCCTCGAATGCGCGTAATCCCGTGCCCACGATGCCACGGAAGCGCCGCTCATTGTTGACGATTGCGCTGGCGGCGGTGGCGGTGGCGCTGTTGCTGGCATGCGGCGTCTCGGCGGCGGTGGCGGTGGCCAGCGGCGTCTGGTTCCACAATCAACTCAACGATCCCAGCCAGGTCACGCTCGACTTCTATGGCGCGCTCCACCAGCAGGACTATCCACGCGCCTACGGCTACTTCTCCGATGACGCGAAAACGCATCTCTCCCAGTCCGACTTTACCTCTCAGTTCAGCGCGTATGACTCGGTTGGTGGTATCGTGCAATCGTATACGGTGCAGGGCGACGCCAAGGTTCAGGGGTCAAACGCCGTGGTGACGATTGACGTTGTGCGCCGGGGCAACACCACCCAGGCGCAGGTGCAGACGATCTACCTGACCAGCCAGAATGGCGGCTGGAAGATTGATCGTATTCAGCTTGGGCAGACGATACCCGCTCCAGACACCTCGCAATAATCCAGCCGCCGCCACCCGAAGGAAGCGAAAGAAGGAGGCCAGTGTATGGCGGAACGCATCCTGATCGTCTCCGGTGACATTACCAGCCTCGATGTTGATGCTATCGTCAACGCGGCGAATAGCTCGCTACTTGGCGGTGGCGGTGTAGACGGCGCGATTCACCGGGCGGCTGGCCCAGAACTGGTTGAGGAATGCAGGACGCTGGGCGGTTGCCGCACGGGCGAGGCGAAGATCACACGCGGCTATCGCCTGCCCGCCCGCCACGTCATCCACACGGTTGGCCCGGTCTGGCGTGGTGGCGCCAACGACGAGGACGAACTACTGGCAAGCTGTTACCGCAACAGTCTGGCGCTGGCGCGACAGCATGGCCTGCGAACCATTGCGTTCCCAGCGATCAGCACGGGGATCTATGGCTTCCCACGCGAGCGCGCCGCGCGTATCGCCGTCGCCGAGGTGAGCGCGGCGTTGGCAAATAATGATCTGCCAGCGCGCGTGACGTTTGTCTGCCACGACCCCGATACGCGCGCTTACTACGAGGCCGCCATGGAGGCGTCGGACGGCTGATTGTTGGTGAGCGACGGCAACCTGGGTTCCAGGTGTACCCAGCCGCAGGCTAATCCCTTCCAATGCATACCTACTTGCCTGCGGCGCACGTACCGAACGGACATAATTAGCCGTGGGCTTCAGCCTACGGTATGCTGTTTCTTAATCTCCCGGAGCCAACTGACCACACGGTCGGTACGCTCTGCAGCCCGCGCAGGCGGGCTTTGCGGCGCATAGCCCTTAGGCGCGGCTTCAGCCGCCAGCCGCCGTGCTAAAACAACGTTACCCGCCAGCCCCATCACTTCGTGAATGTGAAGGATTTCAGCATCGGCGTGTAGATGCCCGTGCTATCCTGATTAAATGTCGTACTCTTGCTCACGAGGACGATCACATAGGCGCGACCCTGATGGTGGCAGGCCAGGATGACCATGTGCAGCGTCACCCCTTTGTCGCTGACGTCATACTCGCGCCGCTGCCACTGTTCGCCACTGATAGTCTGGCTTGTGGCGGCAGAGGTTACCTCGGTGAAAGTAATGTTCTGCTGCTGCGCGGCGGTGACTTCACCCTGGATGATGTTGATGTCCGTCAGCGCGCATGCCGCTTGCGCCTGTTCGATACTCACCGAACTCGACGAGTTTGGGAGCGTATAGACATCGATATAGTCGTAGCCGCTGGCGACCTTCTGCTGTGGCTCAACGGTCCATGTTTCGGGATAGTTCATGCCATAGCGTGAGCGCGAACTGGTGAACTGCTTGAAGTGGGAGTCTGGCGTCGGTACAGCGCCATCGGTCGCCGCGCCTGAAGGCACGCACAGTGACGAGGACGAGCTAGTCGCCGAGGGATGGAGCTTTTCCAGGACGCGTGGCCCGACCACGACAATACCGGCGACAAGCGCGCCAGCGAGCACCAGCAGCAACACAACGGTGGTCACCACACGGCGCGATGACGACTTGCCGTCGGCGGCTTTCTTCCTGCGGGCGTATACCAGGAATCCTGAGACTGTTGAGAGTTTCGCCCCAGCGCTGTTGCATCCCGCGTGCTCGTGTGCCTACCTGTTGATACCATGCTGACTCATCCTGTGGCATGCGACGGCCATAGCCCTGGCGCGGCGCGGGTTGTTGCCCGCTATACTCATCACCGTACCCGTCATCGTAGCCCTGGCCGCCGTACCGATCATCATAGGGCGCTGGCTGGCCGCGTGAGACGGACGAGCGTCCATAGCGATTATCCGCGGACGAGGGTGGCCCACGCCGTGCGCGGCCTGGCTCCTCATACTGATTCGGGTACTGATCTGGCGCGCCGCCCTGAGGTGGCATCAGACCATCTGGCCCGTAGCCGCTACGTCCACGATAGCCACTCTCGTCGCGGCGGCGGTCGCGTGAAGGGTCGGTGGGTGGCCGCCGCGACCGGCCATCATCCGGCGGATTTCCAGATCCCGCGTCTGGCCCACGTCGTGGCGTCGAGCGCAGACTGCGCGGCGCTCGCGGATCATCAAACGGATCAGGCGGTGGAGCGCCATATTCCTTGCTCGCGTAGTCGTCGTCATAGACACCCGATTGCCCATAATCATCCTGAGAATAGCCGACCATGGGCATCCGATCCCTGACCTGCCTGCGACCTGCCACGCTGCTGTCCGCGCCAGTCTGAACGCGCATCTCCTCGGCCATCATCACCGTTGGGTCGCTCGCCTCTCCGACCACCACGGCGATCATCGCGGGGATAGGCGGAGATCCGTAGGTGGATTCGTCGTCCAGCCCGTAACCATCCTCCGCGCCGTGCGCATCTGACTCCCACTCGTCATCACGCGGGCGTCGCGACGAATTGCGCGAAGAGGGATTGCGCTGTTGCGAGTAACGCTGCGACCGACCATCTGGTGACGATGCCTGCCGGGCGCCACAGTTGCCGCACGTGCGCTCTCCCGGCTGCACGTCTGCGCCACACTGCCAGCACTGCATACCTCATCCTCTCCACGTATATTTCGCGCAGGCGCCGTGCGCCTACTGATTTTTCCGCGTGACAGCATGCCACGTGACGTGTGTGACGCTGCGACAGCGCCTCAGTATAGCATAACGAAATTTGCGCCCGATTCGCGCCTGAAGCGACTTTTATTGTACCATTACAAAGGTCGCTTACAAGGGACATCAAGCTGATAGTTGTCCGCGCCTCAGCCTGTCTCATCATCCAGGAATCTTCCGCGCGGATACCTCTGTAACCCATAGACGAGCCAACCCGTCAATGTTATCTGCATCTGGCCAGAGAGTATAGGAAGCAGTTCACAGTTCAGCGGAGCATATCACCCAAATGGCACAAATGGCACGAGTAGGCATGCGCGCCAATAGCAGGAAAGGTGAGTCTGGGCGCGTTGTCCGCTGGCAGGAGCTATGTTATAATCGAAGGTGGCGCGGTACGATCCACATTGGTTGGCCACGTCACTCTATTTGCCCGGATTCCCAACGACCGGGCGTGCGATGTACTGGCCGCGTCGAAGAGTGGCAAGATACTCCACGATACTCCAGGAGGTGCGCGTGGTCGCGACAGGATATCTCTTCGCTGCTATCTTCTTTCTGGGTGGTTGCGCGTTTGTCATCGGTGGGCTGGTTACCTTCAACGCCATCAATGGGGTTCTGCTCAAACGACGCACGCACGCGCCCAGCAAGTTCGATACCTACGAGTCCGGCGAGACGCCTCTTGGCTCGGCATGGGTGCAATTTCCGCTCGCCTTCTATATCTTTGCGTTGCTCTTCGTCGTCTTCGACGTCGATATCGTATTTATCCTCTCCTGGGCGGTGATCTTTCAGCAACTGGGCTGGTTCGGCTTTGTGGAGATCGTCTTCTTCATTGTCGTGCTGGCGCTGGGTCTCGTCTACGCCTGGCGGAAAGGGGTTATCCGTTGGATATAGCGCCTCGCGCAGCGGGAGCCACAGGGGCGCCCTCGCTGCTTGCCTATGACCGTGACCACGTGAATAGTCTGCTGAACGCGCTTGCTCAACTCGATGGGCAGGTGGGGCAGCCAGTGCCCAAACGTCGTCTGAATGCGGGCATCGTGAGTATCGAGATCGCGTCTGAGCAAGTGGTCGAAGCGGGCCGTTTCCTGCGTGATGTCCTGGGCTTCGAGATGCTCACCTCGGTCTCCGGTGTGGACATGATCGAGCACCTGGAAACCATCTATCACTTCCGCTCCATCAGCCATAACTGGCTCGTGCAGATGCGCGTCAAGACACCGCACGATGACCCGCAAATTCCATCGCTCGTCAGCATGTATGAATCAGCGAACTGGCTCGAGCGAGAAACCTATGATCTCTTCGGCATTCGCTTTGTCGGGCATCCCGACCTGAGGCGCATGCTGCTCGATGACGAGTTCGAGGGGCATCCATTGCTCAAGAGTTTCACGACGACTCCCTCGGTGGCGCATGATCGCGCCACGACGCAGGTCGATGCGATTCGCGCGGTCTCTGGTGAGCAACAGCGCAAACAGGAGCGCATCGTCCTCAAGCGGTTGGGCCAGGGGCAGCAGGAGCGTATCCATCCTGGCATGACGACCTTTGGCAATGAGGCGGTCTTCCTCGAAACTGGCCAGGGTGTGGGAACCGATGCGAACGCGATGCATGGCTACACGATTGACGAACAATTCCTTGATCCCGCATCGAAGCCGCAGGAGGAATAGCGCATGGCCACCGATACATCCGCGGGTACTACGGCGGGATTTTTTGAAGACACCAGCGGGTTGCGCAGCGAGGAAATGATCCTCAATCTAGGCCCGCAGCATCCCTCGACGAGCGGTGTGTTGCGCCTGGTGCTGACGCTGGAGGGCGAGACGGTCGTGAACTGCACGCCCGTGATTGGCTATCTGCACCGTGGGATGGAGAAGATTTTCGAGAACCGCCCCTACATCCACGGGGCGCGCTACATCGACAACGCCGACTATCTCAACCCGATGATCAATGAGACAGCCTACGTCGGCGCCATCGAGGCGATCATGGGCGTCGAGCCGCCACGGCGCGCGCAATACATCCGCCTGCTCGTCAGTGAGATGGCCCGTATCGCGAGCCATCTGGTCGCGATAGGCACCTATGGTCTGGATCTGGGCGCGTTTACGCCGATACTCTGGTGCTTCCGCGACCGCGAGGGCCTCATGGATATGTTTGAGTCGCTGAGCGGTCACCGCTTCACCCACAACTATATGCGTCCCGGCGGTGTGGTGCATGACTTCCCACGTGGCTGGATGCAGCAGTGTGAGGCCTGGATGGACAACTTCGAGAAGGTCAGCATCCCTGAATTGCACGAATTGCTGACTGGGAACGAAATCTTTGATGCGCGCACGCAAGGTGTCGGCTACATTGATCCACAGCAGGGGGTGGCCTATGGGGTGACTGGCCCCAACCTGCGCGCCTCTGGCGTCAACTTCGATCTTCGGGTTACGCGGCCATATGGCGCGTATCGCGAAGTCGCTGTCCGTCCCCAGGTGCGGCAGGAAGGCGACTGCTTTGCGCGTTATATGGTGCGTATGCAGGAGATGGCCGAGAGCGTGCGTCTCTGCCGCATCGCGCTGGAGAAGATGCCCGGCGGCTCGATCTCGCAACGTGTGCCGCTGGCGCTGCGCCCACCGCGTGGCGAGGCGTACTATGCCGTCGAGAGTGGCCGTGGTGAGTTGGGCATCTACATGATTAGCGACGGCTCGGAATATCCCTGGCGGGCCAAGATTCGGTCGCCTTCATTCCTAAACCTACAGATTTTGCCAGAGTTGTTGCGCGGCAACAAGATTGGCGATGTCATCGCCATTCTGGGCAGTATCGATATTGATCTCGGCGACGTGGATCGCTGATACGGAGGACGCATGAACGACGTCGTACAGAACATCATCCACTTCGTCGTCACTTTTCTCTTCTCGCTGATTTTCCTGATGGCGGCGGCGACGGTCATGGTCTACTGGGAGCGTAAGCTCATGGCGCTGATGCAGGATCGCGTCGGGCCACTGCATTATGGGCCTCAGGGGATCTTTCAGAGCCTGCTCGACGTGGGCAAGCTGATGCTCAAAGAGGATGTCAAGCCTGCCAAAACAGACTTTGTCATCTTCCGCCTCGCGCCGATGGTCTTCTTTGCCCCGGTGATTACGGCGTTCGTGGTGTTGCCATTCTCGCCCTATCTGACGGCTGGCGCGCTCGGCACGGGCATCATCTACTATGTTGCGCTCAGCTCGATTGATGTCATCGGCGTTTTCATGGCGGGCTGGGGATCGAACAACAAATATGCGCTGATCGGCGGCCTGCGGTCGGCGGCGCAGATGATCTCCTATGAGTTGCCGCTGGTGCTTGCCATCGTTCCGGTGGTGATGTTGTCCAGCGTTCTTACGCCAGCCTGCGCGGGCGCCGCGCCCGACCTCAGTGTCTGTGGTGTCGGCTCGATCTCCTTCTCGCAGATTGTGGCGGCGCAGATGCGTCCTGATTCGCCCTGGCTCTGGTTCGTGTTTCTTCAGCCCCTGGGACTGGTTATCTACTACATATGTGGGCTTGCCGAAACGAATCGCGCGCCCTTCGATCTGCCCGAGGCGGAATCCGAGCTGGTCGCGGGCTATCTGACGGAGTATAGCGGTCTGCGCTGGGCGATGTTCTTCCTGGGCGAGTATGGCAACATGACCATCGTTTCGGCGGTGGCGACCACACTCTTCCTCGGTGGATGGGCGGGGCCGGGCACGGCTATCGGCTTCTGGACCGGCGCGCTTGGTAGCTTCTGGGGACAGGTGGTCTTCAATATCATCTGCGTCTTCTGGTTCCTGTTTAAGATGGGCGCGCTGCTGACGCTCTTCGTCTGGGTTCGGGCGACACTGCCGCGTCTGCGCGCCGACCAATTGATGCGCTTCGCCTGGCTCTTCCTGATCCCGCTGACACTCGTCAATATCCTGCTGACCGGCGCGTTGTTGTTGCTGCCGTTAGGCGATACCGGACGCATCGCCGTCTCGGGCATCGCAAACTGGGTCTTGCTGTTCCTGTTTATCTTCACCTTCCGCCGCCTGACCGGCGTGAATCCACTGGGTCGGCTTCCGAGCTGGTTGCGTGGGCGCACTCCCGCGACGCCTGTCAACCGCCCAGCGACGGCCGCCGCGAAGGCAAAGGGTGTTCTGGCGGAGACACACAGCTAGCCATCAGGGCCGATTGCCAGACGGGCAGGCATAGCATATACTGAATAGTGTGTTTGCAACTGGCTATGACCAGGAGAAGTAGGCGGGCGCGCGCCACAAGAGACGGGAAGCCATTGGCTGCGAGCTTCCCCTGGCATACGCGCCCGCGCGAAGTGACCTGTGAGCCGGTGCGGTGAGCGATCCGCGAGGATTCGCCAGCCGCACACGGGATGCGCCCGTTAACGCGCCTGTGAGGCGAGCATGCCACCAGGTGGCGTCTCGCGAATAAGGGTGGTACCACGAGCTTTCCTCGTCCTTTACCGGAGGGAAGGCTCGTTTTGTGTTTCCGCGATGGTGAGGCAGCGGTGAAAGGGCTGGAACATGACAGTGGATAAGACAGAGGAGCGGCGGCTCGACCAGATTCCCAAGGCGTATGAGCCACAGGCGGTGGAGCAGCGGCTGTATCGCTGGTGGGAAGAGAACGGCTATTTCAAGCCGCGCGAGAATCCGCAAGATCCAGGGCGTAAGCCGTTTGTCATCAGCATGCCACCGCCCAACGTCACGGGCGCGTTACACCTGGGCCACGCGATCACCGCGACGCTCGAAGACATCATGATTCGCTACCATCGTATGCTCGGCGACCCCACGCTCTGGGTACCGGGCGAAGATCACGCGGGCATCGCCACACAGGCCGTCGTCGAGCGGCAGGTGGCGCG
Source organism: uncultured Chloroflexia bacterium (assembly GCA_963702665.1). Lineage (GTDB taxonomy): Bacteria > Chloroflexota > Ktedonobacteria > Ktedonobacterales > JADMIN01 > DAHUXT01. The sequence continues at coordinate 203,634 of CAVPDP010000019.1, forward strand.
GGAAGGCTCCGACCGCCACACGATGGGGCGCGAAGCAATTCGTCGCGCGCGTCTGGGAGTGGGTGCGCCAGTACAAGCACCGCATTCAGGATCAGCATCGCCGCCTCGGCGCATCGTGCGATTGGGAACGCGAACGATTCACGCTGGATGACGGGCTGAGCGACGCCGTCCGCGAGGTCTTTGTCCGCCTCTACGAGGAGGGGCTGGTCTATCGTGGCGAGCGTATCATCAACTGGTGTCCAAAGGATATGAGTTCGATCTCTGACCTGGAGGTTGATGTCGAAACGACGCCCGGCGCGCTCTACTACGTGCGCTATCCCCTGGAGCCACTCGATGGCGAGCGCGAGACACGCTATATCACCGTCGCCACCACCCGGCCCGAGACGATATTGGGCGATACGGGTGTCGCGGTGAATCCCGAAGACGAGCGCTACCGCGATCTGGTGGGCCGTCATGCCATCCTGCCCATCATGAATCGGCGCATACCCATCATCGCCGATGCTGCCGTTGATAAAGAGTTTGGCACAGGCGCGGTCAAGATGACCCCGGCGCACGACCCCACCGACTTCGAGGTTGGCGCCCGCCACGGGCTGGAGCGGATTCAGGTCATTGGCTTCGATGCGAAGATGACCGAGGCCGCGGGCGAGTTCGCCGGGATGGATCGCCTCGAGGCGCGCGAGGCGGTTGTCGAGGCGTTCCGCAAGCTGGGGCTGTTTGTCAAGGCGGATCCATACGAGATTCCGCTGGGCCACTGTTCGCGCTGTGGCACAGTCATCGAGCCGCTGATCTCCATGCAGTGGTGGGTCAAGATGACGCCGCTGGCGACTGGGGCGCTCGGCGCGCTCAAGTACGGGCAGTTGCGCATCGTGCCTGAGCGCTTCAACAAAATCTACACCGACTGGCTGGAAAACATTCGCGACTGGAATATCTCACGCCAGCTCTGGTGGGGCCACCGTATCCCCGCATGGTATTGCCAGGACTGTGGCGAAATCATTGTCGCGCGCGAAGACCCGACGACCTGCCCGCACTGCGATGGCTCACGATTGGAGCGCGACCCCGACGTGCTGGATACGTGGTTCAGCTCGTGGCTCTGGCCGTTCAGCACGCTTGGCTGGCCGGACGATACGCCTGACCTGCGGCGCTTCTATCCCACCAGCGTCCTCGAAACGGGCTACGACATCATCTTCTTCTGGGTGGCGCGCATGGTGATGTCGGGTATCCACTTCCTCGGCGTCGTGCCGTTCCACACGATCTATCTGCATGGGTTGGTGCGCGACGAGCAGGGCCGCAAGATGAGCAAGTCGCTCGGCAATGTCATCGACCCCATCGAGGTCATGGATGAGTATGGCACCGATGCGCTGCGTTTCACGCTGGCCACCAGCAGCACGCCCGGCAACGATATGAAGCTGGCGCCCGCGCGCATCGTCGGCAACCGCAACTTTGCCAATAAAATCTGGAACGCCGCCCGCTTTGTCATCGGCCAGACAGAGGCGCTTGGCGGCGGCATCCCGGCGCTGGAGGCGGTGCAGCCAAAGTCGTTGGCCGACCGCTGGATCGTCAGCCGGGCGCAACGCTTGACCGTCGAGGTCACGCGGCTGATGGATGAGTACCAGTTTGGCGAGGCTGGTCGCCAAATCTATGACTTCATCTGGTCGGAGTACTGCGACTGGTATCTGGAGATCGCCAAGATTCAGCTGCGCGATGAGGCGCAGGCGCAGCGAACGGCGCTGATTCTGCGGGCGGCGCTGGATCGCGCGTTGCGGCTGCTCCATCCGTTCATGCCGTTCGTCACCGAGGAGGTCTGGCAGCACCTCTACGCCGATATGCCTGAGGGCGAGCGCCCCGCCTCCGCGCTGATCGTGGCTCCCTGGCCGCAGATGGATGCGGCTGCCCAGCGCCAGCGGGACGACCGCGCCGAGGGCGATATGGCGCTGATCCAGGAGATCGTCACGGCCATCCGCAACGCGCGCAACGAGGCCGACGTCGAGGCGAAGCGGCGCATCACGGTGATTCTGGTGGGTGGCGCAAAGACGCCGTTGCTGCGCCAGCAGGCGGCGCTCGTCGAGCAACTGGCCCGCACCGATCCACCGCGCATCGAACGCAGGCTTTCCGCGAAACCGGAGCAGGCGATGGCGCTGGTGGCTGGCGGTGTGGAGGTCTATCTGCCGCTGGCGGGGCTGCTCGATCTGGCGAAGGAGGCGGAGCGGCTGGATGGCGAAATCGTGAAGGCGCAGGCCGCTGTCGAGCGTTCACAGAAGACGCTGGAGAATCCCAACTTTGTCACGCGGGCGAAGCCAGAGATCGTGCAGCGCGAGCGAGATGCCCTGGCGGCGGCTCAGGATACGCTCACCCGACTTCAGGCGCGGCGCCTCGAACTGGCAGGCTGACCGTCTTCGCTCGTCGCGCCATCTCTCTGCATCGGGTAGGGAGAGGTCGAGCGGTTCGACCGCTGTGGGTTATTCGCCACCCGTCACAGCCGCCGCCTCCGACAGTTGGCGCATACCAGTGAGGGACTGGTGCGCCAGATAGTCGCGGGTAAATGCATAGCCATGCTCGATCCATTCCGCCGCGGCGCCGAAGTCGAGCGCGCCGCCGCCGTGTGGTGTCGAGGGACGGATGATATGCGCCTCGATGCCCGGTGGCAGTTGAGCGAGGTCGTGGTCGAGTTGATAGCGGCCCATGACCTGTGTTGTCCGCTCCAGGACCGAGGCGAGCGCATGAGGTATGATGGCGCGCTCACGTCGTGTAGGCCGTCGTGAAGGGACGCCACTGGACGTGTCTGGCGGAGTAGATGGCGGTGCAGTCCATTCGTGGGTGGCAGCCAGGCTGGCGTCGTAACCAACGTCAAGTATAAAGAGGCGCCGCGCGCCCAGCGCCAGGGCGAGATCGAGGCCGCTATTCTCGATGGCGCCGCCATCGACATAGGTTGCGTCGCCGATACGCACCGGCGGAAAGATGCCGGGAATCGCGGACGAGGCCAGCAGCGCCGGGCCAATTGATCCCGACGAAAATACGGCGCGGACGCCATCTGTCAGATTGGTGGCGATGATATGCAATGGAACCGCTAGCGCCTCGAAGGTCGCTCCGGCGAAGTAACGCGCGAGTATGCGCCGCAGGCCGACATCGCTGTAGAGCGAGGGGTTGCCGCTGGTCACCCTGCGCGCCGCAGCCAACACCAATACCCCTGTGATAGCCTGCTGCGTCGTGGCGCCCGTCACATGCTCGCGCCCAAGAAACACCTGCATCGGGCGGATGGATGCCCAGACCTTTGCCATTGTTTCCATGCGTTCTGGGGTTGGCCCCATCGCCAGCCATGCGCCATTCCACGCGCCAACTGATGTGCCGATGATGACGTCTGGCCGCTCGCCGTACTCCAATAATGCGCGCAGCGCCCCGACCTGTAAGGCTCCACGCGCGCCACCACCCGAGAGCACAAACGCGGTGTAGTTGCGCCAGCGTGGCTGCCTCGGCGTGGACGAATCCCCATCCGCTGTTCTATCCATCACGTGTGACGCTCCCTGAATGACTATGATGCGAGAGGTTTCCCCCGTGGGCGTGTAATATGGCGTTCCGGCTGTTGCGATGCGATGTGCGCTCACTGTAACCATACCGGAAGTCGGCGCTGGCGGCCAGCCCGTTGGCTAACTTGTGGGCAATTCTGTGAGCGCATTTCCGCTTTTCCCGTGTATCGGAGAATAACGTTGTTAGCAGACGGAGTGGCTTCCATCTCACTGGCATCACCGAGACATCACCGATGTTGGCTTTGTCCCCCATGATTGCGGAGATTCAGGCGCAATGATATAATGAGCGATGTGGCTTTGCGAGCCAGCGGCGTTATCATGCCCGAGCGCATGCGCCGTCACATCACAGACGCCGGTTTGGCCGATACGTCTGCACCCAAACATCCTGCCCTGCTCAACCACCGCGCGTCTCATGCGGGCGCGGCGCACATCGAGCGGGAGCAAACCCACAGGAGAGGAGACCGCATGGCGCGGGATCGTGACTATGAGTTAGGCCTTGTCATCAACCCTGATGTTGGTGAAGACCAGGCGCGAGCCATTGTTGAGCGTGTCAGTCAGTCTATCATCGGCAACGATGGGAAGATAGTGCGTGTGAATGCCTGGGGGCGTCGCCGCCTCACCTATCCCATCCAGCATCATCGTGATGGCCTGTATTATTTCTTCGATCTCATCATGCCTCCGACTGCGGTGGTTGAGATCGAGCAAGCATTGCGCGTGAACGAGGATGTCATTCGCCATCTGATGAAGGCGCGTGATCCCAAGACTGTGGCGCTGCAGCGCCAGCGCGACATCGAAAATGATCGCGCCGCCGAGGAGGCCCGCGCACGTGCGGCTGCGGCTGCCGAAGCCCACGCCGCCGAGGCTCAGGCCACTGCCGAGGCGCAAGCCGCTGCTGGGGCGCAGATTCCAGCGGAGGCTCCCGTCACCGAGGAGCGGGCGCCAGAATGGCGCCAGAAGAATCGGCGACTGCTGAAGTCGTCGCGGATGTTCCCACTGAGGCCACAGAGCCGGAAGCCACCGCCGTCGCACCAGAGACGGACGCATCATAGCCGCGCAACCGTAAGGGGCGGCTTGATTTCAGAAGGGAATGGCTGTCATGCTGAACAAGATTATGCTCATCGGCAATTTGGGGAAAGATCCCGTTCTAAGTTACACGCCCGCAGGCAAGGCTATCGCCAAGTTTTCGCTGGCCGTGAGCCGAAAACGGCGCGACACTGAAAGCGGCGAACAGCACGAGGAGACGACCTGGTTTAATGTCGTCGCCTGGGACCGCCTGGCGGAGACCTGCAATAACTACCTACTCAAAGGCTCTAAGGTGTACATTGAAGGGCGCATAAACTCCCGCAAGTACACCGATAAAGATGGCGTCGAGCGCACCGCCTGGGAAGTGACCGCGACCGAGATGGAGATGCTCACCCCGAAGGGCGCCGCTGGCTCAGGTGGCGGCGCTGGTGGCTCAGGTGGCGCGGGTTACGGCGACGACATGGGCGCCGACGACGTGCCATTCTAGCCCACCATGTGTCTATGTTGTAGTCTGAAATCGTTTGGAACCGCGCAGACCTGCGCCGCGTCTTGAATACGAGAAGAGCGCGGCGTATGGATGAGGCGTCTCGGTCTGACTGAGTCTGCCTCATTGCGCGCTCCGCCCTCGCGGCGGAGGAATGATGTACGTGCCGATTCGCCTCGGTGCCTGTGTGTACGGCGCCAGGTGAATCGGCAATCCCATACGTTACAAGGAGCTTATTGAAGTATGCAACCCAGGAGAGATAGCGCACCTCAGGACGGCACAGCTCGCCCGGATCGCCCGGATCGCCCCGACAGGCCAGAGCGTTCGGATCGCTTCGACCGGTCAGATCGCTCAGATCGACCAGATCGCCCGGATCGTTTTGGCGGCCCGCGTTTTGGCGGTCGCGGTGGACGTGATTTCCGCTCGCGCCGCAAGGTCTGCGCCTTCTGCATCGATCACGTGCGTGAGATTGATTATAAGGATGTTGGACGCCTGCGTCGCTACATCTCGGAGCGTGCCAAGATTGAGCCGCGCCGCAAGACTGGCACCTGCGCCAAGCATCAGCGTCGCCTGACTGTGGCGCTGAAGAATGCGCGCCATATGGCGCTTTTGCCCTATACCGCTGCGCAAATCCGTGGCTCTTGATGGTACACTGCTGATACACTGTCACAGAATGCTGTGACACATCCGCCGATTGGGGGCGCCTGATCGGCGGGACGCCAAGTAAATTCTTTAAGCACCGCAGGTGGAGAAACTGGATGCGCCTATGAGTAACGAGACGCTGCAAAAACCGCCACGACAAAATGCCCGCTCGCGCGCCTCGACCCGCAACACACAGTTCAAGCGACAGACCGCGCGGCTGGAGGGGCGTCGAGATGGCAAGCCGTTAATATTTGGCTGGGGTGGCCATCTCACCAAAGCCCAGAAGTTGCGCATTCAGCATACTGCGGCGTTTAGCTTTCTTGGTATTGTGATTGGGGCCGTCATTCTCACCCTTGTATTGGGTGTTCTGAATCAGAATGTCTTCATTCCAAATCAGACGTTTGTCACGATCAACGGGGTGAAGTATTCCCAGGATACATACCGTAAAGCCCTCGCCTATGAATCCCAAACCCTCTGGAACACACTGCAAGCCGAAATCACTCAGTATAATGACGCCCAGACCAAGGTTCAGCAGGGCGACACAAGCGCCGCGCAGGAAAGCCAGATTTTGACCGCGCAGCTACAGACCGACGAAGCGACCTATCAGCAGGCGCAGATTACCGCTTCGACGGCGACGTTTGATGGTGGAAGATACACTCATCCAGCAAGGCGCCCGCCGCTTCGAGCAGCAAAATCATGTCCCCGCATCCACCTTCACGCTCACCAAGGCCGAAATCAATGCGGCTGTCACCGCCTTCAAGAAGGCTTTTCCTGAGAACGAAAACTACAACGACTTCCTCTCAAAGAATGGCCTGACCAACGCGGACATCAGCAATTTCGTCCAGATTCAGTTGCGGCGCGACAAGATGGAGAAGTATCTCCAAAGCCAACTCAAAACGCCTACACGCCAGGTGCATCTGCGCAATATCGAGGTGAACACAGCGGCCGAGGCGCAAGATGTGCTGAACCAGGTGCGCAAGACTGGCGACTGGAATGGGCTGGCGAAGAAGTATTCGCTGGATGTCGATAGCAAGGATAAGGGCGGAGACATTGGCTGGGTTGCTTCGGGCACCGGTGACGCGGGCATCGAAATCTGGTGGAACGATCCGGCCCGCAAGGTCAACGATATCAGTGGGGTTATTCACGACGCCAGTGGCACCTACGATATCGTGCAGATTCTTGCCTTCGACGACAACCGCGCCATTGACGCGACCACTCTGAGCGACACGAAGTCGAACATTCTGGCGCACTGGCTGGGCGGCGAAAAGGTGCGGCCGGGCTACAACATCAGCACACCTGACGAAAACATGCTGACCGCTGCTCGCAATATGCCGAAACTCCCGGATCTGAATGCCACGCTGCCCAACGTGAGTGGCCAGGCAGCCAGTCGATACCGCCGGTTACAGGGCCATAGTCGTCCGTTAGCTCGGTAGAATACCCGCATTCTTCGGCATGCTGGCTCGATGCTGGCATGCCGTTGATGTTTGCGGGGGAAATCTGGAGGCCGTTTTTATGAACGGAGAGTATGGGCTGAGAGTGGAGGGTGGCAGGATGCCAGACACACAGGCGTCTGATATGGCGTCTATCTCGCTCTATCTCCATGTGCCGTTTTGCCATACCAGGTGCCACTACTGCGATTTCAACACGTATGCAGGGATGCTTGGCCACCGCGAAACCTATGTCGCCGCGCTGGCGCAGGAAATACGCCTGGCGGGGATGCGCGCGCGTCTGGCGGATGGCTCGCCGCGTCGCTGCCGTACCATCTTCTTCGGAGGCGGCACACCCAGCCTGCTGACGGCGGAACAGGTGGATGGGCTGTTGGACGCCGCGCGCCAGGCCTTCGCCGTGGACGACGATGCTGAGATCACGCTGGAGGCCAACCCCGGAACCGTCGAATATGGACGCCTGGATGCCTTGCGCGCGGTTGGCGTCAATCGTCTGAGCATGGGCGCGCAGAGCTTCGACGCCGACCTGCTGCGCTGGATGGGGCGCATTCACTCGCCAGAGGAGATCGAGACGGCGTTCACGGCGGCGCGCCAGGCGGGATTCACCAGCATCAACCTCGATTTCATCTTCGCGCTGCCCGGTCAGTCGCAGGCCACCTGGGCCGATACGCTGGAGCGCGCGCTGGCGCTTGGCCCGGAGCATCTCTCGCTCTACTCACTGATCGTCGAGGAAGGTACGCCACTGTTCTCCTGGGTGCGTGATGGCCAGGTGATACCAGCGGATGACGACACCGCCGCCGATATGTATGAGTATGCCATCGGGCGGCTGGCTGACGCTGGCTATGGCCAGTATGAAATCTCGAACTGGGCGCTTCCCGGCCACGAGTGCCGCCATAATCTGACCTACTGGCGCAATCTGCCGTATATAGGATTAGGCGCGGGCGCACATTCTTCCTATGCGGGCCATCGCTTCGCCGAGGCGCGGCCCATTGCTGGCTATATCGCCAGGGTGCGCGCGGCGGTGGCGAGCGGCGAGGACGAGGCAGACGCGCTGCCAGCGGGCGCTATCGTCGACGATGAGATCATCTCGCCAGCATTGGAGATGGCTGAAACGGCCATCGTGGGGCTGCGTCTCAACGCTGGCATCTCGCGCGCAGAGTTCGCCGCGCGCTTCGGTCGCCAGTTCGAGCAGGTATTCGACGGGCGCCTGGCTGATGTGCGCACACTGGGATTGCTGGAGACGGTCGGCGACCGCATCCGGCTGACGGAGCATGGGCGGCTGCTGGGCAATGAGGTCTTCGCGCGGCTGCTGCCCGACGAGCCAACGGTGGTGGCGAATTGAATCAGGTTGAATCAGGTTTGATAGACAGGCTATGCGCATGGGCGAGATGACTGATGGTGGGACGGGCAACGTCGCAGGCTGGCCCGATGACGCCACACACGCGTTTGCTCCGTTGCTGCGGGAACACCTGCAGCCTCAGCCGCAACTGGACGCCGTTGACACTCAATGCGTTGGGCGATGGCCGCGCGCAACACCTTCAGGCGCAGTTGCTCTTCAATCGTGGGATAGCGGTTGACGCCATGCGCGATTTTCTGCGCGGCGACTGGCACGCCGATCCTGCGCTGGCGCGCCTGCCCGCGTTTCAAGCGGCGGTGGCGCGTCTGCGACAGGCGGTGGATACCCACGAGCCGATCACCGTTTTTGGTGACTATGACTGCGACGGGATCACCTCGTGCAGTATCCTGGTGCAGGCGCTTACCGCCGCTGGCGCGACGGTCGATAGCAAGATTCCCAGCCGCGACGACGACGGACGCGGCCTCAATCCTGAGGTCGTAGGCGAACTGCACAAACGCGGCACACGGCTGATCGTCACGACCGACTGTGGCACCGCCAATGTCGCCGAGGTAGAGCAGGCGCGGGCGCTGGGGATGGATGTGCTGGTGACCGACCACCACCCGCCACATGGCGAGAGCGTCGCCGGCCTGGATGGCATGATTATCGTTAACCCGCTGGTCACGCTGGATGACGCCTTCGACCCGAATCTTTCGGGCGCGGGGGTTGCGTTCCGCGTCGCCGAGGCATTCCTGCGGTCGCTGCCAGGCCTGCCTTCTGGGGTCAGCGCCGAGGATACTCTCGAAGAGTTGCTTGATCTGGCCGCCGTCGGCACCATCTCCGATCTCGTGCCGCTTTCGCCGCCCAACTGGGCGCTGGCGCATGCGGGTCTGAAGCGGCTGCGCGAGTCGCCACGCCCAGGGTTACGCGCGTTGATGGAGAGCGCCGGGCTATCGCCTGCTGATCTGACCGATCGCGACATTTCGTTCGCCATCGCGCCCCGGCTGAATGCCGCTCCGCGCCTGGGCAGGCCAGAGCTTGCGCGCGATCTGTTGCTGGCGGAGAATATGGAGCGCGCGCGTGCGCTGGCGGTGGAGATCGAGGCGCTCAATACGCAGCGACAGGGCGATCTGGAGGCCATGATGGACGCGGCGCGCGAGCAGGCGCTCGGCCAGGTTGAGGCGGGCGCGGGCGCGCTGGTGGTAACTGGCGAGGATTGGTCATTCGGCTTGATTGGGCTGGTGGCTGGCAGGCTGGCGGAGGAGTTCCATCGCCCGGCCTTCGCGCTCAGTCATCGCGCGGGCGAATACCGCGCCTCCGGGCGCGGGCCAGATGGCGTGGATCTTGGTCAGGCGCTGGCCGAGAAGGCGCCACTCTTCCGGCGGTTCGGTGGTCATGCGCGCGCGGCGGGTTTTACCATCGTCGACGCCGATTACGACGAACTGCGCCAGTATCTTGTCGGCTATTCGTGGGTGTCCGACGGCCCCAGCGCGGCAGACGCTACGGCGTCAGACACGTCGCTCACGCCGGACTGCATCCTGCCCCTGCGCCATGTCGATAACGAGCGTTATCAGGCGATTCATGCGCTGGAGCCATATGGCGCGGGCTTCGCCGAACCGGTTTTTCTGGCGCGGAATGTGAAGATCCTACGCTGCTGGCGTTCTGGCCCTGAGGGGCGCACGCTCCGGCTGCGCCTTCTGGATGAGCAGGGCCATGAGCATGTGGCGCTCTGGTCACGCGCGGGGAATCGGTGCGATGCGATCCAACCGACACTGCCACATCTTCCCCGCTGTGATGTCGCCTACACGCTCTCGGCGTTCTCGCGGCGCAATGGGCAACTTGATCTGCTGGTGCGGCTGGTGGCGCTTGCGCCGACGAGCGCCACCCCGAACGAACAGACACCATGAGGCCGTTGGTGTCAACACCAACGGCCTCTGAAAGCGTTGCGAGTGACATGCGCGCTGTGCTTGAGGATTAGAGCGCGTCGGCCAGCTCAGGTGTGGCAGCGGTTTCTGGCAGCCGCGCCGCCTGGATCTCCTCACGGCCAGTGACCATCTCGGCCACCTCAAAGATGAGCGTGCCCAGCACAACCACCGCCGCAATGGCCATGCCGATGGCGGCATAGAAGGCGATCTGCGCGATCACTGAGAACGTCCATGCCTGATTCAGCATCGAGCGCAACGTCTCACCCTTGAAGAGCGTATCGGCGATGGCCTGATCTTTGGCCGCTACCGTAGGGTCTGTAGCGATGCGCGCCTGGGTGCTCCAGTAGGAATACGGGTGATTCTGGCCAATCTCTTTCAGGTGCAGGGCGATGTACTTGTCAGCGTAGGCATGCGCCTGGTCGCCAGTGAGCACCTGCTGGCCCGCATACTGGCTCAGGTCGGCGGGCAGGCCAGCCTTGGCGTTCGCGGGGAAGACGATCTGCTGCGGGGCGAGTTGGTCATGAATCTGGGTGTTGGTAAAGCTGTTGGCAAAGAAGGCGGCTCCCGACCCGAAGGCGAGAACAAGCAGCGCGACAGCCTGCAGGACAATGATGCGCCAGCGAATGGATCTGGTCATTTCGTGTACCTCTTTCGTCGAAACAATGACGACTGAAGAACTGATTTCGTTGCCGAGCCTTGCGTCTCCAGGTGTCCGGCTCGTTCCTATCCCTCACAGTAGTGAGGATACAGGCAGTCCATCACGGCGTTATCACGCTAGCCCAGTCCATGTATCACAGCAACATCACAAGCGAAATACTACGAAGACCTTCTTGAGGGATTGGCGATCAAAGGTGAATTGGAGTCTTGCTCAATAGCAATCAGTTGTGGCCATTTGACGGAGAAGTTAGTCTTGGGGGAATAGGGGCAAAGGCTCGAAATATCAGGAAAATCTCAACGATCAGCAACAGGCGCACATGGAATGCGATGGCATTTGCGATATTATCGCGTCACTCGCCGGCGCGCAGCAAGGCTTCCCGATAGACACTATCGGCCAGGCGAAAACCCGCCTGAACACGAAGATCATCCATGATTGGTTTGACCAACGGAACTAGTCCACGCGCTTTAGCCGCAAGCAAGAGACCTACCACACCGACATAGGGAAGAGCAAGAGATGCGGCTGCATAGCGCGCTGCCCGGTCATCCAGGAGTACAAGTTGAGTGGATTGCGCGATCGCTAATGCGAGAGTTGCCGCCTCACCAAGATCAAGCGCTGGGAATTGGCGTGCCAGGTGGTCACGGGATAGTGGGTCGGCATATTCAATGTGAACCCAGGAAGCAGTATTCACGATGTCAGCGCCTGGATTATTGCTGCCTCCGCCAAGCACAAGTTCATCACGTACATCACTGGCGATGGTGATCTGGCCAAATAACGCGGGAAGCAGGTCGAGATGACCCACCACAGCCAGGTTTGTGACAGGACTCGTGTTACTGATAACGCGCATCAGAGCGATCCCAGTTGCCTGAGCGTCGCGATATCCTGGTCAAGATCATCGATTCCATAGGCAAGCGGGATCCCTCGCTCTGCAAGCAGACGTTGAAAATCCAGGCCACTGCGTCCAGCTAGACGCGCGGCGCGTGCGAGGCTGAGCGTGTGCGACGAATAAAGCCCCACGGCAAGATCCAGGCGCGCCTGTTCCTCTGTGATTGCCAGGTCGTCGGGAAGGTTTAGCTGCATCAGGTAACCTCCTTCTGGTATTTCCTCTAGCGTACCACTTTCTTTATCCACTCGCACTCGCCGCCTGGCACGAAAACGCCCCTCCATCCACAGTGGGATAGAGGGGCAAGTTGTTCTACAGTGACGACAGATTATGCGGCCTGGATGGGCGATGGTGTGGATGTCACCACGATTCGTGGCTCACCCTCGGCGCGCACCTGCACCGCGCCATCGACGACCGAGAGATGCGCCGTCTGACCCGGCTGCACCGCCCCGGCGAGAATCGCATCGGCCAGCGTGTCATCCACATGCGTCTGGATCGCCCGGCGCAGTGGCCGCGCGCCAAACTCCGCGTCGTAGCCCTCGACCATCAGGAACTCGCGCAGGTCTTCGCCAAACGCCAGCGAGATGCCCTGGTCGGCCAGCCGCGCATTCACCTTCGCCAGCAGCAGGTCAACGATCTGCCGCAGGTCGTCGTGCGTCAGCGACTCGAAGACCACGATCTGGTCAATACGGTTCAGGAACTCTGGCCGGAACGCCCGGCGCAGACCCTCCAGCGCGCGCGCGCGCCGCTGGGCCTCTTCGCTATCCTCGGCGGTGGTCGCCTCGCCCCACTTCGGCAGCGCAAAGCCGAGATTGTGGCGCTTGATATCCGGCGTGGCCACGTTGCTGGTCATGATGACGACCGTGTTCTTGAAGTCCACCGTGCGCCCCTGGCCGTCGGTCAGCCGCCCATCTTCGAGAATCTGCAACAGCGCGTTGAAGACCTCAGGATGCGCCTTCTCGATCTCGTCCAGCAAGATGACGCTATACGGACGCCGCCGCACCTGCTCGGTCAACTGGCCGCCCTCGTCGTGTCCGACATAGCCCGGAGGGCTACCGAACAGACGCGAGACGGTATGCGACTCCATGTACTCTGACATGTCGAGCCGGATGATGTTCTCCTCGCTGGCGAACATCGTCGCGGCCAGCGCCTTGGCCAGCTCCGTCTTACCAACACCGGTCGGCCCCATGAAGAGGAACGACCCGATGGGCCGCTGTGGGTCTTTCAGGCCCGCCCGCGAGCGCCGGATGGCCCGCGCCACCGCGCCAATGGCCTCGCTCTGGCCGATGACACGCTGACTCAGATCGCCTTCCAGGTGGCGCAGATTCTCGCGCTCCGTCTCCAGCATCTGGGTGACAGGCACGCCGGTCCAGCCTTCGACAACCTTCGCAATATCGGCAGGCGAGACAATCATCGTCGGGATGTCTCCCGCCTTGCCCTGCGCCTCCTCGAGCTGCTTCTGCGCCTTCATCTCGTTCTGGCGCAGTTTCGCCGCCCGTTCGTAGTCTTCGGCCAACGCAGCCGCCTCTTTCTGCGCGGCGATGCTGGCAAGCTCGCGCTCCAGCACCGTCACCATCTCCGGGCCAATCAGCCCACTCTCGATGGCGTCCAGCCGCAGGGAAGAAGCCGCCTCGTCCATCACGTCGATGGCTTTATCGGGCAGAAAGCGATCATTGATGTAGCGGTCGGAGAGCTTCACCGCCGCCTCGATGGCCTCATCCGAGATGCGGACACCGTGGTGGCGCTCGTAGTTCTCGCGCACCTTCTGGAGCATGGCGATGGCCTCCTCGACGGATGGCTCATTCACCAGCACCGGCTGGAAGCGGCGCTCCAGCGCGGCATCTTTCTCGATATGCTTGCGATATTCGTCCATGGTCGTCGCGCCAATCGCGCGCAACTCACCACGCGCCAGCGCTGGCTTCAACAGATCGGCCGCGCCAACCGCGCCCTCGGCATTGCCCGCGCCGACGACGGTATGCAACTCGTCGATGAACAGGATGACATCGGGATCCTGTCGGACCTCTTCGAGCATCTGCTTGATGCGTTCCTCAAACTGGCCGCGGAACATCGCGCCAGCGACCACACTGCCCATACTCACAGAGATGATGCGCGCGTTGCGCAGGGTAGCGGGCACATTGCCCTCGGCGATCCGGCGGGCGATGCCCTCGACGATGGCGGTCTTGCCAACGCCCGGCTCGCCAATCAACACGGGATTATTCTTCTGGCGGCGGCCCAGCACCGTCAGCACACGACGCACCTCACGATCACGCCCGGCGGCGGGATCGAGCTTGCCATCGCGCGCCTCGGCGGTCAGGTCGCGACCGAACTGATCGAGGGTCGGCGTCTTGCTATTCTTGTCCGCCTTGTCCTGTTTGCGTTGGGCCTGGGCGGCGTTACCCTGCGACTGGAAGCCGAGTGGCGACTGGCCACCGTTCTGCCCCATCATGCGGTTGAAGAACGACCCCAAAAGATCGTCCTGCGCTCCGTCGCCAGGCGTGTTTGACAGGCTGCCGCCAAGCATCTCTTCGGCGCACTGCTGGCAGAAGTAGTGCGGCTCACGACGACCATTGGCTAGAGAATCCAGGCGGACACGAACGTCATTCACCTGGCAGCGTTCGCATTTTTGCATGTGTCTACGTATCCTTCAACTTGTTGGTAAGTGTTGTGCTGGAGCGTGTAGCTCCGAAATACCCTCATCGCCTCGTGCTGAGGATTACTCATCGGACGACGGGATATCTTCGCTTCCCTCGAGAAGCGGTTGCGTCTTGCGTGGGCGACCTCGCGGACGCCGTGGGCTTAGACGCGCCTCGTAGAGCCGGAAAACCTCCTCGGCGGTCACTTCATCCCCCGCCACGACGAGATAGTCTCTCGTCCACAAGGTTGGAATGCGTGTCAGTTCGGGAAACTCCTCGCGGAGCGTCTGGGACGTCAGCGCCTTGATCTGACACACGATGCGATGTGGCGCAAGCGTTGGTGGCGCCGCCGCCGCCAGATACACACGGTCTGGCATGATGATGAGCGTGCGCGTCTGGAAGGACAGTATGTCTGCCTTCCCTTCAACCAGCGCCTGCAAACGACTCGCGACTTCGCCGACGAGACAGGCTTTCGAGCGCATTGGCCCCCACACAAAGTGGTAGGTGATGCTGCCACCGCTCGTCAGAATCGTGTATATCCATGCCTCGTACCTACATAATTATATCGCGTCATTGGCATGATGTCCAGAGTTCTGGTCATCAATTTTGTAGACTCGTCAAATTCATCTACAGGTTTATTATAGCGCATAACGGATGAGAGCGCCATATCCGTCTGGTGGCTGATAGTGTGCCAATGGCGTTCAGCGCTCAGGCGCCCGACCATTCTTACCTCTCTATACGCGCACGGAATCGTAGGGTTTATAGCACCAGGTCTTGACATGCTGACAGCATATCATTATTATTTGATTGACCGAGCAATTAATTAACTCACTGAGAGGTATCAAGAGGCATTTAGATGGCGCGACCACCAACCCATCACGAGAGCCGCAAAGCCGCGATTGTCGAGGCCGCCCTCGACTGCTTCGCCAGGCATGGCTACGATGGCGCGACCAATAAGCTCATCGCCGAGGCGGCGGGCATGAAAAGCGCCGCGCTGATCTATCACTACTTTCCCAGCAAAGAGGATCTGTTTCAGGCGTGCCTGGAGCGTGTCAGCGCGTTCGATACCATGCGCGGCATCCTGGAGGCGCGCCAGGATGATCCCCCTGATATCTTTCTGCGCCAGGTGGGACGCACCTACCTGGGACTCATGCGCGAGGATGAGCGCCTGGCCAAACTCGCCCTGATGGTCTTCTCGTCATTTCAGAGTCACCCAGAGGTGCCGCCGCTGGCATTGCGCCGGGTGATACCGGCATTATTTCTGCCGCTGGTCGCGTACTTCCAACGTCAGGCGGAACTGGGCGCGCTGCGTCCGCTCTCGCCACTCACCACGGTGATGCAATTTTTCAGCCCGCTCGTGTTTCGCGCGGTGAGCGTTCATCTCGCGCCCACCGTCTGGCCCGTTCCGGTGGATAGCGACGAGGCCTACATCGATAACCTCGTACAGATCTTTCTCGATGGCGCGCGCCGTCGCGATGGCGCTATGCCGCCAGATTCCCACTAGCGATCAGTTTCGCTTCGCGTGCGCTCGTCGCCTGCCTTCATTGGCTCATCAGAGGAGAAGATCATGCCAGCATCCGATCCCATCGTCGTCAGCGATATCGTCAAACGTTTCGACCACGTGACCGCGCTCGATCACGTGACCCTCTCGGTCGAGAAGGGCGAGACGTTTGGCCTGATCGGCCCCAATGGCTCCGGCAAGACAACCCTCATACGGCTGCTGCTGGGTCTGGGCAAACCAACTGAGGGCAGCATCACCGTGCTTGGCCGCAAGATGCCCAGCCGACAGGTCGCGCCGCACATTGGTTACATGACGCAATCGAGCGCGCTCTATAACGAATTGAGCATCCGCGAGAACCTGGCGTTCTTTGGCGCGCTCTATGGGCTGCGTGGGCAGCGCCTCAAGGAGCGTATCGCCGCCACCCTGGCGCTGGTGGATCTGGTGGATCGCGCCAATTCGCCGATTCTGACGCTTTCGGGAGGGATGCGCCAGCGCGTCTCGCTTGGCTGTGCGCTGATCCACGAGCCGGAGTTGATCTTTCTCGACGAGCCGACCGTCGGCATTGACCCGGAGTTGCGGCTGACATTCTGGGACTACTTTGCGCAACTCAATCAGCGCGGCGTGACACTCATCGTCTCGACACACAACCTCGACGAAGCGATCCGTTGCCATCGACTGGGGTTGCTGCGCTTTGGCAAGCTGCTCGCCGCCGATACCCCCGATTCGATTCGGGAGCAGTCTGGCCAGAAAGATTTCGAGCAGGCATTCCTCTATTTCGCGCAGCGCGCCGAGATCGCCGGAACCGCCGGGACTGCGGAGAAAGAGGCATAATCGATGTCATTCATTCGTGTGATGGCTCTCGCTGGCCGCATCATCAGGCAGTTTGTCCGTGACCGCCGGACGATGGCGCTGATGTTTCTGGCGCCGCTACTCGTCATGACGCTGCTGCAAATTGTGCTCAACTCCAGTAGTGGTTCCGTGACCCTCGCCATCGTGCCGCCCGCAGGGCAGTTTGGCGCGAATCTTACCCAGGCGATCAAGGCGCCTGATTCGATCACAATCAAGGTGATTCACGCCGATCAGGTCGAATCGGGGCTGAAAAACGGCGACTACGATGGCGTGCTCATTTTTCCAGACGACTTCCTGGCGCAACTCCAACAGGGGCAGAGTCCAGAGCTACAGCTTCGGCTGGAGGGGTCGAATCCCACGGTCGCCACGCAATTGACCAGCCTGGTCAAGCTGCTCGTCGCGACGATAGCCGTTCCGCAGCAGACATCCGGGCAGCCAACAGTGGTCACGCCGACGGTCGCGACAACCTATCTCTATGGCGGGCCAGAGTATACACAGACCGATGCGCTCGCCCCGCTCTTTATCGGCCTGTTCTCGTTCTTCTTCGTCTTCCTGCTGACCTCCGTGGCGTTCCTGCGTGAGCGGTCGCAGGGCACCATCGAGCGGCTGCTGGTCGCGCCGATGACGCGCACCGAACTGGTGCTGGGCTACGTCTGTGGCTTCACGCTGTTCGCGCTGGCGCAGTCGGCCATCATCCTGCTCTACGTCATCTTTGTGCTGCGCGTCCACTACGCGGGCAATCCGTTCGTGATCTTTCTGGTAACGGCGCTGCTCACTATCGGTGGTGTGAACCTGGGCATCTTCATCTCGGCTTTCGCGCGCAACGAGTTGCAGATTGTGCAGTTCATTCCGCTGGTGATCGTGCCTCAGGTGCTGCTCGGCGGCCTCTTCTTTCCGGTGAAGACGCTGCCAGTGGTGCTCTACCAGCTTGCCAATGTGCTGCCGTTGACCTATGCCAACGTTGCCCTGCAAGGCGTGATGCTCAAAGGGTTTGGCGTCGCCGACATTCTCGGCGATCTCCTCTTTCTGATTGGCTTCGCGCTGCTGATGGTGCTGTTGGCGGCGTTCTCGCTGCGCCAGGAGAAGGTGTGACGATGGCTCCGTTCCCTGTGCCGGGTAAGTTTTGAAACTGACCCTTGCGCACGTATACCGCTCGCTGCTAGTGTTTAATGCGCCAGCGTTTGAACGTCACAGTGATAGGTGTGACACTGGCGATAGATGCTCGCATATGAGGAGGCGCCGATGCGGTTCGTATATCCACTGGCCGCATGGCTGGTAACGGCGCGCTGGCGAGGCGCCAGCCTGCTGCTCTGCGCGACGCTGCTGGCCATCGCTGGATGCGCATCCTCGGTGCAGATAGGGCAACGCACTTCAATCCCACCGCCTACGCCAGTCGTCGACGGGCCGCTGGCCAGCGTGGTTCGCCCAGTGGTGGGAACGCAACCACAGCGCATCAGCACCAGCTACGACGCCAGCGCGCAGCAGGCGAAGATCACGCTGACGATAGGCGCGGCTCCCACGGTTCAGGCGGCGCAGGCCATCGTCATGACGCTCTGCTTCCAGGTCCAGAAGGCGCTCTGGGCGAGCAATCCATCCCTGCGCGAGGTGAAGGTGATCGTACTTGGCCCGATTCGCGACGACTACGCCAACATCATCGACGATGCCTATGGCGTCTCCGACATGCTGGCGCCGACGGCGGCGAAGCTCCAATGGAGCGCCCTCAGCCCCGATGCCGCCTGGAGCCGCTACGATAATACCTGGCTGCGGCCAACCTACTCGCCCAACTGGCTCTACGGCAAGAACAATTAGCCGACCCTGCCCCTCAGCGCCGGAGAATCCGTGAGCGCACGATGCCGCCGAGCATCCGCAGTTCTTCGATGCCGAGCAACCACGCCAGCGCGAAATAGACCGCCGCGCCCGCGCCGCCCGCCACCAGCAGCGTCAGCGCCGACGCCAGCGTGCCAGAGCCAGCGAACGCCGGGATGAGTCGGGGCAATAGCGTCAGCGACACGAAGCAGACGACGCCCATCGCCAGCGCCGCCAGCACGATGCGCCCGCCGCCCGCCAGCAACTCGCCCATGCCCAGATTGCCGATAGTGAGCGTCAGCAGCACGAAGAGGATGAGCGCGTGTCCGCTATTGAGCGCCGTATTGGCGAAGGCGATGGCGGGCATGCCGACGGTTTGGCCGAGCGGCACGGCGACCGCGACATAGAAGAGAATCGAGACGGCGCCAATGACCGCTGGAGTGAGGGTATTCTTGCGGGCGTAAAATGCCGCGATCAGCAGTTGATCGAGCGCGAGGAAGGGAAGCTGGTAACTATAATTTAGCAGCGCCAGCGCGTTGCGATCGGTGCAGCCATTGGCGATCTGGCAGGTTCCATGCTGAAAGAGCAGTTCGACGATGGGATAGCGCAGGACGATCAGCCCCACCATCGCCGGAACCATCAGCAGCAATCCCATGCGGAAGCCCAGCGCCAGGATACGCTTGAACTCAGGGGTATCGCCGCTGTTCGCCGCGAGCGCCAGGGCGGGCAGCACCGCGAATGAGAGCGCCGCCGCCACCAGCCCAGTCGGAAACTGGATGAGCGTCGTCGCGCTCTGGAGCGCGGTCGCGTTGGCGAGCGGATTGCCGGGTGTGCGGCCAATCAGAAAGAGATCGAGGTTCTGCTGAGCGATACTGATGAGCAGGAAGCCCGCAATTGGCGCATACAGCCGGAGCGTCTGGCGCACCGCTGGATGGCGCAGGTCGAGCACAGGTCGCCAGGCAACGCCTACCTTGCGCAGGCCTGGCAGCAGCAACAGAAACTCGCCAAGCGCGCCCACCGCCGCGCCCACCGCCAGCCCGCGCGCGCCCAGCAGATGCGCCTGAACCACGGCTGGCGAGCCATCGGTGCTGAAGATGGCGCTGATCGGCAGGTGAAGCTGCGCCGCGACGAAGAGCAGCCCAGCGACCCCGCCGACGACCACGCCAATATGATAGACGCCAGTGGCGAACGCCGGGTAGACGACCTCTTTGAGGGCATAGAGCAGGGCGGAGGTGACGGCGTATAACCCCAGCCCGAACATCGAGAAGGCGGCGATGCGCACCAGTTCGATGGCGAGCGTCACGCTGGCGGGGTCTACCAGGTGGGGATCAATCCAGAAGGGGACGAGCACAGGCGCGGCCAGCAACACGACCAGCGCGGCGGCGCTCAGCGCGATGATGACGATATTGACGAGAGTGCTATACACGCGTCGCAGTTCGTCACGTCGCCCAGGCTCACTATAGTCGACAAAGGTGGGGATCAGCGCCCCGCTGACCGAGCTGCCGACCAGCAGATCGCTTACCTGCTGAATGGGCCGTAGCGCAATGACGAAGGCGCCGCTGGCCGCGCCATAGAACAGCACGTTCAGCGTCTCGATGCGCACGAGGCCCAGCACACTGCTCAGAAGCTGTCCGACCATGATGATGGCCGCCGCCGCGACGATACGGGTGCGCACACCGCTGGCGAGAGCGCTCTCGCCGCTGGCCTCCGTCGCCTGCAACGCCTCACTGACGACAAACCCGGATGCGACCTGTGCGCTGGTTATCTCTGGTTCGCCGGGAAGTGGTTCTGCGACCTGGGGTATGTGGTCATCGCGCGGTGTCGGCGTCCGTGGCATGCGTTCCTCGTGTCGCGTCGGCGGCAGGCCCGTAACGCGCAACTATCCGGTCGATCAGAATGCTGGTGGAGTGGCCGGGCAGGTAGGCCAGCAGCGCCAGCGACCGCCATAGTCGGCGACGGTGCGCGCCTCGGGTAGCCGTAGTCGCCAGGTCGCCTGGAACGGCCAACGTCTGGCGCAGCGCCTCCACGGTGAGCAGCGTATCCTGCTCGCGGGCAGCGCCATCAGCATAATCGGCGCCCTTCACGTAGACCTCTGGGCGCAGGAGCGCCAGGAGCGCCTCGGCTGACGTTTCCCCGAAAATCGTCACGTAATCGACGCAGATGAGCGCCGCCAGCAGTTCGGCGCGCTCATCTGCGGGTACCAGTGGCCGCGTTGGTCCCTTCATGCGCCGGGTCGATTCGTCGCTATTGACGCCGACCACCAGCACATCGCCCAGGCTGCGCGCCCGCTCAAGATAGCGCAGGTGGCCCAGGTGGAGCAGGTCGAAGACACCATTGGTAAAGACGATACGATCCCCTCGCGCACGCGCTAGCGGCGAGCCGCTCGACGAGTTGCTCACGCGCAAGGACTGTGCCCATCACGCTTCCACCTGCGCCCGCACCGCCGCCATCAATTCCTCTGGGGTGTTGGTGGCGTTGCCCAGCCGCTGGATCACCAGACCCGCAGCGATATTTGCCAGTGTCGCCGCCTCGGCCTGGGTCGCGCCAGCGGTCAGCGCCAGGGTGAATGTCGCGGCGACGGTATCGCCCGCGCCGGTTGGGTCGGCGACCTCGCCATGATAGAAGACCGGCAGGTGCAGTGGTGGCTGGTCGCGCTCGA
Organism: uncultured Chloroflexia bacterium; assembly: GCA_963702665.1. GTDB lineage: Bacteria > Chloroflexota > Ktedonobacteria > Ktedonobacterales > JADMIN01 > DAHUXT01. The sequence goes on from CAVPDP010000019.1 coordinate 224,993, forward strand.
AGAGGCTCATGCCCTCGCTGCCACGGGTGATGAGTAGCCCCTCAGCATGGGTGCGCCCCAACAATTCTTGTCCAGCGATCTCCAGGCTGGCGCGGTCATGGATGCGCATGCCCAGCGTCGTCTCGGCCTCTGGCTGGTTGGGCGTCAGCGCAGTGACGCCCTGAAAGCGTCCGAGGTCGCCATGCGCATCCACCGTGATGATCTTGCCCGCGTCGCGTGCCAGTGGGATAGCGGTCTTGATGATCTCGGGGCTGATGACACCCGTCTCATAGTCGGAGAGGATCAGCGCGTCCACGGTGGGGATGGTCGTGTTCAGGTAGGCCAGCATCTGCTCTTTGCAGATGTCGCTGAGGTCAGAGTCGTCGATGACATCCACACGCACGATTTGCTGGCGCACAAGCTGACTATCGCCCGCGAAGATACGTGATTTGGTGGTGGTTGGGCGGCCCGATTCGCAGAAGACGCCATCGAGCGCGATGTGATAGCCAGCAAGCCGCTGGCGTAGTCGCGCGCCCGATGCGTCGTCGCCGATGACACCGCAGATGAATACCTCCGCGCCCAGCGTACGGGCATTGACACCGGGATTCGTGGCGCCGCCGGGTACGGTATAGTGTTCGCGCTGACCGAGGATGAGCACCGGCGCCTCGCGCGAGACACGAAGCGGCGCGCCAATGATATATTCGTCCGCCACCAGATCGCCCACCACGAGAATGCGTTTTCCGGCAAATGCGCGCACCAGGCAGAGCAGACGGTCGCGATCCAATCCGTTCTTCACTGTTATGAACAGCCCTTTCGCCGCTTCATACGTCAACCGCCGTCACTATAGCACGCCTCCCCAATGGGCGCATACACCTGAGTGCGCCAACTTATGCGGTATCATGCGAGGTAGCGCGAGATACGCGCAACCCAAGACCAGCACGATGGCCATCTTCTTCAGCGCTTTTTGTGCAGGCGGGCTGGGTAAGCGTATTGAGTGAGCGTATCGCAGGCCAGTCACCCTGATTGCTCTCTGGGCGACCGACGGCTCCAGTAAGACGCTCATAGCAAAGATTGCCGGGGCGTGGCTCGGTTTTTGCAATTAGGCAGAGACAAGACACAGGAGTGAGAGTCGAAGAAAGTCGGGTAGTGTAGGCTTGCGGTGGCGTAGAGACTATGCTACCCTGAGAACCTGATGAGGTATATTACGTATATAGGGTATGAAGCGTGGAAGTCATCGTAGCACGCGGCTATCCATGAGGGAGACGTCCGGCTCGATGCTCTCGCGTGAGAGCGCTTCTACGACATTCAGCGGATTCGGCGCCGTAGCCGGGCTCGCTAGACTTTCCAACAGAACAGGGTACTCGTACAACACATCAGATTTCAGAGAGGCTACTGGCGGCGTTGATGCTGGTAGTGATCGCGAACCCAGGATCGGCCTTTCTGAGAATCGATTGGAGACTCCGCCTGTGGGCGGAGAAACGTCCGCTCGCCTGTATCATCCGGCATAGCCACGCCAGCGAGCCCACGTGCTCTTCACCTATTTCGAGCGCCGCGTATCAAGCATTTAGCGGAGGTTGCCGAGAACTATGGCGCGCCGACTGCGCGCGCCAGATCGAGGCAATGACTCCCAACACGGGAAGCACACGATCATCCTGCGCTCGCTGATGAGCAGCCGTCAGATTTCACCGCGCATGAGCGCCGCACATCATAAATATTGCGACGCGCGCCCACCGAATTCCTGGCGTGTATGGAATAATCCGCACGCGGCTCCCTTCGAGTCTCTCGTGGCGCACACAACGGTACCGCCTGTCACCTCTGGAAAGCAATGCATCGGTTGATCTGAGGTCGATGCAGTGGCTGCTGCCTATCCGAATGACCGACAGCAGTGGATGCGTGAAGAATCAGTCTTTGTCATGAGCGGATAGCCCATACATACCTATCATCAGGTGAAGGTCACGCCACAAGGCGGACTTCATCCAATCCGCCCATGACACAACGCGACACATCAGCAGGCGGTTGACCGCTAACGCGCCGTTCCAGAAAAAGTATGCGGCCAGAAACGAGGGATTGGCATGGACCTTGTGAAACGGCTGGAAGAGTACCGCGAACGCGAACGCTCACTCTCATGGGAGGGCACCTTCGCGCAGTACTTTGAGATTGCGACGCACCAGCAATCGGTGGCGCAACTCTCGCACGAACGTATCTATTCGATGATCATGGCGAGCGGAACCGAGACCAATCGACTCGGCGAGTCGCAGTACAAGTTCTTCGATGAAGAGATCTTTGGCATTGAGAAGTCGCTCCAGCAGATCGTGGAGTATTTCCGCTCGGCGGCTCAGCGGCTGGAGGTGCGCAAGCGCATTTTGCTGCTGATGGGGCCTGTGGGCGGTGGTAAGTCGACCATCGTCAGCCTGCTCAAGCGGGGGCTGGAAGACTACACACGCATGGAAACTGGGGCAGTCTACGCGCTCAAAGAGTGCCCAATGCATGAGGAACCGCTTCATCTGATCCCGCAGGAATTGCGCGCTGATGTCGAGAAGGAATTTGGCGTCTACATCGAGGGTGAACTGTGCCCGAAGTGCCGCTGGCTGCTCGAGAACAAATACGACAACAAGATCGAATCGATGCCTGTGGTGCGTCTTCCGTTCAGCGAGAAGCACCGCGTTGGCATTGGCACCTTCACGCCGTCTGACCCGAAAAGCCAGGATATCTCCGAGCTAGTAGGCGGTATTGACCTCTCAACTATCGGCGAGATTGGCACCGAGAGTGATCCCCGCGCCTATCGTTTTGATGGCGAACTCAACATTTCCAACCGCGGCATGATGGAGTTCGTCGAATTGCTCAAGGTGGATGAGAAATTTCTGTACGTTCTGCTGACGCTCTCACAGGAACAGAACATCAAGACGGGCCGCTTCTCGATGATCTATGCCGATGAAGTGGTCGTCTCTCATACCAACGAATCCGAGTATCGGGCATTCGCGGGCAATCGCAAATCCGAAGCACTACAGGATCGCATTATTCTGGTCAGGGTGCCCTATAACCTGCGCGTGTCCGATGAAGTGAAGATCTACGATAAGTTGCTTGGTCAGAGCGCGCTCAAGAATGTGCATATTGCGCCGCATACCCTGCGTATCGCCAGCACGTTTGCCATTCTCACCCGGCTGGAAAACTCCAACAAAGTGGGCATGAGCTTGATGAAGAAGCTCAAGCTCTACGATGGCGAAGACCAGGAAGAGTTCAAGCAGAAAGACATCCGCGAACTGCAAGAGGAGGCCGAACGTGAAGGCATGGACGGCATCTCGCCGCGCTATGTCATCAACCGGCTGTCGAGCGCCCTCGTGAAAGATGGCATCACCTGCGTCAACGCGATTGACGCCCTGCGCGCGCTCCGCGATGGGCTGGATCAGCATACCAGCATCACCCGCGAGCAACGCGAACAGTACCTCAACTTCATCAGTGAGGCGCGCAAAGAGTACGACGAGATGGCCAAGAAGGAAGTGCAGCGCGCATTCGTGTATTCCTTCGAGGAGTCGGCGCGTACCCTGCTCAACAACTACCTGGATAATGTCGAGGCGTATTGCAACAAGACCAAGGTGCGCGACCCCATCACCGACGAAGACATGGAGCCAGATGAGCAGTTGATGCGCTCGATTGAAGAGCAGATTGGCATCACCGAGAACGCGAAGAAGACCTTCCGCGAGGAGATTCTGATTCGTATCTCGTCGCTGGCGCGTCGCGGCCAAACGTTCGATTATAGCAGCCACGAGCGTCTGAAAGAGGCCATCGAGAAGAAGCTCTTCGCCGATCTGCGCGATGTGGTCAAGATTACGACATCGTCGCGAACACCCGACCCCGAACAACTCAAGAAGTCGAATGAGGTAGTCAGCCGCTTGATCGAAGACTTCGGCTACTGCACCGTCTGCGCCAATGAGTTGCTCAAATACGTCGGCTCGCTGCTCAACCGCTAACCCCACAGCCTGGAAGAACGCTGCGCACAGTGGCGGCCTCTTCCGGGCTGCCATCCCAGCCATCTGGCGTTCGGCGTGGTATCTCCAGTCGGAGGTCTCACCGTCCTGGCCTGTACGCCTGGGAGGTATCGCGGGAGGTCTGCCCTTATGAAGAACTATACATCCAGCATCTCACGGCAAGACTGGTCGTTGCACCGTAAAGGCGCCATCGACCAGGAGCGCCACAAACAGAAGATTCGCGAGGCGATCAAGAAGAACCTCGCCGATATCGTGAGCGAAGAAGCGATCATCCTCTCCGATGGCAAGAAAATCGTGCGCGTGCCGATTCGCTCGCTGGAGGAGTACCGTTTTCGCTATGATCCCGGCCGCCAGCAGCATAGCGGCCAGGGCAACGGCAAGAGCAAAGTTGGCGATGTTGTGGCGGCTGACCCACAGCGCGGACGTGGCAAGCGCGGCGACGCGGGCGACGAGCCTGGCGTTGACTATTACGAAGCCGATGTGACGGTGGACGAACTGGCCGCGCTGATCTTCGAGGATCTGGGGCTGCCCTTCCTCGAAGAGAAGAAGCTGGCGGAAATGGAAACCGAGTCCGTCCGCTTCACCGACGTGCGCAAGGTGGGGCCGCTGGCCAATCTCGACAAGCGCCGCACCATCAAGGAAAACATCAAGCGCAACGCGGCGAAGGGCGATCCGCATCTCAAAGACCTGAAGAACGAAGATCTGCGCTTCAAGGTCTGGGAGCCGACGATCAAATATCAGTCGAACGCCGTCGTGATAGCGATGATGGATGTTTCGGGGAGCATGGGCGAGTTCGAGAAGTACATCGCGCGCAGCTTCTACTTCTGGATGGTGCGCTTCCTGCGGACGAAGTACAACAACGTCCACATCGTGTTCATCAGCCACCATACCGAGGCGCGCGAGGTGACGGAAGAAGAGTTCTTCACCCACGGCGAGAGCGGCGGCACACAGGTGTCTTCGGCCTATGAGCTGGCGTTGCAGATCATCGCCGACCGTTTCAGCCCCGCTGACTGGAATATCTATCCCTTCCACTTCTCCGATGGCGACAACCTTCCCTGGGATAACGAGCGCTGTGTCTCTCTCGTGCAGCAACTCATGAGCGTCTGCAACATCTTTGGCTACGGCGAGATTCGCGAGGGACATTATCGCTCGCCAAGCACACTGATGTCGGCCTATAGCAAGATACAGGATGAGAAGTTTATCGCGGTGACGATCTCCGACAAGGCGGAGGTCTATCCAGCGCTGCGCCACTTCTTTGCCACCCGCGATCCGGCGACGGCGCTTCCCTGATGCGCATTCCAGTTTCTCTGGGGGATCGTCGCCGTGAAAGGAAGGCATACGAATGCCTGAGGCAATGACTAACGATGAATATGTCGCCAACCTGGGCGACGCCATCGAGAAGATATGGGAAATCGCGCGCCGCATGAACCTTGACCCGTACCCGGTCAACTTTGAATTGGTGCCAGCGACCATCATGTACGAGTTCGGCTCGTATGGGTTGCCGGGTCGCTTTAGCCACTGGTCGCGCGGCAAAGCGTACTATCGCATGAAGACCGACTATGACTACGGGCTGAGCAAGATTTACGAACTGGTCGTCAACACCAATCCGTCCTACGCCTTTCTGATGGAGCAGAACGACCTGTTGCAGAACAAAGTGGTGGTGGCGCATGTGCTTGGCCACACCGATATGTTCAAGAACAACATCTATTTCAAGCGCACGCCGCCCAACATGATCGATAAGGTCAGCGTGAACGCCGACCGCATCCGCAAGTACGAATATGAGCATGGGGCGCACGAGGTGGAGCGCTTCCTCGACGCCGTGCTGGCCATCGAGGAGCATATCGACCCCAACTTCCGCATTCGCCGTCTGAGCGATGAGGAGGCTGAGGAGCGGCGGCGTAGCGGTACTGTTCCACGTAAGACCGACTACGAGGATCTGTGGGGCATGGATCAGCGCGCCGCCGACCGCAAGCGCGGCGAGGACGATGCTCGGTTCCGCGCGAAGCCGCGACGTTTCCCGGCGGAGCCAGAGAAAGACATGCTGCTCTTCCTGGCGGAGCATGCCCCCAGCCTGGAGCCGTGGCAGCGCGACATCCTGCTGATCGTGCGTGAGGAGATGCAGTATTTTGTCCCGCAGATGCAGACGAAGGTACTCAACGAGGGTTGGGCCAGTCTGACACACGCCCGTATCATGCGCGAACTCGAACTGACCGATGCCGAGTACGCCGCGTTTGCCCAGATGCATTCGGGGGTGCTGGCGCCGAGTCGCATGCACATCAACCCGTACCACGTCGGCTACCACATCCTCGAAGATATCGAGCGCCGCTGGGATAACCCGACCGAAGAGGAGCAGGCGAAGCTGGGACGTGTGCCGGGCCAGGGACGCGCCAAGATTTTCGAGGTGCGCGAGATCGAGAACGATGTCTCACTGTTGCGCAACTATCTCACCAAAGAACTGGTCGAGGAACTGGATCTCTACCTCTATCGCAAAGAGGGCGACCAGTGGGTCATCGTCGAGAAGAATTGGGAGAAGGTGCGCGACGGCATCATCGGCAGCATGACCAACTTCGGCTATCCCTACCTGACGGTGAACGATTCCGACTTCAACCGCAACACCGAGTTGTTGCTGCGCCATCATGTCGAAGGTGAGCGCGAGTTGGATCTTCCCTATGCCGAGAAGACGCTGGAGTATGTCTACCAGATATGGTCGCGCCCGGTGCATCTGGAAACCATCTCCGAGGAGCGACCAGTGCGGCTGAGCTACAACGGCGAGAGGCACACTCAGGAGTTTCTGGACGACGGCGAGTAAGTGAACCTCTTCCCGGCCCCTCCCCGACATGGGGAGGGGTTCTGGCTATCCCTTGAAGCGATAGCCCACGCCGCGCACCGTCAGGATAAGCTGTGGGGTGGCCGGGTCATCTTCGAGCTTTTCGCGTAGCCAGCGCATGTAGACGTCCACCGTGCGGTTGTCGCCGTCGTACTCGTAGCCCCAGACGTGTTCTAGCAGCCGGTCGCGCGTCAGCACCGTGCCATGATTGCGCACCATATAGGTGAGCAGATCGAAGAGACGGGCTGGTAGCTCGATGGGCTGGTCGCGACGAAAGACCTCGCGGCGATCCTCGTCGATGCGGATGTCGCCAACCGTCAGAATGTGCGAGCCGGGCTGTCCAGGCTCGGTCTCGTCTTGCTGCCCGGCGAGTGGCTGCTCGCCGCGACGCAGCAGCGCCCGCACCCGCGCCCGTAGCTCATTCCAGCTAAACGGCTTGGTCATGTAGTCATCGGCGCCCATCTCTAGCCCGACGACGATATCGCTCTCCTCGCCACGCGCTGTCAGCATCAGAATCGGCACATGCGCGGTCTCCGGACGGCCACGAAGCTGACGGCAGACATCGAGTCCGTCGAGGCGTGGCAACATCAAATCCAGCAGCACCAACGCGGGCGGCTGCTGGTGAGCCACTTCGAGCGCGGTCACACCATCCGACGCCATCAACACCAGATAGCCCTCGCGGCGCAGGTTATAGGCAATCGTATCCCGCAGTGCGGCGTCATCCTCTACCACAAGCAGTGTTCGCTGGCTCACGGTGGTTCTCCCCGGTGCGCTTCCCTTGGCCATTCGGGAACATCCTCCCCGAAATGGCCCGCTAGTTCAGTTCCTCGATTTGCCCCGACACCATATAGATAACATCTTCACAAATGTTGGTGACACGGTCGCCGATGCGCTCCAGATCGTGCGCGATAAAGAGCAGGCTCGTCGCCAATGGCGCCATTGCCGAGTCGCGTGTCATCAGCCCCAGCACCTCATCGAAGATGGTTCGATATTGCTCGTCTATCTCGTCATCTTTCATGCAAATCTCACGGGCCTGTTGCACGTTGACATCCACGAACGCCTGGATGCAGGCGCGCACCTGTTGGCGGACGAGCTTTGCCAGTTCGCTCAATTCATAGGCGACGGGCGATATCTCATAGTCACGGATGCGCAGCGCCTGTTTCGAGATGCCTACGGCGTGGTCGCCCATCCGCTCGAGTTCGTTGATGACAAGCTGGACGGTAATCAGTTCGCGCAGGTCGCGCGCGACTGGCGCCTGGAGCGCGATGACATTGATGCAGCGGCTACGGATGGTGCGCTGCAGCTCGTTGACCTCGCCATCGCTGGCGACGACCCCTTCGGCCAGCACCGCGTCGCGCTGTGTCAGCGCCTGCATGGATCGCGCAATCGCGCTCTCGACCAACGTCGCCATGGTAATGACGGCTTCTTCGATCTCGCGCAGTTCCTGGTGGAAGTTATCTCTTGGCATGGTATCTCTTGCTGTCCTTTCGCGGTGGCCTCGGCCAGACACTCATAGCCAACCAACAGCTCAACCAAAGCGGCCAGTGATGAAATCTTCCGTCTGCCGCTTCTGTGGGCGCGAGAAGATTTGCTCTGTTGGCGCGTACTCAACCATGTTGCCCGTCAAGAAGAAGCCGGTATATTGCGAGACACGCGCCGCCTGTTGCAGGTTGTGCGTCACGATGGCGATGGTATAGCGCTGCTTGAGTTGCTCGATGAGTTCCTCGATTTTGAGCGTGGCAATTGGGTCGAGCGCCGAGCATGGCTCATCCATCAGGATGACCTCGGGTTCCACCGCCAGCGCCCGCGCGATGCAGAGACGTTGTTGCTGGCCACCAGAAAGGCTGAGCGCGCTCTGGTTGAGCCGATCCTTCACCTCGTCCCAGAGAGCCGCGCCGCGCAGGCTGCGCTCCACCATTTCCTTCATCTCGTTTGGTTTGTGCCCACCCTGAACCTGCAAGCCATAGGCGACATTCTCGGCGATGGATTTCGGGAAGGGGTTGGGCCGCTGAAAGACCATGCCGACCTGCTGGCGCAGATGCACCACATCGGCGCCTGGCGCGTAGATGTCTTCATCGTCGATCCGAATCGAGCCTGTTACTCGTGCGGAGGGCGTCAGGTCGTGCATGCGGTTGAGCGCCCGGATGAAGGTGGATTTGCCACAGCCAGAGGGTCCCATCAGCGCCGTCACCTGGCGCTCTGGAATGTCCATGGTGATGTTTTTGATGGCGTGTGTCTGGCCGTAGTAGATGTTCAGGTCGCTGATGCGCACCTTGACCGGATCGGTGATCTTTGCGATAGCTGGATATCATCGTTGTCAGCGGTGTCGCTCTGATTCTGCGCCTCAACACTGTCAGGCGCCTCTCCTGGGCGGAGTTCCATCACTTGTTTCTGCCTCTCGGTTATCGCGTGCCGCATGGTGTCTGACCTCATCCGAAACGCCCCGTTACATAATCCTCAGTCTCCTTTTGTTCCGGATGCGAAAAGATGGTCGCTGTTGGCCCTACTTCGACGAGGCGTCCCTGAAGAAAGAACGCCGTGCGATCCGCGACCCGGGCAGCCTGTTGCATGTTGTGCGTCACGATCACGATGGTGAATTGCTGTTTGAGGTGATCCATCAGTTCCTCGATCTGCAAGGTGGCGATTGGGTCGAGCGCGGAAGCTGGTTCATCCATGAGTAATATACGTGGCTTAACAGCGAGCGTCCGCGCAATGCAAAGCCGCTGCTGCTGTCCGCCAGACAGTTGCGCGGCAGAGGTGTGCAACCGATCTTTTACCTCGGTCCACAGTGCTGCCTGTTGAAGGCTCCGCTCGACAACCTCGCCGACCTCACTCCTCGCGGCAAGCCCGTTCAGCCGGACGCCAATGGCCACGTTCTCGAAAATACTGCGTGTCGGCAGTACATTTGGTTGTTGGAAGACCATGCCAATCTGTCGCCGCACGTAGATGGAGCGGATATCTCGCCCGTAGATATTCACGCCCTCGACCAGCACATCACCTGCAACATGAGTTCCAGGAACCTCCTCATGCATACGATTGAGACACCGGACGAAGGTTGATTTGCCGCACCCTGACGGACCAATCAGCGCAGTGACTGAGAGGGGATGAATATCCAGGGTGATATTATGCAGCGCCTGGTTCTTCCCATACCATGCATTGAGTTGCCGCACATTGATTGTCATCTATTCAAGTACCTCTCTGCCGAGCGCAAACGTCAACATGGCTTTCGATTTACCGGCGTGTCTTGAAGCCGCCAGTAGCCCAACGCACTGCCAGTGATGTCAGGATGACCAGCAGCATCAACACAAATGAGCCTGCATATGCCTGGCTTATCTGCGCATCATATGGACTGTGCGTGTAGGTGAACACCTGTAAAGGCAGCGCCGCCATTGGCCGCGCGATATCGACATTGAAGAACTGGCTACCAAAAGCTGTCATCAAGAGTGGCGCTGTCTCACCTGCCACACGCGCGAGCGCCAGCATAACCCCCGTGATGATGCCACTGAGAGCCGCTGGTATCACCACGCGGAAGATGGTTCGAGACTCCGTTGCTCCGAGCGCAATCGAGGCTTCGCGCAACTCTTTAGGTACAAGACGCAGCACTTCTTCGGTTGCCCGCGCGACAGTCGGAATCATGATGATTCCCAGGGCCAAACCGCCCGCAAGGCCCGAAAATGAGTGAGATGGCACGACGATCAACACCCATATGAACAACCCAAAGATGATCGTGGGGATTCCGGTGAGCATATCGACCAGAAAGCGTAGCACTGAGGCTAGCCACCCACGCCCGAATTCTGAAAGGTAAATACCAGTAAAGAGACCGAGTGGGATTCCGGATAACGAGGCCAACCCAACGATGAGTATCGAGCCAACAATTGCTGGCTGAACGCCGCCCCCTGACTCGCCAAGAGCAGCAGGAGGCTGTGTAAAGAAGTCTAGGTTCAGAAACCGAAGCCCTTGACGTGCGACATACACAATGAGGTACGTCAGGAAGATGATCGCAGCAGCGGCGAATAGCGTTGTGAGAACCATTGCTGCTACGCTGGCCACCTGACGCCGTACATGCAATGACCCTTGGGGTGGCGCGAACAGTTTGGAATTCTGTGTGTCGGTCGATGTTTGTGCGCTCATATCGAAAGCCCTCCCACACGCGCTTTCCCCAGCCGCGCGATGAGCAGCCGCGCAAGGATATTTGTGATGAGCGTGATAACCAGAAGGAGTAGGCCCGCCTCCAGAACCGCAGAAATGAAGAGACCAGGGGTCGCCTCGCCGAATTGGTTGGCAATGACACTAGCGAGTGTATAGCCCGTATTAAAAAGGCTCGCGCTTGGAGGCGCTGCCTGGTTGCCGATAACGCTCGTTACCGCGATCGTTTCACCGAGCGCGCGTCCTAAGGCCAGGATTGCCCCGCCTGCGATCCCAACACGTGAGAACGGAAGAACCGCATGGCGAATCACTTCCCATTTCGTTGCGCCAAGCGCAAGGAGCGCTTCTCGCTGTGAGTTCGGAACATTGAGCATCACCTCGCGTGAGATGGCGGTGATAATCGGCAGGATCATGACGGTCAGAAGCATGCCCGCCGCGAGCAGCCCTAGTCCATGAGGGGTTCCCTGGAAGAAAGGAAGGAACCCGAGGTGCTGTTGTAGCCATGGTTCACCTTTCAGTTGCAGCCAGGGTACCATCACCAGGAATCCCCACAGCCCAAGGACAACGCTAGGTATCGCCGCCAACAGATCGAGCACAAAAGCAAATGGCGCGCGCAGCCGACGCGGGCAGTAGTCCACCAGAAAGACAGCAGTGCCCACCCCAATGGGTAGGGCAAATACTAGTGCAAACACCGATGTGACGATTGTTCCAAATATCGCGGGCAGAACCCCGTAGGTATTGTGAACCGGATCAAATGCATCATTGGTGAGATAGCTCAGCCCAAAAGTGCGAATGGACAACCAGGAATTGCTTATCAATACCCAGGTTATACCTACGACAATGGCGATGACGAGGATGACAAAGAACACCATAATGACGCGAAAGAGAAGATTAGCTGGCCTGCGTGCCTCAATTCGTAGTCGTGTCCTTGTCTGTGTGACCCATTCTCGCGCGCGTACTCGTGCGTCATTCAAAGATGCTTCAGCGGGTATTTGCACGTTGTATTACCATCCTCGCTAACGACTGCGGCAACGTAAACCTATCGAACACCTTGTATATATTATATCTGATCCACACGCTTTGGCAGCCCTCCAGTGATTGAGGCCAAGGAAGGCCGAATGGAGGACTGCCCGAATGCTAGCAGCCAGGTGAGATGAGTCTCACTGGCTGCTAGGTATTTGTTAGCTTAGCCTTTGTAGCAGGCGCTGCTACCGCACGTTAATGCCTTGATCTGCGCCTCGTCCTTCTGAACGATGTTGGCAGGCAGTGCGACGTAGCTAAGGGCCGCTGCATATTGCTGCCCATCATGGGTCATCCACCACAGGGTGTTGGCTATTGCCTGTCCCTTGTCGGCATCGGTCTGCTTCTGGTAGACGATCACCCAGGAGTAACCGCTGATCGGGTACGAACCTGACCCCGGCGCATTCACGATGTAGAAGCGCAGGTCAGCGGGAATGTCTGTGAAATTCGAGGCTGCTGCCTTGGTGCTATCGAGCGATGGAGCAACGAAGTCACCATTCTTGTTCTGTATCTGAGCGTACTGAATGGTGTTGGTAAGCACATACGCCAACTCGTTGTAGCCGATGGAGCCAGCGGTATTCTTCACTGCAGACGCAACACCCGCATTACCGCTTGCTCCTACACCAGTTGGCCAGTTGAGCGTGTTGCCAGCGCCAACTTTCGTCGACCAGTCGGGACTGACGGCGGCGAGGTAGTGGCTGAAGATGCCAGTAGTACCACTGCCATCCGAGCGGTGAACGACCGTGATCGCCTGATGCGGCAGGGTTGTGCCTGTATTCAGTTGCGTAATCGCGGAGTCGTCCCAGAACTTAATGTTGCCCAGGAAGATGTCGGCAAGCACTGTGCCAGTTAACTTGAGGTGTGTCGAGGCATCCACCTGTGAAAGGTTGTACGAAATGGCAACCGCGCCAATCGTCACGGGAATGTGCAGAATAGCGCCATTCTTGCTGCTTGCCAGGTCCGAATCCTTCATCGGCGCGTCAGTGGCGCCGAAGTCGACAGTCTGTTGTAGCAATTGGGTAATGCCCGCGCCGCTACCAACTGCCTGATAGTTGACCTGAACCTTACAGCCGATTCCGGCATACACAGTAAACTGCTTCGAGAAGAGCGGTGCATCGAACGTCGAGCCAGCGCCAGAAAGCGACGTGGTTGACGGGCATGTGTTACCCGTTGAACCGGTTGTGGTTGAGCCACCACAGGCTGCAACCGCCAGACTGGCCACAATCATGGCGCCCAGCGCCACCTTCGACCCAAGCGAGCGGATCGCAGAGATGCGATCGAGCATGATTCCTCCTCAAAACCCTCTATCCGAAGCATTGCTCCATAGTGAACAGGCAAGAGACCTCAACAGGATGTATCCCGTGTCTCGCCTGTCCGTATAAACCTTATGGCGCGTCTGTTAATGGCTTCTTGAAGTTGTGTTAAGGGTTTGTTAAAGCCTGGCCGCGCCTTTCGCATAGGCGCTCCGAATGCGCTACACTCCTGGTAGGGCGGAGCATGACGCCGCCTGCATACGGGGAAAGCGGAGAAGAATCGATGGGCACTGGCAGCGACATGATGGTCCTGCTCGAGGCGTTCTTCGCCGGAATGGTCGTCGTGGGCGCGCTCGCCTGGCTGCGGCTGCGGATCGAGGAACGCGAGCGGCGGGCTGCGGAAGAACAGCGCTACATCGCCGAGCGGCGCCTCGAAAGTCGGCTGCATGAGATCGCGCGTCTGCATGATATGTCGGGAGTGCTGCTCGAAGCCTATCCACGCCCGGTGCTTATCGCCGACCAGGATCGCACGATTCTGTTCGCCAATAGCGCCGCGCTGGAGTTGCTCCATCTGACACGCGAACAGGTGATTGGGCGTGCGGCCGCCAGCGTCATCCAGGATTACGAGGCAATGCGCGTGCTGTTTGAAGCGGTGCAGAGTCAGGCTCCCACCGAGGCAACCTTTCGCCGCGCCACCACCGGCCAGACCTGGCGTGTCTCGGTGATGCCGATTACCGCGCCTCAGCAGCCGATGCCTGGGACGCCTGAGCTTGATCCCGCGCCCGATGTCATGCGCATGATACTCGCCATCGAGGATCTCACCGAACTGCGGCGGCTGGAACTCATGAGGCGCGACTTCGTGGCGCATCTCTCGCATGAGTTGCGCACCCCGCTGGCCGCCGTCAAGTTGCTGACCGATACGCTGGCCGAGACGGTCGAGGATGATCCGGCGGCGGCGCGTGGTTTTGCCCGGCGCATCAGCGGCGAGATCGACCACCTGACACAGATGGTAGCCGAGCTACTAGAGCTTTCACGTATCGAATCGGGCAAAATCAAGCTGCGGACAGAAGCAGTGGACGTCGCCGGGCTGGTGGAGGTCAGCATCGACCGCATGAGTCCGCTTGCCGAAGAACGGCAGATCCGGCTGGTGTCCGCCCTGCCAGATGGTCTGCCTGATGCGCTGGCCGATACGAGCCGGGCGGGCGAGGTGCTGATCAATCTGCTGCACAACGGCATTAAATATACGCCGCCGGGTGGCTGTGTCACGGTCTCGGCGGAGGTGGTGAATAGCATCGCGGCTGGCGAGGCCGTCGCCACTGAGCAGAGCGCGCAGGGAAATATGGCGCCTCGGCGCATGCTGGCGATTCACGTCGCGGATACTGGTGTTGGCATCGACGAAAACGATCTTCCCCGCGTCTTCGAGCGCTTCTTCAAGGTGGATCGCGCCCGTACACGTGAAACGGAGGACGCTACGTTGCCTGAGGCGCGCGCCGCGGCGGGCACCGGGCTTGGCCTCGCCATCGCGCGGCACCTGGTGGAGTTGCATGGTGGGAGCATCTGGGCCGAGAGTCGCGTGGGTCGAGGGAGCGTCTTCTCATTCACCCTGCCGCTCGCCACAGCAGCAGACCACGAGTCCAACGTGGAAACGCCCGCCTCCGATACGAACACAGTTGGTACTGTGTTAGGGTGATACGACCCGATATAGAAACCTCTCCCCCTTTGGTGGCCGTCGGGTTAGGCGGTCTTGTTCGCTGCTGGTTCGGTTGGCTGGTAGGTCGCGATCACGACGCCGGTGGTTGTCGTCACTGTGTTGGCCAGACGGAGCGCGGCAAATGCGCCGCCGTCGGTGAAGAGACGGCGACCCGATCCCAGCACCAGCGGGTGTATCAGCAATACGAACTGGTCAATCAGGTTGTGCCGCATCAGCGATTGGATCAACTCGCCGCTGCCGAGAATCCCAATGTCTTTCCCGGACTGCTCCTTGAGTCGCGCCACGGTGTCCGGAATGTCGCCTTTGAGCAGCGTGGAGTTTTGCCATGGCAGCGGCTCCTTCAGCGTCGTGGACGCGACATACTTCTGGACGTTGTTGAGCACGGGCGTAAAGGGGTTATCAGTTCGGTTGGGCCAGACCGAATAGAAGTCCTCATAGGTGCGTCGCCCAAAGAGCAGCGATCCACTCTGCGCCGTGCTCTCGGCCATCATGCGGCCCATCTCGCGGCCCATCACCTCATCGTTATAGGGAATCGCCCAGCCGCCGTACGCGAAGCCATCGCGGGTATCTTCATCGGGTCGGCCTGGCGCCTGCATCACGCCATCGAGCGTGACATTGTTGATCACCACGATCTTGCCCATATCAATCGCCTTTGTGCTGAACTGGCCGTGAATCGTCCACATAGAGCATGTCGGGATAGCGGTGGGACATGCTCGTTCACCTACGCTGCAACTATATCCCTGTGGCATGGCAGAAGGCTACTTCATCTTGCTCATTTCATGTTTCAGAACGATCCCGAATCATCGAGCGCGCGGTAGAAGAAGACAGTCGCTTCGAGCGTGCCGAGCGAGCTACGCGCATAGCCAGGAATGACGCCAGCCTCGACGTACCCCAGCTTGCGATAGAGGCTTTCGGCGACGCTGCCCTGCCAGGTGTCCAGCACGAGCAGCGTGCGTCCAGCGGCGCGGGCGGCGTCTTCGATGGCCACCATGAGTTGCCTGCCGATGCCCTGTCCCCGCGCGGCACGCAAGACGCAGACCTTCTGCACCTCGGCGCGATGCGCGCCATTGGGCATCGTCGCCAGATCGAGCTGCGCTGTGCCAACCAGTGCGCCATCTTCAGCGCGAGCAACCAGCAGCACACGGGTACCCTGCTCAATCTTTGCGATCACGTTCTGCCAATACGTTTGTGCGGCGCCGTCGTCGAGCGGGGCCAGAAAACCAAGCGATGCGCCACTCGCCACGGCATCCTGTAGCAGCCGCGTCAGATCATCCAGCGCATCGCGCGCCGCCGCTGCCGTCAGGGTTTCGATACAAGCCACCAGTTATCTCCTCCACACGTGAGCCACTGAGTATCACACGGTTGATACACATGATATACGACACGGTTCGCGTGGAAAATGGGTTGTCCTGCAACATATCGCGCCTTGCGGCATGTGCAGATTGCATGATATTCTGCGTTTTAAGCGGGTCGCCAATGGAGGCGCATTTCCCCGACTGGCGAGGTTAAACGGTATGCTGACGGTGCGCCAGGCGCTGGCAATGGAAGTCTTCGCGGGCAGTCGCGTGGTCGCCGGAGCGGATGGCCTCGACCGCGAGATACGCTGGGCGCACCCGGTGGATATCCCCCATGCCAGCGAGTGGATACGCGGCGGCGAGTTGCTGCTGACGACCTTCTACGGCCTGCGGGATGACCCGGAGGCGCAGATTCACCTGTGCGCCGAGCTTGCCGAAAAAGGGTTAGCGGGTATGGTGGTCGCCATCGGCGGCTACCTGGATGCCGTCCCCGATGCCATTCGCAGCGCCGCCGATGTCGTGCGGTTCCCTATCATCGAGATGCCCTGGGATGTTCCGTTCGAGGATGTCGTGCGCGCCATCTCCGAGCAGATTATCAACGAGCAGTATCAGCTGTATAAGCAATCGCTCTCGATTCACGGCTCGCTCACACGCCTGGTGCTGGATGGCGGCTCGCTGCAGGATGTCGCCCAGGAGCTATGTACGTTGCTGAAGCGGCCCGTGGAGATCGATGACCTCTCGTTTGCGGTGCTGGCCGCCGCTGGCTCCGAACATGAGATCGACGACAGCCGTCGCAATGCCCTGCGCGAGGGACGCAGCGCGCCGATGCTGCTGGAACACCTGCGCCGCACTGGTGTGCTGTCGCGGCTGCGGACAACCTTCACGCCAGAGCGCATCGATCCCGACGAGAGCACGCACGCCTATGGCATGACGATGGCGCGCATCCTGGCGCCGATTGTCGTCGCGCGCAAAATCTATGGCTACGTCTGGATCATCGCGGGCAGACGCGAGCTGGAGCCGCTCGATTTCCACGCCATCGAACACGCCGCCACCGTCGCCGCGCTGATTCTCTTCCGCGACCAGACAGGCCGACAGGCCGAGGAACGCGCCGAGAGCCGCATCTTGAGTCGGCTGCTGGCTGAAGACGCCCGGCTCGATAACACCCTGCGTGAGGAGGCGGGGCGCTTCCGTCTGCGGCTGGAGGCGCCGCATGCGATTATGGTGATCGATCCGGGCGCGAACGAGGTGCGCGCCGTCGAACTGGCCGCACGTAACGCTATCCGGCGCGCCGGGTTGGTCGCGGCGCTGGGTGAGCGCGCCGGGCGTGTCGTCGTGCTGGCGGAGACTCTCAGGGCAGAGGCCATTGGCGACGTCTGCCAGCGTATCCTCACCGAGGCGCTGCCACTCGATGACCGCATCAGCATTGGCGCCAGTCCGCTCCATGAGGATGCCACGACGCTCTATCGCGCCTATGAGCACGCATTGGAGGCGCTGGCGCTGCTTCCGGCGCTGGGCGACGACCGAAGGAGCGCGTCCTTCGACGAACTGGGTATCTTGCACTGGCTGCACGCCGTCCCGCTGGATCTGCTGGCGGAAAACGCCTTTGCCCGCAGCATCCAGCGACTGGCGGAGCATGACCGCGCGCGCGGAGCGGAGTTGCTGCATACGATCGAGGTCTTTCTGGAGTGCGATGGCAATAGTGTGCGCGCCGCTGAGAAGTTGATTGTCCACCGCCACACGCTCAAATATCGTTTACAGCGGATCGAGGAACTCTGCGGCGTAGACCTCAGCGACCCGCTCTGCAAGCTAAATTTGCGGGCCGCGCTGCTCTCGCGCCGCATGCGCAATGCCCACGAGGGCAAGTGATCGTGAGGCCCGGCGCCACCGGGGCGGTTTGAGAAAATAGGACGGGCAACCAGGAGGGTTGGCGGATGGCGGCTTGGGTTGTAGGGCAGCCCGCCGCAGGCTAAACCCTGCGGCTAATCCGCCGGCGCATGTGCGGGCAGCGTACTCTGCAGCCCGCGCAGGCAGGCTTCGTGGATGCGCTTGCGCATCCCTTAGGCGCGGCTTCAGCCGCCAGCCGACATTTGGCCATTTCGCCATTATGGCCAAAGAACCTCGGCCAACGTCCAGAGGGCTGGCCCTTGAGCCTGGCTCGAGTGGCCCATATACTGCCCACAATCAGGGGTGCGCGGCCAACCAGACATCGCTGTCAGGGGCAGGCGTCACCGCAAAAGGAGGAGCACCATGGCGCTCAAAACGCTGACGACAGATCGGCTGACTATTGATGGTGAGAGTGTCGCGACGGCGCAGACACGCACGCTGATAAATCCCGCGACGGGCGCGCCCGCCGACATCGTGCCGGAGGGCAGCGTCGACGATGTGCAACGCGCGGTGAAGGCGGCCAAGACGGCCTTCGATGATGGGCGCTGGTCGGGCATTGGGCCAAGCGCGCGCGCGGGTGTGCTCTACAAGCTGGCAGACCTGATCGAGGAGCACCTGGATGAGTTGGCCGCGTTGGAATCGCGCAATGTCGGCAAGCCCATCAAACTGGCGCACGACAGCGACCTGCCGTTCGCGGTAGATTGTCTGCGCTTCTTCGCGGGGGCGGCGCGCAGCCTGGACGGGCGCGCATCGAGCGAATACGTGCCGGGATACACCAGCATGATTCGCCGCGAACCCATCGGCGTGGTGGGCCAGCTTGCGCCGTGGAACTATCCGCTGATGATGGCCATCTGGAAGGTCGGCCCCGCGCTCGCCGCCGGAAACACCGTCGTGCTGAAGCCCGCGCCCGAGACGCCGCTCACCTCACTGGCGTTGGGACAACTGGCGCTCGAAGCGGGTCTGCCAGCGGGTGTGTTGAATGTGGTGACCGGTGGCGATGACGTTGGTGTCGCCCTGGTGGCCCATCCCGACGTGCGACTGATCTCGCTCACTGGCGCCAGCGAGACGGGCAAGGCGGTCATGCGCGCGGCATCCGACACCCTCAAGCGGGTACACATGGAGCTGGGGGGCAAGGCGCCGTTCATTGTCTTCGACGACGCCGACCTGGAGGCAGCCGCGCAGGGGGCAGTGGTTGGCGGCTTCGTCAATACCGGGCAGGATTGCACCGCCGCGACGCGCATCTATGTGCAACGCGGCTCGTTCGACGCCTTTGTGAAGCGCTATCTCGAACTGGTAGGCCAGGTGCGTGTCGGCGATCCATCATCACAGCAGACCGACATGGGGCCGCTGGTGTCCGAGGCGCAGCTTCAGCGGGTCGAGGCGTTGGTACAGACCGCGAAGGGTCAGGGGCGATTCCTGGCGGGCGGCGAGCGGGCCAGTGTATCTGGGATGGCCAACGGCTACTTCTTCCAGCCAACGGTTATCACCGACGTGTCTGATGATGCGAAGGTTGTGACCGACGAAATCTTTGGGCCAGTGACGGTCGTGCTGCCGTTCGACGACGAGGCCGAGATTGTGCGGCGGGCGAATGCGGTGCGGTTTGCGCTCGCTGGCTCCGTCTGGACGAGCAACGTGCAGCGGGCGATGCGGGTGAGTGGCGCGTTGGAATTCGGCACCGTCTGGGTCAACGATCACTTGCCGCTGACTGGTGAGATGCCACATGGCGGCTTCAAGCAGAGTGGCTTTGGCAAAGACATGTCGGCCTACGCGCTCGACGACTACACCCAGATCAAGCATGTGATGCTCGATACGACCGGCGACCAGCGCAAGGGGTGGCACTACACCATCTTTGGCGACGCCGAATAACGGACAGAGCCTCTCCTCCAGCCCTCTCCCTGACGTCAGGGAGAGGGCTATTTGCGCTTGGCCTCATCGGCTCACAATGCGGCGATGAGCGCAGCCAAATCGTGGCGATAGGGCGACCCACTGATGCGCTCCCAGAATGGTGCGAAATCCTGGCGCAGCGTATTTTGCCGCTCCTCCTGGGTGGCGCGAAAATCCTCCAGAAGCTGATCGTGCGGGTAGTGGTGGCGCAGTTGTGTCAGCAGCCCCACGGCGAAGACGCTGTCTTGTAATTCTCCCAGGTGGCCCTGAACCTCTTTGAGTGTCCTGAGCAGTGATTGAGCGCACGGATCGCTGTCTTCCGAGAAGAGTTCCAGCGCATAACGTAGCTGTTTGCAGGCGATGCGCAACGCGTGAAGCTGCTCGGTGGCGGCATCACCAGCGACCGCCTCTTCAAAGCTCAGAATCACTTCGTAGCGCTTCCAGAGCGCGTCGCCCGCCACGTGCCGCACCAACACCCGCTGCGCGCTGCGCTTTTGCGCGAGCAGCCGCATCGATTGTTCTGTCGGGGTCGCGCAGCAGTTTCTGGAGATTGGGCTGCTGAAGCGCCTTGCGCAGGTGGGTGAGCGCCTGCTCACGCCGCCCTTGCAATTCATCGTGGAGTGGGCTAGATGTCTGGCTCGATTCCACGATGGTGTGTTCATAGTCACCGAGGCGTTCCAACAGAATATCGAGGTCGCGTACCACGCCCAGATCGCTCGCGAGTGGCTGAAACTGTTTGCGCAGTCGTGTCATACGTTTGCGCCGAAACGCGGGCGTTGCCTCCAGCACACGCGCCATCGTGCGCAGCCGACGGCTCGCCACGCGCATCTCATGGATGTCTTCGATGCCGCTCTCTTCGGTAACAGGTGTGACACTGTCGCGAATACGCAGCAGTTGCGTGCGCAAGGCTTCGCCTCCAACACGCCAGAGCGGCTGTTCGCCGAAGGTCGTTTCCTCGCATGTCGCCTGTGGCGCCGCGACACGCCGCCGTGTGTTTGTTGATCGCCCGTCTGTTGGAGTTGGCATCGGTGAAGCCCCTTTCGCCGGTACCGCTCGTATGCGCCTGAAGGAGCGCCTCATGGCTGTCCGTGGTTCTTCATTGTACGCGCAATTCCGTGATACCTGCTACAGATAGCCTGGGGAATTCGCATGGTCATATGGCGCGCTGGCGCCTACCGCCAAGATACTCGGAGGTTCCATAGATGGCACAGGTCGCCCTCACTATGTTTGGGCCGCCACGCATCGAGATCGATCACGAGCCAGCAACGATAGATACGCGCAAGGCGCTGGCGCTGTTTGTCTACCTTGCGGTCACGCGTCGCCCGCATACGCGTGATGCGCTTGCCGGGCTGTTCTGGCCAGAATACGACCAGGCCCATGCGCGCGCGACTCTTCGGCGCACGCTCTCTCCGCTCCACCGGCTGTTGGGCGAGGGCTATCTCAGCATCGAGCGCGAGATGCTGGCCCTCAAATCTGACGCCGCGCTCTGGTCAGATGTTGACGAATTCGAGGATCTGCTCGCGCGCTGCCAGAAACATGGCCATGATGAGAGCGCCGCCTGCGCTGAATGTCTGCCACTGCTTGCCCAGGCGGCTGATCTCTACACTGATAGCTTCCTGGCAGGGTTCGCTCTGCGCGATAGCCCCACGTTCGATGACTGGCAGTGGGCGCAGGGCGAGCGCCTGCGCCGCAGTCTGGCGGGCGCGCTGGAGCGTCTCGCGCTTGGCTACAGCGCCACGGGTGCGTTCGATGCGGCGCTGCTGGCGGCCCGACGCTGGCTCTCGCTAGACCGCCTGCACGAGCCTGCGCATCGCGTGTTGATGAGCATCTACGCGTGGGCTGGGCAGCGTTCCGCCGCGCTTCAGCAGTATCGTAGCTGTGTGCAGGCGCTGGATGAGGAATTGGGTGTCGCGCCGCTCGAAGCGACCACTGAACTCTACGAGGCGCTACGCGCAAAACAGTTGCCTTCGCCGCCTGCGCTAGCCAATAGCCATCCATCGTCATCCGCGCCAACGGTTGTCTCACGCTCGACGCCAGCGCCAGCCCTGCCAGAGCGCAGCCCTATCCCCTTCGTTGGGCGCGATATGGAACTCGCGCGCCTGCTCGAAGCGTGGCATCGTGATGACGACGGTGGGCGCGTGATGATCGTGGCGGGCGAGGCCGGTATTGGCAAGACACGACTCGCCCAGGAGTTTCTGAGTCAGGTGCGCGGCGAGAGCGCTGGAGCGCTGGTTGCGCGCTCTTTCGAGGGCGAGAGTCATCTGGCCTATGGGCCGCTGGCAATGGCGCTGCGAAGCATGCTCCAGCGTGATGGCGCTGGCTGGCCCGCGCGGCTTGAGGCGCCCTGGGCCGCTGAGATTTCACGGCTGTTGCCAGAGCTTGCGCCTGCCCATGGCGAGACCGAATATCTCCCGCCAATCGAGGGCGCGGGCGCGCAGACCCGTTTCTACGAGGCGTTGCGGCGTGCGCTCATCGCCGCGTGCGCCAGCACGACCACAACGACCAGAGGCATCTTCGTGCTCGATGACGCCCAGTGGGCCGATGGCGCGACGCTGACATTTCTGGCGTACCTGGCGCGTCGGCTCGCCGATCAGCCGCTCAGCGTCATGCTGCTCTATCGCACCGACGAGGCTGGGGAACAACCCGAGTTGGAGCATCTGCTTGGCGTGGCGCGCAAGACCGCGCGAGCCACCGTCGTCGAACTTGCCCGGTTGCGCCCGAAAGATGTGCGCGCGCTGGTGACGGCGCAGATGCCTCACGAAGAGACCAGGGGTGATATTGCCGCGCGCCTCTATCAAGAGACTGAGGGGCTGCCGTTCTTTCTCGTCGAATACCTGGCCGCTCTCGGCAATGATGTGCTCGTCGCCGAGAGCAAGGCGTGGTCGTTGCCGGGTGGGGTGCGCGATTTGCTGCGCTCTCGTCTGAGCGTCGCCAGCGAGACAGGGATGGCAGGTGATGGGCGCGGCGGCGGTGCTTGGCCGATCCACACCATATGAGCTACTGCGTGAGGTAAGCGGCAGAAGTGACGATGAGACGGTCGCCGCGCTCGAAGAGTTGACCAGACGCGGCCTCCTTCGGGAGGCGAGCGCCGAGAGCGTGAAGGCGACGATACCCGTCTACGATTTCAGCCATGAGAAATTACGCGCGCTGGTCTATGATGAGACGAGCCTGGCGCGGCGGCGGCTGCTCCATCGCCGGGCCGCCGAATCGCTCAGCATGCGTCTGGCCAGCCGACGTGATAGCACGGTGCAGGCGAGTCAGGTCGCCCGGCACTATCTGCTCGCGGGCAATGATGCGGAGGCGGCGCACTACTATCGCATCGCCGGGGACGAGGCGCGTACCCTCTATGCCAACGCGGATGCCCTGGAGCATCTGCGCACCGCGCTGGCGCTGGGACATCCCGATGTGGTGGCGCTGCACTGCGCTATCGGCGATCTTGAGACGCTGCTTGGCGAATATCACGCCGCGCTGGCCAGCTATGAGAAGGCTGCGGCGCTCTGCACGGCCCAGGAATTGCCTCGCATCGAACAGCGGCTGGGGAATGTCTATGCGCGTCGCGGCGAGTGGCGATCCGCTGAGGCGCACTATGAGGCGGCGGAGGCGGCGAGCGCCGACGCCGATGAAGATCTGGCATGGCAATCGATGCTTTCCGCCGACTGGAGTCTCGCCGCCTGGCGCACCGACGACGCCGAACGAGCGCGCACGCTCGCCGCGCAGGCGCTGACACTGGCGGAGCAATCCGGTGATTTACATGCGCTGGCCCAGGCTCACAACATCCTGGGCATTCTGATGCCGGACGATCTGGCGGTGGCGCGGGAGCACCTGGAGCAGAGCCTCGCCGCCGCAGCGCAACTGAACGCTCCAATGCTTCGTGTGGCCGCGCTCAACAATCTGGCGCACCTCTGGCAGAAAAGCGGTAGCCTGACAGACGCCATCCTCTGCGCCCAGGCAGCGCTCGATCTCTGCGTGACCCTGGGTGATCGCCACCGAGAGGCGGCCCTGCAAAACAATCTGGCTGATCTGTTGCACGCGGCGGATCGCTCGAACGAGGCCATGGGGCACGTGCGCCAGGCGGTGCTGATCTATGCCGAAATTGGCGTCGAGGCGGGCACGGTGCAGCCAGAAATCTGGAAACTGAGCGAATGGTGAAGTCAGGTCGGCCTCACTCGGCTTTGTAGCCGAAGCGCCGGAGCATCCCTTTGCGGTCGGCGATATCTTGCTCTGTCTCGATGCCCTTGCTGGCCACGCCGTCTATGACGCCAAGGATGCCGCGTCCCTGCTCCGTCTCGGCGACGATCACCTGGAGCGGATTGGCGGTGGCGCAGAAGATGTGACAAACCTCCTGCACCGCGCGCACCGCTGGCAGCACATTGATTGGGAAGGCGTTGCGCAGCAGAATCAAAAAGGCGTGGCCTGTGCCCAGGGTGAGCATGGTGGTTCGCGCGAGGTCAGTGAGTTCGTCGTCGGTGCCGCTCCAACGCACCAGCGCTGGCCCAGACGCCTCGCAGAACGCTAGCCCGAACTGGATGCCCGGCACTGCGCCCACCAGCGCCTCGTGCAAATCCTCGACGGTCTTGATGAAGTGGCTCTGGCCGAGAATGAGGTTCACATCCTCCGGCTTTTGTACGTCGACAACGAGCGTCTCCATCGTCGCCTCCTCACGTGCATGCTGGCGTTCTTGTGTTGGCCAGGCGCCCGTCAGCTATTTCGCGCTCTCATGATGCTCATTGGCATGTTCGACCGCCTGGATGATTTCGGGGATGTGCGTCATTCGCCAGATAAGCGCGATAGCCCCGCCGAATGCGCCCGCGAGAACGACAATCACGACGATGAGTGTGAAATCAGCGGTGCTGGGTAGTCGGTGAGTGAGCAGCAATACGGTGCCTGTCGCCAGCACGCCAGCGATCAGTGCGGTTCCGAGGCACCCTTTGGCGACGCTGAAAAACAGACCCTCGAAGTAATGCGCAATCCGGCCCATGATATCCTCCTCGATAGGCAGTCTGCTCTTCGGAGTGTTATCCGATGCACGTAGGCTGCGCTACCATCGTCTCAGTGTCGCACTCAGCTATACATCACTGCCTGCATATTAGGCGCGCAATCAGCGCTTGTCAACGAATAAGGCTGCCTTCCGCATCGTTTCGGCCCAATTTCGGGTTGCCAATACTATGGGAAGCCACATACAATGCGGTTGGCACAGAACCCAGTTGCACAGACATGAGACCATTTTCGGGAGTTCCGCCAGAAACAAAGGGAGAAGCTATATGCCAGGGACACCATCCGATTCGCCAGATGGGCAGCCGATCAACCGCCCCGACGCGGCGCGACTGGGAGCGCAGGTCTACGCGCTCGTGCGCGCGTGCCCGCCTGGGCGTGTGACCACCTATGGCTGGCTTGCCGCTGCCATGGGCTTTCCACGGGGCGCGCGTATGGTTGGCTGGTTCATGAACAAAGCGCCTCGTTGGGAGACCGTGCCCGCTCAGCGTGTTATCAACAGCAAGGGTGAGCTATCGGGAAGCTGGGCATTTGGGCAGCGCGGCCACATGCGCGAACTGTTGGAGCAAGGAGGGCGTGGCCTTTAGCGCTGAGGGCAGAGTGGATCTCAAACGCTACGGCTGGGATCCCTCACGCGATCTGAGCGCCGATGAGCTGAGCGCCATCCTGGGCCAGGCGGAAACCGCGCCCGCCGATGTTGATGACGAGCTGCTGCGCCTGCTGATGGACGATCCCGCCTCGCCGTTCCGCATCCAGCCGACAGGCCGCTAAGCGATCTCATCTCATCCCGCAGCGCGGTGATTGTGCTGAGTACGGTGGGCCAGGCTTGCGAGTCGGGATCGATCAACTCGAAATGGCCGACATCGGGTAGTGTCAGCAGTGTCGCTGCGTCACCTTCGGCGGCGGCCCGGCGCACATAACGCTCGCTGATTTCCAGCGGCAAATCGGTATCGGCTGTGCCGTGGATGAGAAACTGGCGAATGCCCAGCGGCAGCAGATCATACGGGGATCCTGCCGCGTAGCGTTCGGGGTATTCCGCGGGCGAGCCACCCATGAGCAGACCAGTCGCGTTGTTGCTCAATCCAAGCGTCCAGGCGCGGCGCAGATCGACGGCTCCGGCCAGCGCGACGGCCCCGGCCAGACGTAGCGGCTCAGGCGAGTAAATCGGACTCTCCGTGTCAATTTTGTGGCGGCCCGCCAGCCAGAACGCCAGGTGTCCTCCAGCGGAATGGCCTAGCGCCAGCGCGTGATCGAGCGCGAGGTGATAGTGGGGCGCGAGGATGCGCAGATAGTCCGCCGCCGCGCCGACATCCTGAAACGTGCCGGGCCAGCCGCCACCTGGCTCGCCGGTGCGGCGATACTCGATATTCCAGGTGGCGAACCCCGCCGCCGTCAGCGCAGCGCAGACGTGCCCAAAGTGGGCCAGGTCGTAGCGCGCGCGCCAGTAGCCGCCATGAATACCGATCACTACTGGGTGCGGCCCATGCCCGGCGGGAATGCGCAGGTCGCCGAATTGCTGAGGTTCAGAGCCATACGCGATGCGCTCGTCGGCGTCGGGTGGCTCACGCTCCAAAATATCCTCGCTCACGAATGCTCCCTTCCAACTGCGAAGGCACGCCACAATACACGATCAGGCGGTGGGATCGCCCGGCGCCGCCTGCAGCGTGTGTTCGCGCTCATACGTGACCATGCCCGGCCCGCCGCCCTTGATGTGGCGCACGTAGCGCTGCTCCGTATAGTCCACCGGCACGCTGGCCGCCGCTCGCGACTGACTATAGTAGGCTGCCAGCGCCGCCGCCTCGTGGAGCGTCGCCTCGGAGACTGGTCGGCCACCATTGCGGATGATGACATGCGCGCCGGGAACGCCACGAGCATGCAGCCAGGTGTCATTCGCGCTGGCCTGATGAAAGGTCACTTCCTCGTTCTGGTGACTGTTCTTGCCCACCAGCAGCGTCATCCCATCGGCAGACTCGCGCCGGAGCGGCGGCCCGCCTGCTGGCTTGCGCGCCTGCTGGGTTGGCTTGCCGCCCTTGCCGCCCTTTGCCCATTTGTTCTGTTTGGGCTTCTTCATGGCTTTCGGTGGATGTTTCTCTGCCGCGCCACGCAGGTAGCCAGCCTCCACCACCTCGGCGCGCACCAACGCAATCTCAGCGGGCGTCTCGGCCAGCGCCAGGTCGGTCAACAACTGGTCAATGCGCGCCATTTCCAGCTGATTCGCCGCGATCTGTGGTGGAATGAGCGATGTTGCCCGCTGCAGCTTGTGGTAGCGCGCATAGCGGCGGTTGGCGTTTTCGACCGCTGTGAACCGTGGATCGAGTGTCAGGGTGCGTGTCGTGCCTTCGCCAAAGGGATTTTCCAGGGTCACGCTGGTCTGGCCACGCACGAACTCTGCCTGGAAGGCCAGCAGCAGGTCGGCTTCTTCGCGTAGCGCCTGGGCCTCGTCGATGGCGGCCAGTTCGCCGTGGAGCGCCTGATCCTTGCGTGCGCAGCGGTCGCGCAGTGTCTGAAGCAGGTGGCGCAAGTCCCGCCGGGCGCTATCTATCGCGAGACGCCACTCGGCGTCATGATAGTACGTGGCAAGCATCTCGTCGACGCTGGCGGTTGAACGCAGCGACGCCTCGCCAAACTGGCGCGGCAGGTAGACCGCAAATGCCGTTGGCTCCTCACTCGTCGCGTCGGCATAGACGAGCGTCGGTTCCCAGGTGGATGTCTCGGCCAGCGCGGCGAGCGCGTGTGTCTCTGCGGCGACCGACGCCCAGGGTAACTCGGCGGTCAGTGGCTCATCGGGAGACGCCAGCGCACGCGCGGCGACCTCGCGTCCCATCTCACGGCTGAATCCCTCGACCTGCGACGCCAGCAGCCTGGCCAGCGTGGGCGCTTCCTGCTTGCCACGGCGTGCCTTGCGCCGTGCGGCCTTTGGTTCGGTCGTTGTGGCGTCGGCCGTTGATCCAGGCTGTGCCACTGTGAGCATCGCCAGCGCCGCCTCGCGCAGGTCATCGGCGGCTACGGTCTCGCCGCGCAGCCGGGGGAGCGTCTCGCCGCGTACCGTGCGTGTCTGCGGTGGCGGATAGCGATAGGGCACATGCGGCGCGATGGTGCGGTAGCGGTTCATCTCAGCGTTGACGAGGTGGAGCGCGCCCAGGATCACGCCATCGTCGGCGCGCAGAATCAGGTTGCTGATCTGGCCCATGATCTCGATCACCAGCCAGACCGGGGCGACGCCCTCGGCGAGCGCTGGCCCACGAGCAAAGCCAACCTCCAGCAGCCGCTCCCAGCGTGGCTGGCGTAGCTCTACGATGCGCGCGCCCTCCAGATGCTTGCGCAGCAACATGACGAAGGCGGGCGGTTCGGTGACGAGTTTGCGCGGCTTGCGTTCGACCAGATGGATGCGCGCGAGTTGGGGATGCGCCGAGGCCAGCAGCCAGCGGTTGCGCCCGCTGCCATAGCACTGGATTGCGACAGAGTATGGCGTCGGCTGAATGACGTCATCAATGCGCGCGCCCCGTAGTTCTGTGCGCAACTCTTCAGCCAGCGCCGCCAGGGTCAACGCATCCACCGAAGGCATGGTATCATCTTTCTAGTACGACCGTGTATCGTCGCCATCTTTCTCGCTGCGCGTGTGACCCGGTGAACTGGGCGCGGCGGCAGCGGGCCGTAACGGCGACTCAGTATAGCACGCACCGAACTGGCGGTGGAGCGCAGAGTATGTCAGATAGAGACAGCGGGCCGAGCCTCTCGACCCCAGGCATGTCAGGCGCTCAATGGAGCGCATCAGATGGAGCGATCATGACGCCTCCAGGCACGCGGACGCCGCTACTCGTGGTGTTTTCTGGCCCGTCTGGTGTGGGCAAGACCACCGTCACCAATGAGTTGGTGCGGCAGGGATGGGGCGGCCATATCGTCGTCACCGCGACCACCCGCCGACCACGGCCGGGTGAAGTTGATGGTGTGGACTACCACTTTCGCACCCAGCATGAGTTTCAGCAGATGCTAGAGCGCGGCGAACTGCTGGAGCATGCGGAGGTGCATGGCAACTGGTATGGCGTTCCGGCGACGCCCGTACGCGAGAAACTGGCCCAGGGCATCGACGTCCTGCTGACCATTGATACGCAGGGCGCCCGGACGATCCGCGCCCGGACGCAGGGCGCCGTCTTCGTCTTTCTCGCGCCGCGTTCGCTGGATGAGTTGGTAGAGCGCCTGAATGTGCGGGGCACCGATACCGCTGAGCAACGTACGCTACGCATGTTGAATGCGGAACGCGAGATGGCGGAACTCGCGCAGTATGACTACGTGATCGTCAACCAGCAGGATCGTCTGGCTGACTCTATCGAGCAGTTTCGCGGTATTCTCTTCGCGGAACACTGCCGGGTGCATCCACATAAGCCAGTTGTCTAGCGCATCAGCATCACGCATATCCCGGCGCTCAATGGGGCGCGCCGGTTGCGATAGAGCGACATAGCAGGAGGATACGAGTGACGAGTGACAGATATCAGCGTGCGGGAACACGTGAGCGCAATCTGGGCCTGGAGCTGGTGCGTGTCACCGAGGCGGCGGCGTTTGCGGCCTCGGCGCATCTGGGACGCGGCGACAAGGAAGCGGTAGACCAGGCGGCGGTAGATGCCATGCGCAGCGCCATCGAGGGCGTCGATATGCATGGCGTCGTGGTCATTGGCGAGGGTGAGAAAGACGAAGCGCCGATGCTCTTTGTGGGTGAGGAGGTCGGCAACGGTCTTCCGCCTGAGGTGGATGTCGCGGTTGATCCGGTGGATGGCACGCGGCTGACGGCGATGGGGCTGCCCGGGGCTATCGCGGTGGTTGCGACGGCGACACGCGGCACGATGTTCCAGGCGCCTCCCGGTGTGTATTACATGGAAAAGCTGGCGGTCGGGCGCGACGCCGCTCATGTGATCGATCTCGAAGCGCCAATCAGCGAAAACCTGCAATCGTATCGCTCACGGCGCGTGGCGTTCCGGTGACCGACGTGACAGTGACTGTGCTCGACCGACCCCGCCACGGCGCTATCATCGCGGCGATTCGTGAGGTGGGGGCGCGGGTGAGGCTGATCCCCGATGGCGATGTGGCGGCGGCGCTCCAGGCGGCGATGGAGGAATTTCACGCGGCGGATGTCTATATGGGCATTGGCGGCGCGCCTGAGGCGGTGCTGGCGGCGGCGGCGATCAAGTGTGTCGGTGGGCAGATGCTCTGCCGTATCTGGCCGCGCACGGACGCCGAACGCGACCAACTGAAGGCTGATGGTGTGGATCTGACGCGCATCTATGGCGTCAACGATCTCATCACTTCAGATGATGTGTCGTTTGCCGCCACGGGTATTACGACCGGCGATCTGCTGCGCGGCGTCGAGGTTGGCCACTCCAACGCCCGTACACACTCGGTGATGATGCGCGCGCGCACGGGCACGATCCGCTATATCACGGCGATGCACCGCTGGAATCGCGGCGGGTAGCCGGGTCGTTGGCCTAGCGACGCCAGGAGGTTTGCCGATGTCGATGCGCTCGCCACGCCATCTGGTGTGCCTGACGTTCGACTTCGACGCGCTCTCCCTCTGGCTTGCGCGCGGGATCACCTCGCCGACGCCGATCTCACAGGGCGAGTTTGGCGCGGTCGGCGCGGAACGCATCCTGGCGTTGCTTGGCTCCCAATCGCCCGCCATCCCCGCCACCTGGTTTATTCCTGGCCACACCATCGAGACGTATCCCGACCTCTGCGCGCGCATCCATGCCGCTGGCCACGAAATCGCCCATCACGGCTACGCGCACGAGGCGCCCGTGCAACTCGCGCGCGAGGCGGAGGAGGCGGTGTTGGCGCGCGGCAATGCGGCGATTCGTCGCCTCACTGGCGCCCCGGCGGCGGGCTACCGCTCGCCTGCCTGGGATCTCAGCCCCCATTCGGTTGACCTGCTGCTGGCGCACGGCTTCACCTATGACAGCAGTATGATGGCCAACGACTACACGCCGTACCGCGCGCGACATGGGGATGTGATTGCCCTCGACCAACCGGCGCGCTTCGGGGAGCCAACCCGCCTGATCGAGTTGCCCGTCAGTTGGTCGCTGGACGACTTTCCCCACTTCGAGTATCTCTGGACGGCGACCCATCTGCAAGGCGGCCTGCGCCGCGCCGACGATGTGCTCGCCAACTGGCTCGACGACTTCCGCTATATGGCGCGCACGCTGGAGTGGGGCGTGCTCACCGTCACCTTTCACCCGCAGGTGATCGGGCGCGGCCATCGCATGCTCATGCTGGAACGGTTCATCACCGAGCTACAGGCGCTTGGGGCCACCTTCTCCCGCATGGACGCTGTGGCGCGCGAGTTTGACCAGCGCAATCCGGCGGCTGGTGGGTGATGGCGACGCGGGTTCTGAGTGTTCCCATGCCGCAGGCTGAAGCCCTGCGGCTAATCCTTGCATCGTTCGGTAACTGCGATGGCGCTCTCGCCAGCCCGGCGGGTACCGAGACGAGCTCATTACGTTAGCGCGTGCATCAGCTCTGCAGACCGTTCAGCAGGCGGTTCTGGCTGCAGCCTCACACTACGCCTAGTCGCCCGCCGGACACCCGTTGGCGCGATCACCAGCCGTTGCGATGCATCAGCGATTCAGTCGGTCGTCTCCGCCGTTTTGCGGCGGAGGAGGTGATGGCCAACGGATCGGTGGCCGCCGCATAGCCGAGCGCGATGACCCCAATGGGCTTGAACGCCTCCGGGACACCGAAGCGTTCGAGCAGCGCCTTCTCGCCTGACGAGATGCCAAAGAACCACGCGGCCAGCCCCTCGTCAATCGCCGCGAGCAGCACCAGCATGGACGCCATACCCGCGTCTATATCCCAGTATGGCACGGGCCACGCCTCCGCCTGCTCCAACCCGAAGCCCGCCTTGTCGGGTTGTGAGTAGCGGTCGAGATAGGCCTGGCGATTCGAGAGCGGCAAGATGAGGACGGGCGGCAACTCGAGAAGCATCTCAGCGGAGAAGGGATCCTTCGGATCGTCGATGAGTCTCCAGAAATCCGCCAGGGCGTCGGGGCTATCGAGCACCAGATATTCGTTGCCCTGGGTGAAGCCCGCCGATGGGGCATAGCGCACGCTGGCCAGTATGCGGTCGAGCACATCACTTGGGACTGGCCGCTGTTCGTACGCGCGGACTGACTTGCGATGCTTGAGAAGCTCACGAAATTCCACAGATACACCCTCCAACCATCAGACTCACTCGCCACCAAGAATGCCGGAGAACGTCGTCACCTCCAGGCCCACTTCGCGCAGGCGGGCCACATAGGGATTGATGCCGACGCTATCCCCGCGATGTGGCCCATCACCAGGATATTGCCCTGAATGCCCTCGGCAGCCAGCCGCTGCGCATCCTCCAGGGGGAAGTGGATGCAGCAGATGGTGTTCACGCCATGTGTCAGATAGGCGCGGGCCACGGGATAGCCGCCGTTCGTATACGCGCCATGCGAGACGACCACTCGCCCGGCGGGCGCATCCCACGCCCCAAGCGGTACCTGCATCTGCGTGCGCGCCGCTGCGTATTCGGGCAACTTTAACAGGGCATCGCGCACATCGGCCACGGTAGCGTCGGGCTGGCGCGCGAGTTGCGTATCCACGGTATCTTGCATGATGCGCCTGCCAACCTCGTCCAGTGGCGAGTGGATGTTCAGGAAGGGGATCTCCAGCAGCCGCGCGACCGAGGCGGCGTGGTCGTAGTTTTCGCGCTGTGACGCCGCTTTGAAGCCCTCGATGCGCGCCGCTACCGCCAGTTCGGCCACATCCGCCGGGACGCCCGCAGCGACCATCTGGCCGACGTGCAGGTGATAGACATCCCAGAACGGGCCAGCATAGCCAGCGGGATGGTGGGCGATGACCGCGTGATAGCCAAGCTGGCGCGCCATAAAAAGCTCGGCGGCGCCCGCGTCGATGCCCATCAGGGCGTGGCTGATGCGCGTGCCGGGATAATAGATCGCGCAGTCGCCGGGAATGGATTCCCAGCCAGCCATCTCAAGCGCAATCTGCATCAGGCGTTCAGTGGTAACCGCTGCCATCGTCGCGCTCCTTATCCTGCTCCTCAGGTCAGGGCGAGTTCCAGCCCGCGATCAGAAACAATGAATCCCATGCTCAGGTAGAGTGGCCGACCCATGCTGGAACTGCTGAGCAGTAGCTTGCTGATGCGCAGTTCGCGCGCCTGGGCGATGAGCGTCTCCATCAGCGTGCGCGCCAGCCCCAGCCGCCGAAAATCGGGGTGCGTGTAGACACTCGACACGTAGCCACGGCGGCGATGAAGTTCCTCCATGTTCGGCGGCATTGGCCACCAGATGAGCACCGTGCAGGCGACGGGCTGCCCATGCGACTCGGCTAGCCACGCCAGATAGCGGCCCCGCGCCAGTTCATCGCGTACCGTCTCGCAATACGCCGCGATATAGTCCTCGTGGGAAATACGCTCCGCTTCATGTTCACTGGCCATCTGCCAGCGGAGTTCCGCCAGCGCCTCAACGTCTGCTGGCGTCGCCATGCGAAAGCGCATAGCGTCCTGTCCGTCTGTCATACTCTCTGCCTCTGGATAATCACAGTAAACGCAGGATTATATCAAGTCCGGGTGAGTTGTGGGAATACGCAGACCTCTCCCGGCCTATCGGCCACCCTCCCCTACGAGGGGAGGGACTAGGCGACCAATGTGCCGAATAGTCACCAATGGACTCCCCTCTCCTCATAGGAGAGGGGCTGGGGGAGAGGTTTGCCACGCGCCACCGACCTCACCCCCTGGCCTGCGGCCACCCTTGGAGGGGGCCGGAGGAATGATCTCTCATACGTGCTTATATCGCTTCGCACTCATCGTCCGACGTGGGAAGTGGCGGCACACTATATCCGCGTCGGCGTAACATCTCCTCAAACCAGCGCACAGGCTCAGGATTTTTCGAAGGGGTATCGTTATCGCAGCGAAAGAACTGCACAAACAGCAGCCAGTATTCGCCAAGCTGCTCCAGCAGCGTATCCAGCCGCGCCTCGATCTGCTGGGCGTCGTGCGTGTGACGCCAGCGATTCCAGAGATGGATGCCCTCGTCGTGCAGTTCGATGATGGTCAGCACGCGCTCATCGCTGATATAGCGCTCGGCAAAGTGACGCGCACGCCAGGCATGGTGGTTTTCGCCGGAGCGAGAGCGTCCCGGATCGACGCGATATTTCAGGCTGTCATGGAGTCAGCGTAATCAGCCGCAGGTCACGACGGTCATCCGCCGACAGCGCGTAACGTTCGACGTTCGCCAACACGTCGGCGATGTGATAGATCACTTTACCCTCGGCGTGGCCGGGACGCGGCCATCCCCAGGCGATGCCATGCTGCCAGATGGGATCGGCGGCGATGGCGCGTTCGAGCGGTGTTTCTAATGGAAAGGGTAGCTCTATGGTCAAAACAGCGACCTTTGATAGTGTGAATGGACGAGCAGTAACCCAATGGATCACGACTCTTCGAGAATGAGTGAACGCCCCGTCATGCCCGGCGGCTGCGGAATATGGAGCAGTTGCAGCATCGTCGGCGCGATGTCCGCGAGAATGCCATCTCTCCGCAGGCTCACACCGGGCCACTGTGGCACGACGAAGTAGAACGGCACCGGATTGGTGGTGTGCGATGTTAGCGGCTTCCCGGTATCATACTCGACAAGCTGTTCGGCGTTGCCATGGTCGGCGGTAATCAGCGCCGCTCCGCCCTGCGCAATCGCCGCTTCCACGACGCGTCCAACCCCAGCGTCCACCGCCTCCACTGCCTTGTATTGTAGCATCCAGCACGCCGGTATGGCCGACCATATCGGCGTTGGCATAGTTCATGATGATGACATCATACTCGCCGCTCTGGATGCGCCGTACCGCTTCGTCGGTGAGTTCCCGCGCGCTCATCTCCGGCTTGAGGTCGTAGGTCGCCACTTTCGGTGAGGGTACCAGCAGGCGATCTTCGCCGGGGAAGGGCGTCTCGCGCCCGCCGTTGAAGAAGAACGTCACATGCGCGTATTTTTCGGTCTCGGCGGTGTGAAACTGCTTCAGCCCGCGCTCGGAGAGTATCTTCGCGAGCGGCTCATCGACGTTATCCGCCGGGAACGCGACCTCGACGGGCAGGCCAGCCTCGTATTCGGTCATCGTGACGAAGACGAGACCATCCAGGCGTGGGCCACGGTCGAACGTGCCCTCGGCCTGCGGCGGCATCTCCGGCAGCACGAACGCCTTGGTCAATTCGCGGCCACGGTCGGAGCGGAAGTTGAAGTAGACGACGCTATCGCCGTCCTCCACCAGCGCGACGGGGTCGTCGTTCTCCACGAGCACCACCGGCTCGATGAACTCATCGGTCACTTTGCGCTCGTACGAATCGGCAATCGCCTTCACCGGATCAACGGCGCGCGCGCCCTCGCCACGAGTCATCGCCCAGTAGACACGCGCGATGCGATCCCAGCGGTTATCGCGATCCATCGCATAGTAGCGCCCGGAGACGGTGGCCACCCTGGCTGGGTGGTCGCCGCCGATCTCGGCGGCCCTGGCGACCAGGCTCTTCATATACTCTTCGGCGCCGAACGGCGAGGTATCGCGGCCATCGGTGAAGGCGTGAATGTAGACGCGCTCGACGTTGTGGTTGGCGGCAAGCTGAAGGCAGGCTTCGAGATGCCCCTGATACGCGTGGACGCCGCCGGGGCCGATCAGCCCGCAGAAGTGGAGTTTGGTGTTGTTCTGTTTGACATGCGCGATGGCTTTGAGCAGCGCCGGATTCTCGAAGAATGAGTGATCGTGGATGGCGGCGCTGACGCGGGTGAATTCCTGCAAGACGCGCTTGCCCGCGCCGATGTTGAGGTGGCCAACCTCGGAGTTGCCCATCTGCCCCTCCGGCAGCCCCACCGCCGGGCCAGACGTCGCCACCTGGGTATGTGGCCACTGGCGGGCGATGGCGTCGAGATGTGGCTTCGTCGCGAGCGCGATGGCGTTGGCGTCTCTGCGAGGATTGATGCCGTAGCCATCCATAACGATCAGCGCCAGTGGGCGCGGCACGACGTGCGCCGATGAGCTGGTCACACCCAAACTCCTTCTCTCGTATGACAATGGGGCAAGTGGCGCGTTATGCTTGAAGCAGCGTGTGGAACTGCGCAGGTAGAGCTTCCGTAGTATAGCATAGCGGCAGGGTATCAGCGGGCGGGCGGAGTACATGGGCTGCCATCAATGGTGTCCAGAACTTGATCGGGTAATGATGGTGACAAACCTCTCCCGGCCTATCGGCCACCCTCCCCTACGAGGGGAGGGATCAGGCGACCAGTGTGGCGACCGGGCAGGTCGTGGACTCCCCTCTCCCGAGGAGAGGGGCTGGGGGTGAGGTTCGCGAGACGGCAGTGAGCGGATCAAGGTGTTAAACACCATCATGCTGCGGACAGTACCCTCTATGCACAACTGTGCGGATCAGAAGTCGATGTACATCTTGCGCATTGCCCTACCCCCACACAAGTCGTGTAGGTACTGTCTGGATGGGGTTCCTATGCTATAATGCGCATCGGTCGCGCCATGGGTTCGCGCTGCACGCGCAGGCCCGACGACAGCGAATAAAGAATCATTGGGAGGCGGTGAGCATGACGCAAGAGGTGCGGCCGGGCAATCAACAAGTTGCGACGCCAAGCGTGCTTCGGCCGTTCAAGCCAGCGGTAGAGAGCCGCTCGCGCCTGCTACGCGAGGTCATCGAAACGATTTTGCTCACGCTGCTGGTGTTTGCTGTCGTCAAGGTGACGGTTCAGCCCTATTGGATCGATGGTCCGAGCATGGAGCCAGGCCTCCACACTGGCGAGTATGTCCTGGTCAACCAGCTTGCGTACCGGTTTGGCAGCCCAGCGCGTGGCGATGTCATCGTCTTCCACCCGCCGAATGATCCCGGCGAGCAATATATTAAGCGTGTCATTGGCCTCCCTGGCGACACCATAACCATCACGTTGACTGAGGTACAGGTCGATAATGCCGTCCTTCATGAACCGTATATCTACCCGCTCGCGCCCGATGAGGTCAGCAGCGGCAACGTTCTCAACAATGTGGTGCTCAAACCGGGACAGTATTTTGTGTTGGGCGATCACCGGGATAACAGTACTGATTCGCGTGTCTTTGGACCCGTTCCAGCGCAAAATATCGTTGGCAAGGCGGAATTCGTTCTCTGGCCGGCCAATAACATCCATGTGATCGATACCTATCACAATGTCTTTCAGAATGTGCATCCCTGACGGAGCAATCGTGGATGCCTTGACGCTGAATTGATCTGATGTTCAGTGCGGCATGAAGTGAACCCGATGTGGATGCGACTCGTCTATTTATCGAGTGGAGTGAGGTCATGGCACGACAGACCCCGGTGCGACCAGTGAACCAGGCTATTGCGAGACAGCGCGCGCATCTGGCGCGCGAACTGGTGGAGACGCTGCTGCTGGTCGGCCTGATCTTCGTCATCGTGCATTTTACGATTCAAACCTTCAGCGCGAGCGGCGACACCGGGATGGGCAAGGCATTACTGCCGAATCAACTCGTGCTGGTCAACACCAAAGCCTATATCTTCGGCGGCCCTGGCCGTGGCGATGTGGTTGTGCTGACCACCGACCCCTCGAATCCAAAGGCGACGATTGCCCGGCGTGTCATCGGTATCCCAGGCGATACGGTCTCTATCTCTGCCACCGCGATCATCGTCAACGGTGTCACACTGCACGAGTCATTTATCGATATCCCCGCCGGATTCGCGCAGAATAGCACGTTGCAGTGCGCCTTTCACATTGAAAAATGGGCAATATTTTGTGCTAGCGGATAGCCGTATCGGAACTGATAGCTCCGATTCACGCGCCTTAGGCCCCGTTCCTCAGAGTGACATCATCGGCAAAGCCGTCATGGTTTTCTGGCCGCTCAGCCAGTTTCATTGGATCGATACCCATTCCGGCGACTACTCGAATATCAAGAACCCCTAGCGCAAGACAGGCAGCCTATGACACCCCTCATCCCAATCATTGCGTTCACCCTGCTGGGCGTGTTCGTGCTGCTGGTGGCTGGGCTGCTGCTCTTCACGTATCAAATGGCGCGCAGGCTGCTGCGCCCCGAACGTAGGCCGATGGCGCTCTCTCCGGCTGATGTCAACCTGGAGATGAGCGTGATACGCATCCCCAGTTCACGCGGCGCGCTCGCGGCATGGTATCTGCCCGCCAGCAATGGCTGCACGCTCATTTGCTGCCACGGCATCAACGACAACTCAGGCCAGTGGCTGCCACAGATTGCGCGGCTCCATGCGCGCGGCGGCTATGGCGCATTGCTCTTCGATTTTGCCGGGCACGGCCAGAGCGAGGGTAGCCAGGTCACGTATGGCATTCGCGAGCGTCACGATGTGACGGCGGCCATCGAGTATCTGCGCCAGCGCGGCGATGTCGATATGGATCACGTGGCTATCCTTGGCTACTCGCTCGGCGCGATTACCGCAGTGCTGGCGGCGGTCGAACATCCAGATTTGCGCGCCGTGGTTATCGAGAGCGGCTTCTCCGATCTCTACCACGATATCGCCAAACTCTTTACGCGCTATACTGGCCTGCCTTCGTTCCCTTTCGCGCATCTGGTCATCTTCTGGGGGCAACGTATCGCGCATGTGCGCCTGTCTGAAATTCGGCCAGCGCAGGTCATCGGCGGCATCGCTCCGCGCCCCGTGCTGATTATCTCGGATCTGCGCGATGGTCTGGCCGATGAGCCGTACGATGGCGAACATCTCTATCAGGCGGCGGGCGAGCCAAAGGAACTGTGGCAGGTCGCCGAGGCCACCCATGTCAACGCCTTTGGGGTCGAGCCTGAGGCATGGATCGACCATGTGGGCGCCTTCCTCGATACGCATCTCGCCGTTCCCATCGGGCAACACAGCCGCCAATCGCGCTGAGGCCGCGACATCTTCCACTATCTTCCACGCAGGCTCTCCATGTCGGGCGATATGCGCGTATACTCGCGTATACTGATGCGGAGAGAGGGAGAACCACGATGCCTGAGTTGCCAGAAGTTGAGTATCTTGCCCGGCAGTTGCGCGAGGCGCTGATCGGGTCGCGCATCATGCGGGTAGAGGTGTTGTGGCCGCGCGCCGTCAGCCGCATGACACCTGAAGAACTGATTGCGCGGCTGACAGGTAGGCGTGTGCTGGCGGTGGGGCGCCGGGCGAAGTATCTGGTGCTGACGCTCGATAGCGGCGAGTCGCTGGTGATCCACCGTCGCATGTCGGGCAATCTGCGGCTGGCGCGCGCCGCTGAGACGGCGCCATATACCCGTGTCGCGTTCACCCTCAGCAATGGCCGCCAGTTACTCTTCACCGACCCGCGCAAGTTCGGGCGCGTCACCGTGGCCGCCCCCGAAGAACTGCCAGCGCTCTTTGGTCGGCTCGGCCCAGAGCCACTGGACGCTGAATTCACGCCCGATGTGCTGGCGGAACGGCTCGCCAGGAGCCATCGCTCTATCAAGACCACGCTGCTCGACCAATCGGTGGTGGCTGGCCTGGGCAATATCTACGCCGATGAGGCGCTCTATCGCGCCCAGATTCATCCGCTACGGTCGGCGGCGACGCTGACTCCTGACGAAATCACTGCCCTGTATGCGGGCATCCAGGGGGCATTACAGAGCGGCATCGAACACGGCGGCACCACCTTTGGGCGGCATCGCGGTCTCTACGATGAGCCGGGCAGCAACCTGGAGCATATCGAGGTCTATCGTCGCACTGGCCAGCCGTGCCTGCGTTGTGGGTCTACCATCGTGCGCATCCGCATCGCGCAACGTAGCGCGCACTTTTGCCCGCACTGTCAGCTCGCCCCAGAGGCGACCGCCTCGGCATCGTGATAGCCGCCCCTGCGCGCGTTGGTTGAGATATGCCCCCTATGGGCCAGTTGTCGGTGTCGGCGACGTATCCCCAGCGGTCGGCGTCGGCGCCACGTTCGGGCCAGGCGTAAAGAAGGTCTGCGCGGCGTAGTGAACGTTTCCGTAAACGGTTGAGATGTTCACAATCACCGGTTGTCCGGGATTCGGATCGTTGAAGCTAAACGTCACGGTGGCGTAGCCATCCGCAGTCGTCTGTTTGGTGTACGGCTGATTGATTGGGGCTGCCAACATTCACATTAATCGTCAGTCCTGCGGGCGGCGGCTGGCTCGGCCCCTGCATCGACGTATTCTGCACGCGGCAGACAATATAGATCGTGATCGTGTCACTCAGATTTGGCGAGAAGTTCGACGGCCACGCGCCAATGGTGAAGCCTGGGAATTTTGGCGTTGGCGAAAGATTGGTGGTGTTGGGCGTTGGAATGAGAATGGTATTGCCCGAGCCGGTATTTGCTGAGTTTGGTGTCTGGCAGGCAACCAGGGAGATTGCGATAATACCAAACGCAATGAACAGCAGCGCAAATCGTCTTGCGTGGAACGACATGATCCTTCCCTCACCTTCAACCAATGGATCCTGCAATGGATTCCTGCGCATTTATGTATTAGCCATGCCAGAATTATGTATGCCTATCGCGGATTGGCTGACCCGTGACAGTATAGCAGCCCGCGAAAACGAGAGGCAAGGTCGGGGCCAATTCGGCTAGACGCTGAATCCTCGCGATAACTCCATCAATACACTCCATCAATTGCGCGAATCATGACGAGATTCCAATCAAGCGCCCTTGCCTCGCACTGTACTGGCGTGCTATATGTTATGTCATAGTGCGCCTGGCAGGTGTAATCAGCAGATGTTGAGGAGTTCATGGGTCAGACGGGATCTGGAGGTAATGCGCGGCAAGGGGATTCGGGCGAGCGCGATGATTTGCGACTTGACTTCGACCGCGAGACGCGCAAAGGGATTCCAGAAATTGTGCTGGCTGAGGCGAAAACCGACGAGCAGGTACTCGCCAGTGTGCGTGCATTCGTAGCGACGAACGGGCGCGCGCTGGTGACACGTCTGCGACCCGGAACGCTTGCGCTCCTCGAGGGCGAGTTCCCTGGAACAGTGGATGCGCGGCCAATAGCCCGCGCGGCTGCGATCCACGCGCCTGACTATGAGCGCCCACGCACAGGGGGGCATGTTGGCATCCTGACGGCGGGTACCAGTGACATTCCCGTTGCCGAAGAGGCGCGGCTGGTGGCCGAAGAGATGGGATGCCGGGTAACAACGCTCTATGACGTGGGCGTGGCAGGATTACACCGCCTGCTATCGCCGCTGCGCGAGCTACTGGCAAGCGATGTCGCGGTGCTGGTGGTATGTGCGGGGATGGATGGCGCGCTACCGAGCGTCGTCTCGGGGCTTGCGCCTGTGCCGGTGATTGGTGTTCCCACCTCCATTGGCTACGGCGCTGGCGGCAAGGGGCGCGCTGCATTGCTGGCGATGCTGCAGACGTGTGCTCCCGGTCTTACCGTTGTCAACATCGACAACGGCGCTGGAGCTGGGGCCACCGCTGCGCTCATCGCCAATCGTGTCGCGTCTGCCCGGCAGGCTGCCCTCTCCGATGCGTCAGAGCATCCGGGAGCAAGTGGCGTGTGAGTGCCGCGCAGAGCGTCTGGTGGGAATAGGCCTATCGAAGGAATCGTGGAGCCTTCCCACCGTGCGGGTTTAGCCGCGGGCTGGTTTGAATCTCGCATTCGTGCGGGAGAGTAGGCCGTCGATGTGTTGTCCCCATCTCGTGACGATGCGGATGCTCATCCCGGCATTGAGTCGTTTCCAGAGCGCAACAAACAGTTGAGAAGCAAAGAGGTGCAGACTATGGC
The DNA here is from genome assembly GCA_963702665.1 of uncultured Chloroflexia bacterium. GTDB lineage: Bacteria > Chloroflexota > Ktedonobacteria > Ktedonobacterales > JADMIN01 > DAHUXT01. The sequence goes on from CAVPDP010000019.1 coordinate 266,710, forward strand.
AGCCAGCAAGCGCGGACCCGAACCCGGTTCTGATAAAGCCAAACACGGTGGCCAGGCGGTTCGTGAGAAGTATGGTCCTGAGTTCTATTCCCGGATTGGCAAGAAAGGCGGCGAGGCCGTCAAGCAGAAGCTTGGCTCAAGCTTCTACGCTGAGATTGGCAAGAAGGGTGGCGAATCAACCAAACGGCAGCAGGGCGCTGAGTTCTACTCCCGGATTGGCAAGAAGGGCGGCGAGCGTGGCCGCGGCACACCCAAACAACAGCGCACCAACTCATAGGGGACGTTCTCTCCCATGAGCGTGCTATGCGCACAACACAAAGAGCGGCGTCGGCTGTTGCTGGCGCCGTTTCTCGTTGCCGCCGCCACGCTATTTTCCACTGGACTTGTTCACTGGCCCGATAACGTTGGCCCGCCTGCGGGATCCACGTACAAACGGGTGAGCGCTATCGACCGTAATACCTGGTATGCGCCTCAACCTTCTCCTGATACATTGCCTATTTACAAGTGACTGGCGTCCTGTACAATGGTTCCAGCGTCGGCGCTGTGCTGATGCCGCTGGTATAGGCCCGCCGTAGGCCCGCTCCGCCAGCATGTCCCCTCACTTCGGAGCGCAATGGAGCGCTTCAACTCGTCGTGCGAGTGTGGAGGTCTTTTGCATGGTAAAAGAGCGTAGCGCGCATTACTTCTTGTGGTTCATCTTCTTTGGTCTCATTGCTGGTGTTGCCAGCTATGTCAACACCCAGCAGTTCAGTTCAGAATCGATCTGGCTCCTCGTCAGTGGTCTGCTCGGCATTCTGGTCACGCAGAAGTGGCTCAACGAGGGCAAATTCGCCAGAACCTATGATTTCATCATCGGTGTTATCTTCACGCTGGTGGGCCTCGTCGGCGTTCTCGACGCCTTCAAGATTCATCTGCTGAGCGGCGTCTCGTTGCCAGCGGGTCTTGTGACCAGTTCAACGATTCTCGGTCTGAGCATCACCCCACTGCTGATTGCGCTCGTACACATGGTGCTTGGGCTACAGTCGCTCAACCACGGAATGCACAGCGGCAAGTAAATCCTGCCACATCACGCACAAGAACCTCTCCCTAGCCTCCTGGCTTTACATGGGGAGAGGTTCCTGCTATTCGACAGAGGCCTAAGCGCCAGCCTTCAGCACAGACGCCTACGCGTTCGCCTCTGGCCCCGTGGGCGACGTGCCTGAGCCACCAGCCGCGACCGCTTGCGCATCGAGGGCGTGCGCCAGAATCTCCGCGATGTCTTCGACGGCAAAGTGATCCTGCGCCTCGACCGCTTTGATGCCGTCCTCGAACATCGTGATGCAGAACGGGCACGCCGCCGCCATCGCCTCCGCGCCGGTATCCAGCGCCTCCTGCACGCGCGTGTTGTTGATGCGCTTGCCGATCTTCTCCTCCATCCAGACACGTCCGCCGCCGCCGCCACAGCAGAATGAGCGGTTGCGATTGCGCCCCATCTCGGTGACGCCGTTGCTGCTAATCACGTTGAGTACCCGGCGCGGCTCATCATAGATATCGTTCCAGCGGCCAATGAAGCAGGGATCGTGGTACGTGAGCTTGCGCAGGTCGAAGCCGACAGGCAACGTGAGTTGGCCGGAACTGATGAGGCGGTCGATGAACTCCGTGTGGTGGATCACCTCGTAGTTGCCGCCAAGTTGCGGATACTCATTCTTGATGGTATTGAAGCAGTGCGGGCAGGTGGCTACCACTGACTTGATGTTATAGGCGCGGCCCGGAGGCACGCCCACCCCATTGTACGCGTGACCGTTTGCCGAACCGTTCTGGCCGTTTTGGCTAATTTGCCGTTTGCGCTCGCCTCTTTGCCAAAGCCGTAGCCGTTGAGCACCTCGATATTCTGCTGGGCCAACGTCTGCCAGAGATATTCGTTGCCGATGCGTCGCGCTGGGTCGCCGGTGCAGCTTTCCTCAGGGCCGAGGATGCCGAACTTGACGCCCGCATGCTGCATCACTTTGGCGAATGCGGTGGCCACCTTCTGGTTGCGCTGGTCAAATGATCCCATGCAGCCGACCCAGTAGAGCACGTCTACCTCAGGGTCTTCGGCCAGCGTCGGCACCTTGAGCGCCTTCGCCCAGTCGGCGCGGGTGTCGTTCGAGATTTCCCACGGGTTCGCGTTGCGCTCCAGATTGTTGAAGAGCGGCGTGACCTCCTGGGGGAAGCTGCTTTCCTCCATCACCAGGAAGCGCCGCATATCGTCGATCTTCTGCACGTGCTCGATGGAAACCGGGCAAATCTCGACACATGCGCCGCAGTTGGTGCAGGCCCAGAGCGATTCCTCCATGACCAGCCCGCCCACCATCGGCTCGGTCTTGGCGCGCTCTTCGGCAGCCTCCGCGCTGACGAGCATCATGCCGCCAGCGGCGAACAACTCCTCTTTGACGGCGAGGATGATCTCTTTTGGCCAGAGTGGCTTATCGGTGGCCAGCGCCGGACAGACGCTATTACAGCGCCCACACTCGGTACAGGCGTAGCCGTCGAGCAGTTGCTTCCAGGTGAACTGGCTGACCTTGTGAACACCGTAGTCCTCGCGCTCCTCGATGTTGGGAATGATCTGGAGCGCGCCCTTTGGCTGATAGTTGCGGAAGAAAACATTGAATGGCGTCGCCAGCAGGTGCAGGTGTTTCGAGTTGGGAATGTAGATCAGGAAGCCCAGCACGACCAGCACATTCGCCCACCACGCCACACTCATCAGCGCGGTGGCGGCGCCGATATCCATGCCCTTCCAGGCTTCACCCACGAGCGCGCCAAAGGGGGTCCAGGCCGCGCCTTGTGTGGCAATGTAGGCGAAGATCTCGAAGAAGAACAGCGAGACCAGCACCAGCATAATCATACCCAGGATGATGAAGGCATCCGTTGGGCTATGCGACTGGCTCTGTAACTGCTTCGGGCGTAACACCAGCCGCCGGAAGGCGAAGATGATGAGGGCGAGGAACGCGGCGAAGACGAAGAAATCGAGCAGTGCGGCGAAGATGGGGCTGCCGATGATCGGAATCTCGAAGTGGAATCCCATCGCCCAAAGGTTCAGCGCGTCGAGCTGGATGATGATGAAGCCCCAGAACGTGAAGAAGTGAGCGATACCCGGCAGCGGATCGCGCAAGACGCCACGCTGGCCCAGCACCATCAACATGAAGAATTTGGTGCGGTCGCCCAGGTGATCGAAGCGGTTCTCGGGTTGGCCGAGCCGCAGCAGGTTCACCAGCTTGCGAATACGGAGCAGGAAAGCCACCCAGGCGGCCACCAACAACACGCCAAAGATGACCGAGCCGATGGCGGAGTCGCCCGACGGCCAGATTGCGGGGTGCCCCATGGCGAGTAGCTCCTTTGCCAGAATTAGGACGAATAACGGCGGCTGGCGGCTGAAGTCGCGCCTAAGCGCCTCACTGACGTTCGGCGACGAGAGCTTGCCTGCGCGGGCTGCAGAGCGTGCGCCGATAGAGCGCCAGGTGGCGGGCGGGACTAGCCGCATAGCTCTCAGCCTGCGGCAGCGAACCCCTATAGCCCAGCCGCCAGCGATTGTTAGCTGCCTTTGCGCTGTTTGACGAGCGCCGTCAACTGGGGCACGATGACGTTCAGATCGCCGACGATACCCAGATCGCAGAACGAAAAGATGGGAGCGTCTTTGTCTTTGTTGATGGCGATAATCAGGCTGGATGTGCCCATGCCAGCCTTGTGCTGCACGGCGCCAGAGATGCCACAGGCGATATAGACCGTCGGCTTGACCGTCTTGCCGGTCTGGCCCACCTGATGGGCATAGGGCACCCAGCCAGCGTCCACCGCCGCGCGCGATGCGCCCACGCCAGCGCCAAGCGCCGTCGCCAACTCTTCGATCTGCGCGAAGCCCTGCGGACCGCCAAGCCCACGCCCACCAGAGACGATAATCTGCGCCTCCTCAAGCTTGGCGCGGTTCGCCGCTGGCAGCCAGATGTCGTGTCCATCGGGCGCTTTGCCCAGATGGCCAGCCTCGGCGGCGCCCTCTGTCCCGAAGGGGCCAGAGACCTTCGCGCCGTTGGCCGGAGCCGCGGGGGCGGGAACATTCTCGACACTGGCCGTGCCGCCGACACGATTGGTCGGGAAGGCGTTCGGACGCGCGCCGAGCAGCCGTGTGCCGTCGCCCTGGAAGGCCATCTTCACAGCTTGTGAACCACCGAAGGCGGGCACGGTCATCATGATCTCGCCATTTTCGACCGCGACATCGCCGACATTGTATTCGATGCCCAACCCCAGGCGCGCCGCCAGCCGGGCCGAGACATCGCGTCCGAAGTTCGTGCCGCCGAAGAGCACCAGTCGTGGCTGATGCTGCTGTATCAACGCGGCCAGCGTCTCCACGTGCGGCTGCGTCAAATACTCGTCGTAGATACTGCCCTCAGACGCGTAGACCGTCTGCACGCCACATGCGCCGAGGTCGCCTGCGGCGGCCTGCGTATTCGTCCCCAGGGCGACCGCCGCCGAAGAACCGCCCAGCGTGCCTGCCAGTTCGGCGGCTTTGCTCGCCAGTTGCAGCGAGATGCTCGCCAGCTTGCCGCCAGTGATTTCCGCCAATGCCCATACGTCGTTTGCCATCGCTACAACACCTTCTGCTCGACGAGGAAGGCCACAACGCGCTCGGCGCCGCCGTCGTTGCCCATGTATATCTCACCCTTACGCTGTGTCGCGATCTTCTCCGCGCTGAGCGCCTTCTCGCCGGATGCGCCCGCGCCGACCGTACCAGCGTCGATGCCCAAATCCGCCAGGCTCATCGTGTCGATGGGCTTCTTCTTGGATTGCATGATGCCCTTCATCGACGGGTAGCGTGGCTCATTGATGGACTTCATGACACTGACGAGCGCGGGTGTCTGCGTCTCGACAATAGTATAGCCAACCTCGGCCTGGCGCTCAATCTTCGCGGTTGTGCCGTCAATATCTAGCTTGGTGGCGAAGGAGAGCAGTGGCAGCCCCAGGAATTCGGCGACGGCGCTTGGCACGATGCCGCCATACGCGTCGGCGGCGGCGCTCCCGAACAGCACGAGATCGAAGCCGATTTTTTGTAGGGCGGCCGCCAGCACGCGCGCGGTGGCCACGGCGTCTGATCCCGCCAGCGCCGGATCAGTCACGAGCACGCCACGGTCGGCGCCCATCGCCAGCGCCTTGCGAATAACGTCGGTGGCGGTCTCTGGCCCCATGCAGAGCGCGATGGTCTCGCCGCCATGCTTCTCTTGCTGGCGCAGGCCCTCCTCGATGCTGTACTCATCGAAGGGGTTGATGATCGCGTCCTCTTTGAGACGCTCCAGCCGCATATCGGCGCCGAAGCGTTTTTCCGCCGTGGTGGACGGCGTCTCCTTCATGCAGATAACAATCTTCACCGGGTCATACCTCCAGATACCGCTAACGATCTACGCAGGCGTATCAGCGGCCAACACGCGGATGCGCGCAGCCGGAACGGTTGAGTGTTAGCTGGGCCGCTCGCGCGGCGATGAGTCGAGCGGCTGGACGCCGGCCGGTAGAAACCGCCCGGCGGGTATGGATGCCGATGGCATGAGCGCCGATAGCATACGAGACGAACGCCCTTGTCCGCTCAAGACAAATCATTCGCATTGTAGCTGGGCCAGGAATGGCGTGTCAACGTGTAGCTAGCTGACATACATCATTGGGATATCCCGTGGATGTCGTTGCTACCGGGCTTCGTGGGGAATTTTCGGCGCATGTGGGCGCGATGAAGCATCATTCCGGTTCTGTCCCATTGGACAGGGTTTTCACCAGGACCAGATGGTAAGATATCCTTCATACGCTGTTGAGCGGCGTGATACTGCTGAGGGGCGCGTATCGTGACCGTCTTGTCATATCCTGTCATGTCTTGTGATTGTGGGGGAAGCGCATGGGGGGCCTGCGGATCCGGGTGGGTGGCTGGAGGCCGACGCTGCCGAACTATTCGCGCAACGTCTACCTGATTCTCCTCTATACGCTGGGCAAGGGCTTCCAGATCTTTATTGGTCAGGTCACTACTAATCTCTATGCCTATAGCCTCGGCTTCCACAAAGATTTCATTGGCGTGATGGCCGCGATGCCCGCGATTGGCGCGCTGGTGGCGGCCATCCCGGTTGGGCTGATGGCCGACCGCATCGGGCGCAAGCCGCTGCTGCTCATTAGCGGCATACTCAATCCGGTGGCCCTGGCGGCGATTGGCCTGAGCACATCGGCAGAGGCGCTGCTGGTCGCCAGTTTTATCAATGGTGTCCTCGCGTCGGCTTACTGGGTGACAATCCTGCCAATTCTCACCGAAAGCACCGACGAGGATCAACAGGTTGGCGTGCTGGCGATCAACAGCTTCTTGTTGTTGGGCGTTGGCGCAATTGGTAGCCTGATCGGCGGCCTCATCCCAGAACTGGTCTCATCCATTATCCACCAGCCTGCACTCTCGCCAATCCCGATGCGCTTCGGCGTGTTGGCGGCAGCCGCCGTCACATTTCTACCAGTTCTCCCGCTGTTTACGCTTGATAAGCTCCCGTCACCACGGGCAGAGGCGCGCGCCGCCGAGGCTGCCGCAGCCAATGGGGTGGCGCCCCCTACAAGCGCAGCGTCCGCGCCACAGCGGATGGAGCGGAAGGCGCTGATCGTGCTGTTCGCGAAGCTGCTGCTACCTGATATCCTGGCGACGACCGGCGAAGGCACGGTCTTGGGTTTGCTCCAGCTCTACTTCGTGCTGAAGTTCCAAATGCAGCCCGGCTCGTTGGGCGCGCTCTTCACGCTGGCAGGTCTGATCGGTGGGGCGACCGCGTTGAATGCGCCGCGCATCGTGCGCCGCTGGGGCAAGTTGAAAACCGCGACGACGATGCAATATCTCAGCGCGCCCGCGATGCTGCTGACCGGGTTCGCGCCGGTGCTGCCATTGGCCGCCGCTGGCGAGTTCTCGCGTATCGTGCTGCGTGGTCTCTTCGATCCAACCTACGCCTCCTTTACGATGGATCAGGTATCTTCGCGCTACCGAGCGACGCTCAGCGGCTTCTACAGCGTCACATGGAGTGTCGGATTCGCGATTGGGCCGACGCTCGCCGGGTGGCTTTTCCAGAATCTCGGCACGACGCCAGTATTTATCGTTGGCGCCGCTTTCCTGGTGAGCGCCGCGACCCTGCTGCGTCTCTTCTTTGGCGGCTCGTCGCGGCCCCCCACGCCAACAGGCACGCCGACGGCAGAGACTGCGGCCATGGGGGAGCGACCGCGAGTGGATCTTCTGCGCCCGCGCACTGACGCGGAACTATCGCTTCAGTCGCTATTTGGGAAGATCAACACTCCAGCGCCATAGGCAGTTTTGACGGGAATCCACGCCTCGGTAAGATCGCTCAGTCGCGTCCTATCAAGCAGCAAGGCAGATGGCTGATCATCACTGGCTGTGCTATCAAAAACCGTCTTCCAGAACATGATCTCCCCGACCAGGCGACGAGTTCATCTAGCCGTGCGGCAGTCCAGCGCCGCTCGAATATAGAAGCGTATTTTCCACTGATGGTGGGCGGGTTTCCGCCAAATTGCTGGCGAAAGAATGTGCAGAGTGGCTCTGTGGCGCTAATTCCCCCAAGGGGAACCGCAAACCCTTCGATCTCCCGTATTTCCGTGGCTAGCCCTCCACATTGGTGTGCGTAAGTTACTCTGGTTGGAGCGGCAACAATGGCAATGAGACCAAACCCCTGCGTTCCATCTGGATCGAGAAAAACATAGTATTTGTCGGGCATGGCTTGTATCACTTTCCCCAATGTGCTGAATTCTGGCAGTTGTCCGTAGCAGCATGAGTATATGCAATACTGCCGCCCCCGCGCACTGAGCGTGCTGTGCTAGAATAGTGGTGGGCGCTTCTGGGCCCCTCTCTACGGGGAGAGGGGTCGGCGTTGAAGTTTGTTTCCGGAGGATACAGCGCATGACATCACCCAGGGTGGATGCGGAAGAGGCGATTCCCCACGTGGAGGTGGTGTTCCTCCTCGACTGTGACAATACGCTGCTGGATAACGACGCCGTCAAAGCCGATATGGACGCGCAGCTCCGCGCGCTGCTGGGCACGACGATGGCCGAAACGTTCTGGACGCAATATGAAGCAGTACGGCAGCTGATCGGCACGGTCGATTTACCACTGACCTTCGAGCGCTTCGACGAGCGCCACCCCGACCCAGACATCGCGGCGCGTCTGCGCTCGATCATCATGGATTATCCGTTTGCCAGCCGCATTTATCCTGAGACGATGGCAACCATCGCGCACCTGAAAACACTTGGCCTGCCAACCATTCTCTCCGATGGCGACAGCCTGTATCAGCCGCACAAGATCGAGCAGAGCGGGCTGGCGGAGGCGGTCAACTGGCAGGCGGTCATTTACGTCCACAAAGAAGACCATTTCGATGAGATTATGGCGCGCTGGCCCGCCTCATTTTACGTGGCGGTGGATGACAAGGGGCGCATTCTCACCGCGCTCAAGAGCCGTATGCCCGACCGCTTCGTGACGGTGCAGGTGATGCAGGGCCACTATGCGCAGTCAGCGCCCGCCGAGACGCCGCCTCCCGATATCACCATCGCATCCATTGGCGATTTGCGGCGCTTCACCCTCGCCGATTTCCGCGCCCATCTGCGTCCGCGCTAGCAACTATTGGCCGATGGCGGCGCGCGCCACTTTGAACGAGTGGGGCGATGTCTGGGGAGTATCCATCTTGCCCTTATAGTGGCGCTCGGCCCAATCGGTCAGTTGGCGTATGGATTCCGCGAAGACATCATCGGGCGTCGGCCAGGTGCGCGACCATGTCCGTCCCGCGATGTATTCCAGAGCGGCGCGCGGTGTCTGCTGCACGTCCCAGGCCGCCAGCGTCTCGATGGCGATGGGGAGGCCGCGCTGCTGTAACTCGCCGACAATCGCCAGGAAGCCCGACGCGCCAACCGTGACTGGCGGATGCCCCAGCCGTGTGACGATCTCGCGCCACTGATCCTGTAGCACGCCGTTGGGTGAGCTACCGCCGTGTACATCCTGGCCCACGAGCAGTGCGCCGCCGCGACGCACCACCCGCAGCACTTCATCCAGCGCCCTACGCCACTCTGGGACGAGATGCAACACATGCACGCCCACCGCCGCATCGAAACTGCCATCGTCGAAGGGGAGCGCCGTCATGTCGGCCATCGCCAGCGTGAGCTTTCCCCAGGAGCGCTCCGGCTGTGTCGCCTGCTGCTGCGCCAGCTTCGCGCGGAGCCGCTCGACCATCAGCGGCGAGATGTCTACTCCGGTCACATGGACGCCCTCGCGCAGGAGCGGCAGGGCAATGCGCCCGGTGCCAATGCCGATTTCGAGCAGATGATTTCTAGCAGTTACTGGCCCCACGCGCATCAATCCCGTGGCGATGCGTTCCGCCACCTCGGCGGAGTAGCCACGCGTATCATCGTAACGGTCGGCGACGGGGTCGAACGAAATGGAGCCAGACATGGCGCTATCCTTCACTAGGTGTTCTTGAGTAGCAGACGAAGCGGCGTGATGTCACTGTGCGAAATGTCAACACTCCTCGGTTGGTGGCAGGCCGCGCTGCTTCGAGAAGTGTACCGAGGAGATGGTATAGCCACGACTGCGATAGAGCTGGAGCGCGGCCTCGTTATCAGGCGAGGTGGTCAGCTCGACATTGGCGAACGCATGTACTTCGAGGAAGAAATGTTCCGCTGCGTCAAGCAGGTGCATCGCAACGCCGCGCCGCCGCGACGCCGGATGAACGAGCAGTTCGTGGATGTAACCGACCAGTTCCTCGCGCTCTGGCTGCACCTGGGCCGTCGCCAGGAGCAGACCGACGAGCATTTCCTGCTCGCCAGCGCCCTCGACCGCAACCCAGAGCAACCCCTGCCCTGTGCTCAGCAGTGCGAGGCTCGCACGCCCACGCGCGGTCGTGGAGGGTATTGATGTCCGCGCCGCAGTCCGATCGGTATCGGTGGCCAGGCGGACGCTGATGGGCCGCTCGCTCACAGTGGTCACGCTGGTACACTCTTTCTTCATCGACGATATTTTTTCACGCGCCGGATAGCCAGCAGCTTCTCTGTCCAGTATATCAAACCTTGCGCCACACCTTGACGCGCCGCTCTATCGTGGATACGCTGTGCGACAATGGAGAGCAAAAGGGATGCATTGGAGCGAAATGGTCAGCGAAAGGGATGCATTGTGAGCGCAGATGAGACAGCAGGGTCATCCGATATATCGACGGCGGGCGGCGAGGCTTCCCCCTTGCGTATTGGCATCGTAGCCGATAGTCCCACCTTCCCCGGCGACTGGAATATCATCCGGGAAAACGTCCGGCTGGCCGATAGCCTGGGCTACGATTCTGTCTGGCTGGGTGAGGCCTGGGGCTACGAGCTTTTCACCTCGCTGGCCGATCTGGTGCGAGTGACCACGCGCATGAAGCTAGGCGCGGGCGTCGCCAATATTTTCTCGCGCTCGCCCGCGCTGATCGCCACGACCGCCGCGACCCTGGATGAGCGCTCCGGCGGGCGTATGGTGCTGGGACTCGGCTCTTCGGGGCCACAGGTGGTCGAGCACTGGCACGGCGTGCCCTTCACGCGCCCGCTTCAGCGTACCCGCGAGTATGTACAGATTATCGACGCGATACTGCGCCGCGAGCCGCTGAACTTCAAGGGGGAAATCTTCTCACTGGAGCGCGGTTTTACGATCCGCTTTACCCCAGTTCGCGACCACATTCCCATCTATCTCGCCTCGCTCGGCCCCAAGAATATCGAGTTGGCTGGGGAGGTGGCCGACGGTATTCTGCCCGTCTACTGGCCCGCACGCGACTACCCCGATTTGCGCGCCCAACTCGACGCCGGTTCGGCCAAAGCGGGGCGTCCGGCTGGATCGGTGCGCACCGCGCCCTATCTCACCGTCGTGATCGTGCTGGATGAGGCCGAGCGAGAGGCTGCGCGTCGCCAGGCCGCCGCGCCGGTCGCGTTCTATGTGGGGCGCATGGGCACGTTCTATGGCGAGATGCTCAGCCGCCACGGGTTCAGCGAGGAAGTGGCCGCAATCGTCAAGGGCTGGGAGAGCGGCCATAAGAGCGCGATTGCCGCCGTGAGCGACCGGCTGCTGGACGCGACCGCGATCATCGGGACGCCTGATGAGGTGGTGGCGCGTCTGCGTGAATGGCAGGCGCTTGGCATGGATGAGCCGCTGATCAGCATGCCCGCTGGCCCAGCGGATCAGGCGGCGGCGCGGCTGGAGGCGCTTGCCCACGCGGCTGGACTGCGCTGAGGGGCAGCCTTTCAGCTTGACGAACCGCGCGCATGTATGCTAAGGTGAAGGTACGTCGGGGCGTAGCGCAGCCTGGTAGCGCACCACAATGGGGTTGTGGGGGTCGGAGGTTCAAATCCTCTCGCCCCGACCAATTTTGTTAGCTCGTTTTGCGGAATGAGCTACGTTTGAACCGTTACAAAAGCCTCCTTCATGGAGGCTTTTGTTTTATGAACTAAGTTCATGGGCTGAAGGGTACCCGTCTTCTCTCAGGCTAATGTAGGCCTCCGATGACGAACCAGACGAGCAGTGCCGTAGCCACCATGGCAATGATGGCGATGAATAGCCCTATCACATGTATTGCGTTCCGTTCGCTGTAGCCGTCGGTGCTGTCCGGCATGCTTTGATCCACAACGATGAGTTGCACGTGACCCTGCGAAGTGGCTGACTCGGCGACGGTCGCTGTTTGTACTCTCCTGCCGGTCTGTGGCGTATCGAACTCGACAACCTTGCGCTCTCCTGTCGAAGTCAGCGTGTCAGGATATGCTGGCGGGTCGGTGTCCTGGATTGACGGCAATACCTCGCTGGCTGGCGCCAGTTCGCTGGGCAATATCCTCATGTTTTCAGTGTCCACTGTCTCAGATATCTGCTCCTGTTGGACATTCTCGATATCTTCGCTATCTCCGGACATGGTGCGACCTCGCCGTCCTGCTATCTTCGCCGTCTCTGCCGTCTCGATCTTGCTGCTACGCTGACGGGTGTTCCCACTGCGGCGGCTGGAGTTCTTCTTAGGGTTCTGGACTGGTGGATCGTCCGAGGTCTCCATCGCCAAGGACGAGTCTCGCCCGCCTTGAAGCTCTTGTTTTTCCGTAGCCTGCTGGTCTTTGGGCTTGCGCGTGCGGCTGCTCGTTGGCCGACGACGTGATGACTGCGGCGCGGCAGTTTGCGAGGTGGCTGCAGCTCCATCGCTAGATGGCTGAACGGTTTCCATGGTAATGGTGGCAGGCGATGGAGGCAGGGGGGTCGCCATTGTTGTCTCTGCCGCCTCTGGCGCTATGATCGCGACGGACCTGTCAGGCAGGAGATCGGCCAACTGGTCAAAATAGCGCCTCATCAGCGTGTCGGCCGTCTTCCCCGCTCCTCCTGCGCTAGCGCCGACAATAGGAGCCATCAATCTGCGCCTGCCCAGAGTAGTGGACGACGGTGGTATCGGCGTCTTTCGCCTCCAGCCACAGAGCAGTATCACTGTGCAGGATGCCAGGTTTTCCCGCGCCGTCAATCACCATGCGACACATTTCCGGCTTTTGCACATCCAGCAAATGCAGCGTGCCATTGTACACCCCCTTGATCCCCGCTACTCGGACGTTGAGGCGCATGGCGTATGCATTGTCGCCAGTCTGCTCAAGCAGCTCACAGCCGGGAACGGAGCGTTTGAGGGTGGCAGGGTCGAGGAGCGCATTCCAGACCTGTTCGCGTGAAGCATGCAGTGTGTAGCTATCGGCGATTTCCATAAATCACGATCCCTCCGTTCGGCTGTATCCTTAAAAACCGCGTCAGGTGTGAGAAGACAGGAGGCTGCCAGTTTGCCCGCAATACCATGCCACCCGAGTTGGGCGGCACTCGATGTAGGAGAAAGTTACGGCCAAGTGTAACACAATTTACACAAGGCAACATGTGTAGCATGAGGAGACATTAGACGAGAAACAGCCCCCGCTTCACACGCGTCAGGCTGATACCGTATCGCTCTGCCAACACGTCCTCGGACACCTGCTTTGAATGAGGTAATCAGTTGTGCTATGTTCTCACTACCTAAGCGGTCGCGGACGCGCTATCGAGGTGTGTGGCCTGGTAAGCTGCAAGTGGGCATTGATTGCTCGTCACCCCGATCAAATGCAGCGGCTCCTGGATCAATGCCTAGATCAATGGGGACTCGCTGTTCGCGTTCTATAAGGATGCCAATGACTAGCATAACGGGTGGTGGACTATGGCGGTGCGGCTGGCGGCTATTCAGGCATCGGTGGCGACAACCTGGAGCTATACCCAATCCCCGCAGATGTCGCCCCAGGTCGCGACCGGCATCGGCACAGCGGCGCTCCACAGCCTCTATGCGTTACTCCAGGCTGACGATGAGCAGACGCAGGCATGGCGCCGCGCCGCTCTACTCCTGACCGATCTCGGTCACGCGCTCCTGCTCGACACCCTTGGAACCTCGCAATTGGATCAGTGTCAGTTGCGCTTCTCCGCGCTCCGCGACCTGCCCGATATCGACACGATCAACAGCCTGGGCGACATCCAGGCGCTCATCGGCGGCGCGATCAGCATCGGCGCACCCCGCTATAACTCAGGCGACATCGTCGGCTGCTGCACGATCTACTGGGCGACGATGATGGCGCTCGTCTCCGCGCCGGTCTTGCGCGGATACCCCGGCCATGCGCGGGCGATAGCGCCACTGCGTGAGATTGTCGAAAAGAGCCACCGCCGCTCCCCATCATCGGCCAGGGCGTCGACGAGTTTGCCTGGCAGTTGCGCCATGCGCTGGATGCCGTCCTGGCGTTGCAAGGGTAGCGGGGACGGACGGCGCCTCTCTATGCAGGAACACTGGCCGCAGGCTATTCAGGCGTAGCTATGATAATGGATAGCGTACAAACACTAACTCTTGCGACTAGGCGAGCGCGCAAGAACCCGATGATGCGTTGATGATGAGGAGCGGAAGAGATGACGCAACAAAAGGAAGGCTCTGCGATAGACTGGCGCGAATGGCTGCGCCGCTGGGATCGCCAGCAGACACGGTATCTGCCCTTCCGCGAGGAGCGCTTCGCGGCGATGTTCGATGCGTTGGAGGCGCTGCTGCCGCCGGATTTTGTCGCACTCGATCTGGGGTGTGGCCCCGGCTCGCTCAGTCAGCGCCTCCTGGAGCGCTTCCCGCAGGCGCGCGCCATCGCGGTGGACCAGGATCCCCTGTTGCTCGCGATGGGACAGGGCGCGCTTGGCGACGGTGGCGGGCGGCTGCGCTGGATAGATGCGAATCTGCGTGAGCCTTCCTGGAGCGAGCGTATCGGCGTGGAATCCGTTGACGTGGCGCTCAGCACGACGGCCCTGCACTGGCTACCTCCCGCGCAACTCGTGCGCCTCTATACCGAGCTGGGGACGTTGATTCGCCCTGATGGCCTCTTCCTCAACGGCGACCATATGGCCTACGCGCCTGGCATGGAGCCGTTCACGCGGGTGCGCGAGCTGGTGAGCCGCCGGGAGGAGCACGCCGCCGAGCAGGATGGAGCCGAGAGTTGGCGTGGCTGGTGGGATGCCATCAAAGGCGAGCCAGCGCTCGGTGAACTCGTCGCCGAACGTGAGCGCCGACTGCCTGAGAGCACTCACGGTGACTTTGAGCTGACCTACGAACTCCATGCCGCTGCGCTCGGCAATGCGGGCTTCCGCTCGGTTGGTGTGCTCTGGCAACGCCTTGATGACCGCGTTCTCCTCGCAGTGCGCTAGGTATGGCGTCCCCTCGCTTGTGAGCGAGGGGGTTAGGGTCAGGTCGGACGCTTCCCGGTCTAGTGGGGCGGCAGCGCCAGGCCGATCAGCTTGTAGACCAGTTTGGCCGCGACCACCGGGCTGACGTGCCCCTCAACCAGCGGCGAGAGTTCCACTACGTCGAAGCCGATGATCTTGCGGCTGCGCGGCGACCGCGCCCAGCAGATCCATCACCTCATACCAGCCCAGGCCGCCCGGCTCTGGCGTCCCGGTGCCTGGCACGAGCGACGGATCGAAGGCGTCGATATCGAAGGTGATATACACCTCGTCGCCGAGCGCAGCCACCACCTCATCGACCCAGCCGCGATCACTGCGGAAACCGCGCGCGGCGATGTCGCTGGCCAGCCAGAGCGGCAGGCGCCGCTCCTCGATCAACCGCATCTCCGGCTCGCTGATGCTGCGCATGCCAACCTGCGCGGTGCGCGGGCAGACATCCAGCACACGGCGCATGATCGTGGCGCTGCTGAGCGGATTCTCCTCGTAGGTCTCGCGCAGATCGGTATGGGCGTCAATCTGCAAGACCGACATCTGTGGATACCGCGCGGCAAAGGCGCGTATGACGCCAATCGAGATCGAGTGGTCGCCGCCGAGGGTCGCCACGAATTTGCCACGGTCGAGCAACGCGCCCGTCACCTGCTCGATGCGATTGGTCATTGCCGTGGCGTTACCCATCACTGGTTCGACGGCGCGTAGCGTATGGATGCCCACATCGCACGGACACCGCCGCAGCTCGGTATCGTAGAGTTCCAGGTTACGCGAGGCGTCGATGATCGCCTGTGGGCCTTCGCGCGTGCCAGGACGATAACAGGTGGTGGCGTCGAACGGCACGGGTACGACCACCACGCGCGCGGTCTCAAATGCGGTCTGTTCGTCGTCGAGATGCATGAAGCATCGGCTGGGCGCCAGAACATCGTCTAGCTCAGGCAACTGGCTCAAGATATTCTCCTTGTACTATCCATCGTGTGATTCATTTGGCGCTGGCTCGCTGTAGAAAGCAGGCTATGAGTGTGAGCATGTGGCACTCACCAGTATATGTCAATGGCGGCCGTGTTTTTCGGGTAGGCATGATATTTGCTATTTAGGGAGTAGTGGCGCTTTTCTGCACGCCCGTCGCTCACTTGCGGAACCACTGCATTCGGAGATACAATGGGGATGTTGGTGAACAGAGACGGTTCCCCCCGGTGGCTTTCAGGCAGAGATGGTTCCTCCGCGTTGAGTGCCGGAGCGTCCGTAGAGCGGCGCCACGAGTGAACGTTTGAGTTTGTTTTTTGGAAAGCTGGCCTCCCCGGCCAGGCATGAGGACTGAAGGAGCCTAGTGGCCACCAGGATTTACGTAGGCAATTTGCCCTACACGACGGACAATCAGCAGCTTGCGCAACTGTTTAGCGCGTTTGGAGAAGTTTTGGACGCCGCGGTCATCATGGATCGCGCCACCGGCCAGAGCAAGGGTTTTGGGTTCGTCGAGATGTCCGACGATGCGCAGGCGCATAATGCGATTCAGGCGCTCAACGGCACGATGCTCGGCAATCGAACAATTCGTGTGAACGAGGCTCAGCCGCGTGCTGAGCGTGGTGGTGGTGGCGGCTACGGCGGCGGCGGTTATGGCGGCGGCGGTGGTGGCTACGGTGGCGGCGGCGGCGGTTATGGCGGCGGTGGCCGTAGTGATCGCGGTGGCAGCGGTGGCCGTGGCGGCTACGGAGGTGGCGGCGGTGGCCGTGGCCGTGGTGGCTACGACGACAACGGCGGGTATGATGCCGGCAGCCGTGGTCGAACTGATCGCTGGTAGAAGACGCCAGTTAGAGTACGGCCCGCCTTCAGATACGATTGACGCGGGCCATACGCAAGCCGGATTCTCCTGTTGGAGGATCCGGTTTTTGTGTTCTCTGTCCGCGCGCTCGTCTGGCGCTGGCTACTACATGCGTATGCTCCCCGATTACTGCTGTCCCGGATGGATATAGGATGGTTTCCTCGCACGGACGCGCCAAAGCAGAAGGGATGCCAGACACACACCGGCGAGTGTCGCGCAGCCGTGAATATCTCGTAGGACGAGGAGCGCGAGCATAGTGGCTAGCCCAACGATGGCGGCGATACGCGCTCGTGGAGTGTCTAACGCGATTAGTTGCCACGCGAGCAGTCCGCCGACCAGGCCGAAAAGCCCAACCGATGCGCCCGCACCGAACGGCTGCCACGCATAGCCAGCGATTTCCCCGGCGATGCCTCCTACGAGATAGAGCAGCAACCAGCGCCAGTGACCGAAGACGCGCTCGGCGAGCACGCCAAACACTGCAATGGCCGCGAAGTTGAAGACGATCTGCGGCCAGCCATCCGAATGGACCAGGAGCGGCGTGACCATGCGCCACCATTGTCCTGATGCGAGGGCCTGAGGATCGCGCCGCAAT
The DNA here is from genome assembly GCA_963702665.1 of uncultured Chloroflexia bacterium. Classification (GTDB taxonomy): domain Bacteria; phylum Chloroflexota; class Ktedonobacteria; order Ktedonobacterales; family JADMIN01; genus DAHUXT01. Next base: position 283,870 of record CAVPDP010000019.1, read on the forward strand.
GTCTCCAGTACACCCGGAAACGGGAACTGAAAGGCGGTAAAGATACCGGTGACAAGGAGTATAGTGGTTGTTGCGAATGGCCACCGATATTTGCTTGTGGCTGCGGCGTTTACCTCGCTGCTCGGCGCAAACGTCCAGTCGCGGGGCGACGTGCCTATCAGTCCATTGATGACAGCCGCCAGGATGAGCGCATAGAGAACATAGGGAATGACCTGCAAAACAGCCTCCTGTTGTACACAACGCATCCTATTGCTGATGCGTTGTGGTGAGCCAGGTGTGGGCCTGCTCGATACGCAGCCGACCAGAGAGCAGCCATTCGAGCGCCAGGGGCAGGAGGCGGTGTTCCTCGGCGAGGATGCGCGCCGACAGGCTTTCTACAGTATCATCATCCAGCACGGGCACGGCGGCCTGCGCCACGATTGGCCCCGCATCCACATCGGCGGTGACGATATGCACCGTGCAGCCGCTGACCTTGACGCCCGCCGCCAGCGCATCGGTCTGCGGTCTGGGCGCCATTCCGCCCGCGAAGGCGGGTAGCAGCGACGGATGCACATTGAGGATATGGTCGGGAAAGGCCGCGATGACGCTGGCATCCAGAATCGGCTTGTAGCCCGCCAGCGCCACCGCCTCCACCTGCGCCGTTTGGAGCGCGGAGACAACCGCCGCTCCCGCCTCAGCGCGTGACGTGAACGACTTTGGCGTGATGACTGCGGTTGCCACGCCATGTTGCCGGGCGATCTCAAGGGCGGGCGCATCTGGCCGACTGGAGATGACCAGCGCCACCCGCGCATGCAACTCGCCGCGCTCGATGGCGCGAAAGATCGCGTCGAGGTTGCTGCCACGACCAGACACCAGCACCGCAAGCGCCGGAATCACGGGTTGCTCACTGCTCATGCGATTCCCTCAACCACCACACGAACGCTCGCATCAGGCGCCACATCGCCCACGCGCCGACCTCCGGCGGTTGCCGTCTGCGCCAGCGCCTCTGCCTCATGCTCTGGATGGCAGAAGATGAGGAAGCCCAGGCCCAGGTTGAAGACACGCTGCATCTCGCCCCACGCGATGTTGCCCTGGCGCTGAATCAGCCGGAAGATCGGCAGGATATCCCAGGTTGAGGCATCGAGATGAACGGACAGTCCGGCGGGCACGACGCGCGGCAGATTATCCACCAACCCGCCGCCCGTGATGTGCGCCATCCCCGTCACCAGCCCATCGTCCACCAGCGGCAGCGCCTCGCGCAGATAGGAGCGATGGGGCTGCAACAATTCGTCGCCCAGCGAACGACCCAGTTCAGGAACCGGCGCGTTGAGGTCGGCGTCCGCAAAGACCGCGCGAGCGAGCGAATAGCCGTTGGTGTGCAGGCCAAGCGAGGGCAGCCCAATCACCACGTCGCCCGCCCGAATATTCTCGCCGCTCACCAGGTGATCCCGCTCGGCCAGGCCGACGATGCACCCCGCGAGGTCATATTCGCCCGGCGCGTAGAAGCCCGGCATCGCCGCTGTCTCGCCGCCGATGAGCGCACACTCCGCCTCACGGCATGCCGCCGCGATCCCGCTTACGACGGCGGAGGCCTGGTCGGCATCCATCGCGCCAAGGGCGAGATAGTCGAGGAAGAAGAGCGGGCGCGCGCCACAGACAAGGATATCATTGATGCAGTGGTTGACCAGGTCGGCTCCAACGGACTCATGGCGGTTGAGCGCGAAGGCGATCTTGAGCTTGGTGCCAACGCCGTCGATGGACGAGACGAGCACTGGCGCACGTAGTCCGCTCGTCTCGAGCGCGAAGAGGCCACCGAATCCGCCCAGCGCGCCAAGCACCTGTGGCCCGTGGGTCGTGCGAATGGCGTCGCGCATCGCCCGCTTGGCCGCATCGGCGGCATCGAGATTGACGCCCGCGTTGGCATACGCCTCGGCCGACTGTGTCATGCCTTGTTCTCCTGTGGGCGCCATTAGCGCATATCGAGCAGGCGCAAGAGTTCGTCGGCGCTGGCGCGCACGGTATGGCGCACACGCCCGAGGCTGGCGGCGCTCTCCGCCAGGGTGACGACTGCGGCATAGTCGCCAAGTGGCTCGACGGTGACAAGCGCATGGTCATATTCGCAGATCGTGCCAACCGTCATGCCCTGGCCCAGTTCGCGGCCAAGCGCCTCAGCGGTTCCCAGCACACTGGCGCCGAGCGCGCCGAGCGCCTCCAGAAAGCGCGGATCGCCACGTCCGGCCAGTTCGATGGGCAAGCCCTCGCGTCCGACCAGCACCGTGGCCTGCACCCCCGGCACTGCCAGCACTCGCCCCAGCACATCGCGCAGGCTTGCCATGCGCAGCCCCTCTTTTCGCACAGAGTTCTTCAAACGCCGATAGTCGGATGTCGCGTACGGGTGTGTAGCGTCTGTTAGCGTGTCGCTGCTGGTTCGACGGGTTCCAGCGCGAACTTGTCGCCCTCATCCATATTCACATGCACGGGATAATTGCCAGTGAAACAGCCCATGCAGAAGGTCGAACGTGGCAGATCGATTGCCGTGACCAGCCCATCCAGACTGAGATAGTGCAGGCTATCGGCGCCGACTTCACGGGCGATGGCCGCAGCATCTTCGAGCCGCGCGGCGATCAGCTCGGATCGGCGAGCGACATCCAGCCCAAGATAGCACGGAAAGCGGAACGGCGCCGACGTGACGCCGAGATGCACCTCGACCGCGCCCGCGTCGCGCAGCAGCTTGACGAGCGGCTTGACGGTCGTGCCGCGTACGATGCTGTCGTCGATCATCACGACGCGTTTGCCTTTGAGTACCGCGCCCATCGCGTTGAACTTCAGCTTGACGCCAAGTCGGCGCAGATTCTGGTCTGGCTGGATGAACGTTCGGCCAATGTAGCGATTCTTGATGAGGCCGTCGGCGAATGGCAGCATCCGCGCCGCGGCGTATCCGGCGGCGGCGGGCGACGCCGAATCGGGCACCGGGATGACGATATCAGCCGCGACAGGGAACTCCTTCGCCAGTTGCGCGCCCATCCGCTGGCGCGCCAGATAGAGCGAGCGGTTGTTGATGATGCTGTCGGGCCGGGCGAAATAGATATACTCGAAGAGGCACGCCGCCATGCCTTGAGACGCCTGCCCCTGGAATGACTGTATGCCCTCTGGGCCATCGCCGTCGATAACCACCACCTCGCCTGGCTCCACATCGCGAATAGACTCGCCGCCAACGGTGTCGATGGCGCAGGTCTCCGAGGCGATCACCCAGTGATTTTTCAAACGGCCAATAGACAGCGGGCGCACGCCATGAGGGTCGCGAATGCCGATCACCTCGGTTGGCGTCAGCAGCACCAGACTGTAGGCGCCCTCCAGTTGGGGCATCACCGCCTGAATCTTTTCGAGATAGGTTGCTCCGGGCGCCTTCGCGAGCAGCATGGCGATCAGTTCAGTGTCACTGGTGGAATTGGGTTTCTCGCCATCGGCCAGCAGGCGCGCCCGCAACGTCAGCGTATTGGTGAGGTTGCCATTGTGCGCCAGGGCGAATTCGCCCAGATCGCTCACCATGTAGACTGGCTGGGCGTTCTCGATGCGGGTGCTGCCCGTGGTGGAGTAGCGTGTGTGGCCGATGGCAACGTGGCCGGTCAGGCTCTGGATGGTATCCTCGGTGAATACCTGGCTGACGAGGCCCATCTGCACATGACGATGGAGTCGTCTGCCATCGCCGGTGAAGATGCCCGCGCTCTCTTGCCCGCGATGTTGCAGCGCGAACAGAGCAAAAAACGTGAGCCGGGCTACATCCTCGCCCGGAGCATAGACGCCAAAGACGCCACAGGCCTCGCGGGGACGGTCTGGTTCGTCATTCAGCAGCGCATTCAGGGTATCGTCATCACTCAACGTGTCATTCGGGTTGTCACTCAGCATGTCGTCAGCCACCACAAACTCCCCGCCAGTCTGGCCGCCCCGGTTGGGAGCGCCCGCTGGCCGCGCGGGTGTGCATGCGCATACCTCTTTCTGTTCGTCCACTGGCCTCGTTTCCATCTTAGCCAGGTGTCAGAACCACCTCAATTTTACCGCAGGCAGGTGTGGAACTCCAAACCTAATAGTCCTGTGTGACGCTAGCAGATTTCTCCCAGAAGAAATGATGCTTGCGGCCAGGGGCGCAGAGACGTACACTTAGCAGTGCTATGTCAATTGCCGTAATTACCGATCTCACCAAATCATATGGCGCCGAGCTGATCTTGCAAGGCGTCTCGTTCCGCGTCGACGCGCGCGACCGCATTGGCCTCGTTGGCCCCAACGGCGCGGGCAAAACAACGCTCCTCAATATGCTTGCCGGACGGCTGGATCCAGACGGCGGCGAGATTGCCTATGCGCAGGGCACGCTGGTCGGCTATCTGCCACAGGTAGCGGAATTTGTGCCCCACCATACCCTCTACGAAGAAATGCTGGCATCGTTGGAGCACATCCACGCCTGGGAGCGTGAGATGACCGACCTGGCCGCCCGCATGGGTGATCCCGACGCGCTGGCCGACGCCGACGCATACAACGCCATCCTTGATCGCTACGCCGAATTGCAGGCGCGCTTCGAGCACGCGGGCGGCTATACGCTGGAGCAGCGTGTGCGGCAGGTGTTGGATGGCCTGGGCTTTAGCCGCGAGCAGCAAGCCGCGCCCGCCGCGCATCTGAGCGGTGGCCAGCAGACACGCGCCGCCCTGGGCAAACTGCTGTTGCTGGAGCCGGAGTTGCTGCTGCTGGATGAGCCGACGAACCATCTCGATCTCACCGCGCTGGAATGGCTGGAGAACTATCTCATCGCCTGGCAGGGCGCGGTGATCGTCGTCTCGCATGACCGCTATTTTCTGGATCGCGTCACCGAGCGCACCGATCGAAGTGGATCGCCAGCACGCGGACGTCTATCCGGGCAATTACACCAAGTATGTGCAATTGCGCACCGAACGGCTGGAACGCTGGGCGAAAGATTATGTGGCGCAGCAGGAGTACATCGCGCGGACCGAGGATTTTGTCCGTCGTTATAAAGCTGGACAGCGTAGCAAAGAGGCGCGTGGCCGCCAGAAAATGCTTGACAAGCTCGACCGCATCGAGCGTCCGCCCGTCGCGGGCGCGCTCAAGTTCCGCATGGGCGCGCAGATCGAGTCGGGCCAGATTGTGCTGACGACCGACAAGCTGGTGGTGGGCTATCCGGCGAGCACGCGTGGCGCTGATGTGCGTGTGCAGGTGGCCGATATGCAGGTGGAGCGCGGCGAGCGTATCGGCCTGATTGGCCCCAATGGCGGCGGCAAGACGACGCTTCTGCGCACGCTGATTGGCCAGATTGTGCCGCTGGAGGGCCGCGCCATCCTCGGCCACAACGCGCAAATTGGCTATTATGCCCAGACGCATGAGCACCTCAATCCGCATGCGACGCTGCTCGACGAGATTCGCCACGCCAGCCAGCTGAGTGAGGAGGGCGCGCGCAGCTATCTGGGACGCTTTCTCTTCAGCGGTGACGATGTCTTCAAGCCTATCGGCGCGCTGAGTGGTGGTGAGCGCAGCCGTCTGGCGCTGGCGAAGTTGACGCTGCAAGGGGCGAATTTCCTGGTGCTGGATGAGCCGACGAACCACCTTGATCTGCCTGCGCGCCAGGTGCTCGAAGAGGTGCTGGCGACCTACGATGGCACGCTGATCTTTGTCTCGCACGACCGCTATTTCGTGGATGCGCTGGCGACGACCGTCTGGATGCTCGAAGATGGCGCCATCACCACCCACGTCGGCAATTACACGGCATGGCGCACCCGCAAGACGCAGGCGCAGAACGCCGCCGCGATCCAGGCCACGCGCGAGGCGACATCCGCCCGGCGCACTACCCAGCGTGCCAGTGGCGCGTCTGCCTCGGCCCAGGGGCGGACGGTCGATCAGGTGGAGTTGGAGATTAGCGAGCAAGAGGCCGTGCTGGCGCAGTTGGAGCTGGCGCTTGGGGAGGCCAGTAGCGCCGCCGATGTCGCGCGCATCAACGAGCTGGCGGCGCAATATGAGGCGGCCAGGGAGCGGCTCGATCTGCTCTACCAGCAGTGGCAAGAACTGGCGAGCTGAGAACACCGTGAATGCCACATTGGGTCGTCGCAAGACACCCAGTGTGGCAGACGTGTTATCAGACACCAGAGACTCGTTCGATGGCCGTAACTTCCTTGCGGCGCCTACTGCTCCAGCACGGACAGGATGTTGCCAGCCGGGTCTGTGAACCAGGCGATCTTCGGGCCACCACTACGGGCGATTCCCTTTTCGTCGGTCACCAGGTCGGCTGTGTTGTAGGACTCGAAACGCACGCCACGCGCGGTCAGGTCATCTACCGCCTGCTCGATGTTGGCGACCGGAAAGTTCAGGATGGTGTAGGTGGCTGGCGTGTGGTTGGGCTTGGGATAGACCAGGATAGTCGTGCCGCCAGCGATGTGCAGTTCTAACATGCCATTGGCCTCGGATACCTCCAGCCCAAGCGTCTGGCCGTAGAACTCCTTCGCCTTTTGCAGGTCATTGACTGAAAAACCGGAAAATGCTCGTGTGTCTTTGAACATCGTCTCCCACCCTCTCTGTTGACGCTGACATACACGGCCCAGAATTGTGAGCCTTTCGCTGTACCCGCACACAGTGTACCAAAGATGCGGGGGCAAGACTTCTCCCATCTTGCTCATTTCGCGGGTGGGGAGTGTGATGCCGTTTGAGATGGGGAGGACATGTGAACCGCTGGGCACGGTGCGTCTGGGGATGCAGGCCGCAGGCTGAAGACCTGCGGCTAATCCTGAACGTCCCTGTACTCTTTGATGGCGAATTGGTGACGAACAGGCCGCCACGCGTTCTGCTGGACCGCGACGGTGGTTTGCCTCGTTCAGGCGCGATTTCAATCGCCCGCTCCCTGACAACTCCCCAGTATCCCTGGCTGTAAGCGTTCCCGAAACCCGGCGCATCTGGTATTCTGGAGCAGCATCGTTTCTCGATGCGCCATTTATCGTGTCTCGCTTGGAGAAATCATCGATGCCGTATTTTCTAGGGCTGACTGGCAATATCGCCAGCGGCAAATCGACCGTGGGCCAGATGTTGCTGGCGCTCGGCGTGTATCGGTACATCGACGCCGATGCCGTCGTGCATGATCTCTATCTGCCGGGGCAGCCGCTCGTGGCCCAACTGACACAAGAGTTTGGGGTGGAGATCCAGGATGTGGATGGAGGTGTAGACCGCAAGGCGCTCGGCGCGCTCGTCTTCAACGATCCCGAAAAGCTGCGGCGACTCGAAGCAATGGTGCATCCCGCCGTGCAGGAGGCCGTCATCGGTCAGATTCGCGAGATACCCGATGACAAGGTGGGCGTGCTGGACGCCATCAAACTGATCGAGTCCGGTTACGCGCCGTTCTGCCACGGCATCTGGATCGTCCGTTGCGCGCCAGAGATCCAGCTACAGCGGATGATGCGTGATCGCGGCATGAGCGAAGACGAGGCAAAGGCGCGGCTGGCGGCGCAGCCACCCCTGGAGCCAAAGCTGGCGATGGCCACCGAAGATTATCGACAACAATGGCACAGTCGAAGACCTGCAACGACAGGTGACGGCGGCATGGGAGCGATTCCAGGCGTCGCTGCCGCCTCATGATGAGGGTCACGATGCTGAACACAATGAAGGAGATCAACACTCGTGAGCGGAAACGCTTTATCTATCCGCCACACCAAGATCGTCTGTACGCTTGGCCCGGCAACCTCCACAGAGGAGCGTATCGAGGCGCTGATGCACGCCGGGATGGATGTGGCCCGCATCAATTTCTCGCATGGCACGCACGACCAGCATACCGCCACGATTGCGCGGGTGCGTTCGGTGGCGCGTCGGCTGAATCGTCCAGTAGCCATCCTGCAAGATTTGCAGGGGCCGAAGATTCGCACCGGCACGCTGGAAGGCGGCATGCCGATTTTTCTGACGGATGGCCATCGTTTCGTCATCACTACCCGGCCCGTCAGCGGCACGGGCAAGATGGTCTCCACCACCTACGCCGACCTGCCCAAAGACGTTAAGCGCGGCAATACTATCCTGCTCTCAGATGGCGCCATTGAACTGCGCGTCACCGGAGTGGTCAGGCAGGATGTCATCACCGAGGTCATTCACGGTGGCTCGCTCGCCGAGCATCAGGGGATCAATCTGCCCGGTGTCGCCGTCAGCGCGCCCGCCCTCACCGAGAAGGATCGCGTCGATCTGATCTTTGGCGTCGAGCAGGGCGTCGATTATATCGCCCTGAGCTTTGTGCGGCGGCCCGAAGATGTCAGCGAGGCAAAGGCGCTGGTTGCGGAGACGTTACGCAACCTGCCGCACCCGTGCGCCCCATCGCCGCGCGAACTGCACCCCTCCGCCTATGCCGCCGAGCGCGTCATCCCGATCATCGCGAAACTGGAGAAGCCGGAGGCGATTGAGGCGCTCGATGCCATCTTAGAGGTGGCGGATGGCGTGATGGTCGCGCGCGGCGATCTGGGTGTCGAACTGCCGCTGGAGCAGGTGCCGATGATCCAGAAGGATGTCATCGCCAGGGCTAATGCGCGTGGGCTGCCCGTCATCACCGCGACGCAGATGCTCGAATCGATGATCGAACATGCGCGACCCACCCGCGCCGAGGCCAGCGACGTCGCCAACGCCATTCTCGATGGCACCGACGCCGTGATGCTCAGCGCTGAAACCGCCGTGGGCAAGTATCCGGTGGAGGCGGTGCAGGTGATGGCGCGCATCGCCTGCGAATCGGAGCCGCACTGCAAGCCAGGCCTGTTCGCGCATCACAACGAGCCGCGAACCCACGCGCACGCGGTCGCCAGCGCGGCGCACATTCTGGCGCGTGAGGCGGGGGCGCACCTCATCGCGGCATTCACGCGCACTGGCACGTCGGCGCATCTCATCTCGAAAGAGCGCCCGGTGATGCCCGTGATCGCCTATACGCCCTTCGAGCAGGTGTATCGGCGGCTGGCGCTCTGGTGGGGGGTGATGCCCCGGCATAGCGAACTGCTCGGCACGACCGAACAACTGATCTCCTGGGTGGATGAGCAGCTTCAGCAGGAGGGGCTGGTGCAGCAGGGCGACGAGGTGGTGATTATGGGCGGGATGCCCGTCGCGGGCAGCGCTCGCACCAACTTCGTCAAGCTCCAACACATCGGCGACGGCGAAAAGTAGCCCGATTATTCCGCAGGGGTCGCAACGTTGCGCGACCGCCAGAAACGCGCCCAGAGCCAGGGCGCCGCGACAACACCGAGGATGCCAACCCACAGCGCCGTGGGAGTCCCAAAGAGCCTTCCCAGCAGCAATGTCCCCAGCAATCCCCCCACCAGCGAGAGCACGACCCCAACCGCCAGTGTCGCCAGCCAGCCATTCGCTCCCCTCACACCACGCGCCGAGAACCCCAGCCGCGCCGCCTGTGCCAGCGCGCCGAAGACAACGCCGAGAATCATCCAGAATATCACGAGCTGTAGCATAGCCTGAGACTCCTCCCACATGTGGCTAAATCGACGGCGCGAGCAACGAATAGACGACCCGATAGAGCCGGAGACCATCGCCGAGGAGCGGCCCCAGCCCCAGGCCAGATTTGACCTCGACATGCTGAAAAATGCTGAACTCCACGAACTGATGCGGCTTGCCGAGGCGATCCAGCGCCGCGCTGAAATCGCGCGATTCGGTGAATGGCACGAATATATCGCTGCGGTCGTGTAGCAGGTAGACCGGGGCCGTGATGTCCTGTACGACCGAGCTGGGCGAGAGCGCCTTCAGCAGTTGATGCATCTGGGGCGAGAGCGCGGCGATATTCGCCGCCGCCTGATCTGGCTGGTCGCCCGCCAGCAGATGATACGCGGCCTGCGCGGGCGGCGAAAGCTGGGCAAGCTGATCGGCGCTGAGTGGGCTGACCCCGTTGGCGAACGCCGTCGTCAGGATATCCGCTTCTTGCGCGGGCAGCGTGGTGGCGATAGTATTTGCCAGCACCAGCAGCGGCACAGCATCTGGGTTCCATGGCTGCGTCTTGCCATCGGCGACCAGCGCGCGGCGGCCAACATCCGTCAGCAGCGACTCGGCGTCGAAGTAGCCGCCGAAGAAGGTGAGGAACGCGATATGCCCCTGCATCTGTGGCTCGGCGGCGGCCAGACTGGCCAGCGCGCCACCCGCGCTGAAGCCGACGATGCCGACACGATCCGCGCCGACGCCCGGCCAGCGTTGCAGCCGGAGCACCGCCTGGGCCACGGCGTCCGCATCCACGGGTAAGAGCGCGTAGTCGATGAGCGTTGGGTGTGGTCATCAGCATGGCGACGATGCCGACGCGCGCCATCCCCTCGACGAGATTGATGACCTGCGGTTCGTGGCGGTTATCGCCCACACCGGGGATAATCACCACGCCCTCACGCGCGCCTGGTATCGGCGGCGGCGAGGCGACAGGCTCATAGACATCCAGATCGACGGTTCCACCCTTCGACGGAACCGTGAGCGCGGTATGGCGTACGTCTTCGCCATTGAATGTCAGCGGCAGCGGCTGGGAGGCGGAGATCAGCGCGGGCAGCAGCATCGCGGCCCGTAGCGCGCCACGCCCCTGCGGCACAATCGTGGTCGCCACCCCCGCGAGCAACAGGATCGCCAGCAGCACGCGGGCCAGCCAGCTTCCGATGTTGCCCAGGCGCGCCAGCAGTGGTGAGCGTGTGCCATGCTTTGACTCGGTATGATCAGTCACTGGGTCGCGGGACATGAGCTATCTCTCCCTCATCGTCGCGTCTCGTGTGGCGCGACTCGTGCGCGCAATTAGCATAACATACCAGATGGCGACGGGAGCGCGCGCTGTTTCGTCTAGACCTGTGATGGGGGACGGGTTCCGCTGGTCGGGTGGGATTTGCTATAGTCGCGAGAGTCACGACGAGAGTCACAGGATGTGCGCGCTATCCAGCCATTGTGGGAGAACGTGGGAGTGGAGTAGGGTATGGTGGGCCAGGGTGTTGGCATGATATTCAGCAGTTTCGCAGTGATCTTCGCGGCCCCGATGGCGGCGCAAATCGCCACCGATCCAGAATCACTGGGTGTGCGGATTGGATTGTCGCTGCTTATTCTGCTGATTGCGCTGCTGCTTGGCCCACGGATCGCCCGTAGCGTCAGCCGTGTGCCCGCGCTCATCGAGACGGTGCGCGAGCGGCGCGCGAGCCGGATAGACGCCGCCAATGAGCCAGTGGCGCGGAGGCGGCGAGACGTCTCGGGATGATGAGGCGCCGATTCAACAGCAGCCGACTGGCACGAGTCGCTGGCTGGGCGGCGTCGTGCTCGTCTGTATCTGGGTGTTCGCGCTGTACCTGATTGGGGCCATCTGGTTCGCGGATGCCGTCATCAGCGCCCAGCAGCGCGACGCATTGCTCAACGCGCTCCGCGATTTCCTGGTGAACCTCGGCATTTCGGTGCTGATCATTATCTTGACGCTGGTGGTGGCGCGGGCATTGCAGAAGAGCCTCGTCGCGAGCATGCGGCGTGGGCGTGTCAATGGGAATCTGGTGGTGCTGGCCGGACGCACCGCCTTCACTATCACTGTCATCACTGGCGTCATCGCTATTCTGGGTATCTGGGGGCTGGGAATCGCGCTCCCGGTCACGCTGATTGGCGCTGTGACGGTGGCGCTGACGCTCTCATTGCAAGATATCCTCAAGAATGTGGTGTCGGGCGTCTATCTGCTGCTGGAGCGCCCCTTCGTGATCGGCGACCAGATTACTATCACGCCCTATACGGGCGTCGTCGAAAATATCTCCATCCGTGTCACCGCGCTGCGCACCAGCAAAGGCGAGCGTGTGCTGGTGCCGAATGGCATGCTGTTTAGCTCGGCGGTGGTCAACAATTCCTTCTACCAACAGCGTCGGGTTGGGCTGCTCGTCACGCTGCCCGACGATGGCCCCGATGCCGTCGAGACGGCGCGAGAACGCATTTTACAGACATTGAAGGATCTGAAGTCTGGGCTGCGCACGCCCGCGCCTGAGGTGTCGCTCGTGAAGGCGAGCGGCGGCAAGGTGGATATGCGCGCGATTCTCTGGCTCCCGGTGACGCGCAGCGATGAGCGCGGCGGCGATCTCTCCGACGCGATGGAACTCGTGCGCGCGCATCTGCCCGAGGCTGAAATCGCGCCGCTCGACCCCTCACTCGCCGATTGACACTCCCCACGCCTGAAGGCGGGGGATGCTCAGGCTACGCTCGCCCCATCGGGCCACGTTTGCGCCTGAACGGACTGCCCGTCCGTACTTTGTTCTTTACCGAGTCGCAGAATGTTGAGTGCGGCGTTGTGGTCACGATGCAGGCTCGTTCCGCACGCTGGGCACGCATGCCAGCGGACGGACAAGCCTTTCTTGACCACGACGCCACAGCCCGAACACGTTTGCGACGTGTACGCAGGATTGACCGCAATCACTCGCTTCCCAGCGTATACTGCTTTGAAAGCAAGGATGCTCAGGAATCCACTCCACCCGGCGTCGGCAATGGACTTGGCCAGATGGTGGTTCTTGAGCAGATGGGCGACCTGCAAATCTTCATGATAGATCGTGTCGTACGCACGCACCAGATTCAGCGCCGCTTTGTGCTGGAAGTCCTGCCGCTGGCGGCGCACGTGCTGATGCGCTTTCGCCAGCAACCGCACTGCCTCGCGGCGCCGCTTGCTCCCTTTCTTCCGGCGTGCTACCCGCCGTTGCGCCGTCTTCAGCCTGCGTTCGGCTTTGCGGTAACAGCGGGGATTATGGATCATCGTGCCATCAGCCAGGGTCGCAAACGACTCCAGCCCCAGATCAATGCCGGTCTCTTGCCCTGTAAGCTCTAGTGGCTGGACGGGGACCTCAGCGCAGGAGATACAGACATACCAGCCATCGGCCTCGCGGGAGAGGGTGACGGTCTTGGGCGTGCCTTCGAGCGGGCGACTCCAGCGCACGGCCACGCGGCCGATTTTTGACAACACGAGAAAGCCGTTATCGAGCATCGCGCCGTTGCCACATTGCGGATAGGTGAGGCTGTTAAAGCGCTCACGGCCTTGGAATCGCGGATACCCCGGTGTTTCCCCGGCCTTCATGCGCCGAAAGAACGCCTGAAAGGCACGGTCGACGCGCAAGACGACATCCTGCAGCACCTGGCTATGGACTTCGCTGTATTCGGGCATGGCTTCCTTGATGCCGGGCAGCTCGGCTTTCTGCTGATAGTAGCTGACGGAGATACCCCGCATGCGGTAGGCTTCGCGTCGCTCCTCAATGGCGGCATTGTAGATATGACGGCAGAGCATAAGCATCCGGTCAAGTATCCGAGCCTGTTCAAGGGTCGGTTTGAGTTTGTATTTGTAGGTCTTGCGGATGCTGCCGCTCTGCTGTTCCACCTGTTCCACCTGTTCCATGCTGACATATTCCGCCTGTCTGGCGAGAAATCGGCAATTCCGGTACTTTCGTCGCCCTAGCGGGCGGCCCGGCTTTCATCCCCATGTCTAAAGCCAGGGGGCTTCAGCCAGTCTTTATGCTAAAGGAAAGAGCCGTTTAGCGACCATCTCGCCACGTGTGGGGGTTGGCGCGTTACACTAGAAAAGCGGCGGGAAGAATCATTGGCGCGGGAGAGCGGGAGCGCATCGGGTGAGCCAGAGCAAGAGCAGCCGTACAGTCACGCGTGGGAAGCGGCGCGCCCACACGTCTTTGGGGCGGCAGACAGCGCAGCAGTCAGGCGTGCATGCTGGGCCGAGGTATGGTATTCTAGGCGGGACATTCGATCCGCCTCATCTGGGGCATCTCATGCTTGCGCAAGAGGTGTACACACGGATGGCGCTTGATCGCATCTGGTTTGTGCCAGCGCGTGAGCCGCCACACAAAGCGGGCAAGACGATCTCGTCGGCTGATGATCGACTGGCAATGGTCGAACGAGCCATCGCGGCTGATAAACGATTCGCGGTCTCGACCGTTGAATTGGAACGCCCTGGGCCGTCATATACTGTAGATACTCTGCGCGCATTGCGGGCGCTCTGGGGCGTCGACGCCTGGATGGTGTTAATCCTTGGGTGGGATATGCTGGAATATCTGCCCAAGTGGCATGACGCCGCGGGTGTCATCGCGGGCGCCGACCAGATTGCTGCGGCGCATCGCCCTGGTTTTGTGGCGTCGGAGAGTGACCTGGACGAGCTGGATCATCAGTTTCCGGGGCTGCGTAAGAAGGTGGCTCTCGTGCCCACGCCGCAACTTGCCATCTCGGGCACAGAGATACGCGCGAGGGTGGCACAGATGTTGCCCGTGCGTTATCTGACACCAGACGCGGTTGCAACGTATATAGAAACGCGCGGATTGTATCGCGCTGTTGACCCAATAGACCTTGAGGGAGGGGTAGACTCGTGAAATACGCCGATCTCGGTCTCAATGACCGGGTGCGGCTGCGCAAGCCCCACCCCTGCGGCAGCACCGACTGGCGCGTGGTGCGCCTCGGCGCGGACATTGGCTTGAAATGCGAAGGGTGTGGGCGGCGTGTGCTATTGCCGCGTAGTGAGGTCGAGCGGCGCATCAAGCAAATCTTGAGCCGGGGGAGCGAGAATGCGAACCAGGTAGTAGTGAGCGAAGGAAACGATGACGAACGCGCGACGTCGCAATGACCCGCCGGAGGAGCGGAATCCAAACAACGCGGTGGCTGGCGCTACACCAATGGCGTTTGCGCCAAATGTGTCCCGCCGCACCGGGCCGCTTCAGGGACTCACTGACCCCGCGCTCAAGGCGGTCGGTGGTCAGCCGGTAGCTGGGCAGCAACGGGGATTTCGCACGCTCATGCGCAACCGCTACTTCCTGCGGTTGTGGCTGGCGCAGTTGATCTCACAAACGATCATGAACGCCGCCAACTATGCGCTCATTATCGTGACGCAAAAATCTGGCACCGGCAGCTTCACGGCGGCGGCAGGCGCTATCGTCGCATTTAGCCTGCCCGCGCTGCTCTTTGGCGCGCCCGCTGGTGTGCTGGTTGACCGCTTCGACCGCAGACTGGTGCTCTGGGTCAGCAACCTGTTACGCGCCATCGCCTCCATTGTCTTCGTCTTCGTCCTCATGGTGGATAGCACACCACTGCTGCCAGTCTACATTATCGCATTCTTTATCGCGCTGGTCGGCCAGTTCTTCGCCCCGGCAGAAGGCGCCGCGATTCCGCAGTTGGTGCGCAAAGATGAGTTGATCCACGCCCTCTCGCTCTTCAATATCACGTTTACATTGGCCCAGGCGGCCGGACTCATCATTCTCGGCCCGCTGATGCTGGCGTTGATTCCGACGTTCCGTGTCGGCGACGCCGCTCACGGGGTGGAATTCACCTCGCGTGAGACGCTCTTCATCGTCATCGCCGCGCTCTATATCGTCTGTATCGGGCTGATTCTCTCGATCCCTCGGGCGCGCATGAAGGTGAATCGCCAGGCGCGCAACCAGGATGATGTCCTGTTCGAGCCGAAGGAAATGAGCCAGGTTCGGCGCGTCTACGTCAGCATATTACAGACCGGCGACTTCATTCGGAAGGATCGTCGGCTGCTGATCTCAGTTGGTCAGCTTGCGCTTGGTGGCTCCGTTGTCGCGGTGATCGCGATGATCGCGCCGGGCTTCGTCGAGGACTTTTTCAATAAGCCCGCGGAACTGGCGGCGCTGGTCTTCGTGCCTGCGGGCGCCGGGCTGGTGCTTGGCTCCGCTGTCACGCCAAACGTCGCCCGCTTGCTCGGCTTTAACCGCACCATCGCGGTGGGGGTGATTATGCTGGCGTCGAGCGCCGCGCTGCTGGCGGTGGTGCGGGCGGTGGCGCCGCACGTATTTGGCCAGACCGCATTTTACGATGCTCCGCTCTATCTGGCCGTGATGTTGTTGCTCACATTCGCCATTGGCATCGCGCTGGACTTCGTGAATGTCCCGGCGCAGACGATGCTCCAGGAACATGCGCCTGACTGGATCAAGGGGCGTGTCTTGTCGGTGCAGGCGATGATTCTGAACGGAGTCACCATTCCGTTCGTACTTGATCATGGGGCGAATCGCCGACAGATTATAGTTTGTCTCCTGCGATACTGGTACTCGCTGGTATAATAGCCATTGCTGGGCTATTGAGTGTCTATTTTGGCAGTCGGCCCGACGCGGCGCAGCCGGTCTCTTAATATCATCTGGCAGGCAGCGTTCTGGCGTATTCCACAAGGCTGTATTGCGGCACGTATGGCATCGTGAGGACTATCTTAAGGCAGGTAACGTGTGGCATCATGGTTGGGCGATGACACCGGTCATAATTTCAGCGCAACGAACGTTGGTAGCACCTATAGTCGCGCAGGCGCGCTAGCGGTTCCCGGAAAGACACGCGAAACCACCCCTCGGCGGATCATCCGGCGTATTGGCGCTCTTACGCCTCGGCATATTCTCGTCTCGTTGCTCAGCCCCATCGGCGATACACTGCTCGCCACACCTGCGCTGGCAGCTCTGCGCCGACGCTATCCAGACGCCTCGATCACCGTCATTGTCTCGGCCAGCAACGCGGGTATCCTCGAAGGCAACCCGGATGTGACCGACCGTATTATCGTGCCGCCCCAGGGCAGCATGCCAACGCTGCTGCGCTTTGCCCAGGCGGTACGCGCGATCAAACGCACTCGCGCCAAGTATGATCTGGTGGTGAGCCTCTCGGCGGCCAGCACATTCGTGACCTTCATGTCGGGGCTAGCTGGCAACCAGTATAAGATGCATAGCCCGCCGCTGTGGTGGCTGATCGGCGGCCACTCCGCCGAATACCGCGCCCGCCATACGATTGACCAGTATCTGTTGACCATTGCGCCGCTGGTCGATCCGCCGCTGAGCGACGATGACCGCGTGCCACGGCTCTTCCTCACGTTGCAAGATCGCTCTGCCGCCCGCAGGCTGTTGCGTACGCACGGGCTGGCGCCTACGAAACTGTTGATTGCGATGCATGTCGGCGGCGATGGTTTCAATGGCCGCAAGCGGTGGGCGCCCAAGCGCTTCGCCGAGGTGGCCAACGCGCTGATCGAGCGCTTCGATGCCCATGTATTGCTCATCGGCGGCAAGGTAGATATGCCACTCGCCGAACGAACCGCCGCGCTGATTCCCCATGGGGCGACGGTGCTGGCCGGTTCGACGCCGCTCAAAGTGACCGCCGCGCTGATCGAGGCGGCGACGATCTTCGTCGGCAACGATTCCGCGCCACTGCATATGGCGGCGGCGGTGGGAACCTCGGCGGTGGGCATCTTCGGCCCATCAGACTGGAACGAGTTTCACCCCGTCGGCAAGACAGGCTACCAGCATCGCGTCGTCCACTCGAACCTGGCGTGCAGTCCGTGCTTCCGCTTCCTGGGCAATGATGCGCCGTGGGTTCCCAACACCTGCTACTCGCGGGCCTGCCTGAAGGCGATCACTCCCCAGCACGTGATGGACGCGGCGAGCGAGCTGCTCTCACAACGCGCCGAGTCTGAGGATATCGGATGGGCTGGCCGGGCAATCACCAGCGCGTCCAGGGTGCGGGCGAGCAGTTTCATGTCGGTACGGTTAGACCCCGCGATGACGACCGCCAGGGGCAAGCGATGCGCGTCACTCAGCACGCTGCGTTTGGTGCAGGTTTGCCGCGATCCGTCGGGTTGCGGCCGATGCCTTCGGCCTCGGCGGTCGCGGCGCACCAGAAAGGGGCTTTGGTCATCGCGCCAACGACGCTGAGCCACGCCAGTCAATCCCCACCACTTCGTCGAACTCCTGCAAGCGCGCCTGACCAGAGTCGGATGAAGAAGCCGTCGCGCTCCAGGCGCGGAAGCGGTCATAGACCGTCGTCGAGGCGCCGATGCTCCGGGGCAAGGCGTTCCACTGGATGCCCGTACGCAGCACATACAAGATGGCCCCCAGCATCTCGCGGTCGCTGCGTGGAGAGGACGCCCGCCTTGGGCTTCGGCGTCGGCACGGGCAACAGCGGTTCGGCCCGCGCCCACAACGCGTCACTGATTCAGTGGCTATCTCGGCCTTGCTAGCTAGGTCAGATTAGGCGCCAGGTTTCTCCCAACATAGACGCACTTGCGCAACTCGGCGCGGCTGTGGTTGCCCATCTGTTGGCTGCTGTGCCCTTGCCTCTGCCGAGTGTCCATATATGGCGTGCTGATAGGCCAAAGGACTCAGCAAAGTCCGACAGGATGAGGTCAACGGGGACCTCTTCACCATGGTAACGCACGTTGTCGCACCATCGCCACGATGCCGCCCGGTCGCAAGAGACGCGCAAGTTCGAAGATGACGAAGCACATCTCATAGAAGTAATCGGACGGTGGATGGTTCACCTGTTCAACAAGATTGGATCTGGTGACTTGTGTGGATGGCTTCACGGAAGGTCAGAATACGGCCTTTGTTAAATGGCTTCTTGCTCTGTGATCGCTCTGAGCGAGCATCCCACCGGAGATACTGTCCGTCCTTACGAGTGAAGCTGATGTCTTCTAAGATGCAGAAGGTCGCATACAGCAGGAGCGTGCGAACATCCTCATCGGCAACGGCCTTATGACAGTACGCGATGTACCCAGTGAGTTCTGCCTCTTGGAGGATATCGATCTCTAGCGGAACATGTCGGTCGCGGGGTCCATGACCAGTTCATGGGCTGACCCCTCGCGGCGGGTGAGTTGGTAGCCGCGAACTAGCGCCATCGGGCAGCGGCTGACCTTGCCCATCACCAGTTCAGCGGCGGAAGCCAGCTCGTCGGCCACCGCCAGCACGCTCACCTGCATCGTCCGTCCGAAATCATCCACCTGCCCGCGATAGTCGATCAGCGGGGCGATTCCGGCGACGCCGATGGCGACGTTGACGATGCCGTTGCGCCAGGGCCGCCCAAACGAATCGGCGATGATGACCGCGACATGCGCGCCAGCCGATTGCGTCAGCGACTGATGCGCCGCGAGCGCCGTGGCGTCGGGGTCGAGCGGAAGCAGGCAGACCATCTCTTCACCCGGCACATTCGATGCGTCGACACCCGCGTTGGCGCAGACGAATCCGTGACGCGTCTGCGTGATGAGAATGCCGCGATCCATGCGCACGATACGCACGCTCTCGCGCAGCACGACCTCGATGTGGCGCGGATCTTTCCCCCACGCGGCGGCCCACCTCCGCGCAAAATCGGATGGCTCGACGGTGCGTAGGTCTACCAGCCTGCCCTCGGCCTTCGCCACAATTTTGTGAGTCACCACCAGCACATCGCCATCCTGGAAGGTTTCACCCGCAGCGCTGACGGCGGCACGGGCGAGATCGGCGAGATCCATGCCGGGCGTCACCTCTGGGAGCGCGCTGAGGCCGATCAGGCGTATCTGTGGGGCCTCTGGCGGTGGCGGCGGTGTTGTCACGATGCCTCTCCTGTCCACAGATGAAGGTGTGCGCCCGCTGGACGCCACAGCCCGCGTGCGGCCAGTTCATCCAGGTCGGCGGGGGTATCCACATCGAAGGCGGCGCCGGGCAACTGGACGATGTGTGGCTCGATGCCCACCGCACGGGCCAGCGCGATATGCTGCGCCAGGCTATCTTCTCCAAATGCAAACGCGAGCGCCGTGGGTGGGCGCAGCAGCAGTATGTTGGTGCCCTGACCAGCGCGGTCGGGCGCAATCGTCACTGACGGCGCATCCGGCGCACCCTCCGCAATGGTGACAAGTGACAGCACATCATCCGCCGTGAGCAGTGGCAGGTCGCCAAGCACGACCATCAGCGCGTCCGCGTGCCGCCGCAACGCCCATGCTCTGCCCATATCGAGCGCCTCGTTCAGCCCTGCGCCTACCTGGCGTAGTGGCCGCGCGCCACTCTGCGCCGCCCAACGTAATACCTCGTTATCGGGGCTAACAACGCCGATATCGGCGATGCGCGCCTGGTGGAGCGTGTCGAGGACACCCTGCGCCAGCCAGCGGGAGAGCGCCGCGCGCCCGGCGGAATCCAGTACACGCGCCAGACGGGTCTTTGCCTGGGCGCGGCTGTTGAGCGGAACGATGGCCGCCAGCTTCATGATGTTTTCTCCGGCGTGGCAAGTTGATGGGCAAATCGCAACGTTTCTTGCGCGAGCCGCTGGCGATCCGCCTGATCGCGCATGATCGTATCGGTCACGAGAACCCGCAGGCGCAGTTCGTCCGAGATGCGCTCGGCCAGCGCCGCGTCGGCACGGTCGATGACCATGCCATCCAGCAGGTCAGCATAGAGCCGGGCGACGCCAAACGCCGACACCTCATCACCCAGCCCGGCGAGCATGCGATCCGCTGGCCCACGCAACGCCTGCCCGCCGATGATCGGGCTGATGGCGACACGCGGCGCGCGCGCTGTCCGGAGCAGGTCGCGCATGCCAGGTATCGCCAGAATCGGGCCGACGCTGACAATGGGATTCGACGGGCAGAATACTATCGCATCCGCCTGTGTGATGGCGTCGCGAACCAATGCCGAGGGTCGCGCGTCTTCTATCCCGTCGAAACGGATACCCAGCACGTCATCGCTGTGATGCCGACGCACGAAGTAATCCTGAAACGCGAGTTCGCCATTGGGCGTGCGTACCCACGTGGCGACTGGGGTATCACACATCGGCAGCAGCCGGGCGCGTATTCCAAGCGCGGCGACGAGCGCGGCGGCCACCTGAGTGGGCGTCTGGCCCTCGCGCAGCCAGCGCGTACGCTGGATATGGGTGGCAAAATCGTGGTCGCCTAACAGAAACCACGTATCTTCCCCATAGCGGCGCAACATCTCCAGGGTCGTGAACGTATCACCCGCGATGCCCCAGCCAGTATCGGGGTTGGCGAGGCCCGCGAGCGTGTAGAGCACAGTGTCGGCATCGGGAGAGATGCGCAACCCATAGAGATCGAAGTCGTCGCCGGTATTTACGACGATGGTCAGTTCATCGGGCGCGACTGACCGATAGAGACCATCGGCCAGTTTTGCCCCGCCAACACCACCCGCCAGGGCCACGATCATACGCGCAGCTACCTTCTCTGTGAACCAGCAAACAGCCTCTCAGGGCATTATGGCGCCTATTGAAAGGCCTACGCCAGTTCGTGGACGATGACTTTCGTGATCTTCAGGTGGATGGTGACGCGCTGCTGCCGCGAAAACTTCTCTTCCGCCTGTCTATTGCCGCTCTCTTCGCCATCATAGCGAATGGCAAGTCGGCGGATGTCCGCCTGGGCGACGCCCTGGTCATCGTTGATCGCGACGGAGCCTTCCAGGGTGACGTAGCGATAGGTATCCGGCACACACAGCGATGCGCGCCCGTCACGGCGCAGGTTAGTATCTTTCACGCGCCCAGCCCGTGTATTGATCAAAATATCGTCGCCATCCAGGTCGTACCAGACGACCGACTGCTGTGACGTGCCATCGGCATTGGTGGTGGCCAGCACGGCGAAGCGCGGCTCGCTCAGAAACGCTCGGACATTATCCTGCAATTGCATGCGCTCATGACTCCTCTATATCACATCAACAAGACGCCACAGTATCGCGTTGCGCGTCTGCTAGCGTCCCGCAACCGGAAGCTCCAGCACCGCTGGTATCACCTCTTTCGCCAGCAGATCGAAGATGTCGGGATCGCTGACATTGGGCATGCTGAAGATGGCCTGATCGAAGCCAAGTCCGGCGAGCCACTGAAAGTGAGCGATGGCCTCGGCGGGTGTCTTCGTGCCCTCGCCGCCGCTCCGCGTGATGTGTGGCGCGCCGAGCGATGTCTTTTCGATCTGCTCGTAGGGCCGCCCCAGCGTTTCGCAATGCGCGCGCAGCACGTCCAGCTTGTGTTCGAGCACGCCTGGCTGCGGCACCGCGAAGAAATTGCAGGCGTCGGCGTACTGCGCCACCAGCCGCAGCGTCTTCTGCTCGCCCATGCCACCGATCAATATGGGTGGGTGTGGCTGCTGGAGCGTGTTCGGCATATTGAGCGCGTGCGCCAGATGCGCGTGCTTGCCGTCAAATGGTTTGGCCTCGCCCGACCACATTTGTAGCGCGATCTGAAGCAGATCTTCTAATTGCTCGAAGCGCTCTTTCAGTGGTGGGAAGGGAACGCCCAGCCCACGATGCTCATCCTCATTCCAGGCAGCGCCAACCCCGAAATAGGCCCGCCCGCCCGAGAGCACATCGAGGGTGGTAGCCGTCTTGACCAGCAGGCCAGGGTAGCGATAGGTGACGCCCGTCACCATGGTGCCCAGGCGGATGCGCTCCGTCTTGCCTGCGGCGAATGCGAGCGCGCTCCAGCTTTCTAGCATCTCTTCCTCTTTTGGGCCAACTCCCCGAATCTGGAAGAAATGATCCATCACCCACAGACTGTAAAACCCGGCGTCTTCGGCGCGGCGCGCGATATCGCCAAAGGTGCTCCCAATGTGAGCCGCGCCGCCGGGCCAGTGGAATCTTGGTACCTGCAATCCTACACGCATGATATCTCCTCATGAGGGGCAATTCACACAGAACTCTGAAGAATGTCACCGTCACACTACAGAAAATATAGCGCGCCTTGGCAAGCCAGCGCGTGGTCAATAATGATGTGTACCCAGGACAAGCAGGTGATGTGGGCATGCGCCAGGGCAGGTCGTTCGTCATGATACAATGTGGTGCATCTCAGCCCAGTAGGGCAGACGGGTCGGACGAAGTGGGAGTTTGGGACATGACAGACGGGCGGCTAGCGTACGCCGAAGATTTGATCCGCGTTTCGCGCCAGGTGGTTGGTGTCGTGCTGCTATCCTGGCAGCGGATACTTCGGGTGGGATTGATAACCGCCATCGTGGTGTTGCTGGCGACAGAGATCGTCGCCTGCCTGATAACATCCTCGTTTCCTCCGCCTCCCGCGACACATCTGGTCGCCGTGGCGCTCGCATGCGCCCTGGGCTATGGCGCCGCCGTCACCATGCTCTTTGGGATGATCCTCAAGGGTGGTATCACATTCATTCGCTACCTCGAAGGAGACGCGGAGCTTGGCGTTCACGCGGCCAGCGTCTTGGCCCGCCGCGAGGCCGACAATGTGGGGGCTGGCATGCGGCGCGTCTTTGGTGGCCGTGGTGGCGCAGTGGTGGCGCAAAATCAGGCGACACGCGTAGCAGGGCCGCGAAAAAGCCGCGCTCAGCCAGCGTTGCGCATGGGGTGGCCGCATCGGCTGCGGTGGCCGCCGTTGGGCTTGACGTAGCCCGCGCCGCAACTCCGCGCACGAAATCCACGCCGCGATCATCGGTTACACTTCCACTCGGCGCGCAATCTGACGTACGGCGCGACCCTGACGATGCCATTATCCGAACCCCCGCGCCCGCGCTTCAGTCGCTGCCAGTTCTCGCATCACAAATGCCACGCATCGGCTGGACGTATGACGATAACCAGCCGCAGGTAGCCCCACAGCCATCCACACGTTCGCGCCCAATCCAGCCCATTGAGCAGCCCATGGTGGCTGAAACAATGCCAGCAATGGCAGACACGATAGACACGGCTGGCGTGCAGGCGCCGACACCAGGAGCAGCGCTACCCGAATCGACCATCTCCGCTGAGATCGCCTGAGACGCCTGAGACGCCTCAGGCGATTGACGAGCCAGACGCCGCGCGTGGGACGCCTGATGTGCCGGGCCTGATTCCCCGTGGATGGCGCTACAGTAGCGGCGCCACACGTCCGCTGCCCGCAGTGACACGTCCACTTCCCAAAGTCACCCAGCCGTTGCCGGGGCCAGGCTCCTCGCCTACGCCCGGTGGAGGCCGTCCGGGGGGGCTGTGGAAACGCGTCAGCCAGGCGTTGGTTGGGCAGCCAGATACCTCCGAGTCAGTCGCTGGCGAGCGTGTGGATCAGCCGCTACCCATGAGTGATGCGCTGGGCGATGCCTTGCCTCAAATCGCGCCTGAAGACGCCTGGCTCATTGAGTAGCGAGCGCTGATTTCTTCAGTGTCCGTATGGTTGGTAAACTCTTATCTTGATCTTAGGAATCCCTCACCTTGTGTTCATGTCGGTCAGCCATACTCTATGAGTGTGAGGAACAAGAACAGGACGCTGTGCGATGATGCGCGGCAGACGGGAGATGCGCCAACGGCGTCGCGTCTGTGAACCCGTCAGACAACAGAGGCGGAAGGGATTATCGCCATGGATCACGTAACACTCTCTGAAGTAGCAGTTTTGCCCAAGGTGAAGCTAGAAGATGCGGCGGCTGGAATTTCGCTGCTGCCACGCCTGAAACACATTCGTATCGGCGCGTATACAGTGGACGCGCAGACCAATGTGATTCGGTGGCGGGGCGAGATGCTTCCATTGAGCAGCGAGCAGCGCCAGACATTGCGCATTTTGTTGCAGCATGCTGGTCAGATTCTGAGTGGTGAGCGGCTGGCTTCTCTGCTGCATGTCGCGGCGGAAAAGGTTGATACACACGTCTACTCACTGCGCACCGCGCTTGAGGCTGCGGGCGTATCCTGGGTGCCACGGCGCGTGGACGGCTGCGGCTATATACTCTGGCGTTAACGCCTGCCAAACGACTGCCATCTGACGTGTTCGGCTATTGGTTCATTGCGTTCGCGGGATGAGACGTATTCCCTGGTTGGGATTGCGTGTCATCCCGCTTTTTATTTTCCTTATGCCGCAGCACGTTGCATCCCCTCATCTTGCTCAGCCTCCCCAGATACGCATATGCAGATCATCTCTCGCCAACTTTCCGTACTTTGGCGCGCCACGTTCGTACTAAAAGTGGTAGCCCGCTGCGAGGGCAGAAATGCCAGAGACGCCGTGATAATAGAGGGCGTAGGGAGTGTTAGGTGCGCCACTTGCGCGCCGTAGCAAAATCTGAGACACTAGGAGACAGCCAATAGCGGGCGGGCATTTTCCCCGCAGAAGCAATAATGCGTGGTGAGACGTGGTGAGAAGAGGAGTGGAGCGTGGAACAACGATTAGTGAAGCTGCTGGGGACGGCCGCCAAGCATACATTAGAGGCGTTGCGACGAGCTTTGGTCGCGGTGTTTGTCACTGGATTGCTGGTATTCTTGATTACGGCGGTCGCCACTGAACTGGTCGGCTTTCTCCTGACGAAGCAGTTTAACGGCACGACGCATCTGGTGGCGGCGGCGCTGGCGCTTTCGTTTGGCTATGCGGTGGCTGTCACGGTCTTTCTGGGAGAGATTCTGCGCGCCATCATCAAGATCATCGAGATGATCGTCGAAGAATCCGAGAAACTGGCGCAGGCGGCTATCAAAGAAGTTGGCGTGTTGGCTCGCGAGGCCGGAGGAGAAGCGGCGCACCTCGGTCGTACCGCGCTCGGTGACGCGGGCGCCGTCGGCCACGGGCTGGAACATGTTGTCGGCGGCGTGGCGGGCGCAATCGGTGGCGTGGCCTCGGGCGCCGCGCACGAGGTGGGGAGCGTCGAGCATGGTATCGCCGGGCATCTGCCGGGCCACCAGAATCTGCAGGCAATGCCACCACTGTACCAACACAGACGCCCAATAGCTAAATCCGTTGCGGGCGCCTCGGCGTGCTAGAGCATCGGGCCAGTGGTTGCGCGCGTTCGCGTGGCGCCATTGGTCCGTTCGGTTTGCGGTCCATCGTGAGCCGGTGTTAGGCTTGCACAGGCATAAAGGCGTACGCTGGTGTACACTGCTGCCATCCTGGATGAGCATGGTTGTACGCCGGGTTCTTTTTCCTGGAGCGGTAGATGCAGCGGCGGTATCTCTGGCTGGTAGTGGCGCTTGGTATCATCATCGTAAGCGCCGCTGGCTACGTTCTGACCGGGAGCCATTTGTACGCGCAATACCAGACAAGCCTCGCCAGTTACACCACATCGTGCAATACACTCATCTCCTGGAATCCACCACAACGTCTCTATACCGGCCTCTACGTGAACGCGCCGGATCTGACGGTCATTCACTACCGCAGCCAGACCCGCCAGACACTGCGCATCTCGCTCAGCATTCCTCAATTCACACAGGAGCAGAGTGTGCAGGTGACTGCGACACAGAGCTTTCAACAGCATACGTTCAAACCGCCTGTGCTCAATGCCGCCGCATTGGATGCGCTGGTGGCGCCTGGCCAGCGGGCCGCACAGATACATCTGCGGGTACAATCGCTGAGCAGTGTGCTGTGTGATACCAGCGTGCCGATTACGTTAATGTCGCGCCAGTTGATGCGCTGGTATGACCCCGTACTAGGCGATACCTCCGCCTACCTCGCGGGCTGGGTGACTCCCAATGCGCCGGTCGTGACGGATGTGATTGGGCGTGCTGCGGCGCGACTCGCCGCCTCGCCTGCCACCTATCCCGCCACCAGCGAGATGCATGGCTACGATGCTGGGCGCGCTACTGTAGACGACGTACGCGGCCAGGTCAACGCGCTCTTCGACACACTCCAGTTCGACTATCACGTACGTTATGCCAGTGATAACATCCCCTACAATCAAGATGCTACCCAGCGCATCCAGCTTCCGTCGGATGTGCTCTCGCGCGACTCGCCTACGGCGATGTGTGTTGAGACGACGGCGATTCTCGCCTCGGCGGTCGAGCAGCTAGGGATGCGCCCATATATCATCATTGTGCCAGGGCATGCGTTTATCGGCGTCGCGCTCGGAGCCAGCGCTACCGCACCCATTGACTATTGGGAAACGTCCGACCTGAATGGAGCTACTGGCAGCCAGGCGAATGCCCACGGCGCGGGCGAATATGATACCTTTCAGGGGCGCAATCAGATTCTGCGTGTGATAGATATACAGTATGAGCGAGCGCAGGGCATCATGCCCATCGAATAGTCAGTGGATGGGTGGGTAGGCGTGGACGGCACAATCTTTCCGGCATGGGTAGACGCAGGGAGCTTTGGCGGTCTGACCTGCGCGGTGGTGGCTGCCGCAGCTCTGGCGGTCTGGGCGCTTGTCCGTCGGCGCGGCACCACACGCCAGTCCGCGCAGGCGATTCTGATCTGTCTCGCCTGCGCGGCTTTAATGATTTTTCCGGTCTGGTGGGATCAATCGCGCTTTCAATTCTTCGGCAGCAGTCTCGATAGCGCCGAGGTGACGCTGGTGCTGTCCTGGGTCGCCGTCTTTGGCTGGACACTCCCCCTCGGCATGTTGACGAGCTATATGCTTCTGGCCGAGCCTGGCGCTCCTGTTGAGCGAGCGCCATCACGGCGCAGCCCGCAACTCGAGGCGGCGTTGCGGCTGGCGCTGGCTGATCCGGCGCGTTTTGTCTCGGTCAGGCCAAATGATACGCCATGGGCGCAACTGACCATGGTCAACGACGACGAGAGCGCTGCTGGCGCGCGCCCGCTGATGCTGCGCAAACGGCTGACCTTGATCGGCCGTGAGGTCGATAATGACATTGTGGTGAACGACGAACGTGTCTCACGGACTCACGCCGAGGTACGCGTCTCCATGGCGTGGCTGTGCTGCTGGACTATGGCAGCATGAATGGCACGCTGATCAATCGGCAGCCAGTCACCAGCCCTGTGCCCCTCAAGCCAGGTGATATTGTCGAGTTCGGTATGCGGCGTTATCGGTTCTCGCTCTTTGAGGGGCCAACCGTGGTCGAAGAGGTCGATACCTCCAAAATGCCAGGCGCCAATGGGATGAATCGCCGACAGACACTTCCTCCGGCAGGGCCGCCCGCGCTCGTCGCGGTGAATGGGGAGGCGGTGGGCAGCCGCTGGGAGCTGTTGGCGCCAGTGATCAACATTGGGCGCGATGGAACGTGCCAGATTCGGCTGCCTGATACAACGGTCTCCCGGCGGCACGCGCAGATTGTGCGCCAGGCTGATGGGTACTATGCCAGTGATCTCGAAAGCAATAACGGCACGCTGGTGAATGAGGACGAGTTGAAGACGCCACGTCGTCTGCGCAATGGTGATCTGCTTCGAGTTGGCACGGTGGAGTTGCGTTTTGTCTCGATATTCCCGCACTCAGGCGCGCCGTTGGCGATGGAAGATGAGGAGCCGCCGGCCAATGGCGGTGTGTCGCATGGGCAGACGACCATACCTCTCACACGCGATGTGGTGTTTCCTCCACCGGATGAGAACCAGCCCCAACAGCCTGAGAACGGCTAGCGAAGGCGGTGCGGCCCGCGCGATTTGCCCCAGCCCCCACCAGGAGATGGCCGGACAGGCGTCGGAGCGGCGGGAGCCTGACGCCACGCGTCCGACCCTGGCAATACTGGCCCTGGCAAACTGGGGCAGCAGGCGCCACTGGGGTCGCTGGGGTACTGGCGATGGCAGGCGCCTCCGCAGGTGTCGCAGGTGTCGCTGGAATCGCTTGAGCCGCCTGCCACGGGTTGTATGGCTGCGCGGCGACGGCGGCTGGCGTTGCCGCGCGCGCTGGAGTCGCATGTTGGGCCTGTAGCGCACGGATGGCGTCGCGACGAGCATCGGCCAGCTGTGACTCGTGCATGTCCGCGAGCATTCGCTGGCCGCTTATGAGCAGCACAGCCGACCCCAGCAGAAACAGATAGAGGCCGCCCTGTGGCGAGAGCGCCAGATTAGATGGGTCGCTGCCAAAGGAGATCGCGAAGATTTGGGCCAGTGGAGCGAGGAGCAGCCAGACAGATCCAGCGATTCCCGCGCAGAAAGCGCCGACCATCAGTGGGAGGGCTGACCAGACGGGATGCTGACGCAGGGAGGTCGTGAAGACTGGCAGCGTCGCCGCCGCCAGCAGCGCCACCACCACGATCACCGGCGCGCCGATGCTGGCGGGCGTGACATTGGCGCTGTTGACGCTGACCCACGGCAAGAGCAGATCAGCCGCCATGCCCAGTGCGATGCCCAGCACGAATCGCCCCGGCAGATCGCGCGGTAGCCCGGCTGTTCCCAGTTCGCCCACATACTTCACAGCGGGAGCGTTCTGCGCGGGATGCGCGGGAGCCGCTGGTGTTCCAATTGAGAGCGATCCCTGGGCCGCATGGGTGGGCTGTAAATCGGCCAGCGAGCGCTCACGATCACTATAGGCATGTCCGCAGACCGGACAAGCGTGCGTCCGGGCCGCCATCTCCGCGCCACATTCCAGGCAGAACATGCGTGCTCCTCCCGCGAACCTCACCCCCAGCCCCTCCCGTTGGGACGCTGACGCTACGCGCACCAGCGTCCGAGACGGAGAGGGGAGCAGGCGCCGTCTTAACCCTCGCCGTCGTCCTCATCTTCCATCTCGGCATCCTCAGCGGCATGCAACTCAGCCGCCCGCTGCATCGCCTCATCGGCCTCGGCCTGGCGACCCGCCGCGACCAGCGTCTGCGCGAGCGTCTCATACGCGACCGCCATCTCTGGATCCAGTGAGACCGCCGTCTCGGCCATCTCGACGGCATCATTGGTGCGGCCAGCGGCGAGATAGGTGTCGGCCAGATCGTTGCAGATGGTTGGGTTGAGCGGGTCGGCGATGCGCGCCTGTTCATACGACGTGATCGCCTCATCATGGCGTCCAAGCGCGTCATAGGCCGATGCCTGCTCGTAGAACGCCTCTGGGTCATCGGGGAAGCGTTGCAGGTACTCCTCAGCGGTCTTGAGCGCCTCGTCATAACGCCCCGCCAGATTGAGTGACGCCGCCAACCCAGAATATGCGTCGGCCAGCGCCTCTTCGCCATCCTGGTCCTCGGCCTTGCTATGCTCCTGGACCAGTCCCCTGAAGGCGTCGATTGCCTCGTCATAGTGTTCGGCGTCGCGTAGCGCCTCAGCCAGACTGAACCGCAGCCCGCTCGATTCGGGCGTCAGGTCAGCGGCTTTGCGATAGGCGTCGATAGCCTCGTCGGCAAGACCCTGCTCTTCGCGCCACGCCCCCAGGTGTTCCCAGGCCTCGGCGTCGTCGGGCGTAATCTGCACGACATGCTGCCACGAGTCTGCGGCGTCATCGACCCGCGCCATCGACTCATAGGCCATCGCCTGTGTGCGATAGGTATCGGGACTCTCTGGCTCCAGCGCAACCATCTGATTGGCCAGGGTCAGCGCGTCTTGCTCGCGATGCGCCTCGAGATACGACTGCACCAGTGTGCTATAGCGTTCCAGGTCGCGCGGGTCGTCGTCGAGGCGTTTCTCCAGCGCGGCGATATGCTCGGACTGCTCTTTCTGTCGCTCGCGCACATCCAGCAGATTGTCCGCCGCCAGGGTGTTCTCTGGCTCCAGAATCTGCGCCTGGCGATAGGCGAGGATCGCGTCGTCGAAGAATCCGAGCTGGCGATAGGCGTCGCCAACGTTGATGAACAGCTCGGCGTTCCCGGTATCCAGCTCCAGCGCCCGCTGGAAGACCTCCAGCGCCTCCTCCTGCAAGCCAAGCTCACCATAGAGGTTGCCCAGATTGATGTACGCCTCCATCAGCGCGGGATCAAGCCGGATCGCCCGCATGTAGGATGCGATAGCGCCCTCAACATCGTCGAGATGTTGCCGGGCCAGCGCCAGATTGTAGCGTGCCCGCGCGTCGCCCGGCGCGACTGCCACGGCCTGCGCGAACGCCTCTTCTGCGGCCTCGTAATCGCCAGCGGCGGCAGCTTCATTCCCCTGGCGTGAAAACGCCTGCTCTGCTCCATCGGCGCTGTTGCCGTTCGAGCCAGAAGCGCCCCTGTTCTGCGCGTCATATGGCATAGTACGTTCTCCGGTCACTTTCTCAGCAGTACAATAGAGCGCGCCCCATTATACACAATCCGTATCACGTCGTGTTAGACCGCCCTCTCCCCCAGCCCCTCCCCGAGTCGGGGAGGGGAGCCAGAAGGCTCGTAACGCTCTGGTTCCCCCTCCCTTTTAGGGGAGGGGGTTAGGGGGAGAGGGTCGCGCCACACTAGAGCGCCGCAAGTGAGGCGTCTAGCTTCTCCATAGCCTCGTCAATATCGCTCCGCTGAAGGATCAGCGGCGGAACGAACCGAATGGTGGAAGGGCCCAGCGTTCGTGACCAGCAGGCCGCGTTCCATCGCCCGGTCCATGATGTCCTGCGCCATTGGCTCCGCCAGATCGAAGGCGCGCATCAGACCGAGGCCGCGCTGGCCCATCACGATGCTGTTGTGGCGGCTGCGTAACTCCTGCAAGCGGCCCTCCAGGTACTCGCCCATGTCGTCGGCATGGTCAACCAGATGCTCGTCAACGATGGTGCGAATGGTGGCGACGCCAGCCGCACAGGCGATGGGGTTGCCGCCGAAGGTGGTGCCGTGGTCGCCCGGCTCGAAGATATCCGCACGTGGGGCGGCGAGCATCGCGCCAATCGGCACACCACCAGCCAGCCCTTTGGCCATCGTCGTGATGTCCGGGCGGACGTCCATGTTCTCCCAGCTAAAGAACTTGCCGGTGCGGCCCATGCCCGCCTGCACCTCGTCGATAATCAGGATGAGGTTCTGCTCGTCGCACCAGGCGCGCAGCCCCTGCAAATACTCCGTTGTGGCGGGATAGATGCCGCCCTCGCCCTGCACCGCCTCAACCAGCACCGCCGCCGTCTTGTCATCAGTGGCCTGCTTGACGGCATCGAGATCGTTGAACGGCACCTGCTTGAAGCCGTCTGGCAGCGGCTGCCAGGTATCCTGATACTTCTTCTGGCCGGTGGCGGCGGTGGTGGCCAGCGTGCGCCCGTGGAACGAGCGATCCATGCTGATGACGCCGAATGCGCCACCGCGATTCAGCCGCCCGAACTTACGCGCCAGCTTGATCGCGCCCTCGTTGGCCTCGGCGCCGCTGTTCGAGAAGAACGAGCGCATGCCACCGCTGAGGTTGTAGAGTTGCTCGGCAAGCTCCACCTGGCGCTCGTTGATGTAGAGGTTCGAGACATGGATCAGCCGTGTCGCCTGATCCTGAATCGCGCGCACCACATTCGGATGCGCATGGCCGAGCACGTTGGTGGCGATGCCCGCGACCAGATCAAGGTATTCTTTGCCGTTCGCATCCCACACCCGCGCGCCCTCGCCACGTTCCATCACCAGATTGCGCTTGAAGGTGTTCTGGTAGTATTTGTCTTCGAGAGCTACCCAGTCGCGCTGTTCTGGCTTGTCTGATGGCTGCCCTGCGGTCGTGTCGCCGGAGGGTGTTGTCGTGGTCATAGCGTTGTTCTCCTTGTGTGCTGTGCGCGGGCGACTGCGCCCGATATGCCCGGCAATCGTTCCGGGCCGTTCCTCTGCCAGTATACCGCCGAAGCGCTGGCCGCCGCTGTATGATGGTGTTTTACAATGTATTGGGGACACCCCTCGGCCTTGATGGTGATTGACAACTTGATTGCGTACTGCGTGCGCTGGCGGCTGAAGCCGCGCCTAAGGGCCTGCGGCCGCAAAGCCCGCCTACGCGGGCTGCCAGACCAGGGCGCCCGTTCGCGCCACGCCCACTGTGATGAATCGGAACAACGAGTTAATCACCATTATGGCCGAGAGCGGTATCCCTCCTATTTTGTAAAACGATAGACTAGCGCGTGTACTCGGCGTTCTCTTCGATATAGCCGTGGGTCAGATCGCAGCCCCACGCCATCGCCGACGCCTCGCCAAGATGCAGATCGACATCCACCGCGACCTCTGCCGCGCCCATCGCCTGTTGCGCCGCCGCCTGGTCGTAGTCGGTCGCCACGCCCTGGCTGACGACGGTGATCCCACCGAGCGCGATATCCAGTTTGTTGTGTTCGAGGTTGGCGCCGCTCTTGCCCAGCGCCGCGATGACACGCCCCCAGTTGGGATCGCTGCCCGCGATGGCGCACTGCCAGATGGGCGAATTGGTGATGGCGCGCGCCGCTTTGCGCGCATCGTCACGGGTGGGCGCATTGCGCACCGTCACCGTCTGGAAGCGTGAGGCGCCCTCGCCATCGCGCGGGATTTCGCGGGCGAGATAGCGGGTCACATGGCGCAGCGCCGACTCGAAGAGCGCCGCGTCGGGCGACGATGCGTTGAGCGGCGTGTTGCCCGCGACGCCACTGGCGAAGAGCAGCACCGTATCGTTGGTGGACATATCGCCATCGACGCAGACCATATTGAATGAGTCATCCACAGCCGCGCTCAACAGCTTCTGGAGAAATGCTGGCTCGGCGGCGGCGTCGGTGGTGAGGTAGCAGAGCATCGTCGCCATGTTGGGATAGATCATGCCCGCGCCCTTGGTTGAGCCGCCCAGGCGAACCGTCTTGCCCTCCACGGTGAACTCGACGGCGATGGTCTTGGTGCGGGTGTCGGTGGTGATGATGCCCTGGGCGAAATCGGGGCCGCCATCTGGCCTGACCGCGACCTGCGCGATGCCCTTTTCCACTTTCTCCATCGGCAGCGGTCGCCCGATGATGCCCGTGGAGGAGACCATGACGAGCGTCGGGTCGATGCCGAGCTTCTGCGCGGTCAGTTCGGCCATCCGCCGGGCGTCGCGCATGCCCTGCTCGCCATTGGAGCAGTTGGCGTTGCCGCTATTGACGACGACCGCCTGGGCGTGTCCGCCGGAGGTGGCGAGGTGTTCGCGGTCGAGCAGGACGGTATGCGACGCGGTCTTGCTGGTGGTGAAGGTGCCAGCGGCGGCGCATGGCCCATCGGCGACGAGCATCGCCAGATCGGGCAGGCCAGCGTCAGACTTGATACCACAGGCGGTGTTTCCGGCGCGGAATCCACTCGCGGCGGTGACACCGCCATCGATCAGGCGGAGGCCAGCGGCAAGGTCGCGCGTCATCAGCTCAGGATACTCAGGCACGTGTATGGCTCCTCGTCGAGTTGCTACAGAGTTCAATAGGAAGCGATGCAGGAAGCGATGCGGATGCACCGTTTTCGCGGAGGTTGCGCTGGTTGCCCGGTTCAACGCGACGTGTGACCGTCGTACTACACAGGCTAAGCCATTGTACATCCTGGGCAGTGCCGTCGCAAGCGGGCGCTAAGTGTGTTACAAGGTTGTGTGGGTCGTATGTCAGTCTCCACGGCAAGCGGCAGCCGTGTATACTACGGCTGGTAGTCTAATTGTGAAGCGTACCCAGTATTTGGGAGGATTATATGGCGCAAGAGACGGCGGCCAGCATGACGGCGCCCGATGGTGGACTATTCCGAGCATGGACAGATGCCTTGCTCCATCCTACAATTCGAGACGTATGCGCGCTGGTATCTGAAGATGAACGCCAGATGGCGCCATATCTCGCTTGCGGTCTCGCTGCCATTGCTCCTCGTCGCGATCTTCGTGGCTATTGCTCATGACGCAATGCACATAGGCAGTGGCATACAGGCGCTGACATTTAGCCGCTTCCTGAGCTATCTTGGCTCTCCGCACGGACTCTTCGAGGTTTTCGCATTGTCCGCTGGCGCCTTGTTGGCGCTATTTGCGATTCCCGCTACCGCCGCCTTGTTCGCCGAATCGTAGCATTGGCCGATACCGCATCCGCTACTACATCGCGTATTGTACATTTATGCAGACACTACCCGTGACAAGTGTATTCTTGATATTTAGTGCAGTAGGATATCTCGTTGTAGGCTTCTTCGCTTCAACGTCATCCATTGACCAGGCTGCTACGTACCTGTTTATTGGTTTGCCGATGCTGTTCGCGCTAGGGCTTATTTGCGCAGGGCTGTCCGCAGCTACACTCAGACACAGCTTCCTGGTATCTTGGATGATACAAGCTGTATATGTCATTACTGCC
The DNA here is from genome assembly GCA_963702665.1 of uncultured Chloroflexia bacterium. Taxonomy (GTDB): domain Bacteria; phylum Chloroflexota; class Ktedonobacteria; order Ktedonobacterales; family JADMIN01; genus DAHUXT01. The sequence goes on from CAVPDP010000019.1 coordinate 318,302, forward strand.
TTGTTCGTATGGTCTCTACTGGGAAACATCCTTGTGTCGCTTGGTTATCCGGTGTTCTGAAAAAGCTCCTGTGAGCGTTTGCCTAAAAGGGAGGGTGATATACCAGCGGCTACTCGTCTGTTTGTGGGCCATAGCAGCCAGGATAACGCCTGGCGCCGCGAAATTGGTGACGGCGCTCAAGGCTATGCTCAGCCAAAAAAGATACCGCTGAGCACGGCATTGGAATTGGAATTCAGATTGGTCACGATGAAGCGGACATGACCGCGCACCTGCCAGACCAGATACTTGCCGCCACGGAATTGATCGTTAGGGTTCGTGTCGCCGTTGGGCTGCCCTACCACGCGTGAGTCGAGCGTCGCGCCAGTGGTCGCGTTCACCGCGTCGATACGCTCCACACGCCCATGAGGCGCTCCATAGCTATCCCAGTCCAGCAGATACAACGCCAGACGATGGGTTTCGCCATCGGTCACACCAACGTCAATCGTGAAGGTTTGAAACAAGTATACCAGCACGCCGCAATCCGATCATTCCCTCCCGCGCCGGGTGGTTTCTGTAACGCGCGCGGGTCAGTCGTCGCGTCGGACCAGTCATAGGTGAGCGCCGAATTGATGTTCACGAGCGCATAGCCAGGGATCTTACTATAGGCGTGGTTGGGATCGTTGTTGGTCGCCAGGATATAGCCTTGCGCGCCATACACACCACTCCAGCTACCACCGGTCGTGGTATCCACCTTCACAAAAGTTGCCTGTACGGCAGGCAGTGGGACCGAGGTAGCGGTGGGCAGGGGGACCGGTGTCGGCGACGGTTGAGGAGTGGGTGAGGGCAGCATGGTCGCCGTCGGGGTCGGGCGCGTGGTCGCCGTCGGCGCGAAGCCGAAGATCGGCAGGTTCATCTGACGGGCGACACCCAGGGACGCCGCGCCACAAAGACTCACCACCAGCGCCCCTACCAACGCCGCCAGGATGAGCGCGCGTCTGGTCAGCGGCACACGGCGGTTCTCTTCTCGTCCGCCGCCAGGCACGGCCCGGACTGTGCGAGTGACGCGCGCGTCCTCATGGGCGAGATCAGAGGCGGGATCAGGGGCGAGTGGCTGCGTTGGCAGTTCATCCGCTCGCCCCTGATGACTGCGAATCGGACGGCTCCTCATGGTATTCTCGCGCGTCGTGCGGCGCAGCCCTGGCAATCCGGTGAGCAGGCTCGCGCCCTGTGGGAAGACTGCCCGACGCGCGGCAAAGGCGAAGCTGCTGGCATCCGGGTAACGCGCCGTCCGATCAGCGGCGAGCGCGATCATCACGACATCCTCAAGCGCCTCGCTGATGCCAGGGGCGAGCGACGAGGGGGGTGTGATCTCGCCCATCAGCGAAAGCGCCGCCACTTCGTACGGTGTCTCGGCCTCATGTGGCGGGTGTCCGGTGAGCAATTCATACAGCACAGCCCCCAGCGCGTAGATATCGGCGCGCTCGTCGATGGATTCGCCACGCAACTGCTCCGGCGCCATATATTCCGGCGTGCCAACCGGCAAACCTGTCGCCGAGAGCGTCTGCGCCATGCGGCCCGTACGCGACATCATCACGGGTCGAGCGATGCCAAAATCGGTCAGTAATGCCTCGCCCTTGTCGTTGAGCAGGATGTTTTCCGGCTTGACGTCGCGATGCACCAGGCCCGCCGCGTGCGCGACCGAGAGCGCCGAGGCAATCTGCACGACGAGGCGCACGGCTTCATGTGGCGCGAGCGTGCCGTCACGTTCCAGCCGGTCGCGCAGCGACTCCTTGAGCAGCGGCATCACATGGTACAGCAGGGGGCCTTCTTCGCCAAAGTGATAGACCGGGACGATGTGGGGATGATTGAGCGCAGCGACCCGTTGCGCCTCGGTGCGGAAACGCTGCACGTAGTTCGCGTCGCCTGAAAGCGCGGCAGGCAACACCTTGACGGCGACTTGCCGCTTGAGTTTCACGTCGAAGCCGCGATAGACCTCTGCCATGCCGCCCGCGCCGAGTAACCCCAATAGTTGGAAGTCGCCGAGTTGTTTGCCTTCCAGGCTTCCTCCGCTCGCTGACGTCACGCCATCCTCCTGCCTTGCCCCCGAATGCTAGCAACGCCTGGTAATGCTAGCGCCTCATCTGGCCACGCGACTCCTGTTGCATCTTCACTGGCCGCACGATGCGCCCCCAGGATACTGCAATGTGCGGGATCCTGCAATGTTTACAGCGCGGAATGGTCTGACGCGCCCCTTCGCCCGTATGTCGGCGCGCGCCAACCGTGTATAATGGCGCTGACCGTGGAGTGGGGGAAAACGCGGTTAGCATCGGTTCAGCGGGCGCGCAGCCGCCTGAGGGGGGAATATGCCAGCGACACGCTTGTTTGTGAGCCATAGCACCCAGGATAACGCCTGGTGTCGCGAATTGGTGACGGCGCTCAAGGCGGCGGGCTACGACGTCTGGTACGACGAGCAAGGGCTGACCGGCGGCGCTGTCTGGATCGAGACGCTCCAGCAAGAGGTGCAGTCGCGCGATGTCTTCGTGATCGTGCTGACGCCGGAGGCATGGGCGTCGCCGTGGGTACAGGAAGAGGTGCGGCTGGCGCTCTCGACCCAGCGGACGATTCTGCCGGTGATGCTCAAGGCGACGCCTGTGGCGGGCTTCCTCTTGACGCGCCAGTGGGTGAATGTCGCCGATGTGGACGCCGCGACGGGTGTGCAGCGGGTGCTGGCGGCGCTGGGGTCGCCTGTCGTCTTTCCCGCCGCGCCCGCGCCGAAGCAGATAACACCCGCGCCACAGCTCGTTCCGCCCACGCTCCAGCAGAAGGGCTTCATTGGCCGGATGATCGATGGCGTCGCGGTGATGACGCCGCCGCTGTGTCTCGTGCCCGCTGGCCCCTTCCTGCTGGGTACCGATCCGCGCCGTGAGCCAGAGGCCGCCGAACGCGAGGAACTACAGCGTCAGGTGGATGTCGCCGCCTTCTACGTCGGCAAATTTCCGGTGACGGTCGCCGAATACGCCTATGCGCTGAAGGCGCAGAATATCCGGGCGCCGGAGTCGTGGTCGGCGCAGATCACGCGGCCCGACCATCCCGTGGCCCATATCTCCTGGAGGGCAGCGCTCGCCTATGTCGCCTGGCTGGCGCAGGTCACGGGCGAGCCGTGGCGGCTGCCAACCGAAGAGGAATGGGAGAAGGCGGCGCGCGGAACCGACGGCAGAATCTATCCCTGGGGCAACGCCTGGGACGGCTCGCGGGCCAATACCGAGGAGAGCGGGCCGGGCGATACCACGCCGGTTGGCGTGTATCTCGCCGGGGCCAGCCCCTATGGCGTCCTCGATATGGCGGGCAACGTCAACGAGTGGTGTGGCATCCCGCCGGATTCGCCGCTGTTCCGGCCCGGCGCGTTCACCGGGGAGCAGCGCAAGAGCGTCGGCTATCTCGCTGGCGGCGGCTGGGATGAGAATCCGTCGCATACGCGCGTGGCCTATCGCAGCCAGCTCTTCATGGGCGAGCAGACCGAAGACACCGGCTTCCGGTTGTGGCAGGTGCGCGTCGAGCCAGCCAAGAACCAGCAGTAGAGCCAGTTACGCCATGCCAACTGGTTCTGGTCCCTCCCCTCTGTCCCAGCCGGAGAGCGCGCGCCACGGCCCCTCGGCCTGCATTGGGAGGGGTGAATGCGCTATACTTGAAGCATGGCGTCTCCATCGCGGCGGACGCCAGCATGTTGTGCAGCAAAGGAGCGCCATCCACTATGCCTGAGCAGTATATTCTCGTCGAGCGCGAGGAGCCGATTGCCACCGCCATCATCAATCGGCCCGACAAGCTGAACGCCCTCAACTGGACGCTCGTGACCGAACTGGCCGATGAGCTGGAGAAGCTGGACGCCGACGACGCCATCCGCTGCATCGTGCTGACCGGGGCAGGCGACCGCGCCTTCGCCGCCGGAGCCGATATCGCCGAGATGTCCGACGCCAACACCATGAAGATGGCCACTGGCCCGTTCGAGAGTTGGAATCGCATCCGCCGCATCCACAAGCCGATCATCGCGGCGGTTGGCGGGTTCGCGCTGGGTGGCGGCAACGAACTGGCGATGCACGCCGATATCATCATCGCCAGCGAGAAGGCGAAATTTGGCCAGCCGGAGATTCTACTGGGCATTATGCCCGGCGCGGGCGGCACGCAGCGGCTGACACGCACCATTGGCAAATATAAGGCGATGGAGATGTGCCTGACCGGCGACATGTTCACCGCGCAGCAGATGCTCGACGCGGGCCTGCTCAACAAGGTCGTGCCGGAGGGCCAGCATCTCGAAGAGGCCAAGGCGATGGCGCGCAAGATCGCCGAGAAGGCGCCCCTGGCCGCGCGCATGACCAAAGAGGCGATCCTCATGGCATTCGAGACGTCGCTCGATGTTGGCCTGCTCTACGAGAAGCGGCTCTTCGCGATGCTCTTCTCGACGGAAGATCAGAAGGAAGGCATGCGCGCCTTCATGGAGAAGCGACAGGCCAGAGTTCAAGGGCCGCTAGCGGCTGGTGGCGACGGCCCTCTCCCGCCTAACCACCCTCCCCTAAAAGGGAGGGGGAACCAGAGCGAGCCAGACGCGCCAGGCAGATCGTCTACTCCCTCTCCTCGTAGGGGAGGGGCCGGGGGTGAGGTTCTCCGCCAGCGCCATCAGAAAGGTACGCAAATACCATGGAAGACGCCGTTCTACTCGCCGCTGTTCGCACGCCCATTGGGCGCTATGCGGGCATCCTCAAAGATAGCCGTCCCGATGACCTGGGCGCGCTCGTGCTTGCCGAGGCTATCCGGCGCGCGGGCATCTCTGCCGAGGCCATCGAAGATGTGGTGATGGGCTGCGCGAACCAGGCGGGCGAGGATAATCGCAACGTCGCCCGCATGTCGCTGCTGCTGGCCGGGCTGCCAACGACGGTCGCCGGGCAGACGGTGAACCGGCTCTGCGGCTCTGGCTTGCAGGCGATCAACACCGCTGCGCATGCCATCCAGGCAGGCGAGGGCGAGGTATGGCTGGCTGGCGGCGTCGAAAGCATGACGCGGGCGCCGTTCGTGCTGGGCAAGGCGGAGTCGGCGTTCGCGCGTGGCGAGATGAAGCTGCAAGATTCGACGCTGGGCTGGCGCTTCGTCAATCCGAAGCTGGCCGAGATGTATTACCCCTATAGCATGGGCGAGACCGCCGAAAACGTCGCCGAGAAATATGACGTCTCGCGGGCCGACCAGGACGCCTTCGCGGCGGAAAGCCATCGCCGCGCCATCGCCGCCATCGACGCGGGGCGCTTCCGTGATGAAATCGTGGCGGTCGAGGTTCCGGCGGGCAAGAGGCAAAACCGAGTTGATCGCGACCGACGAGCAGCCCCGGCGCGATACGACGGTCGAGAAACTGGCGACGCTCAAGCCGGTCTTCCGCAAGGGTGGCAGCGTGACGGCGGGCAACGCATCCAGCATCAATGATGGCGCGGCGGCGCTGGTGGTCTCGTCGCGACGCTGGGCCGAGGCGCAGGGCATCCGTCCGCGTGCGCGCATCGTCAGTTGCGCCGTCGCCGGGGTCGATCCCGCCTATATGGGCCTGGGGCCGATTCCCGCCAGCCGCAAGGCGCTTGAGCGAGCGGGTCTCTCGGTTGGCGACCTCGATCTGGTCGAACTGAACGAGGCGTTTGCCTCGCAGTCGCTCCAGTGCATCCGCGAGTTGGGGCTGGACACCGCGAAGGTGAATGTGAACGGCGGCGCGATTGCGCTGGGCCATCCGCTCGGCTGTTCCGGCGCGCGGCTAATGACGACGCTGCTCTACGAGCTTGAGCGGCGCGGCGGGCGCTACGGGCTGGCGACGATGTGCATCGGCGTGGGCCAGGGCATCGCCACGGTCATCGAGCGGCTGTAGGGGGTGATGCTGCATGGCGTGGGTCGCAACACATTGGCTGTGCTACACTGATGGCATCCAAAAACCGCAGCCCAGGAGGTCATAATGGCTACTCCATCTAGCCAAGATACTCACCGTATCGAGATCGAATATCCATCTGAGATACTCGATGAGATGAGCAGCGAGCAGGTGCAGCGTCTCGCGCGCGAGGCGTTCTATGTTCGGCTCTATCAGGAGGGCAAGATCTCGTCAGGCCGTGCGGGAGCCTTGCTCGGCATGAGTCGCTCGGATTTCCTTGATCTTCTTGGCCGATACAATGTGTCGTACTTCGATGAGAACGCCGACCTCGCTGAGGATTTGCGTAATGCACAGCGGGCGCAATCCTGAATGACGCAATCATTCGTTAGCTTACTTTTCGGCTCTTGTGCGATACTGATTCTACGAATCCGACTCTTTTTCAGAAGGGTTCTACTTCTATGCGCGTAAGCTACGTGAGTCACGGATCTCCAACGGGCTGGATATCAATTGGTGAAACGGCAAGGCAAGGGAAGTCATACCAAGTGGCAACATCGGCTGATTCCCGGCTCCATCATAGTGTCAGGACAAGATGGAGATGATGCCAAGCGATATCAGGAAAATGACGTGCAAGAAGCCATCCGCAAAGCACATGAAGCGGAAAAGAGGCAGTGACTATGAACAAACCGAAACAGCAGCCCGAACAGCATTATTCTCTCCTCATCGAATGGTCGGATGCAGGATCAGGCCTATATTGTGAGTTTTCCGTGAATGGGAACCTGGACTGCCGCGCACACTGGAGGGCGGCACGCTCTGGCAGCCGGTTGAGCAAGGGCGGCCTATTCTCGGTTGGCGATGCCGCGGCGCAGGGAGATGGCGAGGTCTCGCGCATGGCCATCGAGTGCCCCATGGAACGAGTGGAGCTGACCTTCAACCTGTGTTCCGACCTCGAACTTGAAATGCCGCAGGCCGATACGCCAGTCGGATAACTTACCATTGGCCTCGGCTCAACGCTCGAGGCGCAAGGTCGCGCTCCACGACATGCTCGACCACCTGACGTATCACTGGCTTTGGTCGCTCATATGCAATGGCGCTCGCAACAAGCGTCGTACAACTGCGTGTCACACAAATCGTGAATGGAACCGTTGGCGTTCACGCGCTCCTTCCGCCCGATGCCTTCATCCGTGGAGCCTCATAGGGGGCAGGCTGATATAATGGCAGCTAGCAGCGCGCCCATGCTTCACGCGCTCATGGTCGTCGATATCGAGGATCAGCATTTCATGACATCAATACGCCTTGCCGAACTCCATGCCTTCATCGTGCATTTTTCGATTGCGCTGCTGTTCGTCAGTGTCGCGCTCGATAGCGCAGCCGTCATTTTTCGGCGCGCCAGTCTGATCGAGGGCGCAACATGGGCGCTGCTGATTGGCGCTCCGGCTACGGTGGCAGCCACGTTGTCTGGCTGGCTCAGCGAACACTACACGAATGTCGGCGTGGCGCCACAATTTCTGCACCTGCACAAGATAAGCGCCGCGCTGGCAACCGCTGTCTTTGCGATCCTGTTTCTGGTGCGGCTGCTCTGGATATCCTCACGGCTGCTCGGCTGGCTGCAACTCGCGTTTCCTAAAGCGCGGCGACTGGCCAGCGCGCAAGTGTGGCTGAATAAAGCACTGCCGCAGGCCTATGGGAAGGGACTGCCACGCAGAGCGGTCGTCGCCTATCTGTTCCTGAGCATCATCGGCGTGGCGCTGCTTGCGATCACGGGTTATCTGGGAGAGGCGATGGTCTATCGGTTTGGCATGGGTGTGTATAACCCCGGCGCGCCGCTGCCCTAGCGGTGACTCACCACGAGCCGTTATACGAGCGCGTGGTCGAGCCGCCGTAGCGTTGCGAGCAGTGTCGACTGTTGCGCGTGTGGCAGGGTGGCGAAGATGCCCTCGATGAGCCGCTCCTGCGCGGGCAGACTCTCGGCGCGGAGGCTTCTGCCCTTCTCCGTCAGATAGAGATGGTTAGCCCGGCCCTCCTGGCGGCGAACCAGCAGCCCACGTTCCTCCATACGGTCGAGAAGCTGACAGACGTTCCCTTTCGTCACCAGTAACCGATCAGCCAGCGTCTGTTGGGTCATGCCCTCAGCCAACCCAACCTGTATCAGCACGTCGAATTGCGCCACCGAGAGATCCCACTGACGCAGCAGGTCTACCGAGGCCCGATCCACTTTCTGAAACACGCGCACCAGCCGCAACCATGCCGGAACAGCGCTTGATCGTTCGCTCATACACCACCTCAATCACCTTCATCGTGTTACACATTGCTTCAATGCTTCAATGTGCCGCAGTGGTCTGCATCAGGAAATAGAGATACTGTACCATTCTATATAGTTTATAACTAAACAAGATACTCGTCAAGCGGCGCGACATCGATATTGACAGGTCGCGCACCATGTGTATACAGTATACGGCGGCCCACAGGTGAGCGCGATGCCGGATGTCAGCCAGCAGAAAGCCAGTGGAAGCCAGCGAATAGCGGGCAAACACCAGTCCGCCTGCCAATATTGCATGGCGCTCACCGTCTCTTGTAAGATAGAATATCTGCCAAACGTCATGAATCGCGGGAGCGGGAGGAATGCGCGCTAACGCCTGGCAGTGCAGAGTCCTTCCGCTCCTTCATTGTGTGCGCATCCGACGGCTGATAACAGCGCGCCTCTCGCACCGGCAACAAGAAGGTCACAGGTATGGCATTACGCAAAATCCTCACGATGGAGCATCCCGTCTTGCGCGCGAAGGCCAAGAAAGTGTCGCGCTATGACCCCTGGCTCGAACGGCTGGTGCAGGATTTGTGGGAAACGATGCGCGAGGCGCCCGGCGTGGGACTGGCCGCCCCGCAGATTGGTGAATCGGTGCGGGTGCTGGTCGCGGAGTACGAAGAATACAAGGTCGCGCTGGTGAATCCAGAGATCGTGAAGGCAAGCGAAGACGAGGAACTTGGCACCGAGGGCTGCCTGAGCATTCCCGGCTACGTGGGCGACAACGTGCCCCGCGCGCTCGGTGTCACCGTCAAGGCGCGCGACCCAAAGGGCAAAGAAGTCCGCATCAAGGCCGAGGGCTGGTTTGCGCGCATCTTGCAGCATGAGATCAATCATCTCGATGGCATTCTCTATGTTGACCTTATCGATCCCAAGGATGTTCGCCCCATTGAGGACGATGAAGTCGTGGACGAGGGCGAGGTGCTCGAACGCGATGCTTCTGGCAAGGGCAAACAGGTCGAGAAACACGGACGCGCGGATGCTAGCAAGAGCGACAACGAGGCGACAAAGGCGACAAAGGCGACAAGGCAGGAGGTGGCCGATGAGCGCGGCGCAGGGCAAATATCACATCTGGACCGTTGGCTGCCAGATGAACATGGCCGATACCCAGCGCGTCTCTGGCATCCTCGAAAATCTCGGCTGGGAAGAGTCCGCCACGATGGATGGCGCGAATCTGGTCGTGCTCAACACATGCAGTGTGCGCGAGCAACCTGAGAAACGCGCCCACGGGCAACTCTCGCTGCTGAAGCATGCCAAGCGCAATCGGGCCGATCTGCTGGTGGCGATGATGGGCTGTATGGTGGGCAACTCGCGCCAGGTCGAAGAGATGAAGCAACGGTATCCCGTGGTTGACCTGTTTTTCAAGGTAGAGCAGGCCGATATCCTGCCGCATTTCCTGGAGGAGCGCTGGACACCGCTGGCTGGCGAAGGCTGCGTGGATGTCGCCGATATGGGCGCGCCGCGTACCATTGGCCCATCGGGGCCGCTGCCCATGCTGCAGATAGATCAGATGTTGCCGGAAGCGCCGGTCGAGATTCCCGTCGCTTCACCACTGAGTGATGGCCATGCCACGGGCGCGATGGCCAGCAACTTTCGCCCAGGATCGCGCGAACTCCATTATCCCACTGCTGGCGAGGTCGGCGTGAAGACGCTCACCCCTACGGCATGGTTGCCCGTCATCCTGGGGTGCAACAAAGTGTGTTCGTACTGCATCGTGCCTTCTCGTCGCGGGCGCGAGCGCAGCCGCCCGGTGGCTGAGCTGCTCGATGAGGCGCGAGCGCTGACCGCTGGCGGTGCGCGCGAACTGACGCTGTTGGGGCAGACCGTCGAGGCCTACGGGCTGGATTTGCCGGGCCAGGGCGATCTGGGCGACCTGATGGAGCGGCTGAGCGCGATCGAATCCCTTCAGCGCATTCGTTTCATGACATCGTATCCGCCGCATATGACGGACAAGATGATTCACCAGATGGCGGCGTTGCCCAAGGTCTGCGATCACATCAATATTCCGGTTCAACATGGTGATGATGGCATGCTGCGGCGTATGCGGCGCGGCTATACCCTGGAGGAGTATCGCACGCTGATCGGCAAGCTGCGCGCCTGGTGGCCGGGCGTCTCGCTCTCCACCGATATCATCGTTGGCTTCTGTGGCGAGACCGAGGAGGAGTTCCAGCATACGCTCGATCTGCTCGCGGAAATTCGCTTCGACGTGGTGCATGTGGCGATGTATTCACCGCGCCCCGGCACGCTCTCATTCAAATGGGAAGATGATGTGCCGCTGGAGGTCAAACGCCAACGGTTGCATGTGATTGAAGAGATGCAAGAGCGCATCGCCCAGGAAGCGAACGTGTCTCTATGTGGGCCGTGACGAAGAGGTGCTGATCGAATCGCACCAGGTGGCGGGTGGCCAGCATCAGTGGCGTGGTCGTACGCGCACGAACAAGCTGGTTTTCTTGCCCGCGACCAGGCCGGGGGTCACGTCTGAAGATGGCGTTCCAGGCTTCGACGCAGGCGCCGATGTGCATCCTGGCGATCTGGCGATGGCGCATATTGACCGCGCAACGGCATGGTCGTTGCAGGGACACCACGCGATACAGTAGAATACCGCGTTGATATCACATGTAACGGGGGAGAATCGCGGACGAAGAGAATCGCCACGAGCGCACTTCAAGGCGAGTCTCCCCTTTAGGAGGAAAAGCAGTCGATGAGCCAAGCCGCGTACCAGCCGGAAGAGCGGGAACGTAGGCGCCGTCAGCTTACTGAGCAGGCCATTCAGATGGCGCGTGAGAGCCGGTGGGAGGAAGCCGTCGCGGTCAACCGTGAGCTTCTGACCGTCCTTCCACGTGATCCGAGCACCCTGAATCGTCTGGGCAAGGCGTTAAGCGAACTGGGCCAGTACAACGAGGCCAAGCGCGCTTATTCGGAGGCGCTGGAGCAGGACCCTGCCAACAATATTGCACGTAAGAATTTGGAGCGCATCTCATCGTTCGGCGATGAGGAAACGACCGATGGGCGTCATGCTGCCGAGCGCATCGACCCGCGACTCTTCATCGAAGAGACTGGCAAGACGGGTTTTACCTCGCTGGTGGATCTTGGGTCGCGCGAGGTGATTGTACGTCTCTCGGCGGGTGACCAGGTGTATCTGGCGTCGGAAGGCAGCATCCTGTATGTGACGAATGCCGCCGATGAGCGCATCGGGCGGGTAGAGCCGCGTCTGGCGAATCGGCTGATCAAGTTTATTCGCGGCGGAAACAAGTACGCTGCGGGTATAGCTGACCTTAGCGACAGCGAGGTTCGTTTGATCATTCGGGAGACTTTCCAGCACCCGAGTCAGTTTGGCAAGGTCAGCTTTCCGGCGCACGGCGTGGGCGAGACGATCCGGGCGTATACCAAAGAATCAATGGTGCGCCGCGACGTTGACGACGACGACGGCGACTATAACGACGATGGCGACTATGCCGACGACGGTGATGAGGAAGAGTCCGACGACTCGGCTGAGACCGAGTTCGAGGAACCTGAGTTTATCTCGCACGACGAGTAGCATGAGTAGCCGTGTTCGCCGGAGCGTGGAGCGGCTGAAGAAAAGGGAAGGCGCATCATGAACAAGACCAAGCGGGTAGCCTGGCACAAGCATCTGAAGAAGGCCAAGAAACATCGCGAAAAACCGCAGGCGCAGGCGACACTGGCGACACAGGCTGGCCAGCGCCAGACCACTCCGCGCCGGTAATCCCATGATAGCGATTGCGCCATCCACCCGGTTACGGACTGGTGGGTGGCGCATCGTCGTTTTCCGCAGGCAGCCATACCAGACGAAGGCGAGAGTGCGCTTATGAATGGAAACGACCCCGTCACCGTGCGCGAGATGCTGACACTCTTGCGGCGCTGGCGGGCGCAGCTCGTCGCCGGGGAGCGCGGCCTGGGGCGTACCGTCACCTGGGCCAGCATCATGCGCGCGCGCACACCAGCGTTCGAGGGCTTTCAAGGCGGGGAACTGGCGCTGCTCTCGCTCACCACGCTCCACTCGCTGCGGTCACAGCTTGTCGCGTCGACCCTGCCCGCAGTGGTGGATGAGGTCATCGCAATGGGGGCGTCGGCCATCGCCATCTCTGGTCTTGAAGATCAGGCTCCCGCCAGCCCTGATGACGCCCGCGAGCGTGATGAGGCCTGTCAGCGCGCCGAGCATGCGGGCATCCCACTGATTGCGCTCCCGACCGGTGTATCGCTGCCAGCCATCGAACGCGACGTGATTACACATGTCGTGGCGCAGCGTGATTCGCCGCGCTCACCAGCGGATACATTCGCGGCGGTCGCGGGATGGCGCGCGAGTCTGCGTGATGAGGCGCTGGATGCTTTGCTCACTGGCACCTATGCTGGCGAGGCTTCGATGCTGGCGCGCGCCAGTCAACTGGGCTACGATCTGCGGCTGCCGCATGCGGTCATCTGGGTGATGCTGGCGCCCTTCGCGGGAGATGGGGTTGGGCAGAACGGCGGCACGACCACTGCGGCGCGGGCAGCCGATGCGCTCGGCGGCGCCCTCAACGCCTGGACGCGAGTGCGGCCCGGCGAGATCGTCGCGTTGGTCTCCGCGCCTACGGGTGGGATGGTGGAGCGCAGCGACCTCCCAGAGCAGGGCGAGGCGGCGCTCAGGCGCATCCTCGGCGACGGTGGCGCGCCAGAATCGCCTACCTGGTGGGCGGGCATGGGCGAGGCGGCGCGGACTCCACTTGAGGTGCGCCGTTCAGCCACGGAGGCGCAGGATACCGCGCGGCTTGGCCTGCTGGTGGTTGGCTCTGGCCACATCGCACGCACCGCCGACCTTGGTGTCTATCGGCTGTTGCTGGCGCTACGCAAAAGTGGCGACCTCCAGCCGTTTGTCGAGCGTGAGCTGGCTCCACTGCGCAACACGCCCCGCAAAGAAGATCATCTCCTCGAGACGGTCGAGGTGTATCTGGAGTGCAATGGTAATCTCTCGGAGGCGGCGCGGCGTCTCCATCTGCATCGCAACTCGCTGCTCTATCGGCTCCATCACATCCGCGACCTGCTCGGCCACGACCTGGAGAACCCCGAGCTGCGGTTGGCCTTACAACTGGCGTTGAAGGGGCGGCGCGTTCTGGAGCAATAGCGCCTCAACGCCGGGCGTATGCGCCGCGCTCAGATGTTATTTCTCTGGCGGTTGCGCGGCGGTGGCGTCCAGCATGCGTTCGAGCGCCTCAGCCTGGGCAACCAGCGCGGCGACCTCCGGCGTCCACTCGCCATCGCGCAGGCGTTCAGCCAGACGAGCGAAGAGTTGGGAGGCGCGCTCCAGGCGCGTGTTCATCGCGTCGAGCCGGTCGAACAGTCGGCCCGCGCCGTCTCCCGCTTGAATGCCAGCCCGCGCCAGCATCGAATCCGTTCCCCCGGGCTTTTGTCGCGACGAGCGCGGCGAGTGCGAGTCTGGCATACTATATATCCTGTCTGGGATGTTTGAGCTATGTGGCGTCTCTCTGGCAGATACCAGTTGTGGACGGCTAGCCATTCGGAGTCTATCGTCCCCGATTCGACCAGTTGTGCTAGACTGTGTACGACCATCAGGCTGGTTTCACACGTGCTGGAAGCGGCTCTCATTGCGAATCCAATGCGAACCAATTGCTGGAAACTCACAGTACTGCTTGAACGTCTGTTCACACGAGCAATTGTAGACGGCGATGCCAGGGACGTCAAGCACGTCAAGCGCCTGGCGGGATGGGAGCGGATATTTTCGTGGGAGGACTGCGCAGCATGCGCGGGAGTCATCAGGCATCGGCTGTGCCAGATACAACAAAGACGATTGGCGCAACAGCGGAACACCCCAGCGCGTTACTTCAGCAACTCAGCAAAGTAGCGTGGATGGTTGGCGTTGCGTTCTGGCGCCTGAGTCTGCCAGTGATGCTGTTCTTTGTGGCGATACTCCCGCGATGGTCGCTGGCGCACACGCTTGATCTCATCACCGATGAAAGCACCTACATTCGCATCGGACGGCTCGATTATACGTTGCTCATCAATGGGCGGCTCGCGAATCCGAAATGGCTGATCAATTATGAGGCGCCGTCGCTGCCGAAGATCCTGATGGGCTTTGGTTCGATCTGGGCCTCGCAACATCGTTCCCCAGGCGATTGGTTGATCGGCGCGCGCATCCCCGGCGTCATTTTGGGATCGTTGTTTGTCGTGCTCATCTACTGGCTGGCGCGGCCCATTTTTGGCAAACTCCCCGCGCTCTTTGGCGCACTGGCGCTGGCGCTCAGTCCATGGGTCGCCTATTTCTCCGCCATCGCCTATCTGGATAGCTATCTGCTCGGCTTCGTGACGCTCGCGATTCTCGTGACCTGGCATGCCGTGCGCCACCCATGGTTATTCCTGGTCGTTGGGATGCTGCTGGGCTTGAGTTTCGACTCGAAGTATACCGGCTCGTTCGCCCTGCTCCCCATCGGCGCATACCTCGCCTATTACTACGCCTTTCGGGCGCATCAGCGGCCACCAAAGCACGTGTGGCTGCTCCCGGTGGCGGCGTTGCTGACCATCTACATCGCCGATCCCGCCATCTGGGTCTCTCCCATAGATCGTCTGGTGGATGGCATCGTGTTCCAGTGGGATCATGCGGCTCGCGGGCACTCGGTTTTCCTCAACGGTCTGGTGTGGGATCATGTGCCGCCCGGTGAGGTCGTCTTCATCCTCGTCGCCAAGATGAGCCTGTTCATTTGCATCCCCGCGCTGCTGGCGCTGCCCTGGGCGCTCACTCGTATCATTCGGGCGAAGGGCCAACCCAGTGGCCGTGATGAGCGTGCGGCGTTCGTCTTCTTCTGGCTCTTTGGGATGCTGCTCCCATTCGGACTGCTCAATATCGTCGTGGGCACGCATTATATGCTGCCACTGGCGCCAGCCATCACGTTTATCGGCGCATGGGCGTTGCTGGGCGCGTGTCGCTGGATTGGCCCACGCCTGGTCGCCTGGGGAGAACGTGGTTTGGCGGCGCTTCGCCCTCGTATTCGCGCGACTGCTACGCTACCATCAGTATCTCTGCCGCGCTGGGCCGCTGTGATGCGCAAATACTTCACCCAGCGGCGGATACGCCAGCTCGGGGCGCAGGTATTGATCCTCGCGGCGTGTGTGGCGATGACTGTTCCGCCGCTTACCGGCTTGCTGGGCGTCTCGCAGGCTGAAGGCTACACCAGCGAATGGCTCAACGGCGAGAACTCCTCGCTCCAGGTGGCGTATCCCGCCTATGCCGATGGCACACAGTGGGTCACCGATCACACAAAAGGCTGGGTGACGGTGACGCTTGTTGGCACGCCTGGGACACTAGACTACTGGATGATGATGCGCCAATACCTCTATCCTGAGCGCATTCGCCTCGTTCCCTCCAGTGTGGATATGGGGCAGGCGTATGTGCCTCCAAGTGTGCCCGTTGGGCGACCGCTGTACCTCATCTGGCCCGCCCACCTGGTCCAGCGCCAGTTTCCGACGCTGCCGGACTGGCAGAGCAAGGTTGTTGGAACGATCAAGGGTGGTAGCACCATCTATTGCTACATCATCCGCGTCCAGTAACTGCTCAGTTCCATCCTCTTGCCAGCAGTGGCATAATAGGTTCTCTTGATGTCACACGGGGCAGAAGGGATAGCTGCATGTCTGGCGCACATGAACCTTCTTCGGAAGTAGAGGGCAAAGAATCAGGGACAGCGCGCGATCCGGAGAGTCAGGAGGACGATCTCTTTATTGAGGTCAGCGATCTACGACGGCCGCCCTATGAACGCGTATCGTTTGTGCCATGGCGACGGCAGAGTGTACAGGTGCCACGGCCGGTGGTGGATGTCGCCCTCGCGGGGATACTTATCTCCCTGTTGCTGGTTGCGACACCCATTGGTTCCGCGCTCGTCGCCTTCGCCGCTCATCCGACGCCTGCTTCCACCGCCAGGAGCGTCGTCTCCCCTGCCGCTAAGTCTGCTCAGTTGACGCCTTTGCCTTACCCCACACCGACGCTCAATGTCCCCGCCGTCGGCCCAGTGTCCGCCAACTGCCCGCCAGAAACGCCTCCTGTGGACTTCAGTTCCGGTGAGACCGTCCCCGGTGTTGGCGGTTCAGGTGTCTGGTTTATCGCCAGTAACAGGAACGGGAAACGCGACGACGTGGAGCTACCACCAGGCAATTACACGCTAGCTGGTTGGCCTGTCCCGGTGATGGTATACATCAAGCACGGCTTTACCCAGACCATCACCCTTACGGGCCATGATCTGCTCACGGGTTACAACCTCTGGTTGTCTCCCGATGCGACTAGTCCTGGCTCTATTGCGGAAACAGCCCCGCTTGCCACGATTAACCCAGGACAGGGTCTGGCCCACACCATCGATGCTCAGTGGGATATCTGGTCTGGCGTCCTCTATCTTCCTGGCGCTGGCTGCTACATCGTCCAGGCCAACTGGCCCGGCAACGGCTGGACCATTGACTTTGCCGCTGGCCGCTGAAGGGGGGGCCACGCGCGCCTCTGGTCCCCTCTCCTGTAGGAGAGGGGGTTAGGGGGTGAGGTCGCACTCCAGGAGAAGAACTCAAACGAGTTCAGTATCTGCTGGAAGAATGGCTCTATCGTCAGGTAGGTATCCACCGGGGCTAACTCGAGCATATACACGGTATGGCCGCCGTGAATGACCGCCAGGGCTGTCGCGTGCATCGCCGTGGGCTGCTTATTCACCTCCACAGTCACATCGCCTGATTCTTGTGTCCAGGACTCACCCGCGATAAATACCGACGTCGGCCCGCTCCGGTTGGCAACGCCCGTTTTCTGCCCCAGCAACGACAGTTCCTGTTCCACGATCTGTTGCGCTGGAACATCGGTTGTCGAGAGCGTGCCGATATCGAAGCTCGCGCCAGTGATGGGATTCGCGAAGATGGCCAAACGTGGCTGCGTTCCGGGCGCGTTTTGCGCGGTCAGAAACCAGCCCGTGGGATAGCCGACGGTGAAGACCTGGTCGCCATCGGTGAAGGTCGTGAGAACGGCTGGCGCGGTGGCCGTTGGCGCGGGAGTGACGGTGGAGGCGGCGGGTGTGGATGTCGCGTTGAAGAACGGCAGCCGCCCATTCGCGAACAGCACCCCTGCCGCGCCAACCACCAGCAACAACAGAATCAGCAACAAAACGGAGATAATAGCGGCTGGGTTACGCGTGCGTGGGGACGGTTGTTTGGCGGGGGGATTCATCGGCGCCAGCAGCCGGAACGCCTGGCCACGCGGCTGGCGCGTCCACAGGCAGCGCTGGCTGTGTCTGTGGCTCGGTGGTTGGCATTGCGGGCGCCGGTACCGTCTGCGTACGCTCAGGCGTCGGCGCCATGGGATAATCCGCTGTCACATCGCCAGCGGTGGCGTTCGCGGGATTGGCGGAATCGGAGTCCTGGCAGCCTGAGCGACGCTGATGGGCACAGAGGCTTTGGTTGTCTCGTCGACACCAGGCACAGGGAAGAAGATGCTGGGGCGCGTCGCGGAATCATCTTCCGCCGCGCTGGCCGACGCGGGAGCGGAAATCGGCGCGCCACAACTGGGGCACGCCATCGCCGTTCCCGGCGCCAGGGCCGTTCGCCGCCCGCAGACAGCACACACAATTTCCTGCATAGAACTACTCCAGTGGATGACCGTCGAGGGTGCGCCATCATCCATTGCGTACATGTACCGCAATGCAATAGCATGGCTCGTACCTAGCAGTGAGATGCGTTGGCGCGCCCTTGACAGTGGTGGCGTAACGCGGCGCTATTTTGTGTTCTTCGGCCCAATCACGCTGTAGAGCAGCGGGCCAATCAAGACTGGCGACAGGATAATCAGCGCAATCAGCCAGCCCCAGCGGCGTTCCTGGATGGAGTCGAAGAGCGCGACAATCCACGCAATCAAATAGACGACGGCCGCCACAAGGTACGCGATAAGGCTCAGGCCGATGTTGCTTGACCCAAAGACTCCGCCTTGTGCCAGCAACACGCCAACGGCGATCAGCGCGACGGTGATGAGAGTCAGGATGAGGACGGTCCATTTGCTCAAGAAGGTGTACTTCACGTGCGATGCCCTTTCATGTCTGCGGGTGGCGCATCAAGCGCTCCCTATAGTGTACGCACAAAGCGCCTGCTATGTGTCAGGCGCTTGAAGAGAGCGTGCCATATTTGTGGGTTTGAAACAACCCTCCAAAGCGCGTGACCGGGCTACGCACATTCTTGCATAGCAACACGCCAATGTGAATATGTTTGCCAGAATCTCGCGCTGTTTAAGGTCGCAGCCACTTCTCGCCATATGCGCGTAGCGCCGTGATGACGGCCACCGCGTCATGTCCCTTCGGCGTCAGTTCATACTCGACACGCGGCGGAATCTCGGCGTAGATGCGACGGGTAGCCAACCCCTCAGCCATCATTTTGCGCAGGCGGTCGGTAAGCACACGCGGGCTGATGCCCGTGGACGCCTGGAGCGCCGTGAATCGGCGGGGCGCATCGGCGAGATCGCGCACCAGCAGCAGCGTCCAGGAGTCGCCCAGAACCGCTACCGCCGCCGCTACCCCGCAGAACGTCTCTCCGCCTGGCTGGTCAACGGTGTGATCCTCTCGATAGAGACCCTCATCTTCGTACACTTCTTGGTCTGACATCATACTATCCCTTCGTCGCTCTCCAGATTCTCAGTCTCTAGATGTTTCTTCTTTGACAGTGGCGACATTTCACACCCTGTGAATCATACTTGACATTAGTTCTTGCCTATGCTATACATTATATAGTTACTGTTCACCAGATAGCAATAGCACATCTGAGATCCTTCATCGGGAGGTATTGATATGACTCAAGAGACACAACAGCAAGGGACAGCGGCTACCGCGTCCGCGATTGACCCAGCGACCCAGGTTGGCATGGTCGCGCTGACCGTGGCCGACCTCGAGCGGTCGTTACGCTTCTACTCCGACATCTTTGGCTTTACCCTGCATGCCCGGAATGCGGGCGAGGCGACACTGGGCACGCCCTCGGCGCCGCTGCTGCTCTTGCGCGAGCAGGCTGGCGCGCGTCCGTGGCCGCATGACCAATACGCCTACACGGGGCTGTATCACTTTGCGGTGCTTGTGCCGACCCGCCGCGATCTGGGGCGCTGGCTGCGCCACTGGCTAGCGTTGGGGCTGCCGCTGCCGGGACAGGGCGACCATCTGGTGAGCGAGGCGCTCTATATCTCCGATCCCGATGGCAACGGCATCGAGATTTACCGCGACCGCCCGCGCAGTGAGTGGCATTGGGATAACGGGCAGGTGCGCATGGCTGCCGATCCGGTGGACATCAGAGGCGTGCTGGCCGAGGCTGAAGCGGACGACGAGCCGTGGACTGGTTTCCCCGATGGCACGCGCGTTGGCCATATCCATCTTCAGGTCGGCGATATTCCGCAGGCCGTGGTGTTCTACCATGACATCCTGGGCTTCGATATCGTCGCGACGATGCCGAGCGCGCTCTTTGTCTCGGCGGGCGGCTATCACCACCACATCGGCATGAACATCTGGCACAGCCGCAACGCGCCACCAGCGCCCGCAGACACAGCCGGACTTCGCTTCTTCACCCTGGAGCTACCCAGCGAAGAGGCGCGCGCCGCAGTCGCCGCACGGCTCACCGCCGCTGGTATCGCTAGCACACAGACGCCCGACGCGGTTATCGTGCAGGATCCGTGGCAGAATACGCTGGTGCTCCAGCTTGGGCCAGCGGGCGACGCCGACCACCGCCGATAGGCTGCGCGACGCGGCGCAGAAGTAAGACGTTAGCACAATAGAATTACAGAACGGCTATCCCCGGCAGAAATCGCCTGTCGGGGATGTTTGTTTTCGTATGAGGCCAAACTTCCACATATGCTGTCGCGGATTGGCGGGAGCATATGGCGTAACAGGCTAAACGGCGGCTTGTGCTTTCTCGATCAAGGTGTGCGCCTGTGTCTCAGCGGCTTCCGCCTCAGACATACGACCAAGCATGCGCAGCAACACGCTTTTGTTTTTCCAGTACTCTATCCCGTCTGGGTCTGTGGAAATCTGATGTGCAACCTTTGCCAAGCCTTGTAGCGCGGCTGCCTGGGCTTCTTCCGATTGTCCAAGGTGAGCCAAAGCATCAGCCTGAATTATCCATACCGTGGATGATTCAGGCCCCAATGGCAAGGCTCTTCGGGCAGTGTCCAGGGCATCCGCATAGTTACCTGTGCTATTCAATGCGCCTGCCTTTGCTACCAAAGCCATCCCTTGCCATATATCAAATGTGGCGTTGAGGCCGCCATTGAGCGCCCGCTCAGCGGAAGCCAGAGCCTGCTCAGGGAATCCTGCGCGCTGGAGGAGGTACGCCTTCTGAGCCCATGAATAGGGATAGTTTGGCTTGAGCGTGAGTGATTGGTCAATGGCAGTCAGTGCTTCGTTCAAGCGATACATGGACAAGAGGATACCGCTCTTGAGCAGCAAAATTCGCGCGCGGAATGGATCGGAAGACGGCTTAGGATTTAATGTCGCCACTGCCTTCTCACATGATAGAAGCGCCTCAACCCAGTGTCTCTGCCCCGTGAGGGTTTGTGCTTTGCCATACCATGCATTCGCATCCTGTGGATGTTTGGCCAACATACGCTCGTAGATCACCTGGGCTTCTGTATAGCGTTTCTTATTGAGAAGTTTGGTTGAGCGATACATGCTGTATACGTATGCTAACAATTGCCCGCTACTTCGGACATCATAGACAAAGACCGTTGCGACGACCAGAAATGCAATAGCGCCTATTTCGAGGGACTGGCCGGTGACATGGCCATCTGGGCCTAGCGCGAAGTCAGAAAGAAACACATACAAGCAAACCCCGAAGCCAATTGAGACAAGAATGGTAAACGTAGCGACTCCCAGCAACGGCTTACGGCCCATCGTAAGGAGCATCCGGGTAGCCAGGCGTATCACGATGCCAAGCGCGGCAAGGAGAAAGACTCCTCCCCAGAACAGCCAGAACAATACGATATCCACTTGTTGACCCCCGATATGTAGAGAAAGCCTACCATCCCCCAATACTCTCTCATGATAACAAAGGGCGTCAACGCATCTTATCCAGATACCTATGTAGATACAATGGGTGACAGGGGCCATCAACTGTCACCCTGCTCGCTCGCTCGTATATGAGGCCAAAAGGTCAGACGCGGGTGCTGCGCCAGCGTCCGCTGCGGAAGCGCCAGTAGGAGAGGCCAGCCTGGGTCCAGAAGTCGAGGCCCATCGCCAGGCGCGCTCCCGGCAACCCCCACAATGGTATCAGCAGCGCCGCCACTGGCAGCCGCAGACCCCATGTGCCCGCCGCGCGCACCACCACCGGAAAACGGGTATCGCCCGCGCCACGTAACGCGCCGTTGAAGACGAAGCTGCACGCCGAGGCGGGCATCAGCACCAGCGAGAGACGCATGGCGATGTCGCCCGCGTTCAACACCGACCGATCGGCGACGAACACGCCGAGCAAGAGGTGGGGTATGAACGCCTCGAAGAGGCCAACGATAATCATGACCACGACGGCAGGGCGCAGCGATGCCCAGACCGAGCGCTCAGCCAGCCCGGCGTCGCGCGCGCCAAGCGCCTGACCGACCAACGCCGTCGCCGCGACCGAGAAGCCGAAGCCCGGCAGCGTGCCGATGCTATCCACCGTGTTGATGGTCACATTGGCGGCGTAGGTGACTGGCCCCAGGCCAATGACGACACGATTGAAGGTCAGCACCCCAAGCTGGAAGACGACGAGTTCAGCCGCAGAGGGCAGCCCAACCTTGAGTACCCGTCCCATGACGCTGAGACTGGGGCGAAGCGCCGCGCGGGTGAGCCGTGGCGCGCGCGGATGGTGGCGCGTTATCAGGATAGAACGCGAGGATGCAGCCGAATGTCCATCCGGTGGCGGCGCCAATGGCGGAGCCAACCACGCCAATCGTCGGAATCCCAAGCGCCGGAACGCCATTCATCAGGGTCCAGGAGGCGATGATATTCGCGCCGTTGACGACCAGCATCACCAGCAGTGGACGCCGCGCATCGCCCGCGCCACGCATCGCCGCGTTCATGGCGGAGGCAGCGCCCGCAGCGGGCATCGTCAGACTGTAGACGCGAATGTATGACGCCGCAAGTTCGGCCTCTTTGCCGCTGACGCCGAGCAATTCGATGATGCCATGCGCGAGCGGGATCGCCAGGCCAATCATCGCCAGACCGATGATCGCGCCGAGCCAGATGCCCTGGCCAACCGTGCGCGCGGCGAGGCGGCTATCGCGCGCGCCAGTTGCCCGCGCCACCAGCGCCGTCACCCCGATATTGACGCCGAAAAAGACGGTCAGCACGATCCATGCGGCGGTGCTGGCAATGCCGACGGCGGCCACTGCCGTCGCGCGCCCATAGCCGAGCGTGTGAACAGCCTGATCTGCCAAATGACCAGCGAGGAAGGTATCGGAGACGCCGACACCGAGCGAGAGCAGTTGTTCGCCAATCGACGGCAGCGCCAGTCCCCAGACGCGGCGTTTCAGATCTTTGTCCGCCATCGGTACCTGCGTCGTCGGCGCGGAAACGGTGAGCGCTGTTCCCGCCGCTGGCGCCGTGATGGTGGTGGTTGTGGCGTTGTCACGGCCGCACGGCGGGTATTCACCCGGCGACGACCGATAATGACGCCACCATGTAGCGTACGCAGGCGTGGGCGCGCGCTCAGGCGGCGTGGCGCACGTGTGGTGGCGTCGGTGGCGTCGGTGGCGTCAGTAGCAGGTGATGGCAGCGTTACGGGCGGTTTTGCGGTGATCTCAGACGACGAAAAAGGTGTTCCACGGATGAATGAGAGCAGAGGCCGACTACGAAGAGGCAGACGCATGAATGATTACTCCAGAGATGATGACACGACAATGATGTTAGATTTGTATCTCACATCACCTTGCGACACAAGCTGTTGCAAGTACAATCTTACTGAATGTGACGTGTCTCACACTCTGGAGTAACCGTACATTCTGGCCGTACCGGACTGGCCATTGGTTCAGGTCGCCTGGCAGGTATTCATGTATGATGTCTATCATCCACAGAGACATGTTACCAGTCGGCCATCTCCCACGTGGCGCCACCCGTCGCTCCCTCGGCGAACAGCTTGCCGTAGCTCTCGTAGCGCTCGGCGTCGAGCGCGCCCTGCTCCAAGGCGGCGCGAATGGCGCAGTCAGGCTCGTGCAGGTGGGTGCAGTCTGAGAGGCGGCAGTATCCCAGATAGGGCGCGAACTCACGGAAGCAGGTATCGAGCTGGCGTAGCGAGGCCGCGCCCAGCGCCAGCGCGCGAATGCCAGCGGTGTCGGCGATATAGCCACCATCGGGGCCATCCAGCGGGCAGAGGCGCGTGCCCGTGGTGGTATGGCGCCCTTTGTGCGTCGTCTCGCCTATCGCGCTGACCCGCAGGGCCAGCCCCGGCTGTACGGCGTTCAGCAGGCTGGATTTACCCACGCCCGATGGCCCAACAAAGGCGGACGTGCATCCCGCAAGATGTCCGCGCAGGTCGTCGATGCCCGCGCCAGACGCCGCGCTGGTCATCACGACAGGATAGCCCATCCCGCGATAGACCTCCATCCGCGCGAGTAGCCAGTCTTCCGGCTGCTGATCCACTTTGTTCAGACATATCAGCGCGGCGATCTCCTGGGATTCGGCGAGCACCAGCAGGCGATCTAACAGGCGCAGATGTGGCGCTGGTTCGCGCGCGGCAAAGACCGTGATGAGTTGATCCAGCCCGGCGATGGTCGTCAGGGCCAGATTGCCAGCGCCAGCGTTTGGGTCGCGACGGGTGAATGCTCCGCCTGCCCGCGCGACGATCTGCTCGATGACGCCAGTGTCGCCACCCGTTGGCAAGACGCGTACGCGGTCGCCGATGGCCACGGGATCGTGATCGCGCACGGTGACGCGCTTCGCCTGGCGGCCAGCGCCACCACGCGACCCATATTCGATCTCTTTGCGCAGTTTGCCCCGGATGGTGCAGCGAAGGGCGCCACCCGGCGTCTCGACACGATAAAGCCCACGGCTGCCATCCACGATCAGGCCCTCGGCCAAATGGGTGGCTTCCCCGGTATTGGATGCGCCAGGCGTCTCTTCGGGCTGGCGCGATGCGAGGTGTTTTGAAGACAAGTCGGTTGTTCTCCTGGCGCTGTCTCTCGTCAGCCACAACTAGGGCTGATACGCATGTCGATAGTGGGGTTGCGGTTGTGCGGCGAGCGATGCCCGCCAGATATGCGTATCGAGGTCAGCGCCAGGGCCGCCACATCAGCGCATAGAGCGACTGGTGACGGATGCTCGGCTCGTGTGGAGGGTGAGTTGGTGGCGCAGACCATGACGCGCACATGCGGACATGCTCATATAGTCACCCTCCTTTCAGCGCCATGACGATGAGGAGTGTCATGGCCAGTCAATCCATAGCGAGTGGACAATTCAGAATCTCGCCGCAACTATTGTACGCGACGCATCGGGGATGCGCAAGGGGCGCATAGAGGCACGGTGAACATGTATAATGCGTGAAGGCTGCGAGTGCGCTGATACTGGTGCAGATACAGCAGATGAGGTGGGCAATGGCTGGACGAGAACGCCCCTCGTGGGATGACTACTATATTAACATCGCCTGGGTGGTGGCGAGCCGCTCCAGTTGCATCCGCCGCCGGGTGGGCGCGCTGATCGTCGTCGAACAGCGCATCATCAGCACCGGCTATAACGGTACCCCGTTTGGTGTGAAGAATTGCGACGAGGGCGGCTGTCCGCGCTGCGCCTCGGAGGCGCCGAGCGGGGCCGGGCTGGAATACTGTCTCTGCGTCCATGGCGAGCAGAACGCCATCGCGCTGGCGGCGCGCCAGGGCACCGCGACGAAGGACGCCAGCCTCTTCGTCACGACTCGCCCCTGCTTTAACTGCCTCAAAGAGTCGGTGCAGGCGGGCATCAAGGAAGTCGTCTACGACCAGCCCTATGACTATGATGACGAGCTAGAAGTCGCCTATCAGTCGCTGCTCGCGCAGTCTGGCCTGGTGATGCGTCGCCACCCCTTCAGCGACAAACATCCCGCTGTCATGGGCGCGGGGCCAGCCAGCGCTGATAGCGGGCCAGAGATGCCCGTGGAGGGGTAATTAGGAGCAGGCGCTGACCTCACCCCCAGCCCCTCTCCTCGAGGAGAGGGGAGTGCATCCGCGCTGGTTGCCTGGTCCCTCCCCTCGTAGGGGAGGGTGGCCGAAGGCCGGGAGAGGTCTGTCACAATTGCGAAACGCCATCATCCTACTGCTCTACATTTTCCATGTCTCTTGACATGCTAATGAAAATAGTCTATAAACTAATATAGTTAGTTTTGAGTGCGTGAACAGGAGATTCACTCGATGGCAACAACTGACACGACACGGCGAATATCTGACACAGATAGAGCGGACGACGATTCTGTTTCCGATCAACTGCTATCTGGTGCGCGAAGACGACGGGCTGACGCTGGTAGACACGAACTGGACGAAGACCGAGCGCGCCATCCTGGATGCCGCCAGGACAGTTGAACGCGCCCATCAGGCGGATTGTGCTGACGCATGTCCATGGCGACCACATTGGCTCGCTCGCTGCGCTGCATCAGGCGCTGCCCGATGCCGAGGTGCTGGTGGGCGCGCGTGAGGCGCGGCTGCTGGCGCGCGATTTCAGTCTCGATGCGGGTGAGGCCCAGGGAAAACCGCGCGGCGACTACCCGGTATGCTCTGTGCGCCCGACGCGCACGCTGCAGCCCGGCGAGATGGTGGGATCGCTGCGGGTGGTGGCGTCTCCCGGCCACACGCCAGGGCATATCGCCTTCCTCGACACCCGCGATGGCACACTGCATTGCTGGCGACGCGCTCTTCACCTACACGGGCATCGGCGTCGCGGGCGCGTTTCGGCTGCGCTTCCCGTTCTCCCGGATGGCGACGTGGGATCAGCCGACGGCGCTGCGCTCCGCCCGCGCGCTTGCCGACCTGCAGCCAACACGGCTCGCGGTGGGCCACGGCCCGGTGCTCGAAGCGCCCACAGCGGCGATGAAGCAGGCGATTGACGCGGCGGCGCGGCGGCTTGCGAAGGCTGGTGTGGCGGCTGCGTGATAGCGGCAAACTGATCCGGTCGGTGTGTCGGGCCGCTTATATCCGTTCGCAGCGCGCGACGCACTCGATATGCGTGGTGAATGGGAACATATCCACTGGCTGCACCGATTCCAGCCGGTAGCCGTTCTCGCACATCACACGCAGATCGCGGGCAAGTGTCGAGGGGTCGCACGAGACATAGACGAAGGTGCGTGGCGCCAGTCGCCGTATCTCACTCAACGCCCGTGGCAGGCAGCCAGAGCGCGGCGGATCGACCAGCACGACATCGACACGGTCGCGTTGCGGATGCATCGCGCCGAGAACGCGCTCTAAGACCCCTTCAGTGGCGATGACATTGGTGGCGCCGTTGAGGATGGCGCTGGCGCGGGCGTCGGCCACGGCGCCTGGCTGCGACTCTATCGCATGCACCGCCGCCACGTCGTCCGCCAGAATCAGCGAGAACAGGCCAACGCCACTGTAGCCATCGAGCAGATAGTCCGCTGGCGAGAGCTGCGCCGCCGAGCGCGCCTCACGCACGAGTATGGGCGTCTGGGCCGCGTTCACCTGAAAGAACGACCCAGCGGAGACCCGGTACGTCTTATTCAGCACGCGCTCATAGATGAAATCAGCGCCAGCGACGACGCGGCCATGTCCACCGGGAATCCCAAGAATCACGACACCTGCCAGCCCCGGCAGTTCCCTGAGCATCGTGTCGGCGAGCGCTGCCACGTCATCTACCTCGGCAAACGCGCTGGCGGTACGCGCCTCGATGGTCAGCAGCCCCAGGCCGCCGGGCGCTGCTTCTGGCGCCTCTGGCGACTCGGCTCTGGCGCGTTCGCGGCGACACGCAGTGTGAATCGCTCGGTGTAGTTGGCGGCTGCCATGCCCCAGTGTTCCCGCATCCAGGCGCGGACATCCGTGTAGAGCGCATCGAGCGCCGGATGCACCAGCGGGCAGGTGGGCATATCCAGCACGTCGTGGCTGTTGGCGCGGCGGAAGCCAATCGCGCCATCCGGGCCAATGGCGAACTGGGCGACAGTGCGATAGCGCCAGCGATCGCTATCTTCGGGCATGCCAATCGTTGGCAACACGGGTGGCTGCGCGAAGTGACCCAGGCGTCGGAGCAACTCCTGGACGATGTGTGTCTTCCAGGTGAGTTGAGCGGGGTAGGCGATATGCTGCCATTGAAAGCCGCCCGATTCGGCCAGCTCTGGATAGCGCGGCGCGACGCGGTCTGGTGACGCTTGAATCACCTCAACCAGTTCGCCGCGCGCATACGTCTTGGATTCGCTCACCACGCGGATACGCACGCGCTCGCCAGGTATGCCGCCAGGCGCGAAGATGGCGCGCCCATTGTATCGGCCTACCGCGTCGCCGCCATAGGCGAGATCCACCAATTCCATTTCCAGAAGCGCGTTCCCTGGATCCGCTCCCGACATATGGGATCATCCTTCCCGCAAAATGCCAGTAATGGCAGCAACTACAGGATAACTGGTACACCGCTGTATTGTAGCATATGTGTAAGAAATGGTGGCCGAAGAACGTGGGGTTGTGGCGGGTACAATCTATCCCAGCGCGCGTCGCCGAGCAGGTGATGGATGGCGCATCGTCGCAATCGTCAGCAATACCGCTCCAAGGCCCGCAGTGCTCACCAGCGCACGAATGATTCCCCCAATGATGGGCGCGGTGCAGGCGATGGCGAGCAACGTCACCCCAATGACGGTCGCAAGGATGAAGGGGAATCGCCGGTATTGCGTCGCTCCCGGTACCAGCGCGCTGCCAATCCAGAGGCCGAGCGCCGCCGTGCCAAAGATGGAGCCTCCCCAGAGTACCACACCAATCGCCAGCGCCAGCGGGATGCCAAGACAACTCAGCACGAGCACGATGGCCGCGACGAGGCCAATAACATAGGCGAGCAGGCCAAAGAACAGACTTCCCACAGGTTGGCGGCGTGCCATGAGCCGCACCCGAATGAGTTGCGATGGCAGAAAGAGTGAGATAACGAGGCCTGAAAATGCCCAGAACATCACATCGGCCCAGTCGAGCCGGACAGGAATGATGCTGGTGATGTTGGGGATTGTGAACTGGTCGGTGGAGATGCCACGATCGATTTGGCCGCCTACCACCACACCGGGCGAGCTGCTGACAGAGCCGCCTACCGCCTGCACATCACCCGCGACATGCGCGCCTGGCAGCAGCGTTATGTTGCCGCCAAGCGCGAGCACGCGCCCGTCTACCTCGCCAGAGATGGCAATATCGCCACCGACCGCGACGACATCGCTGCTGACGCGCCCAAGCACAGTGATACCGCCACCATAATCCGTCACGTGGCCGCAATACCATTGATGCGCGTCGATGACAACATCTTTGCCAAAGATATCGAGGCTCGACGGTGTGCAACTGGTCAGTTGCGCGTTTGTCCTGGTGGGCGCCGCGCCTGCCAGGAGGCCGCCAGATGCCAGTGTCAGACGGTCGGGCTGTTCTGTGTGTGTTCCATTGTGGTGAGGCGAGGCGAGGACGAAGACGACACCAAAGAGCGCTATTCCACCGAGGAAGGCAGCCAACAGAATCATGTAGCGAGCGTGCGGGGAGGTCTCTGAGGCGCGCATAGGGCGATCAGGCTTCCTGCGGGTCACGCCCGAACTGGCGAGCCAGTTGCGCCCAGGAGAGCAACAGGCATCCCAGCAGAGCGCCCATCGCGGCAGGAATCATCCAGGGAGTTGCGGAGGCGCGATTGATAAGCTGTCCGAGCATACGCCCAAATGCCAGCAGGCCAATCGCCAGCGAGATGAGCGTATCGAGTATCGCAACGGCCAGTGTAGGATTCACCAGGGTCACGAACACGCCTGTCGCCAACATGAGCAGCAGCGCCACGATCAGCGTGGCCCCGATGATGCGCATCGAACGCAGCCACGAAACACGTGGCGTGTGAGCGGCTGTGAGTCGCTGTTGTGGCGCGGGCGCTGTCGCGACGCGGGCGAGCACCCTATCGGTGAAATCAGATGGGGCGCTGACCATCGTCACCGGCATGCGCAGCCGAATATGACTGTCGAGCGCGTCATCGTTGATGTCAGTCTGCTGCGTGCTCGCGGGCAGCGCCAGACGATTTCGTAGTAAGAAACGCGCGAGGATGAAGGCGAATAGGGCAGAGAAGGCGGCTACACTAGTGCGCCGCCAGCCCGACGTCGCCTGCCGCGATTTTTCCATGCTCTCGCTCATCAGTTTCCTCGCTGGTGAGGGTTATGTCCAGACCTTGCGTCTTCATCGTCCGCGCGACAAGCTCGCGGGCACGGTGGAGGCGGGCCTTCACGAGAGCTGGGGTCAGCTCAAGCGTCTGGGCAATTTCCTCGTAGGAGAAGTCGTGCCAGTAGCGGAGAAGCAGAACCGCGCGATACTTGACCGGCAACGTATCGAGAATGCGCTGCATGTCATCGGCGGTCTCGTGGCGCAGGGCGGATTGCTCTGGGCCAGGGCCGACATCGGCGATCCACTCCAGGAAGGGCACGTTCTCTAGCGGAAGGGCGAGAAAACGACGGCGACGAAGCTGGTCAATCGAAAGGTGCGACGCAATCGAGAGCAGCCAGGTGCTGAACCGATGTGTGTCTTTGTATGTGTGCAACTGGGTGTAGGCGCGTACAAATGCTTCCTGCGCCACATCTTCCGCCTCGGTGGGATTACCGAGCATGCGGTAGGCGACATTGAACACAGGATCCTTGTACTTTTCGACGAGCGACGAGAATGCTTCCTGATCGCCAGAAAGCGTTCTGCGCACGAGCGTAGTGTCTTCGATCATATCGGTCGTGCGCGGTGACGGGGTAGTCATTGGACTCTCCGCCTGCGAACGCCCAGTTATCGCGCGACCCAGCGCCTTACCAGCAGCCAGGGTAGTACCTTGGATATCCACCCCGGGCCTCCTTCGTTTGGCCGTGTGCCGTATCTATCTCGTTGGCGATTCAACCCCGACCATCTCAGGGATACTATTCGCCATATCGAGCAATCTCACTGCATCACGCCAGCATGATTCTGGTCGAATCTGCCTCTCTGAAGCTAAGCTTCCCGCAGTGTATACGCGAAGTTCGCCTCAAGGTTGCAGCTTTGCCAGCCATCCTGGCGTTAGTTATATGTTACCCCAAAACCGCTGCTATCTAGCAGTGTCCAAGGATATAACCTGTCTAAGACTTAGGATGTATCACGCCGCGCTGCCACGCAATGAGCTACGCCACATATTGGCAACGTATTGGCGCTCACGGCTGTCGAAGATGCTCAAGCAGTGTCTCATCACCACTCTATTCGATGGCTCGCATCATATGAGTCTGCATGAACAGAGCCGCCACGGTTGGTAGCGGCTCTGTTCTCGGTCAACGCCAAGGCAACCTGGATGCGGTCTATTAGACAGTTCTGCTTCGGCCCAAGCCTAGCGCTTTGAGGATGAGCAGCAGAATGACCGCGCCAATGAATGCGATAATCAGGCTGCCAAAGTTGAACCCTGAGAAGCCAAATGTGCCAGGGAGCAGCAAAGACACCACAAAGCCACCGATCAGCGCGCCGACGACTCCGACGATGATATCGCCGATAATGCCCAACCCAGTGCCTTGAACAACAAGACCAGCCAGCCAGCCAGCGATGCCGCCGACGATAATCCACACAAGTATGTTAATCACTGTCATCTCCTCCTTCGGAGCATGTGGCGCAATTGCAAACCGATGCACGCGCCACGTTGCTGATGATTGGAGGCGCCGATTAGCGTCTCGTCATCACCACAACCTGCCATATATGCAAGAGAGCGTGCCAGCGCCTTTGCGCCGACGTGTGGGTCCGCTGGCGGGAGCGACTATTCCTGGCGCGAAGACGATCAGGCGCTTCTCGTGAAGCGTCGCTGAAATAGCAGCCATGTCGGTGGAGCATAGAGACAAACAATCCCCCTCGTCCACGTGCTCGTCACATGAAGGAGGGGGATATGAATATGCGGGAGCAACAGTTAGCGGCCACTCATGCCCTGGGCAAAGCGCTTCGCAATCTCGTCCCAATTGACGACATTCCACCAGGCTGCCAGATAATCTGGGCGGCGGTTCTGATACTTCAGATAGTAGGCATGCTCCCAGACGTCGTTGCCCATGACCGGGAAGAGGCCGTCGGTCAGTGGGCTATCCTGGTTGGCGGTCGAGGTGACGGCCAGTTTGCCATCGGCGCCGATGACCAGCCACGCCCAGCCAGAGCCGAAACGCTTGGCGCCCGCATCGTTGAAGGCCGCTTTGAGCTGATCGAAGGAGCCGAACGCCGAGGAGATGGCGCTGGCGAGGTCGCCGGTTGGCTCGCCGCCGCCATTGGGCTTCATGATCTGCCAGAACATGCTGTGGTTGGCGTGGCCGCCACCGTTGTTGCGCACCGCCGTGCGGATCGCATCGGGTACGCTGTTCAGGTTGCGCATCAAGTCGTCGACGCTCATGTTCTCGAACTGGCTCTGCCCCTGCAGCGCGGTATTCACGTTGTTCACGTACGCTTGATGGTGTTTGTCGTGATGCAGATGCATCGTTTGTTCGTCGATATGCGGTTCTAACGCGGTGTAGTCATACGGTAGAGGTGGAAGTTCGTACGCCATTGTGTCGGAGTCCTCCTTCGCCAGGCGAAACAGTAAGAGTGGATGGGACGCCCATGCCATCAGCCGCAAAACTCGTGCCTGAATGGCAGGTGTCGCCGCTCGTCAGTCTAGCACAAGATTGGCATGTTGGTGGGCTGGCCAGCGGCGGCAGGTGGCCCTGTGTTACATCGTAGCGCTCGCATGGAAGAAGCGACAAGCGGGGTACGAGTCCCTGTTCCAATGTCCAGGGTGATGGAAAGCGGCTAGCAGATTTCTGTATGAATGAGTGGTATGCGCTTGCGTGTGGGTGAGCAGTGTGTTACTTTACCTGCTGGCGCGAGATGAGAGCGCCAGTAGAAGGACAGGAGGACGCAGCATGCAACACAAGGTATTCGGCGCCACGCCGTTCGCCCACCCGCTGTATCCCCGTGCCTGCCAGCATGAGTGCGCTCATCCCTACCATCCGGAGGAGCATTGAGACGTACTCGATCAGAGAGCAGGCGCGGGTGTCAGATGATGGCATCCGCGCTATTTTTATGCGCGCTTGTCGAGACCCGTTTCAACATCCATAGAGGTATCCATGATTACCGGCAAGATTCTCAAAACCTACGGTTGGCCCGAAGGCAAGATCATCGGGCTGGCCAAAGCCGCCGCTGAAGACCTGGCGAAGACCGGGCTTGAGCAGGGCGCTATACTCGTCTGGCTGGATGGCGTGCGCGAAGAGCCAGGGAAATACCTGGCCGATCCGATGTTCGCCACGCTGGCGCGCGAGTGCCTTCGCCGCGCCAAAGCGCCACATGACGAGACAGCTGATATTGTTCGCGACCAGCCAGTGGCCTTCACGATCTGGGGTGAAAACCTGATCGAGCCTCAGGCGGTCGCCCAGATGGAAAACGCCATGCGGCTACCCGTCGCCATGGTGGGCGCGCTGATGCCCGACGCGCACGTGGGCTACGGCCTGCCCATCGGCGGCGTGTTGGCGGCGGATGACGCGGTCATCCCGTATGCCGTCGGCGTCGATATTGGCTGTCGCATGCGGCTCTCCGTCTATGACGTCTCGCCCTATGTGCTTGGCCAGCGGCGCACCGATTTTCGCAACGCGCTGCTAGATCGCACACGCTTTGGTATGCGTGAGGGTTGGGAGGTACGCGACCGCCCCGATCATCCCGTGCTGGCTGACCCGGCCTGGGAGGCGACGCGGCTGCTCAAGTCGCTCAAGATCAAGGCGCAGATCCAGTTAGGCACATCTGGCAGCGGCAATCACTTCGTCGAGTGGGGCGCTTTCCGCCTCTATGCCGATGATGAGCAGCTTGGCCTGAAGGCGGGCGAATATCTGGCGCTGCTGTCGCATAGCGGCTCGCGGGGTGTCGGCTTCAAGATCGCGAAGACATATACCGAGCTGGCGTCGCGTGAGCATCCACTGCTGGATTCGTCGCTGCGCCATCTGGCGTGGCTCTCGCTGTGCAGCGAGGCGGGCCAGGAATACTGGCTCTCGATGCAGCTTGCGGGTCGCTTCGCCTCGGCGAATCACGCTGTCATCCATCGTCGGGTGGCGACTGCGCTGAAGCTGAAGGAGGCGGCAGCCGTAGAGAACTTTCACAATTTCGCCTGGCTTGAAGTGTTGGCTGATGGCTCGCGCGCCGTCGTTCACCGTAAAGGCGCCACACCAGCGGGCGCGGGCGTGCTGGGCATCATTCCTGGCTCGATGGGTGATGCTGGCTACGTCGTGCGCGGGCGTGGCTCATCTGTGGCTCTCGACTCCGCCTCGCATGGCGCGGGCCGCCGGATGAGCCGCCGGGCCGCCTTCGATTCGATCACGAAGACGGCGCGCGACACCTATCTGCGCGAGCGGGGTGTCACGTTGCTCGGCGGCAATGTGGACGAGTCGCCCCAGGCGTACAAAGATATCGAGACGGTTGTCGCCGCACAGAGCGACCTGATCGACGTGCTGGGCAAGTTCACGCCGCGCCTGGTGCGCATGGCCGAAGAGGCGGGCGAGTTCTAACAGCCCTCCGGTATTCCATTGTTCGCATGACAGTGGAGCCGGAGGGTTTCTGCTGTGCTGTACGGAGGGGGCTATTATGCTGATACGTCCACTCGACCCTGCGCGCGACTTTCCGGCGCTGGCCGCGTTGTTCGCCACGCGCGA
Organism: uncultured Chloroflexia bacterium; assembly: GCA_963702665.1. Taxonomy (GTDB): domain Bacteria; phylum Chloroflexota; class Ktedonobacteria; order Ktedonobacterales; family JADMIN01; genus DAHUXT01. The sequence continues at coordinate 352,249 of CAVPDP010000019.1, forward strand.
TCCTGAGCCGCCGACGCCTGAACTGCTTCAAGAATGGGAGGGCAACGCGCCAGCGGGACTGGTACGCCAGCGGCTCGTCGCCATCGATGACGCGGGTGAGAATTCACTGGTCTGGCTACAGCGATGCCGTGCACTGGCCCTGGGATGCGCCAATCTCATTCGCGCTAGCGACGCTGGTAGCTCCCGATTATCGGCGGCAGGGGCTTGGCGCGCAACTGACCGATGCGGCGTTGACGTTTGCGCGGGAACAGGGAGCGACACGGCTGGTGGCGGAGGTGCGCGACAACATTCCCGAAGGGCTGCGCTTTGCCGAGCGCTACGGCTTCCAACTGAATCGCCATATCTTCGAGTCACGGCTGCAACTGGCTACATTTGATGAGCAGCCATTCGCGGGCGCGGTTGGTCACGTGGAGGCTGCGGGCATTCGGTTCTTCACGCTGGCCGATGTTGGCGATACCGACGAGGCGCGACGAAGGCTCTACGATGTCAATGCTGCGCTGGTACGTGACGAGCCGGGACACGACAGCGACTTTATGCCGTTCGCGCAGTTCCAGAAGACGGTCTGTAGCGCGTCGTGGTATCGCCCGGATGGCCAGATCGTCGCGGCGGTGGGCGATGACTGGATTGGCATGGCGGCGGTCGGCTACTTCGCGGCAACCAACTCGATGTATAACATGTTTACAGGGGTAGAATCCGCGTGGCGGGGCAAGGGAATCGCGCTGGCGCTCAAACTGCTGGCCATCGACTGTGCCCGCCGCTATGGCGCCGACTACATCAGCACTAACAACGATTCTGAGAATGCGCCGATGCTGGCCATCAATCGCAGGCTTGGCTATCAGCCAGAGCCAGGATTCTATCGCATGATGCGCGAACTGGCATTCTCATAGCTACAACGGCAGGTAGGTGAACAGGTCGGTTTCTCTAAACCGGGCCACACGCTGGCGCATCTCTCCATAGAACTCTGGTTTGCTCGCCTCGTTCACTGCCTTCTTTTGACGGAAAAGCGCATCTTGCGCGCGAAAGAAAGCGTCCATCTGCTCGCGGTGTTCCATATAGTAGAGGATCGTCCCGTAGACATCCTGGAGCGAAAGCAGGGAAAAGCTAGCCTGTATCTCTTCTGGCGAATATCCCTGCTCCCAGAGCGCGATGACGCTATAGACGGAGACGCCGCTGTCGCCGACGTACCAGCCGCCATCTCGCTGGCGCACATACTCGACTGCCTGCATTGGTGTTCCTCGATGCCTGTCCAGCGCTGAAAAAACGCCACAATTACCGTTCGTCGTCATTGTATCATGTGTTGAACGAATTACGCGGCCAGCGCTTAAATGCCATTGGAGGGATACACACCATGTCACTCGACCCGGAGCATCTCGCGAGTACACGTGCGACCTATGATCGCATTGCGGACGAATATGCGGCGCGTATCGCGGGCGAACTGGCGGGCAAGCCGCTAGACCGTGCGCTGTTGGCGTGCTTTGCCGAGCAAGTGGATGGCATGGGCACAGCGGTGGATATGGGCTGTGGCCCCGGCCACGTCGCCGCGTATCTCCACGAGTTGGGCGTGCCAATGATCGGAATCGATCTCTCGCCGGAGATGGTGGCAGTTGCCCGGCAGCGTTCGCCGAACATCGCCTTCGAGCAGGGTTCGATGCTGGCGCTCGCTACGCCTGATGCGGCGTGGGGCGGCATCGTGGCGTTCTATTCGATCATCCACCTGCCACCTGAGGCGCGACCACAGGCGCTGGCGGAGTTCTATCGAGCGCTGCAGCCAGGTGGCCTGCTATTTCTGGCGTTCCACATCGGCGACGAGCAGCGCCACCTGGACGAGTGGTGGGATCAGCCTGTCTCGCTAGATGTCTGGTTTCTGCAGCCAGCGGAGATCGAGACCCTGCTCCGCAACGCTGGATTCACCGTTGAGATGTCGCTGGTGCGACAGCCCTACGCGCCTGATGTAGAGCATCAGAGCCAGCGAGCGTATATTTTCGCGCGTAAGCCAATGACTATCTAGCTCCCGCTTGGTGTCACTACCGCGCTCGTTACCAGTGTCAGCCCGGCAGGCAACGAACCCGATTTGAGGTAGGCGGCCAGTTGCTTCGCACCGACCTCATCCATGCCGCTGATCTGCGCCGCGCCATCAATTTCGCTCTGGATAACCGCTGACTCGATGACGACATCATTGGCCGTTATCGTCAGAGACAGGCCGACATGCGACGCCGTGTAGCTGGCGAACTGCTGTCTGGCCGATCCCGCGAACTCGAACTGCACGAGCCATATTCCACCGTGCGTGATATCCTGCTGGACGTTTACCTGATTGGGATCCATCTGATCGCCAGTGAATATGATGCGATAGTGGTTCGCGTCGCAGGCGTTGACGCAGGTCTGCCCCTTTGTGCTCGTGCCGACGGGGAGGAATGTGTCACCTGTGTCGAGTATCGTGACTGCGCCAACGCTCGTCAGCAGCGCTATGATATCCGCGATTTGTGTGTTGCTGGTCATGCCCGGCAGCTCAACGATGAGAGTCGCTGCACCATCCGAGCGCACAACGACATCTGGAACAGCGGTGTACGCGTTAATCCGCCGCGAGAGTACGACAGCAGCCGCGTCGCGCTGCTTCGTCAGGTCGCAGTTAGGGGCTGTCGGTAGGCATGCCACGTGCAGGGTGAGGCGAGCGCCGCCGTCACGTGCGAGTGAGTGCTGAGGCGCGGGAGACTTCCAAATGCTGATAGGCCCGCAGGCCGTGAGCGCCAGCGTACCTATCAGCAGACAGAAAAGGATGAGGTAACGTCCATTCCATCGCATCGGCATCTCTGATGGCTCCTTAATCACCCGAATCACCCGCGCGAATATGTTAGCGGCTTGAGCCACTACCCCGACAGGCCACTCTCTGCCAAGCATACAATGTGTCGGCATGTCAGGGCAATGCGTAGGCGCCCAAAACCAGACGTTCACACTCTATGGACGGATCAAGTGCGAGCGACTGTGCTATCAGGTTGGATTCCCGCTGGATGTGAGGATGCGGGTCTACAGTTTCGGATGGGGTGGTTCATCATGCGTCGGCATCACTACGTTCCTGGGCAATACGTTTTACTTTCGGCTAATTCTTCGTCGTCAGCCCCCAAGGCGCGCAAGAGTTCTTCATCGGTGAAGTAGATGGTTCCCTGAGTCTCAGTGAGCGCGTTGACCATCCGCTCAATAAGCTGCTCGGGTGTCTCCTGGTCACGTGCTGCTACCTGACGCAGGGTCTCATATTGCTCATCAGTGAGTTCAAAGACGTGGCTCATCAGCCGACCTCTCAATCGAAGGCAATACGTTTTGCTTCGGTGATTTGCTCGTCTGTCGCCCCAAGATGGTGGAACCAGTCATCGGTGGTGAATGCATGGGAGGATGCCTGGCGGTTGTGCAATTCTTGTATCAACGCTTCGATAAGCGCATCAAGCGTCTCTCCCCGCTCATCGGCAGCTTGCCGCAATGTTTCATATTGCTCGTCGGTAAGTTCAATGATATGGCTCATACGCCTGCCTCTCATGTGGGAATGCATCATCATGATGACGTGTTCCATTCCACTGTATCACGCAATGAAACAGCGCCAGAGACCAGCCGTTTGCGACAGGCAGACGCTACAGCTTCGGGATGAGGGGACCCAACTGGTCCGCAGCGGGTTCCGCTCAGCAGAACCACGGCTCGCTCAGATGGGGTACGGGGCGTCGCGCCCGCCGCAATGCGCCTGTATCGTCACGTGTATCGTCACCGACGCCCGCGCCCACCAACACTGGAATCGATGTCCCCAGCCGCTCCGAGGCCAGACGTGGATGGCGGCAAACGTCACCGGAATCGGCTCGCGCGCGCTGGCGGCGCGTTCGACAATCGCCTGTACCTCGCGCTGCAATGCATCCATGCGCGGGTCGGGGTGTTGCCAGGTGTAGCTGAGCGCCTCTTCATCCAGCGGGCCAAGCCACGCCCGCCCGTCGGGGTCATCCAGCAGCGCGGAACCGGGCGGTACCAGCAGTCGGATGGCATACTGGATCGGGTCGACGTGTTCGATCAAATCGTGTTCGGCGATGAAGTCGAGCACATCGAGGTAGTCGCGCGCGGTCGTCCACGGCGTGAAGGCGACGAACGTGGGCCGCATCGGGATACCCGCGTCGTCCAGGATGCCCAACGCCTCCGCCACATCGGCGCGACTGTGCCCCTTCTTCAGGTGGCGCAGCACGCCCTCGCTCAGCGATTCGACGGCGGAGACGACGAAGATGCAGCCGAGCGCGGCCAGCTCAGGGAAGACCTCGCGGCGCTCCAAAATATGCTCCACCTTGATCGTCGCGTCGAAGGTGACATCGGGAAACTCGGCGTGGAGCGCGCGGGCGATTTCCAGCGAGTGGCGCGGCCCATTGAGAAAATCGGGGTCGCCAAAGGTGATGTGCTCGACGCCAGCGCGCACCTGGGCGCGGATATCTTCGAGGACGAGCGGGCGTGGCACGACGAAGAAGCGTCCGCCATAGACGGGCGTAATGGGGCAGTGGGCGCAGGTATGCAGACAGCCACGGCTCGCCTCGACGTATCCCGCCGGAACCACCTCGTCGCCGCGCACCAGATAGGCGTACGACTGCGGCGCAGGGAGCGCGCTGCGTTCGGGTACGGCGTGATCTAGCCGCCGCAGCACAGGGGTCGCCTGATGCTCGCGCGTGCGCACGCCAGGAATCGCGCCCGCGTCTGACGTTTCGAGCGACTCGGCCAGCGCCAGCAGCGCCTCCTCATACTCGCCGCCGATCACCGAGTCGGCGATGGTTCGCAGCAGATACTCGGCGTTGAGGGTGGCGTAGAGGCCGTAGACGCAGATGTGGGCGGTGGGGTTGAGCCTTCGCACACGCGCGGCCACATGCATGCCCAGGCGCAGCGCGGTATGCATCGGCGCGGAGACGGCCACCAGTTTCGCCCGCATGATGGCCTGGTCGGAAAGCTCGGAGACGGATGTATCCACCGCCGCCGGGGAAAATCCAGCGCGGCGCAGAACCGCCAGTGGCGAGGCAAGACTCAGCGGCTGGTGGCCCAGTTCGTAGCATGCTACCAGCAGGATCGCGCCGGGGTCTCTCATTTCTTCGCAGGCGCCGCAGGTGCGCCGCCCTTGCCTTTGGCGCCGCTCGCTCCCTCAGGAACCCAGCCCTCCGGCATCTGTTCATCCTCACCAAAGAAGAACTTTTCCATCTCCTGCCGGAGGATCTGGCGCGCATCGGGGTCGGCCAGATTGAGACCGTAGTGGTTGATGAGCAGGCGTGAATGTTCCTGCCACATGTCCCAGGCCTCCTGAGAGATATTCTCATAGATGCGCTGGCCCAGTTCACCGGGAACCGGCGGTTTCTCCAGACCCGGCAACTCCTGGCCCAGTTTGACACAATGCACCATTCGCGCCATATGGCTTGCTCCTATATCTGGCCTGCGTCGGCCATTGCCGGTTCCGCATACCTCTTCCGCATACCTCGTACTGAGAGCATACTACATCCGCGTCGCATGAGGCGAGGGAATCGCGTGATATGCTGAACACGGCTGAACACATCGGCAATGGTATAGCAGCATGAAGAGGCAAGATGACGAGCAAAGGTACGGCGATTCTTGGCGGCGGCGCGCTGGGGCTGACGCTGGCGTGGCGGCTGGCGCGCGCAGGTGAACGCGTGGTGGTCTATGAGCGTGAGCCATTGGCGGGCGGTCTGGCGGCGGGCTTTCGCGTGGGCGAGGAGTGAAGGTGCCCGTGGTTGGAGAAGTTTTACCACCACCTTTTCCGTAGCGACCACGACGCTATCGCGCTGATTGGCGAACTTGGGCTGGCGGATAAGCTCTACTGGGGCCATCCCAACACCAGTTCGCTGATCGATGGCAAGCCGTGGCGATTGGATGGGGCGCTGCCCGTGCTGAAGTTCGCGCCGCTGCCGGTTGTTGACCGGCTGCGGCTGGGGGCGGTCGCCGCGCTGATGAAGGCGCTGCCCAACGCGAACCCGCTGGAGGGCGTCACCGCCTCGGCATGGCTGCGGCGCTGGCTTGGCCCACGTGGCTATTCACTGGCCTTTGAGCCGCTCTTTCGCGGCAAGTTCGGCGCATACGCCGACGAGATCGCGATGCCGTGGTTCTGGGCGCGGATACATTGTCGCACGTCCGCGCTCGGCTATCTGCGCGGTGGTTTTCAGCAGTTGTACGAGGCGCTGGCCGCTGGCATCCAGGCGCATGGCGGTGAGGTGCGACTCGGCGTGACGGTGGATTCCGCCCGGCCCGCCGATGATGGCGCCTGGCAGGTGACGACTGCGGCGGGCGAGGAGCGATTCGCCCGTGTCGTCTCGACGCTGCCAACGCGCGTGACATTTCGGGTCGTGCCCGATCTGCCCGCCGACTTCCGCACGCGCTACGACTGGGGGCTGGCCTACGGCGCCCACTGCCTGATTCTGGCGCTGGATCGCCAATTCATGAAGGATGTCTACTGGCTGAGCATCGCCGACGAGGGCTATCCATTTCTGGCGGCGGTGGAGCATACCAACTACATCCCGGCGGAGGAGTATGGTGGTCGCCATCTGCTCTATCTCGGCAACTATCTGCCCATGGATCATCCGTTGATGCGCGCTACCCCACAAGAGGCGCTGGAGCAGTTCGTGCCGCATCTCCAGCGGCTCAATCCCGCCTTCTCACGCGACTGGATCACCGATATGTGGGGATTCGCCGCGCCGTTCGCCCAGCCCATCGTCACCCGCGACTATCGCGCGCACATCCCGCCGCACGAGACGCCGCTGCCCGGCCTCTACCTCGCCAACATGTTCCAGGTCTACCCGCAGGATCGTGGCCAGAACTATAGCATCAAGCTGGCGAATGGGCTGGCGCAACGGCTGGCGCTGGCAAGGTGATTCTAGTCTGACGAATCGAGCCGGATGTGCTACCCTCGTGCTGGAGATGGCATTGGAACGAGGGTAGCCACGATGGTTGGACGCGGGGAGTTGACAGAGGAAGCGTGGAGCGTCATCGCGCCGCTGCTGCCCGCGCAGGGGGCGGCGTGGCGGGCAGTGGCGGGACCATCGCACGGTGATCAACGGCATCTTATGGAAGCTGCGCACAGGCGCGCCCTGGCGCGACCTGCCGGAGCGCTAAGGCCCGTGGCAGACGTGCGCGGACCGGCTCTACCGCTGGCGCCGCGACGGGACGTGGGACCGGATCTGGCGCACGTACAGACCAAATCGGATGCGGTGGGCGAGGTCGTCTGGGAGGTGAGCATCGATAGCTCGACGGCCCGCGCCCACCAGCATGCCAGTGGCGCCCGCCGTCGGCCGCAGTCAGGCCGACGCAAAAAGGGGGTCCAGCACCCAACCGACGAGGGGCTCGGACGCAGCCGGGGAGGACTGACGACCAAGTTCCATCTGGCCTGCGACGGGAAGGGACGACGCTCTCGGTGGTGATCACGGCGGGACAACGCCATGACAGCACGCAACTGGGGCCGATCTTGGATGGGATCCGCGTCCCGCGCCCGGGTGGACGGGGACGACCGCGCACGCGGCGCGGATCGCGTCATCGCCGATAAAGGCTACAGCTATGCGCGCTGTCGTCAGCTGCTGCGCCAGCGCGGCAGATCCCGCACACCATCCCAGAGCGCAGCGACCAGCGAGCACGACGAGCGGCCCAACCTGGTCGCCCGCTGACATTAGACAAGGCGATCTACGCGCGACGCAATGTGATGGAGCGCTGCATCAATCGGCTCAAACAGTGGCGTGGGCTGGCCACCCGCTACGAGAAGCGCGCCGTCAACTACCGGGCGATGCTGGTCTCGCCTCCATCGTCACGATTGAGTCGTGATTCATCGGTAGACCCTGCTGGCGTCTCATGTGGCCGACATCAACGATTTTATGGCTTGAAGTAGATAGTGAATTTGGGGTTAGCTGCCGCTATTGTTTCGTCGAAAATGCAGTGTAGAAGCATTTCGCTAATTGGGTAAGGCGTTTCCAGCAGTACCTCTACTCAGCCTTGGCATCCTGCGATAAGACAACATTGGTCTCCTGCTGCCACTTACCATCATGGTAGCGCAGGAGCGCACCACAGAGTCCCACCGCCCAGGTGTCACTGCTGGCGGGAAGCGTGGTGACACCATAGAGCGGGTATGAGATTGGGCTGGTGACCTTCGACCACACCCCAGAGATATCATGGTAGAGGCTATTAGATCCGCCGACGGCCCAGCCTTCTTCTGGGGTGGAGCGCGTTGCGGGGCGCAGCGAGACACTGGAGAGGTTCTCATCCACGGTGCGCACGAGGAACCAGCGACTACCCACATAGCGCAGAATCACGCCAGAAGAGGAGTTCCCAATGCTACCGACAGCGTAGCCCGCCTCGGACGAATTCATGGCGATGCCAGTGAGAAGGATGGGGCCCAGCGCTTGTTGGGCGATGGGGAGCATAATGTCTTGCTCGCTCCATGACGTGCCGTCGTAGTGGACAATGTTCGCCACCAAAGCGGGCGATCCAGACATCATCTGGACCAGTCGCCGCGATGGCTGCGCCCACCGCCCCATTGCTTATCAGCGAGAGCCGTCACTTCGCGCCAGGCCGTCCCATCGTAGTGCAGCGTGATCCCGTCACCGGTCGCCCACCCATCCGTAGGAGAAAGCATGAGCAGCGCCGAGGGATCGGATCCGATGCCAATGGGAAAGACGGGTGTTGAGATCTTCCAAGTGGCGCCGTCATAGTGCAGCAGGACACCGCCGGGTCGGAAGCTGTGGTAGCGGTCACCGATGGGAATGGGCATGGAGGCCCAGGCCCAGCCATCGTGCGCCGACACCATCGAGACGGCGGTAAATGCGGACGTATCGTCGAGACCGGCGGGTTTGGGGAGAATCGTCCACTGGCCGCGTGAGTAGCGCATGAGCAGCGTCGTGGGTTTGCCGCTGATGCGCCCAACCGCCCAGCCGTCGTCCGCCGACACCATTGAGACACTCTGCAAGCTCATTGTATTGGCCCAAGGGTAGGGCTGCATGACTCCTAGGCGGAAGAGCCACGCGACGAAGGTCGGCTGCAGCACGTATGCCAGGATCAGTGCGACAGTAACCAGGGCCGCAGTGATCCCCAGGGCCGCGCGTCGCTGTAGAGCAGACCAGCCAGCTGGGAACAGGAAACCTTGGAAGCGCATGTGCCAAGAGTCCTTCACTGAATTGCGGATTACGCCCAGCGTTTGTCCGAGGCGAAGCCCATATCACACTCCAGATTACACTATCGTATCATTGCAGAAAGCCCGATAATGAACCAATGACCACACAGTCTCTTTCAACCCATTTGCCAGAGCAAGGAAACCGCTATTGAGCGTGCCGCCATAATACCTTGCTTCTTTCAAGGGCGTCAAGTGCGCATGTCGCGCGCGCCCAAACTTTCTCTTGCCTCGCATCCCCTCACCGCGTAGAATGATCGCTGGAGGTGAACCGATGGAACACACACGCTAACCGGCAGCCGATGAGCAATCCTGTACGCGAGGCAGCGTAGCGCGCCCGCGTGCATCACTGGCAAACTTCTTTACCTCATCCTCTGGCCGGTTACTCTGCCTGATACCTGTATGCGGGTTGTCTGGGCAGCGTGTGTTCTCGCCGGTCATGCATTCCACATTTCAGCACGATTTCCTCCGGCCCCACTGCATATCGCGCCCTCGACATACCCCGTTTCGCCAGACTGGCAAAGGGGAGGCGCCTCCTATGTTGCTGACCGTACGAAATATCACGAAAACCTATGGCGCTGTCACCGTGCTCGATGGTGTCACGTTCGCGCTGGAACCCGGCGAACACGTCGGGCTTGTCGGCGCGAACGGCGCGGGCAAATCCACGTTGATGCGTATCATCACCGGCGAAGAAACCGCCGATAGCGGCGAGGTTCAACTGGCGACCGGGCTGGACCTGGGCTACCTGCCGCAGACACTGCCCGCTATCGAAGGGCGCACGGTTGACAGCATGTTAGCCGAAGCGCTCGGCGGGCTGCGCTCCATCGAGACGCACATGCGCGCCCTGGAGGCGGCGATGGCCACCACCAGTGGCGAGACGCTCGCTGCGCTGCTGGCGGAGTATGGCCAGCTTGCCAGCCAGTTTCAGGATCGCGGCGGCTACGAGATGGAGGCGCGCATGGGCGCCATCCTCGCGGGTCTGCGCCTCGACTACCTGTCGCGCACCCGCGACCTGGGCACGCTCTCTGGGGGCGAGCGGGCGCGTGTTGGGTTGGCGCTGCTGCTGCTTCGTGCGCCCGATGTATTGTTGCTGGATGAGCCGACCAGCCATCTCGACGCCGCCAGCCTGGCCTGGCTCGAAGACTATCTTGCCAGCTATGCGGGCGCGGCGCTCATCGTCTCGCATGACCGCCAGTTTCTCAACCGTAGCGTCAACCGCATCTTCGAGTTGGATGAATATACCCATACTCTGCGGCGCTACGAGGGCGATTACGATGCCTACCAGCGGGCCAAGGCGGCGGAGCGCCTCGCCTGGGAGGAGTCGTTCGCCCGCCAGCAGGAGGAAATCAAAGACCTGCGCAAGCGTATCCGCGAGTCGGCGCGGCAGGTGGCCCACAATCGCAGGCCGAAAGACAACGACAAGCTGGCGTATAAGGGCAAGGGCGAGTGGGTTGCGGACGCCGTCTCGCGCAACGTCCGCGCCGCCGAAGAACAGCTTCGCCGCGTCGAGGCCGACCCAATCCCCAAGCCGCCGCGGTTGATGCGCTTCCAGCCGAAGTTTCAGGCAGAGGCATTGCGCGCCAACGCAATTGTGCGGATGGAGCATATCAGCAAGCGCTATGATGGACGGCAGGCGCTGCATGACGTAAGTCTTGTATTATTGCCCGATGCGCGTGTGGCGCTGGTCGGCCCGAATGGCGCAGGCAAGACGACGCTGCTGCGCGTGCTGCTGGGGCTGGAGCAGCCTGATAGTGGCAGTGTGCGTCTGGCTCCGGGAGCGCGCATCGGCTATCTGCCACAAGAGCCAGACGTCGGCAGCGGCGGCCGCACTGTCTTCGACGCCTATCGCGATGGACTGGAGGGCTACGAGTCGAATCTCGTCGCCGGAATTCTGGGTAACGGCCTCTTTCGCCTGGAGGATTTGACCAAGACCGTCGCGCAGCTCAGCCCTGGACAGCAACGCAAGCTCGAACTGGCGCGCTTGCTGGCGCTTGGCCCCAATGTGCTGTTGCTCGACGAGCCATCCAACTATGTCAGCCTCGACGTGTTGGAGGCGTTCGAGGCGGCGATACTGGCGTTCCCCGGCCCGGTGCTGCTGATCTCGCACGACCGCTGGCTACTCAATCGTTTTGGTGGCGATATCTGGGAGCTTAGCGATGGCAATTTGCGGGATGATGCGGCAACAGCGCCATCACTGGGCGCTCCTTCGCTATAATGCCAGCCAGCAGGTATCTGCTGCCAGATGAGATGAAGGGAACATACAGACATGGCGGATGAGGGAGCTGGGCGGCCGGGTGAGATTGGCATCGAAGACTTCCAGCGGGTGGATATTCGTGTTGGGCGTGTGCTGGCGGCTGAGCCACTCAAGGGCGCGCGCAAGCCCGCCTATGCCTTGCGCATCGACTTTGGCGCGGAGATCGGCGTTCGGCAGTCGAGCGCGCAAATTACCGAGCATTACCAGCCAGATGCGCTGATTGGGCGGCTCGTGCTGGCGGTGGTCAATTTTCCGCCGCGCCGCATCGCTGGCTTTCGCTCCGAGGTGCTGACGCTCGGTGTGGCCGATGACGCGGGCGCTGTGGTGCTGATTGACCCCCGATGCCACCGTGCCACTCGGCGCGCGTTTATTCTGAAAAGGCGATGAAAGGACAGGCGGGCTGCGCAATCGCTGGCGCCGTCATGGCTCGTCATGGCTCGTCATGGCCGTCGGCGGGCGGCTGATGGTTACCGTCTGTCGTCGCTGGCGACGGGATGCGTCGTAACTGCGCCAAAGGGATCAGCGTGCGGCTCAATTGCTGTATCGCCTGGAGATACGTGTCATGGGGGATGATCGGCTGGCTGCCGCGCCGCTGGCTGTCGTCATCTCCGGCGAGCAGATAGTCTGCGGGAAAATAGCCGATCACGGGCAGGCGCCGATCCATGGTTTGCGGCGGAAGACGCCCGGCCTCCACCGCATTAACCCGGCTAAAGACGACTCCGAAATGGCCGTGGGGTGGTGGCGCGTCTCCCAGACGTTCGGCCAACTGGTCAGCGGATTTCTGTCCGGTTTCGGTTGGATCAACCAGCGCCAGCACATAGTCAATAGACGCCGCGAAGCCACCTGTGCTTTCCAGCGGAGCGGCATCGCTGTCCAGCAGGATGACATCGACATGGCCGCGTGTCTGCTGGCGGGCGGTCTGTAAGATCGCTGGAATCTGGGCCGAGCGAGGCGCCGCTGGAGTCCATATCCCCACGTTCTTGACATTTTCGGATGCGACCAGCGCATGCAGCCGCTCGTGCCGCCCCGTAATGTCGACTATCAGCACCCGCAGTCCGGCGGCCACCAGCGCGCGCGCCAGATACCATGCCAGGGTGCTCTGACCGTGCCCACGGTGATTCTGGGTCAGTGCAATGCACGACGCGCGCTGACTGTCCTCGTCATGGTAGTCATTGGCGCTGAAATGATTGTTCACCAGTGCATCCAATCTCGGTGCTACGGTTACTTGCCGTTACTGCGGAGCGTTTCAGTATGCAGCAAGCTCATCAACACACGCAAACAGAGCATTCTACTTTCCCCGGCCACGGCCATGCTCGATCTGCGCCGTGGCGTGAACACACCCCAGTGGTCTGTGCTCGAAGACCATAAGGACGTGGAAAAATCGCTGGCTGATTCGTCGTCCGTCTGCCGATGTGTCGGTGCGTCAGCAACTTCTCACGAGCATCTACGCGAAAATCAGGTAATTCAAGACAATTCATGGCGTTCTCTTGTCATTGGAAGCGGTTTCCTTCGTCTACTATAATACGAGAGGTGCGAGCGATGTTGAATCGCTGCTAGAGGAGTTGTGTGTTATGGCGCAAGGTCATGGTGTACTCCAGGGGAACCTGCGAGGGCGGCGACGGCAATTCCTCTACATGGCCGCATCGACCTTCTTGTTAGCGGCTGTTTTTGTCATGAATGCCTGCGGGGCGAACCCTGCTGTGGTGCGGACTGAGCCAGCGGCAGCGATGCAACCCGACCAACGCGGACCGACGTCAACCAATTCAACCCTCCTCTACCCGCGTCATTATGATCGCCAGCGGGTGCAGACACTCGCCGAATATGTAGACCAGATGATCGGCAAGATGTCGCTCAGCGAAGAGCTTGGGCAGTTGTTCGTCGCTGAATTGACCGGCACTGATATGAACGCCAACAACATCGCCATGATCTCGCAGCTGCATGCTGGCGGCATCATCCTCTACGCCTTTAGCATGCAAACCGCTCAGCAGACCCAGGCGCTTATCCGCTCCTCGCAGGCGAACGCCAAGATTCCGCTGATTGTGTCCGTTGACGAGGAAGGCGGATGCGTGGATCGCCTTACGCAGATCTATGGCAACCATCCTGGCGCGCCAGAGATTGGCGCCACTGGGTCAACCACGTATGCCTATCAGCAGGGCGCGAAGATGGCGCAGGATATGACCTCCCTTGGCTTCAACCTTGATCTCGCTCCTGATGTTGACGTGAAGCTTGTCGACGGGCGAGACCTGCTATGCCGCACCTTCGGGAGCACTCCGGGCACTGTGACCCAACTGGCTGGGGCCTATCTCAACGGCTTGCAGCAGAATGGTGTGGTTGGCACGCTGAAACATTTCCCTGGCCTGGGCGATGCTCTGGGTGATGCGCACCTGAGCCTTCCAGTTATTAACCGCACCAGGGATCAGATCGAATCGGTGGAACTGGCCCCCTATCGCACGCTGATTAATAGCGGGCAGGTGCAGATGGTGATGACCACCGATCTGCTGCTGCCCAGTATTGATCCTGTGTTGCCCGCTGAGCTTTCTCCGTCCATCATCACTGGCGTCTTGCGCAGTGAGCTTGGATTCGATGGCGTGGTGATGACCGACGCGCTCTATATGCAGGGCATCTCGGATAAGTGGGGCATGCCACAGGCCGGCGTCATGGCCATCCAGGCAGGCGACGACATGCTACTTGGCCCATGGAGCGCCGGACAGATGAGCGCCATGATCTCAGCGTTGAAAGCGGCGCTCAAAAATGGCAGCATCAGTAAGGCGCGTATTGATCAGTCCGTCCGGCGGATTTTAACACTGAAGATGCGCATGGGCCTGATTCCATTGCCCGCTAACAGCCAATCGCTGCTGCAGAGCGTGCCGCCCATCGGCTCGTTGTCACTGCACTTCAGCGGTGCGCCCGTAGCCGACGTGCCCAACCGCTAGTGGCCTGGCGCTAGCAGAATCCTCCCCCCGTCGTTTTCAGGGCGAGGGGAGGGGGACATCACTCCTCGATGATAAAGCGTCGCGGCGCACTGACCCTGCTGACCTCGTGGTGCCGTTCCATCGCCGCCTCGTAGCCGGGCCAGTCTGTCTGGAGGCCACGTTCGGCCAATATCTCCGCCGCCAGATCCGCTGGGAAACCACGCTCCGCATGCAGCAAGAAAAGCTGCTCGCCCGAAACGATGCCATCAGCGTCGGGCTGGATGTGTTCCAGCAGGCGAAGTCCAGTCGTCAGCACGCGCGTGAAGCGCTGTTCCTCGTCTGTCAGCAGCGTCGCGATCTCAGGCGCGCGAAGGCGCTCATCGGTTGAGAACAGGTCGCCCGCGCGCTCCACGAGTGGCGGCACAAGCTCACCCAGAAATGGCTGCTCTAGCCCCAGGATGCGTCCATGCCGCGCCGCCCGACGAATCAATCGGCGGACGACAGAGCCGCGACCATCCGGGCGCGGAACGACTCCGGCCAGGCCAATATAGAGCGTCGAACGCACCGCATCGACGATCACGCGTCGCGCGCGTTGCCGCGCTGGTGTATCTTCACCCGCTGGCGCAAGCTCCGCCAAACGTTGCTGCGCGCCCGCAAACAGGTCGGTCTCGAAGAGCGTCGGGGCTTTCTGGAGAACCGCCGCGATACGCTCTAGCCCCATGCCAGTATCGACGCTACGCAGGGGCAGAGGTGTATAGCGCCCGTCAGGTTGCCACTCATATTCGATGAAGACCAGATTCCAGAACTCGAGAAAGCGTTCGCACGAGCATCCCGGTCGACACGTAGACTGGCCACAGCCGAACGCTTCGCCGCGATCTATGAACATCTCCGTGTCGGGGCCGCATGGGCCGGGGCCGTTCATCGTCCAGAGATTATCGTCGCGCCCAAGCGGCACGATACGCTCCTCTGGCTGGCCAACCCGCCGCCATTCATCGAGCGTCACGTCATCTGGTGGCAGGCCAGACGCTGGATCACCGGCAAAGACAGTCACCCAGAGCGCCGACCGATCAACGCCAAACGCCGAGAGCAGTTCAACCGCGTAGCCAATCGCCTCGCGCTTGCCGTAGTCGCCGATAGACCAGTTGCCGAGCATGTTGAAGCTGCTCAGCTTGCGCCCATTGACGCCGACAGCATCCGCGTCGTCCATCCGCAGGCAGCGTTGCACTGCGGTCAGCCGTGGCGCGGGTGGTGGCGTCTGACCGCGCAGCCACGGTAACAGCGGCTGCATGCCCGCGATGACGAAGAGGGTGCCTTCCGCCGTGGCAAGCGGCGCGCCCGCGATCTCCAGATGGTCATGCGCACGGAAGTACGCGAGATAGCGCCGGGTAATTTCCGGCGACGAGAGTTCCGACTGTTGATGATGCGCCATGCTGCCGCGCTCCTTCCCCAGGGGTTGACCCCAGGCGCTGAAAATGGGCTGAGTTCGTCTTCCGGTGGACATGCCGGAAAAGCCCGTCAGAAGGAAAGGCGCAGTGTGCGAGGCTGAGGCGCTCGCTACCAGATGGATAGAGGCTGGTTCATCGCGGCCAGACAAAAACACCCGCCGCGAGCGCCTTGCTCGGGGCGGGGTCGATGATATTCGAGTCCCGTGGTACCACCCTGCTTGAGAGCATCCCGATATCCACAATTTGGGGACACAGGGGTTGCTCTCCACTCTTTCCGGGCACGGAGCGGATTGCTCGATGCCCTGCTCTCAGGTAACGGGGAGCGACCGGCGGGTGCTACTGACCACAGTGGGTGTTCGTCCCGCGTCGTGGCCCAGCGTCACATGGCGCCAGGCCTGAGGGTGGCTTCTCCGCGCGTCTGCCTGCCGGGCTTACACTCTCCCCGGCTCGCTGCTTTGCCGTAGCGCGGATACTCGTCCCTCACGACGAACTCTCTTCGATTGATGATATCAGTCTACGTGATCGCATGCGCTGCTGTCAACCAGCGATCATGCCTCATCCGCCGCCGAGGGCGGGCGGCAGATAGATCGCGATCACAGCCAGCAGCAGCCAGAGCGCCACCAGTTGCACGCCCTCCAGCATCGTCGATTCGCCATCGCGGCTGAGCAGCATGAAGGCGAAGGTGGCCGCGCCGAAGATGATGACGTTCAGCGGCGAAAAGACCAGATTCAGTGGATGGCCGGTCAGCCAGCCCACCAGCACGAGAATCGGCACCACCAGCAGAATCATCTGAATCGAGGCGCCCGCCGTGATGGCCATCGTGATATCCATCTTCTTGCGCCGCGCCATGCCGACCGAGCCGTAGAGTTCCACGACGCCCGCCAGCACTGGAATCAAAATGAGGCCGAGGAAGAATTCATAGTGACTCAGTCCGGCGTTGGTCTCGACCATCTCTTTGACCGAATCGGCGAAGTGCTCCGACATCACGACCACACCGGTCGCGGTAACCAGGAGAAGGAGAACCGCGAGCAGCCCACGGACGGCTTTGTGTTCTCCCAGAAACCTTTGCTCCCCTGACTCACCGTGTGTGGCGCGGCGGATCTTAGTCCGTTGCGCGAGGGCGGAGAGTTTCTTGTCGGCGCTGTTGCGTTCTTCCGCGAAAAGCGCCTGTTGGCTATCGAGTTCTGTATAGGCCTCCTCGATACCGGAAAGCTCAGTAGTCGGAGGCGCCGGTCGCATCCTTATTGAAGTCACGCGGCCTGAAGACGACGAAGATGAGATAGGCCGCGTAGCTCACCAATAAGACCACGGCGATGCAGACGGCGAAGGGCAGATGGCCAAATACCAGTAGCCCCGACTCAGCCGATTCGCCACCCGCGCTGCCCTCTGCTCCAGCAGACGATCCGATGACAAATGAGGCCAGCGTCGGTAGCGATAGCCCTGTGACCGCCAGCGCGAACACGGTGCTGTATTCGCCCGCCGCCTCGGGGCTGAAGCGCATCTTGCCGTTACGCCAGCAGCCGATCAAGGTCGCGATGCCGAGGAACAGCAAGGCATTACGCACGATAACGCCCGCCACCGAGCTGAGTACGATCTCGGAGCCACGCGAGCCTGCGAACGATGTCAGCACCGAGAGCGCGAGCGCGAGTTCCGCCACGTTGCTGGCGGTGGTATGCAGCAGGCCGCCGAGAAACTGCCCCAGCAGCTCGGCTAACTCCTCGACGGCGCTTTCGAGAAAGCCCGCCAGCGGAATCAGCGAGAGCGCGGCGCAGAGAAATACGACACCGCCGACGAGCAGGACGCGCTGCTGGTCGCTCCAGCCCGGCGAGTGGTTCTGCCAGCAGATGCTCCTCGATCCATGCGCTGAAAATCACCAGCGGAATGAACAGCAGGAAGATGTTGATTTTACGCTTCCAGACGGACCTCTCCAAATCGGCTCTCCCCCGAATTAGCCGCCCCATATCATAGATGAGCGCAGACGCTGACCTCACCCCCAACCCCTCTCCCACAGAAGAGGGAGCCAGAGGTTGAGCGAGGCCTTTGCACGCGGGCATTGTCCCGCTGGTTGGTCAGCTTGTCAATACGCTGCTCTACGTAGAGCAATCGGCGGCAGTGTATGACCCCGTGATGTTATGGCGCTGTTTGCGGTGTCACGCCTCGATATTGCGCATGCTCAGTTGCACACGCCCCCGCCCGATATCCACCGCGAGCACGCGCACCTGCACCACCTGGCCAACGGCGACGACGGTGAGTGGGTCGCGCACGAAATGGTCGGCCATCTCGGAGACGTGTACCAGGCCATCCTGTTTGACGCCGATATCCACAAACGCGCCGAAATCGACGACGTTGCGCACGGTGCCCTGCAGCACCATGCCTTCCTGGAGATCCTCCAACTTCAGCACGTCCTGGCGCAGGATGGGCCTGGGCAGGCTGTCACGTGGGTCGAGTCCAGGTTTTTCCAGATTCTCCAGCATGTCGGTGAGCGTTGGCACGCCGACATTGACCTCTTTCGCCAGCGCCGCAATGGCCGCCTGAGCGCCTGACGCCGCGCGAGTTCATGCCGCTGAGCAGCCGCCACGAGCGCACCCGGTCGGACGCGCGCTCATCTGGCTTCCCTGGCAGCGTCGTCAGCACCGCGCGGGCGGCGTCATAGCTTTCGGGATGGATGAAGGTGTTATCTAGCGGCTCTTTGCCACTGGGTACCTTGAGGAAGCCCGCCGCCTGTACGAACGTTGCCGGGCCGAGGCCAGAGACCTTGAGCAGTTGCTGGCGACTCTTGAAGAGGCCATGCTCCGCGCGCCAGGTAACGATGTTGTCGGCGATCCGCGCGGTGATGCCGGAGACGTGGCGCAGCAGTTGCGCCGAGGCGGAGTTGACATCGACGCCCGCGAAGTTCACGCACGATACCACGGTGCGGTCGAGCGCGGTGGCCAATGCCCGCTGATCCACATCATGCTGATAGAGGCCGACGCCAATGGCCTGGGGATCGATCTTGACCAGCTCGGCTAGCGGATCTTGCAGACGCCGGGCAATCGAGATGGTGCCGCGTTCGGTCACGTCTTTCGTGGGAAATTCCTGTCGGGCGACCTCAGACGCGGAATAGACCGACGCGCCAGCCTCGTTGACCATGACATAGCCCAGCGAGCCAGCGGGATTGCCCATCTTTTCCAGTTCGGCGATGACCTCAGCGGCGAGTTGTTCGGTCTCGCGCGAGGCGGTGCCATTGCCGATGGCGATCACGCCAATGTGATGGGTGGCAATCAACGCTTTGAGCGAAGCCTTCGCCTCTGCCCAGCGTTCCTGAGGCGCATGGGGATAGATCGTGGTGGACTCGATGGGCTTGCCGGTTTCATCCACCACCGCCACTTTACAGCCCGTGCGGAAGCCAGGGTCGAGTCCCAGCACGCGCTCGCCGCGCAGCGGCGGCTGTAACAGCAGATTGCGCAGGTTGGTCGCAAAGACGTTGATCGCGTGTTCTTCAGCCTGGCGTGTCAACTCGGCGCGCACCTCACGTTCGAGCGCGGGCGCCAGCAGGCGGCGATAGCCATCGGCGATGGCGGTTCCCAGTTCGTCGGCGAAGGGCGAGCGGCTGTCGGGCTGATACTGGCGGTGAATCAGCGGCGCGGCGCGCTCGAATGGCACATCCACCGAGACGCGCAACACGTCTTCACGCTCGGCGCGATTGAGCGCGAGAATCCGATGCGGAACGAGGCGTGAGACCGGCTCGTGAAAATCATAGTACATGCGATAGACGCCGCGCGGATCCTTCTCGGCGGCTTTTTCCGGGTCTACTGTGAGCTTTGTGCCGAGCGCGCCCTCTTTAATGAACTGCGCGCGCACCTCACCACGTACCGTTGCGTCTTCCATGATCGTCTCGGCGCAGATGTCGCGTGCGCCCGCAAGCGCCGCCTCGATATCCGCTACTCCGCTCTCAGCGCTCACAAATGGCTCCGCAGCGGCGATCCGCGCCTGTTCTGGCGGGCCGGGGATGCGCTCTTGCCGCAGAATCAGGTCGGCGAGTGGCTGCAATCCGCGTTCGCGCGCCATGCTTGCGCGTGTCTTGCGCTTCTGGCGATAGGGCAGGTACAGGTCTTCGACGGCCTGCAAGGTGGTCGCCGCGAGAATCGCATCGGCCAGTTCGCGGGTTAGCTTGCCCTGCTCGGCGATGAGTCGCAAGACATCGTGCTTGCGGGCGTGGAGCGCGCGCAGAGCGGCGGCGCGGTCGCTGATCGCTTGAATCTCCACCTCGTCGAGGTTGCCGGTGGCCTCTTTGCGATAACGCGCGATGAAGGGCACCGTGTTGCCATCATCGAGCAGGGTGAGTGTGGCAAGCGTCTGCGTCGGTTTCAGGCGCAGTTCGACCGCGATAACACGCGCCACCTCGGCAGGTTCCAGCGTCTCGGGGAAATGGACATCGTCAAGTGACAGAAATGCGCCAGAATCGGCGGCGGTGTCGGGCACGGAGAAGCTCCTCTATCGCGGTAAACGCCTCTACTCTATCAAGCATATCGGCTGTCAGGCTGCCAGGATGAAAGCGCCCACCCAAGCAAACGGATGCTGTTACACGGCGCATCGGCCAGTATAGCCCAGGCGGCCCCGTAGGCTTGCAAACAGCGCCCGAATGGGCCATACTAGGGCGCGAGGGACGGATTTTTCCGGGATGTCGCCCATCAATCATCGCGAGGCCCACCATGCCTGACCGAGACAATACATCTGCCGACTCGGTGGAGCAGCCCAGTCTGTTTTTCCCCGACGCTGTGGCGCATCCAACTGAGTCGAAGCAGACGTCCGTGGCGATTGCTCCTCCGCTGACCGCAACATCCGTGCTGGGCGCATGCGCGTTGCCGTATCAGGAATATCTGCGCCTCACCGATCACTCGGCGTATACGATCACCTGCTTTCTCTCCGATCTGCGCCTGCTGACCGAGTTTCTGGGGCGTGAGATGCCCCTGCGCAGCATCACTAAGGATTCGCTGGCGGATTGGCTGGGGCATCTACGCTGGGAACGCGCCACCCAACCGGCGCCGAAGACGATGGCGCGACGGGCGACATTCCTGAAAAACTTCTTTGGCTGGCTGGCGAAGGAGCAGTTGCTCGCCGATGACCCATCGCAGCGCATCGTGCTCTCACGCCCCATGCCGCCGTTGCCAGAGTTGCTCTATGAGGACGAGGTGGCCCGGCTAGAACAGGCTGCGGCGATTGATGCGCGCTGCCAGTTGCTGGTGATGACGTTGCTGGCGACTGGCCTGAAAAAAGAGGAATTGATGGCAGTGGCGCTACGTCACGTTGACCTCTCGAATCCAGATGAGCCAGCGCTTGAGGTGCATTTTCCTGGTCAGGCGAAACGGCGCCGTGAGCGGCGTATGACGCTGCCGACTGAATGGACAGACGTCTTTCACCGCTATGTCGAGCGCTATCAGCCTCGCGAGCGGCTCTTCGAGTGTACCGACCGCAACCTGAACTACGTGCTCGCCGCCGCCGTCAAGCGCGCGGATCTCGAAAAGCGCGTGACTTTACAACTGCTACGCGACATCTTTGCCGTGCGCCAGTTGCGCGCTGGTGTGACGATGGATGCGCTACGTGAGAAGCTGGGTCTTTCGGAAGAGGCCTGGTATGAGATTGCCGAGAAATATCGCAAACTCGCGTTTCCAGCCTAGCTGGCTGAGGAGGAATACTGGATGCCACTCTCGCCTGCCCCATTGATGCCTGGCACATCACCGCTCCCGACGCCAGGCCGACGCCCTCCTGGACGACGGGCGCTGCGCATGGGCGCGCTGGTGGCGATTCCCTTGCTGATTGTTCTCCTGGCGGGTGGACAATTCATGCTGCCGCATATCCTGTTTCTGGCGCCGGGTCTCTTGGCGCAGACTGGTAACACCCAGCAAGGGCAACCAGCGGCGATGCGCCATTCCAGGGTTTCACGATGATGTGGACACGCCGCCAGACCGGTGGCGGGTACGATACGCCAGCTTCGCTCGACAATATGACATTCGAGGCGAAGACATTCCACATGAACACCGTCATCATCCCGGTGGTGGCCGATATGCCGACGCGCAGCGCGAGCTACATTGCCTGGCATTCTACTGATAAAGGCGACAAAGACACGTTTGCGGACAGCGTGTATATACAGGCGATCAACGACGCGCACAAGGCGGGCCTGGTTCCCATCCTCGAACTTCAGATGCGCCAGCAGGATCAATTGAGCAGTGGCGCTGGTGGGCTTAATGAGACGAGCCAGCTTGTGGGTGTGGTGTGGTCAGAACTGCGCTCGAATAACAACATCTATGGCGAGACTGATAACATTGGTACACTGGAGCACAAGTGGTTCGATAACTACTCCCAGTTCGCGGTTCACTACGCCCAGCTATCCGAACAGTATCATCTCCCCTACTTCATCATTGGTGACCAACTTTCCAATGTCACCGTGGATACCTCGCACACGACGGCGGCGAACGATGCTGCTGGGATCGATCGGGGCGTGCCCGGTGAATCGTTCCCCAACTGCACTGGTCGGCGCGATTGCGGCTGGCGTCACGTGATACACGCGATACAGTCGGCCACCTACGCCAGTTTCGCTGGCCACCAGTCGCAGACCGGCGGTGGATATACTGGCAAGCTGATCTACGCCGCCTCGTCTAGTGGAGCGTCGGAAGGCGCCACTGACAGTGAATACAACCACATCACCTGGTGGGACGCCGTAGACTATATCGGCGTAGACGCCTTCTTCCCACTGACCCAGAATGCTGATGTCAGCGTTCCCGACCTGATGAACGCATGGCACGGCAAGGGGCTTGATCTCAAGGGCCAGGGAGATATCTATGGCAATCTGGCAAAGATTGCTTCGTCGGCGGATCGGCCGATACTCTTCACTGCGGCGGGATACGAGAGCGCGGCTGGGGCAAACGGCGCTCCGCTGACGGCATCGACCGACAGCCCTGACCAGAACGAACAACTCAATGATATGCAGGCGTTGTTCCAGACGTTTGCCGCCGCGCCGTTCTGGCAAGGGGCCTTCTGGTACGCCGACCAGCCCGTGACGCCCCGCAGCAAACAGAGCAACTGGGATTCGAGCAGCTACTGGGGCGGCGATACCCTGGCGACGAGCAAGCTCGCGGGCCAGTGGCTTGCCGACTACTACCAGCCCAACCCGCTCAAGTAGCTGGCGGCTGAAGCCGCGCCTAAGGGCTGCGCCGCAAAGCCCGCCTGCGCGGGCTGCAGAGACCAGACGGCTATTCATAATCTCTGGAGGCCGCGCAGGCGGCCTTCGCAGCCGAACGAAGTGAGGCTCTTAGGCGCGGCTTCAGCCGCCAGCCTGTCCAAAGCGGCGAGTGGCCTCGCGCTGCCATGCGGCCGCCAGCGCTGTGAGTTCTATCGGCAGGCCAGCCACCATCAGTAGCACGGTGTCGGCTGCGGCGGCCAGTCGCGTATTGGCGCGTCCCAGGCAGTCGCGATAGACGCGGCCAAGTGGATAGGGTGGTACAAGCCCCATCCCAACCTCATTGGAGATGAGGATCAGCGTCGAGGTGTGCGCTCTCCATGCGCCCAGCAGATTGGTGATGGCGCCATCCACGCGCGCCTCGGCGGCGGCGCTCTCGATCGGTGACTCATCGAACTCGCGCCATGCGTGGCGCCGTCAAGGAGCAGATTGGCGACGAGCAGGGTGATGCAATCCAGCAGGATCACGGGCGATGTAGCCGATTGAAGCGCGGCGGCGGGATTCAGCGGCTCCTCGGTGGTGAGCCAATGGCGCGGGCGACTCGCCTGGTGCCGCTGCAATCCGCTCGCGCATCTCGTCGTCGCTGGGGGTTGCGGTGGCAATGTAGAGCACGGGCGCTTCCCCCGCCAGTTGCGCCGCCAGCGCCTCGCCATAGGCGCTCTTGCCGCTTCGCGCGCCGCCAAGCAGCAGAATCAGCCGTGGGTTGGTCTCCAATGCCATAGGGGTCTACCTGCTCCCACTCGTCGCCAGCGTCTGCGCAATGCCCGCCCGAAGCGCGCTGGCGTCGACCTCGCCCGTCCAGATGTTGCGTACGCTACCCTGCCCGTCAACCAGCACCAGCGTTGGATAGTAGGCGATGCCGTAACGTGCGGCAACGTGCCCATCGGCGTCGAGCAACACCGGATCGGTGATGGCAAGGCGCTGCATCATCAGATCGGGGAGATTTGGCAACTCGGCTGGCGAGTCGATGTAGACGGTATGCAGGCCAGAGAATCCAGCAGTGACCGCATGCGTCGCTTGCATCTGCAGCAGACAATGGGTACACAACGTGTAGAAGAATATCAGGAGCGTCGGCTTGCCGGGCGTTGGCGTAAAGGTGACGGGCGCTGGCAACCGGGCGCCAGCCTGTTCGGCGGGCAGCGTGAAGGTGATCGCTGGCCGATTGATATGCGCTTGTGTGGCGACGGCAGACGGCGCACAGGCGCGGAATGCGACCAGCAGCACGATAGCCAGCAGCGCCGCCGCCAGCATCCCGCCGCGCAATGCCCGCGATGGGGTGGGCGCCGATGTGCGCCAGCGCGCCTTCATTGTTGCGATCATGCTGCTCCACTGCTCCAGCATCCGTGCATGTTTGTCTCCGACCTGGCGAGCGTCTCAGCCTCGCCCATTAACCTCGATTTTAGCACGTACCGAGGTCATGCAGTGGGATGGATAGCCCCGCTGCTGGCCCAAAGGTTCCAGCGGGATAGTATGGCGAGGATGGCTATGCTATACTGGGCTTCCGAAAGCAGCAGTCGCATAAGTGAGTTTCTGGCGGTGAGGTGTGGCCGAGAGGAGCAGACGCGATGCGGGGTCGCAGTGAGCGGTATCAGCAGTGGGACGACGGACAGGGATACGCTGACGATGGCGAATCCTATGGATATGGCGAGCAGAACTATTCCGATGCCGACTATGGCCAATATGGCGAATATGATGATGACGCTATGTATGCCCAGGATGACGCACAGGGACTGGTGCTCCAGCGCGAGCAGTCGCTGGTCGGCGTTTCCAGCACAGTCACGGCGCATGGCGTGCCGTTGCTCTCCTATACACGTACAATGAACCGCTTCTACACCAGCCGCAAGCAGAAGCTGAGCTTCGGTCGTTTCAAGTGTGAGGTCTGTGGCGAGCGGATTCGCTGGTGGGCGTGGCAGACGCCTACGGGCAATCGCACCCACGATGGCTGCTACGAGCGTCTCGCCTGGATGTGGACGAATCTCTACGCCCAGCAGCAGCGTCTCGCCAACGAGGGTCGCCTCGACTAACTCGACGACTCGCTACGCCAGCAATTCACGGTTTTCGACTCCATGCCCGCGTGGGTTCACAATTCACCACTATTCTGCGCGCCGGGCGCGTGATACACTGAATGGTACACTGTGGCCAACCCAACTAACCATTCGCGTGGGCACGGGGTCTTTCTGTGCGTCTGGGCATTATCCTTATTCGCTACCGACTGGTCTATTCGTGATGTGAGAGACGAGGCACAAGAAATTCATGTTCAAGAGGGTGCTGATCGCCAACCGAGGCGAGATCGCGTTGCGGGTGCTGCGCGCCTGTCGTGAGCTGGGCGTGGAGACAGTAATCGCCTATTCCGAGGCGGATCGAGACTCGCTGCCTGTTCGTCTCGCCGATGACCGCATCTGTATTGGCCCTGGCCCCAGCAGCAAAAGTTACCTGCATATTCCCAACCTGATTAGCGCGGCAATGCTCAGAAGCTGCGACGCCATTCACCCCGGCTATGGTTTCCTCTCCGAGAATCCCAGTTTCGCCGAGATATGCGCTGACTGCGGCATTACCTTTATCGGGCCGCCACCAGCCGCGATGGTGCAGATGGGTGACAAGGTGCAGGCGCGTGATGCGATGATGCGCGGTGGGCTGCCGATGTTGCCGGGCACCGATATCTTGCGCTCTGTCGGCGAGGGCGTCGCGGCGGCGTCACGCATCGGCTTCCCGCTGATGCTGAAGGCGGCGGCTGGTGGCGGTGGGCGCGGCATTCGGCTGGTGCGGCGTCTCGAAGAATTCGACCACGTCTTCACCACCGCGCAGAGTGAGGTGCGCGAAGCCTTCCATGATGACGGCCTCTACGTCGAGAAATATCTTGGCCGCGCCAAGCATGTTGAGGTGCAGGTGCTCTGCGACAACTATGGCAATGGCGTTCATCTGGGCGAGCGTAACTGTTCGGTACAGCGCCGTCACCAGAAGCTGATTGAAGAGTCGCCTAGCCCTGGCCTTCCACCCGCGCTCCGGCGCGAAATGGGTCAGCGAGCCATCGCGGCGGCCCTGGCCATCGGCTATCGCGGCGTCGGCACGCTCGAATTTCTCGTCGATGAAGAGAACAACTACTATTTCATGGAAATGAACACGCGCCTCCAGGTGGAGCATCCCGTGACCGAGTGGGTGACGGGCATCGATCTCGTGCAGGCGCAGCTACGGGTTGCGGCGGGCGAGCGGCTCTGGTTCCAGCAGGACGATGTGGAATTGCGCGGGCACGCCATCGAATTCCGCATCACCGCCGAAGACCCGTCCTATGATTTTCGCCCGCAGACGGGAATCATCGAGCAATATCTGCCGCCGAGCGGCCCAGGCACGCGGGTGGATTCGCATCTGTTCCTGGGCTACGAGGTGCCGCCGCACTACGACTCGCTGCTGGCGAAGCTGATCGTCTGGGCGCCATCGCGCCCGGAGGCCATCGCTCGTGGCAGGCGCGCGCTGTTGGAATACGAGATCAAGGGGGTTCCCACGACGATCCCATTCCATCTCAAGTTCCTGGAACATGACATATTCCTGCGCGGAGAGACCTATACCAACTTCCTCGCGGAACATGGTGAGGAATTCGGGATTAAGGGTTGATGGGTGAAATCCGCCGAACGCTTGAAGCAATTTGATACAATAGCCGTATGCCACAGCGCGCCACAAGCGCCAATGGCCCGACAATCGGATAACCGGCCTGCGCTGTCCCTGGGGTGGAGCGCGAACAGACTTGCTGAGAGGTAACAACCATATGACCAGGCGCGTCGTAGTGACCGGCATCGGGCTGGTTTCGCCCGTTGGCAACGATACCCCCTCAACCTGGAAATCGCTATGCGAGGGAAAGTCTGGCGGCGGCACGATTACCGTCTTCGATGCCAGCAACCAGGAAGCGCGTATCGCCTGTGAGGTGAAGGGTTTCGATCCGTTGTTGTACATGGATCGCAAAGAGGTTCGGCGCAACGACCGCTTTGTCCATTATGCGATGGCCGCGAGCAAACAGGCGCTTGCGGATGCCGAGTTTACCATCGATGAGGAGAACGCCGAAGATGTCGGCGTCATCATCGGCTCTGGCATTGGTGGCCTGACCGCCTGCCATGACCAGTTCAAAGTGCTCTTTGATCGTGGCCCCGACCGAGTTAGCCCATTCTTCATCACGATGTTCATTACCGATATCGCGGCGGGCTTCATCTCGATGCAGACGGGCGCGAAGGGACCGAACTTTGCCACGGTGTCCGCCTGCGCCACCAGCGCCAATGCAATCGGTGAGGCGGCGGAGATCATCCGCCGTGGCGATGCCGTCGCCATGATCGCGGGTGGCAGTGAGTGCAGCATTACGCCGATGGGCATCGCGTCCTTCGCCAGCATGCACGCCCTCTCGCGCAACAATGATGACCCTGACCACGCCAGCCGCCCGTTCGACGCTACCCGTGATGGCTTCGTCATGGGTGATGGCGCGGGGGTGTTGATCCTGGAAGATGAAGAATACGCGCGCAAGCGCGGCGCTCGTATCTACGCCGAGATTGTCAGTTATGCCAGTACGGCGGACGCCTACCACATCACTGAGCCTGCCCCCGGCGGCGCTGGCCTGGCGCGCGCTATCCGCAAGGCGCTGGCGAAAGGCGGTATCGCCACCGACCAGGTGGACTACGTCAATGCGCATGGCACCGCGACACTCTACAATGATCGCAACGAGACGGCGGCGCTCAAGACCGTCTTCGGCGATCATGCGCACAAGCTGGCGGTAAGCTCGACCAAGTCGATGATTGGGCATACGCTGGGCGCGGCTGGTGGCATCGAGGCGGGCGTCACGGCGCTCACGCTGCACACCGGCACGATCACGCCGACGATCAATCTCACCCATCCCGACCCAGACTGTGACCTCGACTACGTGCCCAATGAGGCGCGCACGACCCATCCGAAGATTGCCATCTCGAACTCGATGGGCTTTGGTGGTCACAACGCCGTGCTGGTGATGCGTCGCTACGACAGCTAATAGAGATCGCAAGACATGGCCGTGGCACAGCCAGTGTGCAATTTTGTATGTAGAACAGAGGAGGCAACTTACGGAACGCCAATCGCTTGTCAGCCGGGTAAAGGCGCTGGCAGAGGCACTCGAAGGCACTGATATCAGCGAACTTGACCTCACCGAAGACGGCGTGCGCATTGCGCTACGGCGCCGCCTCGATGCGCCTATTGGTGTTCAGACTGTGCAGGCTGCCTCCTCGGTTCGTACGGTTCGCCCACAGCGCGCCGCAGCCATCGCACCCGCGCCCGACCCGGCCGAGGCGGGTGTTGCCATCATCGCGCCGCTTACTGGCGTGTTTTATACCGCTTCATCACCGAGCACTGATCCATTTATCACGATTGGCGGCATGGTGCAGGCGGGAGCGGTCGTGTGTATCGTCGAGGCCATGAAAGTCTTCAACGAGATCAAGAGCGAGGTTGCGGGTATCGTCACCTCGATTCCCGCAGCGAACGGCCAGCTTGTCCAGAGGGGCGATGCGCTCGTGCGGATCAAGCCGCTCTAATGCCTGAAGTGGCGCTACGATGACAACTCCACTCGAACACCCAACGCCCGCGTCGACAGCAGCGAGCGCCACGACTCGCGAGTGGCTAGAAGAGTGGTTGGGGCGGTTCTGGCGGACGCTGCGGACACCAGAAGGCCAGCGGCGGCTCTCGTGGGCGCTGGTGCTGTTGCTCGTCGTGATCGATAGTATCCTCGTCTGCCAGCATAGCATCGCGCGCTACCAGACCTATCACGCCGACGCCTTTGATCTTGGCAATATGAATCAGGCCGTCTGGAATACCCTGCACGGCCACCCCTTCCGCTTCACCAATCGTGGGCTAGACTGGTTCGGGCCGCCGACACGTCTCGGCATCCATGTCGAGCCTATCCTGGTGTTGATCGCGCCGTTCTACCTCATCCATGAGGGGCCTGAGACCCTGATCGTGATCCAGAACGTGGCGCTGGCGCTCGGCGCGATTCCACTGTTTCTGCTCAGCCTGCGCCGCCTGCCGGGTCTGCCGCTGCTCGGCGTCGCTTTTGTCGCCTCGTATCTACTCGCGCCGGAGTTTCTGGGCGCCGCGCTCTGGGACTTCCATAGCGTTGCGCTGGCGACGCCCCTGCTCATCCTCGCGATCTGGGCGCTCGACGCCGGGCGGCTGCGCATCTTCGTCGTGGCGGCGATTCTGGCCGCGCTCACCAAAGAGGATGTGGCGCTCTCGCTGGCGCTGCTTGGCCTGCTCATCATCGTTTGGAAGAAACGCCCGGCCTTTGGTCTGGCGGTGACGCTGCTCTCAGTCGCGTATGCCGTGCTTGTGCTTCGCCGTCGTGCTGCCACACTTCAACGGTGGTATCTCCGGCGGCAACAACTTTTGGTATCGCTATTCCTGGCTCGGCGGTTCGGCTGGCGCCGCGCTCAAAAACATCCTGAAGAATCCCCTGCTGCCCTTCACCATTCTCGACGCCGACCGCTTTGGCTACCTGGCGATGCTCCTGCGTACCGGGGGCGGGCTGGGCATCTTCATGCCCGTGCTCTGGCTCTGCGCGTTGCCAGAGTTGGCGGTCAACATTTTGAGCGCCCACGTCGAGCAGTATAGTGGCTTCTTTCAATATAACGCCGTAATCCTCGCCTACATGATGCCCGCCTCGATCTATGGCGTCGCGGCGTTGCTGGCGGCGCGTCGGCGCGTCGAGCAGGGCGAGCCTTCGCCCCGGCCAGAGCGTCTCGCGGAGACGGCGCTACGGGCGCGCATCGTGGCGCTGGCGCGGCTGCTGGCCTGGGGGTGGCGTTGGCTCCTGGAGCGTATCCCGGTACCCTCGCGTTGGATTGCGCCGCTGGTGATCGTCTTGTTGCTGGTGACTGGCTGGTGGAATCTGACGGCGACGGCTGGTGGGCTTATCGGGTCATTTTGGCATGCTGGCGACAGGCCGATCCCCTATCAGGCCGAGGTGAACACGCTGCTGGATCGTGTGCCACAATCGGCCTCGGTCGCGTCCACTGATTCGTTGAATCCGCGCCTCAGCAGTCGCTATACCATCTATCTGATGCCCGACCCACAATCGTACCTTGCCGACTATGTGGCCGTAGATATTCCGAATGCCATCTCCATCTCACAGGCGAGTGACCGACAGATGTTGGGAATCATGTTGCAGTCGGGTCACTACGAGATCGTTGGCCGCGCAGGCGATGTCATGCTGCTTCATCTTGTAGGCGCGCCAATCGCTCCCGGCGGGTGAGCCTGGGGCCAACGTGAGCCAGGGCAGAGTCCAGGGTGGGAGGATGTTATGCCAGGGTTAAGCGAAGGTATACAGCGCCTGCTGGATACGATCTATCCGCCACGGTGCGTCGTCTGCCAGCGCATGGGCGCCGTCGTGTGCGCGCAGTGCCTGAACAGCATGCATCCGCCAGACGTGCCTCTCTGCACCCATTGCGGCGCGACCATCCTCAATGCGGGATATTCCGCGCCCGCTCTCTGCCCAGACTGCGCCGCTGGCCGTGGCCCGATGCATCTCGATGGCGTACGGGTTGCGGCAGCCTACGCGGGCGCCGCGCGAACTGCGGTACTCGCGCTCAAGTTTGGTGGCGAGCGGCGGGTTGCCGAGCGATTGGCGACGTTGATGTCAATCCCGTATCAATGCGAAATCCATTTCGCCGACATGGTGATCCCCGTGCCATTGCATACCAGTCGCCAGCGCAAACGCGGCTACAACCAGGCTGAATTGCTGGCGCGCGCCTTCGCCCGTCTTCAAGGGCTGCCCGTGCGCACCGATATCTTGAAACGCGCGCGCGCGACCGAGGCGCAGACACGTCTCTCGCGCGTCGAGCGCCGTCACAACGTGGCTGGCGCGTTTGCGCTCACCTCGCCCACAGCCGCCGCCGTCGTCATCGGCAAACGCATTGTGCTGGTGGATGATGTCACGACAACTGGCAGCACCATCGATGCCGCCGCCGAGCCGCTACGAGCCGCCGGAGCCACATCGGTATGGGGGCTGGCCTTTGCGCGGCCAGGATTGGGCGTATCTGACGCACACGATACAGGCGAAGCACGCGACACACGCGACGCATCGTGACATGGGCTGGCAGCGGTGGGTGTGTCATGCGTATGCTGGTGTGAGCCGCGAGCAATCTCGTGTGAAAGCCATACCTGGACACCCAGTGTGAGAGGAGCATGTCATGACGCTCGCTGCGCTTCCCGCTGAGCAGGTCGAGCGCCTGGTGTTATTGCTCATCGTCTCGCTCGTGGTTGCGCTGATTGCCCGCCAACTGCGCTTCCCGTATACGCTGGCGCTGGTGCTGGTGGGCCTGATTCTGGGACTGCTCCCCTTCGTGCCCTCGGTGAAGTTCGACCCAGATGTTGTGCTCTTGATCTTCATTCCCGCTCTGCTCTTCGAGGGCGCCTGGAATGTCAGCGTCTCGGTGTTGCTGAGAAACTGGCTGGCGGTTCTGTTGCTGGCGGTACCAGGCCTGCTGATCTCGTTGCTGGTGGCCGCGGCGGCGTTGCATTTCGGTGGTGGACTGACGTGGCTTGAGGCGCTGCTGCTCGGCGCGATCATCTCGCCGACCGACCCGGTGGCCATCGTAGCGTTGTTCCGGCGGCTGGGAATGGGCGAGCGGATGCGCACCATCATCGAGGGCGAGAGCCTCTTCAATGACGGCGTTGGCGCTGCGGTCTATACGATTGTGCTTGGTCTGCTCCTCGTGGCGACCGGCAATTCGGCTCAGGCGCCTGGCGGTTGGCAGGTGAGTCTGGAGGCAGTCTGGCTCTTCATCGGTGGCCCGGTGCTTGGCTTCATCGTTGGCTTCACCCTTTCGCGGCTGATGCGCCACTTCGATGACTACCTGATCGAGATGACCATCACCTTTAGCGCCGCATATGGTGTCTATCTGCTGGGCCAGGTTTTGCATACATCTGGCTTGTTGGCGGTCGTCGTCGCTGGTCTTACACTCGGCAGCTATGGCCGCCAACGCAGCATGTCTGAGCGTACGCGGGTGGTGGTGGATGACGTCTGGGAGTTCATCGGTTACATTGCCAACTCGCTGCTCTTTCTGCTGCTGGGCATGCAGATTGGCGGTTCGCACATCGGTCCCGCGTTTGTGCCGCTGCTCTGGGCGATTGGCGGCGTTATCGTTGGGCGCGCGGTGATGATCTTCCTGATGCTGACCCTACACGATGGCATTGCCCGGCGCTATGCGCATTATCCGCCGCCGCGAACAGAAGAGTCTGCGCAGTTCGCTGATGCCGATACCCCGTAGCTGGCGCCCGATCATCCTGCTTTCGGGACTGCGCGGCGCGCTCTCGCTGGCGCTGGTGCTGAGCCTGCCCCATGCGTTGCCCAATACCAGCCTCTACGAATTTGTCACCTATGGCGTAGTGCTGGTGACATTGGTGGGCCAGGGCATCGCCATGCGGGTCATCCTGCCGCCCTGGTCGCGCAGATATGCGTCGGTTGAGCCAGCGCCAGCCACGCTGCAATCAACATCGCCCGCCAGAGTTGAGTGGCTGACAGCGGCGGCGGTGAACCGCTATAGTATCATGGTGTGGTGAGGAGACAGTCCCCGGCGTATTCTTTCGCCGGCAGAAAGGATACACCGAGTGAGCGCATCTGAGACGACGAACGCGCCGAGCGGCGAGTTAGCCCCGAATTACTTCATGCACGTCTTCCCCAATGGCCTGCGGATGGTCGGGCAGCGGATGCCGAGCCTGGCGTCTGTGACCTTCGGGGTGCAGCTAGACGCTGGTATACGCAATGAGCCAGAAGACCGGCTTGGCCTGACCTATCTGCTCTCGGAGATGATGTTCCAGGGGACGGAACACCGCTCGGTGCGCCAGCTTACCGAGGAGTTTGAGGCGCTGGGCGCGCGCAAGGGCGGTGAGTCAGGCATCGAGTTTGCCCGATACTCCGCGCAGATTGTTGGCAATCGCCTGGATACCGCCCTCGATCTCTTTGCCGATGTCTTGCTCTATCCGGCGATGCCCGAGGAAGAACTGGGCCAGATGCGCGCCGTGCAGTTACAGGAGATTCGTCGCCGCGACGATGAGCCGATGCGGCGTATCTTCGACCTGGCGCGCGAGCGCTACTATATCGGCTCGCCACTCGGACGCCGCTCCCTCGGCACGCAGGAAACCGTCGAGGCGATCACGCGCGATGATCTGCGCGCTTTCTGGCAGGCGCGCTATCACCCGCAGGGCACGGTGCTCTCAATCGCGGGTGATTTCGACTGGGATGCCGCCGTGGCGCGCGTGGGCGAGTTGTTCGGCGCCTGGAGCGGCGCCGCGCCCGCCGCGACGACTGCCGACCCACATCCCGTCTCGTCGGTATTTGTCGAGCCGCAGGAAGGCAATCAGCAGCATATCGCGATGGTGTTTCCGTTCCCGGCCTACGGTGATCCCGACTATTACGCCGCCTCGGTCGTCACTGAGATTTTTGGAGGCGGCATGACATCGCGTCTCTTCCGCGAGGTGCGCGAGAAGCGCGGGCTGGTCTATTCGGTGGCGGCGATGTTCGCGCCAAACGGTGGGACGGGCGCGGGCTTCCTCTACGCGGGCACGACGCCGGAGAAAGCGCCAGAGACGGTCAAAGTTATGCTGGATGAGCTGGCCTTGCTGCGCGAACAGGGCGTGACCGAAGATGAACTGGAGCGCGCCCGGGTGCAGCTCAAGAGCGAGATGGTGATGCGC
This sequence comes from uncultured Chloroflexia bacterium, assembly GCA_963702665.1. Lineage (GTDB taxonomy): Bacteria > Chloroflexota > Ktedonobacteria > Ktedonobacterales > JADMIN01 > DAHUXT01. The sequence continues at coordinate 385,925 of CAVPDP010000019.1, forward strand.
GGCGAAAGCTCGGCGGCGCGGATGGGGTCGCTGCTGCGCTCGTGGTGGTTCGAGGGGCGATTGACGACGATCCAGGAGCTAAAAGAGGCTATCGATGGCGTTAGCCGTGACCAGATCATGCATCTGCTCGAACGTTTCCCACTCACCGATCCGCTGGTGCGGGTCGCCATCGGCCCACGCCCGGCTGAAGAGCTATTCCCCGGCGCGTGACGCGGGCACAGCGAATTGCCCGGTTGTGGTATACTGAAGCGTATCGATGCGCCATCACACAGCGCTTTCCAACAAAAACAACCCATTGAGGAGTGAGAAGAATCATGGCGAAAAAGGGCGAGCTTTCCAAGACAGCGCGCGCCTCGCTGGCGCAGCGCGATGATAAAGACTTTATGACCAGCCGCGTCTGCGAGAAGTGCGGCGAGCCTATCATGCTCAAAGAACTCCAGGCAGTGAAGGTCTTTGGCCAGGGTATGCAATATTACCACAAGGAACACTTCAAGCTGGTGTAGCGCTGGTCGCACGGCGCCTATCATGCCCCGGAAGGCATATTTTCCGGGGCATTCGTTTTTTTACGCGAGGATGATGCGCATCTAACATGCATAGCCTACATCTGCCAGAAACATTGACGTTAACGTGAATTACAGGATACAATAAACGCATTGTTCTTATCTTCGTTTCAGCTTATTCTCAGTTTGTGAGGCGGCTTCGTGGTCTGGGTAAAACATCTCTCTCTTCCTCTTCATCTTTCCTCCTCGCGAGCCAGGCGTCGTCACTTCCGCGAGCGGTAGGGCCGCTGGCGGCGGTATCTTCTCGGCATTGCAGTCTCGCAATTATCGTCTCTTCTGGTTCGGCCAGCTCATCTCTGTCACTGGCACCTTTATGCAGAGCACCGCGCAGCAATGGCTCGTGCTGACACTCAGCTCGAATGCGCTGTCGCTTGGCGTCGTCGGCGCGCTGCAGTTTGGGCCGTTGCTGGTGCTGGGGCCATTCGGCGGCGCAATCGCTGACCGTTGGCCACGGCGCAATGTGCTGATCGGCACGCAGGTCGCGGCGGGCGTGCTCGCGCTCGCGCTCTTTGCGCTGACCGCGACGGGTGTTGTTCAACTGTGGCAAGTCTTCGTGCTGGCGACCCTGCTGGGTCTGGTCAACGCGGTGGATATGCCAACACGCCAGGCCTTCATCAGCGAGATGGTGCCAACCGATAAACTGCTGAATGCCGTCTCGCTCAACTCGGCGCAGTTCAACGCCTCACGTATCGTCGGGCCAGGCCTCGCGGGCGGCCTGATCGCGCTATTGGGAGGAACGCCGCCGCTCTTCCTGTTCAACGGGTTGAGCTATATTGCCGTCATTGTCGGCCTGGTGATGATGCGCGTGGTTGACCTCGTACCCGTGCCACATTCCGAGCCGCAACACGGTCTGGCGCGACTGCGCGCGATGGGCGATGGCATCCGCTTCGTGCTGGCGCGTCCCAAGTTGCGCATCACTTTCCTGATGATCGCGGTTATTGGCACCATGGGCTTTAACTTCAGCGTCCTGTTGCCACTGGAGGCGACGGTCGTCTTGAAGTCGGATGCGGTGGTCTTCGGCCTGCTCAGTTCGGCGCTGGGCGCGGGCGCGCTCCTTGGCGCGCTGATGCTGGCGCGGCGTAGCGGGGCGCCAACAAATCGCATGCTCGTGAGCATGGCCATCGTCTTCGGGCTGCTGGAGTCCGCGATGGCGCTGACACGCTCCATACCAATTGCGCTCGTGATGATCGCGGTGACTGGCTACGCCATGAGTTCTTTCTCGGCGTCGGCCAACACCCGGACGCAGCTTTCCAGTCCGCCAGAGATGCGCGGGCGGGTGATGAGCGTCTACACGATGATCTTTGTTGGCACAACGCCGATTGGCAGCCTGCTCGTCAGCAGCGTGGCGAGCGCGGCGAGTGTTCCGGTGGCGTTCGTCGTCTCTGGCCTGCCGTGTTTCGCTGTGGCATGTTGGGCCGCGTGGCTGTGGCGCCGACAGGAGGCCCGCGAAGTGACAGAAGTTGTGCCGGTGGAGACGCCTGAACTCTCGCCAGTGGCAGAGGCGACGGAACGTGAGTTGGAACTGGCTGATTAGCAGGTGAGCGCTGATGAGTGATAGCGAGACGACGAAACGTCAACGTCTGGTCTGGATTCCCGAGGATGAGCCAGGGATCGAGGATGTGCGCGTCACATATGATGCGAGCGGCATCCAGTTCAGCAGCATGCTGATCCGCATGTGGGAGGGGCTGCCGCTACGCGCTGCCTATGAACTCGTCTGCGATAGCCAGTGGCGCGTGCGTGAGCTACAGATGTCGGTCGATAGCGAAGCGGCGAGCGAGCATACGATCCGGCTGGTGGCCGATGGCGTCGGCGGCTGGCAGGATGGCGCGGGCCAACCGATAGCTGAGTTGCAAGGCTGCGTCGATGTCGATATCATGCTCACGCCACTCACCAACACGCTGCCGATCCGGCGGCTTGCGCTCGCCCCAGGCGAATCACGCGAGATCAGCGTCGTCTATATCGCCGCGCCCGACCTGGATGTCAGGCCGTTCGGGCAGCGCTACACCCGGCTGGATGACGCGGATGGCAGGCAGCGCTATCGCTACGAGAGTCTCGCCAGCGGCTTTACCGCTGAGTTGCCAGTTGATGACGATGGCTTCGTCGTCGCGTATCCAGGCATCTGGCGGCGCATCTGGCCCACCACCTGATAGCGCTTCACCGTGCTACGTGACTAAAGTGGTCATTACCAGCTTCGTCATCATGACGATTTGACTGCGGGTCGTCACCACGCCTCGAAGAGACCAGCATCGGCGGTGAGCCGCAGTTCGCCATGGGAGGCAAGGTATTCTCGCAGGCGCTGCCCAATCCCCGCACGTATGCGCTCGTGCATCTCCGTAGCTGATGCCGGTGTCATCGAAACGATGTAGGCAATGAGCGGTTCGGCCTCGGTGATGACAAGCGTATTGGCGTAGCGATGCAGCGTCACCCGCTCGAACTGCTCCGCCAGTATATCCGCGCCATTTTCCAGGTTGAATCGTAGGTGCGCAGGCTCGCGCGAGGGCAGGAATTGCGCCAGTTCGTGTAGATATTCGCTGCTCAGCGTGGAGGCGTACAATCGCCCACCATCCTTCAGTACCCTGCGAATCTCGGAGATAGCAGTGGGGATATCTGGCATGTGGTAGAGCATGTGATTGGCGATCACTCCATCATAACTGTTGTCGGGATAAGGGATCTCCTGGGCGTCGGCGACAGAGTAGTTGAACGTATGAGACATGTGCTCTACGTTGCGCCGGGCCTCATCGAGCATACCCGACGAGAAATCGGTCAGTGTGATATCCCAGTCGGCGGGAATGCGGTCGCGGTTCGAGAGCCAGAGCCAGCCCGGCCCGCATCCCAACTCGAGGATGCGGGCATTTTCTGGCAGTTGAAAGTGATCGAAGATCCAGGGAAACCAGCGATAAGGATTGGTGGCAAAGCGCGCATGCAGGTTAGCGCGTGCGCCCAGCCGTGACGAATCGTGATATTGCTGCGTGAGCAGCCAGTTCTTATCAGGACGCTGTGCCATGGCATATGCCTATCTCGCTAGCCAGGTCGCTCTTATCGGTAAGCCTATACACACTATGTCACCCGATAATCGGCGCAGCCAGTCAGAATTTCCCCACAACAGGGCGGCGTGCTATACTGGCAGTGAGGCTGTTTATAGGTCAGATGTTCGAGATTGCGGGAGGCGAGTATGAGCGGAACCGACGAGCCGCGCCAGCAGGCATCGCTCTTTGGCGAGGCGCCGCCTATAGCGCCAGCGCGCCAGCCGCGAAAGCCGACACAGCCAGAGAGCGCGCTCGATGCTCCCGAAGCGACGAATATGCCGCCGGGCGCGCGACCGCTCGCCGCGCGGATGCGTCCGCAGACCCTGGATGAGATTCTCGGCCAGCCGCATCTGCTGGATGAGGGACGCGCCCTCCGCCGCAGCATCGAGCGCGATCAGGCGCCGTCGATGATCTTCTGGGGGCCACCGGGCAGCGGCAAGACGACCCTTGCCAGTGTGATCGCCCATACGACCCAGGCGCGTTTCGTGGCGCTCAGCGCTGTCACGGCGGGCGTCGCCGACCTGCGGCGGGTGGTGGACGACGCGGCCAAGCTCTTGCGCGCGACGGGTCGCCGCACCATCCTCTTCATCGACGAGATTCACCGCTTCTCGAAGTCGCAGCAAGACGCGATTTTGCCACATGTCGAGCGGGGAACCGTCACCATGATCGGCGCGACGACCGAGAATCCCTCCTTCGAGGTGAATGCGGCGCTCCTCTCGCGCTCGCGTGTCTTTACGCTGCATGCGCTTGGCGATGACGATATTCGCGTGCTGCTCAACCGCGCGCTCCATGACGCCGAGCGGGGACTTGGCGCGCAGCCAATCACCATTGACGATGACGCGCTGAACGCGCTGGCCACCTATGCCAATGGCGACGCGCGCACGGCGCTCAATGCGCTGGAGTTGGCGGCGAGTGTCGCGCCAGAGGCGCTGGGCAAAGCGGATGCAGACGTTGGCACGCGGCATATCAACCTGGCGACCATCGAGGACGCGTTGCAGCATCGCGCGCTGCTCTATGATAAAACAGGCGAGGAACACTATAACCTGATCTCGGCGCTGCACAAATCGCTGCGCGGATCTGATCCCGACGCCGCGCTCTACTGGCTTGGGCGCATGCTGGAGGCAGGTGAGGACCCGCTCTACGTCGTGCGGCGGCTGATTCGCTTCGCCAGTGAAGATGTCGGCATGGCCGATCCGCAGGCGCTGATGGTCTGTGTCGCGGCGCAGCAGACGGTTCACTTCGTCGGCATGCCCGAAGCGGCGCTGGCGCTGGCGCAGGCCGTCGTTCATCTGGCGACCGCCCCCAAGAGCAACGCGCTCTATACCGCCTATGCCGCCGTCCAGGAGGATGTGCGCGCCACCCGCAACGATCCGGTGCCGCTACATCTGCGCAACGCGCCGACTGGCCTGATGAAGCAGCTCGACTACGGCAAAGGCTACGAGTACGCGCACGACACCTATGCGGGCCAGCCCGACCCCGAAGACCCGTCGCGTCCGCCGCCCGAGCGCCCACAAGACTATTTGCCCGAGCAGATGCGCGACCGCCAGTATTACCATCCGACGGCCCAGGGTGGAGAGGCCTCGATTGCGGCATGGCTCCGGCGACGACGCAAGCAATGACAGGGGAAGCCAGATGAACGCGAAGCAGACCCGCGAGATTGTCATCGTGGAGTATCGCCCCGAGTGGCCGCAGGAGTTCCAGCGGATCGCGCGCCAACTTCAGGATGCGCTCGGCGATGCGGCGTTGCGGATCGATCACATCGGCTCGACCTCGGTACCGGGACTTGCGGCGAAGGACATCATCGATGTGCAGGTGACGGTGGCCCAACTGACGCATGACCTCGATGCGCCGTTTGCGCGGGCAGGCTGCGTCCGCCGTGTGGATATCGACCATGACCACGTGCCGCCGACCGCCAACGATGGCGATGAGAACTGGCGCAAGCTGTATTACGATCCACCTGCCGAGATGCGCCCCACGCATATTCATGTGCGCCGGGCGGGCAGCGCCAATGGACGTTACGCGCTGCTCTTCCGCGACTATCTGCGGACGCATCCATTGGCGGCGGAGGCGTATGCGCAGGTGAAGGTGGCGCTGGCGCGCAAAGACTCGTTTGACTGGGATTTGTACTACGATGTCAAAGACCCCGTCTGTGACATTATCATGGCGGGCGCCGAAGACTGGGCAGCCGCGACCAACTGGCGCATCGAACACTATTCTTGAGTCTACGACGGAGACCGCAATGCCCTCGATACAGGTCAACGATATTCAGATGTATTACGAGATGCGTGGCGAGGGCGAGCCGCTTGTGTTGGTCCTCGGCATGACACTCGACATCTCCGAGGTTGGGGCGATCATCAGTTGGCTTGCGCAACGCTACCAGGTCTTAGCGTTCGACAATCGCGGCGCAGGTCGCACCGACAAACCCGATGCGCCCTATTCTATCGAGATGATGGCCGATGACACAGTTGGACTCATGAACGCCCTCGGCATCGAACACGCCAATATTCTCGGCATCTCCATGGGTGGGCGCATCGCGCTCACACTGGCGCTAGAGCATCCCGAAAGCGTCGAAAAGCTGGTTCTCGTCTCCACATCGGCGCGCGTTCTCCCGCGAGGCTGGCGGTTCCGTATACTCGGTCTGTTATCCAGCGCGCCCATCTTCCGAGGCAAATATCCGCAGCCGCGTTACGCATTCATTCGGCAGCGTGACGCATCGACCACGTTCAACTGCACCGACAGGTTGCCTGAAATACAGGCGCCGACGGCAATTATGCATGGCAAGAACGACAAGACCGCCCTCTTCGCGCTGGCTGAGGAGATGCAGCGCGGCATACCCGGCTCGAAGTTGCTCCCGTTCGCGGGCGGCCACATCTTCTTTTTATTCCGCGAACGCCAGCGCTTCCTCGACGCCGTCGCCGATTTTCTGGAGAACTGATTGTAACGTACCACAGGGACATGCCAGTGCGAGCGGGCGTATCCCACAGTGAGATCAGCACGGAGAATGCCCTCACCAAGACCCCCGTGGGGGAAGCCGAGAGCGTCGCCCCCAATATTCCCCAGGTCACTCAACAACTTGGCGGTGGTGGGGTTGAGCGCAACAGCACGGTAGCCAGGCTCGATGACAACGCCAGTCCGCCCAGCACGATTTGCCCAGATCATGTAACCAGTGGCAGCCCGTCACAGCGCTGGTCTGCCCGGCGCGGGAATGATGCCCAACTGCATCATCATCGGCAGATCTTCGCGTACCGCCCAGTGTTCGGCAAGCTTGTTGTCCGCGACCCTGAACCAGTGATGCTGCCACCCTGCGAAGTGCCTTCCGGTTGGTGGGATCGTGCCATTGAATGGGCCAAGATTCGTCCCCTCGGTGAAGACACGGCACGCGACCAGATCGCCCTCGGTGATGGTCATCTCGACCCGCATGCGGATATCCGGAAACTGCGCGTGCAGCCACTCGGCGGCGCTCTGCGCGTGTTCCGGCCCCGAGACGCTGCCCGGCTCGGACTGGCCGAAAGGCGCCAGCGCGTGTTCCACGTAGTGTTCCGCCATGACCTCGCGGCAGACGGCGTAGTTCTGACGGGTGAGGATTTCATCGAAGAAGCGCTGTGCAAGGAGCCTGTTTGCTTCGGACATAAAACGTCTCCCCTCTACCCATGAACTGGGCAGTAATTATATGATTGCTCGCTGTATGGCCACGTACATTCGTGGGACTATGCGGGGTCGAGCTGATGCTGAATCTCGGTGAGATAGTCTGAGGCGTCTCCCCGATGCATCGGCCCGCGATGATAGAGAAATCGCCATGTGCCGCTCAGGTGGTAGCCGTTTTCCACCGCCCAACGCTGAAGCAGCAGGTATTTCTCGTTGAGCGTATCGTAGTCGCCCTGGTGCATGTAGACCGCCGCCGTTTCGATGGCGGGCAATTCCCGGAGGGTGAAGGTTCCAGCGTCTCCGAGCGAGACAACAGGGGCGTGTGTGGGGTTGACTGGCACGACCATTTCCGTGTCGAGATAGTCCCCGCGAAACTCATCCTCATAGAAAATGGCGGTCGGTACCCCACCAGTCCAGGTGATATTTCCCCGCTTGATCGCTTCTTCGATGCCTCTGGCGACGACCTCGCGTTCTTGTCGCGAGTGAAATATCCGGCGCATGGTCAGCGCCGAAAACGGCTCAATGCGCTTGATGACGATGTCTAGGGTGGATATGATACCCTCCTGTTCAATCTGGCGCAGGCGAAATTCAACCTGCGCGAGCCGTGCCTGCTCCTCGCGGACACGCTGCTGAAGTTCAGACTGTTTCAGCCGATACATGCCGCGAATTTGTTCCGTCGACAGGTTCTCAGACACTAACCTGGCTATTTCCTCCAGTGACAGCCCCAACTCTTTCAGCGCCATGATGGTGTGCAGACGTGGTAACTGGTCGAGCGTGTAATAGCGATAGCTGGTGAATGGGTCTGTCAGTGACGGCTTGAGCAACCCCATCTCATCGTAGTGATGCAGCGTTTTGACTGTTACCTGGCTCAAGCGCGAAAATTCGCCGATTTTGAGCATTGGCGCCTCCCGCTCACACGCTGTGAAATTGCCGTCACGCAAAGTTTGCACTCTCCGGTTACCGGAGAGTCAAGGGGGGGATTTGGAGCATGTGGCGCAGAGTAGATCAATTGCCCGCGCAGTCAGGCACACTCGGTGTTATTTCGTCGTGTCGATCACGATTTTGCCGAAGACATTGCGCTCCTCCAGCAGCCGCTGCCCCTCGGCGACGGATTCCAGTGGCAACGTGCGCGCGATCACCGGATGAAGCTGACCGTTCGCCACCAATCGCAGCACCGTCGTCAGGTCGGCGCGTGTGCCACCATAGGAGCCGATGAGCCGTAGCTCTTTGGCGAAGAGCGTCCAGAGGTTGGTCATGCCCTCGTTGCCAGTGGTCGCGCCACAGGTGACCAGCCTCCCTTCGCGCGCCAGACAGGCGATGCTTTTGGCCCACGTCTCCGCGCCAATATGCTCCACCACCACCGAGACGCCGCGCTTGCCGGTCAGCTTGCGCACCTCCTGCGCAAAATCGAGTTCGTTATAGTTGATAACATTGTCCGCGCCGAGCCGTTGGGCGTGTTCCATCTTCTCGCTGCTGCCCACCGTCGCGATCACCCGCGCGCCCGCCAGTTTCGCGATCTGAATGGCCGCGCTGCCCACGCCGCTGCCGCCAGCCTGTACCAGCACCGTCTCGCCGGGTTGAACCTGCGCTCGTTCGATGAGCATGCGCCAGGCGGTAATCATCGCCAGGCCCACCGCCGCTGCCTCTGCCGCACTCACGCCCTCTGGCAGGGGCACGAGGCTCGAGACTGGCACGACGACATATTCGGCGAACGCGCCCTGGCTGGCCAGCCCCAGGATATCGCCACGCATGCACATCGTCTCTTCGCCAGCGACGCAGAATTCGCACTGGCCGCAGAACAGATAGGGCGCGATAGCGGCGAGCCTGCCCACGGGCACTGGCTCGGTCGCGACACCGGGTCCATAGGCTACCACCTCGCCCGCCGCCTCTGAGCCGGAGATATGGGGGAGCTTCACCGGCGTCCGGCCAGTGCGCGCGTAGATATCGAGCCGATTCACGCCGCAGGCCAGCACGCGTACCAGCGCCTGCCCATTGTCTGGCTGTGGGCGTGGCATGTCGCCGAAACGCAGCACATCAGCGCCGCCAGTCTCCTCGAAGTAGATAGCCTTCATGGTAGCGGATGTCATATGGCTTCGATCCTTTTTAGCACGGGGAACGCGCCCATAGCCCCAATGTCCGGTACCTTGTGGCGCCTTTCCAAGAGTATAGCGCGCCTGAAGTCGTCTTCATCGGAGAGGTGGTATAGGACGTGTGAGCGGCAGCCGATTTGACGCCTGGAGTTGCGCGGCGATAATGGGCAGGCGAGGTAGCCTGTGGCGCCACGTGCGCGATGTGCGATGCAGGGAAGGGAGAGCGACTTTGAAGCAACGACGATATGGATCCCGGTGGCAGGGAATGCGATGGGGCGCCGCGCTGGGACTGACAATACTGATGACGGCGGTTGTCCTGACAGGGTGTAATCAGCCGTCGCTGCCAACGACGACCTCGCTGCTGACAGCGGCGCAGCAGCATTTCAACGACGCCAAGACATTTCACTTCGTGATGACCGCCGACCATCTCGGCCCGAAGCCGGCGGGCGATCCCGGCCTCAGCAGCCTGACCGCCGCCGATGGCGATGTGCAGCGTCCCAACCGGCTCAGTTCCAATGGCACCGTTGATTTCGGTGGCATCACAGTCTCGACCAAACTAGTCATCATCGACCAGCAGGCGTGGTATCAGAATCCGTTGACTGGCTCGTGGGATGAAGATGATTCGTTCGCCAGCTTCGTGACGCTGTTTGACCCGACGAAGGGGCTTGGCGTGGCGCTGACCTCGCTCCGCAATCCGTCGCTGCCGAGTGATGGCAGCGCCAATGGCACACCCTGCTGGAAGATCAGCGGCGATGTGGATACCGCCGCGCTGAGCGCGCTGTTGGGTTCGGGGGCGACATCCACCAAGGCGCCGCATGCCACGATCTGCATCGGCAAAAGCGATGGCAGGCTCTATTCGGTCGTGCTGACCGGACAGGTGGTACCGGGTGATATCGACCAGACGACCCGCACCTTCTATCTCTCGAAGTATGATGCGCCCGTGAACATCCAGGCGCCAGTCGTAACGGTAGAGTGGGCAGGCGACAGCGGCGGCATGGCAGTGAGAGGAGCAGCGTGAGTGGCGGACGTAGTCGGGGCAGATACACCAGCGCGTGGGAGCGATCCCTTACGACAACTTGACGGACGCCTCTCAAGGATGGGGTATGTCGCGCTCGGCGTCGTCTGCGTTGCGGTCTTTTTGACGGCGCTCGATCAGACCGTGGTGGTGACTGCGCTTCCCGCGATGATCGGCGATGTTGGCGTGCCGATCACACAGCCCGACCGCGCCGCCTGGATTGTCAGCGGCTATCTGCTCGGCTACGTCATCGCCATGCCGCTGATGGGTCGTGTCAGCGATATCTTCGGGCGCAGGCGCATCTTTGCGATCTGCCTGGTGATCTTTGGCCTGGGTTCGTTGGTCTGCGCGCTCTCGCCCCAGCTTGGCGGTTCGATTGCCCCCGACAGCACGACCATCGGCGGCGCGCTGCTCACGCCGTTCTATAACATCGTGCAGGCGCTGGTCGCGCCGCTTGGGCAGTTTGGGCTGGATACCTCAGCGCCGGGACTCGATATCCTGGTGGCCGCGCGCTTCATTCAGGCGGTTGGCGGCGGCGCGCTGGTGCCCGTCGCGATGGCCGTCGCGGGCGATCTCTTTGGCGGCACTCGGCGCGGGCTGGCGCTGGGGCTGGTTGGCGCGGTGACGGAGGCGGGCGGCGTGCTTGGGCCGGTCTGGGGCGCGTGGGTCACGACCACCTGGGGCTGGACGTGGATCTTCTGGCTTAATCTGCCGCTGGCGGCGCTGCTGCTGATCTTCGGCGCGTTCAGCCTGCCACGGGCGCGGGGCGTGCGCGAGCCAGTGGATATTCTCGGCGCGCTGGTCTTCGGCGCATCGCTGACATGCCTGACGATGGGGCTGGGACAGCAGAGCGGAGGCGTGGGTGTGCTCGATCCCGATGCGCACAGCACTTTCAATCCGCTGTTTCTTGGCGCGGCGGCGCTGCTCTTCGTCGCCTTCATCGTGCTGGAGTTGGCCATTCGCTGGCCGGTGGTGGATCTGCGTCTCTTCCGGCGCGTCGCCTTCAGTGCGGCGGCGCTGCTCAGCCTGCTGATTGGCGTGGCGTTGATTATTGCGCTGGTCGAGATACCGCTCTTTCTGTTCTCGCTGCAGAATACGACCGCGATTGCCGCTGGGCTGGCGCTGGTGCGGATGACGGCGCTGGTTCCGGTGGGCGCTTTCGCGGGCGGCTGGCTCTCTGGCCGCATCGGCTGTCCGCCGACCGCCGCGCTTGGGACGCTGCTGACGGCGGCGGGACTCTATCAGATGAGCCTCTGGCCGATCAGCGTGGGCGAGCTACAGGTGACGGCGGCGACGATGACGGCGGGCCTCGGCTTCGGCCTGGTGATCGCGCCGATCAGCACCAGCGCGCTCAACGCCAGCCCACCGAGCCAGGCGGGTGTCGCCTCCTCGGTGGTGACGGCGCTGCGGATGGCTGGCATGACGCTGGGGTTGGCAGGGCTGATCGCTTGGGGGCTGGAGCGTCTACGGTCGTTGTTGGCGGATGCCAAGCCATTGCAACACCCGGCCTGGCACCTGCTGACGCCGCCAATATCGTCACCAATGCGTTACATCAGGTCTATAGCGATATCTTCGCGTTGACGGCCCTCCTGGCGCTCATCGGTGTCATTCCCGCGCTGCTGCTCTGGCGTCGTCGCAAGGGCGCGGCGGACGATGTGCCCGTCTACGAAAGCTACGTCGCTCCGCTGGGGTGAGCGTCACAGGTCATCGGACAAACTGTGGCATCGGCGGATTGCCAGCGCTGATGGGGAAATCGCTCGCCACCCGCACACGCAGGTCGTGCGGCGTCACATAATACCAGCGCCCGTCAGCGCCGGGCACGCGCCACATCGGATCGATATCCACATCACCGCCGTATGTCCACGGCTGCGCGGTTCCTGTAATCACCGCAGCATGGTCAGGGCCGAAGAAATAGACCAACTCCGGCGACCTACCCGCCATCAGGGCTACATGCCGCGACTGCCGCACCAGCGATGTGGCCTGTGGTGCGCTGATGTATGGAAACGTGCGCGATGTATAGAACATGTTGTTGCCCACCGCCATGAACGATCCGGCGCGCAGCCGATGGTTCGGCTGGTCGTAGACGAACTCTAGTAGAGCTGTTGGATACCCCGAAGGGCCAACTACAGGAATAAGCCACACAGTCGCCGATGGTGTGCCATCGACATATGGTTTGACCAGCGCTGGGGTTCCAATCGTACCCGTATTGAGCGCTGATGAGATCGGGTCATTACTATGCCTCGCGCTCTGAAACATCGCCGTGCATTCGGCTGCGGCGAGGACATCGGCGGGCGCCTCTGAGCGGAGTGACGCCCATTCAATCGCTGGTCTAGCGCATATCAGTTGGCCGGAATCCGCGCTCGTGGCGTTCGCGGTAGCCTGAGCCGTAATGGTTGCCGTCAGGCTGGGTATGCTGCCCTGCGGACGTGTGGCGGTCGCTTGTGGCGGCGAGGATGCAGAGGATGCAAGTCGTATCCCCAGGAACGCGATACCCGATATGCATAGCAGTAGCAGACAGCCAACAATCAGCAAGCGACGCATAGCCATATCTCCCCCAACACCGCCCGTTGCCTATTTCATAGATGGAGTCAGGGACTGCAGGTGTTTGGAGTCGTTATCAGCGCACGACAAAATGCCCGCTGGAGATGTCTCCAGCGGGCATTTTGCTGTATCGGCCTTGTTAGCTGGTAGCGCCCGCGTAGATGGCGACGTGGGTAAAGAGCGCCTCCCCAGTAGACGAGGTCATCAGCGCGATGGTCGGTGATCCGCCAGTCGCCACGTCGATGTGATCCACGTACTGGCCATTGACATACAGGCTGACCGTCCCCTGGTCGGCGTCATAGAGAACCGCCATCTCATTGGGAACGAACGCGTCGGTGTGCCAGGCGATGGTCGATCCCGAGACGAGGGTTCCCTCTGCCCTCGGGGAGAAAACGTCGCAGGTGTCGATGCACATCTGATAGGAGCCATCCTGCGAAACGAGGACGATCACCGAGCTATCCAGCAGAACCCCGGCGTCCTGTGCGAGCGAGACATCCGCTGCGGGCGCCACCTGCGCCACGATCAGCACGCCGCCATCCAGCGACGCGCTACTTGCCGGTGTGAACACACACGCGCCGTCGCTCGCTATGTCCAGCCCCTCCGATGGGAAACTGCATCCTGTTCTTCCGCTGGCGTTATCCCACAAACCTGTCGCATCGCCAGGATTGCCGTTGTAGACCTGTTGCCAGCCCTGTGGCGTCTCGAGTCTGGGCGCGCTCGTCAGTTGCGGCGCAAAGACCGCCAGCGCGATGGCTCCCAGGGTGAGCGCCGTCGCGACGATGCCAAAGATGAGACCGAAACGCGATGGCTTTGGTGACCTGGATGGTATCGTCGCATCGGGCGCAGCCGACGGGTAGGGTTGCTGTGTGGTGGCGGGTGGCGTCATCATCGGACGCCTCCTGCCACGGGTTGCGGCTCGCTCCCGGATGGCGGCGGTGGCGCGGCAGGTAGCGCGGGAGCCGTTCCCGCTGGCGCGTTCATGGTGTGACGTAGACGCCCGGTCATATACACGAGTATCCCCAGTATGATGGCATAGTAGCCGAAGAACAGGATCGTCCCGCTATCGAGCGGCAAACGTCCCAGATACAGTGTCTTACTCATCAGATCGCCAATCGGGCCTGGTACCAATCCCAGCAGGTTGCTGGCGTTGAAGAAACCATGTTGCAGCACCGCGTAGGCCAGGCCGCCGAACCCCTTGAGCCAGCGATGAGGCACACCTTTGCCATTGATGAGGTAGTACCAGCCGAGCGCAGCCATTGCCGCGCCGAGACCGTGGAGCAGGCCAGCGCCGACCCGCTGGATGGCGACGGACACCCAATCTGCCTGGCCGCTGCCAATATAGCCGATGGTTTCGACCATATCGAAGCCAACGCCGGCCGCCAACCCCAGTAGGAACGCCTCGGCGGGTGAGCGCAGACGGCGCATGATGAACACCACGCCCAGCGGCTTTAGCCCCTCCTCGACCAGCGGCGCGACTACCGCTAACACCAGCAGCAGGAATAGCACATCGGTCGCATTCTGTGGCGCTGTATTCGTCACATCAGAGATACCGGACGAGAGATCGGGTCGGGCGATTCTCAAGCCAAGGAAAATCAGCAGTGAGGCGATGCCCTCGAAAATGATGGCGAAGAGCGGCGCCATCGTCGCGCCGAAGAAGAGCGAGAGCCACAGATGACGGCGTGTTGTGGCGGGGCCAAGTCGCTGCACGCCATACGCCAGAATGGTCAGGGCAGGCAGGAAGCCCGCGATCAGCGCCAGCGGCAGCACAGCGAACGCCAACCCCGGCGAGGTATAGAAGTGCCAGAGGACGACCGCCGCGCCCAGCGCGATGATCGTCAGCGTGAGCATGACCAGCGCCGATGGCAGATTTGGCGCCGCCGATGGGCGTTTCATCGCCCGCGAAATGCCATAGACGATGGCCAGTACGCCACCGAGAATTGGCCCCAGCGTGAAGCCCGCGAAGGTTGTCAACACGGCGAGGCTGTCACCGGAGCCGTTGGCCGCAGCAACGCCGCCAATCAACAAGAGTAAAAGCCCCCCGACGATGGAGAGAATGCCAAATGAAAAGACGATCCACGCCACGACCAGCGCATAGACCTCGCCTGGCTCACGGCGTTTGGCGACCGCCATTGGGTAAGGATACCCCCAGTATGGCTGTGGATACGGATAGGCCGGATTTGGATATCCTGGGGCGATCTGCCCCTGTGCGTAGACCGGCTGCCCTGGCGCGCGCATCTGTGGTTGCTGGCCGGGCTGTGGCGCGGGTGGATAGGGATAGGGATATTGCATATACGGAGCCGGGCCACGATACGCCGGAGCGCCAGGCGCACCGGGTTGACCGGGTGGATACGCCGGGCCATAGGGGGCATATGACGGTGGCGGATAGGGCGCGTATCCTGGTTGGGCCGGGTATGGCGGCCTCGCGCCAGTAGGGGCAGCCCCCTGATACGGCTGATAGGGGCCGTAGGGCGATTGGCTGGTCGGCGGTGGCACGGCGCCGGTGACGGCTGGTGGTGTCAATGGTGGCGGCGGCGCTGCCTGTACGGGCTGCGGCGCGGCTGGCGGCGCATCCGCTGGAGCGGCGATGGTCGTTCTGTCCGGCTGTTCAGAACGTTGGCTCAGTTGTGCGCCGCATACCAGACACCGTGTATCACCAGGGCGCGTGGCAGAGCCGCAATGCGGGCAGAATGTTCCATCCAAAACACTAACATCCTCTCCAAGTGCAGTCACTCAGGTCGGCAGCCTGTTATGAGATTTCGGTGCGCTGCGCGACCCTTAGTATACCAGATGGTGTGCCAGCGGATGGGTTGGCTTGCAGCGCGTCCTGGGAGTATTCCACTAGATGATACGGACATCGGTACAGTCCGGTTTGGGGAGGGAGATGAAGCGGCTGGCGAGTCATGCAGTTTTACAAAATGGTGGGGACAGTTCCGGCCTTGAAAGGCCGGGGTAGGGACGGCGGAGGGCGTAAACGCCCGGCGGGCTGGCCCGCTCGCCGCCACAGCGGCGAGGTGGCCATTTATGGCCTCTGCGCTCGTACTCCGGCCATTATGCACTTTTCATTTACGACGGACACCATGCAGCGTCGTGAGGGCGGCAGGCCGTAGCGTGACGCTACGGCGAATTTCCCCCATTCGCCGGGGCCTTCAGGCTCCGGCATGCTCGCCCCAGCACACTGTACGGCGTTATTGCTAAAACTGCATTATGGCCGAGAGCGTGTCCCCTGTAATTGCTAAAACTGCATCAGCCGCCAGCCGTCCCGCTGGCATATTGCGGCAGCACGGTGTTTGGCCCCAGGATGCCTTCGAGTTGCTGATGAAGCTCTGGGCAGTAGCGGATGCCCGCACACTCCGGCGGCTGGGTGAGCCGCGCCTCCCACGAGCCGTTGCGCACGACGAACTCATAGCGGTCGTGGCCGGGGAAGTCGTTCAATGCGGTGATGACATCCTGAAGGTGGGCCACATCGAGGACGCTATTCTTCTGGCGGCGGAAGGAGATGCGCACCAGATACTCCTTGCGATCAACTTCGTCGGGCATCATCGCGAATTCCTCGACGTTATCGCAGATGATCTCTGGGTCTTCGTCACGGAATTTTACGACGCCAGTCACCAGCACGATCGCATCTTCGCGCCATACCTCGCTCGTGGCGGCATATGTTTTGGGAAAGACCGTCACCGAGACGGTTCCCTGCAAATCTTCGAGCTGGACGATGAGCATCGCGTCGCCGCTTTTCGTCAACATCCGGCGAATCTCGGTGATGCGTCCGCCAAGAGTGATCTTCTGGCCCGCCCACTCCTCGTTCAGATTGGCGGTATAGGTGGTGACGCGCCGCTTGAGCGCCGAGGCGATATGTGAGAGCGGGTGCGCCGAGAGATAGAGATTCAGCAACTCTTTCTCCCACGCCAGCAGTTGCTCCTGTGAGTGGTCGGGCACATCGGGCAGGGTAAAGTCGTCGTGATCGTCGTTGCTCAGCCCGCCGAACAGGCTATTCTGCCCGATCTCGCGCATCTTGCGCTGCTGCTGGCCGTATGAGAGCGCGCGATCCAGCGCCGCGAGCAACTGGCTGCGTCGGCCCAGGCTATCGAGCGCGCCCGCCTTGATCAGACATTCCGCCGCGCCGCGAGTCACATTCTTGCTATCCGTGCGCGCGAAGACATCGGCCAGCGAGCGGAATGGGCCGCCCTCGCGTCGCGCTTCCAGGAGCGCTTCGATTGGCCGCGAGCCGACATTTTTGATCGCCAGCAGGCCGAAGCGCACCGCCCATCGGGCCTCGCTTGTTTCTGGGTCAGGCTCCATCGTCTCGACCGTGAAGCCGCTCTCGCTCTTGTTGATGTCTGGCGGGCGCACCTCGACATCCATCCGCCGGCATTCTTCGATGGCCGCCACCACTTTTTTGGCGTCGCCCGCCTCGGTGGTCAGCGTCGCCGCCATGAACTCCGCCGTGTAGTTCGCCTTGAGGTAGGCGGTCTGGTAGGCCACGAATCCGTACGCCGCCGCGTGACTGTTGTGCGAGACGATGCGGTTGGCAATATAGTTGAGCGGGCCATCGGGCGCCATCTCCACATCGTAGGTCATCGCCTCGCCACAGGGTGTGATTGAGACAATGGGGTCGCCATTCGCGGCGTGGGCGACGCCCAGATGTTGTAGCACGACGGGCTTGAAATCTTCGGGTGTCACGACGACATAGGGCAGGTCGCCATACTTCTCCGCGAAGTAGCGCGCATCTCGATCCATGCCGTCCATTTCCCAGTAGACGCCATTGAAATAGAAGTCGCAGATGCGTCCGTTGCCGAGTACTCTTGTGCATCTCGAACTCGATGCCCTGCTCGATCAGCCACTCGCACATATCGCGCTCAGGCTGGCTGGCGCACCACATGCCATTTGATGCGATGGAGCAGCGGCCGTAACCGGGGCCAGTGTCGTAGCAGGCGCGAGTATTCGCGATGGATTTGGCGATCAGGCGCTCTTTCCACGCAGGATCATTGGCAAAGAGCCATTTGATGCGCTCGTGCATCGCCGCAACGCCACTGCGAGTCAGATGCGGATACATCTCGTGCATCCGCCGCATATGCTGACGTTGCTCTTCCGGGTCACGGGCCGCCTGGTAGGCTTTTACGCGGCGGCTGACACGGGCGCGCTGCGCTGTACTGCGATTGAGCCGCGCCATCATCGTTCGTCGGGCGGCGCGTTGCCGCTCGGTGACACGGCGCGGCGCGGTGATAAGCTCCGTGCCAACGCGCATCTCGCTCGCGGGCAGGTAGCCCTCGGTGGTGAGCAGCCGATGCTCAGGCGTCACCTTGATCGATTTGCCCGACGCCGTGCGAATGTGCAGCAGCGCCTTGCGGCCGGTCTGGACGATGCGCGCCACCTTGTGCGGGCGAATCTGGCCATCGGGCCACATCGCCATGATCTCGGCAGGTGGATTCCGGTAGGCGGCAGGAGAGCGCCATGCGCGAGCCGTCGGGCAGTTGGATCTCGGTCGAGCCATGGGCGCACTTGTTAAATCCGTAGCCAGCGAAGGGTTCGATGAAGGCGAAGATTTGTTCGGCGACCTTCTCTTTAATGCCGCTCTGCGCGCACCCCTTGACGAACTTGTCGCGGTACTTGGCAAGCTCTTCGGGGATCTTCTTGGACATCGCCTTGCGGAACTTATCCACCTCGCCCCAGGTGAACCCCGCCAACTGGACGGCGATCAGCAGCACCTGGTCCTGGTAGACGATGACGCCGTAGGATTCGCGCAGCAGCGGTTCCAGCATTGGATGGAGATACTTGACCTCGATCTCGCCATGCTTTGCCTTGATGAAGGTCGGAATCGAATCCATTGGGCCGGGACGGTAGAGCGCCACCATCGCCGTCACATCCTCGATGCAGGTGGGCTTCAGATTCCTTGATGTAGCCGCGCATCGCGCCCGATTCGAGCTGGAAGACGCCGGTCGTCTCGCCCTGCGCCAGTAGCTCATAGGTGCGCGTGTCGTCGGTGGGCAGGCGGTCGAGGTCGATCTCGATGCCGCGCGTCTGTTGGATGAACTTCTGACTGTTCATCAGGATGGTCAGGTTCGAGAGGCCGAGGAAGTCGAACTTGAGCAGGCCAAGCTCTTCCAGGTGCGCCTGCTCATACTGCGAGACCATCCACGGATTCGCCTCTTTGTAGTCGCGCAGTTGCAGCGGCACCACCGTCTCCAGCGGGTCGCGCGAGATGACGACGCCCGCCGCGTGGATGCCGGTGCTGCGTACCGTTCCTTCGAGGCCGCGCGCCATATCGACCAGCGCGTGAATCTGCTGATGCGTCTCATAGGTCTGGCGCAGTTCCGCCACGTCTTTCAGCGCGCTGCTAATCGTCACCTTCGGGCCAGTGGGGATCAGCCGCGCCACCCGGTCGGCCTCGTTCTGCATGCCCATCACGCGGCCCACATCGCGCACGGCGGCTTTGGCGGCCATCGTGTTGAACGTGACGATCTGGGCGACCTTATCCCAGCCATACTTGTCGGCGACGTAGCGAATCACTTCCTCACGGCGGTCGTCGGGGAAGTCCATATCGATATCGGGCATGCTCATGCGCTCAGGGTTGAGGAAGCGCTCGAAGAGCAGGTCATAGCGCAGCGGATCGACATTGGTGATGCCGAGCACATAGGCGACCAGACTGCCAGCCGCCGAGCCGCGCGCCACGCAGCGCATGCCACGACTGCGGCCAAAGTTCACATAGTCCCAGACGATCAGGAAGTAGGAGATGAAGCCCTTCGAGCGGATGACCTCGAATTCATAATCGAGCTTCTGCTGCACCGCCTCGCTCATCGCGCCATAGCGCTCTTTGACGCCCTCCAGGCAGAGATGGTAGAGGTATTCCTCCGGCGTGGCGTACCCGGCGGGGATATGGTAGATGGGCAGCAGGTTCGCGCCGAACTCGATCTCGACGTTGCACATCTCCGCGACGCGCATCGTATTGGTCAGCGCCTCGGGTAGCTCCGGGAACATCCGCGCCATCTCGTCGGGCGTCTTGAGGTAGTAGTGCTGGCTGTCGAACTTCATCCGCTTCGGCTCGTCCAGCGTCTTGCCGGTCTGCACACAGAGCAGCACATCCTGCGCCTGGGCGTCGCTGGCGGCGACATAGTGCAGATCGTTGGTGGCCAGCAGCGGCGCGCCTGTCTCGCGGCTCAAGTCGTAGAGCATCGGGTTCAGTTTGACCTGCGGCGAATCGGGCGCCGCGTGATCCTGCACCTCGATATAGAAGTTTTCTGGCCCGAAGACATCCAGATACCAGCGCGCCGCCGCCCGCGCGCCGTTGAGGTCGCCCTTGAGCAGCAGTTCGGGAATCTCGCCGGAGAGGCAGCCCGACGTGACGATCAGCCCCTCGGCATGGGCGGCCAGCATCTTCTTGTCGATGCGCGGGCGCGCCTGGTAGCCCTTGGTGTGCGCCAGCGTCGTCAGCTTGAGCAGATTGTGGTAGCCGACCCGATCCTTGGCTAGCAGCAGCAGGTGGTTGTATTCGTAGCGGCCAGTCTTCTCTTCGAGCGAGGGGACAGAGTAGCCCTCAACCCCTATAATTGGCTTTATCCCCGCCGCTTTGCAGGCTTTGTAGAACTCGATGGAGCCATACATGCCGCCGTGGTCGGTGAGGGCCAGCGCATCCATGCCGCCCGCCTTGGTCGCCTCGATCAGCCGCTCGATACGCGACTGGCCATCGAGCAGGCTATATTCGGAATGGACGTGCAGGTGGGTAAAGTCGGCCACGGTCTATCACCATCCCTCGCGGTATCGCGTCTATGTGAGGTTCGCGCGTCGCGAGGACGACGGCGTGCGAGCCGGGGTGTTTACCGGAGGCAGATGCAACGAGTACGAACACGAGTAGTACAGATGTACAGACGAAGCGGGACGCCCCAGGGCAACCTACCCCTTGCTATCCCGCACCACCAACCGTAGCACAGGCAAGCGAGGCATGCCAGTTCGCCAGCCGGATGGGCCAGCCTGGATGGAGGCCTGCGAGGAACATCGGTTATGGGTGTCGCGCGCCGCAGGCTGAAGACCTGCGGCTAATTCTGAGCATCGAGATTGCAGCCCAGTTGCGCCGCCCGCTGGCGTACCCGTGTCGCCGCCGCGTCCTGTCCCAACTGCTCGTAGAGCGCCGCCGCCTGGCCGAGCAACTGGCAGCCCTCATCCGCGTTGCGCTGATGTCGCAGCAGGAACGTTCCCAATGCCTCAAGCGAGGGTAAAATCTGAGGCGCCAGTTGGAGACGCAGGGCAATGGCGAGAGACTGGCGATACCATGTTCTGCCGCGTCGAGGTCGCCCTCCGCCTCCTGCACAGCAGCAAGATTGAACCAGCGATACCCTGCTTCGAGTGATTGGTCGCCTGCATGATGGCGAGATAGCGGGTGTAGTTGGCTTGGCGGTCACAGGTCGCCTTCCTGCATTGCCAGGTCGCCGAGCTTGGAGAGGGCGACGCCTTCGCCGCGCTGGTCATGGACCGCCTGCATGATGGCGAGACACGCGGGTGTAGTTGGTCTTGGCGGTGGTCAGGTCGCCTTCCTGCATCGCCAGGTCGCCGAGCTTGGAGAGGGCGACGCCTTCGCCGCGCTGGTCATGCGCTTCTCGATATTCGTTCAGGCTGGCGGTCGCCATCTCCCTGAATTCGCGCATGCGCCCAAGTTGCTGTAACAGCGTCGCATAATGGCCATGTAGTATCGCTGCGTCTATGACCGTCGCATCGTTGCGTTCGGCGGCGACCTGGCGCTCGGCAGCCGCCACCGCCGCCGGAAGATATTGTTCACGCGCCGCCGTCCGGCTGTGGGTGTTCCAGTAGTTGGCGCTGCCCTGACAGAGGCGAATCAGCAGCGCGTCATCGCTGGCGGCGAGCGCCCAGACGAGCGCGCCGAGAATGTTACGCTCGTCGCTTTCCAGTGCGGCGTCCGCTTTGTTCTGGCTATAGTCAGCGTACCACTGCGCCACCGCCTGGGAGAGCGCCGCGCGCTCCTCGCTGGCGAGACGGCTCAAAGCGCTGCTGCGCATCGGTGTAGACGAGCGGATGCAGGCGCACCCGCTCGCGGTCGCTCTCCTCGGCCATCGCCTCATCGAGGCCGGGATCGGCCAGCCGCAGGGTAATCAGCGCCTTCAGGCTGCGTTCCGCCACCGCCTCATCTGCCTCGGCGCCGGGCGCTCCATCGTCGTCGGCTTCGCGGGCGACCAGCGCGCCCATGTTCAGCGTCGCATCGCGCCAACGTCGCCGGTGGCGAAGGCGCCAAGCGCCACGAAGAGCCGCTGGGCGGGCGCGTCGAGCGCGGCCATAGCTCGAATCGAGGACGTAGCGCACCGCCTCTTCGCCATCTTCCAGCAGCAGCGCTTTGCTGGGGTTCGCTTCGAGTTCCGCCGCCAGCCGCTCCAGTGGCCGACCCAGGCTGGCCGCGTTGGCCGCCTGGAGCTTCACCGCCAGCGTGTGCCGCCCCAGCAGCGTCACAATGGTGTTCACGTCGCGCAGCTCTCCGGCGGTCAGGTCGAGCGCCGCGCCACGCCCGTAATAGGACGCGAAGAGGTCGAGCGCCTCGGGCAGCGGCAGCACGTCGAGCTTCATACGCGCCTCCCGTGGCACGGCGGGTAGCTCCGCCCGCGAGGTCAGCAGCACAGCCGCCCCCGCCGCGCGTAATGGCTGCACGACCTCGCCGACATGCGCCCCCGGCTCCACATTATCGAGCACGACCAGCGCCTGTTTCCCCGCCAGGATTTGCCGCGCCCGGTCGGCCAGCGTCGCCAGCGTGTCTTCGCCTGGCTCGCGCCGCCCCTCGCTGAATCGAGCAAGAACCTGCTTGAGCAGCCGCACCGGATCATGCTCATCTCTGGCGACCACCACGGCGATGCCATCGGGAAAAGCGTTGGCGCCCATCAGGCGGCGTATCACCTCGGTGGCGAGCGCCGTCTTGCCAATCCCCGCCAGCCCATTGGTCGAGGCGATGCCCGCGATACCACTATCAGCGCCTGCGCCAGTCAGCAGCTTCATGACCGTCGTTGCGTCGTCCTCGCGGCCAATAAAGCGCTCGATGCCGGGCAGCGCCGCGATGTCGAACGGCGGCCCCACTTCTACTGGCGGCGCGGGGATCGTGCTGCCGTGGCGTAGGGCTATCAGCAGCTTCTCGAAGGCGGCCTCCGCGTCCACCTCCGCCCGGTAGTCCACAAACTGCACGAGTGTCAACCATGGGTTAATCGCGCAGGTCTGGCGCAGCACGGGCACGACGATCTTGCCCTGCGTGACATTGGCGCTATTCTTCTGAGTCCACGCCAGCCCGATCTCATCATGCACCCACTTCGAGGCGGCGGACTGCGGCGTCAGAATGGCCAGGAATATCGGGCGCGCGGTCAATTCGCGGGCGATCTCATCCTGCCAGTAGGCTGCGGGCGGGATGCCGCCTTCCCAGGTTCCCTCGGCGCCGAGGCCGCCCTGCGAGTCGTACCAGACATCGAAGCCATGCGCGCGCAGGCGGTCAACCAGCGCCGCGCCAAACGCGTTATCGCCGCTGCTATGGCTGACAAAGATGCGCAGCAGTTCGGTGGCTTGTGTCGCCGCAGGCAGTGGCGCGGCAAGCGGCGCCTGGAACGATGGCGCTTCAGGGGCCACAGTCGGCGCGATGGCTGGTGCGGGCGCATCTGATGGTTTGGGGCGCAGCAGCGCGGGCGAGGTACGCAGCGCCAGCACGAAGACGCCGCACATCAGCAGCAAGAGCAGCCCATCAGCGGATGGCGATGGTGGCAGGCCGGGCAAGGCAAGCGCGCGAAAGATGGCGGAAATCGGCGACTGCGGGCCGGTCGCGGTGGATGGGGTAGCGCGTATATTGGCAATGAGCATGGTGATATAGCCGAGAATGACCAGCCAGGCGAGGCCAAAGGCGGACCACGACACGATTCGCAACTGCCACGCGATGCGCTTGTCCGTCTTCATGATTCCTCCCTGGCTTCATCATACGGTCTGCTTGCGCGAAGTATGGCAGAAATTGTTACCGCCCGCAAGGCATCAACACACATCAGCTTCTGCCTTGTGTTGCCTCATCTGCCAGCAGAAAGGACTGGACAGACCCGGTAGAATGGAGATGCGAATCTAACGCAAGAGATGTTGCGCGTGCTGGTAGGCCGAGAGACATGATGAGGATGTGAAGGGATGGATCAGGCGAGAGTGACGTCACATACGGGAATAGCGTCGCCGCAGCCGAAACGCTGCCCGCTGTGTGGCGCGATGGTGGCAGCCGATGCGCTGGGACTGTATCAGTGTTCGTGCGGCTGGGGCGGGCCGGGTGATCCGCTGGAGCATGATCGTGGATTGGCGAAAGCGCTGGCGAAGACGGATCGCAGCCTGGCGGATGGGCAGGCGCAGCGCGATTTGCGGCGGCTGGCGATACGCGGCGATTCAGCCAGTTCGCTCAACGTGCTCTATCTGGCGCTACTGTTGCTCATCGCGACTGTTATCTATGGTGCGATTCTGGCGATCATCGCTCTCTGCGTCTGGCTCATTGTATCTACCGTCGCCGACCATACCTGGGTTGGCGCTATCGTCGGCGGTATCTTTCTGGCGCTCATCATTAGCTCGCTCTGGCCGAGTCGGCGCAATCACAAAGGCATCCCGGTGACACGCGAGCGCTTCCCCGCGCTGCTGGCGGCGCTGGACGAGGTCAGCCAGCGTGTGCATGTACCTGTGCCGAAGCACGTTGTGCTGATGCCTGGCAGTGACTTCGATATCATGCGCAGGCTCACCGGGGGCGATGTATTGCGTATCGGCGTGGCGAATCTCCCGCTGCTGAGTGATGTCGAGATGAAGTCGCTGCTCGCCCACGAGTTGGCGCACTCCTACAACAATTACACGGCGCTGCATCGCTACTTGACTCAGGCCGAAGTTCTGTTACACGAGTTCGTCTACGGCATCATCGGCGGCGTCGCAGAGCAGTCATATGGCACGATGAGCCGGACGAGACGCTACCGCCGCTATGGAAATTACTCCACGTCGCTTGCTCTCTTCGGCCTCATCTTCACCTGGACGGTTATGCTGCCGTTCCGGCTGCTCTGGTCAGGCTATCATCTGCTGCGGATGCGCGAGAGTCGCGTTGGCGAGTTCGCCGCTGACCGCGCCGCTATCGACGCCTACGGGCCACAGGCGTTCATCAATGGGCTGACCGGGCTGCTGGTGGCCCGTCGCACGTTTAACAAGACATTGGCGGCGCTGCGTGAGGATATGCGTCGCCATAAGAGCCAGAACATCTATGCGGAAATGCGCCGCCATTATGGCGAATTTCCGCCGCAGGTGATCTCGCAGTTGCGGGTGGAGGCGACGACTGGGTTTCGCACGCTGGCCAATAGCCATCCCACAGCGCCCGACCGTCTCCGCGCCGCCTATCAGACGTTTAGCGCGCTGCCACCCTCACCCGCGCCGACGATGCCTGCCTATCTGCTGCTCGCCTCCGCTGGGGCGCCCGACGCCGATACCGTTGAGAACGAACTGACGACACTGCTCTTCAACCCAAAGAAATAGTGGCGGCGGGCAGCGCCTCCGGCTTTATTCCTGCAAATCTGTGCAGCGGCGTTCGTAGGCCGCCAGCTCATCGAGCACTCCCTGACGTTTGGTAAGCAGCCGCCAGAGGGATGTCCGCGCACGAGTCAGAACCGCCACACTCGAATCTGAGCGCGCCCTGATGACAACATCTTCCTGCTCGGCAACCATCGCTTCGAGTTTCGCAAGGTAGCGGCGATACTGGTTGCATGCCTCATCCGAGGTGATGGGGTGCTGGCGATAGTCGTTGTGGAGGATAGATTCCATGGTGAGCTCCCGTTTTATCCTTCGAGCTTATCTCCTCAAGGCGTTAGAACGACGATCCCTTTGTGGGTTGGACTCCCTTGAACCTCTTGGAAGAGATCTTCCATATGCTGATTGCTTTGTATCGTATTGACGAAAAAATCTACGAGTAGTTCTTCGCCTGGATATGACCGAGATAACTCAACAGCGAACAGCGTGTCGTCCCAAATATCAGACCTTACAGCCAGGTCAACATCAATCGGATCGATTTTATCCGTGACGTAGCTGCCATTGACATAGATTACGGCGGCAGGATCCCTGTTCCAAATCAGCGCAACTGCGTGTTCTAGGGCCTGATTCAATGCCTGACGTGTCGTGGACGAAGCCTGATCAAACATTGTCCAAACCTCTGTCAGCGATGCCGGGTAAATGCCAGGAGGGAGCAAACCATTTATTAGCGGCGGGATTGCCATCGGTAATACCCTCTCCAGCCAATGGACATCGTTGTTTGCTTTGCGCAGGGCTTGGCCGCTGCTGCTATCGTAGCGCCTAGAGTTTCGTCCGTCAAACGAGTTGGGCAAACGCCTCTTGAAATAGTCATCCATCCAACACGCTTGACAAAGCAATCTTACATGAGCGGTTTGATTCAATTGGTTTCAAGAACAAAAAGTCTAAGCGGGCAGCGCCTCTGGTGTGATGCGCCCGGCGACCAGCGCCGCCAGCACAGCGTCAGCATCGGCGCGTTCGGCTGGCGGTGAGCGCGTCCAGTGGGACGCAGGCCAGCGCGGCGAGTTTGCCCGGCTCCAGCGTTCCTAGGTATCCGCCAGGCCCAGCGCGTCGGCGCCACCCAGGGTCGCCAGCCGCAACAATTCGGCGGGCGTCGGCATCTCGCCAGCCGCGCTGTGCAGCCTCATACGCCGCGATGGCGTCATCCCAGACGGCGAGCGAGGGACTGCTGGCCAGGCTATCGGTGCCGAGCGCCAACCGTACGCCAGCCGCGCGGTATAACCCGTAGGGCATGCGCCCGCACTGTAATCGCGTATTGCTGCGCGGACAGTGGACTACCGCCGCATCTGCCCGCGCGATGCGCGCCACATCGTCCGCGTCCACCTGGACGCCGTGGGCCAGCAGTGGACGCGCCGCGAGTACGCCCAACTGGTCGAGATAGGCGATGGGCGAGATGCCCGGCGCGCGTTCGGGATGGACGGGCCAGCCCGCGCCAGCATAGAGCAGGTCGGCTATCGGGCCAGTGGCGTCGCGCAGAAACTGCGACTCGGCGGGCGACTCGGCGGCGTGGATCGAGAGCGGCACATCCTCGGCGTGACACCACTCCGCGACGGCGGCCAACAATTCCGCGGAGACAGTGAACGGCGTATGCGGCGCGAGGCCAAAGCGGATGCGGTCCTGCGGATACTCTCTGCGCCATTGCTCGATCTGCCGCTGCCCTTTGTGTAATAGGTCACGCGCCTGGGCCGGGTCGGGGCTGAGTAGCTCGAAGTAGACGACGCCATACATGCCGCTCTCGATCAGCGGGCGCACGCTCTGGCCGAACGTGCATATCTCGCCGACGGCCACCGTGCCACTGGCCCGCAGCATCTCGACGCCCGCGTACGCCGCTCGCTCGAAGTCTTCGGGCGTGCGCGTCCGGCTGTAGCGCACCAGCGGGCCGATCCACTCGATCAGCGGCAGGTCTTCGGGGACGTGTCCCGCGTGGTGGGTCAGTTCCAGGTGCGTGTGCGCGTTGACCAGCCCCGGCAGCAGCGCGTATCCCTCCAGGTCAACCACTTTCGCGCTGGGGAAACGCTCGCGCAGGTCGGCAGCCGTCCCGACGGCGACGATGCGCCCATTCTCGGCGGCGACCGCGCCATCGGCTATCGGCTCGGCGCTCACGGGAAAGACGTGGCGCGCGGTGTAGAGGGTGATGGTCATATTACGATTGCTGCTCCCATTGGCCACTTGCTGACGCCAGAACATTGTACCATCACATACCCCGTAAGAGCTTTCCATGACATGTCTGCGCCCAACTGAGTGTACAGCATCAAATCTGTACAAGAAGCAGCGTCGTCGTGTATGATGGCAGCGCCGAATCCTTGTTCGCAATATCGATGCTGTTTATCGCCGAAAGATGTGAGCCTATGCCATTCAAGACCGCGTTCATCAGCCATGCCCATGCCGATAATGCGAAATGTGATCTTTACGCCACAGCTTTGCAGAGACATGGTATCAACCTCTACTATGACCGTAGCAACCCGCAGATTGGGCATAACTTGAGCAAGGCTTTGGAGCAACAAATCCAGCGCTGCTGATGCCCTGATTGTGATGGTCACACTTGCGTCACTCACTTCGTTTTGGGTAGACGAAGAGATTGATATGTTCATTACGCTTATGGCACAGGATCCATCACGGTTGTTGATCCCGGTGAAACTAGAACTATGCGAATTGCCGCCGCGGCTGGCTTCTCGGTGGTGGATAGATGCGACGACTCAGACTCTGACGCAGGTGGTAGATCAGTTAGTCACTGCTCTAATGGTTGAAAGTATCCCGATCGTCCCGTTGCCGTCTCCAATGTTTCCACTCCCAACAGAGCAGCCATATCTAGGATCGCCATATACAGGAGTATCGCCTAAGCGGCCCATAGCTTCGAAGCCTGCTTCTGGTGATTCGCCGCAGATATCACGCCGGCGTTATCGGGGCAGGAGTACTTGGCGTCGCCGCACTGGCACTGGAGCTTGTCTGGTGGTCACACAGAATTATTACGCACCGCTTTTATCTATCGCGGCCAATCGGACGAGTGTGATCTCGGTTGTCTGGTCGCCGGATGGGACGCGTATTGCTTCGGCGAGTTCTCAAGGGATCATGGTGACAGTACAAGTATGGGATGCGAACTGATGGAGGCCATCTATTCACTTATCGTGGACACTCTGATAGCTGTAAACTCTGTTGCTGGTCACCATGATGGAACGCGGATCGTTCAGCAGGTGTCCGACGATACTGTGCAAGTATGGGATGCGTCCGATGGAGGCCATGTGTTCATTTATCGTGGTCACTCGCGATGCGACGGCGTATGCACCGCCAGATGGTCGCCCATGGAACACGCATCGCCTCAGGCGGCTATGACTTCACTGTGCACGTTTGGGACGCTACCATAGGTAGCAATGCATTCTATCTACGGCCACTCAAGTATTGTGAGGTCTGTTGCCTGGTCACCAGATGGCGAAGCGCATCGCCTCTGCTAGTGACGACGAGATCTAGTGACAGGTGTGGGATGCGGTCGCATGGTGGTCATGTATTTACCTACCATGGCCACTCAAGTTCAGGTGTATTCTGTTGCTTGGTCACCCGATGGGCAGACGCATCGCCTCGTGCGTGGTTACGATCAATGCGCGCAAGTGTGGGATGCGGCCGATGGAGGTAATGCACTATACCTATCGTGGTCACTCGGTCAGTGTCGAGTCTGGTTTCTTGGTCACCCGATGGCAGACGTATCGCCTCTGGCAGGTCGATGACAAGACTGTGCAAGTATGGGATGCGACTGATGGTAGCAATGTATACACGTATCAGCGGCCACTCGGACTGGGTGACATCTCCGTCGCCTGGTCACCCGATAGGCAAGCGGATCGCCTCGGCAGCGTTCTGACGGCACTGTGCAGGTGTGGCATCCTCAGTAGACTTGCAGGCGCACGCCAAAGGCATGTATCTCCGTTCACCCATAGTGTTCAGGGATGGTTAGCCCTGGCCGCTCGTCGTCCCAGGCCATCGAGCTGATTTTCCAGCCAGTGGGGGTCGCGATGAACTGTATCGACGATCACGCCGCGACCCTCGATTGTCGTTCCCGCGCTGAGGCCATGTTTCTCGTATTCGCTAAAGCGATGGGCGACGTTGCCGAATATTTCTGTCATCTCCGCCGTTTCAGATTCGCGGAAGCTTTTGAGTTCGCCAGCGTCAATCACGCGCTGGCGAGGCTCGATGAACTGGCGGACGGTATAGATCTCTGGCGAGGACGAACTGTTCTTGATGATCTGTCCGCTCTCGATAAAGATGTCGTACAGATTTGCATACGGCGGAGTCTCACCGTCATCGAACGAGACGGCCCGAAAGAATGCCGCCGTCAAGGTGTCTATCTCGGCCTTACTGCCTGATTCGTCGTCGTCAATTTTCATCGTGCAACCCTTATATGCAAGCGGCACTGCTGTCACTGCCGTCTCAGTGGTTATCGCTCAGACTGTCCGTGCGACACGCTACTCGAACTGTTGCAGTATCTCATAGCGGCTGTTGCGCACGGCGGGACGGAAGCCAGCCTTGCGAATCTGCGCCTGAATCTGCTCCACCGTCATGCAGGTGCCGACATCGGCCCCGGCGGCGCTGACCACGTTCTCCTCCATCATCGTGCTGCCGAAGTCGTTCGCGCCACAGTGCAGCGCCTCACGCGCCAGATCGGCCCCCTGCGAGGGCCACGACGCGCTGACGTTCTCGAAGTTATCGAGCATGATGCGGGCGAAGGAGACCATGCGCAGGTATTCGTCGCCCGTCGAGCGTGTGCCGCCCATCGCCGTATGCTCCGGCTGGTAGCTCCAGACGATGAAGCTGGTGAAGCCGTTGCCGTTGTAGGCGTGGCTCTCGTCTTGCAACTCGCGCAGCCGCGTCAGGTGCAGCGCCCGCTCTTCAGGCTCCTCGTCGAAGCCAAAGACCATCGTCGCCGAGGTGGTCATGCCCTCGCGCTGGGCCAGCCGCTCCGCCTCGATCCAGCTTTCCCACGTCCCCTTGTGGGGCGCGATGCGGTTGCGCGTGCGGTTATCCAGAATCTCCGCGCCGCCGCCGGGCAGGCCATCCATCCCCGCCTCGTGCAGCCGATGTAATACTTCATCCAGCGGCATCTTCATGATGCGGGCGATATTCCAGACCTCGACCGGAGAGAAGCCGTCGATCTGAATTTCGGGGAAATGCTCTTTGAGGTAGCGCAGCAGGCCCTCGTAGTAGTCGATCTTGAGGTAGGGATTGACGCCGCCCTGCAACAGCACGCGCGAGCCGCCCCAGGCGCGTAGCTCCGCCATCTTCGCGCCGATCTGCTCGTTGGTCAGCAGATAGGCCTCGGAACTGGCGGGCTTGCGATAGAACGCGCAGAAGCCGCAGTCGATGATGCAGACGTTGGTGTAGTTGATGTTGCGATCCACCAGGTAGGTGACGATGCCCTCCGGGTGCTTCCGCTGGCGGATGGCGTCGGCGGCGCGCTTCAACTCGTCGGTCGTCGCCGTCTGATAGAGATGAACGCCCTCTTCCAGGCTGACGCGGCCACCATTGACGGCGCGTTCCAGCAGTTCGCCTGGAGTCGTTGTGATCGTTTGCATGATGGATAACCTCACTTCAGCGGCGGCCAATTACGCAGGCGCGGCGACGCTCTCCAGCACGTCCATGAACGGGCTGACCGAGAAGACCGCGTTGCCCGGCCCGGCCTCGCCATAGCCCGGCGGCGGCGCGAGGCGGTGGCGGCGCATCGTCTCGCGGTAGACCTCGAGCAGCCGCAGGTGATATTCCAGCGGCGCGCCCTCAGGATTGGCGTCGCCCAGCGGCGTCATCGGCTCCGGGCACCACGTCGTAAACCGTGGGGTGATGCCCTTCGACATGAAGAACTCCAGCCCCTCGGCGGTCGAGCGAATCGCGTCTTCCACCTCAGTATACCCATACGGACGCGCCATCTCGACGCCCGCGACAAAGTTCGGGATGACGTTCGCCGGGCCAAAGACCTCGCCCGCGTCCACGATGCGGCGAATCCACTCGTCGCGGCCAACGTAGCGTGTCTTGCCGGGGCAAATCTTCGGGAAGAGCTGCGGATCCCACACCTCATAGTTGGGGTGATAAATCTGCGCGCCCGCCTCCTTCAGCCGCTTGACATCGGCGACCGGCCACGCCTGCGTCACCACTTTGCTGATCCAGCGGCCAGGGAAGCGGCTCTCGATGGCCTCGACGTACTGGGCGTAGAACTCGACCTCGTTCTTGCCCTGCAGAGTGGAGGTGACGCTGCCGCCAGTGATGGTGTACGCCTGGCTCTCGCTGCCGCTGGCGTCAATCGCTTCGAGCGCGGCGACGATATCGGCCACCGACTTGACGCCGGTATAGGGACGCCCCTCCTGGATCTGCTGGCGATAGTTGTTGTTGATGTCGCAGAACTGGCACTCTTCCTTCGCGCCGAAATACTGGCAGACGCGGAAGACGGTCAGATAGAGCAGATAGCCCCACTCGATGGTCGGCGCGATCTCGGCGACGGGGCGGTCATCCGGCAGCTTCGCCCGATAGTAGGGCGGCAGGTCGTGCAGGCCAACCTCGGCCACCGGCTCGCCATCGACGTGCAGCCAGAGCGCGCCATCATGCGGCGCGACGTGGTACGGCGAGGCGGGATTCAGCCGGGTGGAGACGATGGTGCGGCGCAGGTTCCAGCGGCCACCGGTCAGCGCGATCTCTTCGGGCGCGTGCCACTTTTGCGTCTCGTCAAGCTGCTTCTGGCGCACCATATCGAACGAGAAGATGAAGTACGACTTAGGCTGGTGTTCCCGCGCCGGATGTTCGCCATCCCCGGCGGGAAGCACCAGCGCGCCTTCATCGAATGAGATGCCCGTGCGCAGCAGGTCGGCCTTCAGCACCGCCTCACGCGGTAGCGTCTCGTGGCGGGCGAACTGCCCCTCCAGAATGTCCAGTTGTCGCATTGCCTTGCCCTCTATCCTCAGCGCGGGTGGTAAGTAATTACCCCCGAACAGCGTCCTATCCCTTGCCCGCCGGAGCCTGAAGGCCCCGGCCTGCCTGTTCCGATAAATCGCACATCTGCCCAGCGGAAGCCTGGAACCGCCATCTCTAGAAAGTGGCGCAACCCGTCGAGGTCAGGCGGACCCAGGTCATAATCCAGCAGCCGCAGGTACTGGTCACAGACCGCCACTGGCAGATCCAGCCGCGACGCCGCCTCGCGCGCCAGCCGATCCATGTCGGCGATGCCGCGTTCCCTGGAGGCGTGGAGCAATCCCACCACGTTGCTGGCCGCGATTGCTTCGGCGCGCTCGGCCCGCGCCGCCCAGACGGAGAAGCAGAACGGCAGCCCCGTCCACGCCTGCCACTCGGTCGCCAGATCGAAGACAAATGGCTGGCCCCGACCCGCGACAGCTGCGCCGCAGATAGCCCTCGCGCAGCGCAGCTGTCGCCAATCAGCAGCGCGGCGTCGTGTTCGGCCAGCATCGCGTCGAGGTCGCTCGGCTGCGTCACGTAGCGCGGCTGGATGCCATAGCGCCGCTCGGCCAGCAGCTTCACCAGCGCCACTGAGGTCGCCGAATGATCGGTCAGAGCGATGCTGTGGCCATTGAGCGCGCGCCAGTCGTCGTGCCATGAGAAGAGCAGCACGCTATCCACCCGGCCATGCGCCGCCACCGAGAGATGCGGCAGCAGCAGCCATTCGTCGGCGTGTTCGCCAAAAGCGACACTAGAGACGTTCGAGATGTCGATGGCGCCGGAGAGCAGCGCGCGGTTCATCTGCGCGGGCGTGCCTGCCGCCGTCTCGATGCCAGGGAGGCTGCTCTCCGCCGACTGATGGAGCAGCCAGTCATAGACCGGAACGACATTTAGATAGTCGATCACGCCCAGGCGCACCGGGAGTGTTTGTCCAGCGCTCGTGGGCGCGGCGATGGCCGCCTCATGCGTCATGCGATCCGCTCCTCTCCAGGCCTGTGGGCAGCGCTACGCCAACCGAACGTAGCAGCACAACGCGCAGCGTGGGTAGCGTGTCTTCCAGGTGTTCCGGCTCTCCGGTGGCCAACCAGCGCACGACGATCTCGTTGATCGCGCCAAACCATGCCCACGCGATGAGCGTCGTATCCTGCGGCTCGATGGCGCCAGCCGCGACGGCGCGGTCGAGGTGCGTCTGAATCATTCCGGCGAAGCGGCCACGGGTGCGCATCAGCTTCTCATCGAAGCCGTGGCCCAGGCCAACCGCCTCGATCAGCAGAATCTTGCTGAGCTGGCGGTGGCGACCGAAGGTTTCGAGCACCGTGCGCAGCGCGGCGTCGAGTTGGGCGATGGGATCGGTCTCGGCGGCGATGGCGCGATCAATGGCGGTGGCGAGCCGGGGCACGAGTTTATCCACCAGGGAGAGGAAGATCGCCTGTTTGTTGGGGAAGTGAAAGTAGAAGCCGCCCTTCGAGCTATCCGATGCGCGAATGATGTCATCCACGACGGTGCCGTGGTAGCCTTTGTCGGCAAAGACCTGTTCCGCCGCATCGAGCAGCCGCTGACGGGTCGCGTCTTTATCGCGGGTGGCATGCTGGCCAGCCGTGCGCGCCTGCCCGCCGCTAGCGCTTGCAGCGACGCTCGTTGTCTCGTGCTTGTCCATAGCGCCTCTCCATCGGCGCGCAATCTACGAACCGACGCGCCGGTCTGTTAGCATTCGCTCCCAATTGTAGGCGGCGGCATGGCGTAGCGTCAAGCGGCGAGGTCGGGAGCTACACCGCGATGGTGTGTACGCAATCGACTGTGAGCGGGCCATACCATAGCGAGAAGCGCCCCTCGTCGTATATGCAGCCTGTATCCGGTTCGAGGCCAGTGGGCAGCTAATCTCACGGATGTGGTATGCTCCGTCGGTCAGTTGACCATAAATGCATCTCTTTGGTGTCGGCGCTGGTGTAGCCTTAGCGAGCCTGCCCTCCTTCCCCCACTGAAACGGTGACATGTCTCCGTACGACATGTCTGGCTGTGTGCCGCATGAGGATGACGTGACATTGGGAGAAGGGAAGAAGACGATGGAAGAAGTGGCGACCGTGGAGCCATTGGACGCACTGCGCCTGAGCATGGAAGCGTTGGAAGCCAAGAATGTGACGATGCGCCCGATTGTGCTGTGGATGGCCAAGGCGAGATGGCGCTTTAATTCCGTCACGATGATCGAGTCTCGCCCACATTCCTCCCTTAAGCGTGGCAGTTGGGCTTTTTGACCCAGATTATTCCCCATCGACATCGACTGCCAGATGACGAGCAACTGTGCCCCCACGATAGCATATCGCCCATCGGTGCGCGCCGTGAGGGTAGAAATAGCACAGCCCCGGACATTGCCGCCCACTTGCCGGTGTGTCTCGTCTATGTTCGCATCATGTTTTTCAGCGCGTTGTATGACCACGCGATCGGCGCCAGGGTTGTGATGGATGAGGATGAGAGAGAAAAGGATGAATCACGTGCAGAAGTATAAGATCCGCAAGATTGCGGTGATCGGCACCTACATGCCACGTCAGTGTGGCATTGCCACCTTCACCACCGACTTCTGCGAGGCTCTCGGCGCCCAGTTTCCAGAGGCCGATATCTTTGCAATCCCCGTGAACGATATTGACGAAGGGTACGCCTATCCCTCGCGAGTGGGGTTTGAGATTGCCGAGCGCGATATCGAGTCGTACCGCCAGGCGGCGGATTACCTGAATATCAACGGCGTGGATCTGGTCGTGCTGCAGCACGAATATGGCATCTTCGGAGGCCCATCTGGCGGCTACATCTTGGAACTGCTGCGCGAGTTGCGTATGCCGATTGTGACCATTCTCCACACTGTTCTTGACGAACCTGATCGCACTCAACAGAAGGTGCTGAATGAGGTCGCACGCTTATCCGACCGCCTGGTCGTCATGAGCCACCATGCCCTCGACGTACTGCACAACCTCTACCAGGCGCCGCTTGAGAAGATTACCTACATCCCACATGGCATTCCCGATGTGCCGTTTGTGGATCCCAACTTCTTCAAGGATCAGTTTGATGCCGAGGGCAAAGTGGTACTCTTGACCTTCGGTCTGCTCTCGCCCAACAAAGGCATTGAGCACGCCATTGCCGCCATGCCAGCCATTCTGGAGCGCTATCCCAATGTCGTCTACCTCGTGCTCGGCGCGACCCACCCACACGTCCGACGCCACGACGGCGAAGCCTACCGTCTGATGCTCCAGCGACTTGCCCGCGAGCGAGGTGTCGAGCAGCAGGTCGTGTTCTACAACCAGTTCGTCCGCCTGGAGCACCTGGTCGAATTCATTGGCGCGACCGATATCTACATCACGCCGTATCTCAACCGCGAGCAAATCGTCTCTGGCACGCTCGCCTATGCCGTCGGCACTGGCAAGGCAGTTATCTCTACCCCCTATTGGCATGCCGAAGAACTGCTCGACGATGGTCGTGGCGTTATTGTGCCTTTCCGCGACCCTGGCGCCATCGCGCAGCAGGTTATCTGGCTGCTCGATCACGATTCCGAGCGCCACGCGATGCGCAAGCGCGGCTACCAGCTCGGACGCGAGATGACGTGGCCGCGGATTGCCCAGCAATACCAGGAGCTTTTCTCCGAGGTTCCGTGAAGATCGCCTGCATGCGCCACGTCCCGAGAGCATCTCTCGGCGCGCGCAGCGGCCGCGTGAGTTGCCACCGCTCAGTTTGAGCCACCTCCGCCGTATGACCGACGGCACTGGCCTCCTCCAGCATGCTACATTCTCCGTCCCTAACTATCAGGAAGGATATTCCACGGACGACAACGCCCGTGGGCTGATCGCCGCGATCCTGATGGAGGAATTGGGGCTGGGCTCAGCCGAGGAAGTCAAGGCGCTGGCGGGGCGCTATCTCGCCTTTCTGTCGTTCGCTTTCAACGAAGGCAACGGCCACTTCCGCAACATGCTCTCCTTCGACCGCCGCTGGCTGGACGAGGAGGGATCGGAGGATAGCCATGCGCGAACGCTCTGGGCGCTCGGCACGGTCATCGGTCGCTCGACCAACGAGGGGTTTGCGGGTCTTGCAAGCGCGCTCTTCACCCGCGCACTCCCCGCCGTGCTGGACTTTACCTCACCACGCGCCTGGGCGTTCACACTTCTCGGTATCCACGAATATCTTAAACGCTTCACGAGTGATCGCGGCGTGCAGCAGGTTCGTGATGATCTCGCTGCTCGGCTGATGCGCGCTTTGGGTGAGTGTAGCACGCCAGACTGGCCCTGGTTTGAGGATCGGCTGACCTACGACAATGCCACCTTGCCACGGGCGCTTCTGCTGGCCGGCGATGAGATGCAGGATGCCGACTACACAGAAGCTGCCATCAATGCATTGAACTGGCTTATGGATATCCAGTTCGGCGAGGCCGGGCACTTCATACCGATCGGCTGTCATGGATTCTATCGACGTGGCGAAGAACGCGCGCGCTTCGATCAGCAGCCTATCGAGGCGTACGCGACGATTGCCGCTTGCCTCGATGCCTACCGGGTGACCGGCAACGCGCGCTGGCGTGTGCAGGCCCAATCTGTCTTTGACTGGTTCCTCGGTCGCAATGATCTCGGCATCCCGCTGATTGATCCCGCGACGGGCGCGTGCTACGACGGTCTCCAGCCCGACTGGGTGAATCAGAATCAGGGCGCCGAATCGACATTGGCCTTCCTGCTCTCACTGTTGGAATTGCGCACGGCGGAGGCGGAGACGCTTGCGGAGGAGGCGGCACGAGAAGCCGAGCGGCTCGTGTCGGCGAATGGGGTGGCCGCACATGTGTGACTA
This sequence comes from uncultured Chloroflexia bacterium, assembly GCA_963702665.1. Classification (GTDB taxonomy): domain Bacteria; phylum Chloroflexota; class Ktedonobacteria; order Ktedonobacterales; family JADMIN01; genus DAHUXT01. The sequence goes on from CAVPDP010000019.1 coordinate 423,081, forward strand.
TATATCGCGTAGTGTTGGATGTCTACGGTCTCATGGGACCTCAGTGCCGCTGGAGCGCATCAATGGCTTTTGAGAACGAACTGCATGAAGTCCTCTTCCACCGGCATCCGAGCAACCCTATTCTCCGGCCATCAGACTGGCCGTATCCGATCAACACGGCGTTCAATCCAGGGGTAACGCGCCTACCTGACGGCTCGACGCTCCTGCTCTGCCGCGTTGAAGATCGTCGCGGATTCTCGCACTTCTGCGCTGCCCGCTCACGTAATGGCATCGATGGCTGGCAGATCGATCCAGCGCCAACACTTCAGCCGGATCCCTCCGGGCATCCTGAGGAGCTTTGGGGCATCGAGGACGCTCGCATTACCTACGTGCCCGAACACAACGCGTATTACATCGCCTATACCTCCTATTCGCGCGGCGGTCCGGGCGTCTCGTTGGCCAGAACCACTGATTTCGCCGCGTTTGAACGACTCGGGGCCGTCATGCCGCCTGAGGACAAAGATGCCGCCCTCCTGCCCCATCGTATTGGTAACCGTTGGGCGCTGATCCATCGGCCTGTGGGACCGGACGGCGCCCACATCTGGCTGTCGTACTCGTCGGATCTAGCAGTCCTGGGACGATCACCGGCGCATTCTGCAGGCGCGAGAGGGGGCATGGTGGGATGCCAACAAAGTGGGCCTCTCGTGTCCCTTGATCGAGACGCCTGATGGTTGGCTCATGATCTATCATGGCGTGCGTCCCACCGCATCGGGCGCGCTTTATCGGCTGGGCCTGGCCCTCTTTGATCTCTATCAGCCTGAGCATTGCCTGCTGCGGGGAGACGAATGGGTCTTCGCGCCTGAGGCGGCCTATGAGCGCGCCGGAGACGTCGATAACGTTGTCTTCCCCTGTGGGTACACGATCGGCGAGGACGGCGATACACTGTATATGTACTACGGAGCGGCAGATAGCTGCATCGCGCTGGCGACGGCGAGCATACGTGCGCTGCTCGCCTGGCTACATCTGCATAGCTCCCCTGCGGATCTCTACGGCGATGGCATGGGCGCAGGCCTGGGCTAGGGGTGACACACGTCTGTCGGCGCCAGTCAGTACATTAGTGGGCAATTCGCGCCGGGAAAACACGCAGAACCAGACCTGGCAGCGTTCATGCGGAGCAGGCTGCCGATTCTGGTTCTGAGGTGTTGAGCGACGCACATGACTCTGATGCGCCAGACTATTGCCAGACTATTGGTGTGCTAGTGCCAGATTGAGCGCGGAAAGTGATTTGCCGTGTGGAGGTAGCTCTCTTCGTCTGCCTCAATCAGCAACTTGTGCATGAGCACGACATCCGCCTCTGGCAATCCACCGCTGGCTGGCTGGACACAGAGCCGCTCGGTGACGCGTTCATGCTCGAGTACCAGCACCTGGCCCGGCCCGCGTGGAATGCGGTAGGTCCGGTCAGCATGCCGTGCGCTGGGAATGTCCAGATACCCAGAGTCGCAGAGTTGGTGATATTGTGTTGACGACAGCTGATCGTGCAGCAGAATCTCAGCCGACCGCTCAGCCGCCACTGGCCACCATTTCTGCATACGCAGCCAGGGCCATACGCGCGCGCTGAGGGTCGGCCACGACCAGAGCATCAAGACAAATTTTCCCACCAGTATCAGGACAATGGTGGTCACTGCGACTGCACCAAGTGTGTCACTCAGCGAGTTCATGGCTCAACCGCCGACGACTCGCGGAATCATGACGATTTCCTGGGCCTCGGGGTCGAAGCGGTCGAGACGCTCGGCTGGCTTGCCGGGCATCACTTTGACGGCCGTCGCGCCTTTTGACCGCTGCTCCGCAAAGATGCGCTCAGCTTCCTTGACGGCGGCGATAGCCTCAGGATCTCCGACTTCAACGGCGCTTGGCTCCCACACAAAACGGTCGTCTCCGTGGTGTGAAAGCACTCGTAACACTCCCATGACGCATACCTCCTCATTGCTCTAGCACAGGCAAAGCGCCTGGCTATTCCAAACTGAGTGGCTGGTCCGGTGTCGGGCCATCTGATAATTCCCTGGTCATCGAGAAGCGAGAGGGCTACGATCAGCCCGACTACCTACGATGCCGTACGCCCAGATGAAGGCGTCTGATGATGAAGCCTTGACGATAGCGACTCAAAAATACGGTCTGAACAGCGATCCTTGCGACACGTCTCTTTCGAGTATAAGCACGTCAGATGTGATTCCGCAAGGCCCAACAATAAGTCTGCGTTCACCTCAGTGAATCACCGCTACAATTCCTACGTGTGTGTCATGGCATCTCCTCACAGGCATTGGCAAAACCTGCCTTATACCTGCCATACACTCGCAGGATACGTACCAACGCGCCGACCTGTCGTCTGCTCTCTGTGCTACAGGTGATCGTCCGCTGGAACGATGGGCATTTCGCGGCGCGCCAGCGTCTGCAATTCGCCCTCGAAGCCACGCGCCGCTAACCATTCACGTGTCTGGCCAGTGACGACGACGGGACGCTGCCGCATCGCGGCGACACTGGCCGCTCCGGTGAGTTGCATGGCCACACGTAGCTCCGCCAGGAATTGTTCGAGAAACTCGCGAACGGCATCCAGACTCTCGCTCGCCGCCTTCAGAAACGGGAAGCCCATCCCAATGAGTGTCGCCCCCAGCGCCAGCGCTCGCGCGGCATCTAGCCCGGAACGGACACCGCCCGTCGAGATTACTGGCAGGCCCGGAGCGCCAAGTCGCGTCTCGATCACAGCGATTGGCGTCGCGATGCCCCAGCCGCGAAACAGTTGGCCGATGCGGGCGGCGCGCCCGTCGCCACGTGACTGCGCGCGTACGCTTTCCATCGCCGCCATGCTGCTGCCGCCCGCGCCACCCACATCAATCGCGGAGACGCCCGCAGCCTGAAGGGCGTGGGCCTGCTCATAGCTGATGCCAGCGCCAGTCTCCTTGGCGATGACCGGCACGCCCAACCTCCGCCGCAATCGCACGCAGCGCATCCAGACTTCCGCGCGCCCGTCGGTCGCCCTCTGGCTGCGCCGCCTCTTGCAGATAATTCAGGTGGATAGCCAGCGCCCGCGCGCCGATCATCGCGACGGCACGGCGGGCGTCCGCCACGGTAAACGCAGGATGTCGCTGCTGCTCGATCAGTTGCGGCGCGCCGACATTGGCGATCAGAAACGCGTTGGGCGCGACGGTACGGACTACCTCGTAGGTCGCCGCCAGTTCAGGCGTCACCAGCGCCGCCCGCTGGCTGCCGACGCCCATCGCCAGGCCATATTCACCCGCGATGGTCGCCAGCCGTTCGTTGATGGCGGTGACATCGGGATGCCCGCCCGTCAAGGATGAGATAAAGATGGGATGGCGCAGGCGGGCTCCCAGAAATTCGACCGAGGTGTCGATTTCGTCGAGATTGACCTCAGGCAGCGCGCGATGCACCAGCCGGATATCCGCCCAGGAGGCTTGCTGGGGAGCCGCGATGTCGTTTTCGAGCGCAATGGTGACATGTTCGATTTTGCGTTGCCTGACCTCGTCCGACATGGGCTTCCCATTCTCTTATGCGCTATCAGCCGTTCTCCGGCCACATCTTCGCGGCGGAGAGCAGCGCCCGCCGCGCCAGTTCGCGCGCCAATGGTACCTTGTAGCGATTATGCGCCAGCGGTGTCGCGCCAGTGATGGCCATATCCGCCGCCTGGGCCGCCAGTTCTGGTGTGAGCGACTGCCCTTCGAGCAATTCCTCCGCGTCTGTCACACGCCGTGGCACGTTGGCGACGCCGCCAAGCACGAGCCGCGCTCGCGTGACCTTCCCGCCCTCTATGGTCAACTGGGCCGCCGCGCTGACCAGCGCAAACGCCCACGCCCGCCGATCCATTGCTTTCAGGTAGACGCCGTGGGAGTTGTCGGGCTGCGCCGGGATGCGAATCTCAGTCAGCAATTCGCCGGGGCGCAGACGATACTCGATCCGCTCGTCATCCGTTGGCGGCGCCAGCAGCTCGGCCACCGGCAGTGTGCGCTGGCCCGATACGCTGGCCAGGGTGACGGTGGCGTCGAGCGCGACTAGCGCCGGAGCCAGGTCGGAGGGATGCGCCGAGACGCACGGCCCCTGATCGAAGATGGCCGCATATTTATTCTCGCCATCGCGCATGAAGCAGGTGTCGCCGCCCTTGAGCCAGCAGTCGAATGGCCCGCGAAAATACCAGCAGCGCGTCCGTTGCAGCAGGTTGCCACCCACCGTCGCCATCGCCCGGAGTTGTGGTGTGGCGGCGTCGGCGACTGCCTGCGCCAAAATCGGCAGGCGCTCCGCCAGCTGGGCATTGCGCTCGATCTCCGCCAGTGTGGTCAGCGCGCCGATGCGCACGCCGCCGTCATCCTCGAACGACAGATGACGTAGCGCGCCCACTGGTTTGATGTCGATCAGGCGGTCGGGGTTCACCAGGCCGTCTTTGAGCAGCGGCAGAAGATCAGTGCCGCCAGCGATCAGGCGCGCGTTCTCGCCGTCGGTTCCGGCAAGCGTGTGGATCGCCTCGTCGGCGGCGTGTACGGTGAGATGCTCGAATGGCCGCATGCGCTACCTACTCCCTGCGTTATCTGACAACATATCTAGCACGCGATCAGGCGTCAGTGGCAGCCGCGTGACCATTTGCCCCAGCGCGTGGCTGACGGCGTTGGCGATTGCGCCGGGCGTCGGGATGATCGGCGGCTCGCCCGCGCCCAGCACGCCCAATGTGTTGGCGACGAGCGAGCGGATTGGTCGAGCAGCACGATATCGATCTCTGGAATGTCACGGATGGTTGGCGCCTTGTAGTCACCCAGATTGGGATTCATCACCATGCCGAGGCGCTCATCCACGATACGCTGCTCGGTGAGCGCGAATCCCAGACCCTGGATGATTCCGCCCTCGATCTGGCTGCTGAATGTCAGCGGATTGACGATACGCCCGCAGTCATGCACCGCGACGATGCGCAGCACGCGTACCGCGCCCGTTCCGATATCCACCTCGACCTCGGCGAACTGCGCGCCAAATGTGCGCACGGTCACGTCTTCCGCGTTGGGGCCGCGCATCCCCTTCGCCGTGATCTCGTGGCCGTCCAGTTGTTCCAGATAGGTGCTGACGCTGCCCATATCGCCGCCAGTCTCGCGGTTGAAGACCGTCGCGTTGCGGATTTCCAGGGCATCCGCCGGAGCCTCGGCCAGATGGCCAATGATCTCGATCATCTCTTTGCGCGCCTCGGTGGCGGCCATACGGACAGCGGGGCCGACCGAGGCGAGCGTCATGCTGCCGCCGCTGGCGGGCGAGAAGACACCGTGCGCGGTCTCGCCCAGTTCCACCCGTACGCGGTCGAGCGGATAGCCCAACTCTTCGGCGGCGATCTGCGCGAGGACGGTGCGGGTGCCGGTGCCGATGTCCTGCGTGCCGGTGATGATGACCGCTGTGCCATCAGGTAAGAGCTTGGCTATCGCCTGCGCTGGCGGGCCACCATCGCCGCCCCAGAGTTGGCTGGCCATCCCGATGCCACGCCGCAGGTGGCCATCCGGGCCAGCGGGGAAGCGTCGCTCGTCAGCATTCCGTGTGTCCCAGCCGATGCGCTCGGCGCCGATGCGATAGCACTCGTGCAGCAGTTTGCGCGCGTACGGGCGGTCGAGCAGTTGATAGCGTTCCGCGAAGTTCTTACGACGCAGTTCCAGCGCATCCATACCAAGCTTCGCGGCCAGGGCATCCATCGCCAGTTCCAGCCCGGCGATGCCCTCCACCACACCCGGCGCGCGGAACGACGCGAGCGAACCGAGATTGGTGCGGGCGGCGCGGTCGGTCGTGCGGACGTTGGCGCACTGATAGAGTTCTTTCGCGGGCAGCGCCACCGGACTGACCCAGCCGCCATTCGCGCCGACATTGTGGAGTACATCCAGATCGAGCGCGGTAAGCATGCCATCCTGGGTTGCGCCGAGCCGGTAGCGCTGGATGCTCGGCGGGCGATTGCCGGCATCCAGATTCTCCTCGGTGCGGTCGAGCAGGTATTTCACGGGCAGCCCAAGCTGGCGCGAGGCATAGGCGGCGAGAAGGCCCGTGCGATGCGCGCCAAACTTGCTGCCAAAGCCGCCGCCCATAAACTGGGTGATAACCTGCACCGCATTGAGCGGCAACCCCAGCGCCGCGGCGACCTGCGCGCGTGCGCCAAAGACATCCTGGGTGGATGACCAGAAGGTCAGCCGCGATCCATCCCAGGACGCCGCGCCACCGTGTGTCTCCAGTGAGTTGTGCAGGGCGGTAGGGGTCTCCAGTCGTGTCTCTACCCGCACTGCGGCGTCGGCAAGCGCGCGCTCGACATCACCACGCGCGTAGGTGCGCGGATACTCGTCCGAGATGGTATTCGATGGGCGGGCGGTGTTGATTGTTGGCGCGTCTGGGGCCAGCGCCGCCTCGGGATTGGCGACGAATGGCAGCGGCTCATACGTGACATCAATCGCTCGCGCCGCCTCGCGCGCCTGCTCCGGCGTCTCGGCGACCACCAGCGCCACCAGATCGCCGTGATAGAGCAGTTCCGCGCCGAAGATGGGCAGTTTGGTGGCGGGGTTGATAAAGTCGCCCGCGTTGACATGCGAGAAGACCGCGCGAACACCCGCTAACGCCTCGGCGCGTGTGGTGTCGATCCCGATGATACGCGCGTGCGGATGGGGCGAGCGCAGCCCGGCGGCGGTCAGCATCCCTGGCGCCTGCACGTCAATGCTGTATACGGCGGCGCCGGTGACGCGCTCACGGGCGTCGACACGCGTGGTGGGCTTGCCGACAATCTGAAGTTGCGCGTCTTGCCCCCAGACAGGTGGTTCCTCGCCCTCCAGGACAACGCGCACCTCTTCGACCTGCCCCTCGAATTCGAGATGCGTGGTGACAATGCGAATCGGCATACAAAAGCCCTCTCCCCCGGCCCCTCCCCTGACGATGGGGAGGGGAGCCAGAAATGGTGTCTATGTCAGGACGGGCGACTCGCCAGCGCACGCGCCGCAGCCATAATCTTGGGATAGGCGCCACAGCGGCAGAGATTCCCCGACATGGCCCGTTCGATCTCCTCATCGGAAGGCTGCTGGTTGCGCAGCAGTAACGATTTGAGCGCAAGAATCTGCCCCGGTGTGCAGAAGCCACATTGCAGCGCGTCATGGTCGATAAACGCCTGCTGTATGGGATCCAGTTCGTCGCCGGGCGCCAGCCCCTCGATGGTGGTGATGGGCTTTCCCTGGCATTCGATGGCGAGCAACAGGCAGCTATAGACCGCTTCGCTCTCCAGCAGCACGGTACATGCGCCGCATTGCCCCATATTGCAGCCAGGCTTCGCGCCAGTCAGGCTCAGGTCTTCGCGCAGGGCGTCCAGCAGGGTGCGGCGCGGTTCGACGCTGAGCGTATAGACACGGCCATTGACGGTCAGTTCTATTGGTGTTCGCGGCGCATCAGTCGCGCTGTGTTGCGCTGATGCCGCGGTTGTGGAGGAAGATCGAGAAGAAGGCGTGGACACAGGATACCAGCCTGCCTTTCACTGATGAACACCCAGGCCACAGGCGCTTGCCGTGTGGGCGCATAGCTTCAAGGACTGTAACACAGGGTGGCTGTGTCTCGCAAACGGAAGCATGTCCCATTTGCTTGACACACTCGGACGCGCATCGGTATATTTCCAGCGCGGATGCCCGACTGTATGGGTATGGATGCCGTGCGTACGATGTAATGCGGGGGAGATGACGTGCGCGAGTTTAATCGTCGGCAGATGGCAGCGGCTCGGAGCCGTCGCGCAACACCGGATGAGTTGCGCGAGGCGCGTGAACGGCTCAAGGAAATAGACGCCGAACTCCAGCAGACGGAGTTGCTTCCCGAGACGAAGAACGGCGAGGAACGCGAGCAGCGCTATGAGCGTGTGTTGCGCCTGCGCGCCATGCGCGATGAGTTTGCGCGCAAGGTTCCCCCGATGAAGCCGAATCATCCCAATAGCGTGCTGCTGTCGCTGGTGATGATTATCGGCTCGTTTCTCCTCTGCAGCGTCTGTGGTGGTGGGTCGTTTTTCATGCTCCGTCTGGTCACACAGAAGCCAGATCCCACCGTGACCAGCAGCGGCTTCTGGGACGACATGATGGCGCAGAACTATGTCGATTTGCATGAAAACTTCCTCAACTCGATACTGCGCGTGCAGCGTTCGACGGAGGTATTCGTCGGCGACGCCAATAGCGCCGATGTGACCTATGGCAAGGTGACTGCCGCTCAGCTTATCAGTGTGCCAGCCAACGCGACGCAGGTGGACGATGTCCAGATCACCTACGCTGTGACGCGTAACGCGGATGTCCATTACAATGTGACGCTCGAATTGCAGCTGCAAGCGGGCGCCTGGGGTATCAGCGATTTCGGCGATACCTTCGCGCCCAGCGGATCGGGCGTGCCAATACAACCGACGCCAACGATAAACCCGAATGAGACGCCATCCGCTACGCCAGTCTCCAGCGTTGGCAATGGGCCTATCGCGCTGCTGGATCGTCGGCGGGATGGGTGACCTCACCCCCAGCCCCTCTCCTACGAGGAGAGGGGAGCCAGGCGCAGGTGGGGATAGATAGCGGGCGATTCATGTAGTTTCACAAATTAGTGGAGATGCCCTCGGCTTTGGTGCTCTTTTACTATGTACGACGGACACGCGAGACGGCTGGCGCGCCTACGGGCTACGCCGCAAAGGCCGCCTCTGCGGCCTCCAGACCGCTCTGGGTTCCCTCTGGGCTGCAGCCCTGCGCCGCCCTTAGCCGCGCATTCACGCGCCAGGCGTCTGTCCGCCCTATTTTCTAAAACTGCATAAAGGCCGGAGTACTGACGGCAGAGGGCTTGAAAGCCCGTCAGGGCGAGGTGGCCATTCATGGCCCATTCTGCCTACTCCGGCCTTGATGGTGTTTCCTATGTTGATCGGGTCATCGCGGCGCGCACCTCTCCCGGCCTATCGGCCACCCTCCCCGACGCGGGGAGGGACCAGGCGACCAGCGTGACGACGGGCGCATCTCTGGCTCCCCTCTCCTCGGAGGAGAGGGGCTGGGGGTGAGGTCCGCGCCCGCGATGACCCGATCAAGTAGTGAAACACCATCAAGGCCGAGAGCGCTACCCCTCGCCGTATGCTGAACCAGGCCCAACCAGACGAAACCCAAAGTAGAGGGTGAGGCCGTCCGGCTGGTAGGTGGTTGCGGCAGGCCGCGCGCGCAATCCGGGAGATGTAGCCCCACGAACCGCCACGCAGCACACGATTCTCAGTAGAATTAGCCACCTCACGGCCATCATTACCAGTGTAGGGATAGGGTTTGTAGAGGCTGTGCGTCCACTCCCAGACGTTGCCCGCCATGTCGTCCGCGCCATAGGGGCTGGCGCCATTCGGGTATCTGCCCACGGCGGTGGTGGTGCGTATGCCACTCTCCGATGTGTTGGCGCGTGATTGATCGAAACTATCGCCCCAGGGATAGAGACGAGCGACCCCATTGCGTTGGTCCCAGCGGGCCGCTTTTCCCATTCGGCCTCGGTCGGCAACCGCCACGGCTGTCCGGTCGTCTGCGCCAGCCAGGCGGCGTAGGCCACTGCGTCGTCCCACGAGACGTAGGTGACGGGGTGATCGAGCTTCTGCATCTGGCTCGGCCACTGCTGTGGCTGGCGCTGTCCGGTCTCCACAAAGCAAGCGTATTCGGCCACCGTCACCGGGAAGCGGCCAATGGAGAAGGTGGCGAGGTTGATGCGGTGTTGTGGTTGCTCTTCGGGCCGTGCCTCCTTGTCGCGGCGGGGGTCGCTGCCCATCACGAACTCGCCCGCAGGCACGGCGCAGACCGGCGGCACGATGAACTTGACCCCATTGCGCGCCTGTGCGGCGAAGCCCAGTTGCGCCAGCCGGGTGGGGAAGCGGTCGGGTTTCAGGATGCTCAGCAACTGCTGGCGCGCGGTGACGATGGCGGCATCGTTTGGGGCAAGACGGCTGGCGGCGTCGAGGGACTGACGCACCTCATCGGTCGGAGAGTCGCCCGCCAGCTTCCAGGCCAGCCGGGCGCGGGTCAACCAGTGGGCAGCCGTGGCGCTGGGGAGCGTAGTCAACGTGCGGGCGATCTCCAACACCTCGGCGTTGTGCCCCAGGCCGCTCAGCGCCTCCAGCTTCGTCATCAGCCAACTGGCGTCGCCCTCACCCGTCAGCCGCAGCCCCTCGTTGGCAACGCGCAGCAGCTCATTCCAGTAAGCCGTCGCTTGCGTCCCACTCTCGCCGTGAGCCACCTCGGCCAGCACACTGGCGTAGATGCGCAAGAGCGGTAGCCGTTGGGCGCGGTCGCTGGTGAGGGTCAGCGCGTCGTTGAGCAATGGCAGCGCGGCAGCCTTTTCTCCCAGCGCGATCCGCGCATCAGCCGCGGCCCGCAGCGCAGAGACATCCAGCGGGTCACGCGCCCGCACGGTATCCCAGGCGGCTTTGGCCCCGGCATAGTCGCGCTCGGCCATGAGCGCCCGCCCCTGCATCATATAGACCTCGGTGGATAGGCGCTCGGCAGGCATACTGCGCTGAATGAAGGCGGCCAGCCGCGCCACCTGCGGCCAGTCTTGTTCGCCAAAGGCGGCGCGGAGCTGCGGCAGGAAAGTCGCGAGCGCCTCGGCGATAGGATCGGCGGGCGTAGTGGGTTGCGGGGAGAGTGAGGATTGTTGCGGCGAAGGCGGCGATGAAGCGGTGTCACCGATCCACGCGGCGATGGTCGTCAGCAGCCGCTGCATGTCGTGATCGAAGTGAGGGTACCGTTGCAGTTGGGCGCCGTTGAATCGGGTCAGACGCTGGAGGCTGACGGGCAACTGATCCTGGCGAGGCATACTTGCCCCCTGCACCAGCAATGGAATCAGCCGCAGATCGCCAGTCGGCTCGCCCGCCTCGTTGACGGCGGAGAGCGCCAGCGCCTGTTCCGTCTCGATGCGCACGTGATCCTCTGGATTGCCGAGACGCGACTGTCCCTTGTTTGGGCCATCCTTCTCGACGACGGTGGGCCAGTTCACCCCCATCACAATCAGTACGACACGACACTGGCGCAGCACGAAATTGATATAGCTGGCAAAGTCATAGCCAATCGGGATCCCATCAACATCCATGAAGATGGCGTCGGCGCCAAAGCGCTCCTTGAGCCGATAGTAGATGTGACCAACGGTATCCTGGGCATCGTCGCGGCGGTAGGAGATGAAGATCTTGTACGGGCTGGGCTGGTCACTCGCGCTCATCGTATTCCCACCTTGCTTGCTATACATCTATGGCGTCTGGCTGCCCTGTCAGTGTAGCATCACAAGCGGCGGCGTTCAAGAGAGTGGGCAGGTTCGGAGATGAAGGAGTGGGCGCGAGACGGCCCTCTCCCCTAAAAGGGAGGGGAGCCAGAGAAATCTGTCCAAGATGTGCCCAGGTGGATCCCTGGTCGCCTGGTCCCTCCCCTCGTCGGGGAGGGTGGCCGAAGGCCGGGAGAGGTTCTGCCCATCACACCATCTCAAACGGAGATGGTATCGAACCATTTGGAACGGGGGGGCAGGGTCTGGGCAGGGTCTGGGCAGGGTCTGGGCAGTCCGCGTAGATGGACTTCGTGGCTGTAGGCCATCCATGCGCGAATTCCCCCGCCCACGCTATCGCC
>CAVPDP010000020.1:0-32456 GCA_963702665.1 uncultured Chloroflexia bacterium
CGAGGAGAGGGGGGCCAGAATCACGTCGCGCCTACCGCCGCGCTGGTCGCCTAGTCCCTCCCCTCGTAGGGGAGGGTGGCCGATAGGCCGGGAGAGGTTCGCGCCCGCGATGGGTCGATCAACAGCAATCACGCCTGGGCGGGCGCCTGTGTCGCGGGAGGCGTATGCGCCGCGATGAAGCTCAATATGTGCTGCCAGGCGTCAGTGGATTCCTGCTGAAATTCTTCTTGCTTGCGGTCGAAGAAGCTGTGCGGCGCGTTGGGGTACACGATCAACTCGTGATCGATATGCCTATTGGTCAGCGCCTCGTCGAATGCGTCAATGGACTCCTGCGGAATGCCCTGGTCGGCGCCGCCAAAGAGGCCCAGCACCGGGCACTCGAATTCGTCGATCCGCTGAATCGGCCCCACGGTGGCGCCCTGGCGTGGCATCGGCGACCCATAGAAACCAATCACGCCCGCGAGTCCGTGGTGACTGGCAGCCTGCAAAAACGAATGGTGGCCACCAAAACAGAAGCCAACGGTAAAGATCGCTCGTGGCCCACTTCCTGGCATCGCGCGCAGATACGCGACGGCCGAGGCGACATCCATGCTGATGGTGTCAGGGCGCGTCTGCATCACATGCGGCATGTAGTCAAAGGAATCGTCGCGCGGATCGAGGCCAGCGGTGCGACCAAAGTAATCGATGGCAATCGCCTCCACGCCCGCCTCGGCGAAACGCTGCGCAAGGTTGCGATAAAACGAAAAGAGGCCGCGCACGTCGGGCATGATGACGATTGCCGCCTCAGCGGGCGTGGCCGCATCGGAATGAGCGGCAAAGGCGCTGAAGCGGGTTCCGTCCACAGCCGAGAGCACCAGTTCTTCGGTGCGCACCGAGACACCTTGGAGCGGTGTAATTGGCGGCTGAGAGTCAACGTCGAAGCACATGGGCGAATTCCTCCGGTGGCTTGCGGTTAGACAATGTTCAAAACAGACGTGAGGCATACGCGTTGAGGAGACAGCGAGCATCGCTGCTCTATGCCAAATATACCACTGCTGGTTTCAGATATTCAGGCGCATATTCAGGCGAGACCGAGCAGACGGATCAGCCGTGTGGTGGAATAGTTCTCGATACGTGGCGTTACGACACGCACCTCCACGCCGATACGCGCCATCGCCGTCTGCTTCTCCGCCAGAAACGGATCATCGACCGTGACCGCCAGATAGCGCGGCGCCAGCGGTCGCAGCAGATCCACATAGTAGTCGGGATCAACGCGCTCGCCAGCGATCAGAAAGACGCGATCCACCACCCGTAACGCGGCCAGCAGGTCACAGCGATCATCCTGCGTCATGATTGGCCGGTCAGATCCCTTCCAGCGGCGCACGCGCGCATCATCTTCGACGCCGACGATCAGCGTATCGCCGAGGTGGCGCGCCGACTCCAGAAAGCGCAGATGCCCGATATGCAGCAGATCGAAGACGCCCGTGACGACGACCAGCCCGCTCTTTCCCGTCCCGTTCGCGACCTCACCCTCGCCCATGCCTGATCCTTTGCCTCTTCTGTCACTCGTGTCACTTGCGTCACTCGCGCCGCTGGCATGACGCCACTGGGTACGTTGTTGGCGTGCGCCGCCGACCTCACCCCCAACCCCCTCTCCTACGAGGAGAGGGGGAGCCAGAGTATTTCTAGCGTTCTGGCATTTTGGCTCCCCTCCCTTTTAGGGGAGGGGCTGGGGGAGAGGGCCGCTCAATGACAACACTCTCAACGGACTTGTTATCAGGCACAATTATACATGCTGCGGGGCAAGGCCACGGCGCTGTGATATAATCTGGCGCGGCGCCGACCAGCTATTCCGCGCTCCCCTGAAGGTCGGATGGAGGATGCACAGCGCTATGACAGAGACGGCAGATTCACGGCACGGTATTACGGTGTTGGGCAGCACCGGCTCCATCGGGCGGCAAACCCTGGATGTCGTGCGCGCTTTTCCCGATCACTTTCGCGTGGTGGCGCTGGCGGCTCGCGGCAATATCGCCCTGCTCGCCGAACAGGCGCGCGAGTTTGCGCCAGAGATCGTCGCCTACACCAGCGATGACCCCGCGACGCAGGCGCAGGCCGCCGAACTGCTCCCCAACGCGCTCCACGGCATCGAGGGGCTGACCATCGCCGCCACGCATCCCGCCGTGACCACTGTCGTCGCGGCGACCTCCGGCCTGATTGGTCTGCGCCCGACGCTGGCGGCCATCCGCGCGGGCAAGACGATTGCGCTGGCCAACAAAGAAACGCTGGTGATGGCGGGCCATCTGGTGACCGCCGAGGCGCGCAACGCTGGCGTGGCGATTCTGCCGGTGGATAGCGAGCATAGCGCCCTCTGGCAGTGTCTGCATGGCGAGCAGATCGCCGAGGTGCGCCGCCTGCTCATTACCGCGTCGGGCGGGCCACTGCGCCGGGCAACACTGGCCGAGATGCGCGATGTGACGGTGGAGCAGGCGCTGGCGCATCCCACGTGGCGGATGGGGCAGAAGATCACGATTGATTCGGCGACGCTGATGAACAAGGGGCTGGAAGTCATCGAGGCGCACTGGCTCTTCGACATGCCATATGACAAGATCGAGGTCGTCGTGCATCCGCAGAGCATCATTCATTCGATGGTCGAGTTCGTGGACGATTCGATCAAGATGCAGGCGAGCCTGCCCAGCATGCATCTGCCGATTCAGGACGCGCTGAGCTACCCCGCCCGGCTGAGCCGCGAGGGTACCGCGCTCTCCCATCCACTGAGCTGGCCCGCTGTCGGGCGCCTGGACTTCGAGGCGGTCGATATGGAGCGTTTCCCCTGCCTGCGCCTGGCCTATGAGGCTGGACGGCGCGGCGGCACGGCTCCGGCGGCGCTGGTGGGCGCCGATGAACAGGCGGTACCGCTCTTCCTGCGGGGCAAGATTCGACTGACGGATATCGCCGCCATCCTGGAAGATGTGCTGGCGCGGCACACGGTCGTCGATAATCCCGATCTGGAGACGGTGCTGGCCACCTGTTCCTGGGCGCAGGATGAGGTACTGCGGCTACATGGCGAACCCACGACGCCGCACGAGCGTAATTCACTGTAAGCGTATCAATAAGCAAGACGAGTAGCCAGGCGCGTGAATGCGCGGCTAAGGGTCTCGCTTCCGCTCAACCGCGAAGCCTGCCTGCGCAGGCTCAGAGCAGACACAGCTTTCTCTGGAGGCCGCGCAGGCGGCCTTTGCGGCGCAGCCCTTAGGCGCGGCTTCAGCCGCCAGCCTCTTATGCCCGGGCAAGATCGCTGGCTAACATATACATATCCATTGGGTGATGGCGGGAGAGAGTATTCATGAGTTGGTCACTACTGGCGGCGATTCCCGTATTCGGTCTGCTGATACTTGTCCACGAGCTGGGGCATTTCATCACGGCAAAGTGGGCGGGCATCCGCGTGGATGAGTTCGCCATCGGCTTTCCGCCACGGCTGTTGAGCGTGAAGCGTGGCGAGACGACCTATTCGTTGAACGCCCTGCCCATTGGCGGCTATGTGCGCATGCCCGGCGAAAATGGCGAGACGACCGACGAAAACGGCCGCTACGATTCCCACACCTTCGCGGCGAAACCCGCCAGCAAACGCGCGATTGTGCTGCTGGCGGGCGTCACCATGAATATCCTGCTCGCCATCTTCTGCTTCACCGCCGCCGAGATCGTTGGCCCGGTAAACTTCATCTCGGCGGCGGGCACCATCCTCAAAGGTTCGCCGGCCGCTCAGGCGGGCATGCTGCCGCACGACCGCATCATCTCCATCGATGGCCATTCCACCTACTCGTTTACCGATCTCACGAACCGGGTGGGCGACGCCACCAACGCGGCCCCCAAAGATGCCAAAACCGTCCCGATAGTGGTCGTCGTCAAACGCGCGGGCGCCAGCGCGCCGATCACCCTCCATGTCGATGCGCTGGTCAATCCAGGCCCAGGTCAGGGCCATCTCGGCATCAACAGCGACGACACGCAGACCTATGTCACCCACGTGCCGCTCTGGCAGACGCCCGCCAAGGGTGTGCAAGACATGGGCTATGTGGTCAAAGTCACGGCGCAGACGCTCGGTCAGGTCATCGCGGGCAAGCTGGCGCTCAGCCAGGCGGTGCAGGGGCCAGTGGGCATCGTCACGAATACCGGCGAGGTGGCGGCCTCTGTCCCGATCTTCGGCTGGTATCTCATGTTCTTCTGGGTCGGCGCGCTGAGCATCAGCCTGGCTATCGTCAACCTGCTGCCGATTCCGGCGCTCGATGGCGGGCGCGTGCTCTTCATCGGCATCGAAGTGTTGCGGCGCGGCAAGCGCATCAGCCCGGAGCGCGAGGGGCTGGTCAACCTGATTGGCATGGGAATGCTGCTCTTCCTGATGCTGGTGGTGACGATCAACGATGTCGGCAATCTGCTCCACCCCTGATAGGTATGCCCAGACGAACGCGGGTACATCGCTGATGGCGCCTGAGTGCGGGCAGTGATGCGCATCCACGCGGTAAGATAGTAGATGGAATAGTGGGAGTAGGCAGCGTCGCCGCAACCATTACACGCGCCGACGACTGGCGCTGGTGATTTCATAGCTATCTGAAGCGCACTGGCACTCAATTGGGAGAATCGCATGCGACGTAAAACGCGACAAATCGCGGTGGGAAATGTGTTGATCGGTGGCGACGCCCCGGTTGCCGTACAGTCGATGACGACCATGTATACACGCGACGTAGATGCTTCGGTCGCGCAAATTTTGCGGCTGGAAGAGGTGGGCTGCGAGTTGGTGCGCGTGGCCGTGCCGGAGGAAACCGACGCCCTGGCGCTCGGCGCTATCAAGAAGCGCATCCATATTCCGCTGATCGCCGATATTCACTATGATCCCAAGCTGGCGATGCTGGCCATCGAGCAGGGCGTGGACGGCGTGCGCATCAATCCTGGCAATCTGCTCCACGGGCACGAGTCCTTCATCGCCATCGTCAAGGCGGCGAAGGAGGCGGGCATCGCCATGCGCATCGGCGTCAACTCCGGCTCCATCGATGCGCTGGAGCGCGGGCCACAGATGCGCAAGGTCAGCGTGAAGCGGCTCGACGATGGCACGTTCATCAAGAGCGATCCGCTGGAGGAGCGCCGCAGAGAGCGCGAAGAACTCTCCGGACGCATGGTCGCGAAGGCGCTCGAATACTGCGGCATGGCCGACGACCTGGGTTATACCAACTACAAAGTCTCGCTGAAAAGCTCGAACGTGCTGACCGCCGTCGCGGCGTATCGCGCGTTCGCCGCTGCCAGCGATGTGCCGCTGCACCTGGGCATCACCGAGGCGGGCACGCATGTCACTGGCGCGGTCAAGTCGGCCATCGGCTTCGCGCTGCTGCTGGCGGATGGCATCGGCGACACCATCCGTGTCTCGCTGACCGCCGAGCCGGAGGAAGAGATTCCGGTGGCCTACGAGATTCTGCGCTCGCTGGAGCTGCGGTCGCGCGGCGTCACCTTCGTCTCGTGCCCGTCGTGCGGGCGTGTCGAGATCGATGTGCTGACGATTGCCAACGAGGTCGAGAAGCGGCTCGCGAAGGTGCAGACGCCGATTCAGGTCGCCGTGATGGGCTGCGTCGTCAATGGCCCAGGTGAGTCACGCGACGCCGATGTGGGCCTCTCTGGCGGACGTGGCAAGGGTGTCATCTATCGCAAGGGCGTCTATGCGCGCACGGTGCCCGAAGATCAATTCCTGGCCGAAGTGCTCAAGGAAGTGGCGAGCATTCTGCCCGAACACGAGGCGAAACTGATCTATCCCGGCGATGAGGCGCTTGGCCCGGTCAGCGGTGGCCGGACGCGCAAAACCGGCATCCACGACCAGACCGAGCCACCCAAGCACGGGAAGGCGCTGCCGATGCTTGGCGCTACCCCTGATGGTTGGACGGCATACGGCGCCACCACACCAGATGACGCCGCCGATGCTACGGATGCTACGGATGCTACGGACGAGACCGAGCAGCGCTAACATGCGGCAATCGCCTCAGCAATCTCACCGATAGACAGCCCAGCCGCCTCTATAGGAAAATTGAGGGGGTCCCAAACGCGGGAATTCGTGCGGATATACCGCGACTTGGGCTACCTCCGCGAGGGGTTCGGGCATACATCTGGCGCAAAGCATGCTAGACTAGGCTGCACAGGACAGTGACGTCACACGCGTAACGGCCCCCAATGTGAGTAGGCTGTTGCGCGCCGAAGCGCTGAACCGTCATGTAATACGATGCGGGATGGACGTGCTCTGGCTGGCATGCCTGGCGCAATCAGGAAGGTAGATGCGAATGGCTTGGCAGGATGTGTCACCGTTCCCCACGCCCCGGATGGATGCCGAGGAAGAACGCGAGATGCGTCTGGCGGCCCAGGCGCGCGCGGGCGCCGAGTGGGCGCTGGCGGCCCTGATCGCGCGCTATCAACCCCCTGTGCTCCGCTACCTGACCCGGCTGACTGGTAACGCCCCTCAATCGCATCTCATGGCCGAACGCATCTTCGTGCGGATGGAGCGGCGCCTGCGCGGCCCTCACGGCGCGGAGCATCTGCGCCTGTGGCTGTTGCGCGCCGCCACCGAATCTGGCCTGGATCTGTTGCGGCACCCCAAACAGTCACACCAGCAGACACGCCTGAACGCCCCGGCTGGCCCACGCGGACTGCTGATGGACGGCCTTCCCGGCGGGGCGACGGATCGCCTCCGTGCGGGACTCAGCAAAATCGCGGAGATTACGGGGTCTACCCGTCGTCAGGTGCGCCAGTTGATCTGGGATAACGACGAGCAGGCGGCGACCACAAAGGCTCCAGACGCAGCAGCAGCGGCAACTGGATCAGCGACGGAGACGCCGCCTGCGGTTGATCCCACGCTCGATACCATGAACCCCCACGAGGAGTTGCGCCACCGGCTGATACGCGCCGTCCTCTCTGAGCTGCCCTATGGTGACGCGCAGTGTCTGGCGCTCCATCTCGTCGCCGGGCTGAACCAGACCGAGGTGGCGCGCGCGCTCGGTATTCGCCCAAGCGCCGCGCGTCACCGTATCGTGCAGGGGCTGCAAATGTTCGCGCACCGCTACGACGCCGCCATTACCAGCCTGGGCGTGCCGATAGAGGTGGCGTATGCGGAGAATGCCGAGAGCCTGCCCGCGCCAGCCGCCGATGCGATGGACACACTCGATGTGGCCCGCGCGCGCGACGAGGACTACTCTGCGGCGTCGTCATCGCCACGCATGGGCAGCCCCGCATATGCAGACCATGAAACACCATCTGACGCCACGGTAAGCGCGGAGCCAGCGACCTATCAGCCAGACTATGACGAGATATTCCCAGAGGTCTACGGCGGCGAGTACGATCTGGCGGAGGCGGTATCGGCGTCGGTTGTCTCTACACCCGCCACGGAGCCACCCGCGAACGCGCCCACGCCAGCGCCCATGATCGTCGACGCGCTGCCAGCCACGCCAGCAACCACGCCAGCGGGTGAGTACTGGCTGGGCCCGCCAACCATGGTGCCGGTCCTATCCCTGGCGTCGCCAACCGTTTCACCAGACGGCGCCGCAGATGTAACATCAGATGAATCATCCGAGGGTGGCGCGAATGGCACGGCGGGTGCGACTGTGGAGGGAGCAGCAGAGCACGCGCCGCTCGTTCCGGTGCTGACGCCGCCGAACTGGCCATGATATGCCAGGCAATTTCGGCTGAGATGGACGGCAAGAGTGTTTTTTCGCCCTGCTCTGCGTTTCTGTATATAGCGAAACCTCTTCTCCATCCTGGCGGTCACACGACGGGATGAGGTCTCGCGCCCGGCGACACACACGATAGACGGATTCATCCGCTGGCGGACAGGCGCAATCGTCTGCCCATTCATCACCACAATTCATCATCGACAACAAGGAGTCTGAGATGGCGGATACAATGACGCCACCTGTGCGTTTCGCACGAGTGACAACCCGGCGCATGCATACTCAGACCATCCAGTGTCCGCTCGATCCCGAGATGCTCGTCGCGGAGTTCGCCGGGGAGCTTCCGCCTGATATCGCCCAGACACGTGCGTGAGCATCTGATGTTCTGCGAAACCTGTAGCGCACGGTCACGGGCGTTGCGCTCGCCGTATGAGTTGCTCTCGGCGCTCGGCGCGGAGCCAGTGCCCTACGTCGCAGACCTGCGCGATAGCGTACGCGTGCGGGTGCGCTCCCGACGCCCACTGCATGAGTTTGTGCGCTTCACGGCGCGATTGGGGCGTGGTGGCGCCATCGCCCTCACGGGCCTGCTCGGCGTCGCCGTCATCGGTGTTTTTCTGGCGGTCGCGTTCCTTTTCCCGGCAATCGCGGGTGTCACCACGCGCTCACAGAATGCGCTGACCCACGTGCCCGCTGCGGCATCCAGTGGCATCCTCTACGCCGAGACCAATAAACTCATTCCCATCACCGATAGCGCGGGCGGCGCCTGGCAGGTGGCCGAGGTTATCGCGGTGAATCAGCATACTGGCGCCGTGCTCCACTCGCTGCCTGCCTCCGGCGGGACGCTGCACGTCGGCCAGCCAGATCAGTTGCCTGTCGCGGTGCGGGTTGCCGGGCAGACAGTGATAGAGTTGACGGCGCCTAACAGCAGCGGACATCAGGCGCTCATCGGTTTCGATGCGACGACCGGCAAGGTGCGCTACATCACGCCGCTGACCCTGCCAGATGGCGGCGCGCTCGCGCAAGGCCTCATCGGCGCATCGCTGGTGATTGCGCCCAACGATTCGCTCGCGTATATTGGGTTGGATATGCCACGTCCGCTCGACGGCGGCGCGAGTGTCCTGGTCATGGATGTGGCCAGCGGTACGATCACCAACTCACTGACGCCTGGCTATGACACCACCGCGCCGATGCCACCCCCGCCGGGTAGCCTGCCTGTCTCGGCTTTTCCGTCGGCCATTCCCCATCTGGATACCGGCGGCATGAGTGTCTCGTCGGGCCTGGACGGCGCGCTGGCGCTCTCGCCAGATGGCCAATGGCTCTTTGATGTGCTCGCATTGACCAGCAGCGACCAGCAACACTACGCCGTCATTCGCCGCTTCGACGCGACCACTGGCCAACTGGCGCAGGAGCTTGCGCTTCCGGGCGATTTCTCGCTGGCGCAACTGCTCGGCGGCAGCGCCAGCGATTCGCCCCAGGTGTATCTCGTCTCCGGTAGCCCCAACGCCCACTGCTATATTCTGGATGCCAGCGATCAGGGGCCGACGCTCGTGGGCGACGTGCCGCTGGGCGGGCCATTCGCGCCGCCAGATACCAGCTTCACCGGTTCGCTCACCCTGTCGATAGCGGCCACTGGCGACAACCTCTACATTACGCAGGATGTCACCAGCGCCGACGGGCAAATTTCTGGCCATGATGTCTGGGTGGTGGATGTGCGCGGCGTCGCGCTGGTGGTACACCATAGTGTGCCCACCAGCGTTGGCATGGTGCTTCCCAACAGTTCCAGCCAGCGAGGGGCGCAGACGTTCGCGCTGCGCAACGGCGTCATCAACCTGACCGATCCACAGTTGACCGGAACGCTGACGCCCTGGCTCCAGTTGAGCGACGGCAAGCCGGTGATTCAGTTGCTCACCACCCAGGCGGGGTAGCGCCACTCGCCACTCGTGGCTACTCGTCTGTTGTCGGCGGCTTCTGCTCTGGGGTGATGCGCTTGCCCTGGCGACGCGGTTTGCGGCGATAGCCCGCCAGATCGTGCAGTTGATAGAGCGCGCCGACGATGGCCTCGTCATTCCACCGCGAAGTCAGCGGCGGCGCCTGCCCCAGCGTATCCACGATGCCGTCGCTGCCGGTCAGCGCCACCAGCGCCGTCGCCATGCACTGCGTCACCGCGTCCAGGTGGTAGCCGCCCTCCTGCACCACCACCAGCCGCCCCTCACAATAGCGGTCGGCGATCTCGGCCACCTCCAGCGTCAGGTCGGAGAAATCCGCGTTGCTGAGGCGCATATCGCCCAGGGGATCCATCCAGTGGGCGTCAAAGCCCGCCGAGAGCAGCACCAGATCGGGCTTCATGCGGTCGGCGACGGGCCAGAGCACCTGGCGAAAAATCGGGTCATAGACGCTCCAGCCAGAGCCAGGGGGCAGCGGCACATTGATGGTTGCGCCTTTGCCCACGTCGTCGCCCATCTCGGTGGATGCGCCCGTCCCTGGATACCACGGGAACTGGTGCGTCGAAAAGTAGACGACATCGGGATCCTCATAGAATATTTCCTGGGTGCCATTGCCGTGATGCACATCATAATCGACGATGAGCACCTTCTTCCAGCCCCAGCGTTGCTGGGCATAGCGCGCGGCGACCGCCACATTATTGAAGAGACAGAAGCCCATCGCCTGCGCGGGCCGGGCATGGTGGCCAGGGGGGCGCACCAGCGCATACCCGTTATGGGCGCGCCCCTCGCCGATGGCGTCCAGCGCCACCAGCGGCGCGCCCGCAGCCAGCGCCGCAGCGGTGTAGCTGCCCGGCGAGATATAGACATCGGTGGCGAATTTGACCGGAGCCGCATCGTCGCCCGCGCGCTCACGCAGCCGCTCGACCGCCAGGCGAACTTTGGTGACATAGGCGGGCGTGTGAACCGTTGTCAGCTCATCGTGGGTGGCGAGGCGCGCATCCAGCCGCAGCACGCGCTCGGCGGGTAGCGACTCCTCGGCGATCAGCCCCTCGATCAGCGCGATGCCACGCTCCAACCGTTCCGGCACATCCGGAAATTCCTCGGGCACGTGATGGTCAAGCATCGCCGGGTCATAGATGAGCGCCGTCGGCAGCCGCGCTGGCTCGGTAGACGTGGCGGGTTCCGCGAATTCGGAGGACGTTGCGGACTGGTCGGCGGGATTGGTCTCTGGCGTATCGCCCACGATGCTGCTCCTTGTATGTCGTTTATGTACGTTTCGTTTATGTCGTTTTAGTAGGTACGAAGGACACCGGATACCCCGGTGGCGCACGCTCTGTAGCCCGCGACGGCAAGCTCCTGTCGCCGTAGGCGCTTAGGCGTGGCTTCAGCCGCCAGCCGCCGTGGCTCGCACCATCGTCTCTGACTCCGTGTAACTCGTGCGTGACTCTGTATGGCCATGCGAGACGGCTGGCGTATGCTGGCTATGGTATGGCTATCACATCACATGGCCCCGATAGTGTCAACTCTCGCTCGTTGCGCCACAGTTGCGCCACAAGTGATGCCTACTACCGCCGTGGGCAGCGTCAGGAAGAAGTGATAGAATGCATACAGTTCGTGCGCATGGGCTGGGTGGATAACGCATTTGCCGCGCCGCGCCGATGGTTCCCCACATGTACCATATGCATAGCTGTATGCCAGCTATTCCCAGCAAAGGAGCAGGCTCACCAATGGGATTCAATATGAAAGACCTTCAGCGAATGCAGGCGAAGATGATGAAGATGCAGGAGGATCTGCAGAACAGCACATTTGAAGGCACGTCTGGTGGCGATGCCGTGCATGTCACGATGACTGGCCGGTATGATGTCACCGCCATCAAGCTGAGCCAGGAAGTCGTTGATCCTGAAGACGTGAGCATGCTCGAAGATTTGATTCTGGCAGCCTGTCAGGATGCGTTTGCGAAAGTGGTAGACGCGCAGCAGAAGATCATGACCTCGATGACAGGTGGCATGAAGTTGCCGCCGGGCATGGGCTTCTAACGGCGCACGTTTTCTGGGGAACCGCGAGCAGAAGAGCATACGATGCAGACAACTTCCGCCTTAGTGACGGCGCTGATCGAAGAATTGGCCAAGCTTCCTGGCATTGGGCCAAAGACGGCGCAACGTCTCACCTTCTACATCCTGCGCAGTCCCGCTGACCAGGCGCGGCGACTGGCAGAGGCCATTACACAGGTCAAAGAGAGCATCATCCAATGTTCCACCTGCTACAATCTCACGGAGACTGATCCCTGCCCCGTCTGCTCCAACAGCCAGCGTGACCGCCACATCATCTGTGTGGTCGAGGAGCCGCTCGATGTGTTGGCGCTCGAAAAAACCGACGTGTTCAAGGGGCTCTATCACGTCTTGCATGGGGCGCTCTCGCCCATCGAGGGTATTGGCCCGCGCGACCTGCGCATCGATGAGCTGGTGGCCCGTACGCGCGCCAACACCAACACCAACGGCGACGATGAGCCAGTGCGCGAGGTGATTCTGGCGACCAACCCAAACTACGAGGGCGACTATACCGCCGCCTATATCGAGCCGCTCATCCGGCGGCCCGATCTCAAGGTGACACGTCTGGCGCGTGGCCTACCCATCGGTGGCGACCTGGAATATGCGGACGAGGGCACGCTGATGCGCGCGCTGGAGGGTCGTCGCGAGTTGTAGCAGTTGTAGCAGCGCTAGTGGGCTGCGTAACGCCTGTCTCGGCATCTCTCAGCGGAGGACGATGTGACCACTGACGACATCCTGCATGCGTTGCGCGAACAACGCCTGACCACGCTGGCGCTGGCCGACCAGATCAAAGATGATCGCTGGCGCGAGCCGCTGTTGCCAGGGGAGCGCTCACTGCACGATCTGCTGGCGCATATCCTTGGCTGGGACGAGTGGGCGGTTGGCGTCTTCGAGATCAGCCGTTTGCGCGCACTGCCACCCGTGTTGATCGATGCGCTGCGCGATGTGGACGCCTATAACGCCCGCGCCATGCGCCGCTATGCCGGGATCACCCGCGACGATATGCTGTCCGCGCTGCAAGCCTCCCCAGATCGGGTCTTCGCCAGCGCGGTTGGCCCAGGCGGCGAACACTGGCAGGATCGGCGCTTCCCGGAGCTGGCGCATGCGCGTACGCTGGACGCCCAGAAGGACGAATCGGTCATCACATCGCGCGGGCCGAGTGTTGGTGGGCTGTTGCGTGTGCTGCTGCGCCACGAGATCAGCCACAATCAGGAAATCGGTAAGGCATTCGAGATCGTTCCGAACCTGGAGCGCTTTCGCGAGAGTGACAATGACAATGACAATGGCGACAACACCAGCGGATAAGTGACCCGATAGTACCCGAAAGGGGCAGGCTTCCGGTCGCCACTAGCCAGAAAAGAAAGGGTTATTGACGCCGGAGCGGAAATCGCATAAAATTGTACGTATGTTCTAGCAATTAGGACACACAGAAAACATCCGGCGACACTCTCTCCCCACAATCCTGAACCAGCTTCTTCCCACGATGGAAGAAGGATGCGCCCGCCATATGTAGAGCCGGGCGAGTGAAAGAGGAACAAGCATGCCTGCAGATCGCGGCAGCAACACCACCGCCACGTTGGCCTATGGCGCAAGCGCCAGCGAACGCGAGAAGTCGCTGGAGTTGACGGTGTCTCAAATCGAGCGCCGCTTCGGCAAAGGCGCCATCATGAAGCTCGGCGAACACCGGGCGCATGTCAAAATCGAATCCATTCCTACCGGCTCGATCATGCTCGATCTGGCGCTCGGCATTGGCGGTGTCCCACGCGGGCGCGTCACCGAGATCTATGGGCCGGAAAGTTCGGGCAAAACAACCCTCTGTCTGCATATCATCGCCAATGCGCAGCGGCGCGGCGGCATCTGCGCGATTGTCGACGCGGAGCATGCGCTCGATCCCGCCTATGCCGAGCGGCTGGGTGTCAATGTCAACGAGCTGCTGATTTCGCAGCCCGACACTGGCGAGCAGGCGCTCGAAATTGTCGAGATGCTGGTGCGCAGTGGCGCGGTGGATGTGGTGGTGGTGGACTCAGTGGCCGCGCTGGTGCCACGGGCCGAGATCGAGGGCGAGATGGGCGATTCCCATGTTGGGTTGCAGGCGCGGCTGATGAGCCAGGCGCTGCGCAAGCTGACTGGGGCCATCAACAACTCCAAGACATCTGTCGTCTTCACCAACCAGCTGCGCGAGAAGATCGGCGTGATGTTCGGATCGCCGGAAACCACCTCTGGAGGACGCGCGCTGAAGTTCTATGCGTCGGTTCGGCTCGATATCCGCCGCATTGAATCGATCAAGATTGGCACCGAGGTGGTGGGCAGCCGGGCGCGGGTCAAGGTGGTCAAGAACAAGGTTGCGGCTCCCTTCCGCGTCGCTGAGTTCGACATCATGTTCAACGAGGGCATCTCACGCGAGGGTGGCCTGATCGATGTTGGCCTGGAAATGGGCATCATCAAAAAGGCGGGCGCGTTCTTCTCGGTCGGCGATATCCGGCTGGGCCAGGGCCGCGAGAATGCCAAGGAGTATCTGCGGCAGAACGCCGATGTCGCCGACGCCATCGAGGCGCAGATCCGCGCGGCGGTCGCTCCGGCGGTGGCGGTCGCCGAAGAAGAGGACGACACGACCGAGGAAGAACGAAGTGCAGCCTTTCCCGCGTCGGGGAGAGGCTATGCATGGTGTGCTGACGAGGAGCGGGCGCCCGCCGTGGCCTGAAGCGCCACGGCTAATCCTCTCTGTACGGTACCCGCTCGCCCGACAACATGGTACGCCCATCCCAGGATTAGCCGCAGGGCTTCAGCCTGCGGCCCGCCACCCCAGCACGCTGTGCGGAGGTATGTCGTAACGTTCATCAGCCGCCAGCTCATGGAGGCAGCCTCATGGCCGAGTCTCTATCGCCGCTGGTGATAGTGGTGAATGGGCTGCCCGCCACCGGCAAGACGACACTGGCGCGGCGGCTCGCCACCGATCTGCATCTGCCGTTGTTGGCGAAGGACGTCATCAAAGAGACACTGTTCGAGACGCTCGGCTGGAGCGACCGCGCATGGTCACGTCGGTTAGGAGCGGCAACCATGGCGCTGCTCTATAAACTGCTGGAAGAACAACTGCGCGCTGGGCGGCCCTGCATCGTCGAGTGCAACTTCTATTCCGACCGCTAGACTTACCAGCAGCGTATTCGAGCAGACGCTCAACGTGGCCTACCTGTTCTACGCCGCCGATGACGTGCACCGACGTGGACGACCTCTACAACGCGCTATTGCAGCGAGAGTCAGCATGCCCCCGGCCATAGTGACTGGTTCAACCTCGAGATGAGAAAAGACACCGCGGCAACTGCTGCGAATGCGCGGGCGTCTCGAACCGCTGGCCATCGGTCGGCGAGCTCCGAACTGGATACCACCGCACTTCGCAGCACATGGAAGACGCCGGGCTGTATGCGGCCATTGCAGGGGGAATTTTATCGGCGCCTCAGCGATGAGACGCGTGGACTGTCCACTCGTTTTTCTGGCTACATCTCTGGCTCCCCGATCCCTTTTAGGGGAGGGGCTGGGGGAGAGGTCTGTCCAGCACGACAACCATCTCAACGGATGTGTTCTTAGCCCATCAGCTTGGCGCGCTCGTCGCGGAGCTTCTGCACGATCTGCTCCCCCGATTCACCGTCGAGCGCCATCTGTTTGAGCGTGACGACCACCCGCGCCCATTCGCCCGCATGCTGCTGGTAGCGCGCGTCACGCTCCAGCAACTCCTCGAAGATATGCGCCTCAAGCTGCTGCCAGGTGGAGCGGTCATTGCCATCCAGCGACTCGTCGTCGTCCGGGTCCCAGGCGTTGTCGCGCGTGCTATCGTGTACCCGCGCCACCAGTGGATGAAATAACCGCTGGACGATCTCTTCCAGCCGGGCACGGTCGAGCGCGCTGGCATCGAAGCTCAGCACGCCAGTGAGCGCCACATCCACCACCGGCTCCTGCCCCGGCGCGGGCTGCTCGGTCGCGCCGAATTCCCGCACCTTGCTCCGGCAGAGGCGCTCGAAGGCATCGTAGAGCGCGGTGGGGTCGTGCAGCCCCTCGACGTTGAAGAGCAGCCGCCAGAACGGGCGCCGTGGATTGATGACATGCTCAGCCGTGTGGCGCGGCTCGCCCTCAGGCGCGTCGGTATCGATCCGCACGGCGTAGTAGCCGCGATCCCAGGCGCTTTCTTCGGCGCCCCAGGTTTCCGTAGAGCCAGGGTTGTAGAGCCAGTTATCCAGCTCATAGGGCTTGTGGACGTGCCCCAGGGCGACGTAATCCACCAGCCCACGCAGCGGCTCGAAGTCGGCGCGGGAGGGCAGGCCGTGTAACGTTGGGACGATGCCCTCGACGCCGGTATGCAGCAGCAGCAGCCGGTATTCGACCCCTGCGGCGTCCTCCGCCGCGTGGCTGGCCGCCAGTTGCTCGGCCAGGCTTTTCAGCACACGCGCCGTGCTCGCGCCATACCACGGCAGGCCATAGACGCGCAGCCTGCCATCCTTCAGATCGACATACGCGCCGCGCATCTCATCCTGATCCCACGCCGTAAGCTGCGGGACGCCATCCTGGAAATAGGGGTTGAGCAGAATCAAGTAGTTTCTGCCAGCAGAGGAACTCCAGCCAGGAGACGCCGTCGCGGTAGTAGCTGCGGTCGTGGTTGCCTTCGATAGCCACCGCCGGAATGCCCGCAGCGCGCAGGCGCTCTAACCCTTGCTGCGCATGCATCAGCGTCCGCGCGTCTATCGCCCGTTTGTTGAAGAGATCACCCGCGATCACGAACAGATCAGCTTTGCGGGCAATCGCGTCGTCCACGATGCCCCAGAACGCGCGTGTAAAGTCGTTGAAGCGCTCTTTCACGCCATATTGCTCGTAGCCCAGGTGATTATCGGCGGTGTGGACAAACACTGCCCGCATAGTATTCTCCCAAGCGTTCTCGCGTCATATGGCCCGGAAATAGTCTCGCCTATGGTATCCCGCAGCGACGCGCCCATGTGGAAACGTATCGCTGCCAGTATAGCCCATAGCGCGATGTAGACAAGAGCGAACCCACCCCCAGTCCTCGCCTGCGGGAGGGGAAGCCAGCATGCCAGGAATACTCTGACTCCCCTCCCTTTTAGGGGAGGGGCTGGGGGAGAGGGCCGTCCCACGACAACCATCTCAACGGACTTGGGATACTATGAACGCATGGGAAACGACGAGAGCGCCCCGCGTGTGGTTCGGGACGCTCTTGCTCGTAGACGATATCCGCAACGCTATGGCCCTGGCGCGGTGTGGCAGGTTGCCGTGGCGGTTGGCACTGGCGTGGCGGTTGGCGCGGGCGTCGGCGTCGCCGCTGGCCCTGTGCTTACCGTCAGATTGACCGTGGTGCCTGGATCCACCTTCGTCCCCGCCGCCGGATCGGTCGAGATGACATTGCCATTGCCAACCGATATCGCTTGGCTGGTACGTCGCAAGCACGTTACACTGCAGATTCACTTGGGGTCGGCGAGCGCGGTGCAGGCATCCGATGCCGACATTCTTGGTCACGTCGGGCACAACAACCTGGCCCAGCCCCTTGCTGACGGTCACGTTGATCGTCTTGCCCACCGCCACGCTCTGCCCACTGGCGATATCCTGCGTGAGCACCTGGTTCACCGGTTGGTCGCTCTCCATCTTCGTCTCTTGCAGCTGGAGGTGGTTGGTCTGCGCCAGCGCCTGCGCGTCAAGAAATTGCTTGCCGACGAACTGGGGAACGACCGTATGCTGGACGGTTGATGTGCCCGCGCTCAGCGCGCCGCTGGCGAAGATATAGACCAGCACACAGGCCACCCCCAACAGCAGCACCAATCCGCCGAGCATCGCGGCTATCAGGCCGGTATTGCGCTTGGGGCCTCCGTCATCGCCACCCGGCGACCCAGAAATACGCGGTACCGTGCCACGCGCCGAACCCCAGGGGCTGGTGCTGAGTCCGTTGCCCGTTGCCCGGCTCATCGTAGCCCTCGAAGGTGGGCGCATCATAGCCATCATCCCCCAGCGAGTCGGGCGGTAGGGTACCGCGTCGCGGCCCACTGGCACGACGGCGGACGCGTTAAACTGCGGCCCATTTCTCCCGGGTTGTGAGCGACTATCGATGCCAGGGAGACCAAATTGGGGACGGAAACCCGCCGAACTGGCGCCGAAACGCCGCGGCCCACGGACATACTGGTCGAGCGCATAGGCGAGCGCGTCACCGTTGGGGTAGCGATCACGCGGATCTTTTTCGAGGCAGCGCATGATGATGCGCTCCAACTCACGCGGAATCATCGGGTTCATATGCGTTGGCGGCTCGGGGATATCCTGAATATGTTTCATCGCCACCGCGACGGGGGTATCGCCATCGAAGGGGGTTTTGCCGGTGAGCATCTCATACATCACGATGCCCAGCGCGTAGATATCGGCGGCGGGCGTCACGATCTCGCCCTGCGCCTGCTCCGGCGCGTAATACTGGACGGTGCCCAGGGTCATGCCGGTGGTGGTGAGCCGTTCGGCGCCCGCCTCTTTATACATGCTGGCGATGCCAAAGTCGGTCAGCTTGACCAGCCCATCCTCGTCGAGCAGCACATTCTGCGGCTTGACATCGCGATGGACAATGCTGCGGCGGTGGGCGGCGCCCAGGCCCAGGGCGACATCATGGGCGATCTCGACGGCGCGTTCGGGGGTCAGCATGCCCTCGTGCTTGAGGTATTTGCGCAGATCGGCGCCCTTGACCAGTTCCATGACGATGTAGTAGGAGTCGCCGCTCTGGCCGTAGTCGTAGACATGGACGATGTTGGGATGCTCCAGGGCGCGGGCGGCGCGCGCCTCACGCTGGAAGCGGGTGACGAATTTGGGGTCGCTGCTATAGACCTCGCGCAGAATCTTGATGGCCACCTCAACATGCATATGCATGTCTATCGCCTTGTGGATGGTGGCCATGCCGCCGCGACCGATAGGCTCGCCCAGCTCGTATCGATCACCGATCAGCTCGTTCGATCCCTCTTTCGATCCCATTGTTCTCCCCATCACAGCGCCATACCCCATCGCGCCGTGTGTTCCTCGTATGCCGGACAGATATCCCGGACATCACCTGCGAGAGCGCTCGACGCTCGTCCCTGCGCGATATCCCGAGCTATATTCGAGCCTACAAGGGCGCATGTCATAGGGATCCCGGACATCACCCGCGATAGCGCTCGACGCTCGTCCCTGCGCGATATCCCGAGCTATATTCGAGCATTACAAGCGGCGTCATTGTCATAGCTGTGTCATAGCTGTGGCGGACACAGCGCATGAGGCAGAGTTACCATCCGTTCAAGACTGTTCAAGGTTCTGGCAGAGCTGGCAGAGCTGTGTAGTTACGCCTACTCTAACAGTGCAGCGCGGGCAGTGTCAAGAAGGGCGGGCGCTCGCTCTACCCTTGTCGTGCCCACACGCAGCGCCCTGAGGCCTGGCGTCTGGTGGAACTCGTCAGCAGTGTATCACACGGCCCAATAACCCGCTATGTCAGGGGTCACACAGTCCTATATATTCCTACTCTCACAGCGTTTTCCTCAGCTTCGAGACGCGCAAGGGCTGCTTGAGCGCTATACGACGCGTTGCTGGCCAGGGAGCGCACACGATCCCACAGGAGAGGATAACTGTGACGCCTCTGGCCAGCGATGCGCCTCCACCGCTGGCCGGGCGCTTGCGTTGACGCCTGGTATGCCCGGTGCTATACTTCCCGCTGAGGAGAGCACCGGCGCGGGCCGTGTGTCGCCTCGATTAGCCGATGTAGCTCAATTGGCAGAGCAGTGGTTTTGTAAACCTCAGGTTGCGGGTTCGAGTCCCACCATCGGCTCCTCTTCCAAAACGAGAATCAATCCAAGCGGCTTCACCGAACATACAAAACAGGAAATACATGTATGCTGATTGACCGCCTTCAAACCGCTGTAGAACATCTTTCACAGCTAACCCCAGAGCAACAGGAAAAACTTGCCGAGCAACTCGAAGATATCTTCGACGAGGCGCAGTGGGACACCCAATTTTCCGATCCACGCGCTGAAGCTTTCTTCGATGAGTTGGTCGCAGACGCACAACGCGGGCCATTGCGTCCCCTGCCAACGCCTGTTGACATGGGAGACGCAGAGCCTGCGAACTCAGGGGATAGCGCAGATGGCAGGGATGAGGCGTAGTTGAGATCACACGCGACTGAAGACTTCTGGGACGACTTTCGCCAGTTACCAAGTGGGGTACGTCAGCAAGCCTAAAAGGCGTATCGAACATTCAGCCGTGACCCATTCTCATCTGGCCTCAATTTCAAGGAGGTCAACAAGAAACGACATCTCTGGTCAGCGCGCATTACACGCGGCTACCGGACGCTTGGGATTCGTGACGGCGAGGATATCACCTGGGTCTGGATTGGGACTCACGCCGAATACGATAAGCATCTCAAAGGTCGTTAAATTTGGTGACGCGTCACAATATCAAGAGTTTACCACGCCTGGCTGGAAGGCTGAACAGGCCGATGCGCAACCGTCCATTTTTCCGGCATCGACAACCAGTATTGAGCAGAGAAGAACATGCCGCACGTGTTCTGTAAACCTCAGGTTGCGGGTTCGAGTCCCACCATCGGCTCCTGTTACGACATCTACCCCCAGCCCAGTGTGGACGCCCACTCCGGCGCTTTCCGGTAACGCTGAGCGTGACTCAAGATGAATAGCCCTGCAAAACCCTGACCTATTGCGCAATTGGCGCCCCTCGTAACGCTCGCCGTAACGCTCCGGGAACGTCGCAGCAGGTATACTGGAGAGCAGAACATGGTGATAGGTGCTCTACCCAACAGCGCACGACATCGTAGCCAGGGGGAACCTGATGACACGGCCAGTATCTGTTGTCGCGGCGAGCAATGAGGCTGAGTTACGGCTGTCTGGTTTCCCATTGTGGCTGGCGCGCGTGGGCTGCGGCGCCGTCGCCATATTCTCGTTGGCGCTGTTTGTGCCTGGACTCCAGTTGACCTATCGGCAGTTTCAGTCGATCTGCGCCAACCCTGACGTTTGCCTCCCCGGGCAACTGACCGCCGCACAGGGCGCCACGTTACAGGGCCTTGGCGTCTCGGTAGAGGATGTACGCCGTCTTTGAACTGGTGTTTACGCTGCTGACCGCGCTGATATGGTTCGTCGTCGCCGCCATCGTCCTCGCGCGCAAATCGGATAACTGGATGGTGCTGCTCATCGTCGCGCAGGCGTTCACGCAGGGGGCCAGCGGCGCCACCAATGTCTTCCTGGGGAGCCACCTCATCTGGGAGGTTCCCTCGCAATTCCTGGGCGCGCTCAATTCGATGCTGCTCTTCGCCTTCCTGGCGATGTTCCCGACGGGGCGATTCGCGCCGCGCTGGCTACGCTGGTTCATCGTTCCCACACTGCTCCTTGCTCTCGTGACCTCATTTGTGCAGATACCGTTAGACTACTTGTATTTCCTCGTAGTGACATCAACACTCATCGCGGCCCAGATCTATCGCTACCGTCGCGTCTCGACCCCATTGCAGCGCCAGCAGACGAAATGGGTTATCTTCGCGCTGGCGCTGGTGGTCCTGGGCCAGATAGCGTCGCTGCTGCCCGTCGCCTTCAATCCCAGTCTGGCGCAGCCAACCTCGCTCTACTTCGTGATTATGGATCCCATCACCAACTCCCTGATTGCCCTCAGCGCGGTGGCCTTTGCCTTCGCCATCCTGCGCTATCGCCTCTACGACATCGACGTCATCATCCGCCGCACGTTGATCTATGGCTCGCTGACCGCCATCCTCGCGGGCGTCTATATCGCGGGCGTCATCGGCGCGCAGGCGATCGTCAACGCGGTTGCGCCACATCCAGGCAGTGAGGCCTCACCCGTCCTCATCGTCATCACCACGCTGCTGATCGCCGCGCTCTTCCAACCGTTGCGCCGCGGCCTCCAGCGCTTCATCGACCGCCGCTTCTACCGCAGCAAGTATGACTCGCGCAAGACCCTCGAAGCCTTCAGCGCGACACTGCGCCAGGAGGTTGATCTCTCGGCGCTGACCGGACACCTGGTGGAAGCCGTCACCGAGACGATGCAGCCGGAGCATGTCTCGCTCTGGCTGCGCGATACCGAGACGTCATTCGCTGAGCAAGGGGGGAATCGAAGTGCAAGAGCCAACAGCGTTCTGGCGAAGCATACGCGCATGTCTTCTGGATTGGTGGTTCACCTTGCGCTGGCAAAACCTCCATCGCGGACGCGCTAGCCGCGAAGTATCAGGCGTATCACCTATCACTTTGACCGTATGGAGATGAATCATATCGCGCGTTCCAATGAGGCGACCAACCCGCATTTGATGGCGTTTCTGGCGATGGATATGGCCCAGCGCTGGCTCACGAGGTCGCCAGGCGCCATGGCCCGCAACGCCATTGCCTCGTGGCAGGCTCGTTTCTCGCTGGTGCTCGAAGACGTACGCGCGTTACCCGCGAATGCGCCAATCTTTGCCGAAGGGCCAGGGCTATTTCCAGAATGCGTCGCTCCTCTGCTTATCCATCCTCGGCAAGCGGTATGGCTCGTAACTACCGCGCCATTCTGCATGGCGGTTCGTACGCAACGGGGAGGAAGCTCGCTGGAAACGAGCAACCCCACTCTTGCGCTACACAACATCGTGCGGCGCGATCTACGCATGGCGCGCTACGTAAAACGCCAGGCAGCCGAGCGTCAACTTATCTGCTACGCGGTGGATGGGAGCCGTTCGCTGGCGCAGATGACAGCGCTGGTGGAGCAGCAATTCGCACCATATCTGCCCGCCAGATGAAAGGGATTGGGATGCATGCCGACGTTGAAGCGCAAAGTCGTCACGTACATCACCAACGGCAATGCGCTGCTGGTATTCAGCCATCCCGACTTTCCCGAGGCGGGGATACAGGTACCCGCTGGCACGATAGAGGAGGGCGAGGCGCCAGAGGCGGCGGCGCTACGTGAGGCGTTCGAGGAGACCGGGCTAACCGGGCTGACGCTGGTCGCGCCGCTGGGCGAACACGTGCGTGATGTGACGCCGTTCGGGAAGGACGAGCTGCACCACCGCTACTTCTTCCACCTGCGCTGCACCGAGGCGCCGCCACAGACCTGGCGTCACTGGGAGGAATTCCCCTCCGATGGCAGCGCGCGTGTCGCCTTCGATTTCTTCTGGGCGCAACTCCCCGCTGGCGTGCCACCGCTGATCGCCGAGCAGGGCGCCTATCTGCCCACACTGCTATCGCACATGGGGCTGACGTAGTCGTGAGATCGCACGGGCAGCGGTTGTCGCTATGGGGATAAACGAAGAGCCGGACACCATAGCGTGGTATCCGGCTCTTGTGAGAATGACACTTCCCATGAGGGGCCGGAAGGCTGACGCGCAAGCCATAAACTGGGGAATCCGCAAACCCGCATAAGGGAAGTAACTACGGTCGTTACACAGCCGCCGGTAGTTTAGCCTCCGTTGGCCCAGCGAAAATGTAGATCAGCATCATGATTCCGGTCCAGCTCAAGATGATCAAGAGCACGAACCAGAGCCACTGGCTCAGACGCGCCGTCTTGATGAGCGCGCCAACCCAGGCGATGAGGCCGAGGATGCCAGCGATGATCAGCGCGGCGAAAGCGATGATCGTAAGGATACCAAAGCCCGCGAGTCCAACATTGCCCCCCGTAGCGTCTGAATTTGCCGCTGCCGTAAGTCCGCCCAATCCCGAGGCGGCTCCAGCGATGGAGAGAATGACGCCAACGACCGCGAGGAGTATACCGATGAGATACAGGTTGCGCGATGTCTTCCGTTCCATGCGTTCTCCCTCAACTCTAATGGCTACGGACGCCCAATGCGCCCCGTGGCACGATTATACAAGCGAATAGCATTGTGTCAAGTGGGCGCCTGGTCATGTGGTATGCGCCCTGCGCGCGGCGTTGCATGTGGCGCCGTGGCTGTGCGAGGATGTTGGCGCATGTGTTGGCGCATTGAAGCGGTGAGGGTCGAGATGGATACGCAAATATATGCGGAGACAACCGGCCAAACGCCAGGCCATTGCAGGTTCGCAACGATCAGGGCATATCAGGTGGCAGGCTGGCCGCCTGTTGAGCGACGGTCGCCAGCAGGTTATCCATCGTGAAGGGCTTTCTGAGGAAGACGAGCGCAAGGTCATCGGTAGATTGTTCGGATGAGATGTGTTGCAGCGCGTCATGGTTTGCGCTCATCACGATCCAGGCGTGACGGTGCGCCAGTTCGGGATCGCCCGCCAACTGAGCGAGCATGGTGGGGCCGTTCATACCGGGCATCATCACATCGAGCAATACGACGGCGTGATAGGGCGTGGCGCGCAGCACCTCAAGCGCATCTTCGCCATCGCCGACCCTCACGATCGCATATCCCGCGCCGTGCAGAGCCTTTTGCAGCATGTCCCGGATCATTTCATCATCATCGACGATGAGTACCCAGGCCATATCGTCATCCTCCGTTTCAAAGACGGCGCCCAGTACAGCTCTATGGAATCGTTACGGATTCTTCAGATGGTGTATCAGGACAGTTCTGGAAGAAGGGTATACGCAGAAATCGTGCCGCATTGTACCACGTCATATCCTGTTTTTGCGCTGTGCGCGTCAGGCATTCCAGTGGTATCCAGCCACTGGCTCCATCAGTGGCGCGACAGAGCGCCCACCCGCCAGTTCACGCGCCACGGTGAGCCGCGCGCCAACCTCGTACGAACGATGCCAGAATGATGCATGCGGGCGTCTTGACAAACCGCGCGCGCAACGGCGATAATACCCCGTGGCATTGTTGACGCGATGTTTTGCGCCAGCGTGTCAGAAAACGCGCAACAACACTCTGCCTGGCCAGATACCGAAGTGGACAAACGGGACTGACTGTAAATCAGTTGGCATCGCCTTCGTAGGTTCGAATCCTACTCTGGCCACCGCCTGACGAACGTTTCTACGTTCACGGGCGCCACCATCACATGCCCGCGTGGCGCAGAGGTAGCGCACAATCTTGGTAAGGTTGGGGTCATGGGTTCGAATCCCATCGCGGGCTCCAACGGTTCCCCGCTGATTCACTGGCGCAGGCTGGTTGATACGCGGTGGAACGTTTTATTGTGTTCTGGGCTGGCGCATCTACAGGGATAGCGCCACAGGCGCCGCGCCCGGCCACCGCGCCGGAGCAATGCGGACACAGGAGGGTTTCCAGCTTCATGGGGAAGCAGAAGTATGTGCGGACGAAGCCGCACGTGAACGTGGGCACCATCGGGCACATTGACCATGGCAAGACGACCCTGACCGCGGCGATCACCAAGGTGTTGGCGAGCCGGGGGCAGGCCAAATACACCGCCTTTGACCAGATCGACAAAGCGCCCGAGGAGCGCGAGCGCGGCATCACCATCGCCATCGCCCACGTCGAATACGAGACCGAGAAGCGGCACTACGCCCACGTCGACTGCCCCGGACACGCCGACTACATCAAGAACATGATTACCGGCGCGGCGCAGATGGATGGCGCGATCCTGGTGGTCTCGGCGCCCGACGGCCCGATGCCGCAGACCCGCGAGCACATCCTCTTGGCGCGGCAGGTGGAAGTGCCGGCGATGGTGGTCTTTCTCAACAAGGTCGATATGCTCGACGACGAAGAACTCTTAGAGTTGGTCGAACTCGAGGTGCGCGAACTCTTGAGCAAGAACAACTTCCCCGGCGACGACATCCCGGTGGTGCGCGGCTCGGCGCTTGAAGGCGCTGGAGAGCACGGGCGACCTCTCGCGCGAGGATCCGGCGGCGCAGCCGATCTGGGCGTTGATGGATGCGGTGGACGACTACATCCCGACGCCACCGCGCCCGGTGGACAAGCCGTTTCTGATGCCGATTGAGGATGTCTTCTCGATCAAGGGGCGCGGCACGGTGGTGACGGGCGCCATCCAGCGCGGGACGGTCAAGGTGGGCGACACGGTGGAGATCGTCGGGTTCACCGAGGCGCCACGGGCGGTGACGGTGACGGGCGTCGAGATGTTCCAGAAGTCGA
This sequence comes from uncultured Chloroflexia bacterium, assembly GCA_963702665.1. Lineage (GTDB taxonomy): Bacteria > Chloroflexota > Ktedonobacteria > Ktedonobacterales > JADMIN01 > DAHUXT01. The sequence goes on from CAVPDP010000020.1 coordinate 25,652, forward strand.
TGGATCAGGGGGAGGCGGGCGACAACGTGGGCTGCCTCCTGCGCGGGGTCGAGCGCAACGAGATCGAGCGGGGGCAGGTGTTGGCCAAGCCGGGGTCGATCAAGCCGCATAAGAAGTTCGAGGCGCAGGTGTATGTGCTCTCGAAGGAAGAGGGGGGACGGCACACGCCGTTCTTCAATGGCTATCGGCCGCAGTTCTACATTCGCACGACCGATGTGACGGGGGCGATTGGGCTGCCCGAGGGCGTGGAGATGGTGATTCCGGGGGACAACATCACGATGACGGTGGAGTTGCATGCGCCCGTCGCGCTGGAGGAAGGGTCGCGCTTCGCCATTCGTGAGGGCGGGCGCACCGTCGGCGCGGGCGCCGTCACCAAGGTCACCGAATAAGCTGACTCGCTGAGTTGCGCGGTGCAACGCTCCTGATCGATGTATGTCGGTCAGGAGCGTATTCCGTTCCTGAAGGTGGAGCGGATTCGCTGGTACTGGTACCTCTATGATGTGGTAGACAGTCAATTGGGGAATGGTATACAATAGCCTGGAGTGGTTTGCGCCAGAACGCTTGCGCATGGTTGCCATGCAGTGGCATATTCGTGTATGCCGGGTCGGCGGCGCCACTTTATAGAGAAGGCTGGAGGACGGGGACGCATGGCGGCCAAAGGCAAAGAAAATCGCATTCTGGTGACGCTCGCCTGCACGGAGTGCAAACACCGGAACTATATCACGACCAAAAACAAGAAGAATGATCCGGATCGCATGGAACTGCGGAAGTTCTGTCCGTATTGCCGGTGTCAACGCGCGCATCGCGAAACGAAGTAGTAGGGCAAGAGCGCAAGAGCGCAACAGGCATAGCCCTGGCATTGGCGCAGGCCTTGCCCGCACGTTCGAGGCCACCCTCGCAGCAGGAGAAGCTCACCTTGGCAAAGGCAACTACCAATAGGGACAGAGGCCTGTCGGCCCGTAGCCGTGCCGCACGCACATCATCGGCTGACGATGAGGCGCTGCGCGAGGAGGAGATTGACCCCGCCGGGGAGAATATGATGGACGAAGAAGCGGATCAGTTCGACGAGCCAGAAGAAGACGCCACCGACGCTGACAACGGCGATAACGCGCTGCCAGAGGCATTCGCGAGCAATCGGGAGATCACTTCAACCGCGGATCGAACCGCGCTGCGCACCTATTCGGTGCCAGCCTGGACACTCGGTAACCCCATCACGCGCTTCATCGCGGAATCATACATCGAATTGCGCAAAACGACCTGGCCGACATGGAACGAGGCCTGGAACTGGACGCTCATCGTCATCGCCATGTCTGCGTTCGTCGCCATCATTCTCGCCGCTGCTGACCTCGGCCTGACCCACCTGGTCACCTGGATCATCAGCCCGAAATAGCTGCCGTGGCATAGGGCGCGGTAGGGCGCGGCATCAGTACGACATCAGCAGTGCGTGCGCATCAATCGCCAGCGCGTCGATCAGCCAGGAGCGAGAACTGGCGCGGGGATATCCCGTGCCGTGGAGGTCAACAAGATGGATTCGCAGGAGCAGGAACCCCTGGAGGATGGCGAACAGGTTGCGCCGCCCCAACCCGAGATTCCGGGGCGTCACTGGTATGCAATCCACACGTACTCCGGCTATGAGAACAAGGTCAAGACACATATCGAGGCGCGCATCATTTCGATGCAGCTTCAGGAGCGCATCTTTCGGGTGGTCGTGCCGACCGAGGAAGTGATTGAGATCAAGAACGGCCAGCGGCGAACCGTGACCCATAAGATTTATCCGGGGTATGTGCTGGTGGACATGGTGCTCGATGAGGTGACATGGCACGCGGTGCGCAACGCCCCCGGCGTGACAGGCTTCGTCGGCGGCATGGGCACCGATCCGGTTCCGGTGCCGGAGAACGAATTGCGCTATATCCTGCGCACGCCTGCCGCTGGCGCCGAACCCAAGCCCAAGACCAAGATTGAGTACAAGGTTGGTCAGCCCGTCAAGGTCATCAGTGGGCCATTCAGCGAATTCATCGGCACGGTCAGCGAGATCAATGAGGAGCGCAACAAGGTGACGGTGCTCGTCTCCTTCTTCGGACGCGAGACGCCGGTTCAACTCGATTTCCTCGAAGTCGAGAAGATGTGACGGCAACCGTCCCCGCGCGGTATGCTTGATAGGTGTGTTTGTTCAACGTGGATTTAGTGGGCGTTGCGCCGCCGTGTGTGCGGATGGGCGGACGCCGGTTCGAGGGAGGGTTCAGGCCGTGATGGCCTGTGGCTTCGCATCCGATGTTCGCACGCGGAGCCGGTATCGCCCAGTGACCTCATAAGGAGCGGAAATGTCCAAGCGCGTCAAGGCAGTGCTCACACTGCAACTCCCAGCGGGCAAGGCGACGCCCGCGCAGCCGGTTGGTCCGGCGCTCGGCCAGCATGGCATCAACATCATGGGATTTGTGAAGGAATATAACGAGCGCACCGCGAACCAGGTCGGCAACATTGTGCCCGCCGAAATCACGGTCTACGAAGATCGTTCCTTCACCTTCATTACCAAGACTCCCCCGGCAACCGATTTGCTGAAGAAGGCCGCTGGCGTCGACAAAGGCTCTCAGACCCCGGCGAAGGCCACAGCGGGTCAGATTACCAAGAAGCAGTTGCGCGAAATCGCTGAACTGAAGATGAAAGACCTCAACGCCAACGATGTGGAGGCGGCTGAGCGCATCATCGCGGGCACCGCGCGCTCGATGGGGATCACCGTCGCCTGAGCGTCGCCTGGTCGATTCCCAGATTGGTTCGCGCCTCCCCTGCCTGTTGCAGATCCATGCTCGCGATACGCCAGCCGGGCTAGCGCCGAACCATGCATTGCGCCATAAACGTTTGAGAGACAGAGCCGGGTTCCCGGATTCTATCCGCCCATCAGTCACTGCGGACCACGAGCCACAAGGAGGGCAGATTCACATGCCAAAGCACGGAAAAAAGTATCGAGAAGCGGTCAAGCTGGTAGACGAAGAGAAGCTCTATCAGGTACCAGAAGCCATCGAGCTTCTGCGTAAGGTGAACTATGTGTCGTTTGACCCCACCGTCGAACTGCACATGCAGCTGGGCGTTGACCCACGCCACGCCGACCAGATGGTGCGCGGCACCGCTGGCCTGCCCGCTGGCACTGGCAAATCGGTGAAGGTGCTGGTCTTTGCCCAGGGCGAGAAGGCCAACGAGGCAGAGCGCGCCGGGGCCGATTTTGTCGGGCTGGACGACATGATTAAGCAGATCAACGAGGGCTGGCTTGGCTTCGATGTCGCCATCGCGACGCCTGACGTGATGACCAAGGTCGCGGGGCTGGGTCGCCGCCTGGGTCCGCGTGGCCTGATGCCGACCCCGAAGACGGGCACCGTCACCCTCGACATCAGCAGAGCGGTGGGCGAGGTGAAGGCGGGCCGCGTCGAATTCCGCGTGGATAAGACCAGTCTGATTCACGTTCCCATCGGCAAGCTCTCCTTCACGGATGAGCAACTGCTGCAGAATCTGACCGCCGCGCTCGACGCCATTCAGCGGGCGAAGCCTGCCGGGGCGAAGGGACAATACATCAAGAGCATCGTGCTCTGCTCGACGATGTCGCCAAGCGTCCGTCTCGACATCCAGCCCGCGCTGGCGCTGCGCTCCGCATAGACCTCACCACTCCTCGGAGGGAGGCTGTGATTGCCCGGTCATTGGCCGCTCGTAGGGAGTGGCCGCCAGGCCGGGAGAGGTTGCGCCCGCGATGCCCAATCAACACATAATCATCAAGGCCGGGACTGTCCGCACTGCTTTGACATACGGCGGCGTAGTCAGACCGGGTGAATGCATTGACGGCGGCCATGAATGGCTGCTATACTGGATGCGTTAGACAACAGCATACATGCCAGAGACAGCAGGTGCGCGCAAGCGCTTAAGCGATGAGGCCTGCCGAGGCGAAGTATCCACGGTGCTTACGCGACATGCCGCTCTACGGTGTGTCTGGCGATAGAGTGCTTTGGGCCTTCGGGTCGGCGACCTGGAGGCCCTTTTTCGTGGGCAAAACGTTGGCGGCATGAATGCCTGTATTTCTCAAGAGCCTGCGGGGCCGCGCCGCTCCATCTAGAGATGATGTGAGACGGGCGGGCCAGATGCGGAAGACATCTGGCGGCTTTACCCCGACATCTGCCTGGAGGGGAGGAACTGAAGATGCCAACTGAAGCAAAAAGCGCGGTCATCGACGAGATGACGGAGAAGCTGGAGCGGACGCGCGGCGCTGTCTTGCTGACAACGCAGGGGCTGACGGTGGCCGAGGTGACGGAGCTGCGGCGCAAGCTGCGCGCGGCGGGACTGGAGCTGCACGTCGTCAAGAATACGCTGCTGCGTATCGCTTCTGAGCGCGCGCATTACCAGGATCTCTCCGAGTTGCTGCGCGGCCAGAACGCGATTGTCCTCAGCTTTGACGACGAGATCGCGGCGGCCAAAGTGGTGACAGAGTACCTGAGGACGGCGCGCACCGGGAAGCCGGTGACGGTGAAGGCGGGTATTCTGGAGCAGGGGCCAATTACGGCCAAGCAGGTCGATGATCTGGCGAAGATTCCAGGCAAAGACCAGTTGCGCGGCCAGGTTGTCGCTACGATTCATGGGCCGCTCAACCAGTTGTATGGCGTGTTGACCGCGCCGATGCGCGATATGGTCAACGTGCTGGAGGCCCGCATCCGCCAGCTTGGCGGCGAGCAGGCCGCCTAGCAACTATTTTGTGTGGTAGGTAAGTCATCTGGCGAATTGTCGCCGGGGTTAGTAATACAGGGCGCATGGGAATACCGAAGTGGTTCCGCGCCGGAAGGAAGATTTCATCATGGCCGTTAACGTGGATAAGATGATCGAGGACCTCGATAGCATGAGCGTGCTCGATCTGGTCAAGCTGAGCCAGGCGCTGCAGGAGAAGTGGGGCGTGAGCGCCGCGCCGGTGATGGCCGCTGGCATGATGCCCGCCGCTGGCGCCGCCGCCGCTGAGGCTGCCCCCGCCGCCGAGGAGCAGACCGAGTTCGACGTGATGCTGACGGAGATTGGCCCGAACAAGATCAACGTCATCAAGGCGGTGCGCGAACTGACCGGCCTGGGCCTGAAAGAGGCGAAGGACGTGGTCGAGGCCGCGCCGAAGGCGATCAAAGAGGGCGTCTCGAAGGAAGAGGCCGCTGCCGCCAAGGCCAAGCTCGAAGAGGCTGGCGCGAAGTCCGACGTCAAGTAACGTCGTCGCCTTTTCACAGCAACCACACATCCCCGGTGGACACGCTGCTATGCGTAGCCATCGGGGATTGTTGTAGGTATTAGAGGAAGCATAATCAGTAATTGTGAGCAATTGCGACGAGTACCTGCTAGCTTCTGTAGCTGTATGTGAGATTTGTCGCCGAAGCATAGGCAAGAACGCCCAATACGTTGAGAACCAGAATCAGAGCAAACCAGATCCATTGCCTATTCTGTGCGGCTATTATCAAGTCAAGAACCCAGGCAACCACAGCAAGGAGGGATTCCAGCAAAAAGCAGTAACACGCCAAGCAAGACGCTGATACTTACTACCGGAGGGCAAATGCGCGCACCATCGGGAAATAAGGACGGACACGTCAAGGCAGGCCCTATAATGAGCGCTACCGAGACGATTATCGCAATGAGCGCAGCAGCACTCAGCGGCGCCAGAAATTTCGTCATGAGGCAGACGTCTGCTATGAAGGTTAGTAGGAGGCTGAGCCACGGGCGACGGCTCACGCAGGTGGTTTAACGATCTCTCATGGCTTTGTATAACATAAATCACGACTAACCTCGTCCGTTGGGAACCCTGTTGAAAGGCGCAATAGTCTGCGCATCCAGGATGAGCCGCAGGGCTTCAGCCTGCGGCGCGTTCACCCCACGTTATCGCTGCCACTGCGCCACGGTCGGCCCTTTTGCCCCTTGACCATCTACCGCCACGCGTGATACCATCCGCGCTATGAAGACCCACTGCCAGACTCGCCGCCGCCGTCACGGGGTTGCGCGTCTCACCCTCCTGTGCAGGCCAACCAAGAATAGCTGATCGGCCGCGTAAGCCCGGCGCATTTGCTTACGCGGCGAGGTGAGGACAATGCGCCACTTCGCGTTTTCCGCAGCCCATGCCAATCGCATGGCGCGGGAATAGTGGCGTTGCATCGATAGCTCCTCGCTTTGCCCCACCTGTTTGCAGGCTCGATTGCAGGCTCGAATCGTAGCAAACACTCCCCTTCTGCCGGGTAGCACGCCCTCCGCAATCGCGCATCATCGCGCTATCTCCCTGCTCACCCAATCCGCATGCCCGTCCGCATGCGCGCGCCCGCGAAGACTGCCTTCGCCGGGGCAGCTTCCCGGAAATGAGAGTGTTTGCCGCTATGAGTCTTCCGTCCGTCCCAACGGTCATCGAGTCGCCGATGATCGAGATCGCGCCGCCCGCGACCCAGCGCCGCTGGGCCATCGCATTCGGCCTATATACCGCCGCGACCAATCTCATCTTCACCCAGGGCGTCTGGGTCATCTATCTCTCGATCCATGGCTTCTCGCCGTTTGCCATCGGACTCTTCGAGACGTGCTTTCACGTCGCCAAGTTTCTCGCCGAGGCGCCCACAGGCATCTTCGCCGATCTGGTCGGGCGGCGGCTCAGCCTGATCGTCTCCGCGCTGCTGGTCGTGGTGGCCGAGTTGCTCTTTCTCGCGCCCACACCCACGCTGATCGCCATCAGCTTCGGACTCCAGGGGGTCGCCTTCGCCTTTCGCGGTGGCGCCGATAGCGCGCTGTTGTGGACGCTGGTGGAGCGCTCCGGCGATAAGGA
>CAVPDP010000021.1:0-39578 GCA_963702665.1 uncultured Chloroflexia bacterium
GCATTCGCGCCTCGCTGCCGACGATCCGGTATCTGCTCGAGAACGGCGCCGCTGTCATCCTGATGAGCCACCTGGGCCGCCCTAAGGGCAAGGTGGACCCCAAATATAGTCTGAAGCCCGTCGCCGCGCGGCTGAGCGAGCTGCTCGGCAAGCCGGTGCCGCTCGCGCCCGACTGCGTCGGGCCGGAGGTGACGGCGAAGGCGCGGGCGCTCCAGCCCGGCGGCGTGCTGCTGCTGGAAAATCTGCGCTTCCATCCCGAAGAAGAGGCGAACGATCCCGCCTTTGCGCAAGCAACTCGCCGCGCTCGGCGATGTCTACGTCAACGACGCCTTCGGCACGGCGCACCGCGCCCACGCCAGCACCGAGGGCGTCGCCCATGACCTGCCCGCCGTCGCCGGCTTCTTGATGGAGAAGGAACTGAACTTCCTCGGCGGCGCGCTGGAGCATCCCGAAGCGGCCATTCGTCGCCATCTCCGGCGGCGCGAAGGTCTCCGACAAGATCGCCGTGCTGGATCATCTGATCGACATCGCCGATGCGGTGCTGATCGGCGGCGGGATGGCGAACACCTTCTTCAAGGCGAATGGGCTGTTCATGGGCGATTCGCTGGTGGAGGATGATAAGCTGGAGGAGGCGCGCCGGCTGCAGGCGAAGGCGCGGGCCGCGGGCAAACGCTTTGTCCTGCCGGTGGATGTCGCGGTCGGCGAGAAGTTCGCCGCCGACGCCGAGCGCACCATCACCACGCCGGACGCCGTCCACGAGGGCTGGCGCATTCTCGATGTTGGCCCGCAGACGATTCTGGCCTTCGGCGAGGCGCTGGCCGACGCCGAGACGATCATCTTCAATGGCACACTCGGCGTGGCGGAGTTCCCGAAGTTCGCGCAGGGCACCAACGCGCTGATTGCGCTGCTGGTGGAGCGCACCGCGGACGGGCGCGACGACGATCATCGGTGGTGGTGACTCGGCGGCGGCGGTCGAGGCGGCGGGCGCCGCTGAGAAGGTGTCGCATGTCTCCACTGGTGGCGGCGCATCGCTGGAGTTTCTGGAGGGGCGCGAGTTGCCCGGTGTGGCGGCGCTACGCAATCGCGATACGGCCACCCATGGAGGAGGAAATTAGGTGAGTGATCGCACGCCCATTGTCGCGGGCAACTGGAAGATGCACCTCGGCCCAACCGAGGCGCGCGACTTCGCCGCGAGTATGCTCAGTAGTCTGGTAACGGTTCGCGGCGTCGAGATTGTGCTCTGCCCACCAGCGATCTCGCTGCCCGCCGTGCATGCGGTGCTGTCGGGCACGAACATCAAGCTGGGCGCACAGAACATGTATTATGAGGAGAAGGGCGCCTTCACGGGCGAGATTTCGCCGACGATGCTCCAGGGGCTGTGTGACTACGTCATCCTTGGCCACTCCGAGCGGCGCACCTATTTCGGCGAGACCGATGATATGGTGAACCGCAAGGCGATTGCGGCGTTCGAGCACGACATCCGCCCAATCGTCTGCGTCGGCGAGCATCTCGAAGACCGCGACGCTGGCCGGACCGAGCGCGTCATCACCTCGCAGGTCTATGGCAGCCTGAAGGGTTTTCCCGCGAACCGACTGGATGAGCTGGTGGTCGCCTATGAGCCAGTCTGGGCCATCGGCACGGGTCGCGCCGCGACGCCAAAGGATGCCGCCGATGTGGCCGCGCTGGTTCGCGCGCTGCTGGTGGAGATGTATGGCGCGGTCGAGGCGTCGGTGATTCGCCTGCAATATGGTGGCAGCGTGACGCCGGCCAACGCGGGTTCGTTCGCCGCCATCCCTGATATTGACGGATCGCTGGTGGGTGGCGCGAGCCTGAAGCCTGATTTCACCGAGATTGCGCGCCAGACGCTCAAAGCGAAGCGCGCGTAGCATGGAGCATACGGAGAACCTGGAGCGACCGCGTTGTTGGGCGCGTCGCGGCGGTCAGCAGCAGCGCCACGCATACCCTGACGAAGGGCAATCACCCGGAGATTCGGTTGCTCGTGGGGCTGGGCGTCGCGGGTGACGCGCACGCGGGTACGACGGTCAAGCATCGCTCGCGGGTGCTGAAGAATCCGTACGAGCCGAACCTGCGGCAGGTTCACCTGATCCACGCCGAGCTACACGACGAGTTGCGCGCGGCTGGCTTCACGGTCGCCGCCGGGCAGATGGGCGAGAATATCACCACCCGTGGCATTGCGCTGCTCGATCTGCCCACCGGCACGCGGCTGCGGCTGGGCGACGAGGCGATTGTCGAGATTACGGGCCTGCGCAATCCCTGCACGCAACTGGAGAGCATCCAGCGCGGCCTGATGGCGGCGGTGCTGGATCGCGACGAGCAGGGCAACCTGATTCGCAAGGCGGGTGTGATGGCGGTGGTCATCGCTGGCGGCGTGGTGCGCCCCGACGACGCGATCACCGTCGAGCTACCGTCCCGCGCCACACCAGCCGCTGCAGCCGGTGTGAGTGGATGTTGTGCGTGCGAGGCGATTCCCCGTTGCGGCATAGGTTCAACGAGACGGGAGATGGCAATGGACCTGAGCGCGTCGAAACCGATCACCGTGGACCTGCCGGAGCGGGCAACCATCTTCGAACTTACCATGACCTCACCCACTGAGGGGTGGCTGGTCGGAGCTGTATTCGCTCCCGACTTCCACACGCTGCAATCTGGCCTGATTATGCGCTACCACGATCATGAGTGGCGGCCAGTTGATGACCCCCTCCCAATCGCCTTTCTGGACGGCATCTCCATGGTCTCCCCAGACGACGGATGGGTGACAGGATACAGCCAGGACAAGAGCCAGAGCTATCTTTTGCGCTACACTGGCGGCCACTGGCGACAGGTCGCGGTCCCGTTTCAGCCGACAGACGGCAAATACTACGGCGGCATCCGCATGCTCTCGGCTGATGAAGGCTGGATCGTGGTGAACTCCGCGAGTGGCTGGCGTGGCCAGATCGAAAGCCTGCTCCTGCATTATCGCAATGGCGCGTGGACTCAGGTCGCTGTTCCGACGCCCCTGGTCTGGGATTTCGCGCCCGTTGGCCCGGATGACCTCTGGCTCGTCGGCAACGCTTCGACGCTGGGTCCTCATCGCAGAGACTCGATGCTTGCGCATTTCCAGCAGGGGCAGTGGACCACTACGCCCGCGCCCGCACATGTCTTGCTTGGCGCCCTGCGTATGCAATCCGCTGCCGCTGGCTACGCCACTGGGTGGCAGCCACAGCCACCCCGTTGGAATCGGTCATCCCCACCACCAGCAGTCGTGCTTCAGTACGATGGAGTCACGTGGCAGCCCATCCAGACGGGAGCGGATCCGACGGCCCAGGAGATTGTGCTCTTCGACCAGACGGATGCCTGGGCCTTCGTTCGGACGCCTCCCGTTCTCCATCAGCAAACGATGTTGTCTCCGTCGCCCAACACACGGCGGGCACGATGGACATGCCGTGGCAGGCCGTGGACTGGCCATTCACCGACATCATCAGCATTGGCCCTATGGTTCGCGCGGCTCCAGGCGAGTACTGGGCTGCGGCGCACTATCAGGTTCCCCCAGGAGCCGAGGGCGACTTTCATTGGGAGTTGCTCCACTTTGCCGATGGCGCGTGGCATGAGTACCCGCCTCGCTGAGCCTTGCGCATGGGCCATGTCTCGACCGAAAGGGCTCAGGCGCCTATCGCTCCCCTCGCCGCGGAGGCAGGCGCGGAGCGTGAGGTCTGGTGGGTGCGGCTTCTCCGCCGCATGGCTCGATGTTGAGATTGTGGTGGAAGACGTTGGTTGGGTCATACCGCCGCTTGACCTGGCGCAGTCGCTCCAGCGTCGCGGGCGGATAGACCTCGCCGATGCGCGCCTTGTCATCCTCCATCATGAAGCCGAGATAGGCGCCCGTCCTCGCGGGCCGCATGGTCTCGTAAAGGCGTTCCACCCACGCCACATGGCGCTCCTCGTCCGCCTCCTCGTAGCCATACACGACAGCCATCAGCAACGCGCCCTTCTCGCGCTGGGCAAAGGCGCTGCCGCTGGCGTCGCCGCGTTTCATCGCGCCGCCGAGGATGCGCACCTGGAACAGCGCGTTTCGTGAAGGCATATCGGCGGCCCCATGGGCGAGCAGCGCGCCGAGCAGCGCCTCATCCGCCGCGTCCACCAGCACCGAGCGCGTGTGTTGCCGGATGCCATACACCGATGCGTCATCCGTGAACTGGAAGATCGCTGGGTAGGGCATGGGGCCGACAATATCGATGAGCGGCGTACCCAGCTTGCGCAGTGGATCGACCACGCGGTTGCCCTCCTCGAAGTCGCCGCTATAGACCAGCGCGATGCCGACCACAGGCTTGCCGTGCATCTCTGGCGGGACGAACGGCGCGGGCGGCGCAGCCATCATCAGCGCCATCGTGGTCAGTTCGTCGGGCGCGGCGGCGGCATAGCGCGCATACGCGGGCAGGACGGTCGCCGCCTCGCTGGCGTCGTAGAAAATCGCGCCGCCATAGATCATCCCGGCGGGATGCAGTTCGACCTCGAATGCGGTGGCGACGCCAAAGTTGCCGCCGCCGCCACGCATCGCCCAGAAGAAATCTGGGTGCTCGTTTGCGCTGGCCGTCACGAGCTGCGCCGTCCGCCGTCACCACTTCGATGGAGCGCACATGGTCTATCGTCAGGCCGTACTTGCGCACGAACCAGCCGATGCCGCCGCCGAGCGCCAGGCCACCCACCCCGACGGACGCGTTATCGCCGGAGGAGAGTCCCAGGCCGTGCGGGTGCAGCGCCTCGGCGACCTCGCCCCAGGTGAGGCCAGCGCCCAGCCGCGCGATCCGCGTCGCTGGGTCGAGTTCGAGAGACTTCATCAGCGAGAGGTCGAGGACGACGCCGCCATCGACGATGCTGTAGTACGCGAGACTGTGGCCGCCGCTGCGCACCGCCAGTTCGAGATGGCGCTCGCGGGCAAAGTTGACGGTGGCCACCACATCGGCGACGGATGCGGCGCGCACGACCATGAGCGGGCGTCGCGCTGGACACCCAATGGATGCGCCGCGCCTCCTCGAAGTTCGCGTCGCCGGGCTGTACGATCTGGCCTTGCAGGCGGTTCGCAAGCGCCACAATCTCTTCGGATGTTGCGACGTCCAGGTGTGGTTCTGGCGAAGGTGTCTTCGGTCTTCATGGTGTGTGTCTCCAGGGGTATTGTTACTGGTTGCTGACGACTGCAACGTGGGTCGGCCTGCGCCGCTGCGGACACTATGTCATCGGCGGCGCGCCAGGCGCCATACAGGAAAACTGGCAGCGCGAAGCGGGTATTTCGCGCTGGACATTTCTGCGGATGTGCGCCTGAACGTTCGGCGAGAACGGCGGCTCCCCTCACCTGTGGGAGAGGGGCTGGGGGTGAGGTCAGTCACCAGCTTATGTCGTCGGGCGGATCGGTTGGTTCGCATTCATGGTGATAGGGCCGCCATGTGGCAAGCGCATAGCCCAGGTCGCCCTGGTTCGTGATCGGCGCGCTCTCGAAGAGGCCCGTTCCGCAGTAGGCACAGTGCCGCACCACTACCAGGTCGGTGCCACGCAAGACGAACATCACCCCATCAACCACCGCTATCGCCCATTGCCCGGCGGAATCCACCGTTATCGCCGATTCCGCGACGGTGGCGCCGGTCAGCGCCAGCAGCCGTCGGGTCATCTGGCGCTCTGCGGTGTGTAGCGGTCGGTCTATCAGTTGAGCGTTCATGGTATCTCCCCCTCTCACGCTGACCCAGCGCCAGCGCGACATGTTTCGAGACAATCTCCGAGGCGCACTATAGCGCCCGAAATACGCACGCGGCGATACCAGAAATGTGGTATTTTTGTGGCCGTTTTGCGATGCTATACTTCATTGGTGGACATAACGCATAGCGCGCATAGCGAATGCTGTCCTGGAGCGGGGGGTTTGTATGCATGCCAATCGGACAACCGAACTGGCCGAACAGGAGATTATTCGACTCTGCCACGCGGGACTGGATTCGCGTTCCCTGCGCGTCGAAGTGTTTCACCAGATCCAGCGCGTCATGCCTTATGAGGCGTTCTGGTGCGCGACTACCGACCCCGCCACGCTGCTCTTCACTGGCGCCGTCGGTGAGGGCTTTGGAGCGCACTGGATTCCACCGTATCTCAGCAATGAATTCCTCCAGGAGGATTTCAACAAGTTTATTGATCTCGCACAGAGCCGCCAACTGGTGAGTACGCTGTATCTGGCCACTGAGGGAGATTTAACGCGCAGTCGGCGCTACCGTGAGATTCTCGAAGCGGAGGGGTTGGGCAATGAGATGCGCGCGGTGTTTCGCTCGGGGGGAGCGATTTGGGGCGCGATGTGTCTGCACCGCCTGAAGCGCTTCGAGGATTTTTCGCCCGCTGACATCGCTTTCTTCGCCAGGATCACGCCCCACCTTGCGGCTGGCCTGCGCGCCGCGCTGTTTTTCGATATCGCTGAGGCCATCCCCGCCGCCAATGGGCCGGGCATGGTGCTGCTCGCGGAAGACTTCTCGGTCATCGCCACAACGCCGGGAGCCGAACTTTTGCTGGATGAGATCGGCGACTGGTCGCAGCATAGCGAGCTGCCACTGTCGGTCTACGCTGTTGTCGGCAAACTGCGGGCGCTCGAATGCAACCCGGGCCAGTCGGCCAGTGTCATTCCATCGGTGCGTCTGCGCACACGCTCAGGGCGTTGGTTGGCGCTTCATGCATCGCGCCTCTCTCATCCGAAACCAACGCAACAGATTGCCATCATCATCGAACAGGCGACCCCCGACGCGATTGCGCCATTCGTCTTGCAGGCCTACGCGCTCACCTCCCGCGAGCAGGAGGTGGCGGGACTTGTGCTCAAGGGGCATTCTACCGAAGATATCGCTGCCCATCTGTGCATCTCGATGCTCACGGTTCAGCAGCATCTCAAAGCCGTCTTCGGCAAGGTGGGTGTACGCAGTCGGCGCGATCTGGTGGCGCAGATCTTTGCGCAGAGCTACTGGCCTTCCCTGGCAGAAAGCCACGGTGTCTCAACTGATCTCTGGTCGCCTGCCTGATCCGCCCGCACAACAAGAAGTCGCCGATATAGAGACCTGTTGAACCACGCGGGCGCGTAGCTTGTGCGCTCAGGCGGCGTGCGTCTTGGGGGGCTGCGCCACAGCGTGCGCCGGGCGTGTGATGTAGATGCCGATGGCATCGACGATGAGTGCGGCGAGCGCCAGCACGACGAAGACCAGCGACGGCAGGGCAATCCCGAACAGATTATCGAGCGAATACGCGCCCGCGCCCGAAACGCCGATGGCGACGCTCATCGCCAGCAGCGTCAGCGGATACTCGAAGCCGCCCTTGCTGCCAAAGAAACCCTTCCGCCAGTGCGTCTTGATGGCCATAACCATCGCACCGAGCGCGCCCGCCGCGCCCAGTGGCGTCAGGAATCCGAAGGCGAGCGAGAGGCCACCGCCAACCTCGCCCAGGATGACCAGCGCTGTCCACAGTTGTACTGGCCGATAGCCCTGAGCTTTGAACCCCTGCTCCAACTTCGCGTAGCCAGGGCCGCCGAACCAGCCGAACGCCTTCTGCGTGCCATGCGCGACGAGGGTCAGGCCCACCACCACGCGGATAATCAACAATGCCAATGCGAAAGACATCTCGTGATTCCTCATATTCGTATCAGCCTGGTGTGCGGAGTACATTCTGCGTAGCCAGGCTACATAGTATAGCTTACACACGCATCGTAACGTATTGGCTTACTTGTGTCAAGTGGGTAGGCTACGCAGAGTAAGTGTGGTACACTGGTGGCATATGAGCGATTCAGGCTGGGGGGAATGCATGGCAAAGCACGAGATAACCGACGGCGAGGCTGGCGCTATCGGCGCTGGCGCGCGCGCCTCATGCGCCTCATTCGGATGGGGCTTCCTGTACGTTGTTCCAGCGCGCCATCGAGTTCATCGGGCGGCGCTGGGTCGGCGCCATCCTCTACGTCTTGCTCGATGGCTCCTGCCGCTTCAACGAGTTGCTCTCGAAGGTTCCCAATATCTCCGACCGTCTGCTGACCGAGCGGCTGCGCGAACTGGAGGCTGCTGGCATGGTGACACGCGATGTCCAGCCGGGGCCGCCGGTGCGTGTCGTCTACGAACTGACCGACGCTGGCCGTGCGCTTACCGACGTTGTCCAGGGCATCACCCACTGGGCCGAGCGCTGGATGCCCGAAACGCGTGGCGTAATGGGTGAGTATCCCGCCGCCATGCATATCACCCGGCTGTGGAATAGCAGCCGCGCCAAGACTCGATCTCCAGCAGAGCTAGCCACTCGCCTAGCTACTAGCTAGTGATGTGAGCGTCCTCTCAAACCTATTCCACTATCAAGCAGTGCGTCTTAACTACTGCCACTGTATCGAGGCAACAGCTATCGCACGCTGACAGTAACTATGTATAACATGTAGCGTATTCCAGCACTAGAATACGCATAGTTGCGCGTTATCAGAATGAACTAGCGTGCAGTACTCATCATGACGAATCCTCAGGCGATACACTGATGGGACGACCTCGTACTGTTGTCGCGAACTGCTGACAAAGAAGAACTCTGGGAATATCTCATCCAGAACGTCCCAACGATGAGATTCTCGGCTTCTGTCGAAGTTGAGCAACGTGCATGTACGTTGGATGAAGCGATTCATGCACGGCGAATCTTGTGTAGTTCAAGATCCTGGCTGACAGAGCGAGGCTGGACATACTACAGGCTCGGAGTCACGATGTCAGATAGCTAACGATCTCACCTAAGGATAGTGCACTTCGGCGGACAGCCAACAGCTACATGCAGGGGGGATAGCATGTCGCACGAATCCTTGCTATTCCGACTGACATCGCCACAGGGATTCAATCAGTCCGGCAAGGTAGGCGCCAGCGATCACGATCCCTCGATGGTGCTTGGGCAAACGCTTCGCCATTGGACGGCCAATTACGGTTTATAGGCGGACACTTTGAGGCGAATAAGGGAGCAGCCACACCAACTCTAATGACAGACGATCAGATAGAATTCGTATTCAGCGACTGATGGGTGACAGACATTGTGAACCTCAAACATTCTGATCCGGATGCTGTAGGCAACTATGCATGCCAAATAGGGCTTGATACTCATCAACTTGGCCTTGACTAGAAGGCATCTCATAAATGCCTTCATCGTTCAGTTGTTGCGCGCCAGGCCCGGTGATATCTACCTAACCTACAACATGCCCAAGAAGACGGCGCACTCTGGAGGCGCGCTCATGCTCAGGATCACCTGCCAGCACATCATCGAGATCACACATCGAGTCGGAGTGAAAAGACATAGCAAAGATCCCTTCATCACCCGGTGTGGAACAGCAGGCGCGCGACCGCGACGATGACGACGCCCGCCACCATGGCCGGAAGCAGTCGGTGGGTGCGCGCGGCGATTAGCACGGTGACGGCGCCAGCGACGAACCCCACCACGCCCGATGCCAGCAGCGCCGGGGCGATCAGCGAGACCAGCACGGCGCCGGGGATAGCGCGCATCCATGCCTCGACACGTTTCGTCGGGGTGACGCGCCCGAGCAGCCAGAAGCCACCGATGCGGGTCGCGTAGGTGACGGCGCCCATGCCCAGAATGGTCAGCAGCGCGACGAGGCTAATCTCCACGGCGGAGCGCTCCGATCAGGCTCCCAGCCAGGCCGCCGAGGAGGATATACCACTTGCCGGGGAGCCAGTAGCGCCGCCGCGACCGCGACGCCCGCCGCCACGATCCACGGCAGCAGATCGGACTTGCCGCGCCACAGCCCCACCAGCAGCGCCAGAAAAACGGCGGTGAAGGCGAAATCCAGCCCCCACTGCGCCGGATCGCTGACGAGTCCGCTCGCCAGTTCGCCAATGGCGGTCGCCGCTCCCCAGAAGAGATAGAGCGTCAGGCCGCTGCCAAGCAGGAACGCGCCATCGCCGCCACCCGCCGTGAGCGAGCCAAGGGTCAGCGCCCAGCTTTCATCGGTCATGAAAAAGAGCGAGGCGTAGACGCGCTTGCGTGGCAGACGCGCCAGCCAGGGCTGGAGCGATGCGCCCATCAGCACATGGCGCAGGTTGACGATCAACGTCGTCAGAATCAACGCGCCGACGGGCAGCGGCGTGACCCAGAGGCCAAGCGCCACCAGCTGCGACGCCCCCGCGAAGACAATCGCGCTCATCAGCAGCGCCTCGGCCAGACTCATCCCCGCCTGGCGCGCGAGAATGCCGAAGACGACGCCATAGACACCCGCGCCCAACGCAATTGGCAGACAGGCGCGCGCTCCGGCCAGCACGCCGCGCCGGGTAAATGCGATCCCGTTGTCCAGAGTATCCATACAGGAAAAAACTCGCTATCCCGCTGATTCGATGCGATGAACACGCAATGAAAAGACGTGCCACAGCCTCACACTGTAGCACGTCCTGTGGATGTATCAGTCGGTGTGCGGGCGCGAACCTCTCCCGGCCTATCGGCCACCCTCCCCTAGGAGGGGAGGGACCGAGGCGAGCCGTGTGGCTGCCTGGCGACTGGCGCATATGCTTCTAGCTCCCCTCTCCTACGAGGAGAGGGGCTGGGGGTGAGGTTCGGGGCGCAGACACCGACCACGCGCCCGGACTTCGTATTATTGGCCGATGGCAGGCGAGGTCACGCCGGCGCTGGTCTGGGTCTTCCAGATGATGTGGCCGTTGCCAGCGTCGAGCGCATAGAGCCGACCATCGCTCATGCCGATATAGACACGCCCGTTCGTCACCGAGGTCCACCCGCCGGTGATGGAGACGTTGGCGATGCTGAAATGCCACTGCTCCTTGCCCGTGTTGGCGTTAAGCGCATGGAGTTTGCCATCGCCTGAGGCAATGTAGACGACGCCGTTGATGACGCTTGGCGAATCATTGACGCTATCGCCCGCCTGGAACTTCCACTTGAGCGAGCCGTTGCCAGATTCACCGCATAGATGTAGTGGTCGGACGCGCCAAAATAGATGATGTCATTCACGACCGCTGGCTTGCCAAATATCTGGCCGCCCGCCTGGAAGTGCCACGCCTCCGAGCCATTGCTGGTGCGGCGCGCCGAGACGAGGCCGCCATCGTTGCCGATATAGCACGATGTTGTTAGCTGATCGTCGGCGAGGTAAACTCGCTGATCGCGCCGATGGACGCCGTCCAGACGATCTGGCCGTTGAGCGAGTTCAGCGCAAAGAGCTTGCCATCGGCAGAGGCATACGCCACGTTGTTCGCTACGGAGACCGCTCCGCTGATCATCCCGCCAGTGGTGTAGCTCCAGGAGATATCACCGGTGGAGCTGTTGAGCGCGAAGACACGTCCCTGGTCGTTGCCGACATACACCAGCCCGCTATCCATCGTTGGTCGGCCGAGAATCGTGCCACCCACCGACTTGCTCCAATTCAGCGATCCAGTCTTCGAGAACGAGTAGACATAGCCACCCTGCGTCGAGACATAGACGGCGTTGGTCACGGCATACGGCTTGTTGGGCGTACCCGCGATGGTGTAATGCCAGCGCTGTCCGCCGCTATCGGCGTTGAACCCATAGAATATGCCGTCCTCGCTGCCCGCGTAGGCATTGAACTGGCTCAGCGGCACGGGCGTCGGGTTGCCCCCGCCACCATTGCCACCATTGCCGCCATTGTCGCCGCCAGCGGTCGGTGTGATTTGCGCATTGGTGGTGGTCGTCGGCGTGCTGGCGCTTTGATTGGCGTCGGAGCCATTGCCGCCGCTTACAGCACAGGCGGCGAGCAGCAGCGCCGCCAGCAGGCAAAGACTCACGAGAACTGAGCGCAAGGGGATTCGCGTGAAGCGCATTGTTCGCCATCCTCTTCTTGTCTGGCCGTATACAAACCTGCCAGTGTCTCCAGTATACGGATACAAACAATGACGGACATCACAAAAAATGCGTACCGGGCGTATCGGGCGCGCGGACATGGTGAACCGGAGAGCGGCCTCCAGTCGTCTTTCAGCCTGTATTCAATCTGCCTACGGTCGGCTACCAGCCGTCGTCATCCTCGTCATCAATGTCTTCGAGGACATCGGCTGAGGCGTCGCGATCCGCATCTGGCTCATCGGAGTGGAGCAGGCGTAGACGGTGGAGGCGGTCGTGGCGGCGGCGGAAGCGCTGTTCCTCGCGCTCGGCACGCTCCGCAGCGCTGCCGATATGAAAAATGCGCCTGCCATGATACTGCCGTGCCATACCACGCCTCGCTCTCTGCGCTTGCCTGGTGTTTGGAGGGGAAAAGGGAACGTACTTCGTAGTCTGGCGTCGCCGGATAAGATGATGCTGAATCATAGCTGAATTGGAGATAAGTGTACAATACCTGGCGAAGCGGATGAACTGGCTGGATGCGTACGGAACAGTGGGGCACTCGGCCTTGATGGTGTTTCATATGTTGATCGGGTCAGCGCGGGCGCGAACCTCTCCCGGCCTATCGGCCACCCTCCCCTAGAAGGGGAGGGAATAGGCGAACAATGCGACGACGGAGAGGCAGGATCAATCTGGCTCCCCTCTCCTCGAGGAGAGGGGCTGGGGTGAGGTCTGCCGACGACAATGACCAGATCAGCCAGTAAAACACCATCATAGCCGGGGTAGGAACGACCGAAGGTCAGGGCGCTCCCAATAATTGCTAAAGCCACATCAGCCGCCAGCCACACAAGGGATGCGGCGGTATCGCCCGGAGAGACAGCGGCGGCCTATAATTGAGGTATGGTTGCAGCGCGATGGATAGGCGGATACCCGCACTGTTCCGCCGCTGCCGAAGGATAGCGCACGTATGCCAACACGTAGAGTGGTTTGGTCGCGTCGTGGCGCACGAGAGGCGCTACGACAGTGGAAAAGTAGCCGACTCTGGCGGCAGGTGAGGCGCGAAGACCTCAGCGGCTACGGCTATGCGCTGCTCGGCGTGGCCGCTGCGTCGCTGGCAATCGCGCTGGTGGGGCGGATTGCTCACATCACCAATATTTCGCTGCTCTATCTGCTCGTCGTGCTTTTTCTGGCGGCGTGGGTCG
Organism: uncultured Chloroflexia bacterium; assembly: GCA_963702665.1. GTDB lineage: Bacteria > Chloroflexota > Ktedonobacteria > Ktedonobacterales > JADMIN01 > DAHUXT01. Next base: position 12,999 of record CAVPDP010000021.1, read on the forward strand.
GGCGCGGACCAGCCATCCTCGCCTCGGTGCTCTCGTTTCTCGCCTATGACTTCTTCTTCATTCCGCCGCTCTACCACTTCACGGTGGATAATCCCACGGAATGGCTCTCGCTCGTCGCATTGCTGGTGATTTCACTGGTGACGGGGCAACTCGCCTCAGCCGTGCGCGACCGTGCCCGCGAGGCGCAGCAGAGTCAGCAGCGGACCGCGACCCTCTATGGGCTGGCCCAGGTGATCGCCTCGGCGACCGACCAGGCGTCGCTCTTCAACGATCTGGCGCAGCGGCTGCTCAAGGTGTTTGCGCCGTCAGGGGTCACTGGCGTGGCCATTTTGCTGCCGAGCGATGAAATCTACCCCTCGGTGCGGGCGTTTGCAACGTCGCCGGAGCCGATGCTGAACAACGCGCGCTACGCATCGAACCCCAAATCTATGCCGCTGAGGCCGCCTGGGTGCTGGAACACGGCGCGACCATTGGCGATACGCTTGCGGGCGCACAACAGCGCGGCGTGGAGAGATCGCCTGGGTCATCGGATGGCGAGGGAGAGGGACTCATCTACTTTATCCCGCTCAAGAGCGGTCAGCGCACCGTCGGTATCCTGGGCATGACTGGAACGCCAGGCATCCGCACGCTCGTGGCGCCCACTCCCGCGTTGACGGCGATCCCAACAGCGAATAGTGTTGTCTTGCAGAGCGCGCTGTTGGCCGCGTGTTGCGACCAGATTGCGCTCGCCATCGACCGCGCCACGCTTCAGCAGCAGGCCATTCATGCCGAGGTGCTCTATGAGAGCAATCAGTTGAAAGATGTCTTTCTTGGCTCGGTGACACATGACCTGCGCACGCCGCTGGCATCCATCAAAGCGGCGGCGACCAGCCTGCTCGATGCTGAAGTGGGCTGGAGCGAGAGCGAGCGCCGTGAGTTCCTCGAATCCATCGACGAGAGCGCCGACCGACTGAATCGGCTGGTGGGCAATCTCCTCGACCTTTCGCGGCAAGAGGCAGGCGTGGCGACGCCTGAAAAAGACTGGCATCTCATCGGCGATGTCATCGCTACTGTGCTGGATCGCCTGGAGCTTGCGGGGCAGATGCGGGGGCGCGCTGTTCAGGTCGATGTCGCCGAGGATATCCCGCTTGTGCCGATGGATCATACCCAGATCGAGCAGGTGCTGACGAATCTGTTGGAGAATGCGCTCAAGTATTCACCCGCTGATCGCCCCATCCGTATTACCGCCGCCCTGACCGCTGAGCCACCGCGCGAGCTTGAGGTGCGTGTCATCGACCAGGGCGTCGGTATCCCCGTCCCTGAATTGCACGCCATCTTCGACAAGTTCTATCGTGTCCAGCACGTTCACCTTCCCTGGGCGACTGACCGCCCGCCAACGGGCACGGGGCTTGGCCTGGCCATCAGCGACAATATTATCCGCGCCCACAATGGGCGCATCTGGGCGGAGAGCGCGCCGGATGAGGGGGCGTCGTTCATCTTCCGGTTGCCCATCCCGGCGGAGACGCCGCAGGGCGCGTTGCCAGAGATTACCCCTGAGAGTGAGCGGATGTCCTCCGCAGCGGGAGAGGCGCCCTATGCAGAGCGATGAGACTGAGAGCTGAGACGGCTGAGACACAGCAGGCCATGAGCGCTGGCAATGCGCGGGTGCTGGTCATCGACGATGAGCCAGAGATTCGCCGGGCGGTGCGGTTGGGGCTTGCCGGTGAGGAGTTCGTCGTGGCATGGGCGCCGACCGGCCAGCGCGGGCTGGAGATGGTGGCGCAGTGGCATCCAGATATCGTCCTGCTCGATTTGTCGCTGCCCGACATCGACGGCATCGAGGTGACACGCGCGCTGCGATCATGGTCGGCGGTTCCCATCCTGATTCTCTCGGTGCGTTCGGGAGACGCCGATAAAATCACCGCGCTCGAACTGGGCGCCGACGACTACCTGACCAAGCCGTTTAGCATGGGCGAGCTGCGGGCGCGCATTCGTGTGGCGCTTCGCCATGCCGCGCACGCCGCCACCGGAGGCGCAGGTGAAGACGCGCGCTTTGCGACGGGCGGTCTCGTGCTGGATCTTGCGCGCCGCCAGGTGAGCGTGGACGAGCGCGAGATACACCTGACGCCCACGGAATATGAGGTGCTGAAGTATCTGGCGATGCATGCGGGTCAGGTGGTGACTCATCGGACACTGCTGCGGGCGGTATGGGGTCCCGCCTATGAGGATGAGGCCCACTATCTGCGCGTCTTCATCGGCCAGCTTCGCCGCAAAATCGAACCAGAGCCGGGCCGCCCGCGCTACCTGCTGACCGAGCCGGGCATCGGCTACCGCCTGCGCAGCCCGGAGTAAGCAAGGGTTGCGCGAATTTATGCAGTTGGGGATGTATAACGGCCCTGTTGTTGTAGTTCTGCCCGCAACGCTATCCATTCACTATCGTTGAACCTGAGGAATAGGGCTGTCGTACGCCCGATTGCTGAGATTGGTTCAATGACTGCGTTTTCTGGATCACTGAGTCTGAAGTGCCTGTTCCACTTATCCGTACGAGGGTTAAACAAGCGCGTGATTTTCCCGGTCTGCGGATCAATCGAGGTCAGATCAGTGCCTTTCAAGCGATTGCAGCGGAAGCAGGAGTATGCGAGATTCTCGCGCACTGTCTTGCCGCCATGCCGCTCGGCAATTATGTGATCAACCTCGTGCGAAACGAGTGTCGCATCATCCGGTATTCCGCAGTACTCGCAGCGATTACTGGCGCGTGCAATGATTTCACGGCGTAATGCCGCCGGAATATGCGCTTCGCTCATGCGCCTGGCAGATTGGTAGATGTAGGGGATTTCAAAGAAGGGGCTTTGGCCGCCTGGGCACGGGCTTGAATGAGCGAGACAACCTCATTGAGAGCCATCACTTTGTCGAGTTCGTGTTCTTCTTCGGTTGTCAACGTTCCTGTTCGGTTCTTCTCCAGCAACGTCCCGATATGTTCCTGAGCATCTTTCGAGAGGCGAAATGCGGCAACCTTCTCACGTGAAGGGCCATCCGCAAAGAATGCGACTATCTCTTCGATTGGGCTGGTAAGCGCACCCATGTTCATGGTAATCCCTCCTGAACAGGAACATGTATCACACCAAGTATAGCATGTCCCTCTCCCCCAATCTTTACGAAACCCTGATGCTTCTCTCCCCCTGCCCTTACGTCTCCCTTACGCCCACTGGCATACGCTCTGAGGTGGAAATATTCCGCTCAGGGCGAGCGGCTGTGAAAGGGCGAGACGACGATGTCGCGTGTGTTGCTGGTCGAGGACGAAGAACCGCTGCGGCGCATTCTCGCGCGCAATCTTTCGCGGCGTGGCTACGACGTGACGGAAGAGTGCAGCGCCGCCGCCGCGATTGCGGTGTTGCGCACCGGCGCGCCATTCGATGTGCTGCTGCTGGACGTGAACCTGCCCGACCAGACGGGCTGGGATGTCTTGCGTGCGATGGAAGGTACCCATGTGCCTCCGGTCATCGTACTGACAGCGCTGCGCCCGACACAGCATCGGCTGGATGAATTTCGCCCGGCGGCGGTGCTGCTCAAGCCATTTCCAATGGATGCGCTGGTGCGCCTCGTTGGGCGTGTTCTGCGCACCCACACCCAACACGATGCGCCCACTCGCAATTGAGACCTGTGGACTTCGCAGAGAAAAGAGAGCTGTATGGCCGATCTCTTGTTCATCGTCGTCACGATCCTCGCGTTTGCCGTATTGATCGCCTTTGCCTACGCGTGCGACCGGCTGTAGCGGCGCAAAACGCGCCATGGATCAACCGCTGTACGGAGTCGCGTGTGGGGAGATTCGAGGAGGGATGGATGAATATCGAGTATCTACTCATCGGTTTCGTGGCGCTGGCGGTCGGGGTCTACCTCGTGGTGGCGCTGTTGCGTCCCGATAAATTCTAAGGGAGGCTGTTTTGTATGTCGTTCACGTTTAACGGCATCGCGCAGATTCTGGTCTATTTCGTCCTGCTGCTGCTCATCACCAAACCGATGGGCCTCTACCTCACCGCCGTATTTACGGGAAAGCGCACCTGGCTCGGCTATGTGCTGCGACCCGTCGAGCGCGGCATCTATTGGGTCTGTGGGGTGGATGAGACGAAAGAGCAAGACTGGAAGATCTACACGGCCGCCATGCTGCTCTTCACTGCGGCGGGAATAATCCTCCTCTACCTGATTGAGCGACTGCAAGATGTGCTGCCGCTCAACCCCGCCGGGTTGGGCAAGGTGGATCCGCTGCTGGCGTTCAACACCGCCGTCAGCTTCTCGACGAACACGAACTGGCAGAACTACACCGGCGAGACAACCATGAGCTATTTCACGCAGATGGCTGGCCTCGCCTTCCATAACTTCACCTCAGCGGCCGTCGGCGTGGTGCTGGCGGTGGCCCTGATTCGCGCGCTCACACGCCGCAGCGCGCGCCACCTGGGCAACTTCTGGGTGGACGTGACGCGCTGCGTGCTCTATATCCTCCTGCCGATCTGCTTCATCTATGCGCTGTTCCTGGTCTGGCAGGGCGTGCCACAGAACTTCAACGCCTATACCCATGTCACGGGTATTCAGGGTTTCGTGCAGACGATTGCGCAGGGGCCGGTCGCCTCGCAGGAAGCCATCAAGATGTTCGGGACGAACGGTGGTGGCTTCTTCAACGCCAACTCGTCGCATCCCTTCGAGAATCCGACGCCGTTCACCAACCTGATCGAGATGCTCTCGATCTTCGCGCTCGGCGCCGGGCTGATCTACATGTTCGGCAAGATGGCGGGCAACACGAAACAGGGCTGGGCGCTCTTCGGCGCGGTGAGCTTCGTCTTTCTGCTCGGCGCCTTCATCGCGTTGGGCGCCGAGCAGGCGGGGAATCCGCAACTGACGCAACTTGGGGTGAATCAGACCGCCAATGAGTGGTCGCTGGCGCAGCCTGGCGGCAACATGGAAGGCAAGGAGATGCGCTTTGGCATCGCCTCCTCCACGCTCTTCGCCACCATCACCACCGACGCCTCATGTGGCGCCATCAATAGTTGGCACGATAGCTATACGCCGCTCGGCGGCATGGTGCCGCTGGTCAACATACAGCTGGGCGAAATCATCTTTGGCGGCGTTGGCTCTGGCCTCTATGGCCTGCTCATCTTCGCCATCCTCTCGGTCTTCATCGCCGGGCTGATGGTGGGCCGCACGCCTGAATACCTCGGCAAGAAGATCGAGCAGTATCAGATGAAGATGGCGTCACTCGCCATCCTGATCCTGCCACTCTCGATCCTCGGCTTCACCGCGATTGCGGTTGTTACCGCTGCTGGGGTGAACGCCATCTTCAACCCAGGCCCACACGGTCTCTCCGAGATTCTCTACGCCTTCAGCTCGATGACCGGCAACAATGGCTCGGCGTTCGCCGGGTTGGGTACGACGACGGTTGGTAGCCCATCCTTCGTGTTCTACAACTGGACGGGCGCCTTTGCGATGCTGATCGGACGCTTCGCCTTCGTCGTGCCGGTGCTGGCGCTGGCTGGCTCAATGGTAGGCAAAAAGGTGTCGCCCGCTGGGCCAGGCACGATGCCGACGCATACGCCACTCTTCGCGGGGCTGGTGGTGGGCGTGGTGCTGATTGTCGGCGCGCTGACGTTCTTCCCGGCGCTCGCGCTCGGCCCGATTGTCGAGCAACTGCTCATGCTCGCGGGCAAGACGTTTTAGAAAGGCCGGAGTAGGTAGTTCGTATGCAAGATCCACAAATAGATGTGAAACAAGGTGTGGCCGAGCGTCCGGGTCGGGTCGGCAGCAAGGTGGCTAAGGCGCGCCGCCCGCGTCGAGGAGCCTCGCTCTTCGACCCGAAGATTACCAGCCGCGCGATAGTCGACTCCTTCAAGAAGCTTGATCCGCGGCTGCAAGCCAAGAACCCGGTGATGTTCGTCGTCGAGGTCGGCAGCGTCGTCACCACCATCGAGTTCGTGCGCTCGCTGTTCGATGCCAGCCTGGCTGGAGACCGCCTCTTCATCTTCGGCGTCGCTGTGTGGCTGTGGTTTACGGTGCTCTTCGCCAATTTCGCCGAGGCGATGGCCGAAGGTCGCGGCAAGGCGCAGGCCGATACCCTGCGTCGCGCCCGTAGCGAGACACTCGCCAAGCGCATTCGTAAGAACGGCGCCACCGGCTCCAAGGCGGACATCGGCCCGCAGAGCGCCTATGAGGAGGTGGCGGCGCCGCAGCTACGTAAAGGTGATCTGGTGCTGGTGGCGGCTGGCGACCCGATCCCTGGTGATGGCGACGTGGTGGCGGGCGTCGCCTCGGTCGACGAATCGGCGATTACCGGCGAATCCGCGCCGGTCATCCGCGAGAGTGGCGGCGACCGGTCATCGGTGACGGGCGGCACGCGGGTACTCTCCGACTGGATCGTCGTCTCCATCTCCTCGAATCCGGGCGAGACCTTCCTCGACCGCATGATTGCGCTGGTCGAGGGCGCCAGCCGCCAGAAGACGCCGAACGAGATCGCGCTCAACATTCTGCTGGCGGTTCTCACGCTGATCTTCTTGCTGGCGGTCGTCACGCTCGAACCATTCGCCATTTATTCGGGCGGCGCCGTCTCGGTGACCGCGCTGATCGCCCTGCTGGTCTGCCTGATCCCCACCACCATCGGCGGGCTGCTCTCGGCCATTGGCATCGCCGGGATGGATCGGCTGGTGCAGCGCAATGTGCTGGCGATGAGTGGGCGCGCCGTCGAGGCGGCGGGCGACGTGGATGTGTTGCTGCTGGACAAGACGGGCACGATCACGCTGGGCAACCGCATGGCGACCGAATTTCTCCCAGTCGCCGGCGTGGGCGAGCGCGAACTGGCCGAGGCGGCGCTGCTCTCGTCGCTGCCAGACGAGACGCCGGAGGGGCGCTCCATCGTCGTGCTGGCGGAGGAGAAGTACAAGCTGAATGGCGCTGCCGCTGGCGATCAGTCGCAGATGACCTTGATCCCATTCAGCGCCTCTACTCGCATGAGCGGCGTCGACATGGCGGCCGATGGAACCGGCTCCCCGCAGCAGATCCGCAAAGGCGCTGGTGATGCGGTGATCGCGTGGGTCAGCGAGGGTGTCGGCGCGATTCCAACCGACCTGCGGCCAACGGTCGAGCGGATTGCGCGCGCGGGGGGTACGCCGCTGGTGGTCGCTGAGCATGTCGGCGATGGCCCACGGCGCGTGCTCGGCGTCATCTACCTCAAGGATGTCGTCAAGAGTGGCATGAGCGAGCGTTTCGACGAGCTGCGCAAGATGGGCATTCGCACGGTGATGATTACCGGCGATAACCCGCTGACCGCCGCCGCTATCGCCGAGGAGGCGGGCGTCGATGATTTCCTGGCGCAGGCGACCCCCGAAACCAAGATGAAGCTCATCCGCGAGCAGCAGACTGGCGGGCGCCTGGTGGCGATGACCGGCGATGGCACGAATGACGCGCCCGCGCTGGCCCAGGCCGATGTTGGCGTGGCGATGAACAGCGGCACACAGGCGGCCAAAGAAGCGGGCAATATGGTTGACCTCGACTCGAATCCGACGAAGCTGATCGAGATCGTCGAGGTGGGCAAGCAATTGCTGATGACACGTGGCGCGCTGACCACCTTCAGCATCGCCAACGATGTCGCCAAATACTTCGCGATCATTCCGGCGGTCTTTGTGGTCACGTACCCGCAGTTGCAGACACTCAACGTCATGCGGCTTGCCACCCCGCATAGCGCCGTTCTCTCGGCGGTGATCTTCAACGCGCTCATCATCGTGGCGTTGATTCCGCTCGCCCTGCGCGGCGTCAAATATCGCGCGGCGGGCGCGGCGTCGCTGCTGCGGCGCAATCTGCTGCTCTATGGCGTGGGCGGCATCATTCTGCCGTTCGTGGGCATCAAGCTGATCGATCTCATGCTCGTCGCGCTCCATCTGACGGCGTAACTGACGGCGTAACGCGTGTCTGCGCTCTCAACAGACAGAAGGCAGGTTTCTCATGGCTCGTACTAGTGGCCGCGCAGGGGGGGCAGCGGAGGCGGCCCCAGCAGCCTCAGCGGCGTCTGATCCCGCATCGGAGCCGGAGACGCAGGAGCGTACCTGGCGCGCGCTCCTCCGCCAGTTCCGTCCGGCAATCGTGCTCACGCTGGCGCTGACGCTCATCGTTGGCATTCTCTATCCCGTCGTGACGACCGGGGTTGCCCAGGCTCTCTTCAACGGGCAGGCGAATGGCTCGCTGGTCTACCAGAACGGCAAGCCCGTCGCCTCGAAGCTCATCGGCCAGTATTGGACACAGCCGCAATACTTCCACGGGCGACCCTCGGCGACGCTGAATCTGCAGGGAACCCCGGCGCCCTATGAGGCCGATAACTCCGCAGGCTCGAACCTGGGGCCGACGAACAGCGCGCTCACGAAAACGGTTCAGCAGCAGATCAACGAATTGAAGCAAGAGAATCCCGATGTGCCCGCCGGGACGCCGATTCCGGTCGATTTGGTGACATCCTCGGCATCTGGCCTGGACCCCGACATTTCGGTCGCTGGCGCCTATTATCAGATTCCCCGGATTGCGAAGGCGCGCGGAATGAGTCAGGCGGCGGTGCGGGCAATCGTGGACCAGCATATCACGGGCCGCTTTCTCGGCCTGTTTGGCGAGCCGCGAGTGAACGTCCTCGACGTCAACCTCGCGCTGGATGCGGCGTCTGGCGCATAGGTGGCGCGTAGGGAGAACACGATTGGCCGGAAACATGGTGATGCCTTATGAACATCTGGAACGACTGGAACACGGTACCGGATGATGCGGGCGATGCCGACGCGATACCTGGCGCATCATTCCCCGATCCCTGGGATGACCCGCACGACATAGAATACTGGGTATGGGATGGCAAACGGCTCGTGCCCGCCTCACCAACTGAGCAGGCAGTGATCCAGGAGGCGGAGCGTGGGCAGTCGGCGCGGCGTCGCCTGACACAGTGGGAGCGCGAGCAGCGAGCGGCTTCCCGGCCAGCGCGTGGCCTTGCGGGTGTCAGAGAGGCCATCGCGCGAGTGTGGCGTCTGTGGCGCCGTGGCGCGCGACCGGCCACATCGTCTCTGGAGACCCACCAGACTGCGCTATCCCCTCATCAACCGAGTGGGGAAAGGTAACGAGCGACTGTGCCTACCGAGAAGCGCTTGCCCGACGATGCTCGGCCCGATCCCGACGATCTGCTGGATCGCTACCAGTTGCGCGATGCGACGCCCACAGCCTCCGATGCGCAGCAGGCCGCGCCCGAGTAGTAGCGCTGACGCGAGGCCAGTAACCACTGGCGGCGTCGGCAGGGGTAAGCTGCGCATCTATCTGGGTATGGCCGCTGGCGTGGGCAAGACCTATGCGATGCTCAACGAGGGGCAGCGGCGTCAATCACGTGGCGCCGATGTCGTTATCGGCTACGTCGAGACCCACAAACGACCGCTGACCGCCGCGCAGATAGGCGCCCTGGAGATCATTCCGCGCCGTCAGATAACCTATCGCGGTATCACGCTCGAAGAGATGGACCTCGATGCGCTGCTCCTCCGCCATCCGCATATCGCGCTGGTTGACGAACTGGCGCACACCAATGCGCCAGGCTCGCGCAATGCCAAGCGCTATCAGGATGTTGAGGAGTTGCTGGCCGCTGGCGTCACCGTCATTTCGACGCTCAACATCCAGCATCTTGAGGGACTGAACGACCTCGTCGAGGCCATTACTGGCGTGCGCCAGCGCGAGACGCTGCCCGACCGTGTGCTGGATGAGGCCGATGAGGTGGAACTGGTGGATATTGCGCCAGAGGCGCTGCGGTCACGATTGCGCCATGGCAACGTCTATCCACCAGAGCGGGCCGAACGCGCGCTGGTTCACTACTTTACCCAGGGCAATCTCATGGCGCTGCGCGATCTGGCGCTCCGGCGCATCGCCGAAAAGACCGAGGCGCAACTGGAATCGCTGATGGAGGAGCAGGGTGAGCGCGACGAGGGCGCGGCGCACACGTCGTCGGCGGAACTGGTGATGGTGGCTTTCTGTGGCCAGCCCGACGCGCGCTGGATCATTCGTAGCGGATGGCGACTGGCGCGCGGGCTGAAGGCGCAATTGCTCGCGGTAGCTGTCACGCCGCCGGGGACGTTGGCGGCCTGCGACAAAGATAGCGCGCTGTCGGAGGCTCGTCGGCTGGCGGAGGATTTGGGCGCTGAGGTACGTGTGCGTCGAAGGGTCTGATGTCGCGCTGGCGCTGGCGACACTTGCCACCGAGCGGCATGTCACGCAGATTGTTATTGGCCAGCCTGCCCCTCGTTCCTGGTGGCGCGAGTGGTTACATCCCTCCGTCACACAGCGGTTGCTCCGCCTGCAGGTCGGCGCCGATATCCACGTCGTGCAGCGGCGCGATGGGAGCGCGTGAGCAGATTTTGCGCTCACATACGCATGGGCATATTAGGATAAAATATGGATGGGACGAGAGAGCACGATACCCAGGCGTACGTGGTGAGGAGAACCGATGGCTACACCAACTTTTGATCGAGATACTATCTTGCGGGTTGTTGCAACATGGCAGCGCGATGAGCAGTTAGCGCTGGCTGAGGCAATCTTGCGGCATGCTCTCTCGAACATCTCCCCCAACGTGCGAGAGGAGCCGCTGGCGAAGCCCGATACCTATCGCCTGACAGGCATATTCGCCAGGGAGGGACAGACTCCTCCCGATGACGCCACCGTGGCCCGCTGGCTAGATGAGCATAAGATGGAGAAATATGGTGGCTGATCGGCCAACATCCGAGCCGCTTCGTGTTCTGTTAGACACCAATGTTGTCCTTGACCGGATCCTCCAACGCCAACCCTGGTTCGATCAAGCAGTGGATCTCTGGCGGGCGCGTTCGACCGGTCTCCTCGTAGCCTATCTAGCCGCCTCGACCCTGACCGACATTTTCTACATCGGACGTCGTATTGTCGGTGGTGAACAGGCTCTGGCAGGCGTGGACACATGTCTGCGAGAATTTGGCATTGTTGCAGTCACGCGTGAGGTGCTGCTCGCGGCGCGTGCTCTATCTGGCTCCGACTTCGAAGATAACGTACAGGTGGCATGCGCTCAGGTGGCTGCTCTTCAACTCATCGTGACACGCGACCCATCCGGCTTCACACTGTCCCCGATTCGTGCGATTGAGCCGGGCGAGATTGGCAGCCACCTTGCTCCATAATGCTTGTCTTTAAAGATCAGGTGGTTGCTCCGCCTGCAGGTCGGCGCCGATATCCACGTCGTGCAGCGGCGGACTGAGAGCGCGTGAGGATACATCTTCGTCAGGTACATGCACGATAGCTGTATGAGATAGAATAGCGGTGCGGCAGGATTGCATGGTGGTCGGGACGACTGGCGAGGAGGCACGGATGGGCCATAGGAAAAACGATCTGGGAAGTAGCTAGAGGAGAGCGGCAGAAAAAGTGACGCCAATTCTCGCCACGAAACTGTATATCCCTCCGCTTCGGCCTCACGTTGTCCGCCGCCCCCGCCTGATCGAGCGGCTGAACGAGGGTCTGCACCACAAACTGACCCTCATCTCTGCCCCCGCTGGCTTTGGGAAAACCACGCTGGTCAGCGCATGGCTCGCTGGTTGCGACCGGCCAGGTCGCCTGGCTGTCGCTGGACGAAGGAGATAACGACCCCACACGCTTTCTGACCTACCTCGTCGCTGCTTTGCAGACGATTGCGCCGACATATTGGAGCAGGGGTGTTGGGTGTGCTCCAATCCCCTCAGCCACCGCCAACCGAATCGATTCTGACGGCCCTGCTCAATGACATCACCACCATCCCAGACCCATTTCGTCCTCGTCCTTGACGACTACCACGTGATTGATGCCAAACCGGTTGACCAAGCCCTCACCTTTCTGCTCGAACACCTGCCCCCCAGATGCACCTGGTCATCGCCACCCGTGAGGACCCACAGCTCCCTCTGGCCCGATTACGCGCCCGGGACCAATTGACCGAACTGCGCGCCGCCGACTTGCGTTTTACCCCCTCCGAAGCCGCCGGATTTCTCAACCAGGTGATGGGCCTCAACCTCTCAGCCGAAGACATCGCCGCACTGGAAACCCGCACCGAAGGCTGGATTGCCGGGCTGCAATTAGCCGCGATTTCCCTGCAGGGACATCAAGACACCACCAGCTTCATCACCTCGTTCACCGGCAGCCACCATTTCGTGCTGGACTATCTGGTTGAAGAAGTCCTGCAGCAGCAGCCCGAACGCATCCAGACTTTCTTGCTGCGCACCTCCATCCTCGACCGCCTGTGCGGCCCGCTGTGTGATGCCGTGTGTGCTCGACCCCGCTGCTTCCGGGCAAGCCACCCTGGAATATCTCGAACGCGCCAACCTGTTCCTCGTCCCCCTGGACAACGAGCGGCGCTGGTACCGCTATCACCATCTCTTCGCGGAGTTGCTGCGGCAGCGACTGCAGCAGAGCATCGCCTCGTCTCCAGGGGACGCAGGGAGAAAGCCACGTGACCGACTTGCACCTCCGCGCCAGCATCTGGTATGAAGACCAGGGCCTGGAGCTGGAAGCGTTTCACCATGCGGCTGCCGCCAATGATGTTGAGCGCGCCGAGCGCCTGATGGAAGGAAAGGGCGATTCGCCACTGCATTTCGTGGCGCGGTGACGCTCTGATCCTGGACTGGCTGGAGTCGCTGCCAAAGACAGCGTCCTGGATGCCAGGCCCTCGTTGTGGGTGACGGTATGCCTCGGTGTTACTGATGATCGGCCAAACGACCGGCGTCGAAGAGAAACTGCAAGCGGCTGAAGCCGCCCTGCAAGGCGCCGAGCCAGACGACAAGACCCGAGACCTGATCGGACAAATTGCCGCCGCCAGGGCCACGTTGGCGCTCACTCAGCACCAGGTAGAAACCATGCTGGCCCAGTCGCGCCGCGCCCTGGAGTATCTGCACCCCAACAACCTGCCTTTCCGCACGACCGCTCACTGGACGCTGGGGTATGCCTACCTCCTCCAGGGAGATCGTGCCGCAGCCCGCCAGGCCTATACCGAAGCCATCTGCGCTCAGCCAGGCGTCCGGGAATATCTTCTACCACCATCATGGCGACCATCGGCCTGGGCACACGTCCAGGAAGCAGACAACCAGCTCTCATCTGGCGGCCGAGACCTACCGGCGCGTCCTGCAATTGGCAGGTGATCATGCCGCTGCCGATTATCTACGAAGCGCATCTTGGCCTGGCCCGTATCTGCTACGAATGGAACGACCTGGAGGCCGCCGAGCAGCATGGGCGACAGAGCCTCCACCTGGCGCGGCAGTATGAGACGAGTGTTGACACGATTCGTTGTCCTGTGAGGTATTTCTTGCCCGCCTGAAACTGGCCCAGGGCGATGTGGCCGGCGCGGCCGCCATGCTCGCTCAGGCCAGTCAGTCCGCGCGCCAGCAGAACTTTGTGCATCGCCTGCCTGAGGTTGCTGCCGCACAGGTGCTGACCTTCCTTCGCCAGGGCAACTGGCGGCAGCCGCGCATCTGGCACGAGACGCACGACCTCCCACTCAGCCAGGCCCGGGTCCACCTGGCCCAGGGCGACCCCTCTGCGGCTCTGGCGGTGCTCGATCCCTGGCGACGGCAGGTGGAGGCCAAGGGGTGGGCGGATGAACGGCTCAAGGTGCTGGTGCTCCAGGCGCTCGCGCTCCAGGCACATGGCGAACAGGACCAGGCGGTGCAGCTGCTCCTGTGACGCGCTGGCGCTGGCAGAGCCGGGCGGCTTCATCCGTCTCTTTGTCGACGAAGGTCGCCCGATGGCGCGCCTCTTGTCCGAAGCCGCGGCTCATGGGCTGATGCCGGACTATATCGGGAAGTTGCTGGCGGCCTTTGAAGCTGAGAAGCAGAAGAGCGAAGCACGCGTCTCTGCATCCCTCACCTGCCCAGCCCCTGATCGAGCCACTAAGCCACGCGAGCTAGAAGTCCTCCACCTCATTGCGCAAGGACTCTCGAATCAGGAGATTAGCGAGCGGCTGTTCCTCGCCTTGGACACGGTGAAAGGGCACAATCAGAAAATCTTTGGCAAACTCCAGGTCCAACGGCGCACCGAAGCGGTCGCCGTGCCCGCGAGTTGGGCCTGTTGTAGCCGTAAACGTCAGTTTGTCCGCACATCGTAGTATCAAGCAGATCGAGCGGCCCAACAGCCAAGCGAGTCAAACAAGCTCAAAGCTCTGAGCACCCACTGCCCTCTCTCAGTCACCACCCACAAAACAACACCCCAAACAACACTTTCGTAGTCTCTACACGCATACCTGTCATGGAGCTATACTCCTTGTAGATCGAGCAAGTGGCACAGACGGTTCTGACCGGCCACACCAGGGACAGGAGTCATGGCAAACGACACGCAACCCAGAAACTGGATCCAGGTCAACCACTGGTCTATCAGATCAGAATCAAGGGCCATCTGGGCCACGAATGGACAGACTGGTTTGAGGGCCTGACCATCACGCTGGAAGACAACGGCGAGACGCTGTTAACCGGCCCGGTGGTCGATCAGGCCGCGCTGCATGGATTGCTCAGAAAAGTGCGTGATCTAGGAATGCCATTGCTCTCGGTCATTTGCGTTGAACCCGGCCAGGCAGAGGCGGCAAATGTCAAACAGTGAATCAGGGCAAGCTACTTAGACCAGTGACTTAAAAGTGACTTAAAAAGGAGGGCCGCCTTGGATGGATTTCTAGTCTGATGTAGTTCCCAGGAACAGGATGGGCGACCGTAGTTTTATGCACGTTCAATTCAACGCAACGTGTCGAAATCGGCAATAGTCAAAAAGGAGAAAAGCGATGGCGATCCAAACACTGAAGCAGAACTCAGGCAGCGCTCAACCGGTTGCTGCTGGCGAATCATTGAAAAGGCGCGCGCTGATGGGTTCCCGCATGACGTATTCGCGGCTAATCGGAGCGCTGTTTCTGTTGGGGTTTCTCTCGTACGGAGTGGGCTTCGGACTGGTGACGTCCGTTGTCGGCGTCCCTGACTTTCTTGCGACGATTCCCGCCCACCAGACCACCCTGGTTCTTGGAGCCTTTCTGATGTTGTTAAACTCCGTGGTGGATGTGGGGAAGGGCGTGCTGTTCTTCCCGATCCTGGAGAAGCACGGCAAGCGAACCGCGCTGGCCTACCTGGCCACGATGATTGTTGAGGTGGTTCTGCTGGCCGTCGGGGTGCTCTCTCTGCTGATGCTCGTACCCATAGCCCAACAGGGTGTTGACACGGGGCGGCGACGTGGGGTGGGCCAATGCCCTCGGGGCGCTCGCGGTTCAGTCGAACGCCATGGCTTACCAGATCGCCGAGATGGTGCTTGGACTCGGAGCCATATTCCTGTGTGCGCTGCTGTTCCGAACCCGGCTGATCCCCCGATTCCTGGCGATGTGGGGCGTGATCGGCTACGCGATTCTTGCGGCGGGGGCCATCGCCGAGATCTTCGGGATCCACATCGGTCTTGTATTCTCGATCCCCGGTGGACTCTTTGAAGTGGCGTTGGGTTTCTGGCTCCTCAGCAAGGGTTTTGCGCCCAGGGCTTACAACCAGGAGTCGTAGATAACCCGGTTGCCTTGATGGGAACCGCATAGCGTTCGCTAAAACCCGACCTGGGCGGCCTGCATGAGCAACCGCCCAGGTCGCCGCTGACAACAGAAATTGACAAATGAGTGAGCTTCTTGAAGAAGGGCACGCCAAAGGAAAAGTCGTCATTACGTTGGAGTACAGCAACAAAACCTGGCTGTATATCCCAACGTTCATTGGTCGCTCTGGCGCTGGCAATGCGATGAGCGTGTGTGATACCCCGTCTTCGTGAGTACGCGCTAATACCTGTATGGGGTAGAATATCGGTGCGGCAGCGTGGCATGGGCGTTCGCGGCAACTGGCGAGGAGAAACAGATGGCAAAAGAGATCTTTCCTGGGATTACCGTTGATTCGCAGGTCATCCATGGACGCCCAGTGGTTGCTGGAACGCGTGTGCCCGTTGAGGTGGTGGTTGGTGCGCTTGCTGGTGAATCTTCCTTCGAGGATATCAGGCAGGACTACCACCTGACGGATGAACAGATTCGCGCCGCCCTTGGCTACGCGGCGCAGATGCTCAGTTCCACAACCGTATATGCCGCCAACTAGCAGTTCGGCGCCAAGCTGGCGGTTTCTCGTGGATGAGAATCTCCCGACACGCCTCGTAGAGATCCTCCGTGGCGAAGGCTATGACGCCGAACATGCCTATGATGTCGGACTGCGGACGCGTCCAGATGCCGACGTTTTCGCGTATGCGCAAACCGCAAATGCTACGCTCATCACGCAGGATCATGATCTTGAACGCGACACTGGTCAGTTTCCGCTTCCACACCCCGGCGTTATCTTGATCGAACTGCCTCAGCACTGGTTACGCGAAAGTAAGATGCAGCGCATCCTGGCAGCACTCCGTAGTCTGGCTGGCCAATCCTTGCGGAACACGCTCGTTATCGTAGAGCCATCACAGGTGCTGGTACGCCGCTGACGCCGACATTCGGCAAGAAATCGAGCCTGGTTCGTACTACCTCTATCTGTAACTACTTCCCGCACAAGACCCTGCCGCCGCTCTTCGGCGCATCGCTACTCGTCGTTATGTTTGCCTGATCCTCTATTGAGATGGATGCTATTGGCCTCTGCGGAAAAAGAGGGGCGTTCCCCCGAACCCCGTGAAGTGGAAGGGGTTCGGGGGAAGTAGGCCCGTTATGCGCGTGCGTAGCGCATGTGTACAACACCTGACGGGAGTGGCGTGGATTCGATCAGGCGCAGCGTCATGTACAGCCCCTCGGCAAAAAGCTTCTTGCCACTGCCGAGCACAATCGGGTAAACATGCAGGTTATATTCGTCAATCAGATCGTGCGCGGCCAGGGTATGAATCAGCACGCTGCTGCCATCGATGACGATGTTCTTGCCGGGCTGCGCTTTCAAGGCGCGTACTTCCTCGACCACATTGCTGCTTATCAAGGTTGAGTTGCGCCAGGCCGAGGCCGTTGTCAGGGTGGTGGAAACAACGTACTTCGGCATGGTGTTCATGAGATCGCCAAAAGGGTCGCCGTCCGGCATTGGCTCAAATGCTCCGCCGTGGATCTGCCATGTTTTGCGCCCCAGCAGCAGCGCGTCAGTTTGGCTCATTGCCTCAAAGAAGTGCGCGCCAATGTCATCGTGCCAGAACGGCCCTGTCCACCCGCCGTGGGTGAAGCCGCCCTCGGTATCTTCGTCTGCGCCACCAGGCGCCTGTATGACATTATCCAACGACACAAACTCCGCTACCACGATATTTCGCATGATTGCCTCCATTCAAATAAAGAGATCACTCGGACGCTGGCATCGGCGCATCGAGAAACGCCGGGATGATCCTGAGGAGCAGGTCGGCGCGTTGCACAACAGTGACATGTGTTGTGCCTGGAAGTATGGCGAGTTGTGACTGCGGGAGGCCGACCATATCTCCCATCACGCCGCCGCCAAACAGCCGGAACATCTCGACGGCATGCTCCGGGCGGATGATATCGGAATCGCCGATAATGAGTAGCGTCGGCGCCGTAATCCCACGGATTGCCTCGGCGGGCCAATCCTGAATCATACTCATCTAGTTGTTTCGATCTCTCGACCAGCCTGGGGAAGTCTTCCGGACGTGGCGCGATCTGGAGATATTCCTCATAAAACGGGGTTCCAGCGAAGTTTTCGGGTTTCAGGTCCGCCATGCCTTCTTGAAGGCCGGGATGGAATCCGCCAGTGTTGTAGGTGACGGAGGCCAGCACCAACTTGCGCACCAGATTTGGGTGGCGTATGGCGACCTGCAACGCGATGCCAGCGCCCAGGCTGTAGCCGAAAATATCAGCGTTTGCGATGCCAAGTTGGCTGAGTGCGGCGGCTGTGTCGTCGGCCATCTGCTCCATGGACAATGGGCGATCAATATCGGCGGTATGCCCATGCGCCTGCTGTTCGAGGGCGATCACCTGCCGGGTTTCGGCCAGCGTCGGCCACAGCGTGCCGAAAGAGGTTCCAGTGGCCGACATTCCGCCATGCAGCAGCGCCAGCGGTTGCCCCGCGCCATGGATCTCGTAATACATATGGAGGCCATTCACGTCCACGTAACCGTTTGCCATGCTGTTCTCCTTATCTCTTTTCGCCTGCTCCACGAGACGGCTACGGAATCTTCTGGTGATCCGACCGCCTACCCCGTCTGGGATATGCTCCTGAACCTGTTCTCTCTGGTGGGCGATTTCCGGTACGACTCGCTTGCGCCGCGCCGCACTCCACGGCTATTCAGCGCCAGGAGCTGGGGATTGCGTGGGCGGTTCCATTGTAGGCAAAGACGCGGCGGATAGCTTGTAAATATTTAACCAATTTAACCAGTTGGCAGATACTTGGGAAACAGGGTGTAGTCGGGATTCTCGCTGTGTACCTGATGGAACAACCGCAGATAGTTGGTTGGGGTATGACCGGTGAAGGCTTCAAAATCCTTCGTGAAGTGCGACTCATCATAATAGTGGGATTGATGCGCGATCCGCGTCCAATCGACGGGCTGTGAGGGGTCGATACTGTAGAGGGTACGCCTGAACCGATAGATGCGCGCCAACTCTTTCGGAGTCCCACCGACCAGCCGCTTAAACTGCGTGATCAGGTGTTTCTGGCTGAGACCCAGGTGGTCACTGAGCGCCCGAATCGGCAACGCGCCGTGAGTCTGGGCGAGTTCGGCGACGCCATACCGTATCATTTTGAGTCCAGAGTCGAGTCCAGGTGGCGCTTCATAGAGACGAGCAAGCAAAAGCCGCTCAAGCAGGGCAAAGCGCGCCGGTGTCGTCGGCGCGAGCGACAACTGTTCACGGATTTCGGCGGCGCGGCGCCCCCAGATCGCATCGAGTGACACGATGTGATTGTGGAGTTCGGCAAGAGGAAGTTGCAGAAATGGATAGGCCCCTCCTGGTTTGAAACTCACATTGAAGAGCTGCATGTCCCGTGGCCAGTCCATGATGTGATAGGCGTTCCACAGGCCCACCGACCAGCTCTCGCCGCAGGTGGCGAACGGTTGTTCATCATCGGTTCGCCGCATACACGTGGTAGGCGTCGCTGAGGTTGATCATCATGTGGAGTGATGGCATGGGCAGCACCTTCAGACGTGGACATGGCGTCGGCCCCTCACAGCACCACAGACAATTGATGTAGGTGTTGAGCGGTGGAGATGGGATATGCATCACGACATCCATGGTGAGCGCCTATTCCCTTTCTTGACCGGCTCGCGATTGAGTCTACGAAAGAATGGCGCAGAGTGTCCCTACCCGTTAGGTATGGGGGTGATATTTCGGAAAATGTCTTCGGGCAGCGCACCCCTGTCTCTCTCCTATTACTCCTCCAGCCAGGTCGTCGCTATCTGGCTGTCGCGATGTGACGCCGGGCAATTCGCTGGTGGTTACGATCTGAGCCATCGTGGCATGTCCTCCATTCCTTCGGTGTCGCAGTCCTCAACGTGCAACATATCACAGGCTGCGATACGTTGTAGCAAGTGGGTTGCGCTACAGCGATGTCAGCCCTGGTGAGCTCGGCGCTCCCATCGAACCTGGCATACGAACACGCGGCTCAATGCGGCGGTTTAGCGTCGCTGGCTGGCGTACAGTGGTTGATGAATGTCATACTGTATAGCAGGTTCCTGGCAGGTGTATGGCGGATGAATCCCAGAGATTCCACAGATGGAGAGGACAACATTTCTCATGGCTGACGCGGACTACGGACAGCGACTGGCGCGGACGCGCGCGGCGATTGCGCAGGCTGGGCTGGATGGCCTGCTGATTACGAGCCAGTATAATCGGCGCTATCTCACGGGTTTCACCGCCCACGATGGCGATATCACCGAGTCGTCGGGGTGGGTGTTGGTGACGCCCAACACGTTCGGTCTGGTCGCGGGCACATTCCAGTTGAGCGGCGTCGAGGATGAGATCGTGCCGAGCGGCGTGCAGGTGCTTTCCACCGATAAGGCGCTGCCATGGAGCGTCGTCGCGGAGCGCGATCAAGGCGGACGGCGCACGGCGGTTGGGCTTCGAGAAAGAGTGGCTATCCTACGACCGCTATAGCCGCGTCACAACGAGATCGGAGCCGACGCCGAACTGATCCCCTCAGATGATCTGGTCGAGCTGGTGCGCGCCGTCAAAGACGAGGCGGAAATCGCCACGATGCGCCGCGCCGCCGATGTCGCCGATGATGCGTTCGAGCAACTGCTGACCGAGATCAAGGTGGGTATGACCGAGCGCGAGATCGCCGCCCTGCTGGAGCAGCACATGATCGAACTGGGCGCCAGCGGCACGAGCTTCCCCACCATCGTCGCCTGTGGCCCCGGCGGCGCGCAGCCACACGCCGTCCCCACCGACCGGCCCGTGCGGCCGGGTGAGCCGCTGCTCATCGACTTCGGCTGCCGGGTGGATGGCTACTGCTCCGACACGACGCGCACATTCTGCATCGGCGAGCCTGACCCGAAGCTGACCGAGTTGTACGCTATCGTACGCGCAGGCGCAGGACGCGGGCTTCAAGGCGTTGCAAGATGGCGTGCGGCGTGGGCGCGATGTGGATGCGGCTTCACGTGATGTCATCACGAGGCGGGCTACGGCGAGCAATACTTCCACAGCCTGGGGCATGGCATTGGGCTGGCGATCCACGAGCTGCCCGTCACGGCGAAGCTGCGCGTGCAGACGCCGGAATCCGACGCCGAGATGGCCAAGATCGAGCAACTGGCGCCGAATAGCGTCATCAGCAACGAGCCAGGCATCTACATTCCTGGCTGGGGCGGTGTGCGCCTGGAGGATATGGTGCTCGTCACGGCTGATGGCTACGAGATTATGACTGTCCGCAATCCGGAGCATGTGCGCAGCATCGCCGGGTAGCGTTCTGGCGTGCGCCGCGCGCGGGAGATAGAGGAGACATCCGCCATGTCTGAGGAGACATCCGGGGAAGGAACAGCGAGCGTCTTCGACCAGTTTTCGCTGGCTGGGCGCTATGCGATGGTGACGGGCGCGAGCCGTGGGCTGGGGCGAGTGATCGCCCTGGCGCTGGCCGACGCGGGCGCTGATGTGGCGCTGGTGGCGCGCTCGGCGGAACGCCTGGAGCAGGTGGCGGAGGAGGTGCGGGCGCGTGGGCGGCAGGCGACCACCATCACCGCCGATCTGACGAAGCTGGACGAGCTACGGCAGGCGGTCGAGCAGGTGTACGAGGCCTTTGGCAAGCTCGATGTGTTGGTGAGCAACGCGGGCATCAGCCCCATCTGGAAGCGCAGCACGGAGGTCACGGAGGACGAATGGGACGCGATCATGACCACCAACGTCAAAGCGACATTCTTCCTCTGCACCAACGTTGCCGCGCGGATGGCGGAGCAGGGCGGCGGCTCGATCATCACGCTGGCGTCGGTCGCCTCGGTGGTGGGTACGCCACGGATGGCGGTCTATGGCGCGAGTAAGGCCGCCGTCGCGCAGCTCACCCGCACGTTCGCGCTGGAATGGGCCGACATCATGTGCGCGTCAACGCCATCGCGCCTGGCTACATCGCCACGGATATGACCGCTGGGGTGCTCGAAAATCCCTACTGGGGCGATAGAGTTCGCGAGGCGACGCCGATGGGCCGCGTCGGCCAGCCACACGAAATCGCCGCGATCGCGCTGTATCTCGCGTCCGATGCCTCCAGCTTCGCCACGGGCCAGCTTTTCCTCGTCGACGGCGGCATCGCGGCAGGGTAATCCGCGACAAAAACAGGAGGCGCCCCATATCGGGACGCCTCTTCATGCGTGGTATGCATGGCTACGGGGTCGTGCTACGGGACTATGCCGCGCCTGACTCGAACGTCCGCGCCGCCTCGTTGATATCGGCGATCACATGCGGGCTGAGCGAGCGGATTTCCCGCTGCTGATAGGCTGGCGCTCCCTGTACGCGGCAGTCCCAGCACGTCTGGAGCATCGAACGCGACGTCGGCGCATTCGGGTCGCCACCGAGCCGCCACATCTCCTCATTTTCGATGACACGGCCACACTCTTCACAACGCATTGCAGGCCTCCTCTCGCAAAACAGCGCAAGGTAGTTCAGGCCTCGGTGCGCAACTTTGCGCTACCGTGCATCGCCGGAGCAAGGGCATCCGCGTACGCGACACTGCGGCGGAGTTGTGCATAGTATACCATACCAACAGGCCATTGTGGCCACTACGTCGCGCATCATTTCGCGCCGACGTTCGCAAGACATCGTAACGCGACATTGAGGCACATGTCGCACGCGGCTGTAACCCGGCGCTATACTATCAATTGTAAAGCAAAGAGAGCCTGCTGAGGTACGGCTGACATCCGAATGATGCGATTCCGAGGAATGGAGTAATGATATGGCGCTTCAGAAACAAGATACCGAAACCCAACCCTTTGATACTGCCCGTATTCGCCGCGCTGTGCGCGAGATCATTTTGGCGGTAGGCGAGGATCCCGACCGCGAGGGGCTGCGCGAGACACCGCGCCGTGTGGCCGATATGTATGCCGAGGTGTTTGGTGGCCTCCAACAGAACCCGGAGGATGTGTTACAGGTGGGGTTCGAGGAGGGCCATCAGGAGATGGTCATCGTCAAAGATATCCCGTTCTATAGCATGTGCGAGCACCACTTTCTGCCGTTCCACGGCGTCGCCCACATTGGCTACATCCCCAATGGCCGCGTCGTGGGCCTCTCGAAGCTGGCCCGCGCCCTGGAGATTCTCGCCCGCCGTCCGCAGCTTCAGGAGCGCCTCTCGAGCCAGCTTGCCGACGCCATCATGTCGGCGCTCGAACCCGCTGGCGTAGGGATAGTTATCAAAGCAGATCATTTGTGTATGACAGTGCGAGGTGTCAAGAAACCGGGCAGCCAGACCGTCACCAGCGCCATGCGCGGCGTCTTCCAGCGGGGCGCCGCCACCCGCGCCGAGTTCCTGGCGCTGATCAACGAATAGCGCACAGATCAGACATTGTCCGCGGCAGACCTCACCCCCGGCCCCTCTCCTACGAGGAGAGGGGAGCCAGATCAGTTCCTACCCCCGTCGCCGCGCTGGTCGCCTGGTCCCTCCTCCCGTAGGGGAGGGTGGCCGAAGGCTGGGAGAGGTTCGCGCCCGCAGTGAGCCGATCAACACAGGAAACGACATCAGCCGCGCCTATATGACCTAGCTACTGCCAGAAACCGGGCCGCCATTCTCCACGGTATCGAACGGGCGGGATTCGCCACAGGTCTTTAGCCTGCGGCAGGAAACCCCCAGAACTCGGCCCACCATCGGCTCGCACTCCTGGAGCATCAATGGACAGCGCGGCTGAAACTGGCGCATACTGTGGTTGTTGTGACCGATGCGAGAGACCGATGCGAGAGGAGCGCTCATAGTGGACGTGCGTGTATTGACTGGTGGATGACGCCGCGATCATGAAGGCGCTACGGCTGCGCGCGCTGCGCGAGGAACCGGAGGCGTTTGGCTCCTCGTGGGAGGAGGAGAACGCGCGGCCATTGGAGCAGACGATTGCGCGCTTGCAGGCCAGCGACACGACCGCCTTTGGCGCCTTTGACGACGATGGCGCGCTGGTCGGTATGGTGCGGCTCTGGCGTCAGGATGGCGTCAAGTCGCAGCACAAGGCGGCGATCATCAGCATGTATGTCGCGCCGGAGGTTCGTGGCCGTGGGCTGGGGCGGATGCTGCTCGAAGCCGCGATTGCGCGCGCCCGCGAGACGCCCGGCGTCGAGCAATTGATACTCGCCGTCGTCACCGTCAATACCCCCGCGCGCAACCTCTATCTCTCCCTCGGCTTCGAGCCATACGGACGCGAGCCGCTGGCGCTCAAGCTCGGCGACCGCTATCTGGACGAAGAGTTGATGGTGCTCTTTCTCGGCTAGCGCTGGTTAGGTCCGGACGCCCAGATCAGTCCATTCATCCATCCCTGAATATGACCCAGGGCATGCGCATGCCAGCGCTGCTCATGACGTGCGGCATATGCCACCGCAGGGATCAGCGGATATAATGTTGCCAACGCGCGACACAACGCGGATGGTGTCTTCGCGCGCCGGAGAGTAGCATGATACAGCGGCTTGAACGCCTTCTTCCCAATCTGGACGACGAGAATAGCATCAACCCAGGCCTGATGGTCAACGCGCTGGGATATATCACCGCGCTGGCGGGCTACCTGTTTGCCATACTGAACACGCAATCGTTGACGTTGCCAGCATTCCTTGGTTTTACCGCCGCTAATATCGTCTGGTTCGCCTGTTTCATCGCACTCACACGCTTCAGCAACGGATGCAGCCTGATGCAGATTCATGCGCTGCTGCTGGGAATGGGTCTCGCAACCCTATGGGCCACTGCGATGATCTTCGCGGGCGTCTCACTCGACTGGCTGCTGCCCATCGTCACGATTGTGGTCTTCATCCAGGTCTATTCGCTGCGGGCGGCGCTGGTTGCGGGCGGCGCGATTGCGCTGGGTGTGCTGCTGCTGGTCGTGTTCGCTTCACAGGGGCAGACGGCGGGGCAAATCGCCCAGAATCTGATGAGCCTGCTGGCCGCGTTTCTCTATGCGTTTACCTTCCCGCTCTTCATGCGCCAGCAATGGCAGCAGCGCGCACGCGCCGAGGCGCTGGTGGCGGAGTTGGAGGCTGCCCAGGAGCAACTGCGCGCCCACGCCGACCAGGTGGAGGAACTGGCTATCAGCCGCGAGCGCAACCGCATCGCACGCGAGATTCACGATACCCTCGGCCACTACCTGACTATCCTCGCCGTGCAGCTCGAGACGGCGTTGAAGCTCGAAGAACACGCCGATCCCCGTCTGCATGCCGAACTGGTGGAGGCGCGGCGGGCGGCGGCGGAATGTCTGGCGGAGGTACGCCAGTCGGTGAGCGCGCTACGCCCGACCGATTTGACCCGCCTGACACTCACCGAGGCGCTGGCGCGGCTGGCGCATGAATTCGAGTCGGCGCTACCTGAGACGGAGATCGTTCTCGATGTGGAGGGTGACGTTGACGCGCTCGCGCCCGAGCTGCGCGTGACGCTCTATCGCTGCGCACAGGAGGCGCTGACCAATGTGCGCAAGCATGCCCAGGCGACCAAGGCGCTGGTGCGGCTGCGCGTGAACGGCGGGCAGGCTGAGCTCACCGTGCTCGACAACGGGCGCGGCGCGGAGAACGGCGCGGAAGAATCGCCATCGGGCTTCGGCTTGCAGGGCATCCGTGAGCGTATCGCGCTGGTGGGTGGCAGGGTCACGGCGGGGCCAGAGCCGGGCGGCGGTTGGCGGGTGGAGGCGACGTTGCCGGTGATTCCAGCCGAACAAGCGCCGGATGCGCTGGTCGCCAGCTCCGGTGGTGTCGCGCCAGTGGTGAGGGCAGTCCCATGACGATGGAGACAGACAGGGCAATCCGCGTGCTGATTGTCGATGACCAGATGTTGCTGCGCCAGAGTTTTCAGCGGCTGCTGGAACTGGAAGACGGCATCACGGTGGTCGGGGTCGCCGGGGATGGCGAGGAGGCGCTGGCGCGACTGGCCAAACTGGCGGACGCCGACGCGCTGCCCGATGTCGTGCTGATGGATATTCGCATGCCGGTGATGGATGGCGTGCAGGCGACCGAGCGTATCAGCGAGCGCTGGCCAGCCGTGCGCGTGCTCATTCTGACGACCTTCGACGACCAGGAATACGTCTTCAGGGGCATCCGCGCCGGGGCGAAGGGCTATCTGCTCAAAGACGCCTCGGCGACCGAACTGCTCGACGCGATACGCACGGTGCATGCGGGTGGCTCGCCCTTGCAGCCGTCGGTCGCGGCGAAGCTGGTGGCGCATCTGGCCCAGCCCGACAGCGCCACGACCCCTCCACGATCTGGTACGCCTGCCCCAATGTTGCCAGGTGGCGAGGAGTTGACCGACCGCGAGCGCGAGATTCTGGGTTATGTCGCCCATGGCGCGAGCAACCGCGAGATTGGCGAGACGCTCTTCATCACCGAGGGCACGGTCAAGAATCACGTCTCGAACATCCTGAGCAAGCTGCAATTGCGCGACCGCACACAGGCGGCCCTCTGGGCGCGCGAGCATGGGCTGGGATAGGACCATCGCTCGCGTGACTCTTGCCGCCTGTAGGTTCACTTTCCATAGCGTGCGATAATACCCCTGTTACGAGCGAGGCAGGCAGGAGCAACATCATGAGCGAAGCGGCAACACACGATATGAAGGCGTCTGAGGTCGTCGAGTCATACCTCGAAACGATCTATAACATGGGCATGGAGGGCGATGTCGTCATCGGCGCGCGGCTGGCGGAAAAATTCGGGGTCGCGCCGCCGACGGTGACGGAGACACTCAAACGCATGGTGCGCGACGGCTATATCGAGATGGATAGCAGACGCCAGGTGACGCTGACGCCCAAGGGTGTGGCGCACGCTGAGGGTGTCTTGCGCCGCCACCGGCTGACCGAGCGTTTTCTGGTGGATATGCTCGGCATGCAGTGGCATCAGGTACACGAGGAGGCTACCCGGCTGGAGCACTACATCTCCGGCGCGGTCGAGGCGCGGGTGGTCGCCTCGCTTGACCGTCCCACGACCTGCCCTCACGGCAACCCGATTCCCGGCTATGTCGCCGATGCCCGCAACTATTTGAAAGACCAGGGCGC
>CAVPDP010000022.1:0-42912 GCA_963702665.1 uncultured Chloroflexia bacterium
ACCCTATGGCGTAGCGCAGGAACAGGTGATTTTTCGCCTGTTTGACGCTGAGGAGCTGCGCGTTGGGCGCATCCGCTGGCGAGAAGGCGACGCCCTCCACCAGCGCGCGCCGGGGCGTTTCGCGCGTCCGCCCGACAAGTTGCGGCGCGAGCGTCAGAAATAGCTCATCCACCGCGCCCGCCGCCAGGAACGACGCCAGCACCAGCGGGCCGCCCTCGTTCAGCGCCACGCGCACGCCGTAGTCAGCCGCCAGCAGCCGCAACATCGCCAGCACATCAACCTCGGCATCCGCTACGGCGCCCACCGCACGCACCTCGACGCCAGCGGGCAGCGTCTCGCCACGGAGCCGCTGCTCCCCCGTGGCCGTCGTCACAATCACGACGCGCACATCGGGGGCATGGAAGGTGCGCTCGTCAAGGCTGATCTGGCCGCTGCCACTCATCACCACGCTGATCGGCAGGGTGTCCCCTTTGCCCAGCGCGAGACGCAGCGCCGCATACGCCTCGGCATACGGGGGATAGATGAACGCGGGCGTGTGGATGTGCCCCTGGTCGATACGCAACGAGCCTGCGCCGAAGATCACCGCATCGGCCCGCGCGCGCAGAATCCCCATCACCATGTGGTCGGTGTCGCTCTTGCCGCCGACGGTGCCTTGATAGGGTTCGCCGGGCTGAGTGTAGGAAATAGCCCCATCGAGCGACTCGATGAAGTTGACCAGCACATACGGGCGCTCCCCTGGCTGGCCATCGGGCACGACCAGCCCACCACCATAGGCGGCGGATAACGCGGGCGTCAGCGTATCCGCAGGGGCAGGCGTGCGCTCATAGAGTGTGTGTATCGTCTCCATCATGCGACCTCCAGGCAAGGTATCATCGGATAAGTCTGCGCTCATTGGCGTTGTCCAGCAGGCACACGTTAAAGCGCGAATGGTCGTCAAGCAACGTCAAGGGATGACACCGCTGAGCGCCACCACGCTGGGCCGTCAGATGCAGCGACCCCTTAAAGTACATCAGCCACAGATCATTGGGAGCCGAATAGGTAAAGCGCTGGGGCGGCGGACGGAGGCAGAGAAGAGCGTCTGCGGAGGCCAGCAGGCCATGCCGCTGCAAGATCACCGAGAAGGTGCTGGCGGCGGGGACGGGCTCGTCAGGCTCCAGCGCCTGCAACCGGGCCCGCAGTTTACGTCCACCCAGGCGGGATGCTGGGCGCGCAACGCCAGCACGCGCTGTTCAAGGGCGGCGACGGTGCGCGTGGGACTGTCGTTGGTGTGGATGGCGACCGCTCAGCCTGTCCCCCCAGCCTGCCGCCGCGAAGCCCAGCCAGTCGCGGGCTCGCCAGAGGGGCATGCTGACCGTGCTGCGTGCGGGCCAAGCACTTGTAGCACGTAGGACGACTAATACCAAATTGGGCGCACAGCGCGCTCAGGTTGACGTCAGGCTGCGACGCCTGCGCGACAAAGCCCAACCGAAGGGACATGGCTGATGACTCCTCCCCTAAAAGGGAGGGGAGAAGCCAGAAGGCGAGCACGCTCGGGAATTGCGCTGGCCGGTTCCCCCTCTCCTGCGGGAGAGGGGGCTAGTTGGGGTGAGGTCCGGGGCCAACCTGAACAATCCTACCACCGATACGGGTATCGGATACATTGGGGAGAATCCATATGCTGAGAACAGACGGCGATGGGCATCGTCGTGTCAGGACGCCTGTGGCGCTGCTGATGGGACAGGCGCCCCGCCATGTTGGTCGCCATGTTGGCGAACCACTTTGCCGCGCAGCAACGAGGCGCCCGCGCCGATGAAACACATCGTGGCCGAGATGTAGAACACGGCGTGCAGGCCATCCATGAATGGCAATGAAATCAGGTTGGGGAAGAACGTCTTGCCGAGCAACGCCGCCTGATTCGCCGCTGAGATATGGCTCAGCACGGACGGCGGCAGCAACTGCGCGATAGGGTTGTAGCCCAGGAACGCGCCGAAGAGCGCGGCCGTCGGCGGCAGGTGGGCGATCTGCGTCGCCGTGCTGGCTGGCACGCCGTATTTCGTCAGCCCGTTGAAGAACGTCGAGGGGAGCGCGGCGACGAGGCCCACCGTCACAATGCTGAAGAAGAGGCCGATGCTCACGAGTGACGCGCCATTCTGGAACGTCGCCCGCATACCAGACGCCACGCCGCGCGTCTCTGGCGGAACGCTGCTCATGATGGAACTGGTGTTGGGTGAAGCGAACAGGCCAGAGCCGCAGCCAAGAATGAAGAGCAGGATGGCGAAGACCGGGTAATTGAAGTTCGCAGGCAGGAAGCGTCAGGCCGATAAAGCCGATGGCCTGCACGAGCATACCCGTCGTCGAGAAGACACGGGCGCCAAAGCGATCCGAGAGGTAGCCGCTAATCGGCCCCATGACGATGAAGCCGACGAGCAGCGGTGTCATGTAGATGCCTGCCCAGAGCGGCGTCTCCTCGAAGCTGTAGCCATGGAGTGGCAGCCAGATGCCCTGGAGCCAGATGACGAGCATAAATTGCAGGCCGCCACGGCTCAATGCCGAGAGAAAGCCACTGATGTTGCCTGCGGTGAACATCCTGATCTTGAAGAGGTCAAGCCGGAACATCGGGTCTTTGGCGACGCGCAACTCGATCCAGATAAAGGCGGTCAGCAGGAGAATGCCGAGCACGATGCCGCCAATCACCAGCGGATTGCCCCAGCCCATCGGCGAATCGCCATACGGCTCGATGCCGTAGGTGATGCTGAGCAGCAGAACGGTGAGGCCGACGGCGAACGTGATGTTGCCTAACCAGTCAATCGTCTGCTTCCCACGAATCGTCGCCGTCTCGCGCAGCATCGTATAGGCCCAGATGGTGCCAGCGAGGCCAACGGGGACGCTCACCAGGAAGACGAGACGCCAATTGATCGCGGCCAGCACGCCGCCGAGAATCAGGCCGATAAAGGAGCCAGCGATAGCGGCGATCTGGTTGATGCCGAGCGCGCGACCACGCTGATTCATGGGGAACGCGTCCGTCAGAATGGCCGCGCTATTGGAGAACAGGAATCCTGAGCCAACGCCTTGAATCAGCCGGAAGATGATGAGTTCGAGCGCGCCCGTATTGCCTTTGCCAGGTGTGAACGCCAGCAGGGTGCTGCCAACGGTAAAAATGGCGAAGCCGAGGTTATAGAGGCGCACGCGCCCAAACATGTCGGAGATGCGCCCGAACGTGACGAGCAGCGTCGCCGTGACCACCATGTAGCCAAGCAGCAGCCAGAGGAAGTAGCTGGACTCACCCGGCGCCAGCGGATTGATGCCAATGCCCTTGAAGATCGCTGGTAAGGCGATGAGGACGATGCTGGCGTCGATGGTCGCCATGAGCGCGCCAAGGGTGGTGTTCGTCAGGGCGATCCACTTATAATGCGGCCCAACAGGGCGCTGCGCGCGTAGCTTGCGGCGCTCTGCCAGGCGAGGCGCCGTACGCGGAGGGTGATGTGTGGATGAGGCCGCCGACACGTTGCTACGTCTCCTTTTTGCGGGTTCTGGCCAGCCGAATAGACTCGGTTGCGCCAGAGCGACTGCAAAGGACTGTAGCACACATTCCCGTTCACGTCAACGTTAGTTGCAGCGGCCCGCGCGTTTCATGTGAAACGTGACGTGACAATCGCGGAGTAGACCTCTCCCGGCCTTCGGCCACCCTCCCCTACGAGGGGAGGGACAGGCGTCCATCGTGGCAAACCGGGACGTTTCTGACTCCCCTCTCCTCGAGGAGAGGGGCTGGGGGTGAGGTCTGCCCCCTATTACCCAATCAACAAGTAAAGCATCACATGAAACGTGGCGTGCTGGCATACGGTCGCCTACACGGGCCAGGGCAATACCAGCGGATCGTCGTCGCGTACGGCCAGGTCGATGATGGCGCGGTTGGGATAGACGCCGACGCCGGGCCGCAGATTGAGCACCCAGCCGTCTTTCTCGGTGCGCAGATAGCCATCCTCGCCGAGCGGACGCCCCCAGATGTCGCGCAGTTCGGCCACCGGGTCGCCCGCGCGCACCACGTCGCCCGGCGTCACCAGCTTCGCCGCGATGCCCGTTACCGTCGGGCGCGGATGTGGCTCGCGGCGCACAGCATAGCCAAGGTCGGGCTGGGGAATCCAGTCGATAGCGATGGGGTCATCGGGCAGCATCTTCGCCCAGACCAGCGCATTGTGGATGCCCGCGATGCCCGCCCGCAGCGCCTTCGGCTCGACATCGCCACCCATGCCCAGCTCCGGCGTGATCGACGGGATGCCCAGCACATGGCCCGCCGCGCCACCGGTCGAGCGATGCAGCCGATTCTTGATATACTTGCGGCTGGGGAACTCGTTGATGACCGGGATACCAAAGGCGCGCGCCAGACTGTGCATCTCGGTGGCCAGCTTCTCCATGCGTGGGCGCTCGGCCTCGCCGTTGTAAAGCAGGTGATCGACGAGCGTAAATGGCGTGGACTGGATCGACATCGCGTGCAGGTCGATATGGTAGTTGGCCGTCCGGCGCATCTGCTCGAAATAGACGGCGCTCGCCAGTTCATACGGCGTCGGCGCGTCATCATCCTCGCCCTCGGCCAGTTCGGCGTCGGCATAGGGGTTGGCATCGGGGAAGGTGCGGTTGGGGTCGGTCGCCGGGTCGTAGTAGGCTTCGCGGCGGCCCACCCGCAGGCCAGCGGGGTTGAGCGTTGGCAGCGCGACGACTGTGCCATGCAGGTCGTCCAGGCGGTTGGCCAGCGCGCGCGTCACGCCGCCCTGCACCGCCAGCAGGCCAACATATTCGTCGCCGTGGATGTTGCCGGTGATCCAGAAACATGGGCCATCGTGGCGGCCAGCGGCGATCACCACGGGCAACCGCTCAGGCGTGCCATCGAAGTGCGTCATGACCTCCAGGGAGCCGAAGGTCATCGCGCCGGGTTTCGCGGCGCAGGTACCGATTTTCATGGCTAAAACCAATCTTTGAGGTGATGCGGCGTATGTCGTGGAGCAGACCAGCGTCCAGCAATTCTCCCATGCGCGCTGGCTGTCGTCAAGCGCGGCTGGCATGGTGAGCGCCAGACATGGTACACTGCTGCCGGGCCGTGGCGTCTGGTCTGCGTCTCCGGGGATTGTTGGCGCGCGCCCCGACCCTCTCCCCAACCCCCTCCCCTAAAGGGAGGGGGAGCCAGAGCGCGCGCCACGGGTCGCCTCTGGCTCCCCTCCCTTTAGGGGAGGGGCGGGGGAGAGGGCCGTTCAACAACAACCATCTCAACGGACTTGTTATGAATGATCTGGGAGGGTTGTCTGTGGGCGAGATGCTATCTCACGCGGTCGGCGTCGTGCGCGGGATCTACCGCTATCCTGTGAAGTCCATGCGCGGGGAGTCGCTCAGCGAAGCGAACGTCGCATGGAACGGCATTCCCGGCGACCGGGGCTATGCGTTCGTCCAGAGCGAAAACCGCTCGACGTTCCCCTATCTGACGGGGCGCGAGGTTCCTGACCTCCTGCTCTATACGCCGCTGTTCACCGATGCCAGTAAGCCGCTGGCCTCGCCGGTCATCGTCACGACGCCAGAGGGCGCCGCGTACCCGATTCGCAGCGAGGAACTGTACGCGAGCATCGCCCAGCGCTACGCGCGCCCGTTCCACCTGCTGCGGCTGGGCAGCCGCTCAACCCACGACGCCGCGCCGCTCTCGGTCATCACCACCAGCACGATCAACTCGCTGGGGAAGACGCTCGGTATGACCCTCGACCCGCGACGCTTCCGGCCAACGATCCTGATCGAGACGCCAGACGGCGCGCCCGCCCCTGAGCAGCAGTGGGTCGGGCAATCGCTCATCTTCGGCGATGACGAGATGCGGATGATCGTCTCGGAGCCGGATATCCGCTGCAAGATGATTACGCTCGACCCGGAGACGGCCACGGCAGAGCCGCGCATTCTGGAAGAAGTGGTGCGGTCGCGCGACGGCGAACTCGGCGTCTACGGCCTCCCGCAGCGGATGGGCGTGCTGCGCGTCGGGCAGTTGGTGTATCTGGGGCCAGGCTGATAGTAGACGGCCAGTTGTCGGGGTCTATTATCGCAGTGAGCGGCATCCTTGGGCAAGGGGCGCGAACCTCTCCCGGCCTGTCGGCCACCCTCCCCTACGAGGGGAGGGATCAGGCGACCAGAGTGACCGTCTGTCTCAGCCTCTGCCTCCCCTCCCTTTTAGGGGAGGGGCCGGGGGAGAGGGCCGTCGAACAACAACCATCTCGACGGACTTGCGATGATACCGCTATCGCTTGGCCACGGCTGGATACTGGCGGACAGGCGGCTCTTCTGGCCCGATGAAGACGTAGAGGAACATCGCCACATTCCAGAAGAAGAAGTAGGTGACGAGAATCGTGGCGAACCAGCCCCAGCGACGCACCAGCGCCACACGGATCAGCGCAAAGACATCCGCCAGCAAGACCAGGACGATGCCCGGCAGCGAGAGAATCAGCGCCAGTATGAGCAGCACATTCAGCGTGGTGACGGTAGGCGGCGCGCAGGCGGTGACATCGGCTGCGCCCGACGAGCAGGCATCGACGATTAGCCCGATAAAAAAGTAGAGCGCGAGCGCGACCACATTGAAGCCAGTTCCGATGAACAGCAGATAGCGTAACGCGCGTTTGCTCATGAAGCGGTGTACGGGCGTCGAGACGGCCACGGCCCCACCCAGCGAGGTGACTGGCCCACCACCTGACCACACGGCGGCCATGGGAGCCGCGGCCATCGGGGCTGAACCAACGGGCGCCCGCAGTGGTTGGGCCACTGGCGCGAGCGGCGAGCGGCGCGACGTGCGCCACGGTGAGCGCATTGCCACACTGGCGGCAGAAGGCGTCGGCGGGCTGCGCGACTTTGCCACAGCGGCGGCAGGTCATTGCCACGGGCGGAGCGGCAGGGGCGGCGGGGCGGCGTAGTGCTGCGGGGGTGGCAGAACGACACGCGCCGGAGCAGGATAATACGCCTGGACGTTGAGGTGTGCGTTGATCGGCGCGTGCTGCTGCGCCAACGCGGTATCGCCCTCGGCGAGCCGTTTCCCCAGGATCGGAATCGCGCGGAGCAGCGCGGTATTCACCACCACCACCGTCGAGATGGCGAACGGCAACCCAGATTGCAGATTCGCGGGCAGGTATGCCCAGAGCAACAGAATGAGCGCCAGCACCAGCACGGTGGTGATGCCCAACACCACCAGCAATATGGGTGTCAGCCGAATCTCTCTCTGCATGGCTCCCCCTGGCGCGAAAACTGGCGTCTCCACGGTGGTCGTGCGCCCCGGACCTCACCCCCAACCCCCTCGCCCACAGGTGAGGGGAGCCAGAGTATTTCTGGCGTTCTGGCGTTTCTGCCTCCCCTCCCTTTTAGGGGAGGGGCCGGGGGAGAGGGCCGTCGAACGACAACACTCTCGACAGACGTATTGTCACTGGTTGGCAGCATTCTTGGCTGGAGAGCATTTTACCACGGCTCCCCCTGCTTGAATAGCAGCGATTTGCGCACGCATACATGCGCATTGTCACCGAGCCAGCACCGGAATGGCTACCATGTAGCGGCGCCTGCTCATGGTTCGTTCGATGGGTAAATACTTGATTTCTCACGTATTCATAGGCTCGGCATCTTGCTACGCTCTGCGCTGACTTATCCCCAAAGGAGGCTTTATTGTGGCTATCACTACGAGAAGCACGGCATCTTCAAAGCCATTAACAACCATTGATGACTGGCGCACGATACTGGAGAACAGCGCGACATCCCGCCGCCGCGCCACGCCGACGCTGCCCCTTGAACTGCGGCTGATCCTGCTCACGACCGTCGTGGTGCTGACGCTGGTGGCTGCGGGCGCGCAGATCGCCAACGTGGTGCGCACGCAACACGCGCTGCTAGCCAGCCAGCAGCTCTACGCCGCCGCGCCATCGGCCTCGTCCGCTCCCTGGCGGCCCGACGGCGTCTGCTACGCGGCCACCACGACGCCGCGCATGATCGCGGCGCGCGACATGGCTACCGCCCAGACGCCTGGCATGCGTGAAATCGGGCCGGGTGTCTTCCGTCCCTGCCAGATCAACGGTCTGGTCGTTCCGGAGCCGCTGGTCGGCGCGCCCACCGCTGGCGGCCAGGTGATTCTGGTCAGCCTCTCGCAACAGTGGCTCTGGGCCTATCAGGATGGCGCGCTGGTCTTCGCGAATCCGGTGGCGACAGGGATGCCTGCTCTGAGCACACCACTCGGCGTTTTCCACGTCCAATACAAACTGGCCAACGTCGCCCTCTACTCGCCCTGGCCGCGCTCGTCGCCGTTCTACTTCGCGCCCGAAGCCATCAACTACGCGTTGCATTTCCGCGCTGGTAGTTTCTATATTCAGGATGCGCCCTGGCAGCAGATGTTTGGCCCCGGCGCACAGGATCCGCACACGACGCCCGATGGTGGCAGTGAAACCGGCAGCCACGGCTCCGTCACGATGACCACCAGCGCCATCACCTGGCTGTATCAATGGGCGGCCATCGGCGCGACCGTTGAGATCGTAGCCTGACGCGCAGCATCACTCTGGCGCGAATTATGCGCACGAGGCAATCACTTTCCCCGTCTCGTTCGTCTACATGAACGGGGCGACCTGCGAAAGCGCCGCCCCCTATTCACTGGATATTCGTTTCTGTGGGGAGTGATGGACCATGGCAGAGGCAAACACTGTGGTGGAGAGGAAAGCTGGCCAGCGCACGCGCGGAGGACGGCTGCGTGTGGTGGCGTTTCTCGCGCTGGCGATCTGTGTCGCGCTGGTCGGCGTGGGCGGTGGCGCACTGGCAGGCGTCGTTTTTGGCTCGGCGCACGGCGCGCAGCCATCCGCCAGCACCCTCGCGGCAGTGGCGCGCGCGACCGCTACCGGCACGCCCGCGCCGCAAAATTGCCATTGCACCGCCTCCACACTGAATATGCCACAGCCCAGCGCTGGCGTTCCGCAATATAGTGGCCAGGTGATTCTGGTCAGCCTCTCGCAGCAGTGGCTCTGGGCCTATCAAGATCAACGCCTCGTGCTGGCCAGCCCAGTGACCACGGGTATGCCGCAGTTGCCGACGCCACGGGGCAGCTACGCCGTCCAGCGCAAAGAGACCGACGTCACCTTCTATTCGCTCTGGCCACAGGGATCGCCCTTCTACTACTCCCCTGAGCATATCAACTACGCGATGTACTTCCGTGACATCGGCTACTACATCCACGACGCGCCCTGGCGGCACGCCTTTGGCCCCGGCACCCAATATCCGCACACCGACCCCGATGGAACCCACGAGACCGGCAGCCACGGCTGCGTCAACATGCCGACGCCAGCGGCTGCCGCGCTCTACGCCTGGGTGGGCCTTGGCGCGCGGGTCATCATCGTGGGGTCGGGTGGAGTGGGGAAATTCGCCGGGGCCTTCAGGCTCCGGCTCGAACAACAGCTGGCGAGCATGACGCTCGCCGACTGATGGCAGACAGGCCGTAGCGTCGCTACGGCCTGCCGCTCATCGCTGGCTGGTTCCGATCCACTGAAGGGCTGACGGTTTGCCTGCTCCTTCTAGCTCCACTGGCGCGCATATGATACAGTCGTAGTCTGGAGGCTGCCTACCAGCATGAAGTACCATGCTGGGCTGGGTAGGTGCTACTCCTGAATATGACCGGGAAGAACTGCGCGCCAGAGAATGAGACCACCATGAGTGAGATAGAACAGCAGCCAACAGCAGCAGCAGCAGACGGCAACGGGGCGCACGCGCAACTGATCGCGGCGCTGCAACAGAACTGGCGGCGCGAGGTCGAGGGCGCGCGCATGTATCGCGATCTGGCCGCGCGCGAATCCGACGCCAATAAGCGCGGCATCCTCGAACGGCTGGCCGAGGCCGAGGAACGCCACACCGCCAAATGGGAACGCAAGCTCGACCGAGCTGGGCGCCACACCACCGCCGCTCACCTTCACCTGGCGCGACCGGCTCCGGCGCTGGGTCAATCGTGGCATCGGCACAGACGCCGCGCTCCGGCGGATGGAGGCGGCGGAGGATGAGGATATCGCCCGCTACGAGGCCCACGCCCGCGCCGTGAGCGACGCCGAGGCCGCGCAGATGTTGCGCGAGGTGCGACGCGAAGAGGAGGCGCATGGGCGTATCATCCGCGATATGATCGCGCCAGAGGGGCCACAGAGCATGCTGGATGTCATGCTGCGGCGCGAACACTGGCACAAGCGCGGCGGCGGCTGGATCGGCGACGCGATCTATGGCGCCAATGATGGCCTGGGCGCCGTCTTTGGCATCGTGAGCGGCGTGGCGGGCGCCACCGCTGGCAACAATCAGACAGTGCTTATCGCCGGGCTAGCGGGCATGCTCGCCAGCGCGCTCTCGATGGGGTCAGGCGCGTATCTGGCGACCAAGAGCGAGCGCGAGATATACCAGGCCGAGATCGACCGCGAACGCCGCGAGATCGAAGAAGACCCCGAGGAAGAGAAAGAGGAACTGGCGCTCTTCTACCAGCTCAAAGGCTTTAGCGAAGAGGAGTCGCAGACGCTGGCCGACCGCCTGAGCAAACAGCCGGAGCAATTCTTGAACGCGCTGGCCCACGAAGAGCTTGGCCTGAACCAGGGG
This sequence comes from uncultured Chloroflexia bacterium, assembly GCA_963702665.1. Taxonomy (GTDB): domain Bacteria; phylum Chloroflexota; class Ktedonobacteria; order Ktedonobacterales; family JADMIN01; genus DAHUXT01. Next base: position 10,579 of record CAVPDP010000022.1, read on the forward strand.
TCGTTCCCCAATCCGTTCGTCGCGGCGCTTTCGGCGATGCTCTCCACCGGCCTCGGCGCATTCATCCCGATCATTCCATTCTTCTTTTTCGGCGGAATCACTGCCGTCATCTGGGCGGCGGGCATCAGCCTGGTGGCGCATTTCGCCGTCGGCGCGGCCAAGACCATCATCACCGGGCGCTCGTGGCTGGTGAGTGGCAGCGAAATGACGGTGGTCGGCGCTATCGAGGCGGTTATCACCTATGCGCTTGGCGTGCTCTTCCATGTCAGTGGCGTGTAACTTGCGAGCTATCTGGGCAGACAGGAAGCGGAGCGCGAAGAGCGGGGAAGGGAGACATGCCTGATGCAACGGCGACGGATGGCGCCAAGCATGCTCATCGGCGCGCTGCTGCTGGTCGGCGGCGGCTGGTGGATTGGCGCTGCGGCGTCACTCACCGCGCACCGGCCCATTGCGCAGGCCGTCAGCGCAACACAGACAGCGGCCACGCAAGCCGCCACAACGACGAGCGATTTCGCCACGCGCATCATCGCGCGCACCAATATGTACCGGACAGAGCATGGCTGCCCAGCGCTGGCGCCCAATGCCACCCTCACGCAGACCGCCCAGCAGCATAGCGCCGACATGGCGACGCACGATTTTGTCGGCCATAATAGCTCTAGCGGCGCGACCATCGGCGACCGCATCAAAGCGGCGGGCTACGTCTACGCGCTCGTCGCCGAGAATATCGCCTGGGGCCAGAAAACGCCGGAAGAGGTCGTGGATTTGTGGTTCAATGAAGCGCCACCCAACGACGCGCACCGGAAGAATATTCTGAACTGCCAGTTGCGCGATATCGGCGTCGGCTACGTGTATCTCGCCAGTGATCCGGGCAAGATCACGACCCATACCTATTGGACGGAAGACTTCGGCGCGCGCCAGGGATCATGACATTGCCACGACATTGCCGCGTCTGCCGGAATATGCCGGAGCGGGCGAGGAGGAACCGATGGTTGCCGAGGCCGAATTTACGCCGGATGACGCCATCCAGGATCGACTGCGCGCGGTGTTGGGGCTGCGCCCACTGGGCCTGTTTTCCGATGTCGATGGCACGCTGAGCGCCATCGCGCCGACGCCCGATGTGGCGGTTCTATTGCCAGGAGTGGCCGATCTGCTGGCGCAGGCGCGCTCAACCTTCGATCTCGTCGCCGTCGTCTCGGGCAGAACCGCCGCCGATGCCCGTCGGCTGGTCGGCGTGCCGGGCATTCTCTATATCGGCAACCACGGCCTCGAATACCTGAGCGAAGACGACGAAACGGTGCATGTGCGACCAGAGGCGGAGCCGTGGGTGCGCGCCATTAACTATGTGCTGGCCCACCTACAATCACCGCTGACGGAGCGCTATCCAGGGCTGATGATCGAGCGCAAGGGCGTGACCGCGAGCATTCATCTGCGCGGGCTGGAGGAACCAGAGCAGGCCGAAGACGCTGTTTACCAGGCCATCGTCGCGGCGGCCAGCCCAGAGGGGCTACGGGTGACACGCGGCAAACTGGTGGTGGAGCTACGCCCGCCGCTCGAAGTGGATAAAGGCGTCGCCATCGAGGGATTCATTCGGGCGCGGGGGTTGCGCGGCGCACTCTACCTGGGCGATGACCAGACCGATATCGACGCCTTCCGCACACTGCGGCGGCTCACCACAGAGGGCGTCTGCCAGGGGATCGCGGTGGCGGTGCAGCACGACGAAGCGCCCACGAGTCTCGCCGCCGAGGCCGACATGACGCTGCCCAACGCCGAGGCGACGCCGGGCTTTTTACGGTGGCTGCTGGCGAACACACCCACTTGAACAATCTTTCGCGAATTTGTCCTGATGACTTGTGCGAACCGCTGGCATCAGGTACCATAATGGGTAAGCAACCGTACTACTGAAGCGAGCGATGGGTTGCGCGTGATCGGTGACCAGAGCCACGCCAACATCTGGCGTACGCTCATAGGGAAGGTGGCTGCATCATGAGGGGATGGTTGACGAGTTCAAGGCATTCATACTGCGCGGTAACGTCGTAGACCTGGCCGTAGCTGTCGTGATCGGCACTGCATTCGGCTTAGTCGTCGCAGCCTTCGTAAGCGACATCATCATGCCGATTCTCGGCGCCCTGGGCGGCAAACCTACGTTCGATCAGTACTATCTGGACCATCAACAACAGCCAGATCAGGGTCGGCTCATTCTTGACGGTGCTGGTGGCATTCGTGATTCTCGCGGCGGTCATCTTCTTCTTCGTCGTCAAGCCGGTCAACTGGCTGATGTCGCGCCGCAAGACCGAGCTACCCGCCGACCCAACCACCCGCGACTGCCCATACTGCGTCAGCAGCATTCCGGTTCAGGCGACGCGCTGCCCGTTCTGCACCTCTGAAGTGGCCCCGGTCGCGGTGACGGCCTCCTAGCCAACTGGCGAAAATCACCCTGGCGAACTACGACGGACGGATGCCACTCCTGGCGTCCGTCCGCCTCTGGTTTTCCCCGCGATTCCTGCGCCGCCGAAGAAAGTACCCTTCTTCTGTGCGCCTGCGGATGTCTGCGCTAGAGTAGGCCTGAGAACAACAGACTACGATTCAGGACGGGAGCATGCGCATGAGGCGAGATGGGTGGCGGGGAATCACGGCGCTCGTTGCGGCGCTGATGGTTGCGCTGGCCGCGTTGCTGGCGGCATGCAGCCCCTCAGGACGCCGCCGACACCCACGCCTACGCCCATCGCGACGCTCACGCTCCCGGCGCCGCTCTCCTCCTATTCGGTCTTCGTCACCGATGTGCTGACGGGGAATATGGCCGAACTCGGTCATCAGACATGGCATGTCGGGCAGAGCATCCACGGGTTGGGGCTTTCCGCCGATGGCAAGACGCTCTACGTCACCGATGTCGCCGCCAACCGTCTGATCGCCTTCGATCTGAGCAGCGGCACGCCCAAGGAGATACACAGCGTCGGCGTCGGCGTCTATCCCGTGCATATGGTCGCCACGCGCGATGGCGGCACGATCTTCGTCACCAGCTTTGGCGGCGCGAGCGTCGCGGTGGTAGACGCGCATACCTGGAAGCTGCGCACGATGATTACCACGCCCGACCGGCCACATAGCATCGTGATCTCGCCCGATGGCCAGTGGGTCTATACCGGATGCTATGGCGGCGCGGCCATCGCCGTCATCAACGTCGCCAGCGAAACGCTCGCCGCGACCATTCCGCTGCCACAGGCCGCCGAGCCATACGGCCTGACTATCAGCCAGGATGGCCGCTACCTCTACACCAGCGACAACCTGACCGGGCGCCTCTTCGTCGTGGATGCGCTGGCGCGGCGGGTGGTGGATAGCGTGCCCGTTGGCCTGCATCCCGCGCTCATCGCCCACTCGCCCGACGACAAGACGCTCTATGTCGCCAATGGCGGCGCGCACTCGGTCAGCGTGCTCGACATCGGCCACGATCCCGCGCACCCCACGGTACGGGCGACGGTACCCGTGACGGGCTACCCACACGGCATCGCCGTCACCCCCGATGGCCGCTTCGTGGTGGTCGCCAACACGCTCGGCAAAGATCTCTCGGTGATAGACACCACGACGCTCAAGGTAATCGCCACCATCCCCGGCGAGCGCTACCCCAACGACGTGCTGATTACGGCGGGATAGGGCAAACTGTGGCGCTCTTACGCGGGTAGCGTCTTTCGCGCCTGTAACAGGACGTTACGGCCCTGGATCAGATCATAGAGAGCGGTGAGCCAGAGAATCGGGGCGCAGAGCAATCCAGGAAGAACATCCCACAGCAGCGCGCCTCCCATCATCGCGGTGGATGGGGTGGCAAGCAGAACGAGAGCGCCCACAAGGCACAGCAGGATTCCCGTTACATAGTAGGTTCGGACGTGGAAGATGGGAGCCAGCGGCAGAAAATGCGCGCCGACGATGATGGCGAGCAATGGGAAGAAAAACTCCGAATGGTTCAGCAGGCGTAACACGATGTTCACGACGAGCGCGATGACAATTTCCAGGCCGAAGATCACCCCAAACTGTATGCCCAGGCGACGCCCAATTGCCCGGCTCCGCGCAGTGGCCTCTGGCGACTTTTCGCGCGGCAGGCGCCATGCGGCCCTCATGAACACGCCAGTGAGCGCCAGCAACGCGATAGCCACCACATAAATGCCTCCCCAGTAGAGAAGCTGCTGGTTATCCGCTATTCCCTGGCTGGCGATGCCCCACCACGCCAGCCCGAAAAAGGTCATGATAAGACTTCCGTAACCCAGCCCCAGGGCATAGGCGCGGAGACTATTCGCGGTCGTGTCCGATGCGACTGATATATGTCGCCATTGCGCCATCCTTCCTCGCGTTCGCCGTCACATGTGGCAAATACAGGATACGACGCCACACCTGTGTCATGGCGTCATCTTGGCGTCATCATGGCGTCATCGTGGGTTATGGCGTGGCCGTTGGTCGCGGTGTGGCGGTGGGTTGCACGGTCGCGGTGGGTTGCGCGGTAGCCGTCGGCACGGCAGTTGTGGTCGGCTGGGCAGTCACTGTGGGAACGCTCGTCGCCCCAGGCGTGTACGGCAGGGGAGTATGTGACGCGGACTGAACCGGAATCGGCCCCTGGCCTGGATCAGTTATGGCGGGTGATCCACCAGGCAGCCAGCCATTCGCGATAGCCAGCAATAGCGCCAGGCTCAGCGCTACCAGCGCCAGTAACGCGCCTAATCCAGCGCCTATGCCCAGCGCACGCGACTCGCGTCTCGCGATCACGGCATCACGTCGCGCCGCCAGTTGCTTTCGCGTCTTCATGGGCCAGCGTGGGATGAATGGCTGCGTATTCTGCTGCGACCAGTGCAACGCTGAGGGGCTATCTCCCAGGCGCCGCATCGCCTCGTCGTCGTGCTGCCAAACCGTCTGCTGTGGCGCATTATCTATCTCATGCGCCGCTGGCCTTGTCGCTCCATGCTCCTCACCCAAATGCATCGCTCCTCATGTGCTGCTCTTTGCTCCCTTTTATCACTCCCATTATCACTCCCATTCATCGACGCCGTGTTGGTTCGCATGCAACCCGGTCACGTATTCTTCTGATAGGGTCATGCAATCCGCGTGCCAGATGGTTCTCTGGCGCTCTTGCCTAAATCGCCGTACTATTCGCGCAAGGGGTTTGCGCCTACAATAGACCCAGTAAATCCAGGGACAGAGACAGGCGAGTGCGGGAGAATAGAAATGGCTCAGACGACCGAGGTTACTCCAACGGCGGCAGGCGCGGGGAATCCGCTAGTGCGGGCCGTGTGGCGCCAGGCATTGATAGCGGCGGCGGCGGCGGTGGGCGCGGCGCTGCTGGCGCGATTCATCCTGCAGATCACCACGCCCGCCGAGGTTTTCGCCGAGGCGCTGATACGCTTCGTCCCGCTGTCGGTCTTTTCGTGGCTCGTGGGCACACTTGGTCCCGGCGCGAAACACCTGTTCTTTGGCACGGTGCTCATCGGCGCGGGCATCATCGCGGCGGCGACAGGGTTGCTCTATTGCGCGCTACGCGCCGCTTTTCTCCGCCGAACCGCACATGATGAGCGTGAGACGCACGGAACGCGCGATACCCACCTACGCCGAGACGCCGCTGATCGTGCTGCTGCTCTGGCTGGTGACGGCGGGCATCCTGGCGCCGCTGGTTGGTGGGGGCTTCTTTGGCGCGGGTTTCGCCGAAGGTATCGTTGGCACGCTGCTGACACAACTGCTGCCCGATATCGTGTTTGCGCTGTCGTTCACCTGGCTGCTGCGCGCGACACTGTTGGCACATCCACAGGCGGGCGAGACGGCGGAGGCGGCGATGCGACTCACCCGGCGACGGCTGCTCAATCGCGGGCTGACGGCGGTCGTGGTGGCGGCGGCCGGCGCGTTGGCCTGGCAGTTCATCTCGTCCAACCTGGGTCTCAACATCACACGCCATCCACCGCTGAATATCGGCGACGCGCCCCAGCGCATCGTTCCCGCGCCAAAGCCAACCTATGGCCCCTGGACGCCATTGAGCGCACAGACGCCGGAGGTGACGTCAGCCTCGGACTTCTACTATGTCTCGAAGAACTTTATCGGCGACCCACAGATCGATAGTAACACCTGGAAGCTGACTATTACCGGCAGCGTCAGCAACCCGGTCACGCTCACCTACGATCAACTGCGCGCGCTGCCAGTGGTGGAGCGCTACCATACGCTGGAATGCATCAGCAATGAGGTGGGCGGCAATCTGATGAGCAATGCGCTCTTCCGGGGCGCGCGGCTGGCCGATCTCCTCGACTACGCGGGATTACAACCCGGCGCGAATGAACTGGTCTTCCGCGCCGCCGATGACTATAGCGACCGACTGCATCTGAGTCAGGCGATGGACCCGCTGACGCTGATCGTCTATGAGATCAACGGCGCGCCGCTGCCCCAGGCGCACGGTTATCCGGCGCGGATGCTGGTTCCCGGCGTCTACGGCATGAAGAATGGCAAATGGCTCACCTCGCTGGAGGTCAACTCCGGCGATTACATGGGCTACTGGGAGACGCGCGGCTGGACCAAAGAGGCGACGGTCAAAATGACCTCGCGCATTGATCTGCCCGCCGATGGCGCCGTGCTGACGAGCAAACCCACCTGGATCGCTGGCGTCGCGTATGCCGCCGACCGAGGCATCGGCGAGGTTCAGGTCAGCACAGACTCTGGCACGACGTGGCAGCCCGCGACGCTACGCCGCCCCCTCGGCGCGCTGACATGGGTGCTCTGGCAATACCAGTGGCAACCCACCTCTGGCTCACACATTCTGGCGGTGCGCGCGATTGACCTCGATGGCAACGTGCAGATCGCCGCTGGCGCGCCGACGCTGCCCGATGGGGCATCGGGCTACCACGCCGTCCAGGTGTTCGTGGGGTGATTATGGGCGGCAGCGCGACATATCGCAGGAAGCCAGTGTCGCGCTGCTCAGCCATTCCGCTGGCCAACGCTCAACACGAGCGTCTCAAAACGGCATAGTATATCTGCTAATTTCGCCGATTTCTGTTATGTTAATTACCTGGTTTACAATATTCTCGTCTCATGATACAATCTGCCCGCTGCTGTTCAGCTTGCAAAAATCTCCCGGTGGTGGAGGGTGGGCGGCGGGCGTGGATCTTTGATCGTGAACAAGGTTCACTGTACCGACGTTAGAAGGAGTCCATTCTCCGTGCCCACATCATCGCGTACATCCCTCAGGCAATCGCTGCGCATTGTTGTTACCGCTGCTCAGTCTTCTCGGCATTCTCGCTCTCGTGATTATGGCCTGCGGCGGCACAAGCGCGAACACTGGCACAAGTGTTGGAACGAATGGCGGATCGCCTACCGCGACCAGCGGCAGTTCGGGCGGCAGCAAGCACTTCAAGATTGGTGACAGGTCAAGGTAGGCGACACGTATATCGTCACCATCAACTCGTTCAAGACGAATCCGGGCGATGAATTCACCAAACCCAAGGCTGGCAACAGTTCGTCGTCATTGACGCCACCTTCAAAAACGTCAGCAGCCAGGAGCAGGATCTTTCGACGTTGCTTCAATGTACCTTAAAAGACACGACTGGCCAGAAATACACCGAGACCATCACCTTAGGTGTGACGCCGCCAGATGGCAAGCTGGACGCAGGAGATCTCGTCAAGGGTCAGATTGCTTATGAGGTAGCGGCCAGCCAGCACGACTTCACCTTCGCCTTCGAGGAGGATTTCATCAGCGGCGGCCAGACCATCTGGGATTTGCATATCTAGCGAACGATGAGCAGGAAAACAAGACAGCCGTCGGCCTCTATTGGTCGGCGGCTTCTTTGTCTGTTCCTGAAACGGGGATTCTACCCTGGCAGGTTGTCGATCTGCACGGTTCGATAGCGTCCGCTGGGGTAAAGCCGAGAATGCGCCCGAAGAAGGAGAGTTCCGCCTCTAGCGACCGCTTGATGTTCGCCGCCTGGCGGAAGCCGTGGCTCTCGCCCTCGAACGCCAGATAGGCGACTGGAACACCCTTCGCGCGCAGCGCCTCCACCATCGTCACTGCCTGGTTTGGCGGCACCACCGGATCCTCAAGCCCCTGGAAGAAGATCGCGGGTGTGTGCAGTTGATCGATATGGAAGATCGGCGACCGCGCCTCATAGAGATCCTGGCGCTCTGGATACGGCCCGACCATCTGGTCGCAGATAGCGCGACTCGAACTTATGCGTGTCACGGGCGAGCGCCCCGAGATCGCTGACGCCAAAGTGGCTCGCGCCCGCCTTGAAGGCATCGCGGAAGGTGATCGCGCAGAGCGTCGTATAGCCGCCCGCGCTGCCGCCGGTGATCGTCAGCCGGTCGCCATCCACCAGCCCCTGCGCCGCCAGATAGCGCGCGCCATTCACACAGTCATCCAGGTCTACCACACCCCACTGGCCCTTCAGGCGGTCGCGATAGGCGCGGCCATAGCCGGTGCTGCCGCCATAGTTCACATCGAGGACGGCGAATCCGCGGCTCGTCCAGTAGAGGATGCCGGGGTTGAAGACCCCCATGACTTGCGAGGTGGGGCCGCCGTGGCTCAAGACGCGCAGTGGCGGCAGGTCGCCTGTGGGCGCCACATACTCAGGATTGCGCGGACGATAGAAGACACCATAGGCGGTCAGGCCATTCTCCGTCGGAAACTCGATCTCCTCCGGAACAGAAATCCAGGTTTCATCTATCGCCATCGTGCTCGACCGACGTAGCGTCTCTTGCTGGCCAGTGGCGCTATCCATCCGCACGATCTGGCTTGCCTTCAGCGGTGAGGCGCCGATGAAGACGATCTGGCTGGCGCTCGCGTGCGGCGCGGCGACGACGGTAAACGACGTTTCGATGGGTGTCAGCGCGCCTGTCGTGAGATCGAGCGAACCAAGTTGTACCGCGCCATTCTGCTGCCACGTGCAGACGAGATGCCCGGCGTCGGTGAAGCTGTAGGTCGCCATGCCAAACTGCCACTGTGGCATGCCAAACTCCGCCGCCATCGGCGCCAGCGCCTCGGCCTGTTCGTTGCGCCAACGGTAGAGATTCCACCAGCCGCTGCGATCCGAGATGAAATAGAGTTCGCCATCGGGCGACCACGACGGCTGGAAGATCGACTCGTTCTCGCCGCCAGCGACCTGCCGCGCATTGGCTCAGCGACCCATCGGCGGCGATGTCGGCCACCCAGAGCGCGGTACCATCCCAGGGCATATTGGGATGATTCCACGCCAGCCACGAGAGTCGCGCGCCATCTGGGCTGAGGCGCGGCGTCGCGTAGAAGTCGTTGCCTGCCACCAGCACGCGCCCGCCATCGGCGTTTTCGCCATCCAGCGCCAGCGCGACCAGCGTATTCTTCGCCTCCTGGCCCGATTCGCGATGATCTTCGCGCACCAGAATCAGCCGGTTGCGCGTCGCATCCAGCGCGGCATCGGCATAACGCAGCGCGCCGCCGGGCAGATCGGGTGTCAGCGGCTCTGGCGCGCCGCCTGCTCGCCACGCGATAGAGGCGCTGGTCGGCAAAGTTGGAGAAGTAGACGACCCCATCGGCGGCCAGATAGGCGCCGCCGCCATATTCGTGAACCCGTGTGCGCACATTGAACGGAGCGGGAGTCACATCCGCGATCGCGCCATCAGGGGTACGGCGCACCAGCACACCACGGCCACCCTCGGTGGGGCGCAGCTCAATCCAGTAGATCGTCTCCCCATCCAGCTCGAATCTCACCGATGCCGAGCGCGCTGGCGAGCAGCATATCGGCTGTCAGCGGCGATTTCCACGCGCCGTAGGGCGCAACGACTGGTTCTGCCATAAATCTCTCCTTGCACTCCCTTTTTAGAAAATGAACGGTATCAACCGCCGTGTACGTCGTCATGTAGACACTATACGGCTGACCGAGTGCGCGCGACAGCGCCCGCTCTTCGACCATCCCACGATAGCCAAAGCCGACCGCGTTACAGAGAATGATGGCGGCAAGGCTGGCCCAGTTGGTGAGCGCCAGCGCGATGCCAAGCAACGCCAACAACGCGCCGGTGTATGATGGATGGCGGATCAAGCGGTAGGGGCCACTCTCGACCACTTGCTGATCTGGCGCGACGGCTACCGTGATGACGAAATAGCGCCCCAGCACGCGAATGGCGTAGGCGCGTAGTGCCGTCCCGATGAGGATCAGCGCGACGCCCGCGCCGAAGAAGAACACGCGCCCGTGGATGATCGCCGCGCCGGGCAGCAGCCACGCCGCCATCCCTGCCGAGACGAGGCTTAGCGCCAGCAGCGCCAGCAACAGCACGAGCGAACCACCATCACGCGCGGTGGCTCCCTCGCGGTGGCGGCGGGTGAGCAGGCGGCCACATTCCGGCGTGGCGCAGATCACCAGCGCCAGCGTATAGAGCGTCGCGGCGAGCGGCTGTGTCGCGGGCAATGGATAGAGTGGGGCATCTCGACGCTCCGGGCGCAAGAGAACGACAATCCGGCGCTCTGCATTGTACACGATTGCGCCAGGCAAGCATTGATAGCGCAGGACGCCCAAAAGACGTTGTTACTTTTGCGCCGCTCCAGCAGTGTGTGAAGTAGGAGACCTATAAAGCCGCGACACGGCAGAGGATATGAAGGATACGAAGATCACGAAGGATACGAACGGGACGACGAAAGGTGGCCGAGCAGATGGTCAGCGCGGGCAGTTGGTCGGCACGACATGACCGCCGTTCACAGGTGTCCAGGGTCCAGGATGTCTGACGCCTGGCGGGATTGGCTGGGTTCATGGCTGGGAACCTGGCTCATGCTGCGGAAAAGCGCCAGAGTCGCGAACATGGCCAACGCAACACCCATAGCACATGCATCAGGCGTCTCCAGCAGACGCTCGCCAGCGCTCCAACGGATGACGATTCCCATGCGCCGCCAGCGTTCGAGGCGTTCTTTCGGCGGCACGAGCGCGAAATATTCGGCTATCTCTGGCGCATGACGGGCGACGAGCAGGCGGCCTATGACCTCAGCCAGGAGACCTTCGTGCGCGCCTGGCAACACTTCGACCGCATCGCAGGCTATGACCGTCCCGGCGCATGGCTCTTCCGCGTGGCGACCAATCTCGCCCTGACGCACCAGCGACGCGCGGCGGCTCCTGTCGGCGCGGCCCAATCGTTCTCCACGGGCATCGATCCCGCCAGCAGCGATCCCGCCTGGCGACTGGCCGAGAGCGACGATGTGCGCGCGACACTGCTGGCGCTGCCGCCACAGCAGCGGGCGGCGCTGGCGCTGCGGGAGGTCTACGGCTTCTCGTGCGCTGAGGTGGCCGAGACGTTGGGCATGACGCTGGCCGCCGCCAAGATGACCTTGAGTCGTGCCCGCGATGCGTTTCGCGCGCGCTATACACGGCAGGAGGAACAGTAGATGAGCTTGAGCCAGCAGATGATACCCCAATGCGCAGCGGGCCTGACGAGCGCCGACCTCTCCGCCTGGCGTGATGACGCGCTGCCAGCGGACGAAGCGGCCCGCATCGGCGCGCACAGCCCAGACTGCCCGGCCTGCCAGGATCGGTTGCGGGGCTTCGAGACGATAGCGGTGGCGCTCAACGGCCAGCATACGCCCATCCCTGACGAACGGCTCTGGCGATCTATCGTCGCGGCGATGTCGGCCAACGAGCGGCAGTCCGGCGACACGATGATGACCCGCGAAACGACGATCCCCGACCCATCGGCTGAGACGACGCCAACACCCCCATTGCGCAGATTGGTCTACCCGACGACGGCGCGCGCTGGGGACGCTGGCCGCCGTGGCCGCCATTGCGCTGGTGGTCGTCGGTTTCGGGCGGCTCTTCCAGCTTGGCGCGGGCACTCGCCAGACGCAATCGTTTTCGGTGCAATGGCGGCAGGTGACGCTGCCGGGAGGGATGGATAAGACTCTCAGCGCGGGCGCCCTGCTCAGCGTCTTCCCGAACGATGGGGAGATTGCCTGGCTCTGCCAGTCGGGCACGAAGATTGCGCCAGGGCCGCTGCATGTCTGGCGTACCCATGATGGCGGCGCGACCTGGCAGACACTGTCAGTGGCGCAGATTGATAAGGCAATCTCCTGTCAGATCTCACTCGATCAGCTCGATCCAGATGTGGCGATACTCGATGTGGAGTATATCTCTCATACCACCCCGGCCCAGGTGACAGGCGCCAACTATTCTACCCTCGATGGCGGCGCGAGCTGGCAGGCTGCCCCGTTGATCCTGCCGATGACCGATTTCGCGACGCTGAACGGCGCCACCTACGCGATCCGGCAGGATGGCACGGACGCGAATCGCCTCGAAGTCAGTAAAGATGGGCTGCGAACCTGGAACTACGTCGATGATCCCATCCAGCGCGCAGAAGCTGATGGCCTCACGCTTCTGGCTCAACCCGAACACGGGCGGCCTGTTGATCCTGGCCATTTCGATGGCTGGGGATGGCGCAACCTCGCTCTGGACGGCGGACACCAGCGGCGGCAAACTGGAAGCAACTGACGGTATCTGCGCAGGGCATTATGGTCGCCAGGCCTACCAGCGATGGCCAGCACTGGAATATCTGCGCGCTCGTCGCGGGCGAGGGCGGCAGTCCAGCCAGCTCCCTATCCCGCAAGCCAATCCTACTGCGCCACCGATCAGAGCAACGCCTGGCTGCGGATGCCCGGCCTCAACTTCCGTCATGGCGTCAATACCGCGACCCCAGGCGTGACGCCTGACGACAACCTCTATGGCAACGTCGCTCTGGCGGGCATCGCCAACGATGGCGCGCTGCTGGCCTACGCTGAGGATCGCTTCAACGCGGATGGTCAGCCGACGCGCGTCAGCCTGTACCGGCTCCCGACGGGGGCAACCCAGTGGCAGAACGGCGGCGCGCTGCCCTTTAGCGCGGCGAATGCCGGGGTCAGTGGCATCGTGACGTACGCGCCACGACCCGGCGGCGGCATGCTCTGGGCCATGCCAGACGAAAGCCCTGGGAATCAGGAACCGTCCGGGCCGGTCTTCACCGCCAGCTATCCCGGCCCGGCGGCCCCGCCACTGCCCACACAACCCCAGCAGACGCCTGCTCAGACGGGCAACGTCGATCAGGCGGCGCCGCTCGAATGGCAGCCCATCACTAATCCCAATGGCTTCCAGCCACGGCTGGTAACGACCAACATCCTGGCGGTTGCGCCGAGTGATGGCCAGACCGCCTACGCCTGCGCCCAGCCGAACCTCGAATCCGCCAGCCACACAGCCGCTGGCCTGGGTCACACACAATGGCGGCGCAACGTGGTCGGCGCTGACGCTGCCACAGGTGAATGGCTGGTGCTGGCTGGTGGTGGATGAGGTGAACCCGCGCGATGTGCTGCTGGGAATCTCACACAATCCACCTGCGGGCACTCGATCCCACCAGCGGATATCTACTATCGCAGCATGGACGGCGGCGCAAGCTGGCAGCGGTGAGCGGCATCGACGGCTCGGTCAATCTATCCAGTTCGCCAGCTATGGCGCGGCCGGTCTATGCCCTGCGTGACGCGACGCCAACGGTTCAGTCGCAACGTTGCCATTGCAGGCCAGCAGCAGATGGCATGGCGACGTGGCAGACGATTGACGGCGGCTTCATTCGGATCGGACACGAGAGCCACGCCAGTTCTGGCTCAATCCGTATAACGGCGCGCTGCTCGCCACCAACGACCCAGCCCCGGGAACGGCATGCTGCTATCGAATGCCGCGACGCGCTCTCTGGCGCTCTGGCGATGGCGGCGCGCAACTGGCGCTACCTGGCAAGCGCCACAACTCCAGATGGGGTGAAGAGCACCGTACTCGTACAGCCGCCGCAGCCGAACCACACGTGGGGCGTCTGTGTCGCGAACTCACGCGCCCAGCGGCTCTTCGCTGATTGTGGCGATGACAGCGGCCAGGCGTGGCAGAATATGCCCGCTGCTCGATATCGGCGACACGGCGGGGGAGTTAGTTCACTACGCCGCGTATACCAGCGATGGCGCGATCCTGGCGCTCAACGCGGCGACGGCCAGCAGCGGCGCGCTGACCTACAACGTATTCCGGTTGCCCGCTGGCGCGACCCGCTGGCAGAGTCTCGGCCCAACGCCGGAGTATTCGCTGTCCTATGCGCCCGCGACTGGTGGCGATGGGATGCTCTGGTCAGTCCCGGATGAATGGCGTCCTGACCGATGCCCAGGGGAGAATCTTCCGCGTCGCCGCGCCGTGACGGTAGGGATAGGGCCACCGAAAGGGCTGACCGCTGCTGGTCAGCCCTTATTGTCTGCCGACTGACCAGACGCCACACAGGCGCGCAGATAGTCCACCACCCCTGGCGGTGGCTCGGCGACGGCTGCCCGCGCCGGGTCATAGAAGACGCTGACCATCTCCAGTATGGCGCACTGCTGTTCCGGGCGCTGGGTCGCCAACTGAAACCGCAGTTGATAGCTGCGGGGGGCCACCGCGATCACCTGGTGCGTGATCCGCAGAAGGCTCCCGACAGCTATTGGGCGCGTAAACTCGCCGTGGATCGATTTGGTAATCGAGTCCAGCGGCGCGCCGCCCGCATGGGGGATAATGTCGGACTCCCAGTGCCACTCGCGGCAACACTCCACCAGCCGCACGATAGCCGTGTAGGCGAGACGATCCTCGCCCGCGATGATCCACGCTGGCTGCACCACGACTTCCAGGCCGCCCACGAAGCGACGGACGCCGCCCTCCGCGAGCAGCCCGGCCAGCGTTGTCGGCTGCATCATCGTCATTATTATTGCGCCATTATCAGCAGGTTACAGGTCACAGATAGCCACTAAATGAGTTGATCTTGCCGCTATTGAAGAGCAGCACTGGCTTGACGAGCAACTTCGTATAATCTTCACGCGCCATATAGTTCGAGCCGTCGTCAAGTCCCTCGGTCGACATCCCGATGTAGATCTTGACGCCCTCCTGGCGCTTCTTCTCCGCCACACGCATCACGTCGGTCAACCGTGGCGGCTTGTAGTCTGGCGAGGTGTGCGCTTTCTTCGTCCAGCGCGACCCATCGGCGGCGTACATCGGATTGAGCCGCACCGAGAGATCGAGTCCGCGCGCCTTCGTCTGGGCCACCAGGTAATCGATGCTGGACTCCGCCTCAGCGACAGCCTCCTCATCGGTCATATCCCAGCGCGGCTTAAAGAGCACATACGTCGTCAGTTGCGCGCCGACCTCGGCCACACGATCCAGCCCACTCTCGAAGACCTCGAGCGGCTCGCGTTTGAACAGCACCTTGTCACGAATATAGGGATCGTGGGTCTCGAAGCCTGTCAGGATGTTGAGTGTGAGACGGGGCGCCGCTTCGCGAATCTGGGCCAGCACATCCGTATCGACAAATTCGAGGCGCGTCTCGAGGACCAGGGTATGAACACGACGTAGTTCGTTGATGCCTTCAGCAATCTCGAGCATCGCCTCTGTCGGGAAAGTGGCCGGGTCGAGCACGGAGCCTTCATTACTAAACGTCAGACGATCCATCACACTCAAGGAGTGTTTCAGTTCCTTCATGACATACGAGAATTGCGCTACGATCTCACTGCCTGGGATGAGTGTTGGTGAGCTTTTCGCTGGTAGCTGACAAAAGTGACAACGATACTTACACCGTTTGGTGTTGTAAATAATGAGCAGGTCCTGGTCGCCAAGAAACGTTCTGTGCAGAAAGAAATGCGGCAGCCATGGACTGGGCGCACTCTCTCCCATCGGTTTCCGCTGGCCATACTTCTCGTACAAATCTCCCACTTGCTGCTTGACACTCGACCGCGCCGGTCGCACCGATCGTACCATCTCAGCCGTCATCTTTCCTCCTTGTATGCGAGTACCCGCGAAGCGACGGCGCTCATTAAGCAAGCGACCATGCTTACGCGCCCCCGCACCACGCAATCTCCCTGGAATATGCTATCTAAGCCATAAGCAGCCTACGCCTCCTATAGTACATTCGTCAAGCCCTCTATAATCCTTGGCTACATCATTTCCGTGCGCTCGCTTCAGTTGACATGCCAGTCGCGCCCAACTAAAATGCTGGTGCTTACCGGATCGATGGCGGCCCTGTATTGCCCACGGATTTACCGCCTAGCGGCCGGGCGCGCCAAAGAAATCACAAGGAAAAACCACTCGTGGTCATAGGCGTTGGCCACAGGTGAAGGACAACCGATATGGTCTCTGGTGGGAGATTTTTTCATGACAAGTGATTCCGACGATCTGTTCTCACGGAACTGGGCCTTTATCCCGCCCGACCTTCAGCAGACGCTCGACCATACCTGTATTTTCGCGGCGGGCGTTGGGCTGAGTAGTACTATCGTCGTGCTTGCCTGCCGCACGGGCTTTGGCTCATTTATTCTGGCGGATGGCGATCAGGTCGAACGCTCGAATCTCAACCGACAGGCCTTTTTCCGCCGCCACATTGGCGAGAATAAAGCGACGGCGACGGCGGAGTTGCTGCGCGATATCCGGCCAGATGTCGATGTCACTGTCCTGCCGCACTACATCGAGCATGATTCCTATCTCGCCTCGCTTGACCGGGCCACTATCGTCATCAACTCGATGGATTATGACAACCCCGCCTTATTTGGGCTGGCGCGCGACGCTCGCGCTCGTGGCATCCCTATGCTGGTTCCGCTCAACCTCGGCTGGGGTGGCGCCGTGATGGTCTTCACAGCGGATTCGATGTCGCTGGAGGATTTCTTGGGCCTGACGTCGACCGAGTCGCTGGACGCGGCGGATGTTTCGGGGCGGCTGGTCGCACACGCCTTCGCAGGCGCAGCTGGCGGTGTGCCGTCGTATCTGGCCGAGACGCTGGCCGACTTCCAGGTGAACGGGGCGAACTGGCCCTGCGAGCCGCAGCTTGGCGCAGCCGCCGCGCTCACGGCGGCGATGATCGTGCGGGCAGCGACGGCGCTCGCCGCCAAAGACGCTGTGCTGGTCGCGCCTGCGGTCTTTCATGTTGACCTGCGCGCGCTGCTCGATCCCACCACAGCCGCAGTATCCGCAAGCGAGATCCCCGCAGCGCAAGAGGAGCCAGTTCAGCCGATTGACACCATCGCGACCATCCCACCCGTCGCAGCGGCCACGGAGACAGCGGAGACAACGGCGCCGACGATTGTGGCGGCAGCCGCCCGCCATCCCAGCGCTGGCCCCGCCGTGCGCACCGTCCAGAAAATGCCAACGCAGAAGCGCACCGACGACGACTTTCGCATCTACCTGCGCAGCCGCCAGCAAAGCGCACACTATCCCGCGCTCACGGCCATTGCCGCCAGGGGGAAAAATCTGCTCTACCAGCGTAGCCGTCCTTCGGGATTATGGGCCTACGCCATCCGTCACGACATGCTCGCAGCGGATGCGTTCAACGAATTCGGCGAGTTCAGAATCGATCAATATGCCCTGGCGGGGCTGTACGATACGACGAAGATCGCGCAGCGTGGCTATCGCACTGATCCATCGCTTGCCGACGTGGCAGAGACCACGATTCATATCCTCTGTGGGACAAACGCGGGGCAGATACTCTCCTGTTGCTCGATTGTGCCCGCCAAAGGCCCGCTCTATAGCGAACCGGCTGGGCGGCTGGTGAAGCGGCGCCGACCGCTGGTGATTGGCGATGAAGAGCGCGCGCTCTTTCCCTCCGAAACGGAACTCTATGGGCGCGGTGTCTTCGAGTCGCTGCCAGCGATCCAGCAGGAGCCAATCGAACGGATGCGCGAACTGGTGCGCATGATGCGCAATCAGGCGATTACGTCGCCGCTGACCAGTCTCGCGGTCTTCGAGGTCTGCTTTGCGATCACTGAGGTGCTGACCGACCCCAAACTGGGGATCGATCTCGCGCTGGGCAACGCCGGACCAGAGGCGCGCAATCTGATGGAAATCATCAACATCCCGCTGCTCTACGCGCCCTGGGCGTCGGTGGTAGTCACCGAAACGATCCCTGAGGAGGATTTTTGGATTCCGCCACCCAACGCCGAAGGCTATTTCTGGCCATTCGTCATGCCGTCGGCCGACCTGCGAGCCATCACGCCATTTCGCCAGGAACTCGATAAGGCGCTCGGCAGCCCGGCGCAGGCGGCCCGGAACGCACTGGTGCAGGTGGCGAATCTGGCCAAACAACCCGGTTGGCCACAGCCGCAATTTGTGTTACAGGGACAGATGCCGCCACGATGGTTTGCCTCGCCACCCTATGGCCCGACCATTCCAGCGATGGGTCAATTGGGGTAGTCCTGATCTTGCCAGTGTTCTCTATACGACGAATGATCGCCGTCAGCAGGCGATGAATATTCGCCGAATTGATTGACCGCTGCCCGGAATCCGCGTATAGTAGTCGATGGTGACGTTTTCTGGGTAATGTCAGAGGAATAGTCATCACTACTTGCATTTTCCAGGGAAATCGACATGATAAGATGATAGCGAATATGCTGTGGAGATGGAGTGGACGGAGAGGAATCCGCCATTTGTTCTCAAGGATTGGTTGATATGGGTATCATGCAGGCGCGTTTGCGCATTGGGGTGGAGGGATGAGGTAGTAAACATGCGGCCAAATGCTTCTTTCGAGCCAGATCGGTCCCCTTACCGACCGGCGGGTCCGATGCCCACGCAAAGCTCATCGAGTTATTATAGTGGCCCGTTTGGCTGGTGGTTCCGTCTGACGGTACCGCCGGAGCCACCGGCAAGCGCGGATTTCGCCACCCGTGACCGCGCGCGCCGTGGTCGGCTGGGTGGCGCGCTGCTCTTCGGCCTCCTCGCGCTGATGATACTGGCCGTCTTCATCGGTTTGGGTGATCCAGCGACGCTGGTCAGCTCGTTGGTTGGTGTTGGCGCCGTCATCATCGCCATCGTCCTCAACCGGAGTGGCTTTGTCAATGTCGCCGGTCTAATCATGGTCGCGCTTCCAGCGCTGGTGATCGTCTTAAGTATTGTGTACGCGCCTAACGGCCAACTGGATAGTCTCTATCTGCCGCTGTTTGATTTGCTCGCGATTTCCCTGGTGATTGCGGCTTCACTGCTGACACCATTCGCGGTGCTGATCGTGACGCTGGCGCTGGTTGCCTTCACGGTCAGCGACATTCTGCTTCAACCCCATACCGCGACCATGGATCCGCTCTTTCAGATCATCGGACGGTTTGCTCACGCTCATCGCCCGCCCAGTCGCGTTCCTGCTCATCGTCGGGATCATCGGCTTTCTCTGGGCGCGCAATACCGTCGAGTCCATCCGGCGCGCCGACCGCGCCGAAGAACTGGCCGAACTGGAACGCCGCGAACTGGATCGCACACGCGAACTGGAAGAGGGCGTGCGCCAGTTGCTGGCGGTTCACGTACACCTTGCCAACGGCGACTTCAATGTGCGCGCCCCCGCCATCCGCAACAGTCTGCTCTGGCAGATTGGCAGCAGTCTGAATAACCTTGTCGCGCGCCTGGGGAGACTCGCGCAGGCCGATTTTGTGCTGCGCCGCACGCAGGAGGAAGCCAATCGCGTGACCGAGGCGATCTACATGCTCAATAGCGGGCGGGCGCCCCTCTGGCCCGCGCCAAGCAACACCCCCCTCGACCGTCTCGTCGATGTGCTGCGTAGTACGCTGACACCACGCGCTGGCGCTGGCGGACCATCCGCGCCACAGCTTCCGTCGTCGGCTCCCAGTGGATTTCCTGGCATGGGCGCTGGTGGCCCCCCACCGGGCGCGCCCGCTCCTAATAGCATGATGGGTATGCACGACCGGCCCTCGTCCGCCTACCCTGGTTCGTCGGCCGCAGGAAACAATGCCGTGCCCGATTGGATGCGTTCGTTGATGCCCGGCGATGGCAATGGGCAGCCGCAGCAATCACCAACCGACGACCCACGCGCGCCAATGCCCGGCCCCGCCAGCGCGTTCGGCGCCCCAATCAGCCCAGGATATGCTCCGCCGCCGCCACAGGCTGACGTGAATCCGTGGTCACTCGAACCCAATGAACCACTGGAAGACAATGACCTGCCCGCGTGGCTTCGTCAGCCGAATCAAGACTGATAGCACGCTCACCTGAGTTGTCGCGTAGTTGACCTCACAGCCCGCCCTCACGCTCAGAGAGGGGCGGGCTTCTCGTTGTCCCTCGCGCTTCCAGCTTTGTTGTATGATGGATTCACTGCGTTCCGCGGAACTGCGACGTTGTCGTGATGGCAGAGGGGCGGTCACAGGCAATGCGACGGCGGGAGGAATTGCCCGATTATGGTTACCTATGAAGACCTCACCGAAATGTTCCTGAGTGCGGCTGAGGCGACCGATCTCTCGGTTCACCCAGAGTTCTGGATGAACACGCAGACCTTGGAGCGTGAGTTTGCCTGCACGCTGCATCCTGGACCCTGCGAAGAAGCTGAACATCGCGCCGTCTGCACGCTCTCGTTTGCCTGGGGTCCGCTGGATACCGCCCTCTCCATCGATGGCGCTGAGGGGGTCTGTGAGTTCTTTCACGAGCCAGATGAGTCA
The DNA here is from genome assembly GCA_963702665.1 of uncultured Chloroflexia bacterium. Taxonomy (GTDB): domain Bacteria; phylum Chloroflexota; class Ktedonobacteria; order Ktedonobacterales; family JADMIN01; genus DAHUXT01. The sequence goes on from CAVPDP010000022.1 coordinate 30,971, forward strand.
TGCCCGCATCTCCACACGGAAAACGTGCTTCCCCTGGTCATAGACCTCTCCTACAGCCTGCCACTGGCGCATATCGACCTCAGCGCCATCAACTTGCAGGTCATCGCGCGTCTGGTCAAGCTGCGCGCGTCGGAACATAGCAGCCGCGCCGTGGAGACGCGCTCGAATGTCGCGCTGGCGCTGGGCGACACGAGCATGGAGGCCGAGGCGCTCACGCTGCAGCAGCGGGTGGAGCTGCCGCTGTGGGATCCCGAGGGTGTCAGCGGGTTTCACGCGCCAGCCGACTATCGCGATGGCCATATGACACTTGGCCGCCGACGGCGACCATCCGCGTACAATCCCAATGAGCCGCATCCTGAAGAATGGCTCCCCCACATGTTCACCGAGGTCGCCGCGGATATCGCCAGCGTCCTCGACGCGCTCGAAACCTCTGGCACGAGTGGCCCCGCCAGCAGCGCCTATGACAACTCGCAAAACTGACGGCTTCCGGTTGAGAAACCCGCGAAGGAATAGGGTCGGCGATACCTGGCGCAGCGCATCCCTATCCCCCGCTTGCCAGGTATCGCTGACTGCCCACTGGCCTACACATCGTAAGGAGACCTCTATGCGATTCGCCATCAACCTGCCCGCATTTCATGAGCTGTCGGATGTTCGCGCGCTGGCCGATCTCGCCCACGAGGCGGAAGATGCGGGCTGGGATGGTTTCTTCCTCTGGGATCACATGCAGACCAGACCGAACGGGCCAGTGGCTGACCCGTGGATCGCGCTGGCGGCCATTGCGATGAAGACTGAGCGTATCCGCATCGGCGCGCTGGTGACGCCGCTCCCACGCCGCCGTCCGTGGAAGTTTGCGCGCGAGACCGCGACGCTCGATCAACTCACCGGCGGCCGCCTCATCGTCGGTGTGGGCATCGGCGGCGACTTCTGGGGCGAGTATAGCTCCTTTGATGAGCTACCAGACGATAAGACCCATGCGGCGATGCTCGATGAAGCGCTCGAGGTGGTGACGGGTCTCTGGAGCGGCCAGCGCTTTAGCTATGAAGGAACCCACTATACGATCCACGACGCGCAATTCCTCCCCACACCGGCGCAGTCGCCGCGCATCCCCATCTGGGTAGCTGGCGTCTTGCCCCACAAAGCGCCGCTCCGCCGCGCGTCACGTTGGGATGGTTACTACCCTATCCATGGTGATGGCAGCCGCATACCGCCGGAAGAAGTCAGCGAGATGCTCACCGCTCTGCGCCAGCAGCGCTCATCTGAGGCGCCGTTCGACGTGGTGGTGGCGGGATACGTGGGCAATATGCCCGCTGACGAGGCGCGAGAACTGCTGCGCGGCTATGCGGGGGCGGGCGTAACCTGGTGGCAGGAAGGGTTTAGGCCAGGCGACTCGATTGCGATGGTGCGTGCGCGGATTCATCAGGGGCCGCCATCATTGTAGGTGGCGAGCGGGAAATTTAGCCTGGTCGCATCGCCGATATCAGGTGTTTACCTGATGATAACTCAGGTGTTCGCCTGATACAACTATGTAACGATGCGACGTATTCTTAATGGCAGAGAGACTATTCACAATCTCCTCCCCTCCCCTACGAAGACCGGGCGCCCAGAGCCTGGCCTTCGTGTTTTTCCTGAGCCTCTACCATCCACCACATTTGGGGTATTTCATTGGAGAGCGGCTGGCGGTTGAAGCCGCGCCTAAGGGCTACCGCCGCAAAGGCCGCCTGCGCGGCCTACCAGAGAGCATACGTGCGCTAGGCGTCCGTCCCAACTAGTGCTAAAACACCATAATGCTGCGGCGAATTTGGCGCCTATTCGCGTGGCCTCATGTTGTAGCGTGCTTTTCTCACGGACAACAACTGATCCAGACTCGGACACATAGATGAAAACAAGTTATCCTCTTTCGGTTCGTCGCTCCGCTGTGGATATCCCACATGCGTTGTTGTTTCTTCCCATACTCTCTTCATTATTTATTTTTTAGTAAGAGATATAGTAGTCATAGTAATAGGGGCGGTGGATAGTGGGGATAAGTCTGGCGGACGATGTGTGAACCCTATCCGTGCCGCATAGATTCAGGGTTGCCGAGCATAGACCGTACGCGCTGGAGCCGTTGACGCTGTGGATGGACTCGTGGCAAATACGGGACAATATCCCCATTGGTTGTGGATGGCTGTGGATACTTTCAGCGGGCTATCCACCGTCTCCACCGGGTGTCCACGAAGCTATCCACGAGTTGCGTGGACACTGCGCAGGCTATCCACGGCTATCCACACGCATCCACGACATCTCAACAGACTTGCCCACATCGTCGAGGACGACGCGTGATACCGACCTGGAAGAGCCTGCACGCGATACCCACGGCATATCCACGCCATGCGCTATTTGTCCACACAATTATCCACAGGCTGTTGGGCATGTAGGTGGTCGCCGGGAGGGTGGCACGGGCGCCTACTTATGCACACAAGGGCCGAGTTGTCCACAAATCCAGGCCTGTTATCCACGCTGACAAGGAATGGTCGCATCCGCTGCAAAATCAGCGGTGCGATGGGGATGCCCGGAAAAATCGGGCATTGTCCGCCGGTGTTGGTTTGTCCACACTGATTGTGGATAACTTCGCAAGTTGTGGATAACTCGTCACGTCGTCGCCCGTTCGTGTGAGACGCGCCAACGCGGTTGTCGTGGCGGCTTCGAGGCGACTCACGTATGCAGTTGACGGGCGGTATATGCTGGTCTTCGGGGTGCATTTGGCGGTCAATCGCTAGCGTTGAGAGCAGGAAAAACCAGTGGCCGATAGATTTACCGATCAGTTCGTCGCGTTCATGCGGCTGGCTCCCCCGCAGCGGCGTCTCGCATGGCGGCGCGGGCGTGGCCTCCAGTGGCTTGGGCTGGCGCTGGCCTGGTTCTGGTTGGGCCTGATGCTCTATCTCTTGAAGCCAGTGGCATTCTCGCCGGTTTTCGAGCCGTACCGTTTTTCGCCGCCCAATCTGGGAACCACCGCGCTCGATGTGTTCATCGTTATTTTGTTGCCGCTTGTCACCGTGACGTTTACTGCCCTGGCGCTGCCACCGCTGTCCTGCTGGCTCGGTGCGGGCATCGTGCGGACGGCTGCCTTGTCTGGCAGAACGACGCTTACCGTCGGCGCGATTGACCAGCCAAAACCACTGGCAGGCGATGAGATTCCCCCGGATGCGCAGCCGTTCATGGCGCTGAAGCTGCCGACGGTCGACAAAATCACGCGCGCCCTGGTGATCTCCGATATCGTGCTCACACTCCTCTGTGTCAGCGCTGCACTCTTCCTCTGGCCAAGAGGCGTGAGCACAACGGGGGGCAGTCGAAGGATAATCTCGATCTTCTCCTGTTCACTATTCCATCCTTCGGCATCGGCAAGTTCTTCGTGCTCTATGGCGCGCCGCAGATTATCGCCAACGGCTGGTGGATATTTTTGCCTGGTCGGCGCCAACGGATATTGGCGGTCGATGGCTGGGGTATCCGCTGGCGCGAGACACGCTGGCGCACGCGCGAACAGACACTCGCCTGGCAGGATATCGCTGCCTTCTGCATCCAGCGGGATTTTACCTTTACCAGGTTTTCGTTGGGCTACAACTCCACCTATATGCTGCTGGGCAACGACATGAGCTTTTCCTGGATGGTTCCCGCGCGCGCGAATGATGCGCAGCGCGCGGCGAGCGAATTGCTGGCCCGGCTGGTCGTCACACAGACTCGGGCGACCGCTTCTGGATGTGACGGCCAGCTTAGACGCTGGCGAGATCGCCAGGGTTACCATTCGGCCTGTCGGCAAAGTTCGCCGCTAATGAGCGTGAGCCAGCGAAGACACTGCTCGCCGAGTTGAAGGCAGCCCGGCGTTCTGCCCAGCGCGCTCGGCCAGGGATAAACAGCGCGCCATCCGATCTTGCGGGTTTCGCGGGCAACCCTGCGGATAACCTGATGCGTCCCCTGCGGCTGAAGGCGCGCTACTACTGGATCAACGCGGCGCTGCTGGCGCTGGTTGCTGTGGGGATCTGTGGCATGTGGATGATCGACCAGCAGCGTTCTGATGTGTATATCCGCACGCTGTCGCCGCGAGTCGCCGTTGAGACACCGCTCTATAGCGATTCGCTCACCAGCGACAACCATGCGTGGCCCGCTACAGGCGCCAACCACAGCGGACCCGACAAGCCTCGCGTTTGCGCATGGTGGCTATGCCATCAACGGTGGCCCAGACCAAGACAACTACATCGTCTGGCGTGGCGCTCGCTACGCCGATCTGGCGGTCGCGGTGACACTGCGCGAGGTCGCCGCTCACGACTACGATATCGCCGGATTGGTCGCGCGGGTTCAGGGCGCAGGCACTGGTGACGCCGACAAGATCATTTTCGATATCAGCCCGTTGGGAGGAAGCTGGGAACTGTTTCACTATCAGCCGGGGCAAGGTCCTCCAGAGGATGGCTGGCACTACCTCGGCACTGGGGACAGTGCGGCAATCCACACTGGCGCTGGCGCTACCAATCGGCTGATGCTCGTCATCGTTGGAACGACCTACCTGTGTTACGTCAACGGGCAGTTCGTAGGCGGCGGGGTGGATTCCTACGCGTCGGCTTCATCGCCGCGCACTGGCTATGCTGGTCTGTTCGTGCGCGCGCCATCGACGGTGGCCGTCTTCAATGACTTCGCGATCTATCCCGCGCCATCGCCCTATCAGCCGCTGCTGCATGGGCTGGGGCTGATAGCGCTGCGGTGGTGGGCGGTGATATGTGACTGCTATTGAAGGAATATCGCTAAGTATGGCTACACACGAACAGTTCGGAAGGTCAGATGATCGCCCTGATACGGTTGACGCCCTCTCAGTTCCAGAAGGGGTGGCGGCGCGGGCGCATCGCGCAGTGGCTCGGTATGGCGCTTGCGTGGCTGTTGCTCGGTGGCGCGGTGTTCTTACTGGTACGCGATCCCCTTGCGGTGAATGGTTCTTCTTCGGTTGATCTACGCGATTCGATACTTTCAACCGCCTTCATCGTCGGTTTGATGCTCTTCGTACCGCTTGTGCTATTTATTTGCCTGATGATGTATCTGCCGACGAAGGATCGCTGGATTGGCTCGCGAACGTTGCGTGCGGCGATTCTGGCTGGTGAAAGCAAACAGATTCCCGCTGCTCTCGATCAGCCTCCTCCGCTGGCCGCCGATGAACTTCCGCTGGACACGAAGCCATTTCGCCCCTTGAAATGGCGTGCTGGTACAAGTAGTTTTTTCCCGATGCTGTTGGGCGCCATGTTCATAGCGCTGACTGTTTGGGCAGCGTTCAGCATCCTGGATCCCACCCACACTTCGGGGCCAAGATTTCCTCGACATGCTACAGCTTGCGACAATCGTGCTTACCCTGGGAAGACTCCTCACTTTTATTGGAGGGCCACAGCTCATAACAGAAGGTTGGGGCGCGCTGCTGCCGATCGCGGCGAGCGCGGCTGCTTGCCATCGACGACTGGGGCATTCGCTGGCGGGCGCGAGGCTGGCGCACGCGCGAACGGACACTCGCCTGGCACGATATCGCCGCCTTTTGTGTGTATCGCATGAAGCCCACAGCGGGTTCCAATTTCTATGTCTATGTGGCCATGAGCGATGACCTGAGTTTCGCCTGGACTCAGTCACAACGCGCTAAAGTAGCTGCGCGCGCCGCGAGCGAACTCTTGAGTCGGCTCATCGTCACACGTACCGGGCGACCGCTGCTGGACGCGACACGGAGCATCGAAACAGTGGGGATGTGGGTAGAGGATCCACCGAAACCGGTGGATTACGCGAAGCATCAGAATCTGTTCGCCACACGAGCGGATGGTGAGCAAGAAGCGCATCGGCCACTACTGCTACAGGGGGAGTTACAGGAGATACTCAGTAGGTCATCCGCCAGACGCGCGGAGACCGAGGAAATGACAGCCCTGCATCTGGCGACTATCCAGCACAATGAGAGGTCTGGCATAGCGCTACGGCCGATACGATTGCGGGCGCGTTTTTACTGGCTGAATGTTCTGCTCATGCTGCTGGTAGCGTCGAGCGCTGTTGGCATGTGGCGCCTCGATCAATACCGTTTGGCCGACTATTACCAGGCGTTGCCCACCCGCATCGCCGCCGAGACACCGCTATTCACTGATCCGCTCACCAGCGCCGATAATGCCTGGCCTGTGCAGTCGCCGACCGCGACAGACACAGCATCGTATCACTATGCGTATGGCGGATATGCGATAACAGGTGGCCCGAAGGGATACACCAATTTTGCGACCATAGATGCCCAGTATAGTGACATTGCGCTTGCAGTGACGGCGCGACAAATAGGTTCATCGGATAACGATGGTGTGGGCCTCGTCGCACGCAGTCTAAGCGCCAATGGTAGCTATGCTGATCAGCTTGTTTTCTACATCAGCCCAACTGCGGGATATTGGAGTCTCTATCACTATCAGCCGGGGCATCGCAATTCCGATGATAACTGGCAATATCTCGATGGCGGGAATAGTTCCGCAATCCATACAGGCGCCAACGCAACCAACAGATTGCTGCTGGTGCTCCGTGGAACCGAATATCTGTGCTATATCAACGGCCAATTTGTCGGGCGTGATGTGGACACAACGGTGACACCGTCGTCGCCGAAGTTTGGCTATCCTGGCCTCTATGTCAATGACGATGCGACCACTGGCGTCTTCAACGACTTTGCAGATCTATCGATCGCGCCGCCGCCCTATCAGCCGCTGCTGCATGGGCTGGGGCTATAGCGCTGTTGCCGCATCGGCGCACTACTGGGCGGTGGGGTATCTCGGTAAGACCGGCGCGGGAGTGCGGTGCGCCGTCAGCAGGGGTGGCAGCGCGCGCGCCACCGCCAGGATCGCCGCGCTGGCCAGCAGCAACAATGGCACGCCTACCGCGATGCCCGCGAAAAATCCGTCGAATCCACGCACCGCGCTGATCGGCGCAACGTGGCTGGCAATCCAACCAATCAGAACCATCACCAGGAAGAGCGCTAGCAACAGAACCGCCAGCAGCATCGCGGCGTAGATCAACACACGCATCGTCGTCCGTGGGGGATGCTGGCCACGCGCCGCATCGAGCATGTCCCAGGGGCGGGCGGCCAGCGCGAGCGCCGGGTCGATTCGGGGCAGCAGCGGCGCTGCCGACGAGGCGAGTATTGGGGCTATATCGGGCGCCAGCAGCGCGCTTATACCCGCCAGCGCGCCGACGATGCCGCCGACGAGCAGCGTCAGCACGAAGACCGCGCCAGCCGAGGGCGCGATTCCCAGGTTCGTGATGACGTGCCGCCCGAAGATCGTCGCGTCTGAAGCAATGAGCACGCGCGAGAGCAGCGTCAAAACCAGCAGCAGGATACTCAGCGCCACACCCATCAGCCAACCAGCCAGCGCGCCATCGCGCAGCGAATCGGCGCGGGCAATATGCGCCGCCGCGCGACCACCAATGATATAGCTGGCGAGCGGAATCAGCAGCAACAGCCACCAGACGACGCTGGTGGGGTGATGTTGGGCGGTGAGCAGCCCAAATGTCGCTCTGCCCGACCCAGGGCTGACACCCGCCGAACTGAACCAGCTATCGACGGTCGCGCCAGTGCCCAGCGCAAATAGCCACAACGCGCCCACCGGGGCGACCACGATCAACAGTGAGATGAGCGACGACCACTCCACCGAGCAGATTGAGCAGCCCATTCCCCGATGGCCCCGCCGTCGGCGCTGTGCCAACGACATGCGCCGCCATGCCAGCCGCCAGCGCCACCGTCGCCAGCAGCAGCCCGCTGCCCAGGGCGATCAACGCGCCCCACGACGCGCCCGCCAGCAGATCGGGGTGGCGGCTCGTGGTGAAAAGATGGTGTCTGCGAATCGTCAGCAGGCCGCCCAGCGCGCCCAGCAGCGCTCCCCAGACGAGTCCCGCCAGGAAAGCCACTCCCAGCGATGGGTGTAGCTCGATGATGGTATTCGGGGCCAGCCTCACCGTACCGGAGCCGAAGATCGCCACCAGCAGCAGCAATACGCCATAGACCGGCCCGACGAGCGCCCCGCGCAGAACGCTAAAGCGGAGACGATGCGAAAAGTCACTGGCGGCGGCCACGTAGCCCGCGAGAATCAGCGCGCACGCCGGTATGAGCGACAGCCCGGTGAGCGGCAACGCCTCCAGCGCGGAGAAGCTGCCAGTGACGCCGGGAGCGCCGAGCGTCAGCGACATCGGAACGCCGTGTTCCAGCAGGAAGAGTTGCAGGAGGTTGGGCGAGAGAACCGCCTGCCCCAGGCTCTCATTTGCGCCGAGCGCGCTGCTGGAGCCAAGGAGATAGCCGATGGCGCGCGACCAGAAGATCAGCCCGATAGCGGTCACGAGCAGCCCAGTCACCAGCGCCGCCAATGCGCCGATGGGTATCGAGGCCCAGGGAGCGACGGCCCATTCTGGTGGCATGTAGCGCAGCCAGAGACGCTGAATGGCAGTCTTGGCGGTTCGCCCTCGCGGCGGAGGCTGGACGCCGAAGATACGTTCAATAGTGGTATCGCCTGGGTTGTTGTTGGGGGTGTTGTTTGTGGCTGGCGGCGGCGCGGCGTTTCCAGCGGCGGCTGCGTTGACATATGCGGCGGGCGGAGCCGTGTATGTGTCGGGATAGGAAGACATTGTATTGGGGACATGCGCGACGCCATGTGCGCTATTTGTGGTGGCGGTTGCGCTCCCTGCCCATATCTCATCATCTTCTGCGGTGTCTAGCGGCGCGAGTTGTTCACCAGTTGGCGCGCTCACCAGCGCTGGGTGAACTGCGGTACGCTCGACATCCGGTGTGTCGTAGTCGGGCAGTGGCGGCTTTATCACATGAATGGCGGGCCGTTCGATGTCGGGTGTGTCATAGTCGGGCAACGGCGGCTTCGGCGCTGAAATAGCGGGCCGTTCCGCGTCGGGCGACTCGTCGCCGAGCAGTCTGGCGCCGTTGGCGCCATAGGCTGCTCAGGTTCATCAGGCTCATCAGGCTCATCAGACGCATTCGCGGCTGGTGTCATCGCAAACGGCACGTCTTCTGGCTCAGCGGATGTCATCAGCGGTGGTACGCTTGCCCACACTGTCTCATCATCGGCAGGCGTCTCATCCAACGGTGGCTCCGATGTGGTCAGCACGGGAATTGTCATGGTGGGGTTTGTCGTCGCAGTGGCCGGTGGCTCCGGACTCGTGATCGGTGGCCGCCCATAGCGCGAGTGGGCGTAAGGGGTTGTCGGTGGGCCAGTTTGCTCGTCTGGGGAGGGCGGCTGGTAGCTCACGGCTGAGCCGGTGGCGGGATGTTCCCGTGGTGCGAGTGACGCGCCGCAGTGTGAACAGACTGTGGCGTTGCGTGCCAGGTTCGCGCCGCAGACGGGACAGCGCTGACCGATAGAGGCAGTGATCGCCAGGCCACAGGAGGGGCAGATGGTTGCGCTAGAAGATAGCGATTTCCCACATTGCGGACAGACCATACGCTATGTCGCTCCTCCCCACAAACTCCCGCGCGGATTTATGCGCGCTACCCACACCCACCCCCAAGGACGTATCAGCTTCCTGCTGAGCAACATATGCAGTATAAGCCTGGTGTTAGGCTCAGTATAGGCCGAAGCGTGTGGCGTTTCAACAACGGGCGCAGACACGGGACATATGGCGACGGGACGCGGCAGGTGGCGCTCGCACTAGTTCAGGTGATAGGGGACGTTTGCCACGACCACGTTGCGATGTGAATAGAGGGCTAACTTCAGTCGTAGCGCGGTCTGATTGTGCAGCGCGCGCTCCCACCAGTGGGCGGGCACGAACTCTGGCAGAACCACCGTTATCACCGCATCTGGATGAAAATCGCGCAGCGCATCTATATAGGCGAGCAGCGGCGGCGTCAGCGAGCGATAGGGCGACTCGATCACCACCAGCCGCGGCGGCGTTGATTCTCTGTCGCCGCTGGCCTTTGGCGTCGCGCTCGCGTTGTCGCCAACTGGCTCCTGCTGCGCGCTCCATTCGCTCCAGGCGTGGCGTAGTTTCGTGCTATCGTCGGCATTGGTCGCCACATGAACGACAATCACCTCATCCGCCAACGCGCGCGCATAGGCGATGCTACGTTGCGCCACGCGGTCGAATTGGGCAATCGGCACCACCATCACCTGGCGCAACCTGCGCAGGTCGCTCACTTCTAAGCCCCTCTACCTGCCTGCTCGCACTCGCATAGTGGCGCGAGATGCTCTTGAAGAGCAGCACAAAGAGGGGTACCAGCACGACGACAATCCATGCGCCATGATCGAACTTGGCCAGCGTGATAACAATCGCGACGATGCCCGTGGCGATTGCTCCGATCAGGTTGATGACCAGCGACCGCCGCCACTGAGTTCCCGCAGCGTCGCGTAGCCGCCACCAGCGTACCACCATGCCAGTTTGTGAGAGCGTAAAAGCGGTAAACACGCCCAGCGCGTAGAGGTTGATCAGCGCCGAGGTGTTGCCGTGAAAGATGACCATCAACGTGCCAGAAAGCACACTGAGGACGATGATGCCAGTGCTGAACGCCAGCCTGCCGCCGCGATGCGAGAATTGATGGGGCAGAAAGCCATCTTGCGCCAGGATCGACGAAAGCCACGGAAATCCCGAAAAGCTGGTGTTGGCGGCCAATACCAGAATCAGCAATGTCGCGAACTGGATGACGAAGTACATCCACACAAATGGGCCAGCGAAGACCACATTGGCGATCTGTGATGTGACGGTTGGTTCCCCGGTGAAGTGGGGCGCAATGCCAAAGCGCCATGCCAGATAGGTTGTGCCGAGAAACAGCGTCACCAGAATTCCGATCATCCAGCTGAGGGTGCGCGCGGCATTATGGGTTTCTGGCTTCTTAAATGCGGGCACGCCATTGGAAATCGCTTCCACGCCGGTCATCGCCGAGCAGCCGGAGGCGAACGCCGTCAGCACCAGCAGGATCGTCAGATTCTCAGATCCCCAGCCGAGTGATGGCGACTTGACCGCAGGGATATGCGCCGTCAGTCCACCGGGCAGCAATGCGGCATGGATGACACCCGCCACGATCATGATGAAGAAGACGCCGATAAACAGGTAGGTTGGCGCGGCAAAAATGGAGCCAGACTCGCGCACACCCCGCAGGTTGACGATCATGATGATGGCGATGAAGAGGACACCCAACTCGACGGAATAGGGCATGAGCGGCCTGACGGCGGATACCAGCGCGTCAATGCCCGCCGAGACGCTCACCGAAACCGTCAATGTGTAGTCGATCAGCAGCGCGGCGGCGGCAATCAGCCCGGGCAGGTCGCCCAGGTTATCGCGGGCGACGATATACGATCCGCCGCCTTGGGGATAAGCGTGGATGGTCTGGCGGTAGGATGTGCCAACGATGACCATTAACAGTGCGATACAGCCCGCCAGAATCAGGTTGAGCTGCATCGTGGCGGCGCCCGCGAGGATGAGTACACCGAGCGAGGCCTCGGTGGCGTAGGCGACCGACGAGATAGCGTCTGATGAGAGAATGGCCAGCCCTTTGATCTTGGTCAGTCGCTCGTTCGCCTGTTCGGCGGTGGTCAGCCGTTGGCCAAGGAGCACCCGCCGCATGCGTTCCCATGCACGGCCAGGGCCACTCTGCGGCTCAATCGCCTCCTGGGTGGCTTCGAGCGTGTCGTTGCTGGTCGGACGGAATCGTCGCCGTCCCGAATACTGCACGCGTACATAGTCAGTGGTGCGTCGCTTGCTATGGACAACCTCGCGGCGTTCCAGCCCCGTGCGCATCTCGCCCTGACGCCGCGTCTGCCCATCACCGGGCGCCGCCTCGTCCGTCGCTCCGGCGGAAGGTTCTATCTCGCTGAAGAAGAGCAGATCATCTTCTGTATAGGACTGAGGATCAGGAGCATTCGGCGATTCCTGCGCCGATAAGCTCTCCTCTCCGTTGTCGTCCCCCCGACTCCCTGTCATGCCTCAATGACCTT
>CAVPDP010000023.1:0-170967 GCA_963702665.1 uncultured Chloroflexia bacterium
ACACACGCTGCCAGCCACAGAGAGCGACGCAGTATGAGTAGTGTGGCAGCCTGAGGACCACAACTAATCCTGGGGTAAATCCTGGGGGAGACATCGCTGGAAGTCGGCGTACATAGCGTTAATACTGCACCGAGACATCTACTGGCCCATGACGCCCAAGCACCGCGACGAACGTCGTCCCCTGCTCCTGGCGATATTCGAGATCTATCGTCGCATCGCCGACCCGCAGGCTATGGATGGTGACATTCGCGAGCCAGTCTGGCAGATGCGGACGGTGAATGCGCAGCGTCTGATGCAGCGCATCTGGCTCCAGCCCGAGCGCTGTCTGTAGCAGCAGCGGCAGCGCGCCCGCTGCCCAGGCTTGCGGACTGCACGCCACTGGGTAGTGAACAGGGCGCGGATACTGTTGCAGACTAAAGCCATCGAAAACCTCTGGCAGCCGAAACTCCTTGAAGTGGGTCGCCGCCTGGAAGATACCGCTAAAGATCGCATCCATCTGCTGGGTGAAACCCTGACGCCGCATACCGAGCGCGATGAGCGCATTGTCGTGCGGCCAGACCGAGCCAGTCTGATAATCGAGCGGATTGTACGCTTTCTCACTCGCCGAAAGTGTGCGCACGCCCCAGCCACAGAACATATCATCGCGCATGAGCCGGTGAGCGACCGCGTGTGTGTGGGCTGAGGAGACAACATCGGTAAAGAACGTCTGGCCCGCGTTAGAGGCCACCGCCCCCGATGGCCGACGATTGCGCTGGAGGCAAAGCGCATAGCCGGTATCATCGCCGAGCCAGTAATCGTCGTTGAAACGCTGCTTCAGGTCGTTTGCCTGTCTGTTCAACTGCGCGGCACGATCATGGTCGCCAGTGATCTCATAGAGATTCGCCATTGCCCTCCGCGCCTGATAGGCGTAGCCCTGCACCTCGACGAGCGCGATGGGTGGCTCGCAGATCGAGCCGTCGGTATTGACGATGCCATTGTCCGAATCTTTCCATCCCTGGTTGAGCAGCCCCTTCTCCGACCGCGAGCCATAGCTGAGATAACCGGGAATATCATGGGGATCCGCCTCGTTCGTATCCATCCACTGGAGCGCCCGCTGAACGTTATCGCCTAGTTCCTTGAACAGATCGAGATTCCCCGTCCAGCGGATGTATTCGCCGAGCAGCATGAGGAACCAGGGCGTGGCGTCTACCGTTCCGTAATACGGGATCATCGGCACCTCGTGGAGATTCGCCCGCTCACCGACGCGCAGTTCGTGCGGAATCTTGCCCGGCTCTTCATCCTGAAAACTGTCGTACTTAGTTCCCTGGTACTGCGCGAGTATCCGCAACGTACTCTGGGCGAGCGCTGGATGGTAGGCGAGCGTCTCGAACGCAGTGATGCAGCTATCACGGCCAAAGAGCGCCACATACCAGGGTATGCCAGCGGCAAGATAGAGGTCGTCCAGATTGGCGGTGGCCAGCATCCGCAGGTCCGCGAGTGAACGGGCGAGCGCCCGATTGAAGAGCGCGTTGCTGGTCTCGATCCGCGGAGTCTTCGCCAACTCATCCGCAAAGGAGGCGTGTTTGCCAGCGCCGCTCCTATCGGACTGCTTGCCAGCGCCTTCTTCGCCGCCGTGCTGATCCTCGTCTTCCAGTTCATAGGAGATCGTGAGCGTGATGTGGGTATCAGGCTTCAGCTTGATATGGTAGGTCGCTTTCTGCCCATCAAGCTCATCAGGAGTGGGGGATAGCTTCAACGTGGTCGTTCGCTTATGCCCGTCCGCGCCGTCATACTCCAGAACGACTTTCGCGTGATGCGTCTCTGGCTGGAGAAGATTCCCCCGTTTGCCCGGCTTCGAGCCACGAATGGTAAACATATCGGTGAAGTGACTGGCATACCGTAGCTCTACATCAAACTCTACCGCCACCTGATCCAGATTGTTGATCGTGATAGTCTGCGTCAGATTTTCTCGTAGCGAAAAGGCACGTCGCACGCTGAGGCGCTCCTTGGAGAGCGTGTGTCCGTCGGGTAGCTTAAGGCTCGGATTCGTCAACTCATAGACGGCTTGAGAGCCTGCTGAAGCGTCCGCGAGCAGCGGCACACCCAGTTCACCTTGCAGGCGTAACTCCATTTGATCCAGATAGCATGTATCGCGAAAGTACATCCCGTAGCCGTGATCTTGCGGCAGAATGTCACCCGCGCTGTTGGTCAACAGAAACACCTGGTTGTACTTGGTCGTCGTCGCTTCGCGGATGTCGCTGATATGCGTCGAGTAATCGAGCTGTCGCGGATGCGCGCCGCTTTTGGCCGTCTGGCCACCCTGTTCGCGGCTGTTCTTGTCGAGCTGTTGCTTGTTTGTATGCTGCTGATTCTTCCGCTGAGCCATATTATGCCTCGTCACCATATTATGCCTCGCCTTGAGCCGTCTTTAGTCGTCATTGCCGATGGCCAGGCCACCGAGGCCGATTTCAACGCCGTGCGCGCGCGATTTGATCCGTGGCATCCCGCGCCCAGAGACACCATGCGGCGAGAGATCGTAGCGAATCGGTGGCACGATAGCGACGCGTCCCGGTCTGCTTGTCACCGCGTCGCCCTCCGCAATCAAATAGTCGGCGGTGCGCGCGGCGAGCGCCTGGATGGTCAGGCCGGGATTGGCGGAACCTTGCGTGGGGAAGATGCTGCCATCGCAGAGGAAGAGGTTGGGAATATCGTGGGTACGCCCAAAGCTATCGACCACTGAAGTACGCGGGTCAAGCCCCATACGCGCGCCGCCGATCAGGTGGGCATAGCGTGGCTCCTGCACGATCTCCTCGGCGCCTGCCGCAGACATCACCTCCATCGTCTTATTCGCCCCCCAGGCAATCAGTTTCTTGTCGTTCTCGTGCAGATCAAACGTGATTTTGGCGACACGTAGGCCGTGCTGGTCGGTCTCCTCGGCCAGTTCAACACGATTATCCTCGTGCGGCAAAATCTCGCCCAGAAAACCGAACGCCGCCCAGTGGTTGTAATCCATCATCACCTTGCGCAATCCCCAGCCCCAGGCGCCCTTTGCCACCATCATCTGTTTGGCGAACGCGATGGGCAGCGGGCCGACGGTCTGGATGGCGAAGCCACGGGCGAAGCCACGGGCGGGATCCGTCTCGTAAAACGCCTCCGTGAGCGCATGCGCTGGGGGCGCTTTATACATACGCACTGGCTCGTCGAAGCGCCCGGCGATCACGTTGCCCGCCTGCGCCATCAGGTATCTGCCGACGCCGCCGCTCGAATTCGCCAACCCCTGCTCGAAGCCCGGACACGCAGAGTTGAGCAGCAACCGGGGCGTCTCGATGCTATAGCCCGAGACGATCACGACTTTTGCGCGCTGCTCGCGCTCGTTGCCATCGGGATCGAAGTAGGTGACGCCAGTCGCGCGACCATCTTTGCCCATGTTGATGCGGCTGACCATGCAGTTGGCGCGAATCTCGGCTCCGTACCGGATGGCGTCGGGCACATGGCTGATGAGTGTGCTCTGTTTCGCCCCGACCTTGCAGCCCTGGATGCAGAAGCCGCGATAGATACAGTGCGGACGGTCGCCGTGGGAGCCAGAGATAATGGCGACGGGGCCACCCGCCACCACGCCGATGCCAAGACTGGTACAGCCACGGATCAGCGCATCGCCGACGCCGCCCACCGGATGCGGGCCATACGGGTAGCCGTGCGGATCACCCCACGGATAGTTGGCTGGCCCAGCGACCGGAATCTCACGCTCCATCAACTCATAATACGGCTTGATATCCCAGTACGAGATTGGCCAGTCAGCGCCGACGCCGTCCTCGCTGTAGACACGGAAGTCGGAGGGATGGAAGCGCGGCGTGAAGGCCGCCCAGTGAACCGATCCGCCGCCAACGCCCTTGCCGCTGTTATTGGCGCCAAATGCCAGGGGGTCGCGCCCGCCAGTGATGCGCAGGTCGTTCCAATAGAGATTGCTCGATCCAGCCTCGTCGCTGACCCAGTCACGCTCGGTATCCCAAAACGGACCGGCTTCGAAGCCAATCACGCGAAAGCCCGCCCGCGAGAGGCGCTGCAGCAGCACACCGCCCGCCGAGCCAACGCCGACGATGAGATAATCCACCTCCTCATCGGGCGCGAATTGGCGCATAGAGACGTCGATTTTCTGGATGGGGCCGAGGTGATGCTTACCATCCTCTGGCGCGCGGAACGCCCGAAACAGCGGAGATTTTGTCATATTCTAGATCCTTCAAGCTATCAAAATGATACGCCATTCGATCAATGTGTGCCTTCTTGGCCCGGCGTCGTGGCCTGTTGCCCATCGCCAATGGGTTTGTACTCGTTCGTGACTGACCATTGTGGCCCAGACCACTCGTAGCGCTGCTCCTCGACCTCCCACGGCTCTGGTAAGCCATGTTCCAGCCGCATATAGCCGCGTGGATAGGCGGGGCCGCCGAATCCGATCTCGTCCCACGCCCAGGGGTGGGCGTAATACCCCTCGATGCAGTCCTGCACGAGCAGCATCCAGTAGCGCTGACAGTTCATCTTTGCCCAGATGTCGTGCGCGGCGGGGGGCTGGCAATCGTGGATGGACTGAAGGACGAGTTCTTGTTGGTCGGGCGGCAGGTCAACGAAGGACTTACCATGCGCCTCACGCGCAATGATGTCGATGGCCTGGAGGCCGAGTCGGTGGGCCTCGGTGTCGGGTGGCATATCTTCATAGCGGTAGCCGTCAATGCGATTGTGGAAGAGCCGGTCGTCAATCGTGTTCAGAATCGGAATCTTGTGATCGGCGGCGCGGTCGTCCTGAGGCACGATGCGGTCAATCACCGCCTGCATCAGTTGCGCCTCGCGCGGGCTAAAAAAGCGCAGGGGCGGCGGGTCATTCACCCGCTTCAAAACGAGACTGCGCGTCGCTTCGTCCCAGAATTTTTGCTGGGCGAGTGTCGAGAAGCCTGGATAGTAGCCCGGCTGCGCGCGTGGCGGGAGTGGAGCGCCACTCTGCGGATCGATGGGCAGGCGCGCGCGTAGGTCGCTGGTAGGAAGTCCACGCGCGTCGGTTGGTTGTGGCGCGGGCTGTGTGGGTGATGACACATGGCCATGTGGTAAGGGTCGGCGCGACATTGTTAGGCATCCCTTCGTAGCAAGCTGGCGAGTAGCCCCAGAAATCCTGTGGCCGCGTAGAGCAACGGCGCAAAGACCGGCGGCCCATAGATGAGATTGTAGACTGGTTTTTTCAAGCCCCCAGAGCGGCGCAGAATGCCGCGCCCATGAAAAAAGAGGCCCAGACCGCCACTGGCGATAGCCGCAAGTGAGGCTAGCGGCAACACGGTTCGGGCGATACGCCTGCTGGCGACCGCGCCAACGCCCGCACCGACGATAACCGGGCTAAGGGCAACAGGAATCCATTGGCTCGGATACGTAAAGTTGGTCTTGTAATGCGAGTAGAGCGCCTCCGCGCCGTTGAGCAGGCCAGAGACCGCTGTGGCCGCCGCTAGCGCCTTCTGGAAGCGCCCCTCGCGCACATGTTGCTCCAGCGTGACACCCTCTCTGGAGATGCTGCGGGGCAGCAGCGAGAGCCATGTTGGGCGCGGACGCCTGGAACCGCCAGGCAGGAGACGGAGCGGACTGTCTTCGCGACGCAGGCCCGACGCGATCAACCCCAGCATGCCACTGACGCCCAGTAGCAACGGCGCAAAGAGCGGTGGCCCCATCACGATGTTATAGACGGGCAGCCGCCAGCCGCCCGGTTTGCGGTGGACGCCTCGGATATGATAGGCAAAGCCGAGTACACCATCTCCGACCAGCGCAGCCGACGCGACAGGCAGCAGCGTCCGCGCGATACGGCGGTCGAAGGCGCCCCACACACCCGCGACCGCGACCGCGCCACTGAGCAAGACGGGTGTATACATGACACGCTGGCTGTAACTGCCTCTGATGTGCTCGTAGCTGACTTCCAGACCGCCGAGCAGGGCCGAACCTCCGGCGATAAGCGCCAGGCTACGCTGGAAGCGCCCCTCGCGGATGTGCAGGTCGAGCGCGATGCCCTCGCGCACCCAGGGCTTTGGCAAAAGCCGTAGCAGCCCCCGCCGCAGTCGATCCTCGGTCCACTCGCGGACGATAGGGGTATTTTCGAGAGCATCAACCCATTGGGCTGGTAGCGGTATCGCCATGCGCGCCATTCCTCCCTCAAGTAGCAAAGATCACCTGGATTGCCTGGATTGCCTGGATTGCCTGGATTGCTGGATTGCCTGGATCTCGCGCCGCCAGAGTGCGGCGATTGCCGCCAGCGCGCCGACGCCACAGATCGCTCCCAGCAGCGTAGGCCACAGAAGAGTACGCCAACGGTTCCCAGATGCGGAAAGCGGCTTCACCTCGCGCTCTGGATACGCGCTCTGGGCGGCGCTGTCTCGTTCGCGCAGGGCCATACGCAAAACCTCGGCCAGATGGAGCGCTGTGCGGTCGGTCGTCTGCGCAATCTGTTCGCGACAACTGAAACCGTCCGCCACGATCAGCGTATCCTTCGCGGCATTGCGCACCGCTGGCAGCAATGCGCGCTCGCCACAGGCGATGGAGACATCGTAATGATTGGCCTCAAAACCAAACGCGCCCGCCATCCCACAACAGCCAGCGTCCAGCGTCTCGCAGTTGGCGACATGCTTGCGGAGGGTCGTCTCCTCTGCGCGCATGCCCAGGAGCGCCTGTTGGTGGCAGTGTCCTTGAAGCAGGGCGCTACGCTGTAGCATGTGTGTCTGGAAGGACGGCGCGAAGTGTTCCAGGAATTCACCGAGCAGGTATGTCTGGGCCTTGAGGCGGTGGGCATTCTCGTCGTCGGGAAACAGATTGACCAGTTCATCGCGAAAGACCGAGGCGCAGCTCGGCTCGAGGACGACAATGGGCGTTCCGGCGGCCAGTTCGGGCGCGAGCGCGTCGAGAATCTGGCGAAGCAGCCGCTTGGCCGCGTCGAGCATGCCGAAGTCGTAGAGCGGGCGTCCACAACAGAGTGAGCCACGCGGCACGTCAACGCGAAAGCCAGCCGCCTCCAATACCTCGACCGCCGCAATTGCGGTTTCGGGATGGAAATGGTTGTTGAATGTATCAGCCCAGAGCAGCGCCCGTTGCGCGCCAACCGTTCCGATGCGAGCGGGGCGCCGCCGCCACCAATGCGTGAATGTTTGCGCCGCGAATGCTGGCATCGTACGCCGCTGCGAGACACCAGCCACCATCCTGGCGACACGGCTGACGCCTGGCGCGTGTGTCAGCGCGTTGACCAACGCTGGGCGCCAGGGCGGCGAGCCTTGCCCACCAATAGATCAGGCCCATCGCATAAGCGCTACGCGGACGCAGACGACCCGCGTAATAGTGTGAGAGAAACTCGGCCTTATAGGTAGCCATATCCACATTGACGGGACAATCGCCTTTGCAGCCTTTGCAGGCCAGACAGAGATCGAGCGCCTCTTTCACGGCTTCGTCGCGCCAGCCATCGTGCAGTACGTTGCCCTGCAGCATCTCGAAGAGCAGGTGCGCGCGGCCGCGAGTGGAGTGCTTCTCTTCGCGCGTGACCATGTAAGCTGGGACACATCGTCCTGCTGCTCCTGGCGCCGACACGAACCCACGCCGACGCAGCGAAGTGGCCGTCGCCAGGCTGCCGCCGTCGTCCGGGAAACTTGAAGTGAGTTTCGGGCTGCGCGGGGCGATAATCCGTACCGAGACGGAGGTTTTCGTCGATGCGATAGGGCGTCGACGATTTTGCCAGGATTCATGTGGTTGTCCGGATCCCAGATGGCCTTGAACTCGCCGAAGGCCTGCGATCAACTCAGGCCCGAACATCTTCGGAAGCAACTCCGCGCGCGACTGGCCGTCGCCATGCTCGCCAGAGAGTGAGCCGCCGTAGCTGGACGACCAGATCGGCCGCCTCGCTCGACGAAGGAGCGAAACTTCGCGATGCCATCGCTGGTGACGAGGTCGAAATCGACGCGCGAGTGAATACAGCCCTGTCCAAAGTGGCCGTAAAAGTGCTCGTGTAGCCGAAGTGATCGATGAGTTTGCGCAGATCGCGCAGATAGTCCGCCAATCTTTCCGGCGGCGACGGCGGAGTCTTCCCAGCCGGGCCACGTCTGGCTGCTCCGGGAACGTGTCGTGGCGCCCAGCCCCGCTTCGCGGACTTTCCAGATCTTCGCCATCTGTCTGGGGTCTTCGATAAGATGCTACGGCGGATGGTGCCCTTTCGATAGTCTCCATCGGCGTTCGCGCTATCTTTGGCTTCACGTTGTTGCATCGCGCCGAATTCGACGAGCAGCCAGCCTTTGCCGAGGGAGCAGGTCCAGGTTCGCTGGATCCACCGACTTTTGTCGATGTTTTCCATCAGATGCTCGTCCATGCCCTCAAGACCGATCGGCTTGAACTCCAGAAGTTCCATCAAGTGGTCCGCGGCGCTGTAGACATCTTTATAGCCCAGCACCAGCAGCGCACGGTCCGACGGGTTATGGACGAGGTTCAGTGCCGCCTCCAGCATCGTGACACAGGTACCCTCCGTGCCGACCAGCGCGCGCGCAACGTTGAAGCCATTTTCCGGAAGCAGTTGATCGAGGTTATAGCCTGAGATGCGGCGGGGAATCTTTGGGAACCGTTGGCGTACCAGGGCGCCATAGCGTTCGCCTAGATCAGCAGAGCCGTAGATTTCGCCACGGCGTCCGCCTTGCCGATCTTGCGCGCCAGTCCGATCTCGGAAAGGCCAACAGTCATGCAGGCCATCGTAGGTAGAACGTCGGGACGTGCGTATTGTCCACCGTCTTGCGCGCCATCACGAATGGACGCCACAGGAGTCATTACCAAGCATGCCACCGAAGTGCAATGGTCGTGGGTGGCGGGGTCGGGCCCGAATGTGATATGGGGCGCGCTCAGCTTTGGCCAGGTCATCGAGAACGATGCCCGGCTGTACAGCGCAAGCCGCTTTCAGTGTCAGTTCGCCACGATCTGTTCAGATATTTCGAGAAGTCCATGCACGACCGCGGCATTGCAACACTGCCCGGCGAGGCCGGTGCCACCGCCCCGACTGAAGCAGCGGCGCTCCATGAGCGCGGCAGATCGCCACCGTCGCCAGCACGTCATCGGTCGTTCGGGGAATGACCACTCCGATGGGTGGCTGACGGTAATTGGAGGCGTCGGTCGCATAGAGCGCGCGAGTTCCATCATCGAAGCGCGCCTCGCCCACAAGAGCGCGATGCAGGGCCGCCTCTAACTCACGTGTATCACCCTTTGACAGCGTCTGTTCGCGTCGTCCCCCGTAAGACGGCAGTTCGGTTCTCTCCAATGCGCCTGCCATGCTCCGTGCCTTTCTTTCCGGTCGCGCTGGATGCTTGTAGATACTCGTGGGCGCCTGTGGACGCTAGCGGATGCGGGCTAGACAGCGAATCGCCTGGCGTCCTGCCGCTTGAAGTCGAGGCCGATGCCGGGACGTGAGAGATCCGGATGTAACGCGCCATCTATCGGCGAGACGGCGCCATCGAAGAGCATGCCCTCGATGCGAACGTGGTCGTGGAAGTATTCGATGGGCCAGAGATTGGGTACCGCGCAACAGACGTGCAGGTGCAACGAGGGAGCGCAGTGCGCCGAGAGCGCCAGACTGCGCGCCTCCACCAGCGAAGCCGCGCGCAAAAATCCAGTGACGCCGCCGCAGCGCGAGCCATCGGCCTGCTGAACATCCACTGCGCCCGCGTCGAGCATGCGGCGAAAATACCAGAGGTCATAGCCATACTCCCCGGCGGCGATGTTCATCCCCGCTGGCGCGCGGTCACGAATCAGACGGAGGCCCTCCAGGTCATCCGACGAGACAGGCTCCTCGAACCAGACGACGCCTTGTTCCGCAAAGACCGCAGCCTGGGCAAGCGCCTGCTTGCGTGTATAGGCGCCGTTGGCGTCCACATAGAGTTGGTTGTGCGGGCCAATTGCCTCACGCGCCGCACGAACACGGCTCAGGTCATCTTCGGGATGCGCGCCAATCTTCATCTTGACGCGCGGTATGCCCTGTTCGGCCCAGTCGCCCAGTTGTTTTTGAAGCTGCGCGGTGCTATAGGTGGTGAAACCGCCGCTGCCGTAGATGGGAACCGCGTCACGCACCTGACCAAGCAACTTGCAGAGCGGCAAATCGAGCAATTTCGCCTTGAGATCCCACAACGCCACATCCACGCCGGAAATCGCCATCGAGGCGATACCCGGTCGTCCCAGATTGCGGATACTATGAACCATCGCGGCCCATGCGCCAGGCACATCGAAGGCGTTGTGTCCGCGGATAACCTCGGCGAGCATGTCGCGGATGAGCAGCGCGGTCGCGGTGTCGGCGTAGGTATATCCCAGGCCATGTGCGCCACTAGCGGTAACCTCAATAACGACGAGTGTGGTCGCATTCCACGAGATCGTACCGTCAGCTTCAGGCAGATCGGTGGGTATCGTATACGCCGAGACTTCGATTCGCTCGATAGTAACGGCGGTGTTGCGTGTTGGCATAGATTTATCTCCAGCGGTGTGAAAGGTGGATATTTGTGTCGCAGTGTTACATAAAATCGTCCTGATGCATTTCACGCATTTGTCGTGCCAGTCTTCCGCCAATCATCCGCCAATCATCCGCCAGCGTTGTGCGCATCGTTACCAGGTCATGGCCCATCTTATGCGGAGAGAGGTCGTGTGGATGGCACGAGCGAGAAGCACAGAACGGTTGCCGCCGTGCCAACTGTGCCAACCGTGGCGGACAGCGTGTCCGCGACGCATGAGGCGCTAAGGAACAGAGTATCGAGGAAGGGACAACCATGGCGAAGCGGACGGCGGACATACTTGATCGAGCGGCTGCTCGAGTGGGGCGTAGATACGATCTTCGGTTTTCCGGGCGATGGCATCAACGGCATCTTTGAGTCGCTGCGCACGCACCAGGACAAGATCAAGTTCATCCAGGTGCGGCACGAGGAATCGGCGGCGTTCGCCGCATGCGGCTATGCGAAATATACCGGGCGACTGGGCGTCTGTCTGGCGACCTCCGGGCCTGGCGGCATCCACCTGCTCAACGGCCTCTACGACGCCAAGATGGACAACCAGCCCGTGCTGGCGATCACCGGGCACACCTTCCACGATCTGATCGGCACGCATTATCAGCAGGATGTCGATCTCACCAAGGTCTTCATGGATGTCGCGGTTTACAACGAGCGGGTGATGGGGCCGATGCACGTCAACAACGTCGTCGATGCGGCCATCAAGCACGCGCTCGGCTGTCGCGGCGTGGCGCACATCACCATCCCGAAAGACATTCAGGATTGGACAACCGCGGATGAGCGAGCGTTCGGATGGCAACATCAAGCAGCCATAGCGCGGCAGTCTTCATGCCGCAGATCCCGCTGCCCGCGCAGGCCGAGATTCAGCAGGCGGCAGACGTTATCAACGCGGGTCGAAGGTGGCGATCCTGGTCGGACGCGGCGCACTGAATGCCCGCGCTGAGGTGACTCAGTTGGCGGAGCTGCTCGGCGCTCCCGTCGTCAAGGCGCTGCTCGGCAAGGCGGTATTGCCCGACGACAGCCCGTATACGACTGGTGGCATTGGATTGCTGGGCACAGCGGCGTCGTCGGATGCGATGGAGGGATGCGATACCTTCATCATGATTGGCACAAACTATCCCTACATGGAGTTTCTGCCAAAGCCGGGCCAGGCGAAGACCGTTCAGATCGACGTTGACCCGACGCGGATTGGCCTGCGCCATCCCGTCGAGGTAGGCCTGGTAGGTGACTCGAAGCGAGTCCTCCAGGCACTGCTGCCGTTACTCACGCGGAAGCAAGATCGCAGCTTCCTTGAGGAAGCCCAGAAGAATATGAAGGACTGGATGCGAGTTGATGGAGAATCGCGGTACGGCGACCTCCATGCCGATGAAACCGGAGGTCGCCGCATATACCCTCAATAAGTATCTCGCGGACGACGCGATCATCGCCTGTGACTGCGGTACCGTGACAACCTGGGCCGCCCGCCATCTGATGATACGCGACCGTATGATGTTTTCTGTCTCAGGCATCCTGGCGACGATGGCCGAAGGGCTGCCGTACGCGGTGGCGGCGGCGGTCGCCTATCCGAACCGTCAGGTGGTCGCGATTGTAGGTGATGGTGGTTTCACCATGCTGATGGGCGAATTGGCGACGATTCGCAAGTACAATCTCCCCATCAAAGTGATCATCATCAAGAACAATGTACTCGGCGAGATCAAGTGGGAGCAGATGGTGCTGGAGGGCACTCCCGAGTACGGCGTTGAGTTGCAGCCGATCGATTTCGCCCTGTATGCGCAGGCCTGCGGCATCCCTGGCTTCACACTCGACAACCCCGCCAAAGCGGAAGAGGTCATGCGCGCGGCATTCGCCCAGCCTGGCCCGACGCTCATTCAGGCTGTTGTGGATCCCAATGAGCCACCGCTGCCTGGCAAGATTACCACCAAACAAGCGATCCACTTCGCCGAGGCGCTGGTAAAAGGCGAGAAAGACCGTGTTACCATCGTCAAAGATGTGCTTGCCGACAAGGTTCGCGAGGTCGTCTAGCCCCATCGCAGTTGCGCGCATCGTAGGAGGGCGTTGTCACCGGCGCCCTCCTACGATGCGCGTCGGAGCGGACAGAGGGCATTAGCGTTGGAACGGCAATATACCCTATAACGCTCTCTGGCGCAGAGAAAGATGGCCCGCTATATCCCCGCGTAGACCTCATAGAAGCGATTATCCTCGCGCGAGCCGCCCTGGCCACCGCGAATTGTGCTGTAGTCCTCCACCAGTTCGATGCGACACACCCATTTACACATCTTGAAGCCCAGCATCGTCTCGCAACGCAGCCGCAACGGAGCGCCATGCGCCCTGGGCAATGGATGACCATTCATCTCATAGGCCAGCATGGTCTGGTCATGCAGCGCAACCCCAAGCGGAATCGTCTCATAAAATGGCTCGCCCTTCGTATCGCTCGAATACGACCAGAAGACGACGTGTCGCGCATTTGCCAGCGGTCGGCAGCGCTCCAGAATCGTGCGCATCGACACGCCTGTCCACTGGCCGATGGCGGTCCATCCCTGAATGCAGTTATGCTTGGTGATCTGCGACTGCCTGGGCAGCGCCCGTAGATCTGAGAGCGTCAGCCGGAGTGGATGCTCTACCAACCCAGTAACCTCCAGCGCATAGCCCTCAAAATCTTGCCACATCAGGCTGAGAAAGTCAGATGAGGTAGGTGGGCTGCCATTGACGGTGAAGAATGACGAGATGTCGCTCGGCTCGTAGCGCTGCTTTGAGGTCGAGTGCAGCGAGAGCAGCCGCACCGGAGGTTCGTAGAAGGCGGCGAGCGCGTGTTGCGCCATGCGTTTATTGCGCAGACTCAGCCAGGCGAGCAGCGCATAGAGAGCCACGATTGCCGCCACGATGGCGACGCCAAGGAGGATGGCGAGTCCCTCATCGCCGCCGTGATGGCCGAGAATGATGTCGCCGAGATTCTTGCCCAGCCCCGTGACGATTACCATCAGCGTATGGACGATGGTGAAGGCGATGACTGCCAGTAATCCCAGGAAGTGCAGGCTGCGGACAGCCTGTCTGCCGCCGAAGAGTTTAGGATACCAGGGGAATCGCGCCTCGATGCCCGGCGACTGCGCCGCGCCAGTCGCAATGAGAAACGGGCCGAGCAGGAAAACGACCGCCGCATAGGAAAGCTGCTGCAGCGGATCGTAGGGGTGAAATTCGCTCGCGGGCGGTATGTGGAAGGTGATGTATTCGGTGAAGGTATGTAGCGCGTCGGGGAAGATCGACCATGAGGTAGGTATGAGCCGTTGCCACTCACCGGTAGCGAAAAGCAATATCACATAGATCACGCCATTCAGCACCCAGAAGACCACCGAGAAGAAGTGAAAATGGCGCCCCAACCCAAGGTTGTTGCCACCGGGCTGCGCGATGAGCGGCGTCACCGATTGCTCATCCTCCAGGGAGGTCCAGAGGCGGTCGGTCGGCTCGATGCGGCGCGTGAACTTGAGCCATTCGTGGCCCGGCGTGCAATCGTCCCGCAAGAAGAGGCGCGGATACGACGCCAGAATCTGGATGCCAGATCGCACGAGCAGGCCGATGAAAAAGACATTGATCCAGTGCGCGGCCCTCAGCCAGGCGGGGAAGCCAAGATCCGCGACGAGAAAGCCATCGAGAAAACCATGCGGCAATAGCGTGAACATTCAAGTAGATCCTTGCTAAGGGCGCTATGACGGGCTGCGCGTCGCGGTCAGTTCTCTGGTATGTGGCTGGATGATTGGATCAGGCCGGATAATCGTCCACCACCCGCCGCCCATGCGCTGATGCACGGTCCCACGGAGGATGGAGAGTACAATAACCGCCCAACCCACCAGCACACTACTCAGCATCAGTGGGCCGGTGTTGGGAACGAGCCACGGGGCAATGGTGAGAAACATGCCTACCAGCACATTCAACGCCCGCAATGGGCGCGTCACACTGCGTAGCGCCAGCACGCCCAGCCATACGACGACCGGCCCCGCAATGCGATCCACGCCCGCGCCTAATGTTGTGGATGGCAGCACAACAGGCGCCACCAGTAACCATATGCCCAAGACTATATTGCCAATTTGGAAGCCCATACCTCACCGTCCTGACTGGCTCTCTGGCTGACCATGGTTTCTCGCCGCAACGCCATATGCTGGCTGCTTCATCTCGGCGAGGCGTGGATATGAGACACCCCACAGTGCGCGCCATGCTTCGGATGCGCCCAGTGTGAGGCGCACAAACGCGAGATATTGCAGGCTCGCCAGCGCTTCGCCGATACCCAGCCCCAGAATGAGGGTCGAGGTTGCAGCGGAAACCAAACAGACCGTACACCAGTGGCCGATGACGGTTCCCTGGAGGATGGTGAGCGCAAGGCTGACGACGCCCAATCCGATGATGACGATGGCGAAAACCAGCACGACCCAGGGACGCGAGCGCCATCTCTCCTCACTGCCAAGCGAGCCGAAGATCAGATCGCAGACATAGCCAGCGACGCCCAGCAAACCATCGGGTATGGGCAGCAGCCGCGAGATTGCCGAATGCGTGACGGCATACGAACTGGCGCTGCCGAAGAATGGATCCCACAGGGAAGGAAGGATACCAAGCTGCGACAACGCGGTCAAGAGCGCGGCGATGAATCCGATGGCCGCCAGACCGATCAATGGCCAGCGTTCGCGCCAGGACGAGGGGTTATAGCTCCAGCCTGGCGGGACGCTTTGGGCATGCGCCACATCCGAAGCGATACGCGAGAACCGCATTGCTGCCTGGTTTTCTAGCCTTTGCTGCGCCCAAACACGAAGAGCGAACTGGCGAATGCGGCTCCGGCAAGGCCAACGAGTGTGGTGGTGACAATGCCTTTGTGTTCCGCTGCCCACAATGTGTAGCTGCGGGTGGTCGAACGCTGGTCAAATTCGCCATGTGACCCGTAGTCTTTCGTCGTATCGGCTGGCTCGAAGAGATTATCGGGCTGGTTGGGGTTGCGCGGCTCCTTGCGCATCTGGCTATCGTATCCCGTTTTGCCAAGATACCAGTCGCCAAATTTGGCCAGGAATTTATTACCCATGATGACAACGACGGTCGAGCCGCCAATGTAGAGCTGGCGCTTCTTATGGTGCGCCGCCCAGTAAATCGCCTCGGCGATGACTTCCGGCTGGTAGATTGGTGGCACAGGCTGCGCTTTGCGGGGCATCTTGTTGCGGCCCCAGGTGAACTGCGGTGTATTGACCGCCGGAAGCTGCACCATCGTCAGTTGCACGTTTTTTTGATTGTGGATGAGTTCCGCCCTCAGGGCCTCGGTAAACCCCTGGATGGCGTGCTTTGCGCCGCAATAGGCCGTCTGTAGCGGAATACCCCGGTACGCCAGCGCCGAACCAACCTGTACAATCTTGCCGCGATTGCGCGGCAACATACGCCGGAGAGCGGCCTGTGTGCCATACACGTAGCCGAGATAGGTGACTTCCGTGACACGCTTGTACTCGTCCGGTTCGATCTCCGTGAAGGGTGAGAAGACCGTCGTAAAAGCGACATTCACCCAGATGTCAATCGGGCCAAACGCGGTTTCAGCCTGTCGCGCCGCGCGCTCGTGTGTCTGGGGGTCGGCGCTGTCACCAGCAACGATGATGGCTCTGCCTCCTAGGCGCTCGACATCATGTTTCGCGCCTTCAAGGCCAGCCTCGCCGCGCGCGACCAGACATACCGACGCTCCCCGCTTCCCGAATGCCTGCGCCACCGCGCGCCCAACACCGCCTGAGGATCCGGTGATGACGACGACTTCCGCGCGTTGTGTTTGATTCATGGCTGCTCTTCATCTGCCTTCCTGGGCTGCTAGCTCGAAATATTCTGGGGTTGGCGTATGCGCAAACTGTCGCTGCGCTACATGGTGGTGATGCAAGTGTTGTGCCAATCTGTGCCAATCTGCGCCAATCGACAAGACAAGAGTTGCCCTCCCTTAAGGGGTCCTTTCCGCCGGCCCCCCCTCTCCTCCCTGAAACATCCTGATGAGAGATCGTTCTTTGGGAGGGCTGTTACAGACCGGGCGAGGCTCGCCGCACTCCCCCTAGCGTGCTATCATATCTCTGGCTACCCAAAGTTACCCAAAATGAGGGGCACATATGACACGTCTGCCAACTGTGCGCGATGATATCCTGCTCACCGATCCACCCATGCAGGTGGGAACGGCGGACTGGTATAGCTGGCTGCAGAGCGCGCGGTCGTTCGCCTATCGTGGCGCGGCGGGGCGCTTCACCGCGCGGCATGAGGAGCGGTCGGGCAGCCGCTTCTGGTACGCCTACCTCCGGCGGGATGGCGTGCTGCGCAAGACCTATCTTGGCCGCTCGACTGAACTCACCGCCGAGCGGCTGGACGAGGCGGCGCGCACGCTCACCCAGATGGCGCGAGGACGGATGACGCGAACGATGCGCACGCTGATGTGGCGGACGGGTGGCTCTCGCCGCTGATCGCCACCAAGATCGCCGCGCCACAGTCGGGGCAGGCGCTCGTCACGCGGCCAGGCGTGATGGCCCGCTGCCGCGAAAGCGTCGAACGTCCCTGCACCATCATCGCCGCGCCTGCAGGCTTCGGCAAAACCACCCTGCTGCTGATGGTGGGCGAGCAGGTGCGCCAGGAGGGCTGGCAGGTCGCCTGGGTCACGCTCGAAGAATCCGAGCAGGATCCCACGCGCTTCTGGCAATACACCCTGGCGGCGCTCGACGGCGCACAGCCCGGCATCAGCGCCACCGCGCGCCATATGCTCGAAGTCCCCCGGTCGGCGCCCATCGAACGGATGCTGGCGGTGCTCATCAACGCACTGGCTACCGCGAAGACGCCCATTCTGCTCGTGCTGGACGACTACCATCGCGCGGCGGCGCCAGCCATCGACCAGGGGCTTATCTTCCTCATCGAGCATGCGCCCGCCATGCTACACCTGCTGATCGCCGCGCGCTCGACGCCCGCGTTTCCACTGGCGCGGCTGCATGCCCAGGGGCGCATCGCCGAGCTAGACGCCGCCGATCTGCGTTTTTCAGCGGATGAGGCGGGCCGCTTCATGCGCGAGACGATGCACGTCACGCTTCCGCCAGAGCAACTGGCGCAACTCGAAGAACGGACAGAGGGCTGGGCGGCTGGCCTACAGCTTGCCGCGCTCTCGCTGCGCAACCAGGCGGGTATTCCCGATCTCGTGGCCGACATCTCCGCGACGCCGCGCTACATCGCCGAATACCTGATCGACGAAGTGCTGGAGCGCCAGCCCGACGACGTGCAGCTATTTCTGCTGCAAACGTCGCCGCTGGAAAGGCTGACTGGCCCACTCTGTGACGCCGTCACTGGCCGCGACGATAGCGCCACAGTGCTCGCCCGTCTGATGCGGGAGCAGCTATTCGTCACCCCACTCGACGCCGCCCAGACATGGTATCGCTATCACCATCTCTTCGCCGAGGTGTTGCGCGGGCGGCTGGAACGCAGGATGCCCGCTATGGTGAGCCAGTGCCACCAGCGCGCGGCGGATTGGCTCTGGCGCCATGGCATGGCCGACGACGCCATCCGCCACCTGCTCGCCGCCGAACTGTTCGCGGACGCCGCCATCCGTATCGAACAGGAAAGCGACCGGCTCGTGTTGCACGGCGAACTGACGGGGCTGGTGCGGTGGGTCTATGCCTTGCCGCGCGACGTGACATTGGCCCATCCACATCTCTGCCTGCTGTATGTCGTTGCGCTGCTCTTGCAGGGCGAGGAACCTGCCGCCACCATCTGGCTAGAAGCCCTGGAGAAGCGCTATGAGGGGCACGATACGCTCCCAGGCGAGACCCGTGGCGAAATCGCGGCGGTGCGCTCGTTCCTGGCGCTCTGGACGGGGGATATCGCGGGTGGCGTCGCACTGGCCCAGGTGGCGCTGCGACAACTGCCCCCCGGTGATCGACTGCTCCGCGCGCTGACACTCTGGATTTCGCAGGTGATCGGCATCTTTGGTGAGGGCAATCTCGCCGAGGCCGAGCGCTCGATTGGCGAGGTGGCCGAAGAAAGCCGTCGCAGTGGCAACATGCTCGTGGCATTCATTGCTTTTGTCACCAAGGCGAGCGCCCAGATCTACCGGTGTCGGCTCCGCGATGCCGCGCGGACCTGCGATGAGGCGCTGCAAATGCTCCCAGGCGACGGCGCCATTGAGCTGCCCATGGCCGCGATGGCCTACTGTCTGCTGGGTGAGATTCGCCGCGAATGGAACGAACTCGACACCGCCGAAACCCTGCTGCGACGCGCGCTTACCATCAGCGAGGATCTCGGTAGCCCGGAATATATCAACGACGGGCTGAACTATCTGGGGATGGTGCAGTTCGCGCGTGGCCAGTATGACGAGGCGCTCGTCACCTTCGAGCGGATTCGCACGATGGTGCGGACGCGGCAACTGGCTCCCTGGGATCTCACGCAGATGGAGATCATGCGCGTTCGTGTGTTGATTGCCCGTGGCGACGTAGACGAGGCAAGCCGCTGGGCGGAAAATCACCTGCGTGGCCGCCAACGAGGCGATCCAGGGCCAGTCACGCCGCTCGCGTTTATGAACGACCTCGAAGACCTCTCCATCGCCCGCATCGCGCTGGCGCGGGGTGACATTGGCGCGGCCACCGCCATGCTGGAGCCGGTGCGCGCGCGGGCGGAGGAGACCGGGCAGTGGCGCAATCTGATGGAGGCGCGGATGCTGC
This sequence comes from uncultured Chloroflexia bacterium, assembly GCA_963702665.1. GTDB lineage: Bacteria > Chloroflexota > Ktedonobacteria > Ktedonobacterales > JADMIN01 > DAHUXT01. The sequence goes on from CAVPDP010000023.1 coordinate 19,196, forward strand.
TGGCGCGGGCGCACTGGCTGTCTGGCGCGGACGAGGCGGCGCTCTGCGAATTACACGCCGCGCTCACCATCGCCGCGCCTGAGGGATTCGTGCGTGTCTTCCTCGACGAAGGCGACTCGATGGCCGATCTGCTGTCACGCTACGTTGCCAGTCGGCCAGTGTCCTCACCCTCGTCGCCGTCATCACGCGAGTGGGAGCATGCCCGCAAGTTAGTGGCGGCGTTTGGCCGTGTCGTCGCGCCAGCGCCCGCTGCCCCGCCGGAGATCCTGTCGCCGCGCGAGATAGATGTGCTACGGCTGCTGGCGACGGGTCACTCCAATGAGGCGATTGCGGACGATCTGGTGCTGGCGCTCAGCACCGTCAAGTGGCACGTCGCGCACATCTATCGCAAGTTGGGCGTGCGTGGCCGGATGCAGGCCGCTTCACGCGCCCGCGAACTACGCCTGATTGCGTGAGGGAATCGCCTGGACTGCCCAGCGGTTGCCATCGGGATCGTTGAAGAACACGAACAGGCCCCAGGGAAACTCCTGAACCTCACTCACGTCTACGCCCCGCTCGACCAACTCCGCATGCGCGGCGTTGATATCAGCAACGACCATCTGCATGCCCTGCACGGAGCCTGGGGCAGCCTCTGTGATTCCTTCGCCAATGACAATCGAACACGCCGACCCGGGAGGGGTCAGCTGCACGAAACGCAGCCCCTCACTGACCTGATAGTCGTGATCCGCATGGAACCCGGCCTTCTCGGTGTAGAACGTCTTCGCGCGATCTACATCCGACACGGGGATCGCCACCAGTTCGAGCTTCCAGTCCATGATGCATCCTTCTCTCATGTGGTCTCTACCGCGGCAGTCAACGCCACCGCGCCGGACAGAAACATATCACACTAATTTCGTCGTGGTTGTTGTATGGTGGGCAGTCCGCAGCGTAAACGCTGCGGCGAATGGGGCGGGGAAATTCGCCGGGGCCTTTGGGCTTCCGGCATGCTCCCCAAACGACAACAACTCACACGAAATTGGTATCACACTCTATTTTCAACAGCATTCCCCGTTCCAGTGTTACACGTGTCGCGCCAGTTGCGGCGCCAGCGCGCTCAACGCCAGGAATACTATCCTCCAGGAACCATCCTCACAACCATCCTTCCGCATGGGGCCAACAGGCTTCACGGCGGCCTACGATGCCTCTATGAGAAACATCCGCCGCACACCTGCCCAAACATTCCGGTGGCGAGCGGCGCATCGCTTTTGAGGAGGGAGACTACAACTCATGAGGCACAACCGCTATCTCATTGCCCTGGTGGCCGCACTGGGACTGATTCCCGTCGTGCTGGACACCACTATCGTCACGGTCGCGATCACGCCCATCCGCAACGAATTGAATACTGACATCAACACGATCCAGTGGATCGTCACCGGGTTCTTCCTGGCAAACGCCGCTGTCGTCACGATCGGCGGCTATCTGGCGAGCCGCTTCGGGCGCAAACGCATTTTCATCACTGGCCTCTCGATATTTACCATTGGCTCGCTGCTCTGCGCCCTCTCGCCCAGCATCGGCTGGCTGATCGCTTTCCGCGTGCTGCAAGGCGTCGGCGGCGGCATGCTGCTCCCCATCGGGGCGGCGCTGGCGTTCGATCAGTTCCCGCAAGAGCAACGGGCGCGGGCGAGTGCGGTCATTGCCATTCCCATCCTGTTCGCGCCGGTTTTTGGCCCGATCCTGGGAGGCTATCTGACCGACACCTTCGACTGGCACAGCATTTTCATCGTCAACCTGCCCGTCGGCGTGATTGCGGTGTTGCTGGCGCTGATCGTATTGCCGCGCGACAGTGTCGCCGACCGGCGTAGCGGACAGTTCGATTACCTGGGCCTGGGACTCTCGACGTTCGGCATCATCGCCATGCTCTACGGGCTGAAGCTGGTCGCGACGACCAATCCCGACACCGTGACAGTAGCGAATCCCAGCGGCGATCTCTACGGCTGGGGCTACTGGCAGGTCTGGGCGCTGATCGGTGGCGGCGCGGTGGCGCTCATCATCTTCGCCTTCTACTCGCTACGCATCAGCCGCGATCCCGCGCTGGACCTGCGGCTGTTCGCCCGCCGTGATTTCCTGATGAGCAACCTGATAAGCTGGACGGCGGCGCTCATCACCTTCGGCCTGCTGGTCTTGTTGCCACTCTATCTCGAAGCCATTCGCTTGCCGCATCTCTCGGCGCTCGATACTGGTGTGGCGATGGTTCCGCTGGGCGCGGGCACGCTGCTTGGCACGATTCTCGCCACCGCGCTGTACCGCGCGATTGGGCCGCGCTGGGTGGTCTTTGGGGGCGCGGCGCTCGCGATTGTGAGCGCGTGGCTGCTGACCCAGGTCATCCATGCCACGGCGGATGGGCGCCAGATTCTCGCGTCGGTTCAGACACACGCCGCGATTCCGGCGAACGCTGGCGCGGGTGACGTGCGCTGGCCGCTGCTCATCCTGGGGATCGGCATCGCGATGATCGCCATCTCGGTGCAGACACTCGCGCTTGAGGCGCTGAAAGGGGAGGCGCTCGCCAAGGCGACGTCGCTCGTCATGTCCACCAAGTTCATCTTCTCATCCGTCGGCGTGGCGATCCTGACGACGGTGTTGATCGACCAGACGCGCTCCCAGGCGACCAATCTCCTCAATCAGTTGCAGGCGGCGGCGGGCCAGGGGGCAGGCGCGCTTAATCCGAACAATCCCGCGCTGGCGCCGGTGCTACGGGCCATCGAGGCGCAGATTGGCGCACAGGCGGGAACGGGGGCTGTCCAGAGCATCTTCTGGATGATCTTCTTCGGCTCGTTTATCCTGCTGGCGATGTCGCTGCTCTTGCCTGGCCGCAATCGCCCGAAGGCCGCCGACGAGCCGACCGAGGCGCCTGAGACGGAGCCAGCGCCCACCGCCGTGTCGTGACGAGTAGCTAACCACATGCGCGCCCCTCCTGAGGTCAGGAGGGGCGTTCGTGCTCCATACGTTAGCTTCCAGCGGTGACAACCGTCGTCGTCGCAGCAGTGTTCGCCGCTTCCTGGTAGGCGATGATCGCGAGGAAGCCAGCAATCACCACCAGCAACCCCAGTCCCGCGCTCTGGCTGGCAACCGGCTCGAAGGTGATCTTCACACTGGTCTTCCAGCTCGACGACTGTACATGCAGCACTGGCCGCCCAGCGCTATCGATCCAGCGATGTTCGGCGCTAAAGATGCGCGGCTTTGTCCAAACGTATTGCTGTGTCTGGCCATCGGCGAAATCGAGCGTGCCGCCGTTGCCCAGGCGCGAGAGCGTGGCGATGGGCCTCTGTGTCTCGAGTTGGGTGACGGCCAGCGTTGGCTTCCAGAAACCCTTCCGTTGCAGACTGACGTTGTACTCTGGCATCCATGCCTCGGCGCGCGAGCCGCCGTGCATCCGCATCTGCCCCAGCACGCTATTGCCGTTCACCCGCAGCTCATAGTCGTTCTTGAGCCAGTTCGGTTTCACCCACTCCAAGTCATAGCCGACGTAATCGTTGATGGTTGGCATCGCTCCCTCCTCTCACCCCTAGTACGCGCCGGGCGGCTATTTGTTACCGCCGGGCGCGTGGAGAAGCGTGGAGAAGCGTGGCCTAACCGCCTATCGGTATCGCAATGATCAACTGTGGCAGCATATTGTTTGTCACAAGATAGGTGAGAACGACTGAAGCCAGCGCGAGCAGGATATAGGCGACGATGAAGGTGACGACCAAATCGCGCTCCAGTTTGAAGAAGCCCATCTTAGCGCCCTTGCTATAGAGATCGGACTTCTTTTCGATCAGGTAGACTCCCCGTAGAGCCGCAGATTTTTCCTTGTCGTTTTCCGATGAGATCGTCACGGGGCCAAACGCTCCACCATCCTGTAGCGCCACCTCCAACGCCTCCAGATAGCGAATGCGCAGGTTGATCAATGCGCGGTAGCGTCCGATCAGCCGATACCATATCGAATTCATGACGAAGGTAATCACCGTGATCGCAATGACGATAGCCACAGCCCACCAGGAGATCATGCGATTGCTCACCGCGACGAACCCGGCGGCGGCCAGAAACAAGCTGTTGATGCCGAGAAACAAATCGCTTACCGTCTGGCGACGATCACTCAGTTTCGCGGTGTTTTCCGCAATCGCCAGATACTCTGTCGAAAAGCCTATATCAGATATGTTGTCGGCCATGAGAATACTCCCTTTCACCCGCAGTGATCTTACTGGCGCCACTACTATACTGGTAATGCTGCCCACTTGTCTAGTAGCACATTGTATAGGCGCGATTAGTGGTATTCTTCGGGCCTGAGGTAAAGCGCGATGTCACACGATATCGCGCAATGGAAGGGGTGGTCAGGGTGGATAGCTCACCGCGAGAGTATTTCTTTCTGAAGAAGGATAAACACGGAGAAGACTTCATCGAGTCATTCGACGAGGTGCTGATTGTACCGATTGACCAGGATGAATCGGTGCTATTCGCGCGTGAACTTGCGCCAGCGTTCGCACATATCCCAGTGTTGATTTTCCCTGGGGGAACCATCGAAGCCAACGAACGCCTGGAGGCGACTGCCAATCGCGAGCTACAGGAAGAGATTGGCATGCGGGCAAATCACCTGGAATACCTGGGCGAGCTGTGGCCCTGGTCGAAGTACCTCGCCGTCCGTTCGCACCTGTTTCTTGCGCGTGACCTCAGCCCCAGCAAGCTCCCCGGCGACGAGGCAGATCCAATAGAGATGGTGCGGATACCATGGAATGAGATCGATCCCATGGTCGCGGATGGCCGCCTGAACGACGCGCGCGCAATCGCCGCCATGTATCGTGTGCGCCTCGCCATGAGCGCTGCCAAAAACGGCTGAACCCAGGCTGAAAGCGGCTCGATACCCCGCTGGTGGTGAAACACCGCTCTGTTGGTCTCCAACTTCGGATGGCTCGTATTCGTAGATTATGTCGGCAAGCTGCGGATACAGCGCTGCCGTTCAGACGGAGACAGAGCCATATGACCTCCATGGCTAAAGCCAGGGGATCTGCTTCAACGAGCGCGCGACGCGGGGAAGCGTTGTCGGTTTACGTCTCTCCACAGGCTGCACGTGAGTCCACGGCAAAATGTTCTGGGCGGCGTTGACATCGCGATCATGGGTACGCCGCATCCGGACACGTCCACTGTCTGATGTCGAGCGTTAAGGAGTCGAGCACATGCCCACAGGCAGAGCAGCGTTTACTGCTGGGATACCATCGGTCAATTTGACCAGAGTACGCCCATACCAGGTGGCTTTGTACTCCAGCATGGCGCACGAACGCGCCCCAGCCACATCGTGAATCGCTTTGGCAGCGTCGGATGTTGACCATCGCCTTCACCCGCAGACTCTCACGCAAATCGTTTGGTTCTCACGAATCAGGCGGGTGGAGAGCTGGTGCAGGAAGTCGGTGCGACGGTCGGCAATGCGGGCATGGATGCGAGCGACTGTGCGGCGCACTTTGGCGCGGTTCTTGGAACCAAGCTGTTTCTTGGCAGTCGCCGTTGGGCCTTCGCAGCGTTGCTCATCGGCGGCGAAGAAGTGGGGATTGTCGACCTTCTCACCACTATCGAGGACGACGACATGGTGCAGTCCGAGATCAATACCCACCTGTCCGGTGGTAACCGGCAGTGGCGCAACCTCGTCTTCGAGCAGAAAACTGACAAAGTAGCGGCCTGCGGTATCCCGACTGACCGTGACCGTCGTCGGTATCGCGCCTACGGGCAAGGGACGCGACCAGTGGATGTGCAGCGGGGTCTCCATCTTGGCGAGGGTGAGCGTGCGGGTCGTCGCCTCCCACCGGAAGGCCGAGGTGGTGTACTCCGCCGCCTGTGCCCATGCTTCGTATGAAAGTGTGGATACTGCGCACGGCCGCAAAGAAGTTGTGGAAGGCTTTCTCCAAGTGCCGCAAGGCCTGTTGGGTCGGGACGCTGGACACGTCCTTGAGCCACGCCGTCTCCGGCTGCTGTTTCAACGTCGTGAGCGCGGCGGAGGTCGCCTGGTAGCCCATGCGTTCCTGCCGCTGATAGTAGGCGTCCGTGCGCAGCCGCAAGGCCCAATTGTAGACGAACCGCGCGCAGCCAAATGTCCGCGCCAGCATAGTGGTTTGCGCGGTGGTAGGGTAAAAGCGGTAGCGATAGGCGCGTTTCTGTCTCACGCTCTTCCACGCTCTTTCACGCGCTCACATTCTTTTCGATGGTGTGTGAAGCAGTAATTATAGTGTATCGCAGAAAGGAGACGGCCATTCTTCCCCAGGACTGAAGTCCGGGGTCTCCTGGCCGAAGAACAATGACTGCACATATTTCGCCTTCGATTCTCGGTGAGCGCGAGCTAGATACCCTCGCGGAGGAGCGCCGACTCGCCCAGGAGCTTGGCGACGCGCTGCGCAACTTTGAGTCTTCGACCGAAGACGCCGAGACGCTACGCCAGGTGACACAGGCGCTGCACGAGCCGTTTCTGCTCGTCATCGCCGGAGAGTTCAACGCGGGCAAGAGCGCCTTTATCAATGCGCTGATTGGCGAGCCGGTGCTGGTGGAGGGCGTCACGCCCACGACCGCGCATGTGACCCTGCTGCGCCACGGCGAGACGGAGGCGCGGCGGCTGCGTCCCGATGGCATCGAGGAGATTTATCACCCGGCGGCCTTTCTGCGCGATGTCGCCATCGTGGATACCCCCGGCACGAACGCCGTGCTGCGCCACCACGAGCAACTCACGTCCGAGTTCGTCCCGCGCAGTGACTTCATCCTCTTCGTCACCTCGTCGGATCGCCCGTTCACCGAGAGCGAACGCGTCTTTCTTCAGCGCATCCGTGACTGGGGCAAGAAAGTGGTGCTGGTGCTGAACAAGGTGGATCTGTTGCGCTCGGCGGACGATCTCACCGAGGTCACCGGATTCGTGCGCCAGCATGCCACCACGCTGCTCGGCTCGGCGCCGGAGCTTTTCCCCATCTCGGCGCGGCTCGCCCAGCAGGCGCGCAGGGCTGGCAGCGGCGACGAGGGCGTGCAACTCTGGGAGAGCAGCCGCCTGGGCGTCCTCCGCGATTACCTGCTGACAACGCTGGACGACGAGGGCCGCACCCGGCTCAAGCTGCTGACGCCACTCGGCGTGATGGAGCGGCTGACGCTCCGCTATCTGGATGAATCGGCCAAACGGCAGGCGCTGCTGGATGAAGACGCGCGCACGGTGGATAACATCGCGGCGCAGCTTGCCGCGCACAACGACGACATGACCAGCGCGTTCGAGCAGCGATTGCGCGCGGTGCAGACGATTGTGCTGGAGATGCGCGACCGTGGCGACCGCTTCTTCGACGACACCGTGCGCCTGACTCGCATGCCCGATCTGGTGCGCAGCCAGCGGGTGCGCGAAGACTTCGAGCAGAAGGTGATCGCCGACGCCCCAGCGGAGATTCAGGCGGCGGTCGATGGCCTGATCGACTGGATGGTGGAGCAGGAGCATAAGCTCTGGCAGAACGTGAACGAGTATCTCGCGCGCCGCCGCCAGAACGCGGCCTCGGTGCTGGGCACGCCGGGCGCGGGGGAAGATGCGCATGTCATCGGTGGCATCGGCGTCTCGTTCGATTACAGCCGCCGCGAGGTCTTGCAGCGGGTGGCGGGCGCGGCCAATCGCGCGCTGAACAGCTACGACCGTGAGGCGGAGTCGCGGGCGCTGGCGGGATCGCTTCAGGGCGCGGTGGCGCAGACGGCGGTGGCGGGCGCGAGCGCGGTGGGCCTGGGCGTCGGGCTGGCGGTGCTGGTGGGCACGGCCGCCGCCGACTTCACGGGCATCCTGGCGGGTGTGCTGCTGCTGGGGCTGGGGTTGGGCATTCTGCCGTATCGCCGCCGCCGCGCCAAGGCGCAGTTCGATGCTCGCACGCGCGCGTTGGGTGAGACGCTCAGCAACACCCTGCGCGACCAGTTCAAACGCGAGTTGGCGGCGTCGACGCAGCGACTACACGAGGCGCTGGCTCCCTACACGCGTTTCGTGCGGATCGAGAGCGAGCGCGTCGGCGAGGTGCGCGCCACGCTGGAGCGTCTGCGCGAGGAGACGAGTGCGCTCCGTCGCCGGGTGGAATCTGGCCAACTCGTACAACTGCCCGCAAAACCGACGGTGACAATTCAGCCGACGGTGACGGCGCCAGCGCTACCAGCGCCAACGGTTCCCATGGTTCCAGTCACAACGGGCAAGCCAGCGAATCAGCAGAGCGCTTGACGCTTTAGGGAGCGTCACGGAATGACAGGAGCGGAGCCAGCGGTTGCTCGTTGTTCACGATAGCGTCTGCCCGCTCCTGTGGATGCGCCGCCTCGAAGTAGAGGCGTTGTCCGGGGATGTAGCGTTCAGCGTAACGCGCCTCGCACGACCTCCGTTGAGCCGAAGAGGGCCACATCGCGCTGCAAGGCCCGCTGCAGCGCGACCTCAAATGGCGCCGCCACGAAGATGCGGTAATCCCAGCATTCATCGAGTTCGGGACGGAGCAGGAACACGCCATCTAAAATGAGTATGGCATCCGCAGGCGCCTGCTCCTCAGGAGCATTCAGCGGGCGGTCAGTGCGGAAGTCAAAGACGGAGCGGTGATATCTCCTCGACCCGTCGGGGCCTAGCGGAACGAGCAACGCTTCCCGTAGGGCGGCGTAATCGAAGGCATCGCGGTAATAGCCTTCCGGCGAGGTGGGGCCGCGTCGGTAGCGCTCGCTACGCGGACGATGAAATCCATCGATGGAGGCGCGGATAACAGGCCGTCCATAGGCTTGTAGGGATACCGCCAACTCGTTGGCAAGGGTCGTTTTGCCAGAGGCGTCGATCCCATCAATCGCCACCCGCACCGGATGGGTGGAGGGAAAAGCAATGATGCGCGTGGCGAGCTTCTCCAGCATGTCATGCCGTCTCACACGTCTCCTCCTCTATCGTTCTGCTCAACTGGCATGACTCCCATATGTGTATGTTGAGCCGCCAGCGACCTTGACGCCAGCCACCAGCAATGGTACACTTTCCCTACGCGGGGGCGATTAGCTCAGTTGGTTAGAGCGCCACGTTGACATCGTGGAGGTCACAGATTCGAGTTCTGTATCGCCCACCAGAGAAATCACAGAAGAACGCCGTCGGGAGATGATTCCGGCGGCGTTGTGTTTTTCCTGTGGGCGCTGGTAATATGACCAGGCGGTTCATGCAGTTTTACAAAATAGCCACGGCGGCTGGCGGCTGAAGCCGCGCCTGCGGGCTACGCCGCCAAGGCCGCCTTCGCGGCCTCCCAGAACAGACGCGCGCGCGTCACTGCAGCCTGCGCAGGCAGGCTTCGCGGCCGACCGGAGGGAGGCCCGTAGCCGCGCGTTCACGCGCCTGGCGCTGCTGTCCGACTGTCCCCAGTATTTTGTAAAACCGCATCAACCGCCCGCGTCTTCCCCCTACCCCCGTTCCGCCACGAATTGCTCGTAGCTGGCGCGCGTCAGCGGCAGGTCGAGCGCCACACACCAGTCCCAGAACGGCACGTAGTGGGTGCGCGCGGTGTGATGCTCCAGCAGCATCAGTTCGGAGGAGAGGCAGTCATTGGCGAGGTAGCCGCTGTCGCGCCAGGCGGCATAGATCAACTCGTGGTCATACGGCACGCTACGATGCTCGAAGCGCCACTCCTCGCCATCCCAGGTGAAGAGGCCATACTGCGCGTTGATATCGCCGTTGAAGGGACATCCCACCGCGCCGATGACCACCACATGCGTGCCGTTGACGCGCCGCTCCCAGGGATAGTGGATGTGCGCGCCAATCACCGTGCGCTCCGCGACAGCGCGCAACATCTCAGCCGCCTGCTCATCGGAGAACATGCGCCCCATGCCCTCGCGCGCGCTCCGTGGGCTGCCATGAACCAGCAGCGCGGGCGGCGCCCCTGGTAGCTCGATACGCAGCGTCGCGGGCAGCGCCTCGATCCAGGCGACCAGCGCGGGCGTCAGTTCGCCCACCGCCAGCCGCTGCGGCTGCCACCAGGGATCATCCCAGTTGGCGGGGATATGCGCTGCCATGGGCCATGCTGGCCAGCCAGGTGTCATGGTTGCCGCTGATGGCGGGCAGCCCCAGCGCCAGCGCGCGTTCGAGGACGGCGCCGCTCTGTGGCCCGCGATTGACGAAATCGCCCGCGATATAGATGGCGTCGGGCTTGACGACCGCCAGATCGTCCAGCACGGCCTCCAGCGCGGGCAGGTTGCCGTGCATATCAGCGATGACCGCAAAGGTGGGCAATGGGCTAGCTCTCGCGAATCTCGATGCTATCGATGCGGTCGCCGGGCTGGCGGTCGCTGTCGGGGTCGCGCACGCGGAGTTTGTTGACCACATCCATGCCGCTGGTCACCTTGCCAAAGACGCCATGCTTGCCGTTGAGGTGCGGCGTTGAGCCGAAGGTGATGAAGAACTGCGAGCCGTTGGTGTTGCGGCCAGCGTTCGCCATGCTGAGGATGCCCGCGCCCTCGTGCTTGCCCGCCAGCGCGCCCGGCTCGTCGGCGAACTTATAGCCGGGGCCGCCAGTGCCAGTGCCGGTGGGGTCGCCGCCCTGCGCCATGAAGTCCCTGATGACGCGGTGAAACGTCGTGCCATTATAGAAGCCATCGCGCGCCAGCACGACAAAGTTGTTGACGGTGATCGGCGCCTGTTTCGCGAATAGTTCGACGGTGAAGTCGCCGCGCTGCGTATGGAATACCGCGTCGTAATGCTTGTTGGGGTCGATCTGCATCGCCGGGGGACTGCTATACTGCTTTGCCACGAAAGTAGCCTCCTCAATATGAATCGGCAAGAATCTCGCGTATTCCGCCTCTAAGAGTAGGCCACATAGCGGCGGCGCATGGCAAACCGCGCGCGAAACGTCGTGCAACTCTGGTTCACCGCGCACGAACTCCCGCCAACTCCTACCGCACCTGGAGCACCTCCACGTCGAAGATCAGCGTCGCGTTCGGGGAATCACCCTGCCACAAAGTTTGACCCAGCCCAGACCCTTCATAGGGAAAATGCCATGCGCCAGACATAGTCGCATGAATATGCATGTCTGAGATACTAGACAGAGGTGTATAATTTGACGTATGAATTGTTCATGATACACCGTTAGGAGGGATAGGTGGCACGACTCTATATCGCATCAATTCAGAAAAACCTAGCCGATGTAAAGGTCAAATTAGAAAAGGCAAAGGGTTATATCCGGTTTACACGTCAACAACCGCAGTTTGGAAACTTTGAATCTACCGCCAAATATGCAGCGACAGTTGCCAACGAGACGGCAATGGTAGGCGTCTCTTTACAAGCATATAGCAACCAGCAGAAGCAAGCTCTCAAGATTCTAATTCCAGACACTATCTCAGCGCAATTGCAGGGCGTCATTAATGCAGCCGCAATCTCGCGTGCGCAGATAACAGGAGGAATACAAGCTGCACGTGCCTATGCCTATCCAGAGGGAGTTCTCTACTATACGGAACAGCTAGCCGGTACACTGGATATGGTAACAGGGCTTCAAGAGCAACTTAGCCAACTGATGGGTAGCATCCAGCCATTGGTTGACGCAGCAGAAAAATTGCAACGAGAAGTACAAGCACAGCAACAGGCAGCGAAGCAAGCCGAAGAACAACAGCGACAAGCACAGCAAATACAAAAGCAGGCAGATAAAAAAGCCGAGCGTGATCGTAAGGCATATCTCGCTCAATTCGGTGGGATCGACCCTGAAGAAGTCATTGCACAACTGAAAGAAGGAACCTTTCCAGCAGTGGCAGCAGGCGTTATCCCCCACAAAGATGAGACGATCATCTTCACCACGACCGCAATGTTGTCCGAGGATAGGACAACTTCGAAAATTTGTGGGCAGCTCAAGCGGCCTTAGCGTTCCTTTGGTGTACGGCTTTCGATTTCGTGTTGGATCATATCGGGGCCAAATAATCAACTCGGAGCGATTAACGAAGATTGACCAAGGCAATTTCGTTGTCACGACTCAACGCCTCATCTTCATTGGCTACAAGTCCAACATTACCATTCCCGTGGACACGGTGCTGACCACGTTAGTCTACAGCACTGGGGTTGATGTGGAATCCGAAAATCGCGCGAACCGTGAGGTGTTCTTCTGTCCACAACCACTGCTGATCAATACCTTCATCTTGATTGCTTGCCATTTACTATCTGAGTAGTGGCAAGCGCATTTTCCAGGTCGAACCCACGACAGACTCTTAGCTTGTGCTAGACATCTATTCGCATATCATGCCTGATATGGCAGTGGGCGTCAGCGGCAGTTGTGGATGACGCGCTGCTCCAGAGCGAGGAGCGCTAAGACGGCGAGCCAAGCTAAAGTCAATCAAGGGAGATGTCTGTACTCAATGGCCGCCAGCCGCCCCTACCGCACCTGCAGCAGCTCCACGTCGAAGATGAGCGTGGCGTTGGGGGGAATCACGCCGCCCGCGCCACTCGCGCCGTAGCCCATGTTCGGCGGGATGATGAGCCGCCGCTGGCCGCCAACGCGCATGCCGACCACGCCCTGATCCCAGCCCTGGATGACATTGCCCCCGCCGAGCCTGAACGTGAACGGCTGGCCCCGGTCGCGCGAGCTATCGAACTTCGCGCCGCTGGTGAGCCAGCCGGTATAATGCACCGCCACATTCTGGCCCGCGTGCGCCTCGTCGCCTGTACCCGCGACGACATCGATATACTGCAACCCGCCCGGCATCTGGGCAGGGGTACCATTCACTGGGGGTGGCCCGCTATTTGGATTCGACACGATCTAACCTGCTTCGCTAAGGGCTTGTGAGCCGATACAACATGGTCTGTTCGAGACAGTCATATGATACCTCATTACCGCTCATCGCCGTGTTCGTGGGGCGAACGCTGCTCTCCATCGCCTTCCGCGTCCCACTCTGGCTCCGGTTCGACGCCCAGCGCATCCACCAGCCGATTGTAGTAGTTGAAGAAGCCGATCACCTCCACCGCCTCCAGGATGGCGGCGTCGCTCCAGCCAGCGGCGCGCAACGTCGGAATGGCAGGCTCGCCGCCCGCATGGGGATCGTGTGTCAGCTGAACGGCGAAATCGAGCAGCAGACGTAGCGGCTGCTCCAGGTCAGCCTGCCGGTAATCTTCCATCGCCACCTGCGATAGTCGCACATCGAGACCATCCGCCTCCAGCGCCGCGCGCAGATCGTCTCCGTGCGCTTTGGTTCAATAGTGGCAGCCGTTCGCGCGCGAGACCACCACCGCCAGCAATTCGCGCGTCCACCGGGGCAAGGGCGCCCTCGCCCATCATCAGCGTCTGGTAGAGCGCGATGGAGGCGCGCAGCACGCGGGGATGCAGGCTCTGGATGCCCACCACGTTGAAGACTTTGCCCGCGCGTTGAATGGCCGCGTCATAATCACGGCGCAACATCCCATCGGCGTCATCATACGGAACGGTGTGAATGTAGGGCATGGATGCGCTCCCTTCCAGGAGTATCACAGGAGTATCATCATGAGACGCACAGCCTCAGTAGGCCAGCATGACCCAGGATGTCTCACAGTGATACGTCGCCGCAACACCAGTCGCGCAAGGGGCTGTTTCTCGGCGCGTTTGTCGTCACGAGTCGCCGCAAACAGTATCACACGGATTGCTGGCAAACAACATAGCCCTTTGATTGGTGATTGCCGCATGCCTGGGCGTATGGTAAGCTGGGTCAGCGCAGGATAGCGCATAAGTATCGCCTGAATGGCTGGCGGAAACAGAAGATCACGCGCACGGGGGAGACGCGCGTGATGGCAGGCGTGGCGAAAAACGAGGAGGAGGTGGGCGATGAATCGGGGAGGACGACAGGGGGCAATGATGGATCTGGAACGTCGGGCACAGCAAATTAAAGAGGTCGTGCGGGTCAGCGCCGCGCTACGGGCCGACATGCCTCCCGAAGTCATCTGCGCGCAGGTCGTCGGGACAATTCATACGACCCTCGGCTTCCGCGCGGCCGTCATCAATCTGATCGTGCCCAGATCGCGCCATTTCATCATCGCCGCCACCGCCGGAATCTCAGAGCGCCGAACGCCAGCGGCTCATCAATGATCCACCGCCGGTGGATCATGTCGTCTCGCTGATGCGCCCGGAATTTCAAGTGAGCCGCTCCTATTTCATCAGTCACGAGCATAAATACCTGCTCGAAGGCGCGGGCGGCATCAATCTGCTCACACGCTCGGCCAGCGTCGCGCCACGCGGCCCCAATGCCTGGCATCCCGACGATGTGTTCTTCGTGCCACTGTTCAGCATGCGCGAGAATCGTCTGCTCGGTCTCATCTCGCTCGATCTGCCCGAAGACAACAAGATACCCTCCTTTGAAACGGTCGAAATCATCGAACTGCTTGCCAATCAGGCCGCGACCGCGCTCGACACCGCCAGACTCTTCCAGGAACGCGACCAGGAGCGGCAGGCGATGGAGTATGGGCTGGCGGAACTGTTGAGCCATCTGGAACGCATGCGTCAGCGTGACTTTAGCGCGCGGGCGCAGCTGCGGGCCACCGCCCTCAACCCGGTGGCGGGCGCGCTCAATGATGTCACTGAGACACTCGGCAATGTGCTGGCGGACGTGCGCGACGCGGGCATGGTTGTTCGGCAGCAGGCCAGCGAGATGCGTAACACCGCCGTCCACCTGGTCAATAGCGCCCAGCGGCAGGCTGAGCAGATACGCACCGTCTCGGACGCCGTCCAACATACGTCAGAGGAGATGCGCCGGATCGTCGTGCGGGCGGCGGACTCCAGCGCCATCGCCGAAGAGGCCGAGACGATCTCAACTGGTGGCCGCGAAGCTGCGGAACGAGCGGGCGAGGGCATGAATGCCGTGCGCGAGATCACGCTGCAGGCGTCCAAACGCATCAAGCGCCTGGGTGAGAGCAGCCAGGAAATCGGCAATGTCATCCAGCTCGTCTCAGAGTTCGCCAGCCAGACCCATCTGCTGGCGCTCAACGCGGCCATCGAGGCCGCCAACGCTGGGGAACACGGCGCCGGATTCGCCATCGTCGCCCGCGAGATTCGCAACCTTGCCCAGAACAGCAACGACGCTACCAAGCAGATTCACGCGCGCATCAAGGGGATCCAGAACGAGACGAACCAGGTGGCGATCACCATCGAGCACGCGACCCAACAGGTGGTGTTGCTCTCCGATCTGGTCACGCGCACCGGCTCCGCGCTTCATGCCATCGACACCGTCATCCAGCGGGTCGCCAGCGTGATCGCCACGGTACACCAGACAGCGGAAGAACAGGCGCGAGCCACCGCGATTGTCTCGGGGACCATGAGCAACATCGCCGACATCACCGGCACAACCTGGGAGAGCGCGGAGCAGATGCGCGCATCCATGGATCACATGGCAGAATTGGCAGGCATCCTTCAGGCCAAGATCGACATGTTCCGCCTGAGTGAGCGGCTACAGGCGAACCCAGCCACGGCCCTCCCGACGCAGCCGCCAGCCTCAACGCCTCCCAGGAATACCCCGACGCCCGCCATGTCATTCCCCGCCGTCTCGTTCCCGGTGGCGCCATCGCCCGCTCGCGTCGTTCCCGGCCAAATCATTCCCTGGCGCGCCTGCCCCAGACCCCTACGCCCGATCCACCCCAGCGGCCACGCCACAACCGGCGCCTGCCACGAGCACGCCGGGAGTCGACGACATGGAACTGCTGCCGACCGTGCCAATGCCCGTATTCCAGACGCCGCCACCGAACGCCGACGGATCGGCCGATCTCGGCGACGCGCCCTCGCCGCTATTCCCGGTGAGCAGCAGCCCACTCACACCCATGCGTCTCGCCATGATCGACGATGACACTGCCTCGAACCATGCGCTCCATACGGTTCACGCGCCCGTCGCGCCCCCTGCGGATACCCCTGATAAGCGTCGATGATGGCGGTGTGCAGACGCCAGACGCTGAAGCGAACTTCGCGCCAGCGGCAGAGGCGCCAGCAGATCAACCCGCAGACGACGCGCTCGATATGCCCACGATACCCGATATGCCGACGGTATCCGACGCGCCTGATACGCCTGATACGCCCGCGCCAGAGCCACCCCTGGAGCCAACCGTGAAGTTAACCCACGGGCCAGCGCCGATGCCAGAAACCACGGACGAGGCTCCTGTGGTCACAGCGGCGGCGCCAGAGCCAACCGGGGAGGCCACGCAGGATGCCACGAGGAGGCCACGCAGGATGCCACGAGCGAACAGGCCTTTGCTGTAGCCGAGGATAGCGAGGATAGCGGCGAGACGCCCACGTGATGCCCGCGTCACAGCATGCGATGGCGGGTCTTGGCGTGGTGGCGGGAAAACAAAGATGGGATGCCAAACAGTGGCATCCCGTCTCGTGTATACGCCGCAATGACCGAGTCTCGAAAGCGGAAGCCCTACCAGAACCAGGGGAATCAGCCCACTGGCAGCAGACGCTCCTGCTTTCCGGCTTTGCGCAGGTGAGTCGCCCCCAGGCCGGACAGGTTGCCGACCAGATCCGCTACACTGGACTCCAGGATAGCGGCGAGACGATGAACGGCGTAGGGCTGCGGTTCCTCTTTACCTTGCTCGAAATGAGCAATCGTTTCCCGGCGCAAACCGGTCAACTCAGCCAATTGGCCGATACTGAGGCCATTCCGTTGCCGCGCCTGGCGCAAACCACGTAACTTCATACATCCTCCTCATCGAGGTACGCGCGTCCAGATAAGCCACGCTGCTTACCCAGCCCGCACAGGCAGCCGACCGTCGTTTCCTCCGGGCGGCATACCCTCACTGCATTCTAGCACCTGGTTCGATAAGCGTCCAGATATTTCTGCCACAGCAAATCCCCCACTCCGCACTACGCAGAATGGGGGAACACGCTACGGAGATGTACGAGACATGCGACCGCCGTACCCTGCTACGCGACCCGCATGGCTACTGCCCCTCTGGCCCAGGGAAGTGGCAGGCGGCCATATGGTTGGGGCGCTTGGCCTCCAGCGGGGGCGCGACCTCGCGACAGATCGCCTGGGCACGCCAGCAGCGGGGGTTGAATGGGCAGCCCGATGGTGGATTCACCGGGCTGGGCACATCGCCCACCAAAATGATGCGCTTGCGCTGGCGCTCCAGGTCAGGATCGGTGAGCGGGCTGGCAGACAGCAGCGCGATGGTATACGGGTGCTGTGGATTGCTGTACACCTCTTCGGCTGGGCCAATCTCCACGATATGCCCGAGATACATCACCGCGACGCGATTGCTGATATGCTTGATAGCGGCCAGATTGTGGGCAATGAACAGATAGGTCAGGTTGAACTGGTTCTGCAAATCCAGCAGCAGATTCAACACCTGGGCCTGAATCGAGACATCCAGCGCCGAGATTGGCTCATCGGCCACGATAAACCGTGGATTGAGCGCGAGCGCCCGCGCGATGCCGATGCGCTGGCGCTGACCACCACTGAACTCGTGAGGATAGCGGTTCACGTAGTTCGGGTTCAGCCCCACAACCTGGAGCAGCTCTTTGACACGATCCAGTCGCTCAGCGCGTGTGCCGCGATTGAAGTTATCCAGTGGTTCGGCCACCACGCGCCCGACGGTATAGCGCGGGTCGAGCGAGCTGAAGGGATCCTGGAAGATCATCTGCATATTGGCGCGCCGCTGGCGTAAAGCGCCTGGGGAAAGTTTGGTAAGGTCGTCGCCCTCGAAAATGACCTCACCCGCAGTCGGCTTGATCAGTTGCAGCACCGCACGCCCCAGCGTGGATTTGCCGCAGCCGCTCTCGCCCACCAGACCCAACACCTCGCCCTGCTTCACTTCCAGGTTTACCCCATCCACGGCCTTGACCGAGGCGACCGACCGCCCCAGCAGGCCGCCCTTGATGGGGAAATGCACTTTAATGTTGCGAATATCTACCAGCGTCTTCCCGGTGGGTTGCGCCGGAACGCCCGATTGTGTCGACTCTGCCGCCATGAACTATCTCCCTCGTCATCTGCACTGTCGCCGCATCAACAGCATGGGCTTCGTCAGTCCCGCGCCGCGCCACGGCACGACATTCTTAATATGGATAGAAGCACGCCGCCCTCTGATTCGGGCCGACGTTTTCCAACAGGGGTAGTTCCTTGCGGCACCTCGGCTGTGCCTTGCGGCAGCGCGGCGCAAATGGGCATCCGGGCGGCAGGTTGACCAGATTGGGTGGCTGGCCACCGATGGCGGCGAGACGCTCGCCACGCTTTTGATCTGGTCGGGGAACCGCCGCCAGAAGCGCCTGCGTGTAGGGATGGGCCGGACTTTTGAAAATAGCGTTCTCGTTGGCGCGGTTTCCACAATACGCCCAGCATACATGACACAGACGCGATCACACGTCCCGGCGACCACACCCAGGTCATGCGTGATGAGCAGCGTCGCGGTACGGAACTCGGTCGCCAGGCCTTTCATAAGCTCCAGCACCTGCGCCTGAATCGTCACATCCAACGCGGTGGTTGGTTCGTCGGCGATCAGCATCTGCGGGTTGCACGAGAGCGCGATAGCGATCATCACACGTTGGCGCATGCCGCCGCTGAACTGGTGCGGATAGTCCTTCAGCCGTCGCCGCGCCTCAGGGATGCGCACGCGATCCAGCATTTCGGCGGCGCGATTCATGGCGGCGGTATCATCCATCTTCAGGTGCGCCTTGACCGCCTCCGCGATCTGGTAGCCAATCGGCAACACCGGATTCAGCGAAGTCATCGGGTCCTGGAAGATCATCGCAATCTGGCCACCGCGCAGCTTATAGAGGGCTTCCTGATCCATATCCAGGATGTCGTCGCCCTTATAATTGATCTCGCCCCCGACGATCTTCCCTGGCGGGCTAACCAGGCGCATGATCGAGAGCGAGGTAACACTCTTACCACAGCCGCTCTCACCCACCAATCCGAGCGTCTCGCTCTCATCGACGGCGAATGACACACCTTCTACCGCTTTCGCGACGCCGCTGCGGGTGTAAAAGTGCGTCTGGAGGTTCTTGACTTCCAGCAACGATTCGGACATGTATGCCTCATATCGAACAGCGTCTCGTTACCGCACCGCGATAAGATCGCTATCTTCGCTACCTCCCGGCACACCCGCCGGCGAGATGTCTCACTTCACTGTACGAGGCGCGGCGCCCTTTCTCGTCACCGTCTGGCCGCCGTCTGGCCGTCGCGCCCTATACGCTAGACTTCGATGACTCCGCTAATCTTTCTTGCGCGGGTTGAAGGCGTCACTGACACCGTCGCCCATGAAGGAGAACGCGATGACGATAATGATAAGCATCAGGCACGGCCAGAGTTCCTCCGTCCAGGCGGTGGGCGAGTAGATTCTCGTGGTCGCGTCAGAGATCATCAACCCCAGGCTGGTAGCAGGTGGCTGCAATCCGGCTCCGAGCAGGCTAATGCCCGCCTCACCGATAATCGTGCCGAGAATATTGAGGGTGGAGGCGACGATGATGATGGGGAGCAGATTCGGCACAAGGTGCTTCATCAGAATATTCGGCGTGCTGGTGCCAACGGTACGGGCCGCCTCGACAAACTGACGCTCCTTCAACTCGAGCGTTTGTCCACGCACGTAACGCATCATCAACGGCCACGAGAGCAAGCCAAGGGCGATGGTCAGTAAGAGCATGCGCCCGAAGACGTGCATTGTCGTGGAACCAGGTATCGAAGAGCGGGCCAAGCGATGCGCCCATCAGGAGGATGAGCAGCAGACCGGGGAAGGCAAAGATGATATCGGTGAAGCGATCCAGCACCAGGCCAAGCCAGCCACCGATACCATCCGGCCAGCGTGCCCAGCACCACGCCCAGACCGATATCAAAGACCTCAACCATCAGCGCCAGTTCAATAGAGATGTTGACGCTACCAAGCAGGCGGGCAAAGATTCACGCCCGATGGCGTCTGTTCCCAGCGGATGCACGATGGAATTGCGGCCCCAGGGAAAGAGGGTGCCCGGTGCATCCGAATTGCTGAGGTCAACACTTGACGGATCATGGTACGTGTTCGGGCGAACGTTCTGGGTGCCGGTAAGCCCACCCACGACCGTCGGCCCGATGCGGAGGTAGATCGGTGGAAAGACGAAGCTGCCGATCACGATGAAGAGCACAACCGCCAGGACAAAAGACTGCGCGTTTGTCACGCGAGAAGCGCCGCACAGCAGCGCGAAACGGCGAGATGGACTTCGACTGTTCGAGTTCGGCCATCTCCGGTCGAGTGAGCCGATGCCGCTCCGGAGTGAATCAGCTCTTCGTCGATGTGCCGCGATCTCTTGTGAATGTTCACATCCCGGTCATCCGTCGTACTCATGTCAACCTCACCTTCTCGTTGCGCTGCTTACGCAGACCTCATCGCGACCTATTCAGCCGGAGAGATCCTCAGGCGACCTTGATCCGCGGATCAAGAATGCCATAGACCAGATCAACGACCAGATTCATGACCGCGACCGCGATCGCGACGATCATCACAGTGCCCTGGACAACGTTGGCATATCCTTGTTCTGATGGATGCAACGGCCAGAAAACCAATGCCCGGAATCTGAAGAGCGTTTCGGTAAAGAACGCTCCGCCGACGACAAAAGCGATTGCCGGGCCAAGCGCCGTGACCAGGGGCACCAGCGCATTCCTGAACGCATGGCGCACAATCACACCCGCTCGCTTAATCCTTTGGCGCGGGCTGTTCTTACGTAATCCTGTCCGAGCACCTCCAGCATCGTCGTGCGCGTGAGCCGCGCGTAGAATCCCAGGCCAATCAGCGCTAATATCCCGACGGGCGCCACGAAATCAATCGGTCCGCCCCACCCAGAGACAGGCAAAAACGGCAGATTATGCAGTGAAAGCGTGACCATCAGCAACTGGAAGAACGGGATGACAACAAAGGTGGGCATCGCAAAGAATATGAGCATGACGGTCATCGCAAGGTATCGAGCCTGTTCCCTGCGCGCGACGCCGCGATGATCCCGACTGGCACGCCAATGAACACCTGAAGAACCACCGCGATCAGGCCAAGCTGCGCTGAAATGGGCATGCCACTGAACCTAGCACATCCGAGACTTTACGTCCGCGAACTGCGAAAGAGAGGCCCAGGTTGAAATGCAGCAGGTTAGTCA
Organism: uncultured Chloroflexia bacterium; assembly: GCA_963702665.1. Lineage (GTDB taxonomy): Bacteria > Chloroflexota > Ktedonobacteria > Ktedonobacterales > JADMIN01 > DAHUXT01. The sequence goes on from CAVPDP010000023.1 coordinate 40,237, forward strand.
AGAAATTCCAGTACTGATGATACCACGGGAGATCGAGTCGATAAAATTGGTGGAGTGCGGCGATACTTCGCCGCCGTACATTTCGGCTGACAGACAAATCGACTGGCGTGCCAGGGGTAACATAGCCAAGGATAAAGGTGATGAACGACACGCCGAATAACACAAAGACCAGACCCGCCAGCCGCCGGATCAGGAATCGTAGCCCGATGCGTATCCCGCCAAAGGCAAAGACGGCGACTACGAGCAGGACCGCGAGGATCTCGGGAATATTGAGTTCCATAGGACATCTCCTGTGAACGAACACCCGCGTCCACGGTATGCAATTCATGCGCCCAACGTACAGCCGACCATTTGACCTGACGAGCGCGCGCAGAGGCTATACACAGCGCTGGCGCAGCCGCTACGCCTCGTGGCGAACGTACGTCTACGAATAGTAGAGATGCTCCAGATTGGAGCGTTTTTACAGAAACCGGACAAAGTCCCAGTTTTCCTGCACAGGATGTAGGGCCTTTGCCATTCTCAACACCAGGATGTGTTACACCGCTCGTGCGTTTTTGGCTTTCGCCTCGGGGCGTCATGGCGTGGGGAGCGACCCCTGGAAGCTTATAGCCTCAACCGGAAGTGCTATTACTGCGGATAATACCACATCGATTATCCACATGAATAGTGGGCCGCCGCTGCCATCAGCACGTTTGCGCACATGTCCCCGCTGGCGGATAGAACCACTGGCGTCATGGTGTATCATCGAATTTCCCAGCACCCAGGTCAGCCTCGAAACACTGCCCGGATACGCGATGGAGTGGCTGCAGAGAGCCACTCCATCGCGCTGACGGATTGTCCACGAGATGCGTTACGGCGCCTGCTTGCGCAACTCACCGTAACGCACGGTTCAGGGACAACGGTCTAGTGGTTCGCGATGTAACCGCTAACCCAGCCGGGGTTCGGGACGTTACCATTCGGAGAAATGATATAGCCGCCCTTGACCCACTTGCGGAGGAGATAGTGGCCCTGACCAGTGAACATCGGGCAGACTGGCCACGTTGTTCACCAGCGACTGCTCGGCCTGGTTGTAGAGGCTCATGCGCTGGGAATCCTGCGACGGATCGAAGATCGCGTCAGCCTGCTTCAACTGTGCGTCCGCATCGGGTACGCTGGCCTCGAAGTAGTCGTTCGGAGCGCCGGTCTCATAGAGCAGCGACAGGAAGTCCTGCGGATCGGGGTAGTCAGCGAGCCAGCCGAAGCGGCCAAGCTGCATCGTGTGCCCGAACAGCTTCTGGACTTGTGTCGCCCATGCGACAGTGCTGATCGTCACATTGGCCTCGGGGAAGAGTTCCTTCCAGGTGGCCTGATACGCCTCAGCGAGCAGCTTCTGCGAGGCAGAAGCGACGTTGAAGGAGAGTTCACCGACGGAACCGGCTTGCCACCCAGCGACGCAAGATACGTTGCCCAGAGCGCCTTCGCCTTGGTGGTGTCGCCAGAGGTCGGCGCGCCATCAATGCCCGTCAGATTCGGGTTGTACCCCGGCATGCCCGGCGGCACGAGGTGCCAACTGGGAACCGAGTGCCCTTCAGAATACTGGTATTGAGCGCGTCACGGTTGATCGCAAGGCAGAACGCCTTACGGACGTTCAAATCGTTGAACGGAGCGATCTTCCAGTTAAACCATGAGCCGCAACCTCAGTGAGGGGTATTCTTGGTAGTCACCCTTGCCAGCCAGGCTGGAGCCTTCGCGGCAGCGATCTGAGGACAGGAATCTATCCGTGAAGGCATACGTCTGGTCGGACTGGTAGGTCTGTACAGCGTGTCGGTCGAGGAGAAGATGTTGAAGTCAACTGTCCGTGAAGTTCGGCTTCATTCCTGGCTGATGCCCCACCAGTTGGGGTTCTGCTTCAAGGTCAGGACGCCGTGGTGATCCCACGCGGAGACGTAGAACATGCCGCTGCCGCCCTGGCCAGTGGCGCCTTTGGTCAAATTGTCGCGCCAGGCGTAGTCATGGCCGAGGTCGGCCGGGGCCGGCGTGCCCAGGACACTCTTCTCAAGAGCGGCGAAGACGTGAAGAGTTCAGGCGCCCAGGAAGTACGCAGGCGGGCTGGCGAACTTGATCGTCAGCGTGTTGGCGCTGTCATCAGCGATGACCGAGTCGCCAATCAGCGTGGAGATCGCACCGACCGGCATCGTTGGTGCAGGTCTCGCTGGAGAACTTGTCGGCATCAATGATAGCCGCGCTCGCAGCGGGATTGATGAACAGGCTGGAGGTAGCCCTCAATTCACGGAGCCAGGCAGGGATTGAACGGAGCGATCGATAGACCACGCAAAGTCAGACGGCTTGACCGGGGTGCCGTCAGAGAACTTCTGGTTCGACTGCAGGGTGAAGACGTAGGTCGTGCCACCGAGCTTGTGTGGTCCAGCTCTTGGCTGCCCACGCCTTGACTTCGAGGTTTTTGTCGAGCGTGACCAGGCTGTCGAAGGAGTATGGCCTCAAGAGGACCACACGACGTGTCAGTAGCACTCGAGCAGGGTCGAGTGTGGTGATATCTACGGGCCACCACCCGTCGCCCAGCCCATCTTCAGTGTCTGATCCTTGGACTTATCGCTAGGGCCGTTCGTGGTACTCGTACCGCAGCCCGTCGCCAGCAGGGCAATCGTGCCTAGCAGGACGATCAGCCCAGCAATACTAAATTTGCGGTTTCCCAATCGCATGCAATTTTCTCCTAGGTGATGGAACAAGAGCGTTATCGGTGTCCGCAGTCGGTACACATGCGTTCGTCTGGGCCAGAAGCGCGGTGGTATTCGCTTCTGGAGCTGTATCCGCGCCTCTCTAAAAAATGAGGCGCAGGCTCACACATCCCGTATCAAACAACAAGTCCCGACATGACGTCCGTGCGCGAGTCTTGTGTCACCTCCCTTCGCAATCGCGACATCGCGTGACATCGTGCGTACGTACACGCACTAGCGCAGTACCTGCCACGAGGGCTACTACTGCTGAATACCTCTTTTGTCGCCGGTCGAACCGACGAAAGGACACCGGAGCCTCCGCATCGAGAAGCGTCTGTTTCACAAAAGACGCCTCCGTCGGATTGCCGGTGCGGTAGCGGGTATCGCCACCGCACTGACCTTCCTACGCACACAGCCTGCACGCATAGCCTGCGTGCTGACCCTCTGCTCCCTTCTCTTCTCCTGCTCATACCTCCCTGCTCGATCACACTGGTACAAAGTGTTACGTGAGGCGTTGTGCGGGCGCGCATGGTCGCTTTTTCATTTCCAGTACGAACCAGGGTACGCCCGACTCAACTCCTCTGGAAGACATCAATAGGCATCAATAATATGGGTCATCAGATGGCACAATAAACCCCGTATCGCTGGTCAGTGAGGCGCCGCGGGGCACCAGATAATACAGTTCGTGGCCCTGCTGCGGCTGGAAGACCTGGATGAACGTTTCGCTCAATCCGTGCAGCGTCACTGGATACGGGTGCAGAATGCGGTCGTTGGTCACCGTCAGCATGCGCGCCAGATTGACAAGTTCATCCTGGTTCGCGCCATCGCGCTGATCGCCAACAATCCAGAAGACAATGCCATCACGCTCGATCATCAGTTCACTGCGTTCGCCAAATCGCCACATTGGAGCATCCATCATCGGTTGCTGGCGCACCGCACGATCCGTCCAGATGCCATCGACATAGACCGCTGGTGTTCCGTCGACATTCAGCCACGTAGCCGATCCGGACTGCACGGTCTGCAAGACCGCCGACAGATCCGACGCGATGCGGAACTCACGAATATCGAGGATACCTGTGCCAGGCGTCTCGTGTGGAATGGCATACTGAATGTCTACGATAGTCCCATTTGACCACCGCTGGGCGGGGAGCACCTTCGCGGCGACAAAGTTATATTGGTCGGCCTTCGCGCCAAGCCATAAAATGGGGTTGGTCGGTACCAGCGACGCAGGATTAAAGGTAGTCGCTGGCGTCGGAGTGTGGACGTTACCAGGATATTGATCGACCTGGCGCACACCCGTATGTGTCAGCAGCAATTGCAGCCCTGCGGCGAATGAGGGGCTAGCAATGATCACACTGAAGACCATCATGATCGCCGCGGCAGTCAGCGAGAGCGAGAGTGGCCGCGATGCGCGTGAGAATGCCCGGCGGACTGTCAGCCAGGGCCTGCGTTGTGGGCGGGGAAAAGCGGCCCACGAGGCAGATTGAGACGGCTAAATACATTATAGGTAAGCTTCTGCTCGAAGCCGGGGGGCGTTGGAGATTGCCGCTCATCCTCGATAACCGTCTGGATGAATTGCGGTGGCAGGATTTCCTCTTCGAGAGGAAACAGTTCGCGCAGTTCACTGGCGAACGCTGCCTCATCAAGAGAGAAGTCCTCAGGAAATCGCTGCCCTGTGGGGTCAGTTCCAGCGCTATCCCTCCTGGTGCGCTCGAACTCTCTCATGTATCCGCTCCTCAAGGATGACGCGCAACGCTTTACGTGCTCGCCATAGCCGGGTATCAATCGCATGGCGCGAGAGTCCGGTTTTACCCGATATCTCTTCGGTTGTCGCCAGGCACAGGTATCGCATGTAGACGAGATAGCGGTCGAGTGCGGGAAGGGCATCAAGGGCGGACGCCAGTTCTTCACGGCGTTCGCGTTGCTCGAGCATCCCCTCCATACTATTCTCTGTCAATTGTGAGAGTGGCAACTCTAACGAACGATGTTCTCTCGTTGCGCCACTCCCAATGTCGACGCTATCGAGGGAAGTCACCGCCGCCTGGCGTCGCTGAACCTGTCGTCGGCGATCCAATGCGATGTATTTCGCACGCATCGTCAGCCACGTTCTCAACGAGCCACGAGTCGGATCAAACGACCCAATATCCTGCCAGACTACAATGAAGAGATCACTCGCGCATTCCTCAGCATCCTGAGAAGTGCCGACGCCATCGAGCACCACGCGGATAAAATACGACATCTCGCGCGAGTAACGCATCATAAGAGCCTCAAGCGCATGTGAATCACGCTCAACCAAACCCTTATATAAAGCGTCGTCGGGCCACTCGTCGTGCACCGTTTCTCTCCTCGCGTTTCCATCCTACCCGGCCCCAATGCCGGTCGCCGCAACGTCGCGGCGTGGATGTGACGGACGATGATGTGCGCTATCCCGGTGCCACATTTGGTCTTACGTTAGAGTACTACGCAGGGTATGACACATATCTCACACCACGCTACTTTCGGCTCGTATAAGGGCATGCGGAGCGGAGCATGAACCTTGCGCGAACCACCGGGAGAAGCTGTCCGCCATTCTTACCGATTCTTGGGTACTTTGTCAAGTACGAATTCTCGCGCCTGGTTCCTTAGCCCGGCGGACGCGTCGCTGGCATCGCCGTCACACACCGGTCACACACCGTCTTAACGCCATCCGCGCACCCCCTGGACGCGGCGCGCCCAATGCGCCGATAATAGGGGCGCATCTACAGCGAAACCAGAGCGAACTACGAGATGCACTAAGCAGTATAAGAGGAGCAGGCATGGGCGCATCCGACGATTGGTGCGATATCATCATAACACCAGACGACCCCAACGGGCTGCGCGGGCGGCGTGTGCTGGTGATGGGGCTGGGCCTGCTCGGCGGAGGCGTGGCCACGGCACGCTATGCCATTGCTCAGGGAGCCGCTGAGGTGATCGTGACGGATCTGCGCGGGCCAGAGTTGCTGGCGCCGAGCATGGCGAAACTCGAGGGGCTGCCCATCCGCTATGTGTTGGGCCGCCATGATACAGCCGACTTCGAGCGGGCCGATGTGGTCGTGCGCAACCCCAACGTGCGGCGCGACTCGCCCTATCTGGCGGCGGCGCTGGCGGCTGGGCGGCGCGTGGAGATGGAAATCGCCTGGTTTTTCCGCGCCTGTCCCGGACACATCGCGGGCATCACCGGCACACGCGGCAAGAGCACCACGACACATCTGCTCCATCATATTCTGACGGTAGCGGGCAAACAGCCGTTTTTGGGTGGCAATCTCGGCAACATCGAGACGCTCTCGCTGCTGCCAGACATCACCGCCGACGATTGGGTGGTGTTGGAGCTAGGCAACTGGATGCTCGAAGGGCTGCACACCATCCGCCGCAGCCCACAGCTCGCCATCTTCACCAATCTGCTGCCCGATCACCTCAACGCCTACGACTCTATGGAAGACTACGGCGAGGCCAAATCGAGCATCTTCCGCTACCAGGGGCCTGGCGCCATCGCGCTCTTCAACGCCGACAACGCCTATACCCTGGACTATGGCCAGCATGCGCCTGCGGGAGCCGTCTGGTATTACAGCCCAGATCAGCGTACCGCCTGGCTGCGCGATCAGCCAGCCGCGCCGCGTCCCTTCGCGTTTGCCGACGACATCCGGCTGCGTGGGGCGCACAATCTGGGCAATGTGCAGGCGGCGGCGCTGGCCGCTGAGCAGATCGGCGTCGATGGCGCGACGATTGCGCGCGCGGTGGCCAGCTTCACGGGCGTGCCGCATCGGCTGGAGGTGGTGCGCAGGGTGAACGGCGTCACCTGGGTCAACGATAGCGCCAGCACGGCCCCGATGGCGGGCGTGGCGGCGCTGCGCAGCTTCGCGGAGCCAGTGGTCTTGATCGCCGGGGGCAACAGCAAAAACCTCGATCCCGTCGGAGTATCGCGGCGGAGGCCGTGGCGCGCGCCAAACACATTGTGCTGCTGGCGGGCAACGCTTCAGACGCGTTTGCCGAGGCGCTGCGGGCGGCGGCAGTGGCGCAGGGTCGCGCGGACGATGTGAGTGACCTGATCGAGGGGCCATATGACAGCCTGCCATACGCCATCGAACGCGCCCGCGCTTCGGCCTCGCCGGGCGATGTGGCGCTGCTCTCGCCCGGATTCACGAGCTTTGGCATGTTCCTCAACGAGTTCGACCGTGGCGACCAGTTCCGCGCGCTGGTGCTGGCGCTGCCCGACGATGAGGCGCGCGCATGAGCGATGACATGCAGCGCCCCGATGACCCTGATGAGCCTGATGAGCCAGAGAATCCCTGGACGACGCTGGCGAGCGAGCAGCCCTATGTGACGCCGTGGCTGGCGATCCATCGCGACACCGTGCGCACGCATACTGGCGAAGAGATCACCTACTCGTACATGGAGCGGCCCGACTGTGTGGCCATCGTCGCGGTGACGACGGCGGGCGAGCTGCTGTTGCTGCGCCAGTATCGCTATCCGGTGCGCGCGTGGTGCTGGGAGATCCCCATGGGCGGCATCGAAGACGGCGAAGATCCAGCGGCGACGGTGACACGCGAGCTATTGGAGGAAGCGGGTGGGCGAGCCGCATCCGTGCGCTCCATCGCGACGTTCTACACCGCGAATGGCGCCGTCCAGCAGCGCTGTATGGTCTATCTGGCGCGGGGCGTCGAGCGCGGACAGCCCGACCACGAGCCGACGGAACTGATCCACGTGACGCCGCTGCCCATCGCCGAGGCGCTACGGATGGCGCACGCAGGCGAGATCACCGACGGTCTGAGTGCGCTGGCGCTGCTGCTCAGCGAGCCATATCTGTCATTGAATTAGCGCCACCGCTCTGCCGCATTTGCTCTCTGCCCGTCGGGCCAGTGGGGATGCGCAGGATTGTCTGTGGCTGGCCCAGCGCGGCGTCGTGGGCACGCGCCGCATGCTCGATGAAGATGTTGGTCGGCAGCGCATCCAGCGCGAAATAGCGCGCGTCGTCGGACTCGTCGCTATTGGAAAGCGCGCCGCCAGTCACGCGGCAGACGAACGAATAGATCACCTCGTCCAGCGCGAGCCAGCTATAGAGGCCCGCCAGCCGCTCGACCTCGACCGCCAACCCCACCTCTTCGCGCACCTCGCGCACGACCGCCTGCCACGGCGCCTCGCCCGACTCGACACCACCACCCGGCAGATTCCAGAAGTCGCAGTCGCGGCGGTGACAGAACAACACGCGCCCCGCCTCATCGAAGATCACCGCATACGCGCCCGCCGCGAATCGCATTTGCGCCCACCTTTCCTGGTCAACACTGGCGCACCGTCTCTGGCTCCCCTCGCCCCGTGGGAGAGGGGCCGGGGGTGAGGTCTGGCGCCCGATGAGCATCGTACCATTGCCGCCGCACAGCCAATCTGGTATACTATCCCGGTGCTGTGCGCACGACAGACGAGATCACAGACGGCGCGCAGCCTCCATTTTGCCAGAGCATCACGGCCCATGGATGAACCCATGTGGCCGCATCGTAGGAGGAATTGTCTACTATGCCGAATCTTCGCTCGGCCAAGAAGCGCATGCGCATCGAAGAGACGCGCCGCGCCCGCAACGCCGCGGTGAAATCCACCGTGCGCACCTATGTCACCAAGGCACGCAACGCGATTGCCAGCGACGAATCCGCCCCCGAGACGGAAGAGGCGATTCGCATCGCCATCAGCAACCTCGACCGCGCCGTGCGCAAGGGCGTGATCCATCGCAACAACGCCGCCCGCCGCAAGTCACGTCTGATGGCGCGGCTGCATAAGGTTCAGGCCGAGAAAGCTTAGCCGTTCTCCGACTGCGCATCGACTGCGCATCGCTCCGGCAAAATACCTCGCAAACGGGGTCCGTACATCGCGGACTCCGTTTTGTCGTGTGTTTCTCGTGTTCGCGCACAGCCCTCTAGGCGTTTTTGCAACCACGAGACCCCCTCGCGCGCTATACAATGTGACATATTTACCGCATGACTCATCGCATGACTCATCATCACAAACGACAACTTTCTGGGCGTGCGCCGCCGCGTGTCGAAAGGATCGCCGCATATGGAGACCGTGGAACGATACAGACCCTGGATCATCCTCGGCGCGAGTGTCATCGCCATCTTCATCATCGCGTTCGTTGTGCTTGCCACCATCTTTAGCTGGTGGCCGGTCGTCGTCGATATCGTGCTGGTGATTACCGCGCTGCTCAGCCTGATTATGCTCGGCGTTCTGACGTACGCCACCATCACGCTCATCCGCACGATTCAGGGCACACGCGACGAGATCATGCCCGTGCTGGAATCGCTGAAGAATACCACCAGCACCGTCCAGGCGACGGCCAAAGCCGCCAGCGCATTCGGCGTCGCGCCCAGCGTGCGTACCGCCAGCTTTGTCGTCGGCGCGGGCGAGATCGCCAGCACCATCCTCGGACGCGGCAGGCCACGCAAACGCGCTGAGAAGCGGCAGCAGCGGCGCCAGGAGATCGAGCGCGAGATGGCGGCGGGAGGGACATCCGATGATACTCGCTGAACCGCAATGGCTGCAGACGCTCGGCCAAGTCGCCGGGACGCTGCTCATGCTGGAGTTGTGCTTCATCCTGTTGCTCGTCTGCGTCATCGTGGGCGCGCTGGCCTACGCCAGCTGGTGGGTGCATAGCAACGTCATCCCAGTGCTCGACGAGTATGGCGGCAGGGCGCAGCAGTATATGGGTGTCGCCGTCCAGGGGAGTGATCGCGTGGTGAGCGGCGTCGCCGAGTTCCATGGACGCTGGGAGGCCATCGCCACAGGCGCCCGTGTGATGATCTTTGGCACACGTGACGCCGGACGCCGCACGCTCCCCGCAGGCGCTCAGACAGATGCGGTTCCCACACGCGACAACGCGCAACAGATCGACCTGGACGGGCATGCTGACTAATTTCGTCGAACCTTTTCGTACACTCAGCCGCAACGCGCAACTCTATCTCATCTCCAACTCGATTCAGGCCATCGCAGCGGGCGCGCTGCTGATCCTTTATACGCTCTATCTCTCGGCGCTGGGGTATAGCACGAGCTTCATCGGGCTGGTCATCCTTATTACCACCATCGGCGGCGGCCTCGGCATCGTGCCCTCACAACCGCTGGTTCACCGCTTTGGCTGGCGCACCATGCTCATCTGGTCCAACATGATTGGCGGGTTCGCCATCGCCCTGCAACTGATCGTGCCCGTCGCGCCCGTGCTCCTGCTAACCTCCATCGCCATCGGCGCATCCGTCGCCATCGTACTCGTCATCAACGTGCCATTCCTGGCGGCCAACAGCACCGCACGCGACCGTACCGCCCTCTTTGGGCTGAACACCGCCCTGCAACTTCTCGCCTCGATCATTGGGAGTCTGCTCGGCGGCGCGCTCCCAGGGTGGTTCGCGTCCCAGGCGATTCGCGACTCTGGGCTGCTGCATGCGCTCTCGCCGCTGCTGGCCGCCGACCCACAGGCGCGCGCCTATCAACTGGCGCTGATCGTGGTGGGCGCGCTGGCCACCCCTTCGATCATCCCCATCTTTCTCATCAGCGATCAGCCACGAGAGCGTGATAGCGCCGCGGCGCCCAGGGTCGCGCATCCCTGGCGGAGCCGATTCGAGGGCTGGCGTCTTCAAGTGAGTATGGGCGTGCGCGGTGTTATCGGACGATTCAGCCTGTATCAGGCGGTGCTCGGCTTTGGCGTGGGCCTCTGGTTCCCGTATTTCAACATCTATCTCGTCAACCACCTGGGCGCGTCTACCTTCTTCTATGGCTTGCTCATAGCCATCGCAGAGGTGCTGGTGGCGTTCGCCTCGCTGATCGCCGCGCCACTCTCCGACCGCTTTGGCAAGGCGCCGACGATTGTCATCACCAGCCTCTGCGCCCTGCCATTCCTGCTGCTGATGGGCGCTGTTCCCGTCCTGGCGGTCGTCAGCGTCGCCTACCTGATTCGCAGCATGCTGGCCAACATCGCTGGCCCCCCTGTGCAATCGTTTCTGATGGAGGCGGTGCATGAGCGCGAGCGGATCATCGCCAACGGCGCCTCTAACGTCAGCGGGCAGATCGCCGGGGCGCTCGGCGGGGGCGCGGGCGGGCTGATCGTCGGGGCGCTGGGCTACCAGGCGCCGATGCTCTTGGCGGTACCGTTTTATGGCGGCGCGGCGCTGCTCTTCGCCTGGTTCTTCTGGCGGCGTGGGCGCGTCTCTGGCGATGGCGAGACGCAACTCACCGATACGCCCATGCCAGCGAGCGAATACACCCCCGGCGATTGACGCGCGCGCACACTCGCCCCTCACCTGCCGCATGGTATACTGGCGTCGGCAAGCGCCATCTGATCAGCGAAAGAGGAACCGATATTGTTAGGATTCCACTGGTTTGAGCTGATTCCCTTCTTGATATTCGCTGATCGCTTTTCTGCCCGCTATCCTTATCGGCTTCCTGTGGATACGGCCCGACGCCGACACGCGCGGACAGCCGGGATTGCTCTGGGCGCTGCTGACGATTCCGCTCACCTGGGTCGCGGTGCTCGTCTATCTCGTCATGCGCTCGCTCACCCCGCCAACTCCCGTTCGCTAGCCAGCTCACCCATTGCACAGGAGGCTACGCCGCGTGGATGCCCATACCCCCTAACGCGTCATGGACTATCTCCATAGCCCAGAATGCGCGCACCTCACAGCGCGTGCGATATGGTCTACCTACGAGCAGCCAGATAACCTGCTGGCATGCTCTTTGCGTTTGATGGCCAACAGCGGCGTTTCTCGGTGCGCACAACAAAGCAATTGGGAGAGGACTGGCCAGTGGATAAGTCGGTGCTGGTCGTAGACGATGATGAAGGATTGCTGGAGACCCTTCAGGAACTCCTTGAAACCGAAGGATATGCGGTCACGCTGGCGCATGATGGCCTCGAGGCGCTCAAAACGCTGGAGACGCTGACGCCAGCGGTGATCCTGCTGGATTTGCGCATGCCGCGTATGGATGGCGCGACCTTTGCGCATGAGTTGCAGCGACGCGAGAGGCTCAGATCGCTCTACATCATCGTGCTGACCGCCAATCTCTACGCGCGCCGAACCGCCGACGAGATGGGCGCCAACGATTTTCTCGCCAAGCCGTTCGATATCAATGAGTTGTTGGCGAAGGTCGAGCAGGCGCTACGCTAGGCGCTGTAGGGACTGGGCGGACACTGAGATGCAGAACGACGTTGCCCCACAACTGCTCCTGCCGCTCGATGGTGAAGACGCTCTCGACGCGGTGAAGCTGCTGCGGTAGCCGCGCGGTACGCATCAGGTTGACGGTGAGCGCGCCCTCTCGCCGCAGCAGCGTGGCGATCTGGCGCAGAAACGGTCGCGCCAGTGTTCCGGGTGTCAGCCGGCCGCCCTCGAAGAGATCGAGACAGATGAGATCGTAGCGCTCTGGCTCGCTGGCCGCGTGCTCCTCCACCCAGGCAAAGGCATCGGCCTCCACCACCTCTAGCCCCACCAGCTCATCCAGCCCGAAGTCGCGCCGCGCCACCGCCAGCACCTCCGCGCTGTGTTCGATCCCCACCATGGCGACCCCTGGGCAACGCCGCGCCAGCAACGCCGCCACCGTGCCGCCACCGAGGCCGAGCAAGAGCGCCCGCTGCGGGCAACTCTCTGGCAGCATCAGCGGCCAGTATCCTTCAAGTGGTGTAGACGCCTCCACCGGAACTGTCACCGACTGCGTGAAGTGAGCCACCTCCAGCGCCAGACGGCCGTCCTCGCGCGCTGCCGTGCGCACTGGCAACGCCCGCTGTGCGCGTCGCCGCGTCTTCTTTGTCATGGTCAGCCTCCCGCGAATCGTCTGAATGGTCTGGTGGTGTCATCATCTGCGACGACTGGCGTCGAAGCGCTCATACATGGTTGAATACGAGTACGGCGTGAGAGGAGTATGACACATGGTTGAGGATACCCCACCGACCTGGCTCGATCTCTACGACTGGCGTACACGCGTCGCGGCGATCTATCGCGAGCGGGCGCGGCGCATCGCGGCGGGCGATGATCCCGTGGCGGTCTGGGATACCTTTCGGGCGGCGAAAGATGCGCTCTTCGCCAGCCACCCACAATCGCCACTGGACACCGCCGCACGCGCGCCATTTCGCGCACTGACCTACTTCCCCTATGATCCGGCGTTCTGCGTGACCGCGACGCTCGAACCAGAGACGGCGGAAGACGAGGTGCTGGCGCCATCGAGCGGCCCGCACGCCATGCCACTGCGCCGCGCCGGGCGGGTCTCGTTCTCGCTCGCCGGGGTCGCCATCACCCTGGCGGTCTACTGGATCGATGTCTACGGCGGTGGACTCTTCCTGCCGTTCCGCGACGCCACGAGCGGTGGCGAAACCTACGGCGCGGGCCGCTATCTCCACGATACCGTCAAAGGCAGTGACCTGCTCCGACTCGATGACAGCGCCACCACCGCGTCTGGCTACGCGGGCGGGCGCATCTTGCTCGACTTCAACTATGCCTACAATCCCTCGTGCGCCTATGATCCGCGCTGGGTCTGTCCGCTGACCCCGCCCGAAAATCGGCTGGCGGTGGCCATTCGCGCGGGCGAGCGAGCCTATCACGAATGACGTGTTACGCAGACAGGCGCGGCAAAAAACCTTCTTCCGGTTCACAGCGTTGGCGCTAGAACAGGAATGCGACAAGGGCATTTTGCCGCTCCAGTGGCGACAGTTCGTCCATCATCATGAGGCAAAAGGGGAGATCATGGAAAGCCAGAAGGCCACATTTGAGCACTATCGACGAGTATATCGCGACTTTCCCTGAAGACATACAGGCGATACTCGAAGCGCTGCGGGCAACCATACGAGCCGCAGCGCCTGAGGCAGAGGAGCGCATAAGCTATCAAATGCCCACGTTCGCGCTGCACGGGAATCTCGTCTACTTTGCCGCGCTGAAGAATCACATTGGATTTTACCCGACATCAAGCGGGATTACGGCATTTCAGCGTGAATTATCCGATGTATGAAGGCTCAAAGGGCGCGGTACGATTCCCCATACACCAGCCCCTCCCAATGGACTTGATTCGCAAAATCGTCGCATTTAGAGTCGCCGAGAATCTCAACCGCGCCGCCGCCAAAGCGCAGGCAAAAGCACGCCAGCGAAAGGCGTGAATAAGAGACAGACTCGCCCCTCTCCCACGAGGAGAGAGGCCAGTGGTGAGGTCTTCTCTATTTCAGCAACTGCTGCGCGACGACGATCTTCTGAATCTGGTTGGTGCCCTCGTAGATCTGCGTGATCTTGGCGTCGCGGAAGAGCTTCTCGACGGGATACTCGCGGATGTAGCCGTAGCCGCCGTAGATTTGCACGGCGTCGGTCGTCACCTCCATCGCCACATCGGAGGCGAAGTTCTTGGCCATGCTGCTCTCGTAGAGGAATGGGCGGCCTGTCTCCGTCTCTTTCGCCGACCACCAGGTCATCAGCCGCGCCGCCTGCACCTTGGTCGCCATATCGGCCAGCATGAACTGGATGCTCTGGTTGGCGGCGATGGGTTTGCCAAACTGCACCCGCTCCTTCGCATAATTGAGGGAGTACTCGAAGGCGGCGCGTGCGATGCCCAGCGCGATAGCCGCGATCATCGGGCGCGAGCGGTCGAGCATCGTCATCGCCAGCTTGAAGGCGCTGCCCTCCTCGCCCAGTCGATTCTCCACCGGCACGCGCACATCATCCAGCAGCACCTCGCCGGTATGCGAGCAGCGGATGCCCAGCTTCTTCTCCTTCTTGCCACCGGCCAGCCCTGGCGTCTCGCCCGGCACGATGAAGGCCGTCACCCCGCGATGGCCCAGCGCGCGATCCACCGTGGCGAAGACGACATAGAGATCGGCGATGCCGCCATTGGTGATGAAGCGCTTGGCGCCGTTGAGCACGTAGCTGTCGCCATCGCGGCGCGCCGTGGTGGTCATCGCCGCCACGTCGGAGCCAGCCCCCGGCTCGGTCAGCGCCATGGCGCAGAGGCCGTTGCGCTCGATGATTGGCTTGAGCAGCCGCTGCTTCTGCTCATCGGTTCCAGCGATCAGTATCGGGATGCTGGCGAGATGCGTACCGCCCAGCACCGTCGCGACACCCGCGCAGCCCCAGGATAGCTCCTCGGTGATGATGCAGTTGGTCAACTCATCGGTGATACCCAGGCCACCAATCTCTTCGGGGAAGGCAAAGTTGGTCAGCCCCAGTGCGCCCGCCTTCTTCACCAGCTCCCAGGGAAACTCCTCGTGTTCGTCGAGTTCGGCGGCCACCGGGCGTATCTCTTCTTCGGCGAAGGTATGCGCCAGGTCGCGCATCGCCTGCTGCTCATCGGTCAGTGTGAAATCAATCATGGGGGAATACTCCTCGGCTGCGTCGCGTGTCTGTCGCAGATAGATGGCTGGGCGCTGCGGTGCGCCGCTCTTGCCGAGTGTACACCAGCGAGGATACGCGCTACAAATCAAGCCACTCGATGCTCCCCGGCAGCCTTGCATCCCCATGGCGTATGAGCGACAATGCGCCAGAGCGCAACACATCTTCGCGCGGTTCCCATCCCGTCGTGTACAGTTTGCCGCGAGGGAGGATGGCCCACAATGGGTGAGTCTCAGCAGCAGCAAAAAACGTCCAGTCCCCGCATACACGTCACTATTGAGCCACTTGCCGAGGCCGATGTCGCCGACGCCGACCGCATCATACGACTCGCCTTTGGGACGTTTCTCGGCCTGCCCGACCCGCTGACATTCACGGGCGATGCCGCGCTGGCGCGCACCCGCTGGCACGCCAATCCCGCCGCCGCATTTGCCGCCAAAGTAGATGGCGCGCTGGTTGGGTCGAGCTTCGCCGCGAACTGGGGCAGCGTCGGCTTCTTCGGGCCGTTGACGGTTCACCCCGACTACTGGAATCGCGGCATCGCCCAACTACTGCTGGAGCCAGTGATGGACTGCTTCGCGTCGTGGGGTACGACACTGGCGGGACTCTGCACGTTTCCCCAGAGCGCCAAACATATCGCGCTCTATCAAAAGTTCGACTTCTGGCCGCGCTTCCTGACGGCCATCATGTCTAAAGCTGTCACGCCGCCACAAGACGATTCCCCGGCGCGCTGGTCACGCTTTGCCGACATCGTCGCCGAAAGCAGCGTGAGGCGACCCTCGCCGCCTGCCGCGAGCTGACCGGGAGCCTCTACGAAGGGCTTGATCTCCAGCAGGAGATACGCGCCATCGACGCGCATGGCTGGGGCGACACCGTGCTGCTCTGGGACGCCGATGACGCGACACAACTGGTGGGGCTGGCGCTCTGCTATGTGGCCCAGGAACCGAGGCCAGCAGCGGGACATGTTACGTCAAATTTGGCGCCGTACGGTCGGGCGCCACATGCCGAGACCGACTTCGGGCGGCTACTCGCGGCCTGTGAGGCGCTGGCGAGCCAGTATGGGCTGACGCGCCTCGAAATGGGCGTGAACACCGCCCGCCACGAGGCGTATCGGCATGCGCTCGCCTGCGGGTATCGTCCCGACACCACGTCATCATCATGCAGCGACCCAACATCGCGGGCTACAACCGCCCCGGTGTCTACCTCATCGACGACTGGCGCTGACTGGCGCTAGGCAACCACCGACGCCATGCGCTCCCCACCCGCCCTTGACAGTCAAACGTATGCTATGGATATACCCCTACCCAGGGGGTATGGGTTAGCAATGGAATGATTGCCGCGAAAGCCACCACGCTGACCGGGAATAAGGAGAGGAGCCGCGCCATGAACGCCCATCAACATCACGAGGGGCACGCGGGACATGATACGTCGCCTGAGCGCGCGAATGGAGACGAACAGCGGCGGGGAGCGGCCACGAGATGTCATCGCCGATGGCTGGCATGGGCGACCACAGCGACCATAGCAATCACAGCGGGCACGCGGGACACAGTGAAGCGATGTTCAGTCGCCCCTTCTGGATTGCGCTCGTCCTCTCGATTCCGGTCATTTTCTATGCGCCGCTGCTCGAAGAGTTGCTTCACTATCAGGCGCCGCAATTTCCGGGGTCGGCGTGGCTCTCGCCGATTCTCGCCAGCGTCATCTACTGGTATTGCGGCTGGGTGTTTCTCGCGGGCGCGGTCGCCGAGTTGCGCGCGCGTCTGCCCGGCATGATGACGCTCGTCGCGCTCGCCATCAGCACGGCCTATTTCTACAGCCTCGCCATCACCTTTGGCTGGGTGGCTGGCATGTCGTTCTACTGGGAGCTTGCCACGCTCGTCACCATCATGCTGCTGGGCCACTGGATGGAGATGCGCGCGGTCAATAGCGCCCAGAACGCGCTGCAAGAGCTGGCAAAGCTGCTGCCCGATATGGCGGAGCGCATCACCGACGGACGCGTGGAAATGATTCCCGTCGCCGCATTGCGCGCTGGCGACCTGGCGCTGGTGCGTCCGGGCGCATCCATTCCCGCCGATGGTGAGATCGTCGAGGGCGAGAGCAGCGTCAACGAAAGCATGATGACGGGCGAATCGCGCCCCGCGCATAAGCGCGCCGGGGATGAGGTGATCGGCGGGACGGTGAATGGGAGTGGATCGCTGCGGGTGCGGGTCACACGGACGGGCGAGCAGACGATGCTCGCGGGCATCATGCGGCTGGTGGCCGAGGCGCAGGGCAGCCGTGGACACGCCCAGGCGCTGGCCGACCGCGCCGCCTTCTGGCTCACGATTGTCGCCGTCGGTGTCGCGCTAGTAACGTTCATCGTCTGGGGGATTGCCCGTGGCGTCGGCGACTTCACCCTGGAGCGTACCGTCACCGTGCTGGTGGTCGCCTGCCCGCATGCGCTTGGCCTCGCCATTCCGCTGGTGATCGCCATCTCCACGACGCTTTCGGCGCGTAACGGCATCCTGGTGCGCGACCGCCTGGCGCTGGAGAATGCGCGGCGCCTCAACGTCGTCGTCTTCGACAAAACTGGCACGCTCACCCTCGGTGAACTGGGGCTGGTCGAGATGGCGTCCGCATCTGGCCTCGCCGACGATGAGACGCTCGCGCTGGCCGCCGCCGTCGAAGCCGATAGCGAGCACCCGTTAGCGCGCGCCATCGTCTCCGCCGCACAGCAACGCCACCTGGATATCCCGCGCGCGACGGCATTCGAGGGGCTGCCGGGACGTGGCGCCCAGGCGACGGCGCTGGGGCGCACGCTGGCTATCGGCGGGCCACAACTGCTGGAGCAGCGGCATATTGCCCTGCCCGACGCCCTTTCGCGGCAGGCGCACACCTGGAGCGAACGCGGCCAGACGGTCATCTATCTGGTCGAGGGCGAACAGGCGCTGGCAGCCTTCGCGCTCGCGGATGTCATTCGCCCGGAGAGCCGCGACGCGGTCGCCATACTGCAACGGCAGGGCGTGCGCGTGGCGATGCTGACGGGCGATGCGGAACCCGTCGCCCGCTGGGTGGCGGGAGAACTGGGTATCACTGAATACTTCGCGCAGGTCTTGCCACAACATAAGAGCGAGCGGATCGCGGCGCTGCAACAGGGCGGCGCGAAGGTGGCGATGGTGGGCGATGGCGTCAACGATGCGCCCGCGCTGGCCCAGGCCGACGTGGGGATCGCTATCGGCGCGGGTACCGATGTGGCGCGCGCCTCCGCGGGCATCGTGCTGGTGAAGAACGATCCGCGTGATGTCGCGCGTATTATCACGCTCAGCCGGGCGTCCTATCGCAAGATGGTGCAGAATCTCGCCTGGGCGGTCGGCTATAACGTGGTGGCGCTGCCGTTGGCCGCAGGCGTGCTCGCCGCCGTCGGCTTCGTCCTGGCGCCAGCGGTGGGCGCGGTGCTGATGACACTTTCGACAATCATCGTCGCGCTGAACGCTCAGACACTCCGCAGGCTCGATCTGCGCGCGGGCGAGCGCCAGGAGCCTGAGGCGCACGATGCGAACCTCCCGCACAACAGTCCGCAAGGCGCCGTGAGCATGGGCCATCACGCCGGGTAAATAGCAAACCCTCAAGCGCGCCATAGCCCCAGCCTCCCTGAATGTTCGCAGGCAGGATGGGAGGCCAGCGTGGCGCCAGAACTGGGCGCATCACCATCTCCGCCAGACCTGTTTATAAGAGCTATGAAAGGAGACCTTTTGTACGCTTCGGCGTGCTACGATCTCAAGGCAACGCCGTCGGGAAGATGGGCGCGCATAGCGCTCAGCAGTGGCCAGCAGTTGGCCTCTCGACTATTCATGGATTCATACAAGGTCTTTGATGAATAACCTCGTCGCAACCGTCATCTTTGGTTTGGCCGCCTCCCTCTGCTGGGGAAGCGGCGATTTTAGCGGTGGAATGGCCTCCCGCCGTGTCAGCGCCGCAAGCGCGGTGATCGCGGGCTACTCCGTGGGACTCGTGCTGCTGGTCGCGCTGGCGCTGATCTCGCGTGAGCAGTTCCCGCAGTGGGGTGACATGCTCTGGGGCGTCGTGGCGGGCCTGATCGGCGTGCTCGGACTACTCGTCTTCTACACCGCCCTCGCGAGCGGCAAGATGGGACTCGCGGCCCCCATCTCTGGCGTGCTGACGGCGGCGATTCCAGTGCTCTTTAGCGCCGCCACAGCGGGATTGCCCAATGGGGTTCAGATTGTCGGCTTCGCGCTCGCCCTGGTTGCCACCATATTGATCTCACGCCCCGAGGGGCCACTCGGCAAAGCGACCGGAACGCCACGAGAAGTCTGGCTGGCCCTGATTGCTGGCTGCTGCTTCGGACTCTTCTTCATCCTCATCAGCCGGGTGAGCCACAGCGCCGTCTACTGGCCGCTGGCGGGCGCGCGATTGAGTTCGGTCGCATCGCTGCTCGTGTTTCTGGTCGTCCGGCGGCAGCCAATCGTGTCGGGGATACGAAAGGTCGCGCCCCTGCTCGTGGCCGCGGGGATTCTTGACGCTCTTGGCAACACGTTTTTCGTCCTCGCCGCACACACTGGTCGTCTCGATGTCGCGGCTGTCCTCTCCTCGCTCTATCCGGCGGCCACCGTGCTGCTGGCGGCGCTGGTGCTGCACGAGCGCGTTCGCCGCGTCCAGGTCGTCGGCATCCTGATCGCGCTGCTGGCGATTCCGCTGATCTCAGTGTGACGGTATAATCGGCGGAATCGCGTGTGGCGGCGTTCGCTACTGGCCAACGATCTCGTGCAGCGCGTCCAACAGCCGATCTACCTCGTCGGGGGTGTTGTAGTGGGCCAGGCCGATGCGCAGCGCCCCGCCGGACTCCTCAAGTCCCAACCGCTCCATCAGGGTGATCGCGTAGTAGTTGCCGTCCCAGCAGAAGATGCCACGGGCGCCCAGCGCCTCCGCCAGCGCGCGCGGCGTATGCCCCTCGATGGTGATCGCCACCGTCGGCACGCGCTGCGCCAGATCAGCCGCGCTCGCCAGCCCGTAGATATGCACGCCCGGCAGCTCCGTCAGCCCGGCCAACAACTGCCGCGCCAGGGTCTGCTCATACGCCTGCAGCGCCGCCATCGCCACATGCAGCGCCCGCGCGCGTCCGGTCATCTGCGGGAACTGGCTCGTCGCGCCATCCTGTTGGGTGTGGCCGAGCGCCTCCAGATAGTTGAGCGTGCCGACGAGGCCCGCCAGACACTCGTGATTCTGCGTGCCCGTCTCCCACTTGCCCGGCGGCGTATCTTCCGCCGGGCGCACCTTGTAGGCGCGCAGGCTTTCGAGCAGCGACAGCCGCCCATAGACGATGCCCAGATGCGGGCCAAAGAATTTATAGGCGCTGCATGCCAGAAAATCGCAGCCGAGCGCCTGCACATCGATAGGCCCATGTGGCGCGAACTGCACCGCGTCGATCCAGGTGAGCGCGCCGACCTCTTTCGCCCAGCCGATGACGGTCGCCACATCGTTGATCGTGCCCACCGCATTCGAGGCGTAGCCCACCGCGACCACCTTCGTGCGCGGCGTGATCTTCGCCCGCAGGTCATCCATAGCGAGCGTGCCGTTGGCCGTGTTGACCTCCGCCATCTGGATGGTGCAGCCGCGATCCTCGGCCAGCGCCAGCCACGGCGCGACATTGGCGTCGTGGTCGAGCGCGGTGACGACAATCTCATCACCCGCGTGCAGCGTGCGCCCGATGGCGCGGCTCATCGCAAAGGTCAGCGTCGTCATGTTGGGGCCAAAGACGATCTCGCGCGGATCGGCGGCGTGCAGCAAGTCGGCCATCGCCGCGTGCGCCTCGGTCAACACCGCGTCGGTGCGGGCGCTGGTGAGAAACGCGCCGTGGTTGTTGGCGTTGGCGGTGGTCAGATAGTCGGTGATCGCCGCGATACACTCGCGCGTCACCTGCGTGCCACCGGGATTATCGAAATAGACGACCGGATGGCCGTTCTGCTCCAGCGCGAGCGAGGGAAAATGCTGCCGAATCTGCGCTACATCGAGTGTCATTGGGATGCTGTCTCCTGCCATGATGGACGCGGCAACGTGCCGCCGATGTATACTCTGTGCCATCCATTGTAGCGTACACTCCGCTCCACAACGATGATATAAATGTTCGCGGCCACATGTGCCATAGCCAGGGTTGGTGTAGACTTGGTATCATCGGTGCGAACCACGCAGGATCACGTCACACCGAATCAGTCACAGACGAAGCGAGGCAAGAGCAGATGATACAGGACGGCCAGTTGTACAACTACATCGCGGGCGAGTGGCGACGCTCGCGGGCGACCGAGTTTCTCGACGTGAGCAATCCCGCCACCGCCGAAACCATCGTGCGCGTGCCGCTCTCACCCGCCGATGAGGTGGACGAGGCCGTGCGGGCGGCGCAGGCGGCGTTCGAGGACTGGCGGCGCACGCCACCGACCGACCGCATCCAGTATCTCTTCACGCTCAAAAACCTGCTCGAAGAGCACTTCGACGAGATCGCCCGCCTGACGACGCAGGAATGCGGCAAGACACTGGCGGAGTCCCAGGGCGAGCTGCGGCGCGGCATCGAGAATGTCGAGGTGGCGGCGGGCATCCCCTCGCTGATGATGGGCTACAACGCCGAAGACATCGCCCGTGGCATCGACGAGCATATGCTGCGCCAGCCGCTCGGCGTCGTCGCCGCCATCACGCCGTTCAACTTCCCCGGCATGATCCCGCTCTGGTTCCTGCCCTACGCCATCGCCTGCGGCAACTGCTTCATCCTCAAACCCTCTGAAAAAGTGCCGACCACCATGGCCCGCGTCTTCGACCTGATCGACCAGCTTCACCTGCCCAAAGGCGTCGTCAGCGTGGTCAACGGCGGGCGCGAGACGGTGGATGCGCTGCTCGATCATCCGCTGGTGCGCGCGATCTCTTTCGTCGGCTCGTCGCCCGTCGCCAAATACGTCTATGGCCGGGCGGCGGCGAACGGCAAACGCGCGCAGTGCCAGGGCGGGGCGAAGAATCCGGTGATCGTGCTGCCCGACGCCGATATGGAGATGACCTCAACCATCGTCGCCGATTCGTCGTTTGGCTGCGCGGGCCAGCGCTGTCTCGCCTCCTCGGTCGCGATCACCGTGGGCGAGGCCGAGGCGCCCTTCCGCGAGCGCATCGCCGCCGTGGCCACCGCGCGCAACGTCGGCAACGGCCTCGATCCCGCTGTGCAGATGGGGCCGGTCATCACCGCCGCGAGCCAGCAGCGCATCGAGTCGCTGATTGCCCAGGGCGAGCGTGAGGGCGCGAAGGTGCTGGTGGACGGCCGTGGCGCGAAGGTTTCCGGCTACGAGAAGGGACACTTCGTGCGCCCAACGCTGCTGGAGGGCATCAGTCCCCAGAGCGAGCTGGCGCGCACCGAAATCTTCGGCCCGGTGCTCAGCCTGATGCACGTCGCGACGATCGACGACGCGATTACCCTGGTCAACGAATCGCCGTTCGGCAACATGGCGTGTCTCTTCACCAGCAGCGGCGCGGCGGCGCGCAAGTTTCGCTACGAGGCGCGCGCGGGCAACATCGGCATCAACGTGGGGGTGGCGGCGCCGATGGCCTTCTTCCCCTTCACCGGCTGGAAGGACAGCTTCTTCGGCGATCTGCACGCCCAGGGCCGCGACGCCGTGGATTTCTACACCGATAAGAAGGTGGTCGTCGAGCGCTGGCCCAAAGAGTGGTCGCGCACGTTTTAGGGGAACCGCATGGCCAGGGCGCGAAAAACAGAATTGGATGGCAACGTTTGCCTTGGCGGGAAACGTGCCGTGGCCTGAAGCGCCACGGCTAATCTTGAAATTTGCGAATCTTCTCGCCGTCACGCGGATTCTAGCCGCTGGGGATTAGCCGCAGGACTTCAGCCTGCGGCATGCTCAAGGCAGGCAAACGCTACCATTCGATTTCACTGCCTCATAACCCGGAGGTGAACCCATGTCCAGACACGCCATTCCGTTGCGGGAGCGGCCCTTCGACTTGCTCATCCTCGCCTTCTTTGTCATCAACCTGCTGTTTATCACCTATGTGGTGGATATCGAGCAGTTGATTATCGCTAACCCATACCACTTTAGCTATCCGCTCTGGCCGCCCGCGCCCGCCGTGGATGCGATTCACTGGTGGGGCAACACCTTCGATCCGCTGCTGATGGCGCGCCCCGTCTGGTGGAAGATGACCATCTGGATCGACAACCTCGCCTTCGGCCCGTTCTACGTCTTCGCCATCTACGCCTGGGCGCGCGGCCGCGACTGGATTCGCCTGCCCAGCCTGCTCTATAGCGCGGTCATGCTCACCAACGTCACCATCATCCTGGGCGAGGAGTTCGCTGGCCCGCACGCCTCGCCGCACTTCCCGATCGTGCTGCTGGCCAACCTGGCGTGGCTGCTTGTGCCGCTGGCCATCATCGTGCGTATGTGGCGCTCGCCCACGCCCTTTACGGTGGAGGCCAAGCCGCGAACCACGTCAACCTTGATAGTCATGGATTCCACCCCGCATCTATAATGGATAGACGACTGGCGCCGTTCCGCAGCCTGCGCAGCCCTTAGCCGCGCATTGACGCGCCAGGCGTCTCATGAAAGCGAGACCATCCATGCCATCATCCTCCCCGACCCGCGCACTGCTTGCCGAACAGACACTGCTCGATGGCCGCTTCCAGCCCGATATGGCTGTAGTGCTCGATGGCGGGCGCATCACCGGCGTACAGCCAGTAAGCTCGCTGGCGCCGGATACCGTGATCGAACGCTATCCACGACGGCTGCTCGTGCCCGGCACGATCAACGCCCACAATCACTCGTTCCAGTCGATGCTGCGCGGCATCGCCGACGACTGCAACTTCTTCACCTGGCGTGACCGCGCGCTCTACGGCTACACCCCCTACATGGATGAGCAGACCGTCTACGCCGGGGCGCTCTTCGCCTTTGCCGAGATGCTGCGGGCGGGCGTCACCACCGTCTGCGACTTCTTCTACATCCACCGCGACGGCAACACCAACGACCACGCCGTCATCCGCGCCGCCAACGACCTCGGCATCCGCCTGATGCTGGCGCGCACGATGTACGACTGGGATGGCGCGCCGCGTGAGTATCAGGAGTCCATCGCCGATTCCGTGGCGCGCACCCGCGAGCTATGGCAGGAGTATCGTGGCCGCGACGACGTGCATATCTGTCCCGCGCCCCACTCGCCGCACGGCGCCAGCCCGGAGATGATCCAGGCGGGGTCGGCGCTGGCGGACGAACTGGGCACGCGTTTCCACATCCACGTGGCCGAGGGCCGCTACGAGCGCGACACCATCCGCGAGAAGTACGGCAAGACGCCGATCCGCTGGCTGGAGTCGCTGGGGCTGGCGCTGGAGCGGATGACGATCATCCACGGCTGCTGGCTGGAGGATGACGATATCGCGCTAATGGCCGAGCGCGACGTGCGGCTGGTCTACAACCCCGCCAGCAATATGTTTCTGGGCGACGGCGTGACCCGTATCGTCGATATGCAAGCAGGCGGGCATCAGGCTGGGGCTGGGCAGCGATGGCGGCTGCTCGAACAATCGTGTCTCGGTCTTCGATGAGATGCGGATGTGCGCGCTCTTGCAGAAGGTGACGCATCTCTCGTCGGAGGTCGTGCCCGCCGAATCGGCCTTTGCGATGGGCACGGCTGGCAGCGCCGCCACGCTGGAGATACCCGCCGGGACCATTGCCGCCGGGCAGTACGCCGACTTCGTGCTACTCGATATGGATGACCCGTCGCTGCAGCCGCCATTCAGCTACGAGAAGAACGTCGTCTATTCGATGACGCCGCATGCCATTGGCGAGGTAATCGTCGGCGGCGAGGTCGTTTTCCGCGACGGCGCGCCCGCCCGCGTTCCGTGGAGCGAGGTGCTGGCCCGGCTGAATGAGGCGACGCGCGACTGGCCGAGGTGACGGTGTTAGCGCTCTTGCTGGCTGGCGGTGGGTGTTTTAAGTGGCTGATCGGGTACCTGATGATACTCCTCACCGACAATCTGCCCAAACCACCACTCATCGCCACTTGATGCGATCACTTTATGCATGACGGCTTCAATGCCAACGTTGATATCTCGTAAGACGACCTGCTGGCCTTCTTTGACTGCGGCAAATTGGGATTCTCTGGTCAGGCCGACATAAAAGCCCTCCCCCCAGGTTGAATCGGTTTCCTGCGGCCAGAGGCTTGTATCAAGAAATACCTGCTGCATGAGCTACCTCCCCGGTTTTTGCTGCTGGTGAGGGTTTCTGACAATTGTCATTGCGCGCACCAGCGCTTGTAATACATCATCTTGCAGCGTTAACTCCAGCATACCACCACGGAAGAATACCAGGGTATGGTGATTGGGATAACGCGGAATAACCGGTGTCGCATAGAGGGCTGGCTCACACTCAATAGCTGCTAGCTCACTGGCAAGTTGCTGGATGGTAGCCGCGCTGAGCCGTGCATTCGGAAAGAATCCCTCACGTGCGAGATCATCAAATGATGCGCCTGGGCGAAACAGACAGGAAAGTCCAACTTTGAGATCAGTGTAACTCGTATTCGGGCGCTGATATTGATCGCGTGTGGCCTGCTGCGCGCGAGGATCACTCATATTTCCTGCGCGCAGCACAATCTGCGAAAGAAGATCGACCCGCGTTACATCTACTTTTGGCGCCGACATACACAACCAGTCGGTTCACGTATTGGAAACAGACAATAGAGGGCAAACCAGATGCAACATCGTGTCCCTGGTAATGCCAATATATCACATACAACCGTGCTTCATATATACTTATGCTCGCTTTTCACCCCCACCCCGAAGTCCGATGAGTTGGCTGATCTCGCGTCGCCTCGTGCGACCAGCGACTGGCCGAGGTGACGCGCCGAGGCGAGTCATCGTCGTCTTCGTCCGCGCTTCTCGGAGGGGTTACGGGCAGGCGGACGCTCGGTTGCGGGTGTTGTTGTGCGCTCCAGCAGCGCCTCGCGGGCACGCTCGACCGCGCGTTGCGCCTGCATCGCCGGGTCGGGCCGATAGAGTCGCGGTGACAGATAGAGACCCAGCCAGCCAACCGGCCCCGGCTCGATGCCAATCGTCATCCGCAGCCGTGTAACATGCTCTTCATCGCCAGAATCCGGCTCACAGCGCATCTCCCAGCGCAGATTGGTGCGAGGCCAGCGGAACGTCGTCCGCCAGACGAAGCGTGACGGTGGCTCGTAGACCTCCATCCGCACCGGGACAACACGGTTATCGCTGCGCACCTGTACGAAGCGCCAGGTCATCCCCGCGTGTGGCGCGCCCTCCGGCGGCTCGGCGAGTCTCGCGCCCGCGAACCACTCCTGGGCATGGCGCGGGTCGGCCAGGTACGCAAAGGCAGCATCCGGCGCCACCGCCACCGTCGCCTCACCCGTCCCCTCGCGCATAGCCGCACACTCCCACCCAAATTCGCCGCGTATCTCACCCTGTGCCGGGGTATCCCCCTGTCTCAGCAGATTCTACCGTTGACCAGCCTGATCGCCAACCCGTGTGGCTGTTTTGGCTCGGCGTCACGCTGCTCTGCCAGCGCCACGAGAAATAGAGCCAGACCGATGGTTACGCTGCCGCCGCGCCTTCGCGGGTTGCGCGGGACCTGCCCACCGGATGCTCTGTTGGCGCTCATCTGCAGCCCGCGCAGGCGGGCTATGTGGCGCAGCCCTTAGGCGTGGCTTCAGCCGCCAGCCATCTCGCGGTGAATGGTATGATATGCCATGTAGCCCACATGACCCGCAAGGCCACACACTTGGAATAGATGCTGCCATGACGAATGCGACGCCGCCTGATGGCGAGAATACGACGGAAAGCCCGCCGCGCACGACCGATGAAGAGCGTTATCTGCTGGCGGTTCGTGGCGCCAACGATGGCCTGTGGGACTGGGATCTCATCGCGGATACCGTCTATTATTCGCCGCGTTGGTATGAGATGCTCGGTATCACCGGAGATCCCGCCGATGATACGCCCGCTACGCTAGAGACGTGGATCGCACGGGTACACCGCGACGACCGCGAGCGCGTGCTGGCGGAGTTGCGCGCTTTTGCCGAGACGCCACAGAAGCGCCTGAGGATCGAGCATCGCGTGCGCCACCACAATGGTCACTATCGCTGGATGCTGGTGCGCGCCGCGGCCCGACGTGACGCCGCTGGGCGGGCGCTGCGCATCGCTGGCTGGCATACCGATATGACCGAGGACAAACGCGCCGAAAAGTTGCTGCACGAGATGGAGGCGCGCTATCGCGGCATCTTCGAGTCCACTGGTGATGCGCTCATCATCACCGATCTGGATGGCGTGGTTGTCGCGGCGAATCCCGCCGCCTGGCATATGCATGGCTACAGCGGCGACAGCTTTGTGGGCGCGCACTGCTCCAGCTTCATCCACCCCGCCTCGTACCCGCAATTTGTCGAATTCCTGAGCAGGTGCCGCGCCGGGGGAGCCTATCGCTATACCGCGCTGCACGTGCGCCACGATGGCACGCCCTTTCCGGTGGAGGCGCATGGCAGCGCGTTCACCTATCTGGGCAGTCCGCATGCGCTGGCGGTGGTGCGCGATGTCAGCGAACGCGACCAGAACGTCGCCGAGATGGAACAGCGCGTAGAGAGCCGCACACAGACGCTGGCGGCGCTGCTGGAGGTCTCGCGCAGTGTCGCCTCGACGCTCGAACTGGCGCCGGTGTTGCGCCTGATTCTCGATCACCTGGAATCGCTGGTGGGCTACACCGGCGCATCGGTGCTCTCACTGGATAAGGGACAGATCACGGTGCTGGATTATCGTGGGCCAACGCCCCGCCGGGAGGTCGTGCGCGAAGCCTACGAGCCAGAGCAGCGCGCCATTTTTAACCAGATCGCCGAGATGCATGTGGCGGTCATCCTGGACGACGTACACGATGATTCCCCGCTGGCGGCGGCGATCCAAGAACGCTTTGGCGAACGCATCCGCACGATCTATCCCTATATGCGTTCGTGGATGTCCATTCCACTGGTGGTGAAAGACAACGCCATCGGGCTGATCTCGATGCAGTCCAGCCAGCCCGGCTACTACACCGAGCGCTCGGCGCGGATCGCGACCGCCATCGCCGCCCTGGCCGCCATCGCGCTGGAGAATGCGCGCCTCTACGAACAGGCGCAGGATCGGGCGGCGCTCGACGAACGCCAGCGGCTCGCCCGCGAATTGCACGACTCCGTCTCACAGGCGCTCTATGGTATCGCGTTGGGCGCCCGCACCGCGCGCGCGCTGCTGGACCGTGATCCCACGCAGGCCGCCGAGCCACTCGATTACGTGCTCTCGCTGACCGATACCGCGATGGAAGAGATGCGCGCGTTGATCCTGGAGCTGCGGCCCGAATCGCTGGAACGCGAAGGGCTGGCGTCCGCGCTGCGCAAACTGGCGGAGGCGACGCAACATCGCCAGCGGCTGATCGTGCAGGCGCACATCTGCAACGAGCCAGCGATTGCGCTGGAGGCGAAGCAGGCGTTCTATCGCATTGCCCAGGAGGCGCTGCATAACATCATCAAGCACGCCAATGCCACCACCATCGACCTGACGCTGGAAACGGCGCCAGACGCCGTGACGCTGACGGTGGCGGATGACGGCGCGGGCTTTGACCCCGGCGCCAATTTCCCCGGCCATCTGGGGCTGCGCTCGATGCGCGAACGGATGGCGCGACTGGGCGGCGACCTGAGCATCACAAGCACACCTGGCCAGGGCGCAACTATCCGCGCCACACTGTCCATCCCTGGGTGATGGCAGCGACGTATCGTACGAGAACATCGGAGAAGAAATCGGCATGAGTAGCGCACACGACGACAGCACACTCCAGCTTGCGCGGACGGCGCAGGTACACATCCTCACCGCTGGCTACGCCCGCCACGGCAGCGACGGCACGCGCGTCGCCTCGACCGTCGCCTATATCCGCGATGGCGCGGTGCGGGTGATCGTCGATCCGGGCATGGTCGCCCACCGAGACAACATTCTCGGCCCGCTCGCCTCGCTGGGCGAGTCGCAGGGAGCCATCACCGATGTGGTGATTTCCCATCATCACCCCGACCACACGATCCTCGTTGGCCTGTTCCCCGCCGCGCGCGTCCACGATTTTCAGGCCATCTACAAAGATGACTCCTGGATCGACCGACCCGCCGAAGGCTATCACCTCTCGCCCGCGATCCAGTTGATCGCGACGCCGGGCCATACGCCGCAGGACATCACGACGCTGGCGGGCACAGCCGACGACATTATCGCGTTCACGCATCTCTGGTGGATGGCGAGCGGTCCCGCCGACGACCCGTATTCGGTCGACCCGGCGGCGCTCCATGCGAACCGCGAGCGCGTCCTGCGGCTGGCGACGCTGATCGTGCCGGGGCATGGCGAGCCATTCCGCCCTGGGCCAGAGACGCCCCGTTAATGTGATCTACTTAGGGAGATGCGTGTGACGTCCGAAGAGATGGCGGCCTGGGCCGACCGCCGCAATGAACACGGCCCCTTCGATATCGTTGGCGACGTGCATGGCTGCTACGATGAACTGGTTGAACTGCTGGGGCTGCTCGGCTATCGCCCCGATATGGTGTCTGGCATGCGCCATCCGCAGCGACGCGCCATCTTCGTGGGTGATCTGGTGGATCGCGGGCCGAAGATTGTTGAGACGGTGACACTCGCCCGGCGGATGGTCGGGGCGGGGCATGCGTTCTGCGTACCTGGTAACCACGATAACAAACTGCTGCGCTACCTGCGTGGCAACCATGTGCAGATAGCCCACGGATTGGATGCGAGTATCGCGCAGATTGAGGCGCTGCCAGGGCCAGAGCGTGCTGACTGGATTGCGGCGTATGAGCGGTTCATCGGCGGGCTTGGTACCCATCTCGTGCTGGATGATGGGCGCCTGGTGGTGGCGCACGCGGGCATTCGCGAGGCCGACCAGGGGCGCGACACCCCACGCATCCGCGCCTTCACGCTCTACGGCATACCGACGGGTGAGCACGATGAAAACGGGTTGCCTATCCGTCTCAATTGGGCGGCGGACTATGTGGGCGCGGCGACGGTGGTCTACGGCCACACGCCTATAGCGGAGCCGGTCTGGCAGAACAATACGATCAACATCGATACTGGCTGCGTCTTTGGTGGCCGACTCACGGCGCTCCGCTGGCCTGAACGGGAGCTAGTCAGCGCGCCTGCCCGCCGGGCCTACGCGATACGCGGGAAATAGCCTATACGCGCATTCACACAGATTACCCAGAGCCGTCCAGGCTGAAGCAGTAGAGTTTGCCTTTTAATGTGCCAATCACAACATAGCCATGCGCAATGGCGACTCCGCCCCAGGTGTCGCCGGTGAGTGTTGTGTTCCACAAGACAGCGCCGCTTTGCTGTTCATAGGCCTTCAGGGCGCCCGTCGTATCGGTCGAGAACAACACATCGCCAGTTATCACGCCAGGCGAGTAGGTAATATTTTTGTTGCAGCTCTTCCAGGCGATGGCTCCTGTATCGGCATGGAGCGCCCAGAGCGCTCCCCATCCGGGCGCCGGGCACGAGCTATCAAACGGCGCGCCACTGCCGATAAATAGCAAGCCATCTTTGTACGAAGGCGTTTGGAAGACGCCGCCACGATCTGGATAGGTCGTTTTGGCGACGCGGGTTTGCCATGCCAGGCGCACCCCCGTCGCCGTCCGCACGAGGCCATAGACGATACCTTGCTTACCGCCCGCCACAATGTATTTCTGCCCGTTGATGGTGTAGGTGACTGGCCCAACGCTCAGGTCGCAGTCGCAGAGATCCAGGCCTAGCACCTTATAGGACCAGACAGTCTTGCCGGTATCCCAATCCATCGCGATGATCGAATCCTGCTGGTAATCCGCGTAGGGCTGGTAGACGCCAGAGGCCGTCGAGCAGGGATTGCCGGTGGCGGCCATGATGGTGTGGTCATCGGGGTCGGCGGAAAGGGATGGCCATACACCGCCTCCCAGTTCATTTTCTGGCGAGGTGTAGTGTGTCCAGAGTAGTTTGCCAGTTGCGGCGACGAGGGCAAACACCGCGCCACGCACACAGGGTTTATCCTCGTATGAGGCGAGGCCGATATAGACATTTCCATGTACCAGCAGCGGTGAGTCCCAGATGTGGGCGCCTTGCGTCGGGTCGCCTATCTTCGTCCGCCAGATCCCCTGGCCAGTGCGTGTATCTACCGCATAGACATTGGCGTTGGCGGAGCCATAGTAGGCCACATGGTTGACCGTATCCACTGCGACCGATGCGTTGGTCGGCCCAAAAGCCGGGGTCGTTCCCGTGAACGTCCAGAGCTTGTTACCCGTGCGCAGATCATAGGCGCTCAATGTATTGCCACTGGGCATATAGATGACGCCGTCAACGATGGCGGGTGTAGCCTCATACGGGCTGCCCTTGTTGTCATAGGTCCAGGCTAGTTTCAGTTGTGCGACATTACTGGAATTAATCGTTTGCTCTGGGTTTGCCCCCGACCCTGAGATATCGTAGTGGTATTGTGTCCAGTCGTTGCCCACGGGCAACGACGCGGTTGGGGTTGGTTGCGTGTTCAGAATGTTCGCCGTCTTCGTGGAGGGAACCGAGGAGGTTTTCGATATAACAAATAAGGTGACACCTGCCACCAACGCAGCCAGAAGCAGAGCGCTTCCTAGTGTCATCAGCCACCCAAACCACGTGCGTGAACGCATCACGTCTGCCCTTCACCGTCTCAAATTTGCCCGATATATATCGCAGCGTTACCAAGGGACACCATTATACTATGCGGTTAGCGGGCAGTATATACGTATAAATACAGGAGGAAATACGGAGTCATCCACGTAATAGTGCGTGGCTAGAATGCGAGATTATTTGCGTAATAGCGCGCAGTGAGAATGCGGATTGCCTGCGTATAAATGCGTGGGCGAAATGGGGTATAGAAAGTGGAAGGGGTTAGGAGCAGGGGGAAAGAACTCGTGAACGTTGGGGCGGGGAAAGCGCTGGCCAGAGTGACGCGTGATACTCTGGCCAGCGCTCGCGGTCTCCGGCTACATCTACTGCTTCTGCTCGCGCACGAGGCGACGCAACACCGCCAGCAGAATGCCTCCCTGGCGGTAGTATTCGATGTCGACTGGGCCATCGAGGCGGGCAATCGCCGTGAAGTCGAAGGTCGAGCCATCCTCGCGGGCGCCGTTGATGATGACCTCCTGATGCGGCTTGAGTTCGCCATCGATGCCCTGGATGTCGAACGTCTCACGGCCCGTCAGACCGAGCGACTCGCGGCTCTCACCCGGCTTGAACTGCAACGGCAGCACACCCATGCCGACAAGATTGCTGCGGTGGATGCGCTCGTAACTCTCGGCGAGCGTGGCGCGGATACCCAGCAGCATCGGCCCCTTCGCCGCCCAGTCGCGTGAGCTGCCAGAGCCGTACTCTTTGCCCGCGATGACCAGCAGCGGTGTGCCCTCCGCCTGGTAGCGCATCGAGGCGTCGAAGATGGTCATCTGCTCGCCCGTGGGCAGATACTCGGTCCAGTAGCCCTCTTTGCCGGGCGCAAGCTGGTTGCGCAGCCGGATGTTGCCGAACGTGCCGCGCATCATCACCTCATGGTTGCCGCGCCGCGAGCCATAGCTGTTGAAGTCGCGCACCGAGACGTCACGCTCGCGCAGATACTGTCCGGCGGGGCTATCGCTGGGGAACGAGCCTGCGGGCGAGATGTGGTCGGTCGTGACCGAGTCGCCGACTGAGACGAGCACCCGCGCGCCGCGAATCGCGCTCAATGGTTGTGGCTCCAGCGAGATGCCCTCGAAGAATGGTGGGCGACGCACATACGTGGATGAGTCATCCCAGGCGAAGAGGCTGCCCTCAGGCACCGGCAGCGCGCGCCAGCGGTCATCGCCATCGAAGACATGCGCGTATTCTTTGGTGAAGACGTCTGGCTTGACGACCCGCGCCATCGTCTCTCGCACATCTTGCTGCGAGGGCCAGAGGTCGCGCAGATAGACGGGCTGGCCATTGGGATCTTCGCCCAGCGGATCATTGGTGAGGTCGATATCGGTCGTTCCCGCGAGGGCATAGGCTACCACCAGCGGCGGCGAGGCCAGATACGAGGCGCGCACCTGCGGATGGATGCGGCCCTCGAAGTTGCGATTGCCGCTCAGCACCGAGACGACGACCAGATCGTTATCCCGGACAGCATCGGCCACCGGCTCTGGCAAGGGACCACTGTTACCGATGCACGTAGTACATCCGTATCCTACAGTATGGAATCCGAGTGCCTCTAGGAATGGCGTCAATTCTGCTGCATTTAGGTAGTCGGTGACGGCGCGGGAGCCAGGGGCAAGGCTCGTCTTGACATGCGGGCGCGTCTTCAGGCCGCGCTCGACGGCGTGCTTTGCCAGCAGCCCCGCCCCAATCATCACCGATGGATTGGAGGTATTGGTGCAGCTGGTAATCGCCGCGATAACCACCGAGCCGTCGCTGATCTGCACCTCCTCATCCTGAATGGAAATCGTCGCTGTGTGCGGATGCCACTCTCTGCCCTCAGGCTCCTCTGGTGACGGATTGCCACCTTCATTCTCGAAGCGGCCAATAGATTTGCCGTTCGCGTCGGGGCCGGTGTGCATGATCTGCTCTTCGAACGATGTACGGAAGTTCTCGCGTACCTGGCCCAACACGACACGATCCTGTGGGCGGCGCGGGCCAGCGAGGCTCGGCTCGATGGTGGCGAGGTCAAGCTCCAGTTGCGAGTTGAACGCTGGATCAGGGGTCTCGTCGGTGCGGAATATCCCCTGCTCTTTGCTGTAGCGTTCGACGAGATCGACCAGCGCGGCGTCACGCCCGGTATCGCGCAGATAGCGCAGGGTGGCGTCATCCACCGGGAAGAGCGCGGCGGTCGCCCCGTACTCAGGTGACATGTTGGAGATGGTGGCCCGGTCGGCGACGCTCAGTGCGCTCAGGCCCGCGCCACAGAACTCGACGAAGCGCCCGACGACGCCATGCGCGCGCAGCATCTGCGTGACGGCCAGCACGAGATCGGTGGCGGTGGCGCCCTCTGGGAGCGCGCCCGTCAGCCGCATGCCGACGACTTCGGGGGTAAGCTGGTAGAGCGGCTGGCCCAGCATGACCGCCTCGGCCTCGATGCCGCCGACACCCCAGCCAAGGACGCCCAGGCCATTAATCATCGTGGTGTGCGAGTCGGTGCCGACGAGCGTATCGGGGAACGCCAGCGTCTCGCCATCTGGCCCGCTGCGTGTCTGGACGACTTTGCCCAGATATTCCAGGTTGACCTGGTGGACAATACCAGTGCCCGGCGGAACGACACTGAAATTGCGAAAAGCGCCCTGTGCCCAGCGCAGCAACATATAGCGCTCGGAGTTACGCTCGTACTCGCGCTCGACGTTGGTGACGAAGGAGCGTACCGTGCCGAAGGCGTCCACCTGGACGGAGTGATCGATGACGAGATCGGCGGGGACGAGTGGATTGACGCCATCGGGGTCGCCGCCCAGCTCTTTCACGGCGTCGCGCATGGCGGCCAGGTCGACCACGGAAGGAACGCCTGTGAAATCTTGCAGCAGGACGCGTGCAGGCATGAACGGAAACTCATGCGCGACGGCGGCGCCGGGCGTCCAGCGGGCGAGGGCAAGAATATCGTCGTCGCTGACGAGGCTGGGCACGAGATCGGCAGTGCGAAGCAGGTTTTCGAGCAGAATGCGAATGGTGACGGGCAGGCGTTCGAGCGCGACGCCAGACTGACCCGCGAGCGCGCCGAGCCGGTAGATGGTGGTGTTTTCGGAGCCTGGGCCAAGTGGGCCGCGAGCGCCAAAGGGGTTAGGTCGCGAGGCAGATGTTGTCATGAATGTCACTCCTGCGGCGCGAGGATGGTGGCGGGAGTCGGGATCATCCTCGTTGATGATGGGTGTCTTCCAATGGTTTGCTCTCTCCAACCAGTATAGTACACAGGCGCGGGCGTATGTCGGGCGCATGTTGGATGCTGGCGGAGGGGTCTCTGGTCATTGTAGCAGGCGGCGCATCCGATGGGACGATGGGCCGTATTGGATTTGCGAATACGACGATCATTTGACTTCTCGCTCGCTGTGTCAGAAACTTTGATTGGGACATAACGCCTATGGAAAGTTCAGGTGAAGAGACGATGGGAACGGTGATACATACACGCGCGGTCGTCGGGCCAGATGGGACGATTGAGATTCGCGCGCCAGAACTTACGCCGGGGCAGGAGGTCGAGGTAACAGTCGAGGTGCAGGCTCCTCCTGAGGGGGGGAAGCGTCGTGCAATCGAGTATCTTGCCGAGATGCCTGGACACCTTGCGTTCCAGACCGCCGAGGAGGTGGACGCCTATATCCGTGAGGAGCGCGACTCGTGGGATCGCTGAGCCTGCCGAGCTGGCGGTTAATGTGCTGTATTACGAAATGGCAGCGACATGCACCACGACGGCTGGCGGCTGAAGCCGCGCCTAAGGGCTCGTCGCGCAGCCACAAGCCCGCCTCTGCGAGCTCCCAGAACAACGCGACGCTGGCTCGTGCCGCATTCCAGTGAACTCCGCGGCGATTCATGCGAGGCCTTAGCCGCGCTTCACCGCCACGCTCTGCGCGCTGTCCCTACTGTTTGAAAACGACAACAACCGCGCCTCAACGACCTCGCTTCGCTTGGCCACAAAGTCCGCCTGCGCGGACTACCAGAACCTCTGGCTGGCATCCTCTTTCTTCCGCCATCACATGCTCTCGTCCCCATGGTTCTCCACCGTCACCGCAATCGTGTGCGTCGTCTGGTGGGCCGCGAGATCAACGGCGTGGATGGCGATGGTGTAGTGACCAGGCGTGGCGTAGGCGTGGGTGAGCGTAGCGGGCAGCTCGCGTGCGCCGCCGCGTGCGCGCGTAGCATAGGCGCAATGGTGAAAAATCGTCCCATCGTAGGCCCAGTCAACGCTCCAGCTATCGAGGTAGCGCAGGCCCGATGAGGTGTCTTCTTCGGTCGGCGGAATAGCAGCCACCAGCGGGCTATCCGGCGGCGGGGTGTAGCTGGCGAGGCGCACAGTTACTGAGCGGCCATCGTGTTCGGTGGTGGTGACGATGCGGCCAACACCGTCAGGAACATATACACTGCCTTCGAGGATGGGGCGCTGCACGACGAATGGGCGCGGCGCGGCGCTGGCAAGCAGCCGCTTACGGGTGGTGTGAATGGCGAGCGGGCTGGCGTCGGCGGCGATCCAGCGGCGGCCCAGGCTTTCGGCGGCGGATGGGGTGACGCCGCTCCCACAGCAGCAGTCGAGGATGAGGTCGCCAGGATCGCTGGCAAGAGTGAGCAGCAGCCGCAGCAATCCAAGCGGCTTCTGTGTCGGATAATCGAGCCGTTCGCGTGAGAGGTTGAGAACAGGGCGAACGTTGTAGCTCACCAGCGCCTTATCCGGGCCAACGCAGGTGATCTCGCCCTCCAGCACGTCTCGTAGCAACGTATCGACATAGTGACGCCCGCGCGCATCGCGTGGCGACCCCATGAATGGCTTGCGCAGATACTGGCGCTCGGCCTGCGGACGAATGTGAAAGCGCGGCGATTTCGCGTACAGCAGGATGATGTCGTGCTTGCGCGCGAGCGATTTGCGGCGCGAGGCCCCACCGCTGCGGTACGACCAGATGATGGCGTTGCGGAAGTTGTCCGCGCCGAAGATATCATCCAGCAGCAGGCGCAGCATGCTCTCGGCCCGCCAGTCGCAGTGCAGCAGCAACGCGCCATCGTCGGCCAGCAGGTCGCGCAGCAGCGCCAGCGTCTCATCCATCCAGCGCAGGTAGCTATCGAGGTCGTCCCAGGCGTCATGATAGGCGGTGCGCCTGATACTGCGCTCGGAGCCTGGCAGCGTTACCCCACTGGTGAAGTCGAGGCCCGTCGCAAAGGGTGGATCGATATAGACGAGGTTGACCTGTCCGGCGAGGTCGGAGAGCAGCGCCGGAAGCACATGCCGCGACTCGCCAGCGATGAGCCGGTTGAGCGGAACGGCAGGCGTATCACCAGATGATATACCGCCTGCTTCGACGGTGCGCAGGGAGGCGACTGGCAGGTTTGGGCGGTGGCGCGAACCATCCGCGTCATACTTGCCACGCCAGACCAACTCAGGCATCGACGCTACTCCCCTCGCATGATACGATTGCCGCGCCTAGCATAGCACAGACCCACTCCCTCTATAGATACATTGAACAGAGACAGAACATTCTACATTGACACATGAGACCAAACGTTCTACTATTGCATGCAGTGGGAGGCGAGCATGTAAGTGAGGAGACAGGCGATGAACGTGGCACAGGAGATCGTAGACGCCGCTACCGTAGGGGATGAGATGCGCCTGCGCGAGATGCTGGAAGACGATGCCGCACTGGCGAATGTCTATAGCCCAGAGGGGTGGACGCCGCTGCATCTGGCGGCGCACTTTGGCCACACGAACGCGGTGCGCTGGCTGCTGGGCGCGGGCGCGGATGTGCAGGCGCGCTCGAAGAACGACCTGGCGAATCAGCCGTTGCACGCCGCCGCCGCCGGTAAGGCTCCGCTAGAGCTGCTGACACTGCTGCTGGATGCTGGCGCCGATGTCAACGCGCGGCAGCATGGCGGCTTCACACCGATCCTGGAGACCGCGCAGAATGGCAATCTGGCGGCGACACAATTGCTGTTGGCGCGGGGCGCGGATGCACAGGCGCGCGCGGACGATGGCCAGACGGCGCTCTCCTTCGCGCTGGAAGGCGGACACGACGCGGTAGCCAGTCTCTTGCGCGAGCTGGGCGCGCCCGAATAGATTCCCATCGATTTCTCGCAATTCGCCGCTGCAAAGCCGCACTGCGCTGCTATACTGAATGAAGAAGCAGCGTGGTGGTCGTGTGGGCATCCTCCGAGCATCTTCGGGGGACGTTGGGTGAAGCGAGGCGGCAGATGGCGAAGAAACACGAAAAACACGACAAAGGCGACAAGCACGACAAAGATGGCAGAGACGGCAAGGGCGAACAGAACCATGTCGCGGGT
Organism: uncultured Chloroflexia bacterium; assembly: GCA_963702665.1. Taxonomy (GTDB): domain Bacteria; phylum Chloroflexota; class Ktedonobacteria; order Ktedonobacterales; family JADMIN01; genus DAHUXT01. The sequence goes on from CAVPDP010000023.1 coordinate 78,279, forward strand.
AACGGACACATCGGCGAAATCCACTATGGCGCGGTGGCTCCGACGGCGAGCGCGTGGGGCAAGACCGTTGCGATTACCGGCGTCCGGCTGATCGACGGGACGGGCGCCGATCCGGTGGAGCGGGCGACGGTGGTGATCGACGGCGACCGGATCGACGCGGTTGGCCCAGCCGATGCGGTGAAGATTCCTCAAGACGCGGCGGTGATCGACGCCGAGGGGATGACCCTGCTCCCCGGCCTGATCGACTGCCACGTACACGTCTTCGGCCAGTGGGGCTACGACCTCTTGCGCGGGCTGATGACGCCGCCCTCGCTCTCACTGCTCTACGCGGTGCCCAATACGCGGGCGACGGTGGAGGCGGGCATCACGACGGTGCGCGATGCGGGCGGCGCTCCGGCGGGCGTGAAGATGGCCATCGAGCGTGGCCTTTTCCCTGGGCCGCGCATGCTCGTCTCGGTCTCGTTTCTCTCGCAGACCGGCGGCCATGGCGATAGTATGATGCCCTGCTGTATTGACCTGGGCGATAATCTGCTGCCCGATGTGCCGCTCGGCGTGGTGGATGGCGAAGAGGCGATGCGGGCGAAGGTGCGCGAGATTCTGCGGGCGGGGGCCGACTGGATCAAGCTCTGCACCAGCGGCGGCGTGCTGTCGTCGGCGGATTCGCCGCAACACGCGCAGTTCACCGTGGCCGAGATTGCGACGGCGGTCTATGAGGCGGGCGCGCAGGGCAAGCGTTGTCTGGCGCACGCGCAGAGCAATCAGGGCATCAAGAACGCCATCGAGGCGGGCGTCGCGAGCATCGAACATGGCATCTATCTGGATGATGAGGCTATCGAGATGATGCTGAAGCGCGGCGTCTATCTGGTGCCGACGCTGGTGGCGCCGCAGGATGTGATTGATCTGGCGGCGGCGCGGCCTGGCCTATTGCCTGACTACGCGGTGAACAAGGCGCGCGAGGTGATGAGCGCCCACCGGGAGAGCTTCCGTCGGGCGGTGGCGGCGGGCGTGAAGGTGGCGATGGGCACGGATACCGGCGTTGGGCCACACGGCGGCAATGCGCGCGAACTGGGGCTGATGGTGGCGAATGGCATGACGCCGATGCAGGCTATCGTCGCCAGCACGCGCACGGCGGCGGAACTGCTGCGGCTGGATGACCGGCTCGGCGTCGTCGCGAGTGGCAAGCTGGCCGATCTGCTGCTGGTGGAGGGCAATCCCCTGGAGGAGATCGGCGTGCTGGCGGATGCGGAGCGGCTCGCGCTGGTGCTAAAGGGCGGCGTGCCGATACGCTCGCGGCTGGCTCCGGCGGCGGCGCAGGTGGCGGTGGGGTGTAGCTGGCGACTCATGGCGTTTATGTGTTGATCGGTCAAGCGGGCGCGAACCTCTCCCGGCCTGTCGGCCACCCTCCCCTACGAGGGGAGGGACTAGGCGACCAGCGTGGCGACTGGCGCACGCTCTGGACTCCCCTCTCCTCGTAGGAGAGGGGCTGGGGGTGAGGTCAGTTCGAGCTGACTATGGCCGCAGGCGGGTCAGGTCGCGCGGGAAGAGCGTCGCCAGCTTGACACGATGGCAGCCCGATAAGCTGCATCAGCAGGCGTTCCAGCCCGATGGCGAAGCCGCCGTGTGGTGGCATCCCATAGCGGAACGCCTCCAGGTAATCGGCGAACGGCTCGGATGAGATGCCCCGCTCCGCCAGCGCGGCCAGATAGTCTTCGTAGCGATGGAGCCGCTGCCCGCCCGTCATCAGCTCCGTGCCACGAAAGAGCAGGTCCGCCGAGTTGGAGTATTCCGGGCGGGCGGGATCGGGATGCGTATAAAATGGCCGCTTGCGCATCGGATAGCCAGTGACGAAGAGGAAGTCGCTCCCGTGTTCGGCGCGCGCCCACTCGCCCAGCCAGCGCTCATCCTGCGGCGAGAGGTCCGGCTCGCCACGCACGTCCACGCCGTGCCGCTGAAAGATCAACTCCTGCGCGTCGGCGAAATGGATATGCGGAATCTCAGCGGGCACGTCGGGCATGGTGACGCCCAGCAGCGCGAGATCGGCGGCGTTGGTCGCGCGGAATCGCTCCATCATCGCCGCCAGCACATCGCGCGCGACCGCCATGATGGTGAAGTGGTTCTCGATGAAGCCCATCTCCATATCCAGGCTGACATATTCGTTGATATGGCGCGTGGTGTCGTGCGGCTCGGCGCGGAAGACCGGCCCCACCTCGAAGACGCGCTCGAAGACGCCGACCATGATCTGCTTGTAAAACTGCGGACTCTGCGCCAGATAGGCAGGGCGGCCAAAGTAGTCGAGCGTGAAGACGTTGGCGCCGCCCTCGGTGGCCGATTCGACCAGTTTAGGCGACTGTATCTCGGTGAAGCCGCGTTGCGTGAGTGTCTCGCGGAAGCTGGCCATCGCGGTGGCGCTCAGGCGGAAGACCGCGCGGCGCGTGGGATGGCGCGATTGGCCAGCACGGCTTCGTCGAGCATGGTGGTCAGGCTGGCCTTCAGTTCGCGCTTGCCGAGGGTCACGGGCGGCGTCTCGGTGACGGCGGTAACGACGGTGATGCGCGGCTCCCGCAACTCGATGCCGCCGGGCGCCTGGCTGGCGGTGGCGACGACGCCCTCGACCAACAAGACGCTCTCGGGGCCAGCCTGTGCCGCCCGCAGCGGGGCCAGTTCTTCCTCGCTGGCGGCGACCACCTGCACGATGCCCCAGCCGTCGCGCAGAATCAGAAAGCTGATGCCACCGAGGCGGCGCAGGGCGTGCAGCCAGCCCGCCACCGCGATCCGTTCGCCGACGTGCGCGGCGACCTCAACCGAGGGAATGCGCGCGCTCGATGACGTAGCAAACAGATGACGATAGTTGTAGATTGTAGACATGGATTACTCCTGTGGTGTTTTATTCGGCCTGCCATATGTTGTTTCGGGAAGAGCGCCCGTGGCAGGCCAGCCACACAGGTGTATCTCAGGCGTCTTCCCCCGGATTGGCGTCTCCGGTATCGTCGTCATCATCCATCGCGTTTCTCCTGAGCGCGGGCGGTTAAACCGCGCCTGAAGGCCTCCCCACGGTCGGCCACGAAGTCCGCCGTCGCGGATGCCAGAGGCGTTTGACGCGCATACAAAAAGCCCCCATCCTCACAACTTTTGGAGGACGAGGGCTAACGCGCCGACTCGTGGTGCCACCACCATTCGCCCCGCTACGTATTACAGATGCGGAGCCTTTGCTCTGCGCGCTAACGGGCGCATCCCGACGACGGCTACTGACCGCGCGCAATCATGCTCTGGCGCGGGTTCACCGGGTGGCTCTGGGAGGTCTTGCCGGGCTGGCCTGCGGCGGCGCTCACAGCATACGCGCCGCTCTCTGTATCGCTGGCGACAACCGGACGTTTCCCATCACAGCCGTATGGAGGCACTGTATCACACCGCGCGGGAGCTATCAAGCGGGCGCGTCGGCGCTGCTGGCCTGCTGGACACAGAAACGGCGATGTGCTAGCACGTGACTGACGAGTACTCATAGTATCCGCGCATCTGGGCGCAGACGAGCATGGGGAGGAATAAGCGCATGATAAGGTTTCTGGTACGATGGGCATTGAACGCTGTCGCGCTGATCGTTATCGCGTGGCTGCTGAGCGGCGTTCAGGTCACATGGGGCGCGGCCATTGTGGCGGCGCTGGTGATTGGCGTCCTCAACGCCGTAATCGGGACGATTCTCAAGATTCTGACGTTCCCAATCACCATCCTGACACTTGGCCTCTTCATTCTGGTGATTAATGCGTTCCTGTTCTGGCTGGCGTCGCTGTTCGTGCCCGGCTTCACGGTGAGTGGCGCATTCGCGATCATCGTCGGTTCGATCCTCTATTCGATCTTCACCACGATCATCGCCAATTTCACGAAGGGCCGCAACAAGGCCGCCGAGGCGTCCAATTAGCCGATACGTTAGTGACTCACCATCAGCCCTTTTCCCTATCGGAAAGGGGCGTTTGCTTGTCGAAGCGGCACGTTTCATGCGGGTATGTGCGGCGATGGCACAGGCGATACCGGCAAGCCATCCTGTGCTATAACGAGAAACGTACCCAGCATATGAACACGTGGCAGACTACCCCTTTGGAGAAAGCTCAATGACAACCCATCAGGCTACCCGGACGGCTACCAGCGCGCGCGTAAAGACGTATCCCGCGCCCAAACAACTGGCGACGAAGACCGATTTGACCCAGGACGAGGTGAAGGCGATCACCGAGGCGCTCAACCCGCTGGTCGCGGACGCCTTCGCGCTCTATGTGAAGACCAAGAACTTCCATTGGCATCTCTCTGGCTCGCACTTCCGTGAGTACCACCTGCTCTTCGACGAGCACGCCGATGCGATTTTCGCGTCAATCGACACCCTGGCGGAGCGCGTGCGCCGCGTTGGTGGCACGACGATCCGCAGCATCAGCCACATCAGTGAGCTACAGACCATTCAGGATGATAACGACGAGTTCGTGACGCCCGGCGAGATGGCGCGCCGCCTGATGGACGATAACGCGCACATCGCCAAGATGCAGCGCGCCGCTCACGAGGTGTGCGAGAAGAACCGCGATGTGGCCACCGCGAGCGAACTGGAGGTCATCATCGACCAGACCGAGCGCCGCACCTGGTTCCTCTTCGAGGTCTGCCAGGGCATGGACAACACCAATTAGGCATGCATGACCGCTCGTCTAGCCTCTCCCGACACCGGGAGAGGCTTTTTGCGTTGCGGGGCAACCGATAGGTGATTGGTTGCGGCTGCGCTACGACGAGGCGCTCTTTGGCTCGCGGGCGTTTTTGACCAGCCGTAACTGTGGCTTCACTGGCTCAGTGGCTACCTCTGGAAAACGTAGCTGCGTCGGAGGGGCATCGAAAATCTCATCGCCCCACTGCGACCAGTTCGGTTGGGGGTGACGCGCAAACAATTCGAGAAACGGGCCAGGGCTACACTGCTCGATGATGTCATAGAGTTCATCGGGCTTGCGCGAATGTTCTCGTTTGCGTGTAGCAATGATATTGACCTGTCGTCGCCCCGGCGCGGAGGTCCGCAGATTGCCGCGAACGCCGAACAGGATAATCTCCGTCACGTTGCGAAAATAGAAGCCGACGCCCCGGCCGTCAGGCCCACCATCTCTGCGAATCTTATACCAGATGAGTTGGGTCTTATAGGTGAAGCCCCAACGCTTCATGGTCTCCAGGCCTTCAACGATAAGCGCGTTGGGCACCCAAAGATAGAGGTGGCTTTTAGGCAACGCGAGTTGCGCGACAGGAAGCTCGTAGATGTCGTCCATCGTCATGGTGTCATACCGCGACAACCGTCGATGTTCAGGGGCCATCTTCCCGGTACGATTCTGGAACCGCCAGGGCGGATCCGCCAGGATCGTCCCAAAATGCCCCAGTGGCTGAGACAGCAATTCCTCTGCTGCCGTCGGCGCTCCATCAGAGCCTTCCATATTCACGCTCCATCCACATACAGCTTCTTGCTCATAGCCTTGCGCCGCACGATTCGCCTATGCCCTCCCCTCTGAGGGGAGGGTGGCCGCAGGCCGGGAGAGGTCTGCTACGCCGCGCGCCTGCGTGGGTCGGCTATATCGCCAGTGGGCGTGGTAGACGTGGTGGGCGCGGTGGTTGGGGTCGCGGCGGCTCCCGCGCTCTTGTTGACCACGTTGGGGACGTAGTAGTTGAGCGTCAGGTTGGCCGTGCAATACTGCGGGATGACCACGTAGCCGCCCCACATCGTCAGATTGGGGACATCGCTCGTGGTAGCGGTTGGCCCGCCGACCTTGTTCAACGTGCCAGGCTTGTTGCCCGGCTGCGCATTTTTGAGATAGCCGCTCTCGCTATCGTTCAGCGGCAGATACTGACTTGCCGGGCAGACACGCTCGCCACCGGGATAGGGATTCGACCCACAGGTAGGGGCTGTGGGTGGCGTCGGTGGAGTCGGAGGCCCGGGTGGCGTCGGCGGAGTGACTGGTGGCGTAGTCGGGGGGGCGACGCACATCACCTTCCCGCTATCGAAGCCATCGGCATATTGGAGCTGCGCCCCGGCGGGCACATAGATACGCACGTAGTCGCGGTAGGTCACGTATCCAGCGACCTGCGCGCCCGACTGCGCGTTATTCTTGATCGCGATCCTCAGCTGGTGGGTCGCGCCGCCCTTGGTATCGAGCGTGACATTGTCGCTGATCGTCGTGGCGACATACGGCGAACCCTTCGAGACACTGACATTCACCTGCGAGACGAAGAGGCCATCGACACCAGGCGTCGTATCAATCGCGCCATCGGCATGCAGCTTCTGCAGATAGCCCTCGACCGACTTGTTATTGAAATAGACCTGCACATCTTTGGAGCGCAGATCCGCCAGGAACTGTTTCGCCAGCGGAATCAGTTCGCTCTTGGGCAGATGACGCACATGGGTTTCGAGCAACTGCTCAACCGCCTCGGTGAAGCGCGTACGAATCTTATTCTGGTCGGCGGGATTGAAGTCATGGAAGAGCGCCTGCGCCTTGGCGATGCCCGCGGCGCTCTCCTCGTAGTAGTGAATCTTGGCTTCGAGGTTATCCGCCGTCACCGTCTCGTTGAAGACCGGCACCTGCAGCGGCCCGGTCACACGCAGCACGCTGGCAATGGCCTCGGGGGTAAACTGGATGACGCCATCCACGTTGCTACACGCCTCGTGGCTGTAGGCGTTCATGATGAGCTTCGCCGAGGTGGGGAAGTCCGAGTTGAGGTTGGCGTCGCGCAGCCCCCAGTTGGCGAATGGCCACCATTTGACGTAGGCGGCCGGCGCGGGATTGTTGATGGACCAGTTGTTGGTGCCTTTGCCGCAGCCAGCCGTGCCATAGTCGAGATCGTTGGCGCGTTGCAGCACAATAGAGCCAACCTTGCCGTGGTCGACATTCAGGATGCTGTAGAAGCCCTCGAAGCCACCGGTGCCGCGCAATTCGCCCTTATCCAGCGTCTGTATCAGGAAGGTGCGCGGCGCGTCGGCGCCAGCCAGCCAACCGACCATGTTGAGGTAGTCGCTGGCCTGGCTAAAGAGGCCTTTGAAATTCGGCATCAGCGTGATTGCCTTCGTGAGGAGGGCTTTCTGTGAGGCGCTGATGGGCAGGGTGTTCACCTGGACGCTGGACAATTCCTGCTGAAGGCGGTCGAAAAGGCTCTGGCCCTGTGTCAGGCCCGCCTGAAGCGAATCCATGTCGCTCTGGGTAATCAGTTCGCTATTGCCGTTGCCCGCAAGCGACGCGCTATGAATCCGGTCAAACAGCGGTTTGGCCGAGTCGGCCAGCACGACACCCAGTGTCGATGCGTCGTAGCCAACATTCGCGAGCGTCATCACGGTATCGACCTGAGAGCCAACACCGGGCACATGCGGCGCGAGCGAAAGTACCCAGTCGGGATTCGCGAGTTTGTTGCGTAACGCCAGGAAGTCGCTCTGCGCGGCGTGTAGTTCTGAGACCGCCCGGTCGATGGCCGCTGGATCAAAGGTGAAGCCCGCGCTCCCCGATCCCGTTGGTGTCGTGGTTGCGGTCGGTGTGGGCGACGCTTTGGTGGTGGATGAGGTGGCTGGCGTCGTGCCGCCAAGGGTGAGCGCGGTATTGGTGTCAATCGTTTGGCGATAGGTCGTGGTTTTGATCGACTTTGACATATTCGAGGCGGGGTGGATGGTGATGGTGGCCTGGTTGAGCGTGCCACCCTGCCGCTGGACAAAAAGCGTATAGGGGGCGTCTCCCAGCGTGCCACCGCTGCCGTTGAGCAGCGAGGACAACGATCCATTGGAGGAGACGCCATCCAGCAGGCCAGAGAGATCACTCTTGGCGTTGAGCAGATGGCGCACGCCCGACTGGCCGAGATTCTTGAGCGAAGAATAATCCTGGACAGCCGCGGCGACCGCAAGGACACTGGGCAGCACGATAGCCAATAATACGGCGATGATGACCGGGATGGCCCAATTGGGCAGCGGGCGTTTTGGCGTCAGCCGCCGGGTGGCGCGTGACCGCCACTGTTCAGCAACGGCGACGGTGCGCGCGATGATCGTATCTTCCTGCGTGGCGTCGGGCGCATGGACAGCATATTGTGGCCGCTCTGGTGATCCCTCTAACCCCAAAGAGTTGAAGGTTATCGCATCATCGTCCATGTCCAACGATCTCCTCTATGTCATTCTATAGCATTTGCCGTGGATCTACCCTGGCACGATCATGGCAATCGGATGGCATAGGTATGACTTCCGCATGACATATGCCACGGCAACGAATCTATCAATTGCGCGAACCACATCCCTGTCGCGCTGCCAATTCGCTGTCTCATCGTAGCACGGCAGGGATGTTTCACAGCCAGTCTGGTTCGACACTATGTATGCCACTATATTGACGAAGCTGCGGGGCTTTTTGTTCTTGTTTGCCAAAATGGATGAGCTTCTGTGCTGCGTTTATGACACGTATGGGACACATCTGTGAGCCATGTGGGAGGCCCCCATAGGATGCGTCTAATGATGCGTCTATGACGGCATGGACAGTTCGCCATTTTCACCTGACGCGCCTGTCGCCTGCCGTCACTCGTTCGATTGAGATGCGCCACGCGCCATCTAACTGAGGCAGGCGTTTGCTCCCTGGAAGTCGTTGAAGCAGCCGCCGTCTTTGGTCAAAATGACCACCTGATGGATGTTGGAGAACTGGAGCATCGTCTTGTTCATTTCGGCGACGATGCGTGAGCCAGTCAGGTCGCCCGCCAGTTGAGTCGCGCGGCAGAACTTGATCGTCATGGTCCCTGGCGCCGAGACGGTTGTGCCTTTATGGTCGGGGTAGAGTTGGAAGTCGGCTCCGCCACAGGTGGAGGCGCCAGTCAGCGATGTGGTGAGATCGGTGTAGAAGCCCGCCCCTGCCTCAGCGGCCGTTGGCCCGGCGATCAATTGCTGTAGCGAGAATTTGGCGACCCCAAGATCGGGCGAGACGCGATTCACCGCAAAGACCGCATTCACGTTGCTATCCGAATCGGGATGCTTCGAGAAATACACCACGACTGGATTGCCGCTGGGCGCGTTGGTGGCGGCAGCCGTCGCGGTGGGCGAGCCAGCGCCGCCACCGGCGGTTGGGGTGTTGTCTACCGTACCCCCAGTTCCGGTGACGGTACACGCCGAGAGCGTGAGCAGCGCCGCAAGCAGCCCCAGCGCCAGGAGGCGCGCCGATGTGAAGACATGAGTGCGCGCATGAGTGAGATGGCTACGAGAATACATGGTGTACTTCCTTTCGTGGGCATCCCGCAAAGATTAGGATAGATCATTGGGATGTCCCCAGTGTCGGCGAGACGAACACATAACACGAGGCGGATGATGGCTTGTCACTGTCTGCGCATAATCGCCAGTATCTCTAGTAGATGCTCGCTGTAGCATACTCTGTGCAGATGGGTGCGATAAGTGCGGAAATTCACATTTTCGCTGCGTGATTGTACCGAAATGTGTTTCGCTGACAGGTGGTGGGCGCACAGGCTATACTTTGGCAGAACAGGTGGTTCGGGTGGCGGCGTCGCTGATGACGCCGCAGCCAGTTGCTTGAGGAGCATGTATGACCGATACGGCGGAAACCCAGGAAGAGCAGAAGACGACCGCGCCACGGCGCGTGCTGATCGTGATGGCGCACCCCGACGATGGCGAGTTTGGCAGCGGCGGCACGCTGGCGCGCTGGGCGGCGGAGGGCCGCGATGTCTATTACTGTCTGATTACCGACGGCCAGGCGGGCGATCAGGGCGACAAAGAGATTACCAGCGAGCAGCTCGCCGCGAAACGCCAGGTGGAGGCGCAGGCCGCCGCCGATGCGCTGGGCGTACAGCATCCAGTGATATTTTTGCACTATCAGGATTCGCGGCTGGAGCCGACGCTCCAACTGCGCTCAGATATTGCGCGGGTGATTCGCTCGGTGAAGCCGGATGTGGTGATCTGCCAGGATCCGACACGCTACTGGAGCGGCCAGGGCTATATCAACCACCCCGATCACCGCATCGCGGGTGAGGCGACGCTGGGCGCGATCATTCCGGTGGCGGGCACCCGGCTGGCGTTCCCAGAACTGGCCGCCGAGGGGCTGGAGACGCATGAGGTGAAGGAGGTCTATATTTCGGGTACCTCTGAGCCTGACCGCTGGGTAGACATCAGTGGCTATCTGGATCAGAAGATCGCGGCGCTCAAGGCGCACAAGAGCCAGATGGGCGACTGGGATCCGTCGGAGATGGTGCGCGATTGGGCGAAAGAGAACGCCAGTAACGCGCGCAAGCACGGCCACGAGATCGAGTACGCCGAGTCGTATAAATATATCAAACGTGGGGATGGCTAGTCGGCGTCTTCTCTTCCAGGAGGACCGAATCCTCCCATGATAGCCATGACAACAAGAGACGCGAGAACTGGCTGGCTTCCGGTGAAGTCGGCCAGTTTCTACAGCGACTTACCGTATTCGCCATGATTCGTTTCGGGCGGCCATTCCCGGTGTCGCACAGGAGTGCGATACACAGCGTCAGGGAAAGGGCGATGCAGATCCAATAGGTCTTCGCGCAGGAAAAAATGGATGAGAAATCGAATGAGATCACTGCGATTCCTGCCATGATACGAACGCTAGAACTAGAGGCTGTTCGGTCACACTAGACGCGACGGGCTGCTAGAGGGCGATTGGCGAACAGATTACCGCCCAAGGCTCCGATTATGTGTAGGCCTTCAAGGAGAACTAGCCCGCTTTGAAGGAGGTGTTTGCCGACTGTTCTCTACTCGCGGATGCTGAACCCTATGATGGCGTGCGAGAGTGACCAGTACACCTTGGATCACTATAGAGCATGGCCGTATGTAACGCTACCTCCAGAGGGTGGTGGCGGATAGAGGCGCATTTTGGTTGGCTGCAAGTTGCCTAGCAGTGGCCCGGTTTAAACGCGTTTGGTCGTGTGACAGTTCAAATGATGCTCACTAGATGGCTGTGCTCCCTTGAATTGACTAGTTCCCAACTCGCCCAGCGCCTTGACAAGAGGGCTGCATTCTGCTATTCTGATGCGCCAGCAATCTCATGCGGATTGGTTGTCGGCAGAGTGGTGACGGAGGGGAGCGCGAACAATGGATCGATTCTGGGGAACCAACAAGAAATTTCTGCTCTTATCGCTGTTGGGCATGTGCATGATAGTTCTTCCCGCCGCCACGTGCTGTGGCATTGGCGGATCGCTCGGTGGTAGTTCAACGCCGACGACGAGCATCCCAGTAGCTACAGCTACTCCCAATCTCGTGATCTATCAAGATGCGCTTGATGGCAGCACCAAGTCTAATTGGACCAGTGACAGCAACTGTTTCTTCGGCAGCCGGTGGCTATCATATCAAGGGCAGTTTCATCTGCTATGCGCCATCGGACCAGGTGGGCGACGGCGTGGTCACGGTTTCGGTGAAACAACTCTCCGGCGCGAGTCACCAACGGTTTTGGTCTGGTCTTCCGGCGACCAAGCGCGGGCAATTACTATGAGTTCTTGATTGACGCGAATGGCAAGTGGTTCTTCAGCAAAGTCGTGGGCGGCACAAGCACGACCATTGTGGATTTCACGCCGAATTCCGCCATCACAAAGGGGCTGAATCAGGTGAATACCATCTCGGTGCAGGCGCAGGGCAGCCATTTTGTCTTCTCGGTCAACGGCACGCAGGTGGGTAGCTCCGATGATACGACTTTCACCACTGGCGATACGGGCCTGAGCGGCAACGATAACATTGAGGTGGTCTACACCAACCTGACCATCTCCAAGCTCAGCGCCTGAGGCCGATTTCCGGCACATCAAGTGGTAGCCGCGCGGCAGTGTATCCGCGCTGGCTACCGCTCGGCGGCCATCCGCTTCATGCGCAGTTCGTGCGCGCCCTGTTTGAGTGTGCCCAGGGCGACGGTGGCGCAGGTCGGGCGAGCCATCACCACCTCGCGCCCAAGATCGTCGATCAGCGTCTCGAAACTGAGTTGCTCGACCTCTTCGAGTGTCATGCCCTGCACCATCTCGGTCACGTATGACGCGGCGGCCATGCTGATGGTGCAGCCCTCGCCCTCGAATGAGACCTCTTCGATACGCCCATTCGGGCCAACTTTGGCAAACATCTCCACGCGGTCAGAACAGCCAGGGTTGCCGCCCGTCTGATCGATATCGGCGTCTGCGAGCGCGCCCCGGTTGCGCGGATTATTATAGTGATCTACGAGAAATTCAATGGCTTCCTGGCGATCCATACTCATCGAACAGACCCTTTCTTGCGATTTTTCTCTATCCAATTGCTACCTAAATTTTAGTGTGCGAAGTCACTTGCCGCGAGACAGACAAGGCGGCGCAACGGGAAACCCCGATGGCCACCTTGCAGTATACCGCACCGAATCATTCAACGGAGATCAGGCGTAGAGGCGTATAGGGCCTCTCAGGCTTCTTCGCCCTGCTGATGGGCGCGCCGACCAGATTGCCCCACTCCGTCCACGAGCCATCATAGTTGCGCACATTCGGATAGCCGAGCAACTGGGTGAGCACGAACCAGGTGTGCGCCGACCGCTCGCCAATCCGGCAGTAGGCGAAGACCTCTTTGTCGGGCGTGACACCTTTGCCACCATAGATCGCGCGCAGATCCTCGGTCGACTTGAAGGTGCCGTCGGGGTTGGCGGCGGTGGCCCAGGGGATGCTCTGCGCGCCGGGAATGTGGCCGCCACGCGACGCGCCCTCCTGCGGATAGTTCACCATGTGGACGAGCTTGCCGGTGTATTCATCGGGCGAGCGCACGTCCACCAGCGCCGCGCCGCCACCGCTCACCTGGCCGCTCTCAAGCAACCCCTCCACCTGACGCCGGAACGCGCGAATCGAGAGGTCAGGCTCCTGCGCGGTGTAGCTGGTGGCTGCGAACTGCGGCGCATCTTTGGTGTAGGGCCGGTTCTCAGCCTCCCAGAGGGTGCGACCGCCGTTCATCAGCCGGGCATTTTTGTGGCCGTAGAGCGTGAAGAGCCAATAGCTATAGGCGGCGTACCAGTTGTTCTTGTCGCCATAGAAGACGACAGTGGTGTCGTTGCCGATGCCATACCGGCTGAGCAGCGCCTCGAAGGCGGCCTTATTCACGAAGTCGCGCCGCACCGGATCCTGGACATCGGTATGCCAGTCGAGCTTGACGGCGTTGTGGGATGTGGCCAACGGCCTCATACAGGAGTGGATCTTCATCGGCCTCGACGATACGAACCGTCGGGTCGTCGAGGTGTTCCGCAACCCATGCGGTAGTGACCAACACTTCTGGATGCGCATATGCCGCTGTGCCTGTGTACTTGTACCTGTGGCTGTCTCTGCCATTGTCGCTCCTCCTGAAATCTTGACTGATGATAGCTGGCAAGCGCGCCCATCTGATGATATCGCTGAACAGTGCCCCGCAATACCTCGGAGACGGCTTCCAGTTCAGGCGTCCGACTCATTGTGTATATATCCTAGCAAATTAGTCAACATTATGCCCGTCCTCTTTCTTGGCGGCGCTGATGGCGCCACATTACCCAGGCGAGCGCAACGCGCCAGGGAGATGTTTGGGGAGATGTTTGGGAGTTGGAACGATCTATGCGGATCAGATAGCTAGCGCGCCACCGTTGGGCGCCTGGCAGGGGAGACTTGAGAGGAGGTAGCGGCGTCCGGAAATAGGCGCAAATGGGAACTGGGTATCCTCTTGAGCTACCCAGTATACCATTGGTGGAGTATAATCGCTGAATAGAGGTGAACACATACGGCAAGGCTCCTCGGAAATACCCGCACCTTGCAATAGAGAAATGGAGCGAATGTTATGCCAGGTCTTCATTGGTTTGAACTGGTTCCACTGGTCATTCTGGCGCTCCTGATTTTTGGTCCCAAGCGGCTCCCTGAAATGGGCGCGTCCATTGGCAAGACCATCAAGGAGTTCCAGAAGTCCATGCGTGAGGTGAAAGAGCCACGCCAGCAACCGAGGCTGTTCCGCCTCCGACAGCGACAGTGCAGGTCACGCCTGAGTTGCCGTCGCCCGCGCCTGTGACCGCCACGACCGAGGCTCCCAAGGAATAGTGGCGCCGCGCACTGGCTAAGGGGGCCAGATGCGCAGTCGGGGGAGGGATATGATGGCAGCGGAAAATCTACACGAATTTGATCAGACCGCCGATGAAGAGGAGTCTGAAGGCGGGATCGATGTCGCTCATCGATCATCTCGAAGAGCTGCGTCACCGAATGATCAAAGTGGTGATCGCTGTGGGTGTTTGTTCGATCGTGGGATTTATTTTCTGGGATCGAATTATGAGCTTTCTCCTGATACCCCTCCCCGCCGCCGCCAACAGGCTCCCGGGCGCCACTGCTGGTCAATTGGTGGCCCATGATATCGGCGAGCCGTTCATGGTTGCGCTGAAACTGGGTCTGGCCATTGGTATCATAGTGGCCTCGCCGGTGCTGTTATACCAGACGTGGGCGTTTATTTCTCCCGCGCTGACTCGCCACGAGCGTAAGTACGCGCTGCCCTTCACGCTGCTCGGTGTTGGCCTCTTCGTGGTCGGTCTGGCGGTCGGATTTGTGGTCTTGCGCTATCCGATAGACTGGCTGGTGACCTTCGGCAGCGACCGATTCATTCTGCTCACCGACGCGGATAGTTACTTCACGTTTGTGGCGTACTTCCTGCTGGCGTTTGCGATTGTCTTCGAGTTGCCGCTGGTGCTGACCTTCATGTCGGTGGTGGGCATCGTCAACAGCACCGTCTTGCGCCAGAAGCGCCTGTACATCCTCTTCGGCCTCTGGCTCCTCTCCTGCTTCATTACACCGGGCGCTGACCCCTATAGCCCGATCATCATCGGCGCATCATTTACGGTGCTGTTCGAGGGATCGATTCTGCTGATGCGGGCGATTGGGCGCTAAGCAGGTACGCTACACACCACCGAGCGCACGAGCTAGCGCTTTACGCAGTTCTGGCGCCAGCGGATGGCGCGCGCGTGGATGCTCCCAGAGGAATGCTGGCGGTGGCGCGAGGATGGCGACGGCGCTCAGGCGTTCCAGATGGCGCGCCAGGTCACGAGCGCTGGCAAAGCCCCGCTCGCCGCGATTGGTGTCATCGCCATCGCGCTGGCTCGTGGGCGCGGCCAATGCCTGAAGCGCGTCTTGTATCTGCTGTGGCGCGGTGATCCCGGTTGCTCCGCTCAGCGCCAGCACATTCGGCGCGGAGGGTGGGAGCTGGCGCAGCTTATCGGCAAAGATGGCGGTCAGCCGCGGACCAGGCTCAGCAGATGACAGTTGCAGATGGCGCACCTCGACGTTGCAGAGCATATGCGTCTTGAAGGTGACGGCGAAGTCTGGCCCACGCCGTTTGTCGGCGAGGTATGGCTCGTAGATCAGGGCAAAACTGCGCTCAACCAGCAACCTATGCGCGATATCGAGTTCCGCGAGCAGATCAAAGAAGCCCGCCTCGTCGCGAATGCCGCGCAGTTTCTTGCCAATCTTGTCCTGATACGTGTCGAGAAACGCGGCAAAGCGCGCATTTTCCGCAGCCCACGTCTGGCAGAATGGGGCCAGCGGTGTAGACCCGAAGAGTGTGGCGCATAACCTGGCGACTTCGGTTCGTTTCTTGCGGCCAGTGGTCAGACCTGAGCTTCCATCAGACGCTCTCGAAGACATATGGTGTACATCCCGCATTGGCGCCTGCCATCTGGCGCAGTTGGGGCGAGTCGCCATGTATGGCGGCGACGCTGGTTGAGCGATTCTTCCAGGCGACAGTGTACGCGATGCCATTGCGCAGTGGCAGGGAGAAATCTGGCGAAAAAGACGGTGCGCCGCATTTCCTTGTCGGAGTCGCGGCGCACTATCCGGCGCTATTCGCATGTATCTACGAGGGCGTGGACGCGCGGGCTAGTGGTGGCCTGCGCGCACGGTGCGCTTCTTGGACTTGGGCTGCGGGATGTACTGCGAATTGACGAGATCCAGCTGGTGGCGTTCCAGGTGGCGTGAATAGTGGCGGGTGAAGTAGAGTCCCCAATAGACCGCGATGATCGCCAGCCAGACGAGCCAGCCATAGCGCCAGACACGCCAGGCGAAGAGCGATGAGTCCAGGCCATAACGCGCGCCAATCAGAATCCAGCCGACCAGGGCGAGTGGCCAGAGTTGATTCATGAATTTGGTCATGAGATACTTGTGCAGCGTATGGTGGCCAAAAAAGCGTCTGCGTCCCTCGAGCGCGTAGTAGAGGGGAAGCAGCAGGCCAAGCCCGCAGAAGATCATCCAGGGGAGATAGTAGTGAAAGACCTCTGGATGCCCAGAGGGTGTGCTGGCGCCCGCCGAAACCGGGTCCGTAAATAACCAGGCGACGATCTTATCCATAGATCCTGCCGTCCTCCAGTCGCAGTTCATGAGTGCGTTGTGCCCGTTCGCTTCTGGCGTAGGCACATATCCACGTCATTTTATCAGACGCGCGACGCCCGGTCAAATTCGGCCAAATTCAGGTATATTGGGTAGAGGAGGATGGCACGACAAAGCTGTCATGTTATACTGTTCCGGCGTGGGATGGGCTGAGCTGGGCTGAGCCAAACCACATGGCTACACGAGAATGCACGAGAATGCACGGGAAGTTCGCCAGGAGCGGAGGGAGCAGGCATGCGACGCAGGGCGCAAAACAGCATTGGCAGAGGCAGATATGGGCTATTGGGGCTGCTGCCGGTGCTGGTGGCACTGCTGCTGATGGCGGGCCTGCCATCAGTGCGTACCGCCCACGCGGATCCTTCTACGGGCAGTATGCATGTGGTCGTTCCGACGCCTTCCAGTGACGGTAAGACGGTGCAGGGGCCGGTGCATACCAATGTCTCGGTGTCGGCAGGCCAGGCGACTGCGGGCGCAACCTACAGCCTGGGCTGGGCCACCACAACGGCTGGATGCGCCACAGGATTTACCGCCTTTCCCTCTGCAGCGCCAGTCACCGCTGATGATGGCGGCAATTTTACGGCCACGTTTGTCTGGCCCGCTGCGGCTGGCAATCCCGGCGCGCTCTATTTCATCTGCGCGAGCGACACCGCGAACCCAACGACGAATGTGATTACCGCTGATCAGGTGTTTCAGGCGCTCGGTTCGACGGCCCCGCAGATCACCCTGGCCCAGGCGCCGTCAGCCACCGCAACCGCGACCGCCACTGGGAAGGCCTTCTACGCGGGTGGGCCAGTGCAGGTGCGGGGCAAGAGCTTCCTGCCCGTGGGCACGACGGTAGATATTTTCGTCACGTCAAGCGCAACGTTTTCGCCGGGTGATTTCCAGCCTGATAATGCGCTGAAGACACTGGATAACTCGCAGATCATCTCAGATAGCCAGGGCCAGTTTACGGCAAATGTCCTGCTACCAGACATTTTCACTGGCCAGCTTTTCCTCTACGCGGTCTCGACGGATGCAGTGTCCAATGGTCCGCCAAACTTCCCGCCATCGCTGGTCGCCAGCCGTACCATTCAGATCAGCGCGCCGCTCCCCACCCCAACGGCGCAGCCATCGCCGACACCCGATGAACAGACGGGCAAACCGGCGATAATTCTGGTCAGACGATGCGCATCGTGGCGATTGCGGCGCTCGGTGGCCTGAGCCTCGTTCTCTTCATCATCGGCGGCATTCTCATCGCCTCTGCGGCTCTCGGATCTGGCAAACCGCCCACCGCGAATGGTGGGTCGCGATCTCAGCCAGACGGCGCGCGCTCAGATCCCCGGTGGTAGGGAGCTAGCGCGCCTTCATTGCGATGAGATGGCCATGCGGGAACCGATGAGATTCATCCAAGGTCTTTACATCTGTTGGCACATCTCCGCGTTACGTACTAATGCGCAAGTAACTACGAAATATAATGGATGCTCCTCCTTGACGATACCCGGTTCCGTGACTATACTTGCAGCACGCTAACGGATCACCAACCCAGCCCCTCTCCTCCGAGGAGAGGGGAGCCAGACCCAGAACCACTGTGGCCAGGCGCCACGCGGGTCGCCCAGTCCCTCCCCTGGTAGGGGAGGGTGGCCGATAGGCCGGGAGAGGTTCTGCCTAGAGCAACATCTCAACGGAATTGGTGTTACGTACTTCTGCGCAAGTAACTACGAAATATAATGGATGCTCCTCCTTGACAATACTTAGGTATTTGACTATCCTTGCAGCACGCTAACAGATTACCAAGATAGCATATGCGCCCAAAGCTAGAAAGTGCGGTGGACGCTGACCTTTTAGTGGCGCTTCCGTCGAGATTCACTGCGAGTATTCTGGAGCCTGCGGAAACGGATAGGTGCGCGTGGTATCGCCTTCATGAATACGTAGCAACGAGGAGCAAAGGATATGACCAGGCGCACGAAGCGGACTGGACAACCCAACGACGCACCGCCACGCCGCAACATGTTCGACCGGAGCCGCCGGGCGCTGGCCTGATGGCGCCCGCACCTGCCGCAGACATCGGTTTGAGGCCGATGCGATTCCATCGGTCGCCGCTGCCGCTGCCAGAGGCGACCAGCTTCGCGCGCCTGCGGAAAGGCGTCTGCCACGCTGCACAGGAGCGGCGGAGGTTTTCTGCAGGCGGCTTGCGCCTCCCGGCTGCCAAGGCCGCTACCTTCGCCGCCGGCTGCTGGCGAGCGCCGCGGCACTTGCGGACTGTAGCGCAGGCGCTGCAAGTAGTCCCAGCCCCGCTGGATAGCACGGCCCGGCCCAGGCGCGGGCTTCATCCACGCTGCGACCGCCCGCGACCGTCCACACATCCCTCGCCGCTCCTACTGGCGGCTGGCCCAGCCAGCGCCTGGCGCAGTTCGTCCTGCTGGTCCGACCTGAGAGCAACCGCGGGCGGCGATACGACGCCGCCCGCTAGGCGAAGCGTTGCCGATCTACCGCATCGCTGTCGGGTCCGTTGCGTGTTGTAGCGCTGCGCGAGTCGGCCCAATCCAATAGGCAGATGTAGCCCGTGGTCAGCTGCCACCTGACGCGCCGTCTGTCCGCGACGCCACGCAACCACCGACGGATCTGCGACCAACTGCGACTCGTGCGGCTCTGGGCACGGCGATAGCGGTGCTCCAGGTCTCCACGCTCAGATGGGGGCCAGCGAGTGACTTGTCTCATGCCCCAGACTACAACATCCCATGCGGAGATGGTATGAGACGACGGCTGATGCTCTCTCCGTGACAATCCTTTTTTGCGAGCATCAATGTCAACCGCCGTGAGCCGCCTGCCGCGCTAAAGTTCTAATTGCAGCGCGCGCAGTTTGTCGGCGGGGAGCACCTGGAACTTGAGCAGCAGCGTGGCGAGGTCTTCGTCTTTGCCGGTGGCGGCCAATTCCTGTTTGATGCGCCCGAGCGAGGCGATTTGCTGCGGGCTGACGAGTCCCCGGCTCACGAGCAGGGCCGCCAGCAACTGATCGGGACTGAGGAACTTGAAGAGGAGCGCCAGTTCACCGAGCTTGAACTGCATGCCCACCCCGCCAAGCATCTGCTGGATGCCACGCAACGCCTCAAGCTTCTGCGCGGTGAGCATCGCGCCTTCCACCAGCACCGTGCTGAGCGCGCGCTCAGTGTTGGTACCAGCGTAGCCAGCGCTTGCCTGGGGCATGGTGGCCATACGGTGCGTCGGCTCCTGTAGCGCATTGCCCATCTGGCTCATCTGGCTCATCTGTCCCTGGCGCTCCATCTGCTCGAAGGTGGCCTCTGGGACGACGCTCGTCACCTGATCGTCTTCTTCCGGCGGAATCCAGACATCGACAAACGGCTGGTCATCACGGCTATGATGGGACGTAGCCGGAACACGCGGAGGCGCGGGCTGTTGCATATGCTGGCCCTGCTGCCCGTATTGCCCCTGCTGTGCGTCGAAATGCGGCATCGCTGGATGCTCAAATCCGAACGGTTCGGGTTGTGACGGCTGGCTGAAGGGATTACTCGCCGCCGATATGGCGCTGGTGTGATCCCATGGCGACTCGCCACCAGCATTTCCATGCGGCGCAGCGCCCGCCGCGAACGGATTGACGCTATAGGGCTGGGCAAACGGCGAGTTATTGTCACTCTGGCCGCCGCCAAATGGATTCGACGGGGCGGGCTGGGCGAACGGTGAGGCGCCGAGTGGCTGGGCGAATGGCGATTGCTGCGGATTCGAGGAATACGGCGGAAACGATGGCTGGCTGTAGGGCGAATACGACGGCTGGCTAAACGGCGAGGGGATGCCCAACGACGCGCCTATGGGTGGAATGGAGCCAGGGGCGGCGATTCCAAGCGGCGGGCCATTGAGCGGTATCCGCTGGCGCACACCATCCAGCACTTTCTGAAATTCATGGATGCCCCGTACATCAACATCAGCCAGCGCCCGGGCCGACGGCTCGAAATCAGCGTCGAGCGCATTCGCGGGGCTGATGAAGCGGAAACGTCATCACCTGCAGCGAGCGGCCACGACGTTGCGCATCCAGCGCGACCCAGAATTCGCGGCGCCCGGCCGTCGCATTGCCGAGGTCAACCAGCACCAGCGCAACCAGTTGCTTGCCGAGCATGCCAAAGAGTTCCACGGGGGTACGCGCCGCGCGCACATCATAGCCAACCATACGGAGTTGAGAGAGCAGGGGAACCGCAATCGTATCATCACGTTCAAACAGAACGACCAGTGGCGTCGTGACGTTTCCCATGTTTGCGGCGAAGCCGGTTCCCGGCACTTGCAGTATGGCCATTGGCTGTCTACGTCTCCCCCCACAATAGCGCCACTACGCGTCCCCGATGTCCTTTCAGGCGGCGTTGCCCGTGGCCTTCAGTATAGCATACTCCTCGCGGCTGTCTATGCCCTTGGAGTACCACCCACAAACAGTTGGCCACCCAGATACGTCTCCGCGACGAGGTTGACACCAAAGTGGTAGGCCAGTTCGCGTTCATCGCTCCCCTGCATCACGATCAGATCACAGCGCTTGCCAGGCTCCAGGCTGCCCACATCCGACTCCAGCGCCAGCGCCGCGGCGCCCCCACGGGTGGCCGCAGTGATCGCGTCGTCGAGCGTCATGCCCATCGCGCTAACCGCCAGCGCGATCATCATCTGCATATTCTCGGAATAGCTCGTTCCGGGATTGAAGTCGGTGGCCAGCGCGGTACGCACGCCGTGTTCGCGCAGCCGTTGCGCGGATGGGTAGGCGATGCTCAGTGAGAAGGAGCAGCCCGGCAGCAATGTGCCCACAACTCCCGCCGCCCGCAACCTATCGAGTTCCTCATCGGAGGCGAAATCGAGATGATCGGCGGAGACCGCGCCCAGTTCGGCGGCGAGACGCGCGCCGCCCGTCGGCCCAAGCTGGTTGGCATGCAGTTTGAGGGCGTAGCCAAGTGCGCGCGCCTGTTCGAGGATGCGCCGCGCCTCGTCGACGGTGAAGGCGGTGCGCTCACAGAAGACATCGCAGAAACGCGCGTCGGCGGCAAACGCTGGCAGCATCCGTTCGCAGATGAGGTCTACATAGGCGGTGCGGTCGCCGGGATGCTCGCGATACTCCGGCGGCAGGGTATGCGCGCCGAGAAACGTTGGCACGACGGTCGGCAGATTCGGCGCGGCGGCCAACGTACGCATGACCGTCAGGCAGCGCGCCTCGCTCTCGGGATCCAGCCCGTAGCCAGTTTTGCCCTCGACGGTGGTGGTGCCATGAGCGGCGAACGACTCCAGGCGGCTGCGCCCCAGGGCGAGCAGCGTCTCTGCGGGGGCGGCGCGTGTGGCGCGCACGGTGCTGAGGATGCCACGGCCCTGGCGCGCCAACTCTTCATAGGCGACGCCCGCATGCCGCAACTGGAACTCTTCGGCGCGGTCGCCCGCGAAGACAAAATGGGTATGCGAATCGACAAAGCCGGGCAGAACGGCGCGCCCACCGGCATCGTGGCGACTCTCTGGCGGCAGCGCCTCAATGGCAACCGCCTGCGCCAGATCGGCCTCTGGCCCCACCCAGACGATGCGCCCCTCGTAGGCGGCGAGCGCACCCTGGGGAATGACGCCGAGTGGGCCGCCGCCATAGCGGTCAGGGGCGACCGTCACCAGCCGCGAGATGCCCGTCAGCACGAAGTCGGCGGCGTGGCGGGTATCAGGAGAAGAAGGCGTGGTGGAATCCATGTGAACCTCATTAGGATGATCCGCCGTGACAGACCTCACCCCCAACCCCTCTCCTACGAGGAGAGGGGAGTCAGAATCCAGAGGTGCGCGTAGCCATTCGCCACGTTGGTGGTTCGGCCCCTCCCCTCGTAGGGGAGGGTGGCCGATAGGCCGGGAGAGGTCAGCCCTACTTCCCCACCCAGGCTGGCTGGCGCTTGTCGAGGAAGGCGCCCATGCCCTCCTGCGCATCGGCGGCCATCGCGTTCATGCTCATCACTTCTTTGGCATACGCGTAGGCCTTGGGCTGGTCGAGGTCGATCTGGGTGTAGAACGCCTGTTTGCCCAGGGCAACGGTGAGCGAACTGGCGCTGGCTATCGAGAGGGCGAGATCGCGGGCGGCGCTCTCCAGTTGATCGGCGGGGACGACGCTGTTGATGAGTCCCCAGTCGGCGGCGGTTTCCGCCGAGATGAGCTTGCCCGTCATCAGCATCTGTAGCGCGCGCTTGCGTCCGATGGCGCGGCTGAGGGCGACCATCGGCGTGGTGCAGAAGAGGCCGATCTTGACGCCGGGCGTGCCAAAGGTGGCCTCCTCGGCGGCGACGGCCAGGTCGCAGGTGGCGACGAGCTGGCATCCGGCGGCGGTGGCGATGCGGTGGACACGCGCAATCACCGGCTGCGGGATTTCCTGGACGGTGTTCATCAGCACCGTGCAGAGATCGAAGACGGCGCGATAGCGATTGATGTCGCCATCCACCAGCTCGCGCAGGTCGTGTCCGGCGGAGAATGCTGGGCCGTTGGCCGCCAGCACGATGGCGCGCACGTCGGGTTCGGCGCTGAGTTCGCGCAGGGCGTCAACCAGTTCGCGCATCATCTCACTGGAGAGCGCGTTGCGTTTCTCTGGGCGGTTCATGGTGATCGTGGCGACGGGCGCGTCACGCTCGATGAGAATGGAGTTGTACGTCATTGTAAATGCTCCTTGCGGGATATTCGTGGCATGTCTTCATCACAACTGCATCATATCTCATGATAAAGCATGTCATGAGGCATCGCCTGCCACATCATGTACTGCCGCAGCACGCCGCAGGGCAAGAAAAGAGACTTTCAATTCATGCCGAACCGCGCTCTCTGGTTCAGCAAGCAGTAGGGTCTGATACGCTTCGAGAAATTGCATGCGCAACCTGTAGAAGAGATGTAGAAAGTGGCGAAGAAAACTGATGCAGTCCAGGATGACAAACTCAATGCCGCCTGTTTTCTCGTACAGACTTGCCGCATATTCCGCAACATCAAGATCAATTCGCTCCGTAGTGATGAAGATGTAGTTGTCGAGCTTCTTGCCATCTTTCTGCCAGTAGCTTTGCGCTTTCTGCAAAGCCTGGTCTATGTCATTTCGCGTGACACCTCGATCCTTCATTTCATAGGCAGTCGCGACTTTACTATCCGTGACAAGAACTATTTCGACATCGCCGAGGGCGCCCGTTTGTTCATCCGCCGCGTTATGTTCCTGAAGTGGCAATGCATGTTCCCGCAACAAAGGCGCAGCAGCACGATAGGCAGCGGCAACCATCAATACAGGCAACCTGCTCGTATATGGGGAAGACATATGCTGCTGGAGAAGCGTAACAATGCCTTCAGCAGAGAGGCTTTCTGATACGCCCGCTCCTCGAAGGTTGGCCATTGAGTCCGCGATTTCTGATTCATGCGCAAGCTTTATTTGAATCAAACCGCGTACGACCTCGGTGAGCACATCCTCAGCCGATACGTTACCCTCGTGAATGGCTCGCTATGACCGACAGAAACGCATTGTCCAATTCGTATGACTCACCACCTAGCTTTACATCGGAGGTCAGTACGACATTCTTGGTGCGGAAGGCAGGGGTGAGGAAACCAGTGGTGCGGTTACATGGCAAACCATAGACCGTGATGAACGCCGCAATTGGGCGCTCGTCGTAATGGCGACCTGAATACGAATCATCGCCCAGCACAGAATATGGCTTGCGAATATCTTTGGTAGGCTCATGGATTTTTGCGAGCGTGCAAGCCATAAGCACTCGCACATCAGCCCCGATTTTATTGCGGCTGATGAAGGCGATCTTCTCACGAATCGCGGAATCCGCAATGACAGATGTGGTTAAATCAGCAATGGCTCGCTGGTAAACGCGGTCGAGGATGGCTTCGGGCGTTTCGTTTTGCTGACTTTTTGAGTCCACTGTCCGAATTCCTCCAAATGGTAGTTGACATAGAGCACTTCCTGGCGCAACTCCTTGACCGAATGAATCAGTTTTTCAGGGCCTTTTACCATTTGCCAATCACCATAGAGTTCGTCCATGAGCGCGCAACTGTAGCTAGAAATCGCTACTTTTCCCTGAACATGCCGCAAAACAGTCAGCTAGTTCTCTATGTTGCTCATCGGTCATTTCATGCGCATAAGCGTTGCTATCACCACGCGAGCTGTGTGGATAAGGAGGATCACAGTATATGAGCGTCTGCGGACTATCATAGCGGCGAATGACTTCGATGGCGGGAGCATGTTCAATCTGCACGCGTAAAAGGCGCTGGGCGATGAGACTCAAATCTTCAACTGATCCGAGCCAACGCGATACCGCTCCTGCCATGCCAGCACGACTTGTCAGCAGACAATGCGCCCATCGCCCGGAGCTTGCTTTCTGGGCAAGCCCTGTTCTGACTTGCCGGGCGCGAATGTAGAAACGGCGCGCACGTTCCAACTCTGAGATTTCATCTGTTGGTTTCTGGCAGGCAAGCTCGAATTCCTCACGCGAGAATGGGGTGAGACCTATCTGCTCAATGAGCGTCTCTTTCTGATCGCGCAACACGCGAAAGAAATTCACCACCTCGCTATCAAGATCGTTATAGGTCTCCACAGGCGCTGGCGGTCGGTTGATGAGGACAGCCGCAGACCCACCGAATGGCTCGCAGAAATGCTGGGCATCGGGTAGAAGAGGGAGAAGCCAGTCAAGATGACTATACTTCCCTCCATACCAGCCGAACGCTATCAGGTTTCCCACGTCGTACAGTCCTCTCCTCAACAGTATGGCAATAGATTCTTATTCAGTTGAGTATATCGCCTTGACGTGTAGAAAAGCGGAAAGTAGGCTACCATATTCGGGCTGGCATGGTTAGCGCGTGTTCTGTTTCTTCTGGAGCGCGGCGGCGACGGTGGCAGTGACGATGCCATCCAGATCGCCATTGAGACGCGCCACCTCTTTGAGCAGCGTGGCGCTGACGAACAGATAGCGCAGGTCGGTGATAATCATCAGCGTCTCGATCTCTGGCGCGAGCTTGCGGTTCATGAGCGCCTGCTGGAATTCTAGCTCGAAATCGGTGACGGCGCGCAATCCGCGCACGATGGCCTGAGCGCCAAGGCTACGGGCAAAGTCGATAACCAGCCCCTCGAAAAGCTCCACACGCACATTGGCCAACCCCTCCTCGGCGATAGTCTCGCGCCAGAGTTGTACGCGCTCCTCGGTGGAAAACAGCAGATTCTTATTGGGGGTGGTGTAGACCGCGATAATCAACTCGTCGACCAGGCCCGCCGCTCGTTTGGCGATATCGAGATGTCCCCGGTGTACCGGATCGAAGCTGCCGGGGTAGACCGCTACGAGGCGCTTATCCTCGCCCATCGCCTTCCCGACCTGATTCGCATCATCGCGTCTCATCGCGCTCTCACTTTCTCTGCGGGCCAATGTATACGGGCATTGTAGCTGTCCTCATATCGCGCTGTCTACACGGGGCAGCTGGTCCATCACCGATGATCGAAGCGCTCTGCTATCACGCATGCTGTCGACGCCGCGTAAACTCCATCGTCCCATCGTTCACCGCGCCAAACCGCAGACTCAGCAGGTCGAGCGCGTAATTCTGATAGAGCCTCCACGGCTTTCTGGACCCCTGGCGTGGGAGCGTCTCGATGGCGCGTTGGACATAGCCCGACGTGAACGTGATGAGGGGTTCCGCAGTGATGGACGGATCGTGTCTGCGTGGCATGCACTGGGCGTAGCCGCCCCGATCCATGTAGGTGAGCAGGCGGCAGACATACCGTGAGGTCAGCTCGCACTTCAGCGTCCAGGATGCGTTGGTATAGCCCAGGGCGGATGCGAGATTTGGGATGTCGCTATACATCATCCCCTTATAGGCCATCGTCTGCGACAGGTCTACCGGGGCGCCATCCACCACCAGCCGCACCCCGCTCATCAGTTTCATCGTGAGACCCGTCGCGGTCACGATAATGTCGGCGGCAAGCTCTTCACCGGAGCATAACCGCACGCCGGTTGCGGTGAAGGTCTCGATCTGGTCAGTGACCACCGACGCCCTGCCCGACGTCATCGCAGCGAACAGGTCGGCGTCTGGCGCCAGGCATAGCCGCTGATCCCAGGGATTATAGCGGGGCGCGAAATGGGTCTCGATGTCGTAGTCTGGCCCAAGTTGCTCCCGCACCATCCGCAGGATCATCTGCTTCGTGGCGGCTGGCCGTCGCCGCGCAACACGGTAGAAATACATCCCGAACAGCACCGACTTCCAGCGCACCGCCCCATCCGCGAGCGTGGTGGGCAGGCGCTTACGCAGCCAGTTGGCGGCGGCGTCCTCGGAGGGACGTGGGACGATGTAGGTCGGCGAGCGCTGGAGCATCGTGACATGCGCCGCCCGCTCGGCCAACGCCGGAACCAGCGTCACGGCGGTTGCCCCGCTGCCGATCACCACCACCCGCTTGCCGACATAGTCAAGGTCGTCGGGCCACTGCTGGGGATGAACGATGCGGCCAGCGAACCGCTCGACACCGGGCCACGTGGGCGTATAGCCAGTGGCGTAGTCGTAGTAGCCGGTACACATGTAGAGGAAATCGCAGGTGAACCGGACGATCTCCTTATCCGGCCCCTGCTCGACCTCGACGGTCCACAGCGCCTCAGCGGAGGACCATGTGGCGCCGCGCGCCCGACACCCAAAGCGGATCTTCCGGTCAATGCCATATTCCTCCGCCGTCTCGCGGATGTACTGCAATATCGCCGGGCCGTCCGCGATGGCTTTCGCCGCACGCCAGGGGCGAAAGGAGTAGCCGAGCGTGTGCATGTCGGAGTCGGAGCGGACGCCCGGATAGCGGAAAAGATCCCAGGTGCCGCCAAGCGTATCGCGGCCTTCGAGGATGGCGTAGGTCTTCGTCGGGCAACGCGTCTGCGCGTAATAGGCTGCGGCGATGCCGGACAGCCCCGCCCCGACAATCAAGATATCAACGTGTTCGGCGTGTTCGGCGGTCATCCAGTTTCTTCCTCTCGCACAGGATTCGCGCAACACTCGCTATGATGTGTCGTCACAGTATCGCGGGCGCCGGCGGCGGCGTCAAGAGGAACGTTTTCAAGCACATCTGAGAGCACGTCCGTTGAGGTTGGTATCGTTCGCGCCAGACCTCACCCCCAACCCCTCTCCTCGGAGGAGAGGGGAGTCCATTGGGAGCTATGCGCCACGTGGCTCGCCCGGTCCCTCCCCTGCGTAGGGGAGGGTGGCCGAGAGGCCGGGAGAGGTTCTGCGCGCGACAACACTGGTAATGTTGGCGCGCTAGGCGCGAATCTCATCGACCTGTGACAGGCTGATGAAGAGGTCGCAACTCTGCCGCAGGATCATCGCGGCGGCGTCGTCGAAGGCGGCCACCTCCACGCGCACCCCGTGATCGGAGCAGTATTCCAGCAGCGGCAGGAAGTCGCTATCGCCGCTGACCAGCATGACGGTATCGAGCGCGCCAGCATCCACCAGCCGCACGATATCCATGCACAGATCGAGATCCATATCGGCCTTGCGCGCTCCGCTGGCGAAGGTCTTGTAGTTCTTCGTGGTGATGCGATAGCCAACACCCTTCACCGCCGAGAGGAAGGTCTGTTCGGCATGTGGGTCGGGGTTGGTCGGCGCATAGGCGTGCGCGCGAATCAGCCGACGGTTGCCGCGCAGGAAATCGAGCAGACGCCCGAAATCGATGCTCATGCGCTGGCTGCGCGCGGAGTAGAGCAGATTGGCGACATCCACAAAGACGCCGATGCGCTCGGTCGAGGGGAACGCTGGCAGCGCTACCGTCATGCTTGGCGGATACTGCTGGCGCCGCAACTCACTGAGCAGGCGGTCGGTCTGCTGAGCGATGGCGCCCGTGAGCACTGTGCCCAACTGGTTGGCCGACATCGGCGGCGCCTCGCCACTGCGCTCATTGCGACGAATGCGCGGCGCGCTCTCATGGAGCGGGCTGGCGACACCTGCGGACGGCGGGCCGAATCCATGGGCGAAGGATGGCTCAGGCGAGCCAAAGGGACTCGCCGACTCCTGCACATGCTGTTGCGCGTTCGCCATATTCCACGGCGATTCCTGGTGGTTCTGCTGGCTCTGCTGACGCGCGGCGGGCGCGGTTGGGCGCGGCGCCCGTGTGCGCGGTGCGGGCGTATAGGGAGTATAGCCAGATTCCTCGTAGCTATCGATGCCCTCGACACCCGGCAGAAAGCCATTGCCAGTGTCGTAGTCACGCGCATAAGAGATGGCGCTCTCAGGCGCGGCGTATGGCGTGGATTGGCGCTTTGCGGGCGAGGCGGCGCGGCCATGCGGCTCGTCGTCTTCACCCTCATCCGTCTCGGCATCCTGCGTGCGGCCATTGCGACCACGGCCACGGCGGCGACGGCGACGAGCCGTCCCCTCGTGTTCGCTCTCAGACTCGCTCTCGTGTTCGCCCTGGTCTTCGGCGGCGGCCTCGATCTCTGGCGAGGCCGTCTCTTCAGCCGCTGGCTGATCCTGAATCGCTGGCGATTCTTTGCCCTCAGGCTCTTCGCGCGCCTCACCCGTTTCTGGGGAGACAGCCGCGCTGGCTGGCGCAATCGCCTCGGCGTTCGCCATTGGTTCTACATGCATTTCCTCGGCGTCGGACGGTAGCTCTGCGCGCACTGGGTCCGTCTCTGCCGTGGTGGCAGGCGCCGTCATCAGCGTTGGCGGTGTCGCCCGCCATCCGCTGAGCCGCTCGCCGTGGGTCGCCGTCGCCGATGCGCCATTCGCCTGTGGGCGCGGACGGTCGAAGCGATAGCGACGCAGCGCGGGCGCCTCTTCTGGCGGTGCGGCGGCTGCGGGCGGCTGGTCTTCAGCGCCTGGTCGCCGTGCGCCAGACTCGGCATCGTGACGGTCCGCAGCTGCGGAGAGCGCATCGAGATGCGCAAGGATAGCCGCATCGAGCGGCAACGGCTCCAGGGCAGGCAGCGATTCCGCCTGCGAAAAGTCCGAACTGGCCGCCGAGGTTGACTCAGCGCCGGAGGTGATGGGCACAAGCTGGATATCGGGCGCCTCAGGCTTGCCGCTGCGCCGATGATTGGCGCCACCGCGCCGTCCGCGCGTGGGAGTGCGTGGGGATGTCTCCGTCGCTGGGTCGCTGGTGTGGTGGGCGCCGTCGCTGTGGCAACAGGCGCAGCCGAGGCCGCTACCTCCGCCGCTGGCGCAACCGGAGCCTCTGTAGTGGGCGTCGTCTGGGTTGTTGGTTGATCTGACGCTGTCCGCTCGCCCTGTTGTTCGTTTTGTTCTTGCGCTTGTTCCTTCGGCTGCCGACTGCGGCTGGGCGTATGCCGACGACGTGATGGGCGCGATGCGGTTGCCTTTGGGCCGCTGCCGGTCGCGCTGGATGTAGCCTCGGTGGACCCTGACGTCTGAGACGTGGGGTCGTGTTGATCTTGAGTCATGTAGTCTCCTGCTTCTGCCGCAGGCAGGGGCGCAGAATAGTGTGGCGGGGAGGCTGATGTGTGACTGGGGAAGCCAGATACGTCGCAACGCTGCTGTGAAGCCTTGATGCGCTGGGCCTGAAAGTCTTTCTCTTGCTGGCGCCCAGCGCTGAAGCGCAAAATCGTCGCGTCAGTCGTTCATTCCCAGGCCGGTCTCACCCCAACCTCAACCCTCTCCCACTACCCTCCCGGCATTCCGCCATCCCTGGCGAAAGCGCAACCCTGTGCGGGTCTGTTTCTCTGTCTGTGCGCTGCCGGAGCAGCACATCAGGAACGATTTCAGAGCGCTGCGTCTGCGTATCGCTACGAACGATGCTCTGAAGTCAGTGATTGTGCAGTATCGATGTTTTCAGGAAGTTTGCCATTGCGATGCGCAGGCGAACCATCACGGGCGTCATGGGCATCAGCGGCTTGACGCGCAGAACGCGAAAGCTTCAGCCAGACGGCGATGATGCGCTGCACCGAGGTGAACACACTGGTCACCGCGAGCAAGAGCAACGTCCAGATGAGCCACTGCTCGGCTCCAAGGATGAGTCCCACCGCCAGCACCAGCACACGCTCTGGCCGGGCCATCAGGCCGCTCTTCATTTCCAGGCCCAGACCCTCGGCTCGTGCGCGCACATAGCTGACCATCAGCGAACCCAGACCGGCGATATACGCCAGGGCCAGGGTCCATTCTTTTCCGTTGACGCTGGCAGGCTGTTGATGTAGAGGATGACACCGAGGATGATGATACCCTCGGAGTAGCGATCTAGCGTCGAATCAAAGAAGGCGCCAAAGGTCGTCTTTTGATTGCGTACACGCGCCAGCGCGCCATCCACCATGTCAAACATTCCGGCGATCAGCAGCATCACGCCACCCAGGCGCAATGCCCCCGTCGCCAGAACCGCCGCCGTAATCGCGTTGAGTAGCAGCCCGATCACAGTAGCCATGTTTGGGGTCATGCCTATCGCCGCCAGCGGCCTGACCACCATCTCGGCGATATGGCGCGCGGTTTGTTGTATGCGTGGCCCAAACATACCTGCTCCTCGTTGCGTGCTGCTTCCATTGTACCACTACTTGTCTCACGCTGACGGGATAGTAGGGACTCGCTTCCCAGAGCGAATCTGACCCGCGAAAAGATACGCGGGTGGCCCATCAGGCTCAGCCCAACCTCAGCCAGGCCGCCGCTATTCCAGCGCTTGAACAGCCGCCGCCGAGCGCACGATCTGGCGCCCCCAGATGGGGGCATACTCCGCGCGCAATTCACGATAATAGTCCAACACCTGCCCGGCGATATACTCCCAGCCAAACTCTTTGGCGCGTTCACGGGCAGCAAACGCGAGCCGCCTGCGTTCGTCTTCGTCATCCAGCAGATGACAGACCGCCCACGCCAGTTGCTCATGATTCTTGGGCGCAACCAGCAGCCCATCACGCTGATTGCGAATCACCGAGCGGAAGCCCGGAATATCCGAGGCGACCACTGGCCGACCAGAGGCCATCGCCTCCAGCAGCACGATACCCTGGCTCTCGCCGCCCGTATTCGGCGCGCAGAAAACGTCCGCCGTGGCGTAGAGCGAGGGCAGCTGCTCCGCTGGCACGCGCCCCAGAAAAACCACATCGCGCCATCCAGCCTGGGCTACGTACGTCTGGAAGCCGACGCGCTGGGGGCCGTCGCCGCCAATCAAAAAGCGCGTATTGGGATAGTGCTGGCGAATGATGGGAATCGCGCGCAGCAGATACTTCAGCCCCTTGCGCTGCTCCAGCCGACCGAGAAAGACAATGTTAATACGGCCATCGGCATACTGCGCGAGTGGCGCGACACTGCCGCTAAAACGGTCCAGATCAACACCATTAGGGATGATACGATACCCGCCAGGGAAGAAACGCGAGACGAACTCCGCCGCGGCTGGCGAGACCGCGACGCGCCCGTGAAGCCGCCGGAAGTAGCGACCCAGTATCGGCTTGGCGGAATAGTACGCCCAATCGCTGGTCGAGGTCAGGCTGCGGCGCGCCCAGGCATGAAAGGTGCCAACGTAGAGCGTATTGGTGATCCCGGTCAGATGGAGCATGGTCAGCGGCAGGGCAGAGGCCAGTGGCTCATGCAAATGCAACACGTCGAATTCTTCGCGCCGCAAGAGTGAGCGAATGCGTCCACGCCAGTCTGGGGCAACCGCGACCCGCGCAATCGAGCCATTGACCCGTACCGGCGCCGCCCATCCCAATTTGTAGACCCCATATTCAACCTGCCGCGCGCGCGATCCGGTGGCGGGGGTGAGAATACGCACGGTGTTTCCCCGGCTGCGTAGCTCTGCGGCCAGGTGTGCGATATGATCCTGTACGCCCCCAGGATAGCTCCAGTCATAGGGCGAAACGAGTCCGATCTTCACCGCGCGCCTTCCTATCGGTTTATGAAACCAGCAATGATGCTCTCTCGCTGGGATGATCGCCAGGACAAGTGCTCCATGCACGTTAGATGCGCGTTAGATGAGTGCATAGAATCTCAAGAATGCTCATGCCCGTACGAATTCGCCGCCGCTAGCGTACCGCGCTTGCGGACGGACGCATGCGGGTGCTCCGTTCGAGCGCGAAGCCGCCGATGCGCGCCATCGCCGTGCGCCGTGGCTCCTGTTGCTCGAAACTGGCGCCACCTCCGTATACCATGCGGTGCGAGACGAATGCAACATATTCGCGAGCCTGCCAGAAGTGCCCCTGTGGCATGGTCTGGCGCGATTCTACCGCGCGGCGGAATTCTCCGGCGGTGCGCCCTGGGAAGATCGTGCGCGCGCAGCCAACAGCCGTCGTCGTATGCGCGTCGCTGCTGCCCGTCTCTGCCCAATGATATACCGTACGCGCAAGTGACATGGCGATGCGCGACGAGCCGATGCCCGCGAAGCTGCCGTTGAGCGTCTCGATGCCATCGGGATGAACCTCTGGCTGGCGCAGCAGGCGATTCATCACCTTGCGCTGCACGCTATGGCGGAAGACGCGGTTGAATGGGTGCGCGATGATCGCCAGGCCGCCCTGCGCATGCACCAGTTCGATGCTGCGCTCGATGCTCAAATCGGGTGGGACGCGCTTTTCCAGGAAGAGCGCCAGCATATGTCCCTCGCGCGTGCTGATCTCTTCGCCGACGATTATCTCGAACGGATAGCTGTGGCGCGTGGCCAGATCGCGGGCGCGGAGCGCGCCGTCAATCGTGTCGTGGTCGGTGATGGCGATCACGTCGAGCGGGGTATATATTTCCGCGAAACGCAACACCTCTTCCACCGAGCCAGTGCCATCGCTATAGTTGGTGTGCATATGCACATCGGCCAGCCCATCGCCGACCGCGCGCGCTGGAGAGACGCCGACAAGCTCGTCGCGCCGATAGGACTCCACAAATGTCTCTTCGTATACTATCTCATTTTCGTTCTCATGCTCATTTTCAGATGCGTCGGACTGATGCGCCGATACGTTTGTCGCTAGAATCACTCTTCATGACATGTGCCTTTCTACGCCCCCTACCTGTCTTTCGTACAGCGTGGGTGACGCTCAAGCGGATTGGATCGCTGATTGACTTGCTAATTGATTGCCTGTCGCCGCTGGATTCCTGTTCTCAGCAGCGGTTTCGCTGGTATCCTCTGTATCCCAGATAGGCGCCAGCGTCGAGACCCACTGTTCTGGGTGCGCCGTGATGAGTCGCTCCAGTTGCGCGACATAGATGCTCACCGCACGCGCGACGGCTTCCTCAGTACGCGTGCGAGTGGCGGCGCCGCCACTGCCCTCGGTACCCCTATGCTCCGGCTGAACATCCAGCGGAATGACAACGCCATATGACCGCCCTGGGCCGACCCGCCACGAAAATGATCCGACGATGGGCGCGCCCGTTTTGAGCGCCAGCGTGAACGGCGACGTGGGCAGACGCGCTGGCTCGCCGAAGAACGGTACCTCGATGCTCGATCCGATGATATGGCGGTCGGCGGCGACCAGCACCATTTCGTTGCGCTTGAGGGCGCTTATCATCTCGCGCAGGGTCTCGCGGCTATCCGCCGGGAAGAGGCGCATGTTGTGGTGTTCGCGGGTCTTACAGAACCACGCGAAAAGTTCCTCTGGCTGCATGCGTTCCGCCGGGGTCGTCATCCGATAGCCGATAGCGCCGAGCCGTGACGCGCCATACTCGAAGTTGCCGAAGTGGGCGCTGACGGCGATGAGACCGCGCCCGTGGCTCATTGCTTCGCTGATGAGTTCTTCGTGCTCGGTCGTCCATCCGGCAAGCACCTGCTCGGTCGGTGAGATGAGGCCCGCGCAGGAAATCCACGTAATTGAGCACCATGTTCTCGAAGACGCCACGCGCGGCGCGACTGAGGGCGACGGGATCGCTGGCGAGCGTGGGCACATGGCGCAGGTTGCGCTCGACCCGGCGACGAAGCTGACCACCGAAGGTCCAGAGAATCATACCCATGAGCCGGGCGCCAGGATAGACCAGCCACAGGGGGATGAATGGAATGATGGCCGCCGCCAGGCGAAAGGCACGCAACTTAGCCATTGGCATGCTCTCCCACCGCTGGACCGGCAGAGGCCGCTGGTGTCGCTGGCGCCGCTGGCAACCGCCTGGGAGTGGCGCTCGTCAGCGCAGGCGCATCTTCCTCTGGCCAGAATCGGCGGAACATTTCCCACTGATCGGGATATTGTCGAATGATTTCCTCCATGGCATCGAACATCTGTTGCATCAACCCGATGGTGTCGGCCCGCTTGTCGCCGGTGCGTTGTGGGAAGATGGGAGGCGCCGCCCCTATATAATACGTACTGGAATAGCTTTTGTCGTAACGACAATATCCGGGGAGAATCGCGGCGCCCGATTTGAGGGCAAGCTGGGCGATTCCGCCGGGGACATAACACGTTTTGCCAAAGAACGTCACGGGCACGCCCTGATCCGCAGGTACTGGCTTATCGACGGCGACCGCGACGACACGATTCTCTTGCAACGCGCGCAATATCCGGCGCGGTGTCTTCTCAATCCGAATGATGCCCAGGCCGAGCTTGCCGCGCTGATCCATGACCAGTTTATCCATGCGTGGGTCATCGAAGGATTCGACGATCAGGTCAATGGGCACATGGCTGCGCACCATGACGGCGGCGACATCCCACGCGCCGAAGTGAAACGAGACGAGGATGACCCCTTTGCCGGGGGCGAGCGCCTGGTCTATAAAGCCGAATGCGCCCGGCGCGGGGCTGACATCCTTCATGCGCGGCAGCAACTCATCAAATGTCGCATTGGGTAAGTAGAAAAAATCTGAGATATAGCGACCGTAATTGCGCCAGGATTGCCGCGCCAGCCGTTTTGCGCGCGGGTCGTTCTCTGGCACGCCGAGCACCTGCGCCATGTTGGCGATGGTCGCGCGCCGCTTGGCGGCCCACGCGTAGTACACCAGCACGGTGATGGGGCCAGCGAGCGCCAGCCGCACCGGGCGCGCTATGTGGCCAGCGAGCCAGCTCGCAACACGGGTAAGGTAGTAGATCAACGCCGCGCTCCTTCGACGCATCCTCGGTAGGCAGCGAAAAATAGCACCAAGACGCGAGATTGCCACGGACAGAGTAACAGGAGTCGCCGCGCGAGCGCAACATCTTCCGCGAACATGTAACGAGAACAACCAGCGAATTTAACGGAACGATGAGAGTGACCGCAGAGGCCAGAGGCGCCACAGCAATGCGGGGCATTTGTCGCATGCGGAGCCAACTGGAATGGCTGGCCCCGCATCAACAATCCGCCGCAGGATAACTACTTCGCCTCGGGCATATCCTGCACGGCGACGGGCGTCTCGCTATGGCCATTGGCCGTCGCGCGGGTCTTGGTCTCGGCGATAGACTGCGCGCCCTGCGCAAACTCGGAGATGTACTCTTCGGTCATCAGGCGAGCCTGCTCGTCGGTGTACTGGATGGCTGGCGACTTCATGAAGTAGGCCGACGGCCCCAGCAGCGCGCCACCAATACCCGCATCCTTCGCCAGCTTGGCGCAGCGCACCGCGTCGATGACGACACCCGCCGAGTTGGGCGAATCCCACACTTCGAGCTTCATCTCGACGTTCAGCGGCACATCGCCAAAGGTGCGGCCCTCCAGGCGGATGTAGGCCCACTTGCGGTCGCTCAGCCACGCCACGTAGTCGCTGGGACCAATGTGTACGTTGTCCGCGCCGATGTCATAGTCGAGCTGGCTGGTGACGGCGTTCGTCTTGGAGATCTTCTTGGACTCCAGGCGCTCGCGCTCGAGCATGTTGTAGAAATCGGTGTTGCCGCCCACGTTGAGTTGCATCGTGCGCTCCAGCCGGACGCCACGCTCGCGGAAGAGGCGGGCCAGGGTGCGGTGGATGATGGTCGCGCCAACCTGGCTCTTGATGTCGTCGCCAATGACGGGCAGTTGCGCCTCCTCGAAGCGCTGGCGCCAGTATTGCTCGCGCCCGATGAAGACCGGGATGCAGTTGACGAATCCACAGCCCGCCTGCAGAATCTGCTCAACATACCACTTGGTGGCCGTCTCGCTGCCAACCGGCAGATAGTTGATGACGACATCGGTGCCGGTGTCCTGGAGAACCTTGACGATATCAGCGGTCTTGCCGGGCGCCTTGGTGATGACCTGCGAGAGATATTTGCCCAGGCCGTCGTGGGTCATGCCGCGCTCGACCTTTACCCCGGCGGTGGGAACACTGGCGAACTTGTAGGTGTTGTTCTGCCCAGAGAAGATCGCCTCGCTCAGGTCTTTGCCCACCTTGTCCGCGTCGATGTCGATCGCGGCGGAGAATTCGATGTCGCTGATGTGATAGCCGCCAAGGTTGACGTGCATCAGCCCAGGAACGAAGTCATCATCGGCGGCGTTCTTGTAATATTCGACGCCCTGCACGAGTGACGATGCGCAGTTGCCCACGCCAATGATGCCAACGCGCACTTTCTTCTTGCCCAAGTTGCCATGCCTCCTGAAATACCACATGTGTGCAAATTGCTGCCATCGTACCCGTACTCGGCGGGTTGAAACGATAGCAAAACGCCAACACAAACAAAACGCGAAACGCTCGTGAAACGCTAGGGTTTAGAATTGCCTGGCAGGACGGGCGCCATTTGGCTTGCCTGCTGGCTTACCCGTGGGTTCGCCTGATGCGTCTGATGCGCGCAACGAGGGATCGCCTGTCTCGCCCGCTGGCACAGTTGCTGGCGCGGTCGTCGCTGACGCGGGCGCGCCGTTGATGACATCGCCAAGCTGTCGCAGGCTCTGCTGACAACGCGCGGCATCGAGCGAACAATAGACCTGCCGCCCCTGGCGCCGCGTGCGCACCAGGCCGTTGCGCCGCAGAATCGCCAGATGCCATGAGACCAGCGGCTGGCTGATCAGCAATTGCCGCGTCAGATCGGTGACGTTCACCTCCTGGCTGTTGGCCAGAATACGCACGATGTTCAGGCGCACCTTATCGGCCAGCGCGTGCGTCAGCTTCTCGAGTTCGGTGTAATCTTGCCAGCCGGTGGGCGTGCCTGTCTGCGTCATTCGCTCCGCCTTCAACCGACGAGGAGGAGCACATCACTGCGCGGCCGCACGTCGTTGTGCTGTTCTCTCGCCAAATACATCAAGGCCTGCTATATAAACAAATCCTATATAAAGGATCGCTATATATGTACCTGAGTCTTCCTCGCTTGTCAAGAGAGCGCAAAAAAGTGACGGGCGTCCGTGGCGCGGCGCGGCAGAGAATCCTGGCCATTGGGGGAGTGGTTCGCCTACCGAAAAGACGGGTGCGCGGGCGGGCTGGGCGCCCTAGACTGATGGCGGGGGCGCTACGGAGAGGCCACGACGATTGTGATGACATTGTGATGGTCGGCGCGGCGATCCGGCGGTTGCCTGGCGCGTAATGCAGTTTTAGCAATTGCGACGGACACGCGCTTTGCCGTAGGGCGAGTACGAGCGTGAACGCTCGGCGAATGGCCGCCTGCGCTGGTCGGGCAGAGCATCGCCGGGGCTTCAGGCTCTGGCAGGCGTCCAGCCACTGTTCGGGTTTCATCCGGCCTTTAAGCGCCTGCGCGACTGTCCCACTATTGGGAAAACGCCATCAGCCGCCAGCCTATGAATATGAAACCTATGTTGTCTTAGATGAGGCGAGCCATGCAGGGATTTTACTGGCTGATCGAGGATGCGTTGGCGGGTTGCGCCCGGCCCGGTGGTGGCGCGACACGGCGCGGCGGCGCGCTGGAGGACGACGGCGTGTTGGCGGCGCTTGACGCCGATCTGGCATGGCTGCGCGAGCAGGGTATCGGCGCGGTGCTCTCGATGACGGAAACGCCGCTTGCCGCCGCTGCGCTCGAACGTCACGAACTGGAATCGCTCCATCTGCCCGTCGATGATCTCACGGCGCCAACACCGGAACAGTTTGACCGTGCGCTGCGCTTCATCGACTGGCAGCGCGTACGCGGGAAATCGGTCGTGGTGCATTGCAAGATGGGTCAGGGGCGCACGGGTGTCGTGCTGGCCGCGTATCTCGTGCGGATGGGCGCGACCCCGGCGCAGGCGTTGGCGCGGGTGCGGGCGGTCTGCCCCGGCGCGGTGGGCGTCTCGGAACAGGAGCGCGCGCTCGACGCCTTCGCGCATCCGCCGCGACTGGATCATCTGACACCCTGGAAGAGGTGCTAGGGCCACCCGGTGGACCTCATCACCTTCAATGCGCTTGAAACGAGACGCGCCGTCCGCAGTTGCGTGAGCGCATTCTCCATGACCTTGAGATGCTTTAGTTGCTGATATTCCCCTGCTTGAGACGCCTCTCCGCCTGCTGCGCCAGCAGCAACCTTGATGGCCTACGCGACCAATGCCTGCTTGAAGCTTTACGCAATATCGGATACCATAGCAGCACACGCAAGCGATGTGGCAGCGAGCAACACGCTCCGAGGGAGCCGATATATCCGAGGAAGTAGAGAAGCAGAGACTGATGTATGCATCTATTCTGGCTGGCGGCAGCGGGACTCGCCTCTGGCCACTGAGCACGCAGGAAACCCCCAAACAGTTTCTCCGGCTGATGAGCGAGCGCACCATGTTGCAAGAGACGGTCGAACGTGTCGCGCCATTCGTTGCTCCCGACCACCTCTATGTGGTGACATTCGGGCAATATCGCCAGTCGGTGGCCGAGCAACTGCCCACGCTGGCCGCTGAGCACATCCTCGCGGAGCCGCTGGGCCGTGGAACAGCCGCCTCGATTGGCCTGGCCGCCACACTGATCGCCGCGCGCGAACCAACCGCCATCATGGGGTCATTTCATGCCGATGCGGCGATTGTCGATGTCGAGGGATTCCGGCGCGCGCTCGCCTTCGCCGAACAGGTGGCGCGTGATGGCTCGCTGGTGACACTGGGTATCACGCCGACCTACGCCGAGACCGGATACGGCTACATTCAGGCGGGCCAGCCACTTGCGGAGTCGGGCGGCTTGACGGCATATACGGTCAGTCGCTTTGTCGAGAAGCCGCAACGCGAAGTGGCCGAAGCGTATCTGCGGGCGGGCAACTATAGCTGGAATTCTGGCATCTTTGTGTGGCGAGTTGACCGCATTCTCGCAGAGATGCGCCAGCACGTGCCGCAGATCGCCAGCGTCCTCGACGAGATCGGCGCCGCCGCCAGGCAGACGGGTGGACGTATGACGGCGGAGGTCGAACAGGTCATGCGGCGCGCCTGGCAACGGCTGACCGAGAACGTCACCATTGATTACGGCATCATGGAGCGCGCCGACCGCATCGTGGTAGTGCCTATGTCGGTTGGTTGGAACGATATCGGCAGTTGGGCGCAGGTCGCCACGCTGCATCCGCGTGATGAAGCGGGCAACGCCGTGGTTGGCATGTCGGCGGAGCAGCATACGAGTGTGCAGACGAGTGACACGCTGATCTTCAGCACGACGGGGCGGCGCATTGCGACGGCTGGTGTCGAGGGGCTGGTGATTGTGGATACGCCAGAGGGCGTCATGGTGTGTTCCAAAGAGCACGCGCAGTTGGTGAAAGAGCTGGCTGAGCAGGCGAAACAGCGGCAAAATGGATAGCGGCGCCACCTGAGGTTCGCGGATGGGATATCTGTCTTACATTGCGGGGCTATGACCCTTCATCACGTCGGGCGACATGCTATACTGATGAGGCATGGGAAGCGAAATCACCGGATATGATGGTGGGGGGCAGATCGCAGGAGCTTCTGCGGCGAGAGGCGCGAGAAACATCATGGCCAAGTCCAGAGTGACGGCAACGAATCGCCTTGCCAATGTAATTGAAGTGGTTGAACTGGGTCGACGCACGGGTCTACTATCCGCCGAGCGGGACCTCAATGGTCTGGAAGAAGGCGAGATTTACTTCATATCAGGGCATCCGGTCTATGCCACTATTGGCTCTCTCACTGGCCGCGACGCGCTCAACGCGCTGCTGCGCTGGATAGAATGCCGATTCGCCTTTGAGCCTTCAGCGCCGCGCCCCATACCCAATGTCTCAGGTGTTTTGCCCGCGATCGACAGCAATGGCGCTCCCTATGGCGTCAGCGTCGGCTACGAGAACGGACAGCAGCCCATCGAGCCTGCGCCACCATATTCCGCGCCCAATAGCGGCGCGAGCGGGGGCGGTTGGGGGTATGGAACCAGCTCACCCAACATCGCGCCGGGTATGAATCCGGGTATAAATTCCAGCGCCCCAAACATACCCAATATGGGGAGTTCTGGGGTCTGGGGCTTCTCCGGTCCACCATCGCCGCCCGCCAGTTCTGGCTACCGACCATCTCCCAGACAAACACATCCCTCCGAGCACTATCTGCCACGCCGCACCCCGGATGTACGCGACTTGAAGACGATTGTAGCAACCTATGGACTCTCGCGTGGTCATCGGACGGTACTCTTATTGGCAAATGGACAGCATACCATTGGCGATATGGCGCGCCTTTCCTCGAAATCCATCGACGAGGTTCTTCAATTGCTCACTGATTTGAAGGGCTTTGGACTCATGTATTGATGGCGGGGAGCAAGGATTGGCGGTGTGTCGCCACAGGATGCGCTGCCCCACTGGTATTTCACCCGAAAGTACTGATATTTTCCCGATAGAGTGGCCTCCCGTGGCACGATAAAGTGTTCTTCTATCATCGCTCGGAGCGCCACGGTTTCCGCGCGTTTGCTCCCGTGATTCCGGTCCCCCGCTGGATGCGGTCCCGACTGGACACGAGCAGGCGGCGACATATTTGATGGCTTGATGTATGGCGGCGAAATAATCCAGCGCGTGAAGTGAGGTGTTTTGATGGCTCAGGTGAAAAAACATGAGCGACAGCGATTGCCATTATCTGCCCGATTGACGTTGCTCGTGCTCTTTGCCGCGCTGATACCGCTGGCAGCGGTTGTTGGCATCAACGATTATCTCTCGCGCGGAGCACTGCTCAACCAGGGCCACGCCGCGCTCTCGACCGACGCCAACGCCAAATCAACCCTCGTCCAGACCTATATTCATGAACGCCTGCTGGATGGCCAGGCGCTGGCTTCATTGCCAACCGCCGTTGGCTTTCTGGCATGCGCCGAACTGCAACCGCAGCCGCCAGCCCTCGCATGCGATGTCCAGAGCACACTCTATAAGGATTCATCACAACGGGCGCTCGCCGTTGGCATGGTGCGCGACAGCAACTATAGCCTGTGGAGCATCTATGACGCGACTGGTCACGTGCAGCTGACCTCCGACGCCACCGCTCAGCAAGCCTCGCCACCGCCGCCCACCGAAGACCTTGATCCAGTGCTCAAGCAGGGCAATCAGCGCGTGTCCGCAGTCTACTATGATCCCACGACGAAGCATGCGTTTGTGCGGCTCTATACGCCTATCGAGGCGACGGCTGGCGATCCGAAGACCGTGCTGGGCTTCTTGCAGGCGACACTGCGCCTCGACTACATCTGGAATATCGTGAATGGTGAGCATGGCCTCAACGGCGCAGGTAGCTATGCCTTCATGACCGATGAGAGTGGTATCGTGATCGCCGACCCGAATCAGGATAATCTATTCACGGCTGTACAGCCGCTCGAC
Source organism: uncultured Chloroflexia bacterium (assembly GCA_963702665.1). Classification (GTDB taxonomy): domain Bacteria; phylum Chloroflexota; class Ktedonobacteria; order Ktedonobacterales; family JADMIN01; genus DAHUXT01. Next base: position 120,041 of record CAVPDP010000023.1, read on the forward strand.
GCCGCTGTTCAACATCAGATCGCCACCGAAAAGCGTTTTGGCGCCACAGACGCCGTGCCGCAGCGCCTCTTGCCCGGTGTGGAGTCATCGCTGGCCAGCGATGCGACTGAAGACACCTTTGAGGGTATCGCGCAGCCAGGCGCCAGCATGCAATATCAGTTCGTACGCGTGCGGCTGACCGACGTGCCATGGTCGTACTTCGTCCTTAGCCCGGTGGCGACCGTCACCCGCGTGGCCGACGACCAGATTCGCACCTCGTTGCTTTCCGCGGGCGTCATCGCCGTCCTGGCGGTGCTGATTGGGCTTTTCATCGGCAGCCGGATCACTGGCCCGGTGCGTGGATCAGCCGCAGAACTGCAAGGCGCATCCGCTGTGCTGAAAGAACTGGCCGCGCGCCAGGAGAACTCCGCCAGCGAACAACACTGGGTCGTGGACGCCTGTCGCACAGGACTGGAAAGTATCCGCTATCTCTCGGACGCGATGAATCAGGCGGCGCGGCGTATCAGCGACGCCAGCAACTGGTTCAACGAATACTGGGATCGGCTGTCCGAGGAGCAGGCGCGACAGACGGTGCGGCATCTGGCGGAACTGGCGCACTATATCGACGAGGCCGCGCGTCGGCAGCAGGCGAGCAATGCTCGTATGGATAAAGCGATCACGGTGACGCAACAGGTATCCGATCAACTTGTCTCGGGCGCGACGGCCGCCAATCGCAGCGCCAGCCAACTCGAGCAGGTTGTGGACGAACTGCAACATGTCGTCGGTGGCCGTAGCCAACCCGGCGCGATCCCGAATTTCACTGGTTCGCCCAATGGCCGCGCGCCGCAGCCCGCCGGAGCAGCGGCGCCGACGCGTCCCGCTGGTGGCCAGATGGGTCAGATGTCCAGATGATGCGCGCGCCACAGGCTCCGATGCACTTCGACCAGATGGGGCCAATGGATTCGATGGACTCGATGGACAATATGGGGCAGATGGGGCAGCGCGGGCCAGCGAGCCAGATGCGCGGCCCCGGCGCGCGCTCGAATCGCAACGCCCCCAGCCAATATGGCCCGCCTGACGGCTATAGTGATGGCTATAGTGACGGCTATGGCGACGAGTATCCACCCAATGGCCGCCCCGCGCGCGCCATGCCCGACGACCAGTGGGGCGTTTCCACAGGCGCCGGTTGGGACGATCAATAGCAGGATGCAGACAGTTTATGCGCTTTTACAAAATAGTGGGGACAGTCCCGGCGCGATTTATGGCCGGGGTAGAGACGAGAGAGGGCGTAAACGCCCGTCAGGGCCGCACAGCGGCCCTGCTCTTGTACTCCGGCCATTTATGGCCGAGAGCGTGTCCCCTGTAACTGGTAAAACTGCATAAACTGCGCCTGAACGGCCTCGCTCACGGTTGGCCACAAAGTCCGCGCAGGCGGACTGAAAGAATCGCTCCTATATGGGGAGCGATTGTTGCATTCACAGCCAGGTGGATGGCCGCAGCAGTCTGCGCCGCAGATGCTCATAGCGAAATGATATCTTGCGCGCCTGCAACTCTGGCGGGGGCGGCGCGATTGGCTGTTGCCAGTACCACGGGCGAATGAACTTCTCGCCCTTCTGACACTCCAACGCCAGCGCCCACTCTTTGCGCACTTCGGCGGATTGCGCCGAGGCGTCGGACCAGAGCAGATGAAAGACTCTCGCGGTGCGAATCATGCCTTCCAACTGCTCCTCGTAGTTGTCGCCCGCCTCCAGGAAATCATCGTGATAGGCGGTGATGCCCAACTTTTCGTAGGTTTCACGCGCCTGGCGCATCGGTTCGCGGTCGCGATGGCTGTAGGAGATGAAGACGGTATCAAAAACATTGCTCGTGACCGTCACGCCATGCGGCACACTCAAGGACGTGGTGGGGATACCGGAGCGAAACGAAAACGAGACGTCGATAGTGCAGATGGGCGAGATGCGCTCGGCGTAGATATCTATCCACCCTTTGCGCACCGTGCCCGCAAGCTCTTGTGCGCCGGAGTAGCGGAAGAGCGAGCGATGCCATTCGCCGCGCCAGATAAAGCTATCCTGGGTCGGTGAGAATGTGACCCCCTCCATATGTGGCTCGACGGTGATCTCGACATTGCGGGGAATCTTGCGCAGCGCCTGCCCCTGCGCCACCGTTGGCGCGCTGCCCAGTTCGGTGAACGTCCCGGCGTCGGCCTGCACCTGGCCCAGGTGTTCGGTGAGGTGTGTGTAGACCAGCAGTGTCTGCCACGCCTCGACAGGCGCCTCATTGGGATGGTAGGCGCTAAATTGGAGCGTCTCCGTCGCCTGCGACTTGCCACCGCGAGCATCCCAGGGCAACGTGACGATGGGCGAGCCTACTGATTTTACCAACTGGCCCTGACGGCGGCGCAGACTGGGACGGCGCAGCGCCAGGAGCGGGCGGCGGCGCTGGTGGCTGGGCCGCTGGTGGCTCAGGCGCGGGGGCAGGTTGATCCTGTGCGGGCGCAGGCGGCGGCGGCCAATGATCGTTCTTCTTCAATCGTAGGCCAGTCATACGAGGGCGCCTCTGCTGCGGGCGCCTCTGCTGTATCAGGCGTAGGCGGCTGGCAGCATGCCACCTACCGGCTTATCCTCGATAGGCGGCTGGTCGTCGAAGTACCCTGGTTCTCGGAGGCGCTCTGCTTCCTTTAATGCTTCAAATGCTACAATTTCTTCCCCTGTCGTAACCCCGTCGACAGGCACAAAAATGCGATCCGCAAGCTGCTGAGGTGAGAGATGTTCAGCGCTGACGCGCGGCTTATTGGCGAGATAGGGAGGCGCGTCGACAGGACGAATGAGAACCACAACCAGTTCCTGGTCGCCATTCTGAGCGCATGCTTCGAGCACATGGGCTATCGTCGGCGAGGCCAGCGCCTCAGGAGATAGCAGCGCGATCACCGCGTCGTAGCGCCCGATGGCGTTTGTGTCGAGCGCGAACGCCCCAACGTTATCGAGACCATTGAATTCGATGTCCGGTTGGCGGATGCGCGCCGCCTGGATGAATGCTTCGGCGAATTGCTTATCCTGACTGGCATAGATGACCAGCGATTGCGCCATAGGTGGCCTCCCTCTGGGTGAGCTTCAAGGGAACTCACTTCCTGTCACAAGCATGCGACGAGCGGCGGCCTGTGTCAAGGGCAGGCATGCCGTCGGGGAAGATATATCTGGGTTAGACAGCGCCGTAGGCTGAAGACCTACGGCTAATCCCGGCGTTGGAGCCCTTCACCGTGTAATAACAAGTCCGTCGAGAGTGTTGTCGTTGGAAATCCCCTCACCCTCTCCAGGGATCGGGGAGAGGAGTTAGGGGCGGCGCGCATCTGGGGCGGCATGCTCCCCCTCCCTTAGATGGGGCTGGTTAGAAGGTCACGACTGGGCGGTGGGCGGCGGCGCACACGGCGCAGGGATGGCGTTGGGCGACCGTTGCCCGCGCTCTTCTCCGACTCGTGAGCAGCATGTGGGAGTTGCGCCAGCGGCCTCTGACAGTGGCGGTTGCTCGCCGCTGGGATGTGATTTGCCATTCGGCTTGCTCTGTGACGGCTTGCGCGGGCGTATCAGCCGGGCAACGCCACCACCCGTGGCAGGCTGCGCGGCGCCAGCGACCGCCTGATGTGGGCTGGTGGCGGGCCAGCCCTCCGACCAGCGTACCGCAGGCAAGAGAACCGTAAATGTGCTGCCGGCGCCCGGCTGGCTGAAGACCGAGATTTCGCCCTGGTGCGTATCGGCGATCCACTTGCCGATGGCCAGCCCCAGCCCACTGCCATGTAGGTCGCGGTCACGGGCCTCGTCGGCGCGGTAGAACCGCTCGAAGATATGCGGGCGCGCCTCCGGTGGGATGCCGATGCCCGTGTCGGTCACACTGAACGCGGCGAGGTTGCCATTGCGGCTGACGGCGATGCGCACCTTGCCTCCGGCGGGGGTATATTTGATGGCGTTATCGACCAGAATCAGCGCCAGCTGCCGTAGCTGTCCCGGATCACCCAGCACCGTCACCGGCTCCAGATTGGGCACCGAAAAGTGGATATCCTTGCGGCGCGCCTGGCCGAGCGCCGTCGCCTGACGAAAGACCTCCATCGCCAGTTGATCCAGCTCCACCGGTTCGCGCCGTCCGCGCAACTGATCGTCGAGCCAGGCTTCGCGCAGGCCATACTTGCCACCGTTGGCCGCATCCACTCGCGCCAACAGCAGCAGATCATTCACGAGCGCCGTCATGCGGTCCGCCTCGCCATAGCCGTCCTCGATCATCTCCTGGCGCTCATCCGCAGGCAGATCGGGCGCGTGGCGGAGGAAGTCGAACGTGGTCTTGATGGTGGTCAGTGGCGCGCGTAACTCATGCGAGGCGTCGGCGACAAAGCGGCGTTGCGCATTCGAGACGCGTTCGAGCGCCTCCAGCATCTCATTAAAGGTCGTGACCAGATCGCCCACCTCGTCGCGCGGGCCAGAATACTTGACGCGGGTGCCCAGCCCGGCGCGGTGGGCGCTGGCGGCGATGGCGCGCGCGGCGCGTGTGACCGACGAGACGGGGCGCAGGCCACTCTCGGCGATGAACCAGCCGCCCAGCAACGCAAAGAGCACCGCAATCACGCTGCCCACGATGAGCAGGCGGCTGAGCGTGCTGAGCGCGCTATTCACGTCGTCGAGCGGCTTGGCGACCAACACCACACCGATAATCTCTTGCGAGGCGGCGCTCGGCGCTATCGTCGCCGTGGGCGCTGTCGTACCAGTCGGGCTGGCGGTGGCGCTTCCCGCAGTCGATGTGCCAGGTGGTTTCGCATTGCTTTCGAGTTTCCGAGGAGATCGTGATGGGCTGGACGTAGATGGCCAGCAACGACTGTGTATTGCCAGGGGATGTGGAATGCATGATATACATCCCAGGCGTTCCCTGCAACGCCTGGGCGATGACGGAGTTGTTGAGTGGCAGGTTCTGATGAGAGTCCTTGAGCGCAGGCGAGACGTACTTCGGATTTCAGCTTGACATCCAGCACCTCGACGGCGAAGTCAATCCGGCCTAGCACACTCGGCGCTTTGTTCAACTGGTTCTGAATATTCTGCGACGCCTTCGGGTCAACCGTCGGGATGGGCGTTGGCTCGGTCACCGTGGCGTTGGGGGTCGTTCCGGGAGAAGCAGTCTGCGTGCCTGTGCCCGTGGGGGACGCCGCTGGTGATGGCGATGGCGAGACTGTCACGGAGGGCGTAGCGGTTGCTGCGGCGGCTGGCTGGCCAACAGCATCCTGCGCGCCCTGTAGCGCGCCAGCGATGTAGACGGCGCGGCTCCTGATTTCCTCGTTGACGCTGGTTTGCAGTTGGTTCTGCGCAACGGTATAGACAATCACACTGAACAGCACCAGCACCAGCGTCAGCAGTGTCGCGTACCAGAGCGCCAGTCGCTGGCGTATCGAGACACGGGCGAGCAATCGCTGACGAAATCGAGTCAGGACGTCAGGGCGTTTTGGCTTCTCACCATCATGAGCAGCAGAGTCCACAAGATACCTCCCGAAGAGCAATGCTGGCGAAAAATACCGCGAATCTCACCCCTCGCCTATCCCTCGGACTTCTCGCGCAGCACATAGCCTGCTCCCCGCACCGTATGGATCAGGCGCGGCTCATTCTTCTCTTCCAGCTTGCTGCGCAGATACCCGATATACACTTCCAGGACGTTCGATTCGCCGTCGAAGTCGTAGCCCCAGACGCGCTCCATGATGATGTCGCGGGTGAGCACCTGTCGCGGGCGGCGCAGGAAAAGCGCCAGCAACTCATATTCAGTGGTCGAAAGCTCGATGGCGCGCGAACCCCGATGCGCGACCCGTGTGCCCGTGTCAAGCTCCAGATCGGCGAAGCGGAGCACCTCTGTCTGTTCTGGGTTGCGTCGCCGCAGCAGCGCCCGCACCCGCGCCAGAAACTCAGCCAGTTCAACAGGCTTGACGAGATAGTCGTCGGCGCCCAAATCCAGCCCGGCGACGCGGTCGGTGATGGCGTCTTTCGCCGTCATCATCAAGATCGGCACCTGATTGCCCGATTTGCGCAGCCGGTCGCACACTTCCAGCCCGCTCATGCCTCCAGGAAGCATAATGTCGAGAATCACCACATCAGGTGGATGTTCGATGGTCTTCTGCAGCGCATCATTGCCATTATGCGCAACATCGACCGAATATCCTTCGTACACCAGCGTCCGGCGGAGCACCTGGCTGATGTGGCGGTCGTCTTCTACCAGCAGTATATGCGCCTTCATCCCCAAAACTCCTCTTTGCGCAAGCGATCAGGTCCCTGTGTCTATCAATCGTGCGCGATACCCCTTCGTCGCTCCCTGCGGGATATCCACAGTGTATTGTATGTCATTTCCCGACGCGTCCAGCGCAATAGGCCCGAAACAGGCTAATTATCGCATTTCGCGAGAGGGCGTCAAGACGCGTTTACAAGGCCTGTTTGCCCTCTTATGTTTATCTTAACGTGAGTTCATGTCTATCTCACGGCCATGTGGCATACTGATTGCGTATCATAGCGCGTGTCGAAAGTACCCTGGCAGCGACCAGTGGTTACGATACGCCAGTGAGGAGGGAGCCATGACAACCGATAGTCGTGAGCTCGCGAAGCATCCCAAAGGTCGGGCAACCGCGAGCATGGTGTGGAATGGAGATGGAATACAACGGGTGATTCTGGTCAGCAATCGCGGGCCAGTCGATCATTATTTTGATGAGGACGAGATGCCCATCGCGCAGCGTGGCGCGGGTGGTGTCGTCAGTGGGCTGGTATCCGCAGTGGGGCAACGCCCGACGACGTGGATCGCGCTGGCCATGAATGATGCGGATCGCGCCGTTGCGCGCGCCAGAGGCAAGGCAACGATTCCCAATGCGCCGGAGCTTGCGAATATCGCCTTGCGCCTGGTTGACGTACCTGCGGCTACCTATGAGCGCTATTACGAAGGTATCAGTAACCGCATCCTCTGGTTCGCGCAACACTATCTGCTCCGCCCGACGGGATCGGCGCGGTTTAGCGACCGCACCCGCAGAGACTGGGATACCGGCTATCGCGTGGTCAACGAGGCCATTGCCGAAGCGGTGATCGAGGAGTTACAGGCCAACGGCGCAGCCACGCCAGTGCTTTTTCAGGATTACCACCTCTATCTTGCCCCGGCGCTGGTGCGCGCGGCCTGCCCGGAGGCGATGCTCGAACATTTCGTGCATATCCCCTGGCCAGAGTCACGCTACTGGGAAATGCTACCCGATGACATGGTGCGCGAGATCTTCACTGGCCTGGCGGCGAACGATGTCGTCGGCTTCCAGACGGAACGTGACGCGCGTAACTTCCTGGAGGGCGCGGAGCGCTTCCTGGAGGATGTGGTCGTCCGGCGAGAGTCGGAGGGCAGCGGTATCTTGCTCTGGCAGGGGCGCCGGGTGCTGGTGCGCGCCTATCCCATCGCGGTGACGCCGCGCGAGGTGCAGGCCAGCGCCGACTCGCCCGAGGCGCTTGAGGCGATACGGGAGATGCGCGACGAGTTGCGCCTCAGCGACGAGACGCAATTGATCGTGCGGGTGGATCGTGTCGAGCCTACTAAGAATATCGTGCGCGGCTTCCAGGCGTATGAGTATCTGTTGCGCCACCATGAAGAGCTGCATGGGAAGGTCACATTCCTGGCGTTGCTGGTGCCCTCACGGCAGGGCATGGCGGAGTACCGCCGCTATGAGAAACGGGTGCGCACGATCATCGACCGCATCAATACGCGCTATGGGACGCCAGACTGGCAGCCGGTGGTGGCGATTTTCGGCAACGACCGCGCACGCGCCCTGGCCTGCATGCGCCGCTATGATGTGCTGCTGGTCAACCCGGTCATCGACGGCATGAATCTGGTGGTGAAGGAAGGCGCGCTGGTCAATCGTCGCCCCGGCGTCATTCTGCTCTCGCGCACGGCGGGCGCCTATGAACAGATGCGCGACCATGTCATTGGCGTGCCGCCGATGGATGTGCAGGCGACCGCAGAGGCGATGGTGGAGGCGATCAATACGCCACGCGAGCAACGGGCGGTGAATGCCGATGCGTTGAAGGCGTTGCTCAACGATGAGAACGCGACCCTCTGGCTGGACGCCCAGATTGGTGATCTGCGCGAACAGGCGCGATTCGCCCGCCGGAAGGCGCAGGTGGCGGGCGCGGCGCGGCGGGTGATTCCGCTGGAGCCAGAGCCAGTTCTGGCGAAGACGCGGCCAGGTCATCCCAACACGCTGGTGATGTAGACATGCGGGCAGTCTCGGCCTTAAAAGGCCGGGGTAGGGTACACGGAGGGCGTAAACGCCCGACAGGGCGGCAGAGCCGCCCTGCTCGCCCTTTGGGCGAGATGGCCATTTATGGCCTGTTCTCTTGTACTCCGGCCATTCATGGCCGAGTGCAATGTCTCCACGGTAAGGGGCGTTTCACATAGCATTCACAGCGCCGTGAGGATCGCGCCGAGGACGACCAGCGCCGCGCCCAGCCAGACACGCCGCCCCTTTTGCTCACGCGCCAGCAGCACGCCGATCAAGACCGAGACCTCGCGGAGGGTCGCCACTGGTCCGGCATTGGCCCGCTGAAACGCCAGCAGCACCAGCAGATACGCCGCCACCGAGCCGACCGCGATCTGCACCCCCGGCCACGCCGCGCGCCGCAGCCGCCCCAGGTCGACACGCAGCACGCCGACCAGTATAATGCCCTGAATCCCCAGCACCGCGCCCAGATAGCCGACGGGACTCACCACGTCGCACGGCCCCGGCGTCTATCGTCGCATAGGTGGCGATGCAGACGCCCGTGAGCAGCGCGAAGGCGATGGCGGCTCGCTGCCCGACCCGTTTGCCCGCCGTCGCCACACAGGCCAACCCCAGCGCCAGCGCGCCCGCCCCGGCAAACGCCCAGGGGGTCGGCGCCTGCGCGAGCAAGAGCCAGCCGCCCAGCGTCACCAGCAGCGGCGCGGAGCCACGCGCCAGCGGATAGACCAGCGAGAGCGCGCCCAGGCGATAGGCGGTGGTGAGGCAGAGGGCATAGGCGCATTCCGCCAGCGCCGAGAGCAGAATCAGCGGCCACACCTGCCACGGCGGCGCGAGGATGATCGCCGGGAGCAGCGCGACGCCCGCCACCAGCCCCGCCACCGTCGCCGCCGCCAGCCGGTCTTCGGTTCCGTGGAGCAGCAGATTCCAGCCAGCGTGCAGCAACGCGGCCAGCAAGACCAGGGCAAGCGCGAGCGGTGGCACGATGAGACTCCCTCACATGGACAGACGAGACGCTGCGAATACTCTATCATGCCCTGTCCTGGTCGCCGCCATCCATTGACTATTGCCTCGAGTTATGTTATCTGTATCTTGTAATTTGTATACATGCTGTGCGAGTTACGGGAGGCGCCACTATGTTTCGTGGCTCATCAAGATCAGACAGGTTCTCTGACAAGTTCGAGAAGTTCACCGAGCGGGCACAACTGGTGCTCCGCCTGGCGCAGGAAGAGGCGCAGCAACTCAACCACAACTACATCGGTACCGAGCATCTCTTGCTGGGGCTGGTGCGTGAGGGCGAAGGGGTCGCTGCCAGGGCGCTGCAAAACCTCGGCGTAGAACTACCCAGGGTACGCGCAAGCGGTAATGGCTATCATCGGGCGTGGCGACCGGATCGTACTCGGCGAAGTGGGGATGACGCCGCGCGCCAAGAAGGTGCTGGAACTGGCGGTGGATGAGTCGCGGCGGCTCAATCATCATTACATCGGCACGGAGCATCTGCTGCTCGGCCTCATCCGCGAAGGTGAGGGCATCGCCACTGGCGTGCTGGAGAGCCTGGGCGTCACCCTTGAGCGTGCGCGCACAGAGGTTCTCAGGATCATTGGCCAGGGAACCGCTGAAAAGGCCACCACCGAAACACCCGCGCCCAAGAGCAACGTCGTGACCTGCCGCCTCGACGATGCCGCCGTGGGCGCGCTGGATGCGCTGGTGGAGGCGGGCATCCGCTCGACCCGCAGCGACGCCGCCGCCTGGCTCATCGGCGCGGGCATCGAGGCGCACCGCGAACTCTTCGACCGGGTGAATACCACCGTCAACGAGATTCGCAAGCTGCGGCTGGAGGCGCAGGATATCGCTCGCCAGATGGCTGCGTGGCGCGGATGATAGCGGAACAGAGAATGCAGGAGCAGGAATCTCCAGATGCCAAAGACGACGGCGCGGGCGCTGAGGGCGATATGAAAGACCCCGAGGAGCCAGAGGATCTGGATGATCTGAGCAATCTGGATGAGCCGCCAACGAAGTGAACGGCGCGTTGTGCGGCCATGCGGCTATGGGAAAGATGACGCCCGCTGTGGTACAACACCAGCATCCGGCGCCTTTGGCTCCGGCGGCATGTCGCGATATCTCCGCGATGGAGCGAGAGGAGCGTAGACCATGAGCGCAAATACGTCTGGCGAGCAGATGATTAAGACCTGGGCGGAGGCGCAACGCCAGTTGCTGACGAATTGGATCGATATGGTGCGGGCGGAGGGTGGCGTACCGGACGCCAAAGTCTGGAACAAGACCGTCGATTCCTGGCGGACGGCGGTGATGAATACGCTCGATACACAGGCCATCTGGACACGCACCTGGGTCGATTCGCTGGCCAAGACGCCCGGCGCTCCCGACGAGATGCAGGCGTCGTTGCGCGAGGGGCAGGAGAACTTCCAGCGCTGGACCGATGCGCAGCGCCAACTCTGGCAAAACTGGTTCGATCTGATGAAGGAGACCGCCGCCAGCGCCCAGCTTGGGAAAGCGCCCGCTGGCGAGGGGGTAGTCGATCTGTGGAGCACGACGACGCGTACACTGCTCGACGCGCAGACGGACTGGGTGCGCCGCTGGTCAGACGCTTTCGGTGGCGGCAAACACTAGCCGCCCATTGAATGCTCACAAACGCGTCTGCGTCCCACCTTTCACCATGGCGTAAGGAGGTGGGACGCTTGTGCTGGAGTCTGCCTAGCAAGGAGAGCGCTTCACATGCTGCCGTATCCCTATGTATACAGCATGATCGACGATATAAGGCATGCTGATTCGTCCCGATCATTGGATCGGTCTGCGAAAGGCGAACATGAGGCCACGCGGCTCCTCGATATTCTGGCCAGACCGCCGGGCAACAAGAATAATCCGGCCCTTTTGGGCAACCCGTCTGCTGATCGGTACGCCATCATCACGGAAGTTGCTCGGCGAATAACGGACGGCGACGTGGCTCCTGCGCTGGCCTCACGCCAGGTGTTTGCGTTGGATATGGATGCGTTGGTGCGGGGAACGATGGAACCCAGTGTTATTCTGCAACGGCTTCGCGATCTTTTCGAGACGATTGGGAACCCATCGCTCAAAAACGTTCTCTTTGTCGATAACCTCCACTATCTCGTAGGCGCGGACATGAGCCGTTATCCTGTCGACGCGGCGCCTTTGCTCAAGTCAGCGCTCGGCCACCACCAATTTCAGGTATTGGGCGCACTGACATTACGGGAATATCGAACCTACATCGAACGAGACGCCGCCTTGCAACGACGATTCGGTCACGTCTTCATGGATTGAGACGCCAGCATCGTCCGAGAAAACCATGTCCCACCTCTCGTCAGGGCGACAAGAGGTGGGACATATATGGGAACGCTGTGCGGAAGGGCGCTAGAGTTGCTGGCTATCCACCACCTCCGCGATGCGCGTCTGAGGATCGCCGATCAGCGACCCCTGCACGCGACTCCACACCCCGCGCATCGCCGCGAGCAGGCCCTCCGCCTGGCTCTGCGTATCGAACTCCAGGTCGATGATGGCATAGTTCGGATTGTCAACCGGTCGCGTGACCTGATAGCGGCGCACGCCCAACTGCTTGCGGCCTACCGGATCGTTGTCGAATGCCTGCTTCCAGGCGGTGAAGTCAGGGACAGGGTGTTCGATGTGCAGCACAAACATGTTGTCTCCTCCTCTGTACGGCGACGATAAGCGGCATGTGTCCCTGTTATCCATCCCCAGTGATGAGCAGGGACACAACACAATTTAGCCGACAACCTCAATGTTCTCTTTGCCGCCGTAGGCGCTCCACCACGGCTTGGCGCCCTTCGCCACCACCGCATTGAGCATCTGGATGTTCTTGACGCCGCGATCCTCCAGCCAGGCGCGCAGGGCGTCGACGCCCTCTTTGCCATAGATGGCGATGCCATCCTGCCAGGTGGCGCGTCCGCAGAGGACGCCGGAGAAGTTGGTTCCCGATTCCGCCGCCAGTTCCAGTGTCTCGCGGAAGACCTCATCGGTGACGCCCGCGCTCAGATAGATGAACGGCTTGCTGGCGGCGCTCGCGGTGTCGCGGAAGAGGCGCAGCGCATCCGCCCGACTGTAGGCGGCCTGCCCCTTGAAGGCGCTCGTGCCCTCGACAAACGCCATGTTCACCGGAACCTCGACCTTGAGGATGTCTACGCCGTAACGCGGCTTCGAGAACTCCGCCATGTAGGCCGCCACATAGTCCGGCTTCTTCTTGGCGAACTCGAAGCCCTTCTCGTCGCCCAGCGCGTCATCGTAGGCCAGTGGCTCAAGGAAGAACGGCACATCCAGCGCGGCGCACTCCGCGCCGATACGTTCGAGGAAGGCATGCTTGATCGTGTTGGTGGCCGCGTCATCGAACGGATTGTAATACAGCAGAATCTTGATCGCGTCGGCGCCATTCTCGACCAGTCGGCGCACGCTCCAGTCATCCAGCAGATCGGGCAGGCGTCCCTTGACGGTGGCGTCGTAGCCGGTCTTCTCATAGGCCAGCAGCACACCAGTGCCGGGCGCGCGGTGCTTGATCGCCTCCAACCCGTATTCTGGATCCATCAGAATAGCGGTGGCGTATTTGGTGAGCACCTCGGTCACGGTCGTCTTGAACTCGCTCAAATCGGCTGCGGTCGCCTTGCCGCCATCGCCGCGCGCTTTGGCTATCGCCTTCATCAGCGAGCCGCGCTGATCCATCGCGGCGGCGGCAATCACCCCACGCTCGTCGGCGCAGGCGTTGATGCCCGCGAACTTACCCTTCGACATCGTCACTTTGCTCATAACATACTCCCTCTGGCAGTCATTGCTTCGGAATACACTGGCTTCGTTGCCGGTATTGAGGCGCATCTGGCCACTGCGCGACAGTGCGCGCGTTCAGATGACAAGGCCAAAGTGCGCATGAGTACTGTATCATGTTCTGGCGCGGGAACGCATCTCATTTTGGTATCGCTCGCTGTGGTACGCTGTTGCTATCGGTTGGTACGATACCGGTTGGTAGCGTCAATGGCGACAGGCCGCTGCGCCGTCCGCGGCGGGAAGGATACGATTCAGCGATGAGTGACGAGATGATTATCCGCGACAAGCTCTATATCGGCGGCGCGTGGACGCCCTCCAGCGGTTCCGAGATGGCCGATGTCATCAACTCGACCACCGAAGAGGTCATGGGGCGCGTGCCACGTGGGACAGCCGAGGATGTTGACCGCGCGGTGCGGGCGGCGAAAGACGCCTTCCCGGCGTGGTCGCAGACACCCGTGGCCGAGCGCGCCGCCTATCTGCAAAAGGTCGCCGATCTGCTGGAAGCGCGGCGCGAGGCGATTGGCGAGGTCATCGCGCGCGAGGTTGGCATGCCGATTCGGCTCTCGCAGATTATTCAGGTGGGCCAGCCGCTGGCGACCTTCAGCGCGCTGCCCAGCCATCCTGGCGGAGTTCCCGTTCGAGGAGCGCATCGGCAACTCGCTGGTGGTGCGCGAGCCAATCGGCGTCGTCGGCTGCATCACGCCGTGGAACTATCCGCTGCACCAGATCGCGGCGAAGGTGGCGCCCGCGCTGGCCGCTGGCTGTACCGTCGTGCTCAAGCCCAGCGAGGTCGCGCCGCTCAATGCGTTCATGCTGGCCGACATCTTCGAGGAGATTGGGCTGCCCGCGGGCGTCTTCAATCTGGTCTCGGGCCGGGGCAGTGTCGTCGGCGAGGCGCTGGCGCTGCATCCCGATGTCGATATGATCTCGTTCACCGGCTCGACCAACGCTGGCCGCCGCGTCAGCGAACTGGCGTCGCGCACGGTGAAGCCGGTGGCGCTGGAACTGGGCGGCAAATCGCCCAACATCCTGCTCGACGACGCCGATCTGGAGACAGCGGTACGCGATGGCGTGGGCAAGTGCTTCCTCAATTCGGGGCAGACATGCAGCGCGCTCACGCGCATGCTGGTTCCGCGCTCGAAGCTGGCGGAGGTCGAGGAGATCGCCAAGCGGTCGGCGGAGTGGTTCACGCCCGGCGATCCGTTTACGAAGGGGACGCGGCTGGGGCCGCTCGTCTCCGCCGAGCAGCAGGAGACGGTCACCAACTACATCCGCAAGGGCGAGCAGGAGGGCGCGCGTCTGGTGACGGGTGGCGCGGAGCCGCCAGAGGGGCTGGAGAAAGGCTACTTCGTCCGCCCAACGGTCTTCTCCAATGTGCAGAGCGATATGGCGATTGCCCAGGAGGAAATCTTCGGGCCAGTGCTGGTCATCATGCCCTATGACGACGAAGAGGACGCGGTGCGTATCGCCAACGACAGCATCTATGGGCTAGCGGGCGGCGTGTGGTCGGGCGACCGCGAGCGAGCGGTGCGGGTGGCGCGTCGGCTGCGCACGGGTCAGGTGGAGATCAACGGCGGCGCGTTCAACATGCTGGCGCCGTTTGGTGGCTACAAGCAATCGGGCCACGGGCGCGAGCTTGGCCGCTACGGCCTCGAAGAGTTCCTGACGGTCAAGTCGCTGCAACTGCCGGAATAGACATCAGCGGCTGACGGGGCGCGGCCGAGGCTGAAGCGTTTTCTAAATTACGAGGGATCACGAATGGGCCAGGAGCGGCGGGCGGTCTAAAACCGCGCCTGTAGGGCCTCGCGGCCACCAAGTCCGCCTGCGGCGGACTTCCCAGAGCCAGACGCGTCCCTGGCGCAGAGCACCCGGTCGGGGCATGCGGTCGTCTGCAACCCGCGACGGCGGGTTTCGTGGCGGAGCGTCAGCCGAGGCCCTTCAGGCGCGGTTTTAACCGCCAGCCGCCATCTCAGCACATGCTAGTGAAAACAGGACAGCGCCTATGTTCAGCGTCAAAGACCGCGATCACGTGCGCGACCGTGTGCTTGAGTGGGCGTCGGCTGACGCGCGTGTTGTCGCCGGAGCCGTGGTTGGCTCGATGGCGCTTCACGAGGGGGATCGCTGGTCTGACCTTGACCTGACATTCGCCGTCGCGGATGGCGCAGCCTGTGCTTGATGTGCTGAACGACTGGACGAACAAACTTATCGGCGAGTTCGCTGCGGTTCATCTCTTCGATCTGCCGAGCGGGCCCTCCATCTACCGCGTTTTCCTGCTTCCGGGATGCTTGCAGTTCGACCTGTCATTCACACCCGCAGCCGAATTCGGTGCGCGCGGCCCCAATTTCAAGCTGCTGTTTGGCAGCGCCGTCGCAACGTCCTTCACGCCGCCGCCCACGCTCACACGAACTCTTCGGCTACGCGGCGCATCATGCGCTCCGCGCGCGCTTTTGCATCGAGCGCGGTCGCTTCTGGCAGGCCGAATATTGGATCAGCGGCGTGCGCGACTACGGGCTGAGCCTCGCCTGCCTCCGTCGCGATCTCCCCGCGCGCAACGGCCGTGGCTTCGATGACTTACCCGCCGACGTACATGCCGCCTTCAAGGATGCGCTGGCGCGTTCATTGGAGCGCGACGAGTTGCTCCGCGCGCTGAAGGTCGCCATCGCGGGGCTGCTGCACGAAGCGGCTCAGGCTCAGGATGTTCAGGATATGGCGGCGAGACTTGAGCCTCAACTCCGTGAACTCACCGCTACGTGGGGCAGCTAGCCAGGCGCTCCGCGCTGATGCCCGTTTTCGAGACTCGATGAAGGCTATCCATTCTCGGCCCATCAACGAAACCGTGTTATAATCGGCACTATGCCACGTACGACACCATCAGCTTCGGCTGCCAATAACAATCAGGCGCAACCTACCCCACTGTTTCCTGGCGAGGGCGCGGCGAATCTGCCTGCCAGCCTGCTCTCGCTGGAACAGTTGCGCTCGGTGATCGAAAGCCTGCTCTATGTCGCGGGGCGACCACTGGAACTGAACGAGCTACGCAAGCTGCTGCCACTGGAACAGGCGCGGCTGCGTGAGGCGGTGGCGTCGCTGACGGAAGACTGCGAGCGCGAGGGGCGCGGCATTCGCGTGCAGCGGATGGGCGACTCGGTGCAATTCGTCTCCGCGCCAGAGAATGCGCGGTTCGTGGCGTCGCTGCTGGGCCTGCCGACCCAGGTGAAGCTGACCACCGCCGCGCTCGAAACGCTGGCCGTCGTCGCCTATCGCCAGCCCATCACGCGCTCGCAGATCGAGTTCATTCGCGGGGTGAATAGCGACCGCTCGCTGGCGAGCCTGGTGCAGCATGGGCTGGCGACCGAGGTGGGACGCGCCGCGACGGTTGGGCGGCCAACACTCTTTGGCACCACCTCGGAGTTCTTGCAGCAGTTCGGCCTCTCCAGCATCGACGCGCTACCCCGACCAGAGATGAGCGACGCCGAGGCCGCCGTCGCCTTCCGTATGGCCGCCGCGCAACGCATCCGTGAGGCGGTGGGAACGGACGAGCCGGAACCAGACCAGACAACAAGACTAGAAGCCGGAAGACTGACGATACTATCCGCCGACGAATGACGCGACTGACGCCATCAACGAAAGAGAATGTGTCCCGTGCGATTTGGCCGCCATCTCTCCAATACACCCAAGGGGCTACAGCAGGCGCAGAGTATCGGCTGCGACGCCGTCCAGGTCTTTCTCACCAACCCGCGTGGCTGGGCGCCGCCCGCGCATAACCCGGCGCTGGTCGCGGCGTTTCGGGCGGCGGCGGAACGCTATGGGCAGTCGCCCGTGGTGGTACACGCCACCTATCTCATCAATCTGGCGTCGCCGCGTCCCGACATCTTCGAGAAATCGGTGACGCTCTTGCGCGCGACATTGGATCGCGCCGCGCTCTATGGCGCAGCGAGCGTTGTCTTCCACGTCGGCAGCGCCACCGGAACCGGCGAAGAAGCCGGGCTGGCGCGGCTCATCGAGGGCGTGCGCCAGGTGATGACGGATGCGCCAGAGGGCGTGACGCTGTTGCTGGAAAACGACACGGGCGGCGGTGGCAAGGTGGGGTATCGCTTCGAGAATCTGGCGGCGGTGCTGGCGGCGCTACCCGAATTTAGCGCGCGGCTTGGCGTCTGCCTGGATACCGCGCACCTGTGGGCGGCGGGCTTCGATATTGGCACACCAGAGGGCGCCGCTAGCGTTCTGGAGCAGGCGGATACCATCATCGGACTGGATCGCGTGCCGGTGCTGCACGTCAATGATGCGCGCGAGATGTGCGGCAGCCATCGCGATATCCACGCGCGTATTGGCGAGGGGATGATTCCGGTCGAGGGTCTCACGGCTTTCCTGCGCGATCCCCGTGTCGCCCACGCGACCGGCATCCTGGAAACGCCGATTCCCACGCTGGCCGATGACGAACCCGACTGGGCCGCCGAGCGCGCGCATATGGAACTGGCGCGTCGCGTCGCGGGATTAGCGATGCCTGCGCCCGTGCCCGACGCCTGTAGACGCGACGGATGAGGGCGCCGCGCCTACCAGCCCCGCCGAGTAAGCGCGACCCAGAGGCTCATGGCGCCAGTGAGCAGACACCCCAACACGACCGCAAGCAGCCAGAGTGAGGCGACCCCATCGAACGCGAAGGTGGCGAGCGTCTGAAACGAGGCGGGAAACAGATGGCCGAGGCTGTCGCGTAGATTCGTCACGAGGATGCGTTCTACCAGGATGCCGCCCAGCGCTACCGCAAGCAGGAGCATACCGCTCAGCAGCCGCACGAGCCGCAGCCACGGCGGAGACGTAGTGCTGCTGCCACATCTGCTCGCTCATGGCATCGCCCGCTTTCTCCCCATGTCTCTTCCTGTTCCGGCGCGAATCACTCTATGACAAGGTAGCGCACCCGCAGCCACAGGTCAATGCAGCCTCCTCATCCCCGGCGTCGCCAGGGCGTTCAGCGCTGGTCGAGTTGGGCCGAGAGGCGTTTTGGCGCGGTCATGCGATAGCTTTCTTCGATCAGTTCGGCGATGTGATCCCAATCGAGATCGACATCGAGCCACGCGCCGACCCAGCCATGGTGGCCTACATATGGCGGCACGAAGAAGCGCTGCGGGTTCGTATGGATCAGCGCGCCCTGTGCCCCCGGCGGCGCCTTGCACCAGACCGACATCCGGCCCTCCATCGGGTGTCGCATGGCAAAGATTTTGTCGCGCACCTTGAAGGAGGGATTGCCAACGCCGCCCTGCTCGCTGGCCTCTGGCAGCGCCAGGCAGATGGCGCGCAGCCGCTGCAACGCAACGTCGTCATCCTCGAAATTGCCGTGATTGTGCGCATGCGGCGCCATCTGCGCCTTCTTTCTATCGCAATACGAGACATCAGTATCCTCGCCAGGATGTCAATGTCTCTCCCTGGCGAAAGATGATATACTGCTAAATCCGAACGAAAATACAACATTGGCAGTATGGTCTTGAGCAACACGCTCAGCAAGCGCTATGGTATTCTTCGGTGTACCCATTGCTGCGGAAAAGCGTTCCGACTGTTGCGGTGATGCCGTGGTGATGCTGGGCGCGCTTGGGATCATGCGGCACGCCGGGGCGTCCGTGTGGTCCGTATGGTTCGTGTGGTGGAGGTGATGGCCAGAGTGTTCCCCGCTCTGGCGACGGAGACGGAGTTCGGCCATGCGTCTGGAGGAACTCGGTGAGTTTGGGCTGATAGCCAGGCTCACGGGCAATCTGGAGACGCGACCGGATGTGGCGCTGGGCATCGGGGATGATGCCGCGCTGCTGGATCCTGGCCCCGGCATGTTGGTAGTGGCTACCATCGACGCGCTGATCGAGGGGCGCCACTTTCTGATGGCGACCGCGACACCAGCGGAGATTGGACGCAAGGCGCTGGCGGTCAACCTGAGCGATCTGGCGGCCATGGGCGCGGAGCCGTGTTGGGCGCTCGTATCGCTCCTGCTGCCTCCATCGCTGGAGGTGGGCATACTCGACGGCGTGTATGCCGGCCTGCGCAGTGAGGCGCAACGCTATGGGGTGGCGGTGGTGGGCGGCAACGTCGCCGCGACTGATGGGCCATTGACGATTGATGTGGTGGCGCTGGGGCGCTGTCTGCGCGATACGCAGGTGACGCGCGCCGGAGGCCAGCCGGGCGATCTGCTGCTGGTGACGGGTTCACTGGGCGCGGCGGCGGCGGGTCTGTTGGTAGCGCGGGAACCTGAACGAGCGGATGGCGTGGCCCAATCCTTGCTACAAGCAGCGCGTAGCGCGTTGGTGACGCCGATACCGCGCATTGAAGCCGGGCGTGCGTTGGCAGCGGGTCGGCTGGTGACGGCGATGCTCGACATCAGTGACGGGCTTGTGTCTGACCTTGGCCATCTGTGTGAGCGCAGTGGGGTGGGGGCGGAACTGGATGCGTCACTGCTACCGGTTGATCCAGCGGCTGTGGCGATTGCCGCCCGCTATGGGCGCGACCCGCTGACGCTGGCGCTCGACGGTGGTGAAGAGTACGAGTTGCTGTGCGCGCTGGCGCCGGAACATCGCGATGAGGCGCTGGCGACACTGCGCGCGGTGGGCTGCGCGCCAGCGGTCATTGGTCGGCTGACCACGCGAGCGGCTGGCATGACGCTACGCCGCCCTGATGGTTCCACTGAACCACCTCGCGCGAGGGGTTGGGATCATCTGAGCCGAGGCGGGTCGGTGTAATGGTTCACAGAATGCTGGTGTCTTTTTCCACTGCGCATCAGGTATCACACGTGAAACACTTGTGGAAGCGCATGCTACACGCTATCGCGGCGGCTAACAATCGCCGGAGGGCATCATGGTAGTCTCAAACCGAGGCGCCGGATTCGGATGGGGTAGGGCGTTGGATGACGAAATCCGTAGACTCGTAGAATTGGTCACTGAACTCGGCATCGAGGTCGAGAACATATTGTTCGATGCCGTCACCGCGCTCCTGGGTGAGGGCACTGTCGGCGCGCAACAGGCGCGGCAGGCGGGCGACGACTGCGAGAGGCGCTACCAGGTGGCGCATCAGCTTGGGCTGGATCTGATTATGGATGGTCGCGCCACAGCGGATCAGGCGCGCTGGATTATGGAGCTTCAGGAAATTGGCCAGGCTTTCCGCCACATTTCCCAGGATTCCGTGCGGATCGCCGCGCTGTCGCTGGCCCTGCAGCCCCCGGTAGAGGATGTGCTGGAGGTGGCTGGGGCAAGCATCAATCTGCTCGAATATCTGGTCGAGCAGACGCGGTTGCAGGTGCGCAACGCCATCAACTTCGCGGCCTCACGCGACCGCAAGTATGCCCGCATGATTCTCGATGATGTGGCCGATTTGAAGCGCGCGTACATCGTGCTGGAGTCACGGGTACAGGCGGCTGTCCAGGCGAAACCACGCGCGTCTTTTCCTATGGCGCAGTTGCTCGGCGTCGCGGCGCGCCTGGAGAGCATCGGCCGGGTATGCCACGGCATCGCCAACGCCGTCCTCTACGATCCACCGAACCAACACTGATCCGCGCAACCCGCTCTGACCGCCACGGAAAACGGTATTACCCTGCTCGTGGCGGTCATGGCGGAGACGGGCAAATGGTCCCTGACGATGCGCGACGAGGCGCTGCAATTCGGCCAATCCGGCAAGCGCCTGGTTGCGGGTCGTGGCGTCGAGCGCTGGCTCGGCGGCGAACTCGTCTTCATCCAATACGGACGTCACGCCATCGGGCGTCACCCAGAGGTCGAGCAGCAGGTCGCGGCAGAAGAGGCCATTTTCCGCGATGGTGGCGGGCGCGGCGACGTTGCAATACCAACCCTTGAGCGCGCCTGCGGGGCTGGCGATCTCGAAGATGTTGTACCAGCGGTCACTGAAGTACCACTCGGTAAAACGGTCGTCGGTCTCGAAGGTGACATAGCCCAGATCCATCGGGGGGCGTTCCCAGCGGGCGGCCAGCCGGACGCCATTGGGCAGCCACTGCTCCACGTCACCCTCGTAGATGAGAACGATATTCCCCGCAGCGTCAAGTTTGTGAACCAGCATCGCTATCAAACGCTTTCTCTTGCGGCGCCTCTCACCACACTATCAGCCAGACAGATGCGCCATGAGTTGCTGCTCATAGGCATCCGTCTGGGGCAGCGCCGGGAGCGACTGGTGCGCCTCGGGCGAAGCGGCAAGGATGACGCCAAACCGATAGAGCAGCGGCACAGAATGCCCAATGCCCGTCTCAGGCGTGTATACCTGAACAACGCAGCCATCCAGCCAGTTGGGCAATTGCTGGGATTGATGGAGTTGAATCGTCCCGGTATCATCGTTCGGCTGCCCCAGGCCAACCAGGACGAGATCGCAGGTGTCTATCTGCGGGTTGGGCGTCTGGAGCATCACCCACCAATGGCCATTTTCCCAGGCGTAGACGATGGACAGCGTATAGAGCTGGTCGGGCGCAGTGCTGATTGCCCCATTCGCCAGGATCACCGCGCCATTCATACGCGCATAGTGGTAGCTCATCCGCACCTGAGCGATTCCCCCCGTGAATACGCCCGGAATGCCTGAGGCGCCATTGCCGAGAAAGTCGGTCGATGTGATCGGGCCGTCACAGATGATGGTGCAATTCGTCGCGTTCTGCGGGTTGCCAGGATCGGCGAACAGCGTAAACCGCGCCGTCACGGTGAGTTGCTCCGTGGCGATTCTTGTCTGCCCATGCGCATCCATATAGCGTTCGCCAGGCTGGAGCGTGGTTCGCGGCGGAGACGATGTCTCCAACACCTGGCGTGTGGCGTCTTCCAGCGCGTCAAATAAGCCGGTAGGCAGATACTGCGGAGCCGCGCGCAGGTCAAGAACGCGCGCCTGCTGAATCCCTGACGGCAGTGCGCCATTGTCGCCCGGAACGAGTTCATTGCCGAAGATGGGGCAGGTGTCGCCCGTCGCTGCCGGAACACTGACGCGGCAGTGTAGCGTCGGATAGGGGGCGGCGCGATACTCCAGGGAGTAGTGGCCCCGTGGCAGCACGACGATGGTTGTCGTGGGAGACATCAGCAGCGGGTCCTTTGGCGGCGTGCTGAGCGGGAGAATGGGATGACCATTCGCCAGCAGCGTTCCCCACGGTACCGAGTTCACGACATAGAACGTATTATCGGCGCCTGAGATCGTCGCGCTGGGTATGGGCGCGAAGCGCGCGCGGAATGCCGCGATGTCCGATTGCCCGACGCCGCCAGCCAACAGCAAGATGACCACCAGCGCACCCAATATCCCCGCGAGCAGGAGCCGTTTCCGCTGCGGAGAGCCATTGGCGGGCGGCTGTTTTTCCCCGCTGTCGCTCCCATTCCCGCTGGTGGTCGTCTCTGGCAGGCGCGAGACCACCATCTCGAAGTCGTTCTCTGGCTCCCGCATGCGCACTCATCGCCTTCCTGCAGCGCAGACAGCGAGATTTATGAGGTGGGCCGCGCAAGAACCTGCTTGGTCAGCGCGCGCTCGGTCGCCGACGCCACCGGAAGCGTCGGGAAGGTCTGGCTGGCGGCGGTATTGGCCGCGAGCAGCACGCCCAGATGATAGTACACATACAGGGGCGCGCTCTGATTTGGCTCGTTGAGCGTCAGACTGAGCACACAGCCCCACTCTGGTGTAGGCCCATACTGCTCGCCCAGGCCTAAGATGGCCACGTTATTGGTCGCCAGATCGCTGCTCAACATCTGCTGCGCCTCCTGGCACGAGGGCGACCACGCATAGCCAAACTCGTCCCGCGCGCTGGTCTGCCAGTGTCCCGTCCAGAGGATGCTCATCATCGCCTGCATCGAGAGCGGCAGTGTTTGGTACGCCGGGCCACTGCTATACATCGGCGCATGCTCGGTGATAAGCTGCCCGGTTGGTGTGGTGACGCGCCAGCCTCCCACCAGCGATACCGTGATATTCCAGGCGCCGCCAGAGCCATTGCCAATGCCCGTCATGTCGCAGAAGGAGACGCACGAGAGGCTATCGGATGCAATCGCCCCGTCGGGCGTAAGCACGCTCGCGCTATAGCTGGCCTGGAGTGTTGTCTGCGCCACGGCGACGCTGCCATCATCGCGGAGATAGTGGTCGCCGGGTTCAAGGGTCAAGGGCGCGCTGGACGGCTGTAATTGGGCGGTGACAGCGGCCACCAGCGCATCCTGCTCGTCATGGGGCAGCAGGCTGAAGCGCGCGCCGAGATCGACGAAGCGACCGCCAGAGGGAAAGGTTAGCCCATCGCCATACGGCTGATTGTCGCCACCGGGCGGCGCGACGAGCGGGCAGTTATCGCCATTGGCGGCGGGGAATGAGACGACACAATGCAGCGTCGGGAATGGCGGCTGCGTGACGACAACGGTGTGGCGGCCGGGCGCAAGTTTGATCCATGTCGCTGTCGTGCCGAGGTTGGCGGACACAGTTTGTTTGCCATCCACCTTGACGATACCCCAGGGAGCGCCGCGCACCAGAAATATCAGATCGCTGCCAGGGGGCGGGGTGGGCGAGGGTACGGGTGTCGGGAAGCGGAAGACGGTATAGAGCGATGACTTCGCCGCTGGATTGATGAGCACCACTAACACGACGGCCAGCAGCACGACCCCGGAGACGATAGCCGTGCGCAGCCGCCGCTGTTGTGGCGTGGTTGAGCGCGGTGGCAGATCGTCATCGTCGCCACCCGGCTCATTGGAGCCATTGGGATCATCGTGCGCGTTGTTCGCGAGCGGGTGGTGGACGGTAGCGCCAGTGTCCAGGTCGGTGACTTCGAGCTCGAAATCGTCATCCATTGGCGGGTGTCTTTCCTGTCGGCCACACGCGCGAGCGGCTCACATGAGCGTACACATGGGAGTACAAAAGAGTATAGGTGTGCGGCGGCGGGCGCGTCAATTGAGGGTGCGGCGAGGGGAATGGCGGCTGCGCGAAAACCATGCCCCGCACAAGTTCCGGTCGCAGTAGAATCCCTTGCGGGAAACTGGTTCTCAACCAGTCGGGTTTGAAGCCCAAGTTTGTACGCAACCGTTGTGAGGATGCAGGGCATGGCTGAGTCTATGCGAGAATGAGAATCCGCAAAAAGCGCCGCATGTGCAAGTTCGTGAAGCGATTCTAAATCAGGCGCTCTGCCACTGAGCTACGCCCTAAAGGGACGGCGGGAGTCGAACCCGCGACCTCTTGATCCCAAGTGAATGTATGCTTCCTCGGTGAGGGCACACGCGGCGTCTACCGGACTGGAATCTCTATGATCGAGCGATCATGGTCATCAAGATCATGCCCCGCACAAGTTTCGGTCGCACATAGAATCCCTTGCGGGAGACTGGTTAAAAGCCAGGTTGGGTTTTCAAGACCCGTTTGTACGCAACCGTTGTGAGGGCGCAGGGCATGACAGCATAGCTGGACAATGATGCCGGATGATGCCAGGCGAAAGAGTCGTCCGCGCAAGTTCGCGAAGCGAGATTAGTTCTGATGCTCTGCCACTGAGCTATGCGCCCATGAGGTGGGCGCAGCAGGATTTGAACCCGCGACTCTCAGGTTGTACGCTTCCCCAGTGAGGGCGCACACGACTCCGCCAATCAAGCAGTCTAGCACATGGCGCACGCTTGCGCAAGGGGAGATTGGCGGGTGGCGGTTCATCCCCCTCCCCGAAGGCTGTGGTCTTCACACCGAAGAAATGATTAACAACCTGACAGCAAAACCAGGAAAGCAGAACCTGTCCCGAGAAGGGCTCGGTTTGAATCGCCAGCCTCTCTCTGCTCCTCAGGCGAAGAGATCATCGAGGGTGAGCAAGAGCACATACGGCGAGCGCGCTGCCTCGACACGCGGCGTAAAGCCCGACTTCGCAAACAGGATAAGCTGGACATCGGGCGACACCTTTGGCAGCATCGAGACACGGCGCTGGAGCGTCTGGAGCACGTCCAAATCCACCGCATCGTTGCGCCACTTGGCCTCGGCGGCCAGCACCACCGTACCACTGTTATGGCCAACTATCTCCAGTTCCTCGTTCGCGCGCCACCACACGCTCAGATCATTGACCTCATGCGCCCAAAGGGTTGGATGCAACCGAATGTACTGACGGCACAACTCTTCAAAGCGCGGCCCCATATACGTACTCAACTGTGGCGCGATCTTTGACTGCCAGACATACCGCGCCTGCCCTTGCTCCAGCGCCGAGCGGTTGGGCAACACGAAACGGAACCAGAAGGAGAGATAGTTATCGGCGATATAATAGCGGGTCTGGCGCGTGCGCTCCGGATTCGCCACTGTGAAGGGCGAGCGCCGTTCGAGCAAGCCATAGTCCACGAAGAACCCTAGCGCCCCAGAGAGCGCCGTCACGGGCCGGTTGACACGTTGAGCGATCTGGTTCGGCTCATTGGCGCCATAGGCGATTGCCTGCAACATCCCATGCTGCAACGCTGGCCCCACGCCGCGCACCTCCTGCGCGAGCAGCGTCTCGGCCTCCCGATAGAGTACCGCACTCTTATCCAGTAGGTGCTCGATCACTACCTCTTCGAGTGTGTCTCCTGTGAGCGCATCGAGGTACGATGGTACCCCACCGACGATTCCCCAGGCCTGCGCCTGATCAACATGTGACCACGTAGGGAAGAACAGCGCGGCATCCCGATAGCTGAACGGCTCGACCCGCAACTCGTGGGTGCGGCGGCGATACAATGCCCCATCGGTGCGAAAGTGGCGTTCGACCGCCTCCGTGAACGACGTGCATAGAATGATAAACGCTTGTGTCTTCGCTCGCTTTGTACTATCCCAGAGCCGTTGGATGACGCTTGGCAATGCGTTGTCAGCATCAACCGCGTACGAAAACTCGTCGATGATAATGGCCACCCGTCGCCGCTCCGCCAGCCGAAACACATAGGTCAGCGCCGCCTCCCACGATGTGAATGGCTGCACACGCAACACCGGATCATCCTCAATGGTCAGCACCTGCTCCGTAAAGGCGCGCAGGTGATCGCCGACCAACTGCCGGTCAGCGTAAAAGTAGATCGCCGTTTTATCCTGGATGAATTGGACAAGCAGTTCCGTCTTACCCACCTGCCGACGCCCGTACATCGTGATGCACTCTGGCTGGCTCTCGCTCCACCAACGCTCTAGTTGCGCCAGTTCACGGCTGCGATTGAGAAACATATGCGCCTCTTCCTATGAATACATGTCTTATATGTATTTGTATTATACATTTTCACATAGGATCAGTCGCGCTACTCTCACACATAGGTCAGTAAGATAGAGCGCTCTGCGCCGCATTATGGCTGAGCAACTTGAGTGGCTGCACAAGCATGCAAAAAGGGCCGGGCGCGCAAGTTCGCGAAGCAGTGAATTCAGAATTCTGGCGTCTTAGGCCCCTTGACCACGCCCCATGAAGAGGCGACAGGATTCGAACCTGCGTTTCCAGATTTGGAATTGAATGTAGGCTACGCTGGTGAGGGCGCGCCCGGCCCCTGATGAGCGTGTAGTCTATCACAGCGCGCGGTTCGTTGCCACGGCAAAGTGGCCACCGCCCGCTAGCCCATTCTACGAGCTTCGACGCGATTCTACCCTATTCCGCTCGCCGGATGAAATTGCCCTTGACATTCGCCTGCTATGGTGTACTAGATGATGCAGCCGGAGGGTGATACCGTGTCCCGGCATCGCGGCGACAGACGCCAGGCAACAATGGATAGCGAGCAGGCAGACCGTGGAGCAGATCACGATGATCGCCAAACAACATATTTCGTGGCAACCAGAACGAGCGGACGCGCAGACCAATCTGTGCGCCTATCTATGCCCGCTCCACAGTCTGGTTGGCGGTCTGCCACATCCCACGGGAGGATGAACGCGCGTGCGCGGTTTCGGACGTGGGGGCAGTCGCTCTCACGTCCATTTGTTTTTCCGCGCTGTCCGCGAAGTCTGCGCGAAGTCTGAAGGAGAAGAAGGAGGAATCCTATGGCAGAGCCAATTGCGCGCATCGAGCCGACGGAGCCGATGCTGCATGTTCGCTTCGAGGGGGTGAGCCGCCAGATGCCACTGAGCGCGCTCCATCTCGCGCCGGATGCCAGCGAGGCCGAGGTGCTGGCCGCCCTGGCGAACTACTTCGACGTCGCGGTTGGCCGATTCTCGCCGTATGTGGTCGAGCGCCACGAAAACGGCAACATCACCGTCCGGCCGGAGGCTGTCTTCGGCTGACAGTTGACAGTATTCCAGGCGATTCATGAAAGTTTACACGCATGGGATCGAAGGGCAACATTCGTCTGAGGGTCACCACGCCGTAGGCTGAAGCCCTACGGCTAATCCTTAATTAGAAGTTTCCTTCATGCAAGAGAATTCTGAGCGATCAGGATTAGCCGCAGCATTCATGCTGCGGACTGTTGCCGCCTCGATAATTCCCAGGAAGGGAGGGATAACCAATGACCGAGCGTGACCTGCGGGTGGATCTGCTCAACACGCTGTTGACGACACCGCACCGCAACCTGACTGCCCTCTATCCCCTGCACCAGGAAATCCTGACGCAGGATCCGCGCTTCTATGTGCGGCTGGCCGCGTGGTACGCCGACCACGGCGAGGTGCGCGACCACCAGGAGATGTTCGTGATCTGCCTCTGCCTCTCGCAGGCGGAGGGGCATCGCGACGTGGGCCTGGCGCTGCTGCGTCGCCTGCCGCCGTATCAGCTCGCGCGCGTGGTGGACTTCATCAAGGGCCACCAGGTGAAGCGGCATGTGCCCGTGGCAATGCGGCTTCGGCGGGCGCTGAGGCTGCCACCGAGAGCGGCGCGGCCGCCATCGCTACCCCGGCGACTCCGGCCACAGGTCGGCGCGGTCGTAAGGTATCCCACAAGCCCACCGTCCCGATGGAGACGAAGATCGAGCAGGTGGGGCTGTTCGTCAACGTCCCGCGTTCGATGCGCACCGAGATTGAGCGCTACCTGCGCGAGCGCGAGAAGCAGGCCGAGAAGTTCGACCAGGCGGTGCTGCATGCGCGCGCGGCGATCAAGCGGCTCTACGCCGGGCTGCACATCCGTCCCTCGGGGCGGGCGCAGGGGCTACTCTTCGGCGAGGAGGCGCCGGAGGGCAGCGTCTTCGCCGCGATGCGCGCCATCCGTCAGGCCGAGACGCCCGCCGAGCAGGCGCGCGCGCTGGTCGAGCATCATATCCCGTACCGCGTGGCGACCTCGCTCGTCAAGCAGATGTCGCCGACGGTGCTGGCGGCGCTGGTCGCGGTGATGACCCCGCAGGAGGTTATCAACAACATCGGCTCGCTCAAGGCGCGTGGCGCATTCGACAATGCGGATGTCAAGGCGCTGGTCGAGGCCAAGCTGGAGGCGGCCAAGAGCGACAAGCGCGTCTCCGCCTATAAGGCGAAGGTGGCGGTCGAGGCGGCCAACGTCTCTGGCGAACTGGCCGAGAAGCTGGACGCCATCACCGAGGCGCAGGTGAAGGCGAAGGGGCGCATCACCCGCTCCACCGGCTTGATGATCGATAAGTCGGGATCCATGACTGTCGCCATCGAGGTCGGGCGGCAGTTGGGCGCGATGATCTCGTCCATCTGTGAGGCGGAACTGGTCGCCTATGCGTTCGACACCATCGCCTATCCCATCGAGGTCAAGGGCACGTCTCTGGTCGAGTGGGAGAAGGCGCTGACGGGCATCACCGCAGGCGGCGGCACCGCGTGTGGAGTCGCCATCGAGATGATGCGGCGCAAGGGCCAGCGGGTCGAGCAGATCATCTTCGTCACCGACGAGGGTGAGAATCAGGCGCCCCTCTTCGCGAACGCCTATACAGCCTACAGCGAGGAGACGCAGACCCGGCCCGACGTGATTCTGGTGAAGGTGGGGCACGCGACCAATACCCTGGAGCGCGCCTGCGCCGGCCTGGGCATCGCGCCGAGCGTCTTCACGTTCAGCGGCGACTACTATGCGCTGCCGAACCTGATCCCGCTGCTCCAGCGGCCCTCGATGGTGGACGTGCTGCTGGAGATTCTGGAGTATCCGCTGCCGGAAAGGAAGGCGTCATGACCGGAGATATGGGCGTTGACGAGGTGTCCGCGCTCGATCTCGCCT
Organism: uncultured Chloroflexia bacterium; assembly: GCA_963702665.1. GTDB lineage: Bacteria > Chloroflexota > Ktedonobacteria > Ktedonobacterales > JADMIN01 > DAHUXT01. The sequence goes on from CAVPDP010000023.1 coordinate 149,089, forward strand.
TCGTGGTCGATACCACCGGCAGCATGACTGGCCTCATCGCCAGCGCCCAACAGCGTATGATCGCGATGATCGACGCGCTGCTGCAGGCGGCTGAGGTCAGCCTGCGGCTGGGAATCGTGGAGTATCGCGACCACCCGCCGCAGGATCAACTGCCCTTCCGCGCCTACGACTTCACCGCCGATCTCGACGCTGCCCGCGCAGACGCTCAACGGGCTGACGGCGGAGGGCGGCGGCGATGGGCCGGAGTCGGTGCTGGATGGCGTGCTGGCGGCCGTGCGTGAGCTGACGTGGCGGCCGCACGCGCGGCGGCTGGCGGTGCTGGTGGGCGACTCGCCACCGCATGGCGTCGGGGCGCATGGCGATGGCTTCCCGCAGGGATGCCCCTGTGGCGAGACCATCGAGAGCGTGACGGCGGCGGCCGAGGAGGCGCGGGTGACACTCTACGCGCTCGGCCTACTCCAGCGACGTCGAAGCGTCATTCGGCGCGCTGAGCCACCTGACCGGCGGCGAGTTCTTCACCGCTCCGCGCAACGCGGGTGAGGATGAGGGCGCCATCGCCGCGCTGCAGGCGATCCTGGTGGGGGAGTTTGGCGATCTGGCGTTCGACCGCCGGGTGCTGGCGGCGCGCCGTGAGCATCCCGCCGAGGGGCTGGATGCACTGGCCGAGCGGCTGGCGAGCAATCGTCCCGCTGTCTCCGCGGCGGTCAGTCGCCTGGGCGCGCGCGGCCTGCTGGCGTAGGGCAACGTAGAGCGGCGTAGGAGGAAATCTGGTATGGGCATCGACGACATTCTCAACCGGCTTGAGTCCGCCGAAAACGACTTCCTGCGGCGCGATGTGCTGGCGCCGGTGCTGCCGGGGCGGGGTGTCATCGTGCGCATCGCCGGGATCGTCTGTACGCTTCAGGTGACGGGCAAGCGCTTCACTGGCTGGGGCGTGCTGCATCCAGAGACGCTCCAGACGGCGACGCTGGTGCGTCCGGCGACGCTGGCGGAGATAGGCGCGTATCTCAAGCTGTTCCCGGCGCTGCGGCTGATCGTCGTCGCGCGTGCGGGGCAGCAATGGTACGCGCTGCCCGCCAGCCAGGGCGAGAAGGGCATCCAACTCAACGGGATCGCGCCGGTGCTGCTGGCCGAGGCGGGCATCCAGCCGTTCGAGACGGTGATTGCCCGCTTCGACGGCCACTTCTTCTGGTACGAGCGGCGCGACAATCGGCGCAATCCGGCGCTGGCGGCCTATCTGCGTGATGCGCTCGACGCCGGAACGCCCACCGCAGACCTGCGTACATCGGGCCTGTCCGCCGAGGAGCGCGCGGCCTATGACTGGGCGCGGGCGCTGGTGGCCGAGGCCGAGCGCGTGGGCATCGCGGGACGGCTGGCGGCGGCGCTGGCGCACGCGGGTGGTCGCCTGATCGCCTTCACCGAGCGCGACGACAGCTACACAGTCGCCTATCTGGTCGGGGACGAGCGCGCGGTCAGCACGGTGCGCAAGAGCGATCTTTCGGTGCTGACGGCGGGCATCTGCCTCTCCGGCCAGGACGCCAGCTTCGACCTGACGAGCATGGTCAGCGTGATGCGTGAGGCGACGGGCCAGCCCATCCCCCGCTACGGAGGCGCGATGGGCGATGAGGGCGACGGTGAGGAGGGCGACGGGTAGTACCGTTGGCAAGCGAGTGTGTATACCATATAGTCTGTATGGTTCAGCGACAAACCTGCTCGTGCGAAATCGAAAGGAACCGTCACGATGGCATCGGAGATACAGCCCGCGCCGGTCGCGTCGCCCACACGCCAGCGCGTCGCCGCGTGGATCGCGCTGGCGCTCGCCCTCATTGTGCCGCTGACGGTGGCCTTCAACGCGAGCATGACGCTGGCGCGCATCCCCGGCGCTGGGAGCGATATCGTCGTTGGGTCGCTCTACACTATCTTCCTCTGTTTTGAATGGCCGATGCCAATCTTCGCCATCTTTCTGGCAGGCATGGTCCTCAGGGATGCGAAAGGCCATAACACAGTCGCCTGGGCCGCTGTTACGCTCTCCATCCTCACGTTTGTCGGCGTCTTTTCAGCGCTTATCGTCATCGCCAACAACCAGTAGCGCGGCACGTGTACACTGAGAGGCATGAATCTCTTCTTCCTCAAGGCGCTGCTGACGCCGTCGCTGATTGGCCTGGTGAGCGTGGCGGGTCGGCGCTGGGGGCCGACGGCGGGCGGGCTGCTGGTCGGGCTGCCGCTGACCTCCGGCCCGGTGTTGCTGATCCTCGCGCTGCAAAGCGGCACGACGTTTGCGGCGGATACGGCGCGCGGCATCATCTTCGGCACGATCTCGGTGGCGTTCTTCTGCCTGACGTATGCCTGGGCGGCGCTCCGCTGGCGTTGGCCCGGCGCGCTGATCGCCAGTTGGGTCGTTTTTCTGGTGGCGACGGCGCTGCTGCAACTGGTCATTCTGCCACTGACGCTGGCGTTCGCGCTGTGTGTCGCGGTGGCCGCGCTGGCGTTGGCGCTTTTTCCGCGCATCCCAGCTAAAGAGAGCGCCGCTCTGCCGCCACCGCTGTGGGATATCCCGGCGCGGATGGCGGTCGCGACGGTATTCGTGCTGCTGCTCACCGGCGCCGCGCCGCAACTTGGCCCACATCTCACGGGGCTGCTCGCGCCATTCCCGATCTTTGGGACGGTGTTGGCTGTCTTTACCCACGCGCAGGCGGGAACGGCGGCGGCGTTGCGGCTGCTGCGCGGGCTGCTCTTCGGCCTGTTCTCGTTCGCATCGTTCTTTATCGTCGCGGGTACACTTATCACTTCGGCGGGCATTGTGCCCGCGTTCGTCGCGGCGATAATCGCCACCGTGATCGTCCAGGGCGCGTCGCAGTGGCTCTTCGCCCGGCGCAGGGAGCCGCGCTATGCCTGACACTCCCAATACACCGGTGCGCTCATCCACGAGGCGCTCTATCGTGGCGAGGAAGCGATGATGCGGCTGGCGGACGCGCGTATCGTGCTCTGCGGCGCGGGCGCGCTCGGCTCGCATCTGGCCGAACACCTGCTGCGCCAGGGCGCGCGCCAGATGACGGTGATCGACTTCGACCGCGTGGAGCAGCACAATCTCGGCACGCAGAGCTACGAGGAGGGCGACATCGGCGCGCTCAAGGTGGATGCGCTACGCGCCCGCTGCTACCGCGCGACCGGGGTGGAGATCGTGGTGGTGAGCCAGCCGCTGACCGAGCGCAACGCGGCGAAGCGCCTGCGCCACGCCGACCTCGTGCTCGATACGTTCGACACCTCGGCCGCGCGCCGCCTCGTCACCGACACCTGCGCCACGCTTCGGGCGCCCCTGCCTGCATCTCGGCATGCACACCGACTACGGCGAGGTCCACTGGAACGAGGGCTACCGCGTGCCCGGCGATGTCGTCGCGCCGGATGTCTGCGCCTATCCGCTGGCGCGCAATCTGGCGCTGCTGGTGGTGGCGCTCGGCGCGGAGGTGGCGCTGCGCTTTCTGCTCACTAATCAGCGCGAGAACTACTCGATCACCCTGCGCGACCTGACGATCAACCGCGAGGGGTAGCGGAGGATTATCCCAACGTGTCTCGAATGACTCGTAGCTGTGCCGCTAACGGCGGGAGGTCAGCGATAACGACCTGCCAGACCAGATCAAGCCGCATAGCAAAGTAGCCATGAATCAGGCGATTACGCATATCGGTAATGATCCGCCAAGGGATATCGTCCCATTGAGCTTTGTCTTCTTCACGAAGATGACTTGCAGCCTCTCCCAGAATAGCAATGCGCAGCACCACGGCATCCTGAAGCAGTTGCTGGGCAGCGAACGTTTCATAGGAGACGCTATCCACGTAGCTTTGAATCAGCCGAATGCTCTCAAGCATTTCATCCAGAATGACTTGTGGATTCCGATACTTTCCAGCGCTGGGATTCTCGTCAGCATCATTCGGTTTATCCCTGGCCACTACAGCAATACCTCTTCCTCGCGGCGCAATCGTTCCTGAATAACAGGATGCAACGCATCGAACGAGGTCACGAGGTCAACCGGGCGGCCAAGGGCGTCTTCCAGCGCCAGCCCCAGGCGCGAGACATCCATCAGCGATGCGCCTGGCGGCAGGTCAATCAGCAGATCAATATCGCTATCCGCCCGCTGCTCACCACGCGCAACCGACCCGAACAGGCTGGCATGCAGCACGCCATAAGCGCGCAGGATGGCCACGATGCGCGCCCGGTCTATTGTGGCGCCATGTGGCGAAGGGGCAGCCTGAGGTGATGGATTCGATGATATTTCCATAGCGTAACCTCATGATTCAGTTCACGATGAGATCATTGACACAGGCAGGATACCACAGGCAATTGGGCAGTCGTGGAATACTGTCGTCTAATGGTAAGATGATTGTGACCCTGTAGGTGCGATGAGGAGCGCCACTATGATAACCGACCGATTGCAACGCGTAATAGATGAGATAGCTAATGCCGCCAGAGGCTGCAGCCATGCAGACGCTGCTGGGACAACCACAAGTATCGCCCGAATGGCGCGCATCTGTTGAGCGAGTCATGAAGGAGCAGGCGGAGACATTGGAGTATCTGAAGGACAATGACCTCCCATCGCTGAAGCCACGGGTCTTCACGCCGGAGATTTTGATAATCAGCGACTATTGCCGCCCGATGAAGCCCAATCCCGCTATCCAACCCCACCTCCTCGATACACTCTTACCCCTTGACACACTCCGCCGCCGCCTGTATACTCACTTATATCTAAGAGTCTTAGATATAACAGAAAGCGCGGTATAGTCATGCGCGAGATGAAAAAAGGCTCGCTCGGCCTGCTGATCCTCCACCTGCTCCACGAGCGACCCAGCTACGGCTACGAACTGACCGAGCGTCTGCGCGAACGCAGCCAGGGCGAGTTGACCTTCGAGGACGCCGCCGTCTACCCCCTCCTCCACGCCTACGAGCGCGACCAACTGGTGGAAGGCGTGTGGGAGCAGGATGATACGAGCGCGGAAGCGCGCAAAGGCGCCCGTCGCCGCTACTACCACCTGACGCCGCGCGGGGTCGAGGCGCTGCGGGCGGCGCTGTGGACTGGGCCACGTTTTCGAGCGCCGTTGGCCGTGTACTCGGAACCGAAGAATGAGCGGGGAGGGCGCCGAATGACATCTCGCAAGCGAACTTCCAGCGCCACGATTGACGCCTACCTGACCGCCCTTGCCGCTCGCCTCACCGTCGCGCCAGCCGAGCGCGCGACCATCATCGAGGAGATACGCGGCCACCTGGAAGAAGCGTCCGCCGCCGAAGTGGCTCGCGGCTCCACGGAAGCCGAGGGGGAGGCGCGTGCGGTCGCGGCGTTCGGTTCGGTAGCGACCACCGCCCACTCGATCAATGTCGCGCTGCCGGTATATTGGGATCTGAGGCGGATGGCGTGGGGCATTTTGCTGGGTGTGCTGGCCATCTGGATTGTGTGGACCCTCGCCACCTTCCCATTTCTCGTTCAGATGGTCACTGACCATCAACTCAATACTATAGACGGATCGCCCGGCAACCTGCTCTTTACCGCCTCACCGCTCGCCTTCGGCCTTTTCTATGTGCTTCGTGATGGACCATGGGCGGCGTTGCTGATCCTGGCGCTCTTCGGAGCTATCGCCTTCGTACTGGGAAGCCGCGCGAGCAGTGGTAGGCGCGCGGGCCTCGCCTTCGGTCTGGGCGTCGTCGTTGGGCTGCCATTTCTTCTGCCGGCAATCGTCTACACGAATTCATTCATCCGGCCGCTGGCGATGCTTCTATTCATCGTCCCGATCTGGTTGCTCGTGCCCTACGCGATATTCGCCGCCTGGCTTGGCGCGCGGACGACCCACATGCGCGACGCCCACGCTCTGGGCCGTCCGCCATCCACCATCCGCGCCGTGCATGGCGTGGCCACTGCTGCTCATGGGATGCGACGTCTATCAGCATCCATGCTCGTCGGCCTGGTTCTGTTGGTGGCGCTGCTTGGCGCCAATGGCTGGTCACTTGTCCGCGCGGCCAACATTGCGCCTCCCGTCGCTGTGCCAGTATCCCAGCAGATTCGCCACCGCACAACAGAATCTGCCCTTCACCATCCCCCAGCCCGGTTACCTGCCTGATGGCGTCGTGCTGACGCAGGTTGATGTCGTTGAGGCATGGTGTGGGCAGCGCTGCTCTGTAACCCTGACTTACCACAATCCTGATGGTACTTGGCTTCTTCTCTCGGTGATTCCGCACGATCCATCCGGGCCTTTGTCCATGGAACCCGGCGCGTCTCCGCCGCCGCCATCCTCTCCAGACGCGCCTGACGCATTCTCAAGTGTCTCAGTAGGAAGCTACCATCAGGTGTGGTGGCTTGGAGACGTAGAGACAACTGAGCAACAGCGCAGTCTCTCATGGGACGACGGTACCCTGGAGTATGGCCTCACCACAAATGGCCCCTTGTCGGCGGACGCCCTCAGACAAATCGCCATGAGCCTGTCTAGCTGAGCAGCGTTATGCCGCCAGCGCAATCAGATCTATCACAATGAGCGCGCCAGGTTTCGCCAGATTGGACACCTCGACGCAGGTGCGGGCTGGCTTGTGCGCGCCAAACGCCTCCACATAAATGGCGTTCAGCCGCGCAAAATCGTCCATGTGTTTCAGGTAGACCGAGACCTGGACAACATGCGCAAAACCACTGTCTGCCTCGGCGAGTAGCGCGCGCAGATTGCTCAGTAGCTGGCGCGTTTGTTGCTCGAAATCCTCAGCAAGTGTATTGGTTGCTGGATCAACGCCAGCGATCCCCGAACAGAAGACGAACCCGTTTGCCTGTACCGCCTGCGCGTACGGCCCAATGGGGTCTGGCGCGGCATGCGTGGCTATGGTCTTTACAGAAGGTTTCACAGAACTAGAACTACCTCTCTAAAGAAGCGCAGCATCAGTACCCGCCTCAGCAACCTGTTTCAAGTACCTGTTCCGCGTCAGCAACAGCCCTTTCATGTAGCGTGTGAGAATCAGCGTCTCAGCCAACCGCCCAAGGATGCCTAAGGGAGCACGGAATGTAAACAGATCAATCATGAGCGTCCCACGTGACTGAGGAACAAACTCATGAATATGTGTCATTTCCTGAAAAGCTCCTTGGATCATTTCATCGGTAAAACGATAGGGGCGTTCATAGGCAGTGATTTTTGACGTCAGATGTTGCTTCACGCCAAAATGCACCGCCTCCCAGGTCACGGTATCACCAAGTTTCATCACGCCTGACGTCACACCAGCAATCGGACGCTCGTGGGTGTGCGCAACCGAGTGGTGATGCAGGTCAACGCTGAGCGACAGATCGAAACACCGCTCAGGCGCAGCATCAATAGACGTTTCTAGTCGAATGGTAGGCATGCTGTACGTTTCTCTCTGCCTGGCGCCGCTCTCTGGCGAGAGGGCAGCGTAACGTGTCGTGAGCAAGTACCTCTTGAGATGATCGTAGAAGATTTGGAGCAGCTTATAGCATACTGCTTATGCGCTCCCTCCCTCGCTTGAATCATACAGCCAAGAAGCCCTGTGACGAACATGTGGCGAATACTTCGCAGCGTGATATATATTCCCGTCCCATTCCCTTGACAGGCATCCCCGCGCTGGGAGTAGTATCTAACCGGTTAGTTTAACCAGATGGTTAACAACACAAGGAGGCCACCATGACTGCGCGAGGGAGCATACAGGATCAGCGCCGCGAACCGCTTTCCGCGCGCGAGCGACGTATGGCGCGGGCCGATAAACGCGAACGCGAGACGCCTGTGGCGCGCGAGGCCATCCTCAACGCGGCGGAAGAAATCTTCGCGCGTGATGGCTTCGACGGCGCGCGGGTAGACGCCATCGCCGAGGCGTCGGGCTATAACAAGGCGCTGCTCTTTCACTACTTCGGCGATAAGCTGGGCCTCTATCGCGAGATTGTCTGCATGCGCCGCGATGAAGTCCGAGCTGCAGCGCACCCAGATGATCCTCGCCGCCGCTGGGGATCGCGATACGCCGCTGGACGCCGCACACGTGCGCGGGTTCATCGAGACGATTGTGCGCTGGCACTTCGATCACCTGATGGCGCATCCATACCTCCAGCGCATCATGGCGTGGGAGGCGGCTGAGGGCTGGGGCACGCTGATCGAGGCGAAGCGCGGCAGCGAACTGCAATGTCCGATGTGGGTTGGGCCTATCGTCGAGTTCATCGAGCGCGCGCAGGCGGCGGGCTTCATCCGGCAGGAGGTCGATCCCTATATGGCAATGGCGCAGGTGAAGAGCACGGTGCTGATTCACCTGCTGTCGCTGCCGAACTATGAAGCGATGTTTGGTGTCGATTTCTCGTCGCCCCAGGCGCTGGAGCACGCGCGCGAACAACTCGTGTCGTTCGCCGTGCATGCGTTCATGGCCCCAGCCGCAGTTGAGGCGCACCCAAGTGAAGGGGTCATCGCCTCGTAACACCACCGGACGCAGAATACCTCCGTGGCATCCGCGTGTCGCGTCATGGTGTTGTACGCCCCTTGACAGTAACGATATATTTCGTTATAAAAAGATATATCTTTGAATGGCCGCGCGGTCGTGCGCGCCGCCATCTCCATTTCGCAACAATGTCGTTGCGCCATCTGCGTTGTAGCATAGCGATATCCCGCTTTTTCCAGAACAATCGACAAGGGCCAACGCCAGAGAGCATTGCTGTCTGGCAGGTGTAGAGGGGGACAGAGGACATGAGGCTGGATTACAAGTGGCAGGCGGCGCTCATTACGGCGCTGGGCCTGTTCATGGCGGTACTCGACAACACGATTGTGAGCGTGGCGCTGCCCCAGATGGCACATGCCTTCCATACCGATATTTCGACGATTACCTGGGTTGCCACCGCCTACTTTCTGGCGCAGGCGGCGGTCATCCCGGTGACTGGCTACCTCAGCGACCGTATCGGCACCAAGACCGTTTTTCTCAGCGCGCTGGCGGTCTTCACGATTGGCTCAGGTCTCTGCGCCATCGCGCCAACACATACCGCGCTGATCGCCTTCCGCGTGCTACAGGGCATCGGCGGTGGCGCGCTCTTCCCGACGGCGTTCGCGATCATCTATCGCGTCTTCCCACCAGCGGAGCGTGGCCCAGCCTCGGCGGTGATTGGCGTGCCGATTCTGCTGGCGCCTGCCTTTGGCCCGACCCTCGGCGGCTTTCTGACGACGACCTTTGACTGGCACGCGATCTTCACCATCAACCTGCCTATCGGCGTGATTGCCTTCACCCTGGCGGCGGTCTTCCTGCGTGGGCGCGCCGCCGACCGCACGGCGATGGGCGAAGAGCCAGCCGCGAGCCGCAGCTTCGATCTGCTGGGTCTGGTGCTGGCGATGGGCGGCTTCACGACGCTGGTCTATGGCATCACCGAGGCGGGGCCACATGGTCTGGGCGACCGCACCGTGCAGATATACCTGGGCCTCGGCATCGCCTTGTTGATTGCCTTCGTCATCACCGAACTGCGCTCGAACGATCCGGTGATGGATATGCGGCTCTTTAAGAATTACACCTTCACCATCTCAAACGTGCTGATGTGGGCGCTGGGCGCCTTCCTCTTCGGCAGCCTCTTCCTGCTGCCCTACTTCTTCGAGCAGGTGCAGGGGTTGACGCCGCTGAGCGCGGGCGAGATTCTGATCTCGCAGGGGCTTGCCGCCGCCGCCGCCACGGTGGCCGCGGGCGCACTCTATAACCGTGTTGGGCCACGCATCATGGCCTCCCTGGGCTTTGCGCTGGTGACGATAGGCACGTGGGGATTCGCCCATATGGACGTGCATACGACCGGGCAGTCGCTCCAGTGGTATTTGATTATGCGCGGGCTGGGCCTCGGCCTGATCAATATCCCGCTACAGACGCTGGCGCTCTCGGTGGTGAGCAACCGCGCGATGGCGCGCGCCTCGTCGCTGGTGAATGTGACACGCCAGGTGGCCTCGGCGCTGGGTGTGGCCGTACTGACCTCCTATCTCACCCAGAGCGCGACCACGCACGGCAAAGACATCGCCACGGGCCTCCAACAGCGCCCGCCGACGGGTATCGCCGCCACCTGCATCAATGCGGCGGGGGTGACGGCTCCGACGCCAGAGGCGCTGCTGGCGCATATGGGCCTGATCAAAACGTGCATTGCGGACTATGCGTTCACGATGGGGTTGAACGATACGTTCTTCTTCGTCATGGTCGCCTGCGGTGTCTGTACCGTACTGGCGCTGTTCGTCGGACGCGATCCGGCGGTGCAGGCGGCGAAGGCTGCCGCAGCCCGTGGCGAAACGACCGCGCCGCGCGAACCCGCCTTCGTGGGCGAGTAGACCTCACCAGCAACTCCCTCCCCTTGCGGACAACGCAGGAGGAGGGATTTTGCTTATGTGTGCCTTATGCCAAGCCCGTTTGCGTTGTTGTCGCGCGCACGAACCTCTCCCGGCCTTCGGCCACCCTCCCCTACCAGGGGAGGGACTGAACGACCATCGTGACAGGTGGCCACAATTCTGGCTCCCCTCTCCTACGAGGAGAGGGGCCGGGGGTGAGGTTCGTCACGCGCCACCAACCTCTCCCGGCCTATCGGCCACCCTCCCCTACCAGGGGAGGGAATAGGCGATCAGTGCGCCGAATGGCCACCAATGGACTCCCCTCTCCTCGTAGGAGAGGGGCCGGGGGTGAGGTCAGCCCCACGCGTACAACATCTCACCTGGATGTGTCTTACGCCTGGCCAGAGACGCAGATGACGAGGTTGTGCAGCGTGATGCTGCCATCGGGGCTGGCCATGCGCGCGCCCGTCTGGGCGACGGTCTCCCAGAGTGCGGCCTGCTGATCTTCGGGCTGCGCGGCGATCACTGTCTTGACGAGTACGTTAGAGCCGCGCTGGTCGCGCATAAACGCCTCTGTCGATGGGAAGGTAATACTCATCGTCAGTGGCTCAGTCGCCACATTGTGGAATCCCGCCTCAGTCAGGCTCTGCGCCAGCTTGGCTGGATCGGCGAGATTGAACGGGCCGGGCGCGTTAGGTGGTGGCAGTGGCCTACCAAGTGTATCCATCACGGCGGCGCAACTCGCGCTGAGCAAAGGTACCTGTTGCGGCGTGCCCCAGACGGCGGCGGCCAGATAGCCACCGGGACGCAATAGCCGCCGGAGGCCTTCGAGCGCAGGGACGAGTGGCATGAAGAACATCAGCCCCCAGCGCGAAAGTACGGCGTCGAAGCTCTGCGGTGGCAGATCGAGCGTCTGCGCGTCGCCTTCGAGAAACGTCACATTGCTCAGGCCAGCGGCGGCGGCGCGCTCGCGGGCAGCCATCAGCATCGGTGGCGCCTGGTCGATGCCCACCACCGATCCCGACGATCCCACAACCTGAGCCGCCGTCAACGCGGGATCACCCGCGCCAGTCGCGATATCGAGCACACGCTGTCCCGGCGCCAGATGCGCCAGCGCAATCAGCTGGTCACTGACCGCCTGCATTGCCGCGTTTGCGCGCTTTCTTTCCTCGCCCCAGTCACGCGCCGCATCGCTCCAGATCTGTTTCTGCCCCGCCTGCATGTTGCCTGAGTCGGATTGTGGCGTACTCATAGATTCGCTCCTTTTCGCGAGAATAGGTGTTTTTCAACTGGCGTAAGTTTACCCCGCGCGCATGCGAATAGGCCATGAGGAATGCCCACAGCTTACCCACATCTTGCCGTCGTTTTGGCGGCGTCCGTGGTGTGCTATCATGCGACCACATCCAGGTTGCCGGGGAACACGATCACCATGCCGACAGACTCATCGCCGCCATTCGGCGCATTGCTCAGGCGCTATCGCACACTCGCGGGCCTCACCCAGGAGTCGCTGGCCGCGCGCGCGGGCATCAGCGCTCGTGCCGTCAGTGACCTCGAACGTGGCGTCAATCTCACGCCGCGCGCCGAGACGCTGGAACTGATCGTCGCCGCGCTAGGCCTGTCCCCACAGGAACGCGCCGCGCTCATCGTCGCCGCGCATCCCACGTTGCATGCCCACCCCGAACCTGCTGACATCGTGGCGGAGCTGGCTGATCGTTCAGGGCTTCCGTTGCCCCCGACGCCGCTGATTGGCCGCGAGGCGGATATTTTGCGCGGGCTGCGGCTGTTGCGGCGCGAGGAATCACGGTTGCTCACGGTGATCGGGCCGGGTGGCGTCGGCAAGACGCATCTGGCGCTCGAACTTGCCCGCCAGGCCGCGTCGTGGTTCGCATCAGGTGTGGCCTTCGTCGATCTCTCGACCATTCGCGATCCGGCGTTGGTTCCGGCGACATTGGCCCAGGCGCTGGGATTGCGCGAGCCGCCCGCTACCACACTGCCCGATGCCCTCAAAGCCGCGTTACGCGACCAGAGCATGCTGCTGCTGTTAGATAACATGGAGCAGGTCATCGAGTGCGCGCCGTTGCTGGCTGATCTGTTGGCCGCGTGCCCCAAGCTCTCACTGCTGGTCACCAGCCGCACGCCGCTGCGCCTGCGCGCCGAACAGACACTGGCCCTCGAACCACTGGCGGCGCCAGACGCCGCCGCGCTCTTCTACGCCCGCGCCACAGCGCTCCGCAGCGACCTGACACTGACGCCAGCCGAGGTATCCGCCGTCTGCGAACAGGTGGATTGCCTGCCGCTGGCCATCGAATTGTGCGCCGCCCAGCTTGGCGTGATCTCGCTGGCCGACCTGCGCCAACGCCTGAGCGCCGGGGTTGATCTGCCTCACGCTGGCGCGCGTGATCTGCCGCCGCGTCACCAGAAGCTGCGCTACACCATCGATTGGAGTTATGCGCTGCTTCCACCGTCCGCCCAGGCGCTCTTGCGGCGACTGTCGATCTTTGTCGGCGGCTGCGCGCTGCCAGCCATCCAGGCGGTCTGCGCCCCAACGGATGCCCCGGCGAGTGATATGCTGCCCGATCTCACGACACTGGTAGACGCGAGTCTGCTACGGATGCGGAACCTGGCGGATGGCACGGCGCGCTACACCATGCTGGTGACGATCCATGACTACGCCCGCGACCGTTTGCGCGCGGCAGAGGAAGAAGAACAATACGCCAGCCGTCATGCCGACTATTTTGCTGGCTTTGATGGCGATGAGTCTGCCATGAGCCGCGAAATGCCCAACGCGCGGGCGGCGCTGATCTGGGCGCGTGATACAGGCGCAACATGCTGGGCATGGCGCTGCTGACACGCTTCGGGCGCATCTGGTACCTCAGCGGCCTGCTTTCTGAGATGCGCGGCTGGCTGGAGACTTTCCTCGTGCTTGACGCTGCGAGCGCGACACCGGCGCCCCCGGCGATGCGCGCCAATACACTCTTTGGCGCCGCACGGCTGGCATATGACCGCGGCGAAACCGAGAACGCGGCGAGACTGGCGGATGAGTCACTACAGGCGGCCCGCGAGGCAGACGATGCCGAAAACATGAGCAATGCGTTCGTGATACTTGGGCAGATTGCCCAGCGCAGCGGCAATATCACGCGGGCGGATAACCTCTTTGACGAGGGTCTGGCGCAGGCGCGCAGGAGCGGCAACCTCCACGCGCTCAATACGGCGCTCGGCTTCCGCGCTCAGAGCGCACAGGCGCAGGGGAACATGCCACATGCGGTCGCTCTACATGAAGAGGCGCTGAGCATTGCTCGCCAGACTGGCTCGCTCTGGGGTGAGGCGCTGACCGAAACGCATCTGGGGCTGCTGTCATTCGCGCAGGGGCGCTACCAGCAGGCGCGCCAGCACTATGCCAGCGCGCTGGCGCTCTATCGCACCTTCGGCAGCGATGTCTACCTTACGTGGTGTCTGGAAGCCGTCGCGGCGCTCGATACCGCCGAGGGCAACCATATCCGAGCGGTAATGATCAGCGCGGGAGCCGAGACACTACGCGCCAAAGGGGATGCGCCACGCCCGCCCGCCGAACAGCAGGTGTTCGAGCGTTCGCTCGCTGTGTGTCGCGCCGCGCTGGATGATGAATCCTATCAGCACGCCTGGAAGGCGGGGATGACAGCCCCGCGCGAGGCGCTGATTCGGCTGGCGCTCGGCGAGGATGATGCGCTTTCATATTAGCCTGTATAAGCAGGCGCTCGTTCAACTCATCAACCGAATGGAGGTAACGCCTGTGTGTCGCAACATCAAGACGCTCTATAATTTTGAACCGCCCGTGACCGAGGACGAGATTCACGCGGCCTCACTGCAATACGTGCGCAAGATCAGCGGCTTCACCAAACCGTCGCAGGCCAACGAAGCCGCCTTTCTTGCCGCCGTCGACGCGATAGCCACCGTCTCGCGCCAGTTTCTCGGCGCGCTGGAGACGAACGCGCCGCCAAAGGATCGCGCCGAAGAGGCTGCCAAGGCACGGGCGCGCGCCGCTCAGCGGTTTGCCTAATAACGAATACACGCTCGTTGGCTAAACAGCAGGCTCGACCTCCACCCGCAGATGCGTCAGTTCGCTGACTTTGGCCACGAAGCCGTCGCGGACGATCTCCTTCACCCCCTCACGGCCCCGCACCGTTAACCATATCTCCTGGTGTGGCGCGGGGAACGTCAACTCGAAGGTGAAGAATGGGCAGCACGCGCGCTCGGCCAGGATGAATCCGACCAGATCAGGGATGCCTTCCGGCTCAGCGGAGAAGGCGAAGCGATAGCCATCGGGCAACTCTCGCATGGCGCGGACACGTGTGAGCAGCGGCGAATTATCCGCGATCCGAGCCTCCAGCTCAGCAGGGGTGAGACGGCACACCAGCGCGACCTCAGATGAGGCGTCGCCTGGGACATCGGCAAACATACAAGGCTCCTTTCCGCTCCGTGCATGGGAGCAGCGTGAAACGGTTGTGGAGGATAGATTTCCCTCGTTCATGAGCCTACATTCTTCAAGTACACTTGAAGTCAAGAGCAAAATTTGCGCGGATGATTTTCCGGGAAGAATGTCGCGAAGGAGAAACCTATGACAGCCGATATGACAGCGGGTGTTGACGCGCCTGCGCTGACCATCGGCGCAGTTGCGCGGCGGGCGGGGGTCGCGACCTCGGCCATTCGCTACTACGAGACCATCGGGCTGCTGCCTGCGCCTATCCGGCTCAAGAATGGGCAGCGGCGGTATGAGGCGACCACCGTGCAGCGGCTCAGGGTGATCGAACGGGCGCAGCAGGCGGGGTTTACCCTGGGCGAGATCCGCGAACTGTTCTTTGGCTTCGCGGCGGGTACACATCCAAACACGCGTTGGGAGGCGCTGGCTCAGCGCAAGCTCAGCGAATTAGAGGAGCAACTCACGCGCATTCACGCCATGCAGAGTCTCTTGCGCGAGGGGATGCGGTGTCACTGCTTGACGATTGAGCAATGCGTCGTCTGGCTCAGCGGCCTTGAGCCAACGGCATAGACCAGCGGAAGATAGCGAAAGATAGTCGAGACGCCCGCAACACAGGTAGAGGATTGCCAACAACACATCAATGAGCAGCCGTGTACTGGCCGAACGGACAGGTGACGATTCCGTTATAACACGTTATAAAAAGATATATCTCTGCACTGCACGGGCAGCATGCTGTCACAGGAGGTGAATGTTTTGTATCAGACACTTGTTTTCCTGCACATTTTGGGCGTCTTCGGTTTTCTGCTGGCGCACGGGGTCTCGCTCTTCGTTGCGTTCCGCGTCCAGGGCGAGAAGGATATTCACGCTGTACGGGCGCTGCTTGGCCTCTCGGCGAGCGCGGTGATGGCGTCATTTTTCTCGCTGCTGGTGTTGCTGATCGGGGGCATCGGCGCGGGCTTCGTGGGCCACTGGTGGTCGTTCGGCTGGATATGGGCGGCGCTCGGCGTCTTCGTGCTGATCTGGATGACGATGTCGGCCTTTACCGGGCCTGCGTTCCGGCGCGCGCGACGGGCGGTGGGTTTCACCGGGCCGCGCGTCATCGATGAATCGGTCGTCAGCGCTAGCCTGCCGACCGCACTGGCGGACCTGCGTCCATGGCTCCCGACGCTTTCTGGCAGCATCGGCCTGGTGATTATCCTCTGGCTGATGGTATTCAAGCCATTTTAATGCGCCAGACTGCCAGATGGGTGAGACACAAGAAGAAGAAGAAGGGAGCAAGGTATACTTGAGAGGCCACAGCGGCCATCGTGGGATAATAGCCTTTGCGTGGCCTCGGATACCTTTCATCCGTTCTAACTCTCAAATAAAACAACCAGGAGGCCACCGTGAAGCTCACCTGCAAGCAACAAGACCTCGCTCGAGGACTCTCCACCGTCAGCCATGCCGTCTCGACACGGAGCACATTGCCGATTCTCTCCAATGTGCTGCTGGCCGCCGAGAATGGCCGCCTGCGGCTCTCCGCCACCAATCTGGAGATCGGCATCACCTGCTGGGTGCCCGCCAACATCCAGGAGGAAGGCACGACCACCAGCCCGGCGCGGCTGCTGACCGATTTCGTCAACACCCTGCCACCGACCGATGTCTCGCTGGCGTTGCAGGCGACGGGTCAGAGCCTGAAGGTCAGCGACCAGCGCAGCCAGGCGACCATTAAAGGCATGGAGCCAGGCGAGTTCCCGACGATCCCGACGGCGGATGGTGGCGAGCCGCCGCTGACATTGGACGCGGGCGAACTGCGCGCGATGATTGACTCGGTCGCGTTTGCCGCCGCCACCGACGACGCCCGCCCCGTCTTCACCGGCGTGCTGGCGCGGGTACGTGACGGGCGGCTGACATTTGCCGCCGCCGATAGCTTCCGGCTGGCGGTACGCTCGACAGCGCTGCAAGACGCGGGCGGTGGGGTCGCGACCGCGATGAGCGATATGCTCATCCCGGCGCGGACACTGAGCGAACTGGGCAAGGTGATGCCGAGCGAAGGCACGGTACAGGTGGTGGTGACGCCCAATCGCAACCAGGTGCTCTTCCGCCTCGGCGATGACCTCGAAATGGTCTCGACGCTGATCGCTGGGCAGTTCCCCAACTATGAGGCGATTCTGCCGAAGGGCCACAGCACCCGCGTCACCATTCCCACCGAGGATTTCCGGCAGATTGCCAAGCAGGCGTCCATCTTCGCCCGCGATAGCGCCAATATCGTGCGGCTGAAGGTAGACCCTGGCGAAAGCGACGGGCTGAAGCCGGGCACGGTCACGCTGGCGGCGACGGCGGAGGAGAGCGGCGACACGACGGCGACACTGGATGCAACGGTGGATGGCCCAGGGATGGAGATCATCTTCAACGTTAAATATCTGACGGACGTGCTGGGCGTGTTGGAGACACAGAGCGTGGCGCTGGAGCTGAACACGCCGCAGAATCCTGGTGTCATCAAGCCGGTCGATGAGAGCGACTACGTCTATGTCATCATGCCGATGCACAGCACCCGTTAGCGCACAACGTCCCCATTTTATAGGTCCGGTGAAGCAGAGTTTTGCCACTATGGCGAGGCTCTGCTTCCATTTGATGGCCTGTATTCGCCGACGACTTTGCCCGCGATCACGTACCCTTGGCGCCGCCACCCGGCCCCATCAGAAACACATCGTTCCAGTAGGCCGCCAGGTCTTTTAGCTCCACTTTCGCGCCGTTGACAAGCTCATCTGATGTGCTGACAGTCCTGGTCACATGGGCGTCGGGATCGTAGTCGGTCGAAGCGTTGTAGATATCGACATCGGCATTGAGACGCCCGCCTCTCGTGCCGCGCGCCGCCAGCCCGATATCCGCAAAGTGATTGCGGAAGATTTCCTTATTGAGCACTGGCCCCATGCTCCAGAATCCCTCCTCGCCAGGGTTCTGTTTGGCAATCCAGGGAATCCAGATATCTTGCTCGCAGCGCTGATCGGTCGGCGCCTGTTTGCCCATGTACGCCTGGCGCAAGGCGTCAAACTTGGGTTCAACCGCTTTGAGATTCGTCTCCAATTGGAGACTGGCCATCTCAAAGCGCATCAACTTGAGATACGACTGTTGCACTTCTTCGTCGGTCATCCGCCGCTGCCCACCAGCCTCCGCCACGCGCAGTTCCGCCGAGAGACGTTCGGACACAACGATTGAATCACTATAGACATATGGCCCCGGCACCGCCATCGCGAGAACCAGCGCATTGAGCTTGTCGAGCTGTTGGAACGCCACCAGTTGTTTGAACGCGGGATTCAGTTCGGTGAGGGCCGTGAGTGTTGGCGCATCGGTTTTCGTCTTCAGGCCCACGTACCCTTCAATAAGTTCTGATCCCACCTCATACACATACTCCATAGTCTTTGAGGCGACTTCGGCGGGAACAATCACCTCAGCGAACAAGCCCATCGCTAACCCGGTCGTCACACTTGAGATGAAGTCGATCCAGACCTGCTGGCTATCAGCCTGCTGCTTTGCCTGTTGCATCACCAAATTGTAGTGGTCGTAGCACCGACTATAGACATCAGTGACCCACTTGAAATAGGCGCGAATGTTGTCAACGTCGGTCTTCGCGGTGTTAAGAAACGCCGCAAGATCTATCTGGCGCATCTTGAGGCGCGCCCCGAGCAGTTCCACATCGTTACGCGAGACAGCGGGCTGCTGGGCGGGCGCTGGCGTCTTAGGGGCTGCGGCTGTTGGTTCACGCTGGATGGTACGGGCCACCGCGACCGGCTGCAATGTCGCCGCGAGTGGGCGTTCCGCCGGTGTCTCGCCCGTGATAACTGCGTCCGCCGTCTGATCCGCCTCCCGCTCGGAGGCGTCGTCCGGCTCGCTCACCGCTAGCCCTTCCCCTGGCTCCAGGCGCGCTGCGGCGGTTCCACCCTGTTGCACGACATGGGTCAGTTCGTGCGCCAAAAGCGGTGAGCCAGCAGACAGGCCCGTGTTAGTCGCCTGCTGGCTAAAAAAGATGTCGCGGCCAAGGGTAAATGCGCGCGCATCCAGGGAGCGGCTGAGCGTATCGGCCTCGGCGTCGGTATGGATACGCACCTGCCCAAAGTTGTAGCCAAACGCCGCCTCCATGTTTTCGCGCACCGAGGGCGCGAGCGGCGTTCCCGCGCCCTGTTTGGCCACTATCTGATTGGACTGTTCAGTATCGATTGCCGTTTGCTCCTCTTGCTCCTCAGCGGGCTGCGGCTCTTGCGCCAACACAGAGACATCGCTAAAATTGTGGGCGCTCTGCGCTGGCTCTGACGCTGGCTGTTGCGTAGGCGCATCAATCTGCCCTGAGGATAGAGTTGAGGATAAGGCTGGCGTGGGCGTAAGGGAAGTGTGGCTCGCTTGAGTGGCCTTGCGACTCAGCAGGCGATCTCGTGGCATGAGGTACTCCTGGGATGCCTGTGTACACATGCTCAACAGTAGCAGTGTACCACAGGCGCCTCAGGAGTAACAGGCGTCTCGCATGCCTCACCACGCGGGTTCCTGCCAGTTTCCTGTCAGACACGAACCTCCCAGACAGGGTGTATCTTTTCGGGAGTTCGCGCGAAGCGCTGGCTACGGAGAAAGAATGCCCAGCCACTGCCACTGCCCACGGTTCACGAAGCGAAGGTTGGCCAGCGCGGCCAGCCTTCGCCTCGTGTTTTGCATGGAGCGACGATGAGATGCGCTGAGGACGCGATCATCGCCTCAGCCACCAGGCGGATATCGGTCCCCATCCGACCTTAAACACGGTCACAAGCATGCCAGGGTAAAGTTGGTCAAAGTCTTCCCGCGAGACCGCTATTGTTTTGTCGTCTGTGATGTGGGACGATCTCACGACGATGTGGGGCTGACCCGCTGAGTTGTCGTCTGTTTTTCGCAAGATCGTCGCCACGACGTTTTTCCCCATCACCTCTCCCGTGCCTTCCATGTAGCGCATCGCCACGTTTCTACGTTCATAGGTCATCTCATCGCTGAGGCCACCGGTGAATCTTCGACGAATGTGGCCTTCCAGGGACCCACTCCCGCATGCTGGACAATCACTCGCGACTGCTCATTTTGCGTCGGCCAGAACGCATCGAAGTGATAGATGGTCTCGTCGCCCGTTCCCGTGGTGAGAAGTAGCCGTACCCACGCTTCTGGGTCGTCACGAAAAGCGCGAATGAGGTCAGTCGCTTGTCGCGTGGCTCGTTCCAACTGTTCCTCTTGGGCCTGCGCCCGTTCTTCCCTGCTCATGGCTCCTCCTTAAATTCCCAGTAATCCTCTGTAGCTCCATGCGCTCATCTACTCGCGCAACTATCCCGGCTTGCTTGCCAGGGATTAGAAGCCAAGGATGAATCCTTTGGTGAGTAGTGCGTCGCCTCGCTCAACCTGTTGGGTATGCCGCGACTCGAAGGCTCGCAGGGAGCCGTAGCCAATGATCAGTGCGCTCTCGTGGCGGGTCGCCGCGTACACCGTACAGGATGGCGCACGACTGGCTGCCATCGGAGAGGGTGGTCCATTCCGTCCAGGCGTGATCCATGAGCAGCCGAGGCGACTCCTGCTGGATATCGGCGAGGAGGGCGGTCGGCTCCCAATCAAATAGGCGCTGGGCGCCTGCGCGCACGGAGCTGTGAATCATATATCCTGGCCCCTTCGCGATGACCTCCTGCAAGCAATCTTGTACATTCGTCATGCTGTCATGCCCTCTCTCGATGGATCTCTCTAGAAGAGTCACATCGCTCGAACTCATGCGCACAGTCGTCTGCGCGCCCACACCCACTGACCTCTACGACCTCCACTAACCGCTCCCTCAGCTTTGGTCTTATGATGAACAGGTCAACGGCTGAGGTAGCCACTCGCCCGTTCCTGTCCTGGGATGGCGATAAGGCGCACGGCAAGCGCTGTACTCAGCGCGTTGGGTGGAAGAGCCGCGCATGGAGCTCTCGCACGATTTGCTTCGGAAAGATGCCTAATAGCGCATAGGCGGCGAGTCCAAGCACCACCCAGTCGATCGCGGCGTCCGCTGGCACATTGACCAGAGGCCCAAGGATTGGCACGAGACCGGCCAATAGTGTCGCGACGATGCCTTCGGGCAGCAACACGGCCACCAAGAGAACCAGGAGGGGTGCGAGATAGAGCAGTTTGCGGATCCACGAAATGCGCGGATCACGCCACAGAGAATTCACAAACCGAACCATCTTGATCGGGTGGAGCACCATTTCCCAGGGATGCGGGCGAGTGCTCTCTGTGGTGTCCGTGCTGTCTGTACGCAGCAACTGATTGGAGGATACAGGAATGGGCGACATGGTCCGCTGAGGCGCCGAATGTACCATTGGAGAGATCCTTTTGTCTACTGCGCTCTATCGCTTATGTCAGGGGCGGCAAGAGAAGTGACACCACTTCTCTTATATCTATATGCGCTCTTCTACGTTGCAGAGTGAAGACGCCGGGCTGTGAATAGACGCGCGACAAGGAGCAAAATCACTGCGCCGACGAACGCGACGATCAGGCTGCCCAAGCTAAAGCCGGTGAACCCGCCAGTAAATGCATAGACGCCTGGCAGCAGCCGCGAGAGCACCAGGCCACCGAGGAAGGCGCCAATGATGCCTACGGCGATGTCACCGAGCAGTCCCAGACCACCGCCACGTATAACGACACTCGCGAGCCATCCCGCGAGGCCGCCCACAATAATCCAAATCACGAGGTTGGCAAAAGAAATGTTCAGATTCATCATGCTTGACGCTCCTTACTCACTACCTTGAGAGTCTCAACGATCCCACAGTAACTGCCCCATGTAGGCCACTCGCGTACACGGCGCAGGCCAGGGAGAGGGTGTGCCCCATCGCACGGCGTTCGCGCCTTCCTTCGCCATCAGGGGCGATCCCGTGCTCTCGCAGAGAGAGCGTTCTGTGTCGCTGCTATTGAATTCCGTTCGATAACTAGATCGTAGCACATAATTGAACAAGAGTCAATAGTATATTGAACAAGAGTCAATTATGTGGTGGCCTGTCCGACACAAGCGCTTCTGCGGGCGCACTCCCAGTTGAGCGGTGGACAGGTGAGACAGGGAGCCAGTTTTCACAGGGATTTTCTGTGTCATCAGTCCACACAGGAATCGAGCAGCAAGCGCTCGCCAT
>CAVPDP010000024.1:0-66186 GCA_963702665.1 uncultured Chloroflexia bacterium
GATAGCACCGCGATAGCGGCGAGTTCCCGACGACGCTCGGGGGCCGATCTGACGGTGAACGGCAGCGACTTCTTCCTCGCTGCGGAGCCACACTGTATCATCGTTATCACCAACATCGCCCTCTACACGCTGCCGTGATAGCGTGAAAACAGGGAATTGATTAGGACAACAGCCTTACTCATGTGAAAGATGGAGGTTGTTTTGCTCTTCCATTGGGTTGACTACCATCAACAAGCGGGTTATACTCGTGCTAGTCGCATGGTATATATGCGATGCAACGCGGATATTTCGGGATTTCGACCAGGTCGGGTGTATTGCCAAGTCTACAACGGCATTATTCGGCGCATCAGCAAGGGGGGTGGGTTCGCGTTCAGGAGGTGATCGAAGATCATCTCCAAGGAAGGATGCTCACATGGATGGTTCTCTTGCGCTCACATTCGCGCGGCTATTCATCCGCTTCATCCTGGGGATACTCCTCATTAGCGTGGCGCTTAGCAAACTCCTTCATCAGCGTGATTTTCGCAGCGCGATTCAGGACTATCACGTTATCTCCGCCACGCTTGACGCAGCAGTGAATCTCTCAGGAACACTCTCCTCTATCGCCCCTCCGCTCGAATTGCTCCTGGGTCTCGGAATCATCCACCGGCGCCTTCCTCGTTCCCGCGCTGCTGCTCGGTATCCTGCTTCTCAGCGTCTATACCGTAGCGCTCATCATCAACCTGTGTCGCGGCAGGTCTGAGTTATCGTGCGGCTGCGGGGGCCTTCTGGGAAACCACCGAATCTCATGGTGGATGGTCGGGCGAAACGTTTTGCTCCTTGCCGGATCGCTGCTACTCCTCCTGACGCCGTCTGATCCCTTCCAGATAGATCCATTCATCGGAATTGGATTTCATGCGCAGCCTATAGACTGGCTCAGCGCGGCGCTGCCAGCCGCGATCTGCGTCACGCTCCTGCTGGCGGCGATTGCTCTGTTCAACGCTGCGCGCGTCTTGTGGGAGAAGCCCGCGCCACGATAAGCGCGTTCCACATGACGGATGTCTGTTCCAGAGGAAAGTGAGGGATCAGCGATGCCGACACCGTGGATTGTGAGCAACATCGCGCTATGGGTCCTGGTATTGGTCGAGACCGCATTGCTCATTTTGCTCCTTCGCGCGCTGGGAAGACTGCGGCAGGAAGGCGGATTCTCTGGTGGCCGCGTCGCCGACCGGGTATCGGGTGGGCTTCCAGTCGGTATGCAGGCTCCGCTCATCACGGGAACCGATCAGCAGAGGCGGACGGTGAGCCTCAATGACACCAAAGGAAGTCTGCGCATCCTCGCGTTTATCAGCCCTGGGTGTGCAGCGTGCGCGGAGCCATCAGCGCACTGAACACTGTTCTTGAGAGTAGTCCTGATATGCATGCGCTGCTCATAGGCGGTTCGGATAGCGCGGCCAATCGCGCCTATGCCGCAGAGCATCACGTGCGGATACCACTCTTGACGCCCAGCGTGGGCCGTGGAAAGGAGGTGTATCGTGTAGAGGGCGTTCCGTTTGTCTTTGTGATTGATGGCGCTGGAATGATCCGCGCGGCAGGGGTCGTCAATGACGACGAACAGATGCAGCGCCTCTTGGACATGGCGCAAGCCACCGCATTGATTCACTCATCGTAGAGAGGCTGGACAATCCAGGCTGTAGGTTGCCGTCCATTGCAGGAACCGAAGACGTTGAGGACGCTATCACAGTACATCAAGGAAAGGCCAGGCGTATACTATGTCTGAGACATCCGATCCGAACAAACAAAATGAACAGCCCCAGGAAGAGCGCAAGACGCGGCGCACGTTTATCACCTGGGCGGGACAGTTCGCCGCTGGCGCCTCACTCGCGGCTCTCGGCCTCGGACTAGGGATGGAACCGCCCATGCGGAACCCGAATGTATGCCGTGTAGTGGCTGCATTATTGATAGTTGTATCAGAACTCCGCCAGCCTGCGGTGCTGATACTCCCTACTTCGTAACTTACGAACAGTATTATGGGTGTGTGGCGGCAGGCCAACAGTGTCCACACTTCCAGACCTCCGCCTGCCATACTTCCTGTTATTGCTAGCCAGTAACGGGCGCTGGTTTAATCCGCCAACGTGGGCGTTCGCAGCGAGAGCAGCTGATAGGCTCACTGTAGATGCCCGAGGTAAACAGCCAGTTCTGACGTGGCAGAAATATGACGAAGCACCGACATCGGGGGGCTATTCGGCGCGCATGAGTATATTAGGAAAACCGAGCGTATTCGCATGTCTGCTCAGCGTGTCACTCTTAATAGTACTCCGATGCCGATGTAATGAGGATACTTATATGAGTACCATGATGAGTGTCAAGCGCAAGCATTTCTCCCTCACCGTGTTCCTTGGCACGCTACTCAGCCTCAGCTTGCTCGTGAACGGCTGCGCCGTGTTCGGCAGCGGGGCGCCTGCCGTGATGCCCACCTCAACCGAAAATATCGTTCCTCCCGCGAAGACTTTCAACAGTCCATCAGTCCCCTGTGATACAGCGGTGCAGTTGATTCAGCAAAAGCGGGTGAGCACCGTTAGATTCTGGTACGACAAAGATGGCGCCTTCCATGGCGTCTCAATTGTGCAGCCCGATGCGACTCCTGTTCCGGGGGCGGCTCCTGCTGGTCTTCCAGGGAGTGACGATATAGATGTCTATTCGGGATCGGAGTATACCTACCACTACAGTCCCACTGCCCAATGTCTCGCCCAGGTGCGGGCGGCGATCAAGCAAGTGAACGCGATCTTGCCAGCCAGCCAGCAGATCAAGGTGGAACGCGAGACAGTCTATGGCGGGTGATGGAGAAAACAGTGACGCCAGGCGCGCCACGCGAGCTGAGGCACGAGGGGGATGCGCTCCTCTCGTGAACGTAAACGTAAAAATGGAGCGCCTTTATCCGTCCGATTGGTAAATCGCTCCATTGTGCCACTGCTGACTGACAAGGGGTGTCAAATGAACGTCAAGCGCAAGGGTTTACCCGTCTCTGCGCTTCCGGGCGTGCTGTTGTTACTCGGCATCTGCCTGTTCGTAAGT
Source organism: uncultured Chloroflexia bacterium (assembly GCA_963702665.1). Classification (GTDB taxonomy): domain Bacteria; phylum Chloroflexota; class Ktedonobacteria; order Ktedonobacterales; family JADMIN01; genus DAHUXT01. The sequence continues at coordinate 3,052 of CAVPDP010000024.1, forward strand.
GGCTGCGCCATATTCAGTAGCACGACTCCGACCGCGACACCCACGCCGACCAAGAACATCATCCCTGCTCCCCAGACATTCGCCGTCCCAGAAGTTCCTTGTGATAAAGCAGCGGAGATGATCGAGCAGAAGCAGGTTAGTACCGTCCGATTCTGGTATACAAGGAGGGCACCGCCAATGGCATCTCGATTGTGCAGACGCAGGCGACCCCAGTTTCCGATGTGCCCCTAGGCCTTGACGATGTAGATGTCTATTCAGGGGCATCTATAGCGCTCACTATCTGCCCACTGCCAAGTGCATTGCCCAGATTCGAGCGGCGATCAAGGCAGTGAATGCGACCCTGCCCGCCAGCCAGCAGGTTAAGAGTGTGCGCCTGACCACCTACGGGTGATGGGGAAGGGAACGACGCCGGTCGCGGTACTGGCGGCAAGATATTAGAAAGGTAAGCGCGCCTCATGCGTCAGTATCTGTTGCTGCTGCTTGTCCGGCAGCGCGGGCGAAACGCGCTGGTCTCCGGTGGCTTTCTGCTTGCCGCCTGCATGCTGATTCTGCTCAGCGCGACTACCCAGGCGACCGTCATCCGCGCCGGGACGATCATCAACCAGAACTGGCGCCCCACCTATGATATCGTCGTGCTGCCACCCCAGGCGAATGTTCCCACAGGCGTCGCCGTGCCCGCCGATCTGCTGGAGGGCTACAACGGCGGCATCAGCATGGCGCAGTACGAACAGGTGAAGCGCATCGCGGGCGTTGAGGTCGCCGCGCCCATTGCCTTTCTCGGCTACGTCGCCATTCCCTCGCCAGCTATCCAGTTCAGTCCAGATGCGCTCCAGCCGGGCTACTGGCGGCTCGACTGGACGCTCACCGCCTTCAATGGACAACAGCAGATCGTCGAGCGCCAGCTCAGTGTCTTCTACTGGATCGGCGCCACCTGTGACGCGGTGAATGCTGGGGATCAGCGCCACAGTATTCGATCAACTTGCCCAGCAGCATGTCGAATTCGACGGCTGCGGCGGTAATTCAGGCCCCATCGAATTCCTACGATGGACACTGGTACCTATCTGCTGGCCGCGATTGACCCCGAAGCCGAGGATCAACTGGTACACTTGAATCAGAGCGTCGTGAGCGGGCGCATGCTGACGGAGCAGGATACCCTTCAACGCGACCCCCAAAACCCAAATGTCGAGTTCGCCTCTGGTAAATCGGTACCCAACTATCGCGTGCCGCTGCTGTTCCACCAGCAACTCCCCGGCCAGATTGGCTTGACGGTTCGCGCCGACCCGCGTGGCTGGCCCGGAGATCGCCCAGCCGATGCGCTGGCAAGAGGCGGTTTTAGCTATCTCACCCAACAGTCCACCGGGCAGCCACTCTATAGCGGGTCGGCGCCGCTGGTGCAGAACGACCCATCGCGGTTTTACAATGCAGTGTTGGAGCGAGACAATGGCGCGTGGCAGGTGCAGCGTTACCAGGGCAGTCTGGCGGAATGCTGTTTCTCTATACGCCTTCCGGGCTAACCTACCAGCCAGCCACCGCGCCCGCTGGCCAATCGCTGCCTGCCTATGCGCTTGTGCCCAGTTCAGTGCAGAATACCCACGCGCTATTGAAGGGGCTACCCATCTCGCAGATTCTCCCACAGGGAGACAGCGCACTTTTCCCCGATGGCGCGCAAGGCCCGGAGGTTGCCTTCCGTACCCAGTCGCCGCTCTACATCGGCTCATCGGCGAAAGATAACGCTGTAACCGCTCTCTACAGCCCGCAGGCGGTTGGTCAGTTTACCGGCGACACACTCTCGGCGCAATTTAGTGACGCGCTGAACTGGCTGCCCGAAATGACCTATGCCGCGCCACCCGTCACCCTCAAATACGACGCTCAGGGCAACCCCATCACGCCGACGCAGCTTCTGCCGACGACCAACCCTTCCGGCTTCATGCTCCAACCGCCACTGGCGTTCACCACGCTCCAGGCGGCGCAACAGATGAAGGGCGACGACAGCATCAGCGTCATTCGCGTGCGCGTCTCCGGCGTGGAGGGCGCCAACAACGAGAGTTGGAAACGCATCGAGCAGGTGGCGGCGCAGATTCACCAGCAGACGGGATTGAAGGCGCTGGTCACGCTTGGCTCGTCGCCACAGCCAACACTGGTCTACGTGCCTGGCCTCAAAGCGGGCCAGAACGGCTCGGCGCACGACATTGCGCCGCTCGGCTGGGTGGAGGAGCGCTGGATCGCCATCGGCGCGGCGGTCGTCTATCTGAATCAGTTCGCGCTGACCCATGTGATGCTGCTCGCCGCCACTCTGCTGGTCTGCCTGGGCTATCTCGCCGTGATGCTCAACGCCCTGCTGGCGTCACAGCGGCGCGACTGGGCGATCCTGAGCGCGCTGGGCTGGCGTCCCGGCTTTCTGGTGCGGACTTTCCTGGCGCAGGCGCTGATTCTAGCGGTCATTGGCGGAGCGGCGGGCATCGGTCTGGCGTTGCTGATCTCGACGCTGCTCGGCGCCAGCCCGCCGTGGGAAATCGTCTTGTGGACGCCGCTGTTGGTGCTGGGCCTTGGCTTGCTGAGCATTCTCTATCCGCTCTGGCAAATCGGCCGTATCCGCCCGGCGGAGGTGTTTCGTCAGGGGATGACAGTCGCTCGAAGGGCATCCAGACGGAGACGGCGGACAGGAAATATGCCGGCGCGCGCGCACTATGACAGCGCTGACGTCACTGGCGACACGCAACCTGCTGCGGGCGCGGGTGCGCACGTTCATCGCCATTGGCAGCATCGCCTGCTCGACCATCCTGCTGATTGTCATGGCCAACCAGTTACTCACCCTGCAAAGCACCCTGCGCGGGACGCTGCTGGGCAACGATGTCTTGCTGCAAACAACGGCATTTCAGGCGGCAGGCGGCCATCGCCGCGCTGGCGCTCACCTTCTTCAGCGTGGCCGATCTGCTGCTGCTTCAGGTGCGCGAGCGCCGCCAGGAGATTGGGCTGCTGCGGGCGGTGGGCTGGCGGCCCCGGCTGATTCGCCGCATGTTCACCGATGAAGGCATCGCGCTGGCGCTGCTGGGGAGCATTCCCGGCGTCATCATTGCGCTGGGCGCACAACTTGCCCGGCAACAGTTGGCAAATGTTCCGGTGACGGTCGCGCTGGCGCTGGGCGCGTTCGTCGTCATGGCGCTGGTGGCTATTGCCGCGACCTTCCCCGCTGTGCGCGCCGCCAACCGCATTCAGGTGATGGAGGCGCTCCGCAGCGAATAAGCATGCCTCTGGCTCCCCCTCTCCCACGGGAGAGGGAGTTAGGGGATGAGGTCAGAGGCCGTCCACAAAGAGAGATAATGGGAGTCAATAATGCCGAATCGCACGCCAGTAGAAGCCACGCCAAACGCTCAGCATGGGACAGTTCTCAGCGCGATAGATGTCAGCAAGTCGTATCCGACGCCCGATGGTAAGCTGGCGATCCTCGAAGGCTTTTCGATGCAGGTGCGCCAGGGCGAGTTCATCGCTATCGTCGGCCCGTCTGGATCGGGCAAGACAACGCTGCTCTCGCTGCTCGGCGCATTGGACGCGCCCGACTCGGGCGAAATCTCGGTCGCCGATACGCCTGTGCATACGCTGCGTGGCGTCGCCGCCGCCGACTACCGCCGCAAGCGGGTGGATTCGTCTTCCAGCTTTTCTACCTGCTCCCCACACTCACCGCCCTGGAAAATGTCATGGCTCCGCTGCTTCCCTATCGCCGCCAACTGGACTTCGACCTCAGGCAGCGCGCGACTGAACTGCTAGCTGGTGTCGGGCTTGCGGATCGCGTGAACCATCCACCAAGCCACCTCTCTGGGGGCGAGCAACAGCGGGTCGCCATCGCCCGCGCGCTCATCAACCATCCAGATGTGCTGCTGGCCGACGAGCCGACGGGCAACCTCGATCCCCATACAGGTCACGACGTGTTGGATATGCTGCGTCAGCGGCAGATTGAGAGCCAGCAGACCCTCATTCTCGTGACCCATGATCCGGTCGTCGCCGCCAGCGCAGATGGCGCATCTCGCTGGCTTAATGAACGCTGCCCCTGATAGCTCACCAATAGCTCACCATAGGACACGGCGGCCAAGAGCCACGACGCATTTTGCGCCACCGCGCCAGTAACACCGCACGCGCCGGGTAGCCTATACTGGACTTCAGAACAGCAGGAGTCAAAAGGAGGCTACCTATGAGCGATCTGGATACCCGCGAGAAGTATGCGCGCTATGTGACCACCAGCTTCACCGCCATCGAGCCTATCGTCATCCACAGTGGCGAGGGCGCGCGTGTCACCGACGCCAGCGGCCAGCAGTATATCGACTGCTTCGCGGGCATCTCGGTCGTCAACGCGGGCCACGGACATCCCGACGTCCGCGAGGCGGCCAAGGCGCAGATTGACCGGCTCATCCACGCCAGCAGCTATGGCTATTACGTCGAGCCGGTGGCCGATCTGGCTGAGGCGCTGGCCGAGGCGACACCGGGGCGGCTGCAAAAGACCTTCTTCTCCAATAGTGGCGCGGAGGGCATCGAGGCGGCGCTGCGACTGGCGAAGGTCTATACCGGCAAGCGCGAGATCATCGCCCTGGAACGCAGCTTTCACGGGCGCTCGTATGGCACACTCAGCATCACCGGCAACATGACGCGCAAGACGCGCGGCGGCCCCTACGCGGGCGGCGTCGCCTTCGCGCCCGCGCCCTACACCTATCGCTCGCTCTATGGTGATGATCCCGAGGTGGTGGCCGAAAAGTGCGCCCAGGCGCTCGAAGAGACGATTCGCTTCCACACCAGCGGCGATGTCGCGGCGTTCATCATCGAGCCGGTGATGGGCGAGGGCGGGCTGATCGTGCCGCCCATCTCCTACATGCGGCGCGTCAAAGAGATTCTCGACCGCTATGATATCCTGCTGATCGCCGACGAGGTGCAGAGCGGCTTCGGGCGCACCGGCAAGCTGTTCGCCATCGAGCATTTCGGCGTCGAGCCAGACATCATGGTGATGGCGAAGGGGATCGCCGATGGCTTCCCACTGGCCGCGACGATTGCCCGCACGGAGATCGCCGATTCTTTCCGCCCCGGCGAGCATCTCTCGACGTTCGGCGGCAATCCCGTCTCATGCGCGGCGGGGCTGGCCAATCTGCGCGTGATGCAGCGGGAGGATCTGCCGGGTCAGGCTGCCCGCAAGGGCGCGGTGGCGCTGGCGACGTTGCGCGGCTGGCAGGAGAAGCTGCCTGCCATCGGCGAGGTGCGTGGCCTCGGTCTGATGATTGGCATCGAGCTGGTCGCGGATCGCGCCACCAGGGCGCCAGACGCCGCGCTGGCCAAAGCGGTGAAGGCCTACTGCCGCGAGCATGGCGTGCTGGTGGGCGTCGGCGGCTCGGAGTCCAATGTCGTGCGGGTGCAGCCGCCGCTGGTCATCGGCGACGACGATCTGGCCCACGCGCTCGATGTGATCGCCGCCGGGATTGGCGCATCCGCGAGCGTGGCCGCTGGGGCATAGCTGGCGGGCGGACCTCACCCCCAACCCCTCTCCTCGAGGAGAGGGGAGCCAGAGTGTGCCCGGTCATCACTCTGGTCGCCCAAGCCCTCCCCTGGTAGGGGAGGGTGGCCGACAGGCCGGGAGAGGTTTGCGCCCGCGATGACCCGATCAACACATAAAACGACATAATGCCGCAGCCAGGGCGTGTTTGCAAATTGCCAGAGCCGCCTGCGGCGTGGGAACGCTCAGACGCAACGTGGTCAAATAGCTCGAAAGGAACACCACTTATGGCAGTTGCCGATATGCTGGCGCGCACGAGCGTCCACCAACTCTACATCAACGGCTGCTGGGGCAACGCGAGCGGAGGCGCGCCAATTCCGGTGGTGAATCCAGCGACGGGACTCCGGATTGCCGAGGTGGCCGCCGCCAACGCCGACGATGTGGATGCCGCCGTCACCGCCGCGAACGACGCCTTCAATGATGGCCGCTGGAGCCGCCTCTCGCCCGCCCAGCGCAGCGAGATATTGACCCGGCTGGCCGACCTGATGGCGGCGGAGGCCGAACCCCTCGCCCAACTGGAAAGCGCCAACACCGGCAAGCCGATCACGATGGCGCGCGACTTCGATGTCGCCTTCTCGATTGACAACGCCCGCTACTTCGCCGGAGCCTGCCGCGTGACGCATACGCTCGGCCAGGGCGAGTATCTGCCCGGCTATCAGAGCACCATTCGCCGCGAGCCGATTGGCGTGGTCGCCTCGATTGCGCCCTGGAACTATCCACTCAACATGGCAATCTGGAAGATCATGCCCGCGCTGGCCGCTGGCAACACCGTCGTGCTGAAGCCCGCCACCGTCACACCGCTGACCGCGCTGGCGCTGGCCGATCTGGGCGAGCGGGCCGGGCTGCCGCCGGGCGTGCTCAACGTGATTACCGGGCGCGGCGAGGAGATTGGCCCCGTGCTCTGCGGGCATCCACTGGTGCGCATGATCTCGGTCACGGGCGACACCGCGACCGGCAAAGACATCATGCGTGTGGCGGCGGGCACGGTGAAGCGGCTGCACCTGGAACTGGGCGGCAAGGCGCCGTTCGTCGTCTTCGCGGACGCCAACCTGGATGCGGCGGCGCATGGCGCGGTGATGGGCGCGTATATCAACTCCGGCCAGGATTGCACCGCCGCGACGCGTGTCTATTGTCAGCGGTCGGTGATGGATGACTTTCTGGAGCGGCTCACCACGCTGGTGAAGAGCATTCGCGTCGGCCTGCCCGAAGATACGGCGACCGAGATGGGGCCAGTCATTTCGGCGAAACAGCGCGAGCGGGTCGAGGGCTTCGTCGAACGGGCGAAGCTGGCGGGCGCACGGGTGCTGGCGGGCGGCGAGCGGCCAACCGACCCAGCGCTGGCGGGGGGCTACTACTATACGCCGACGGTGCTGTTACCGGAAAGCCAGCAGGCGGAGGTGGTGCAGCAGGAGGTCTTTGGCCCGGTGCTCTGCGTGCTGCCCTTCGAGACGGAGGCCGAGGCGCTGACGCTGGCCAACGATACCGACTATGGGCTGGCGGCATCCGTCTGGACACGCGATGTCTTCCGCGCGAATCGCATGGCGGCGGGCATCCAGGCGGGCACGGTCTGGGTGAACGAGCATATCGCCATCGCCTCGGAGATGCCCCACGGCGGCTACAAGCAGAGCGGCTTCGGCAAAGACATGTCGTTCTACGCGCTGGAGGACTACACGCAGATCAAGCACGTGATGCACGACCTGACCGATGCGCCCGTCAAGCCGTGGTATTTCATCGCGCGCGGGGAGTAGTGGGCGCTGAGCAACTGCTCCCGGCGACTGCTGATCCGCTGGGAACGTCTGTTCAGCGTCTACCGGAGCGGATTCGCTTTCGCCGTCATGCTGCTGTGTGTGCGCCGAGCGACTGCCCTCGCGTTTCCGATCCCGTTGGGGTAAGTCGCGCGAGGGCGGTGTACGCGGCAGTGTACGGGCACGATCGGTTCAACCCAGCTGGAGCACGAACGGCTCAGGGCCGCACCAGCGTCTTAAGTTTCTTTGGGGGTGAACAGCTTCCAGTGCCCCTCGGAGACGACTTCGACGGCGCCGTCAACGACTTTGATGGCGGTCTCGTCGTCGATCGCATACGCCGGACCGTGAGATGTCGGCCGCCCACCTCTCCGCGGCGGCCATGGTGTTCTCCGGCAGGTCCGGGTTTCCGACGTGCGGGAAGATCGAGAAGTCGACCACGCCCAGCGTCCTGTCGCCGGCCGGGGAATGCCAGGTGACGAAGTCGCTCTCCGATACGGGGGGTCATCACCATGCTCCCGGCGCTCAGTCCCACCCAGACCGTCTCGCGCAGCGACGGCAGGAGGTCTGCGAGGCCGGACGCTCGCATCCAGTGGCACAAGTACGCGGCATCGCCGCCTTCGACAAGCAGGACGTCTGTCTCTCGGACCATGGGGACCCAGCGCTCCTCATCGAGGCTGGGCAGCGCGGTGAGCTCCAGCACGCCCAAGGACTTCCAACCCAGTCCAACCATGGGGCATTGAGGTTCTTGTCCGCTGATGAACCGCCACGCATTGCGAGGACCGGCCATGGGGTGCCCGTACACGGCCGTGGGAATGCAGAGGGCATCGCACTCGGCAATCGGCTTGCCCAGCAGGTCGACCAGCGCGTTGTGGATACTCGTGTTCTTGATGCCCGCAGAAGTGAGAAGATAACTTCATCATGCCTCTCCTATTGACACTCCCCAGGAGTGATGCCCAGGCGACGCCTGTCCCAACGGACGACGGTAGCGCCTGACGGGCCTGCCCGGCCCGACGGGACGGATGCCTGGTCCGAGGAGCAGGCATTCCTATCGATGGAGTGTAGCACATCTGTTCTAGATAGCGCCATCCCCGACCTGAAGGTCGGGGGATGCGTGCCAGCCCGCGTAAATTCTCACCGCTGTTCTCTCCCCAATAAGGGGAGGATGTCCGACAGGCCGGAAGAGGGTCTCACTGCTCCGCCATCAGGGGCGCGATCACTTCCTCCGCCAGCCGATGCGCGATGCCCTCGGGATACGGCGCGCGCAGGTTGAGGATGATATGATTCGCGCCCGCGGCGATGAATGGGCGAATCGCGCTGACCGCCTCGGCCAGGTTATCTGGCTGCGCCATCATCTGAATCGAACGCTCGATGGTCGCCGGGTCGCGCCCGATCTCCTGGCAGTAGCTATCCAGCAGCGCGCTCTTGTGGGTGAACGTTTCCACCGGGCCGCCGACAAAGTTCCAGATATCGGCGTAGCGCGCCACCACCCGCAGCGTCAACTGCTCGCCACTGCCGCCGATGACGAATGGCGGATACGGCTTCTGGATCGGTTTCGGCTCGCAGCGCGCCTCTTGCAACTGATAGTAGCGGCCCTCATACGTCACCGTCGTCTCGGTCCAGAGCCGCCGGATCAGCTCGCACGCCTCGCCCAGCCGACGGATACGCTCGCCCGGCGGTGGCAGCGGAATGCCATACGCCGTGTGCTCCAGCTCGTTCCAGCCCGCGCCGATACCGAAATCCAGCCGCCCATGTGAGATGTGATCCAGCGTCGCGCCGATATTGGCCAGCACGGCGGGGTGACGGTAGGTATTGCCCGTCACCATCAGCCCGACGCGCAGCCGCTCGGTGCGCGCGGCATAGGCCGCCAGCAGCGACCAGCCCTCCAGGCATGGGCCAGTCGGATCATTGCCCAGCGGCATAAAATGATCGAAGAGCCAGGCGTGCTCGATGGCGGGAACCGCGTCGGCCTCCAGCCAGACACGCAGCATATCGTCGTAGGTGGTGTGTTGAGGCGCTGTCTTCACGCCGAAGCGCAGGCGTCGCTGTGTAGTCATCGGTTCGATTTCCTCTCAGCAGTCTCTCGCGACACAGAGTTTGGATAGTGCTTGCGCCTTCTAGTGTGGCACATTCTGAGCAGCCTGTGAGATCATTGTGATAGTGAGGTAGATGACACATGAAGCGTATAGTGGTAAAATCGGCGCGACCTCTCCTCGCACCCGTTGCGGGTGGTCATCGTATAATTATCAGGCATTCATGAAACAGCCGCTCTGGCAATGCTCTCTAAACATGAGCACAGGTGGGAGCTTTTGGGCGGTGTAGACAGCACTTATTGGTGATTCTGGTATAGTTGGTAGAGTTTGTTGCTGGCTTTATGCTGCGGCAGGCAGGCGCTAGCGCGGCAGACATGACCAGGAAGAGGGGAATCCAGCGTGACGATTGACGCAACAGATGAAGCCGTTGCACCGGTGGCCGAAGAAGAGGTAAAGGCTGCGCGCATAGATGCCGGAAACATCAGTGCGGTAACTGCGGAAGGCATGAAGCGCTTCTACAGACTCGCCAAGCGACAGGCATGGGATGTCCGGCAGCTCTCCTGGGGAAAATCCCAGGGGTACCCGAGGGGCGCGGCTCCGATGAGAAGCGCAACCGCCGCATGGCGATGTGGCGCTCCGTCGTGACCCAGCAACTTCAGGCGGATATGATCGCCGCCCAGCTCTCAGTGCAACTGCTCGCCGACGCATCCGACCCAGAGGCCAAGCTCTATTATTCGACGATGGCGCAGGATGAGGCGCGCCACTTCGAGGCCTGGCTACAGCTCTCCGACGTGGTGGGCGGCACCTGCGAACCTGACCCATTTCTCGACAAACTCTCCAGACTGGCGATGGAAGTGGACACCATCGAGGAGAAAATCTGGCTGCTCCAGGTCGCCTATGAGGGCCTCGTCATTCCACGCTTCCACCAGATTGCCAACGCGGCCCCTAACACCATCCTCGCCGAGATCTGCACGCGCCTCGCCGTGGACGATGGCATCCACCACGGGGCGGGCGTCTGCTACGAGAAGCTGCTGCTGACGCGCGCGACCCCGAAGACGAAGCACCTGGTCGAGAAGATCACTCTCAGCATGTGGCCGATGTTCGTGGAGCATCTGCTCTGGCGCCCGCGTGAGCGCGCCTGGGCCAGCACCGCGATGCACGCGCGCGACACGCAACTGGTGGAGTCGCACCGGCTCGAAGTGCTCAAGATGGGCAGCGACGTCGGCATCGACCTCGACCTGAACTATTAAACATTCCGTTTGTCTGGTGGCGGCGCGCTGTAGCCTGACCTCACCCCCAGCCCCTCTCCGACGCGGAGAGGGGAGTCAGACGCGCCCCTCTTTGTGTCTGTTGTAGGGGATATGCGCGCGCCCTGCTTTCCTATAGCGCACACTGCTCCTGGCCGCGCTCTTTTCGGCACGGACTTTTCCGGTAATGACACCTCTATCTCCCCCAAAACGCCCCTCGACGTGTGGTACCTTTGGGCGTGCTGGCAAGCGTTTTGGCGTCCTAACAGCCACCCTGTGCTATGCTACGCTCGATTTTAGCAATACGGCTTGCTGCCTGGACTGGCCGACAAATGTTCCAATGCTTCAGCGCGATGGCCACGGCTCCGATCCTGAGGGAACAGGCGCGGAGCGAGCCAGGAGAACAGTCCAGGGGTGATGCCGTGGCGCGGAGGATTCTATGGCCACCGACGCACAGCGCATAGAAACGATCTCACGGGCGGCCGAGGCGCTTATTGCCGGGCCGCCGGAGTTTCTGCGCGCCCTCGTCGGCGAAGAAGGTGGCGCGCGCCAGATGCGCCGCTCGATTCTGGTGGCGTCGCTGCGCGAACAGGAGTCGCAGGGGCGTGTCGGCGTCTCGGTGGATGAACTGGCCGCCGACCTCGATGCCGTCCTCCGCTACCGTGGCCAGCCCAATGGCGACGACCCACGCGCCGAGATCGTCGAGGTGCTGCGCCAACTCGAAGGCTGGCAGGCCGTCGATGGAGGCCTGGCGCCAGATCGCGCCGAGCGCGACGGCCTGCGGCGGCGGGTCGAGCGCGACTATGCCCTGGCGCGGTCGCTGCGGGTCTTTCTGCCCCACTGGGATGAGATTCAGCGGGCGTTGCGCCGCCGCTACATCAGCCTCAGCGCCAACTACTTCGCCCAGGCTATCGCCGCGCTGGACACCCTGCTCGAAGAACTGGGGTACGAGGACTCCGATCCCCTGCGCTGCCATTCGGCGTGGCAATCGCTCCGCCAGGCGCTCCACGGCATCAACACCGAATCGCGCGATTTCGCCCGCGAGCTACGGGCGCTGCGGGTAGATGGCAACCACCCCGAGGTGCTCGCCGAGATTGCCGACCGCCTGGGCATGCTCCACGAAAAATTCTTCCGCGTCGCCGCCGAGGGAGCCGCCAAAGTACGCGAGCGGCTGGAGATTCTGCGCGACGAACGCCACGCGGGCGAGAACGTCCGCCAGTTGCAAGATGTGCTGCGCAAGCGCGAGGAAGAGTGGAGCGTCGGCCTGGGCGAGACCGAGGGCGAGCGCCACGAGCGGCTGGACGCCACCGTCCGCGATGTCGCGCGCGAACTGGATAACTTCGAGCGCTTCATGGCGGAGAATGGCCCTGGATCGTGGCGCGAGGGCGCGCGGCTCATCAGCCTGGCGCTGGTAGACCTCACCGAGCGCATCCACGCGGCGATCTCGCTGCGGCTGCAACAGACACAGGCCATCACCGCGTTGCTGCGCCGCGCGCGCGATCTGGCCGAGGGTGGCGCCGAGGCGACGACACGCGCCCGCCAATATCTCTGGAACGCCTCCGGCGCGATTCACGCCGGACTCTGGGTGCAATCGCCGCCAACCAGTGACGCGGGTGTGCGCCTGGAGCGCTGGCTGGCGCATCGCGGTGGCTCGCCATTGCCGCTGGTCGATGAAGATATCTGGCAGAAGTCCATTCGCCCACGCCACCGTCCCGCGCCGCCGCCGCCGCCCTCGGTGCTGGTGACGCCCGACGACTGGCAGCCAGGCGACGATCCACGCATCCGCGAACTGGAAGACGCGCGCGCCCGGCTGATCGAGCGGCTGATCGCGTCGGGTTCGGCGGTGGGGCTGGCCCATCTCGAATCGCTGGATGAACTGCGGCTGCTGGCGTCGTTTCTCTGGCTGCCGCGTGATAGCTCCCCACTGCGACGGCTGGGGCTGCGCATTCAGGCTCCCGGCGCGGGGATGGCGCGGCGGGCGCTGCTCACTGGGCCGGGATTCGAGGTCGAGCTCGATAACTACCGCTTCAGCGCGACGACCGCCGCCCGCCAGGACGCCGCCCAGGCTGGCCGGGTCGCGCGCGAGGCCGCCGCCCACCTGAGCGCTATCGCCAGTGGCAGCCAGGACGTGCCGATGCGCCGTGTGGCCGCGGGTGGCGCTCGTGGCGCGATTGAGAGCGTGCCAGGTATGGCAATCCCGGCGCCCACGACGCCAGAGGTGCTCGGAGAAGCGCCCGCCACCGTCCCGCTGGAAGATTTAGCAGGCCTGATGGAGGACGCTACCCAGATTACCCGTCCATTGTCCGCCATCTCACTCGGCTCGGCGGGCGCATATCCGCTGGCGGCGCCAGAGACGGCCCCGCTGGATGACCAGCAGCAGTCGTCACAAGCGGATCAGAATGGGCGGCGCTGGCCATTTGGCATTCTTGGGCGGCGCGGCGCGGGTGGGGCGCCACCGTCACAGTCGTGACAGGAACCTGCGGGCGGCCTCTGGCTCCCCTCTCCTCGTAGGAGAGGGGCCGGGGGTGAGGTCTGGTGGCGCGCCACCAACCTCTCCCGGCCTATCGGCCACCCTCCCCTACGAGGGGAGGGACTGAGGCGAATCGAGTGGCGCCTGGGCGCAGGTTCTGACTCCCCTCTCCTACGAGGAGAGGGGCTGGGGGTGAGGTCATATCACCGCCAAACAATCCATTGCGACATCAGCCGGAGAGACAAACAACATGGCGACATACACAGGACAACGAGAGCAGGAACTGGCGCGGCGTGTACGGCGCATGCTGGTCGAACAGTCCGCGATTCTACAGGATGAGTCGCCGGAAGAGCTTCTCTGGCTCACACAGCACTACGTCACCGAGCAGCGCTTCTTCGAGGATGAGCTAGGCGCGCGGGTGGAGTTGCGGCTGGGACGCTGGGCGCGCGCCTACTGGCCGACCGCGCCACGCCAGCGCGAGTTGCTGGTGGCCGATGTCTTCGAGTTGACCGCCCGCAAGCAGACCGCCTATGCCTGCCTGATTCGCGCCTATCGCAGCGTGCGCCTGCTCGAAGCGGGCGATTCGGCCACCGTCTTCCGCTTCTCCGAGCTTTTTCGCTATGTCGCCGAGGAGGGGCAGCGGCTCTCGCCCTGGCTCAGCTTCGATGAAGCGATCATCAATGATGCGCTGGCGACCCGTGGTGAGGCCGACGCCGAAGACGACGATGAGTTGCTGGAAGAAAAATCAACCGCTCGCAGTCGCAAGCGCAGCGCGCCAGCCGCGACGGCGACGGCGACCGCCAGCCGCGCCAAAACGTCGGCCCCCGTGCGGGCGAGCGCGGCCCAGCGGGTGCGCGCCAACCAGCGGGCATTCTATCAGGCGTTCGCCGCCTTCGAGCGCTATCGGCTGATTCGCCGCATCGGCGCCGACGACCGCCAGCTTCCCGGCGAGCAGTTCAAACTGGACGAGCGCGACTTCAGCGGCGTCTATGAATTCACCGACCTGATTGACCGCTTCCTGCCGCCCGCTGGGCTGGTGACGCACGACGATCTGGCCGAGGATGAGGCGGATGACGCTGGCGAAGGAGGCGACGCATGAGCAGCCACGCACCACAGGGGCGCGCCTGGATTCGCCGCCTGCGCCTCATCAATTGGCACGGCCACGAGAATGCGACCTTCGATGTCATGGGTGATATGCTCGCCATCATCGGTGAAAATGGCTCTGGCAAGTCGCTGATTCTCGATGCGATAGACTGGGGACTTTTCCCCGCCTCCAACAAACAGTTCAACGCCGCCGCGCGTGAGGGCGGGCGCACCAGCAAACGCACCCTGAGCAACACCATCCTCTTCTTCGATCCGCATGGCATCGAGCACGCCAATAAGGGCTGGCGGCGTCAGCGCACCGTCGGCTATTGCGCGGTGGAGATCGAACACGAGGGCGAGGGCCGCTGGGTCTACGGCTCGGCGGCGGCGGCGACACCACACTCGTCGCATCCCTGGTATTATGCGCTGCCGACGACGCTCGATCAGATCGCCTTCCTGGAGGTGACACCGCAGGGGCAGGCGCCCTTGCAGATGCAGGATTTCCGCGCGCGCAACGAGACGTTCGTCAATACCGGCGGCGCGGTCTATAACGCCACCCAGGTCGAGGATTACAACCGGCTGGTGGCGCGGCGGCTGCTCAATATCGAAGGAGCCGACTGGCAGCGTCGCTACGATGCGCTCTACGACGTGCTGCACCGCATGCTCGGCCTCAAAGTGGACGATGCGCTCGTCTCGGATCCCAGCGGCGTCGTCCGCCACTTTCTGCCCATCGTCGACCGTCCCCATCTGGAGCGGCTGGTCGAGGGACTCGAAGGCATCCAGCGTATTCACCGCGACATCGACGAATATGGCAATCTGAGCGCGATGCTCGGTGGCGTGGTCGAGGCGCGGCGCAAATATCACGACGCGGCGCTGGCGCATGGTGGGATGACCTGGCTGCGCACGCAGTGGGCCAGCGACGACGCCACCCAGGCGCTCACCACGACCGAGGCGAAGCTGCGTGAGGCCGAATCGGAGGCGCGCCAGGCCGAGGCCAGCGAAGAGGCCGCCTATGCCGAAGAAAGCGCGGTCCGCCGCGAACTGGAGGCGCTGCAACAGCTTCATCAGGGCGAGGTGGTGCAGGCGGTGGCCCATGCCAACGAGGCGGTCGACGCTGCCCAGCACGATCAGGATCGCGCCGAACGCGAACTGCGCCAGGCCCAGGAGCGGCTCCAGCGCTCGGAAACGTCGGTGGCCACCGCCCGCCAGCATCTGCGCTCCGAAGAGGAAAGCGCGCGGGCGCGGCTCGCGGAACTGCGCGAACGCGGCGCGAAGGCGCTGGGCGCAATGCCTGCCCCATTCGCGGACGCCTGGAAGCAGGTCATCGCCGAGCCGGGTGATCAGATTCTGGCCGACGTGCTGCATGGCGCATGGGTCGCGACCGATGGCGACCTCGCCGGACTCGACGCCCACGCGAAGCGCATCGTCGACGCCAGCCGCGCGACCACCGATGCCCGTCAGGGCGAACGTGACGCACGCGCGCAACACGAGGCGGCGCAACGCGCGC
This sequence comes from uncultured Chloroflexia bacterium, assembly GCA_963702665.1. Lineage (GTDB taxonomy): Bacteria > Chloroflexota > Ktedonobacteria > Ktedonobacterales > JADMIN01 > DAHUXT01. Next base: position 18,664 of record CAVPDP010000024.1, read on the forward strand.
TGCAATCGGCGCGCCAGGCGCTCTGGGCGCGGTGGGATCGCATGGTCAACCGCTGGCCCGGCGGCGTGCTGGGGCGCACACCCGGCGAGGAGCCGAGCACGATGGCGCTGCCGCCGCTGGTGCAGACCTGCCAGGAGGAGCTAGATCGCGCCCATACGGCGGTGCATGAATCCAGCGCGCGCGCCGCCCGGCTGGAGGTGCGTATCGCCGAGGTGGAGGCGAAGCTGGCCGACATCGAACGCGAGACGAGCCAGACACAGACCGAGCCGCTGCCGCCACTCTCGCCAGAGCGCGAGCATGCGCTTGGTCGGCTGCGCCAGGTGGATGGCTCCGCCGCGCCGCTCTACCGCGCGCTCGATCTGGCGCGTGAAGGCGTGCCCTATGGCGAGGCCATCGAGGGGCTGCTGGAACACCTGGATGTGCTGACGCTGCTGACCATCTCGCTCTCGCTCGATAAGGCGCGGGCGGCGGCGGGTGGCGACGTAGACTGGCATGTGCTGCTGCCCAACTCGGCGGCGGGCAAGCCCGTGAAGAACTCACTGGCCTCGGTGTTGGCCACCAACGCGCCCGATGCGCGCCGCTATCTCGATGCGACCTTTGGCAGCGTGGCGCTGACGCAGGAGCCACCGCGCAACGGCGACTACCTCTGCCCGGATGGCCGCTATCGTATCGGCGACATCGCGGGCACGGTTCGTCTGCGCCGCCGCGCCGAGGCGCTGATTGGCGTGGTACGCCGCCAGGCCGCCGCCGCCGCTCGTCGCGAGGAGTTGGCTCGCCAGCAAAATACGCTGCTGCGCGAGGTGGATGATGGGCGCGCGTCGCTCAAAGCCGAGCGTGAGGCGGCGCACGAAGCCGAGGCGCGGGTGCGCGCATTCTCGGAAGTGGCGCACATGCTGGATGAGGTGGATCAGCGCCGCAGTGAGATGAAGTCACTACGCCAGACCGAAGAAGAGGCCGCCGTCAAGCTGGCCGCCACTGGGCGCGCTGTGGAGGAAGCCGCCGCCGATGAAGACGATGCGCGCGGGCGCTGGAGTGACGCCACCGTCGCCTATCCCGCGCTCGAAGACCCCGCCGCGCTGCCACGGACACGCGCCGCGTTGCAACAGGCGGTGGCCGATACCATCACGCGCATCACCGAGACACGCAGCCGACTGGAGCAGCTTCAGTCGCGGGTGCGCACCGCCGAAGACGCGCACGATGTCGAGAACGAAACCTATGGCATGACGCGCGCGCAGATGGATGTGGTGGATCAGAAGGTGATCGAGGCGCAGCGGCTGCTCAATCAGGCGCGTAACGCGCTGCGGGCGGCTGGCCTGGAAGATGTCGAGGCGCGCATCACGCATCTGCAGAAGCAGTTGAAGACGGCGGAAGACCATGCGCGCAAGACCGGCGTCGCCAAAGGGATCGCACTGCATCAGCAGGAGGCGGCCAAACAGGAGCGCGACCATCACGCGCAGACCGCGCAGGAGACTGGACGCCATCTGGATGAGCGCAACAAGGCGTTTGGCGCGTTGCTCCATACCGTCGCCGATAGCCTCGATCTGCCCGCCAACCAGCTCGATGACCCGGTGCGCTATGCCCGCCAGATGATGAAGGGACGCGAGAGCCGCCAGCGCCTCGAAGACGATCTGCCGCGCGCCTTCAGCGCCGCCGAGCGCGAGCAGGAGGGCTTTCTGGTGGCGGTCGCCGAGTATCAGGCGATGGTGGGCACAGATGACCGCTTCGGCCTGCGGTCGCCGAATAAACATGGGCTGGCGCTGGCGCCGCAGGGCTGGCTGCTGGATGTCGCGCCACGGCTGGAGGGCACCAGCGATATCCGGCTGCTGCTCAACTTCCTGAGTGTCACCATCGAACAGCTGCAGCAGAACCTCTCGCAGCGGGTGACACGTGTGGTGCGTGAGATTATCCTGGGCGAGGTGGTGAGCCATCTGGTAGACCAGCTTACCCGCGCCGATAGCATCATCACCGGCCTGAACGAGCGGCTGCAAACCGCGCGCTTCTTCGCCCGCAATACCCGCTTCTCCCTCAAGCTCTCGGTGCGGCTGACGCGCCATCAGGATATTCCCTTCGATCACATCACGGTGGCGACGGCGCTGCTGGAGCATGGCCGGGCGATGCCCGCTGGCGTGCAGGGGCAACTGACGGCGATCTTCGCGGGCTGGCTGGATGAGCAGATGAAGGGGCAGGCGCAGGCCTCGGTCGAGGCGCTGGTGGAGCAACTGGATTATCGCCGCTGGGTCGAAATCTCGCTCTTGCACTGCGACGACCTCGATCCGCGTGTGCGCCCGTGGGATAGCGCGGTCTCTGGCTTCGGCAGCGGTGGCGAGCAGCGTGTGCCGGTCTATGTCTTGCTGCTGACGGCGGCGGCGATGCAGTTCGCCGTCTCGAATGCGCCGCTGCGCCTGCTGATGCACGACGAGGCGTTCGCCCGGATGGATCAGCGCAACGCCGATCTGGTGGTGCGGTTCGCGCAGCAGTTGGGCATGGGACTGGTCATCGCCAGCCCGAACCTCGACCTCTTCGCCGAGGGCGTCAACTACGCGACCGCCTACCGCCTGCGCCAGCTCCCGAGTGGCCTGATCGCCCGCGAGGCGCTCCACCTGCGCGCCGCCCCCGCGCCCGACATGGATGACGCCGAGGACGAGGTTGCCGCGCCACGGCGGTAAGGAGCGCGTGGGCGAGGGAGACGCGCGCCGCGAACCTCTCCCCCAGCCCCTCCCCTAAAAGGGAGGGGAGCCAGATTGCATGAGCTGCCCCGGTCGCCGCGCTGGTCGCCTGGTCCCTCCCCTCGTAGGGGAGGGTGGCCGATAGGCCGGGAGAGGTGCGCGCCCGCTGATGAAGGGCCGCCGCCGCTAACCACCTCGCCACGACGCTGGCCCACCAAATACCCCACCCAAGGGAACCCAGATTCCCCTTCACGCGTAAAACATCATGATGGCCGAGCGTATTTTCTATGACACCAATCGTTTCAACCACTAGCGCATCGGCAAAAGAAGCTACCAGCCCCGGCAGGGAGCGGGTTGAGACAGTCATGCGTGATTTGACAGTGGGTCGCGTCTCAGCTATACTAGGCGGGATAATGTCCTGGTTTCACTGAGTGTATCTCGCCCACTATTGATGAAGCAGATAACTGATGTGTACTTCCGGGATAGCGCGAGGATGGACGCCATCCGGGCCATTCTATGAATTTGGCCGTCGCCCGGAGAAACTAAGCGAGGGGGGATGATTCTCCATGCGTCGTGGTAATACTATTTTCTTTCTCCTGGTGATTCTGCTGCTGGGAGGGGGCGCGTTTTACGTTGACTTCCAGAGCGTGTTCGGCTGGCCGAGCATCAATGTCGCCGGATACCAGAACAAACTCGAACTACGGCAGGGGCTTGATCTGCAGGGCGGTGTCCAGTTTATCTTCCACGCGAGTTGCCCGACGTCGCAGCCAAAATGCGACATACCGTCCGTGATGCCCCAGGTGGTTGACAACATCAATCGGCGTATCGCTCAGGGCCTCGCGGTGAGTGAGGCGTCGGTGCGATCAAGTGGCGACAATGTGCTGGTCGAGCTTCCCGGCTTCACCAACGCCGCCCAGGCGAGCGTGCTGTTGGGCCAGACCGGCGAGATGAACATCATCGATACCGGCTCAACAGCGGTTCCCGTAGGTACAGTGGTGACGCCGGGGCAGTATCCCGTCAAATTCACTGGCGCGAACCTCGATACCAATCAAATCTCCGCCGTCCTCGATTCGAGTAGCGGCAAGCCAATCGTCACCTTCGCCTTTACAGGGGCCGCCAAGGCTGGATTTGCCACGTATACGGCCCAAAATGTTGGCAACTATTTGACGGTGACTCTGGACAACAAGGTCATCAACTCGGCGCAGATCCAGAGCGAGATCGATGGTCCCGGACAGATTACTGGCATCGGTACCATCACCGACGCGCAAAACCTCGCCGCGCTGCTCAAATATGGCGCGCTGCCGCTGCCGCTGAACGTTGTCAGCAGCCAGGAAATCGCCCCGACCATCGGCCAGCAGGCGCTGGAATTTAGCATCCGCGCGGCCATCGTCGGCCTGGGGATGGTTGTCCTCTTCATGCTGGTCTACTATCGGCTGCCCGGCCTGCTGGCGGACATCGCGCTGATCCTCTATGCGCTGCTGCTCTTCGCGGTCATCAAGCTGCTCGGCGTCACCCTCTCGCTGCCGGGCATCGCCGCTGTCATCCTGACGATTGGTATGGCGGTGGACGCGAATATCCTGATATTCGAGCGGATGAAAGAGGAGTTACGCGCGGGCCGCACGATGGCGTCCGCCGTCGATCTCGGCTTCAAACGCGCCTGGCCCTCCATCCGCGACTCGAACTTCTCGACGCTCATCACCTGCCTGATTCTGTACTGGTTCGGCAATAACTTTGGCGCGACGCTCATCGTTGGCTTTGCCATCAACCTCGCCCTTGGCGTGCTGCTCAGCCTCTTCACGGCGGTGGTGGTGACACGAAACTTCCTGCATGTGCTCCAGTTGGCCAACATTTCACAGCACCCAGCCCTCTATGGGCTGCCGCAGAGCGCGCTCAATCTGCCACGCTATCGCCCCTCGGAGCGGCGGGCGCAGCGGGCGGCCTCGTTGGCGGTGGCGGGCGGTGGCTCATCTACGGCTGACGAAGTGCTGATGATGACGACAGCGTCGCCTCCACCAGCAACGGACGCAACGGCAGCGCGCCCCCATCCCGGCGCGCAGGCGCTACGAACACGATTTCCGGCGGGGAGGAATAGACGGTGTTTCATCTGACACGCTACAAATACATCTTCTTCGGCATCTCGCTGGCGGTCATCATTCCCGGTGTGCTGGCGCTTGCTTTCTGGCACCTGAACCTGGGCATTGACTTCACCGGCGGCAGCACCGTCAGCGTCAACTTTGCCAGCAGTGCGGTGACATCGGATCAGGTGCGGCAGGTTCTCATAGCGGATCACGCGCAGGATGTCAATGTGCTGGCGACCAAGCCACTCAACACCAAGGATACACCGAGCGCCAGATCGCTATACCTACATCACCTTCGACAAACCCATCGGCGATAATATCGTGGCCGAGGTGAAGACGCGGATGCAGAAGCTGGATCCAGGCGCGACAGTCGCCAACACCCTCAATACGGTGATCTATCCGCCGAACGCCAAGACCTCGACGGGTCAGATGGTGATTCTCTTCACCAAGGCGATGAATACGGACGACGTCAAAGCGGCGCTGAAAGATCTGCCCAAGAGCGATCCGCCGCCCGTCGAGAATACGCCTGTGGCTACCCCGACGGCGAACGCGACGACAACGGGTACCGCAGGCGCGACGGCCACCACAGCGGCCACGGCCACACCTAACGCGACGGCTACGGCGACCGCTACAGCGACGCCCGCCGCCAACCAGTACACGGTGACGGTGACGAACGTGACGAATGGCGCGAACAGCCAGACCTATCAGATCAACACACAGACAGCCTATCACAAGACAAGGACGTGAACAGCATCACGAGCCAGTTGATCCACGAGTTTGGCCCGGCCTATTCGCCCAGCCACGAGTCGGTTGATGGTTCTATCTCCAGTTCCACCACCTTTAACGCTATCCTGGCTGTCTTTTTCGCCGCTATCGCCATCCTGGTCTACATCTCCATCGCCTTCCGCAAGGTGGGCAGCATCCGCCAGTCGGCGCGTTTCGGCGCGAGCGCCATCATCGCGCTGTTGCACGATGCGCTGGTGGTGTTGGGGCTGTGGGCGATCTTCGGCCACTTCTTCGGCTTCAAGGTAGACTCGCTCTTCCTGACGGCGGTGCTGACGGTCATCGGCTTCTCGGTGCACGACACGATTGTGGTGTTCGACCGCATCCGCGAGAACATGTCGCGGCGTACCGCTGCTGAATCGTTCGATACGGTGGTGAACGCCAGCCTGGTGCAGACGATGACGCGCTCGCTCAACACGTCGCTGACGGTGCTGTTTACCCTGGCGGCGCTGACGCTCTTCGGCGGCGAATCTATCCGCGAGTTTACGCTGGCGCTGTTGATCGGCATCGCGTCGGGCACGTTCTCCTCGATCTTCAACGCCAGTATGATTCTGGATGTCTGGGAGACGCGGGAGTATCGCACCTGGTTCCGGCGCAAGCCCGAGCCGCCCACGACAAACAAGCCGAAACGCGAACTGGTGGGCAGCCGCTAGCAGCGTGGAAACGGTGGTTGGCGTCGCTCATTCGGGTTGACGCCAACCACAGCGGCGGTGTATACTACGGCCTGCGGACGGCGATGGTATCCCGCCGCAACCCATATTCCTCGGTAGCTCAATGGTAGAGCGGGCGGCTGTTAACCGCTAGGTTGTAGGTTCGAATCCTATCCGAGGAGCCAATCAGCAACCCTCAACAGATAACCCAGGTCGTGAAGATCACTTCGCGCCTGGGTTTTTTGTGGGTTGCACACTCTTATCGCTTCGCTCGGCTACCGGGTTGTATCACAGAGGTCGCCAAGATTCACGAGGCTGCCCATCATATGCTCAGTGGCCGCGCCGCTTCCTGCGTTCGTACTCTGCGTGGGCGCCGATCCAGAACCAGATGATTTCGTCCCCCTGGCGATAGCCCAGCACCCGCACATTGTCATTCACCCGCGCCGACCAGAGGCCGACGCGCTTGTTCACTTCCTCGAAATTCAATCCAGGTGAGAAGGGGTCGTGCTGAAACTGCTCATAGGCTTCGTAAGCTTGTTTCTGCATCTCGGGCGAGAGGGCGTCGAACAGCTTCCAAAACGCCTTCTTGACGCGCGACTTCATACCTCGCCATCTTTCAGAGACGTGGGGGAGGCGCCCGGCGCTGGAAAGTCTACAGTTTCATCCTGCTTTGCCTCTGCGATCCACTCACTGAGCCATGCATCGTTGTCTGGATCGTTTAAATCAGCGTCCCAAAGCGCGTTGGCAATGACGCTCTCAAGTTGGGCGGCAACCTTTTCCTGCGCATCGGGAGGTAACTGTGTGGCGCTCTCAATCGCCGCCTTCAGTCGCTCAGTGAGCATCGCGTTCCCTCCCTGTAGTTCACGTCAGTTCATCCCATCATGCCGAGGTATTTTACCACGTTCGGTGTCTGTATGGTCGTCCGCAATCGCCTCCCCAATCAATTCGTCCATCTCATCGCTCGTCAGTGGTTGGCCATGCTTGATACTGCCGACCACGTTCCAGAAGGCATCCCAGCGCTGGGTGTATTGCTCAGCAGAGAGCGGCGCCTTTGTTACTGGTAGCCAGTTGAGCAGACCAGCCAACACCGTATCCGGCGTCGTATTCGCCGTTCGCGCCGCTGCCTCTAACCGCGCATATTGTTCATCATTCAGGTTTACTGTATGAGTCATGGCGCTGGCCTCCCAATAGCTCCCTGCCACTCCGTTGTCATCAGTATACGCTTCTCATCGCGTTGTTGCTGCTTCGCGTCGTGGCTCCCCTTCCTCGGTAGCTCAATGGTAGAGCGGGCGGCTGTTAACCGCCAGGTTAGTGGTGGGGCGCTCGATCCCGCGGATGCTGGCGAAAACACATGTGACCTGTTGTTTCGGGCGATTCTCTGGTATAAATCTGGACATCGCATTCTGGCGCCGTAACCCGCGCCGTAGAGCAACATGTCTGTGTGTTTTGGTCTGCGGTCGATAAAGGAGAACTCCTATGCGCTGGGCCTGGCTCATTGTTGGCGTGCTCGCGATCCTGGTGGGCGCGGTGTGGACGTTACAGGGACTCAATGTCCTCAAGGGCAGCTGTGATGAGTGGCGGCACGATGTGGACGATCATTGGGATTATCGTCGCCGTCGTCGGGCTGGCGCTCGTGGGCATCGGTGCGGGTGTCGGTCGCAAGCGCGCGCCAACCGCGTGATAGGCTGCCAATAGGGTTGCTCCAGCACACTCGTTGCACAGTGTCTTCCTGTGATACGCATCGGGTAAGATATTTTGCGGGCATCGTTGTTGCCTGAAGAATGCGCATGCGCGCTGAATGCTATAATGGATTCGCTGCGCGTTGTAGCTGCATTGCAAAGCCATCTCCAGATACCACGTAGGGGATGACGAGGAGGCAATCATGAGTCGAGCGCTTGAACTCTCAGACGAGGAGTATACACGCCTGGAGCAGGCCGCTCGCCAACGAGGAAGCACTATCGACGAGCTAGTGCGCTCCTGGATCGACGGCATGAGCGCATTCCCATCCGACCAGAAAGTCCGCGAAGCTCAAGCGCGCTGGGCGGCGTTGGGCGATCCATCGTGCAGCCAACTCTGGACGAGTTGCGCGCGCATCCACTTTTGCGCGTGGCCGGTGTCTTCAGCAGTGGCTCGCCGGGATTGGCAGACCAGCACGACGAGATCATCGCGGAAGAAGCGCTGAATCCTCATATCGATGAGTGACGCGGTGTTTGTCGATACCTCTGGCTGGGCGAGCTACTTCGATGGCTCCTGGATGAAGGCCGTCAACATCTCCACAGGTGTCGAGAACTGACGACCCGTACGCATCGTTAGCGCACCAATGTAGCGGTTGTTTGCTCCCCTGGCTCCCATCGTATATGCTAGTGATGCTGATACGAAGCGAAAGGGGGACGCCATGAGCAGTGAGCGACCGCACACCACGGCCAAGCCAGTTACTGAGCGCTCGGCGACTCCTGCTGGGCTACGTCCGCAATTTCTCTTGGAAACCCTGGCCGCGTTCGCCATTGGCGCCGCTTTTCTGGGGCTGCCAGCGGGGCTGACCGTCGGGCCAAACTGGCTGGCGCTGGCGCTTTCTGTGGTGGTGCTGGGGCCACTCGTTATCATCGGCTTCTTCGAGAAGCCCAAATATCACATCGCCCGGTGGATGCGCGCGGGTATACAGGTTCTGCTTACCGCCGCGCTGCTCAGTTCGGTCGTACTCCTCGTCATCCACCTGCCCGATTCCAGCTTTCAGAATTCATTCGCGGCGGGTGGTCTCTTGCGCGCGGGCGTGCTGCTCTGGCTCAGCAATATCCTCGTCTTCGCCGTCTGGTACTGGGAGATCGACGGCGACGGCCCGGTTCATCGCCACCAGCGCGGCCACCCGGCAGCCGACTTCCTCTTTCCGCAACAGTCGATGGGCAGACCATTTGCCCCCGGCTTTGTGGACTATCTCTTTCTGGCGTTTGGCTTTGCCACGGCGCTGAGTCCCGCCGATACCGCGCCGCTGACGCCACGGGCGAAGCTGCTGATGATGTCCCAGGCGCTGATCTCGATTACGATTATCGCGCTGCTGGTCGCCCGCTCCGTCAACATCCTCTGACGCTCGGCTCTGACCAGCGCGAGCGCTCTCACACGTCCGGCGCCACTGGCCCGCGTTCGAGATGGGTCTTCAGCACAACCGTCGTCTCCGTGTCCTCGATGCCGGGAATTTGCTTCAGCCGCTCGATGAGTTGGAGCAGATGCTCCGTATTGGCCGCCCGCAACTTCAGGATGAAGCTGAGTTGGCCCGCCACCGAGTGGCATTCTTCGATTTCGCGTATCTGCTCCAGCGCCCCCACAAGCTCCGAGCAGGGACGTGACGCCCGCGCCCCAACGAGCGCCAGCACCGAGAGGCCCAGCGCCTCTGGCGACACATCAATCGTCCAGCGGCGGATGACGCCAGTGCGCTGCAACCGTCGTAAGCGATCATGCACCGATGATGGCGCCAGTTCGACCCGACGGGCGAGATCCTCCAGCCGTAGCCGCCCCTCCACCTGGAGCGCGGACAACAGCACCCTATCAATGCGGTCTAGCGGGCGAGATTCCGAAATATTTTCGGCCATATTGCCTATTCCTCCGAAGGATATCATACTTGTGTCAGAGAATGTTCGTCAATATTTTGGTAATGCACGTGAACCGGAGGGGCGCCATGCAGACGCTGATCGTCGTCGACGCACAGAACGAATTCTCACCACGGGGCAACCGGCCCGTCCCCAATCATGCCGAGGCGCTGGCGGCGATTCTCCGCCGGGTGGAAGATGCGCGGCGCGAGGGCAGGCCAATCGCCTGGGTGCGCCACCACAACAATCCCGGCGAATCGCCCGCGAAACCCGCTTTTATCGCGGGCACGTGGGGTGCGGAGTTCTCGCCGGGGCTGGGGCCGCTCGCGGGCAGCGACACATGAGGCTGAGTTCGTGAAAAACGTCTTTGGCGCGTTCACCGGGACGAATATCGGCTCCTGGCTGGCGGACCAGCGCTCGGACGACGTGCTGATCGTCGGTTTCTTCGCGCATATGTGCGTCTCAACCACCGCCCGCGAGGCGCTGATGCGCGGGCTACGTGTCTCGATAGATCCCGACGGCACGGGCGGTTTCCCCCTGCGACACGAGTTGCTCGGCGAGCTATCCGCCGACGAAGTTCGCCGCACCGCGCTGCTCCAGCTCAACCATATGGGGGTCGCGATTACAAGGCGGTAGCCTCGCCAAGCGCCATGATGTATTCTCTATCGAACGGATGCGGATGGCCATGAGGCGGGCGTTGACACGCTGGCAAGAGCATCAGCGCCCCATGACGCCGCTGACCACCGCCACCACGCCGAAGCCCAGCAGCAGGATGCCCGACGCCCGATTCACCCAGCGCAGCGCGCCTGCCGTCAGCCGGGTGCGCAACAGGCTCACCCCGCCGCTGAGCAGCAGCCACCAGCACGCCGAGCCGAGAAACACGCCCGCCGTCAGCAGTCCTGGCGCCGCGACCGCGCTCCCCGATGCGCCCACGAGTCCCAGCGCGGCGAAGACGGTCGCGAATGAGACGATGGTGGCGGGATTGGTCAGCGTCAGGCCAACGGTCGAGACATACGCGCCCGCCAGCCCGCGTCCGCGCCGCGCCGACGCCGCCTCCAGCGCTGGTTTCGCCAGCAGCGTGCGCAGGCCGAGGTAGCAGAGCAGCGCGCCGCCGACCACGCGAATGACGCCCTGTTGCGCCACCAGCGTTCCTGAGATGGCCGTCAGCCCGAAGGCGGCGACCCCGCCATAGAGGCCGTCGGCGGTTGCCGCGCCCATCCCCGTCAGAAAGCCGGTCAGCCAGCCCTCGGCCAGCGTCCGGCGAATGCACAAGACGCCAATTGGCCCAACTGGCGCGGCGATGGCGAATCCCAGAAATAACCCCTTCGCCAGCCATGTCAACGCTGCAAGATCCATAGATCTCCTCCTCAGAGTCTCTGCGACAGACAGGAGGAAAACAGTGCGCCCACCGAACCTGTCTATCGGTCCGGCGGGCGCAACGGGTAACGTGTGTGCAATGCAGGCGCGACTAGCCGAACGAGGTGTTCGGCTGCTGCTGGTTCTCGGTGTGTCGCGCGTGCCCAGTCATGCTCATCTCCCGTGGTGATCTGTTGGCGGCAGCATAGCAGATGCGCGAGCAGTGCGTCAATGGCGCGTGTTTTACAATGTACGGGGGACAGCGGACCGACGCCTGGCGCGTGAACGCGCGGCTAAGGGTCTCCCTCCGGTCGGCCGCGAAGCCTGCCTGCGCAGGCTGCAGAGACGGAGCGCGTCTGTTCTGGGAGGCTGCGGAGGCGGCCTTTGCGGCGTAGCCCATAGGCGCGGCTTCAGCCGCCAGCCGTCGTGGCTTTCGCGTCACGGCTTCGGTTGGGCGCTCGGAACCAGCGCCGTGAAAATCTCCTGGCTGCCGGTGCGGGTGTCGTTCCAGAATGGCAGGGCAAACTGGTTATCGACCGCCAGCCCCTGGTAGTCGCCGATGAATTGCAGGCCGCTGCCATCGACCGGCGCGTCAACCGTCGGATCCCAACTCTGCGACGTGACACGCACATTGGGCAGGAAGGTCGCGCCACCATCCACCGATTGCGCCAGATAGACATCGATGAGATGGTGCTTGGGATCGCGGCGGGTATCGAAGAACGAGATGGTTACCACGCCATTGGGCGCGACGGCAAGCTGCGGCTGAAACTGGTTGGCGCCGTCATCCGCGGGATCATCGTTGACACGTAGCGGCGCGGACCACGTGCGCCCGGCGTCGCTGGATGATGAGAACAGAATATCGGCGTCGCCCGTTGCTTTATCCGCCCAGGTGATATAGAGCCTGCCATGCGCCGGGTCGGCGGCGAAGGCGGGCAATGAGGCGTTGCGATAGCGATCCGGCGGGAAGAGGCCGAGAATGTCGGAGATGGCGGCGATCAATACGGGCGGGGTCCAGGTCGCGCCGCCATCGGGCGAGGTGACGACGACAAGGCGGGTGGGGATTCTGCCACTGCTCGTGACATCCATATAGTCGAAGGCGACGGCAAGCGTGCCATCAGGCAAGACGGCCGGGATCGCCCCCAGCGCTCCGTCACACACGCGCGAGTCGGGCGCCCGTCCCGTCGCGGGATTCGTGCAGAATGACGCCTCGCCCTCCACCTGACGTACCGGCGAAAACGTTGCGCCGCCATCGGTCGAGCGCACGAAGCCCAGCCCCTGCTGACAGGCATTGTCGTAGCCACAGGAGCCGCCAAAGTCGTATGACCAGACGATGTAGACGCTGCCGTTGTAGGGGCCGCCACTCTATCGACGGCGATCCACGGCTTGTCGCTGAAGACCGCCCCAGTGGGATCGTCATAGGCGCGCACTGGCTGGCCAAAGGTCTTGCCGCCATCGGTCGAGGTTGAGACGGCGATGCCGCTATCCCTCGCGTCGTCGGTGTAGAGCACGGCGACATAGACGCGATTCTTCGGCCCGAACGCCATGGTGACATCAGAGGTTGTCTCGCTGGGCGCGAAACCCGGCAGCACGCCGTTATCCGTCCAGGAGCAGCCGCCATCGAAGGAGGTATACGTGCCAATCTGGAAGCGGTAGCGCGCCGGGTCGGTGAAGAACTTCGACCCACCGACGAGATTGAGCGGGTTCGCTGGGTTGATCGCGAGCATCGGTTCGCTATGCGCCTTGTAGATATCGTTGCTCACGCGGATATTCGCCGCCGTCTGGGGGACGCCGGAGGCTGCCGTCGCCGTCGCTGGCGAGGCCGATGGCGACCGCGCGCACGCTGGGGCCGATGTCTGCGTCGTCGGGGAGATGGCTGGCGTCTGCGCCAACGGTTGGCGCGCAGCGGATGACGGCAAACACCCCTGTGCCCGCCAACACGACACAGATCGCCAGCGCGGCCAGCGCAACACGCCCGGAGAGGCGGCGCGTGGCGGGATTCGTGGGGGCCACTGCTGGCGCCTCGCCCGTCTGCTCCCAGGCAAGCTGGCGCAACCTATCCCTGCGCTGAGCGCGCTGCTCTTCCTCAGAGGGCGGTTGTTCGTGGTCGCTCACGCTGGCGCTCCCCTCGCACGGGTGTCGTTTTCTGTCTCGCTTTGTCTCGACGTGCGACGCGCCAGCGTTTTACCGGGCGAGCGCTCTATGCCAGCCATGAGCCAGCCGTCAGCCAGCCGTAACATCCTGGCGCATCAGGTCGGCGAGGATTGGGCGCACCTGATCGGCGATGGTGGCGGCCTCCTCGTCGCTGCCAGCCCAGGGCTTCTCGCTAAAGAGGCGGCTCAGCACCTCGATGCCATTGGCGGGCATCTCTGGCGTGCGCGGATAGCGCGGGAGAATGTAGAAGTGGACGTGGCTGACCGACTCGCCAAAGGAGGTCACATACACCTTGGCGGGATGCAATACATGCGCCAGCGCGCGGCAGGTGTTGCGCAGCAGCGGCCCAAAGGCGGCCATCTCTTCGGCGGTCAACAGGGCGATGTGTTCGACGTGGCGGCGCGGCTTGAGAATGAGAAAACCGGGGAGCACGACGGGGCTGGTCGAGTGATCGACGCGCCAGTACTGGTCGTCGTAGATAACGCCGCCGGGTGGCGTCACCTTCCCCGCGAGCACGTCACAGGCCAGACATCCTTCTACCAGCATGGCGGCTACTCCTTTCCTACGGCATACTGCATACGGCATGCGAGCGTTCCTCGGTTGCCGCATTGTATCCCGTAGCGCCGCATAATTGCCACTGGAGGAGGCGCCGTCGCTAGCCGCCATCCTCTCCCCAGCCCCTCCCCTAAAAGGGAGGGGAGCCAGAGCCAGACGCCACGTGGCCAGTCGTCACAATGGTGGTTCAGTCCCTCCCCTCGTAGGGGAGGGTGGCCGAAGGCCGGGAGAGGTCTGCGGCACCAGCCACCGAGGCGGACTTGTTATCAATCCCCCAAACACAACAAAGCGCCGGACGACAGTTACGTCATCCGGCGCGGAGATGCGCGAAGTGAAACGCCTCGGGCTAGTAGGCGGGCTGCACTGGGCCGCCAGCAAGCCGCTCGGCAAAGTTGCCGACGATTGGCAGCTTGGTGTACTTGCCAGTGAAGCCAGCGATCAGGCCCCAGATAAACAGTGCGAGGATCCCAAGGTAGCCAACCCATGAGACGCAGATCAGGCCGCAGCTCAGCAATGAGGCGCCGCCGCCGATCAGGCCTGTGCTGCCCGTTGCGGAATCGGCTACGCCACCGGCTCCACCGATGATAATCGGGAGAATAACGCCAACCACGACAAACCACACGATAGAACCGAAACCCAGAATCATGGACTGGGCCGCGTGGAACTTCACGAAGCGGTTGCTCTTCTCGATGAGGAAGAAGATCAGCGGCAGGATGGGCGAGAAGCAGATAGCTCAGGCCTGCCGCGATATGCGACTCCATGCCCATCGAGGTTGGACCCCACTTGGCGCCTGCACTGGCGCTCTGTGGCTGCACCGGCGGCTGGCCGTACGGCTGTTGCCCATAAGGCGGCTGATCACCCATGTGATGTGTTCCCCTTCTAGCGGAAGATTCTGCTCCGCTACGCTAACAAGCCATCAGAGTGGCCATGACCGTACGCAAACTCAGGCCGGAAGAGAGAATATGGACGAGTGCGGCTCCCATGAGAACGGTTGACCGTGCGTCCACCTCGACTGGTGGTCTGGTCTGGCCAGCAGGCTTATTCGCCTTGTGTGTCTAGAGTGACTGATCTCTCCCGGTTGAAACCAGGAGCTTCCAGGGGTCGCACCCCACGCCATGATGCCCCAGGGCGAGAGCCATAACTCACCAGCAGTGTAACTGATGTTTTACTTCTTGTCTACTGTGTCTTTTTCACAACCGGCCGCTGAATCCGCGCGAAACGCTGTTCGCGCACGGGGCGAATTTGGCTTATAATGAACGATGCAGTCTTGTGCTATATCATCCATTCCCCGCACGCCTGGAGACAGCGAGCATTCGCTGATTTCGGGCACACGTAGAAGGAGCCATAGGTTATGAGCGACAGGGATCCCGTTCTTGTCAGCGCGGTGCGTACTCCCACCGGGCGTTTCTTGGGCGCGCTCTCGCCCCTTTCGGCCACGGAGCTTGGCGCGCGGGTGATTCGCGCGGCTATCGAACGCGCGGGTGGTATCCCAACCAGCGAGATCGATGAAGTGATTATGGGCAACGTCGTCACCGCTGGCGAGGGACAGGCGCCCGCGCGGCAGGCGGCCATCGGCGGCGGTGTGCCGGTAGACATTCCCGCCGTCACCGTCAACAAGGTCTGCGGGTCGGGCCTCAAGGCGGTCATGCTCGCCTCGCAGGCCATCAAAGCGGGCGACGGCAACCTCTATGTCGCGGGCGGCATGGAAAGCATGAGCAACGCGCCGTATCTGCTGCCAAAGGGGCGCACCGGCTATCGCATGGGCAACGGCGAGGTCGTCGATGCCGTCGTCAATGACGGACTCTGGTGCGCCTTCGAGAACATCCATATGGGCGTAGAGGCCGAGATCATCGCCGACAAGTTCAGCATCTCACGCGAGGCGCAGGATCGACTCGCCTACGAGAGCCACATGAAGGCCCAGGCGGCCACCGAGTCCGGGCGCTTCAAGGATGAGATCGTCGCCATCGAGATTGCCCAGACGGGGCGGCAGCGTCACCGTCGACCGCGACGAGCCGATTCGCCCCGATACCACCATCGCGGCGCTCAGCAAACTTGGCCCCGCGTTCCGCAAGCCCAACGGCACGGTGACGGCTGGCAACGCGCCCGGCCTGAGCGATGGCGCATCCGCGACGGTCGTGGCGAGCGAGGAATATGCCCGCGCGCACGACCTGCCGATTCTGGCGCGCATCACTGGCTATGCCGCGGCGGCCATCGAGCCGAAATATATCTTTGCCTGCCCGCCGCGCGCCGTGCATCGTCTGCTGGAGCGCACCGGCCAGAAGATGAGCGACTTCGACCTGATCGAGGTCAACGAGGCCTTTGCCGCGCAGGTGTTGGCCAATGGCAAAGAACTGGAATGGGACTGGACGCGCGTCAACCCCAACGGCGGCGCCATCGCCCTCGGCCATCCGATTGGGTCGAGCGGGTCGCGGGTGCTGACCACGCTGATCTATGAGCTACGGCGGCGCGGCGGCGGCCGTGGGCTGGCGACACTCTGCCTCGGCGGCGGCGGCGCGGTCGCGATGTCGGTCGAGGTATAGTGACTGGCGACTAATGCAGTTTTACAAATTAAGGGCGACAGCGTGCTGGGGCCACGCTGCGGCGGCCGAAGCCGACGCGTAAGCGGATACGCCGCAAAGTCTGCCTCCGCAGGCTGCAGCCTGCGCGACAGGGCGGCTGGTCGGCCGTAGACTGTGCAAGCCCGCGAGGCGGGTCTCGTGCCGTAGGCCTTCGGCGCGGTTTCAACGCCGCCTGCAGCGCACTGTCCCTGTTATTTGGTAAAACGACATCAACGTCTGGGATGTCCATCACACAACGTAACGCTGAATATGCCTCAATGAGGAGGGCTGCGACGAGATGCTCGAAGAGAAGCGGCGTGGGAGCGCGCCGAAGCCGAAGAACAATGGTCGGGGCAAAGCGGCGGCTGACCAGACCGGCGAAGCGACACTCTACGATGCCGCCGCGCTACAACAGGTGAGCGAGGCCGAGCGCGCGTGGGAAGAGACCTCAGTGGCGCAGGCCACCGCACGCATGCCTGAGCGTACGCCCGATGCGACCACGCAGTCTGGCATGCCGATCAAACGGCTCTACACCCCCGAAGATGGCGCGCAGCTCGCCTATGGCCGCGACCTGGGCTTCCCCGGCGAGTATCCCTACACCCGTGGCGCACAGCCGACCATGTATCGCGCCAAACCGTGGACCATGCGCATGTTCGCGGGCTTTGGCACGGCGGAGGAGACCAACGCGCGCTTCAAGTATCTGCTGGCGCAGGGGCAGACTGGCCTCTCGGTCGCCTTCGATATGGCCACGCTCTACGGCTATGACCACGATCATCCGATGGCGCTGGGCGAGTTTGGCAAGTGCGGCGTCGCGGTCTCCTCGCTGGCCGATATGGAGGTGCTGTTCAGGGATATTCCGCTGGATCAAGTCACCACCTCGATGACGATCAACAGTCCGGCGCCGGCCATCTGGGCGATGTATATCGCGGCGGCTGAGAAGCAGGGTGTGCCGATGGCAAAGCTTGGCGGCACACTGCAAAACGATATCCTCAAGGAATACATCGCCCAGAAAGAGTTTCTCTTCCCGCCGGAGCCTTCGGTGCGCCTGGTCGTCGACACCATCGAGTTTGGCACGCGCCACATGCCACGGTGGAACACGATCAGCATCAGCGGCTACCACATCCGCGAGGCGGGCGCGACCGCCGTGCAGGAGCTGGCGTTCACACTGGCCGACGGGCTGGCCTACGTGGATGCGACGCTCGAACGCGGCCTCGCCATCGACGAGTTTGCGCCCCGGCTCTCGTTCTTCTTCGACGTACACAACGACTTCTTCGAGGAGATCGCCAAGTTTCGCGCGGCGCGGCGCATCTGGGCGCGCGAAATGCGCGACCGCTACGGCGCGACAGACCCGCGCTCATGGACACTGCGCACCCACGCGCAGACGGCGGGCGTCTCGCTGACGGCGCAGCAGCCAGAGATCAACGTCGCCCGCGTCACGATTCAGGCGCTGGCCGCCGTGCTGGGCGGCACGAACTCGCTGCACACCAACTCGCTGGATGAGGCGCTGGCGTTGCCAACCGAGGCGGCGGCGCTGACGGCGCTACGCACGCAGCAGATCATCGCGCATGAGAGCGGCGTCACCAATACCATCGACCCGCTGGGTGGCTCGTTCTTTATCGAGGCGCTCACCGACGAGACGGAGCGGCAGGCTGTCCATTACATCCAGCAAATTCGCGAGTTGGGCGGCGTCATGGAGTGCATTCGCAATGGCTTCTGCCAGCGCGAGATCGCCGAGGCGTCCTATCGCTTCCAGCAGGAGGTTGAGGCCAACGAGCGTGTTATCGTCGGCGTCAACGATTATGTGATGAGCGACGAAACCGTGAAGGTGCCGACCCTCTACGTCGATCCCGCCCAGGAGCGCATCCACCTGGAGCGGCTGGAGCGTGTGCGGCGCGAGCGCGATAACGCGAAGGCCACGGCGGCGTTGGCGGCGCTGGAGCAGGCGGCGCGTGGCACGGAGAACACGATGCCCCATCTGCTCGACTGCGCGCGGGCCTACTGCACGCTGGGCGAGATGATGGGCGTCTTCCGCACCGTCTTTGGCGACTACACCGAAGCCGTGGTGTATTGAGCGCCAGTCGCCAACCTGACCCCAACGCCTTCTCCCACGGGCGAGGGGGAGCCAGAACAGGTCTGGCTTTGCCTCTGGCTCCCCTCCCTTTTAGGGGAGGGGCTGGGGGAGAGGGTCGTCCAGCGACAACAAGCTCAACGGACTTGTTATGAAACCACGAGCGCTCTGCAGCCCGCGGAGGCAAGCTCCTGCGGATGCGCGGGCGCATCCCTTAGGCGCGGCTTCAGCCGCCAGCCATCTCGCCGCTCAGGCGCGGTTTTAACTGTCCACGCTACCCTCGTCCGCCAGAGGTCGCGACGTTCTCCGTGGGCATAATCTTGGCGGCATTCGCGGGAACATGCTCCGCACCATGTGACCGCGCCCCTGGCATCTTCAGCGCAGACTCCGTGACGGGATGGCGCAGCAACTGCTCGATCATCTCTGGGTGTTTCTCGCGCACATAGCTATCGACTCCGGCGACCTCATCAGCGGATAGCAGCTCGTCGGTCGCCTCGGTCGATCCCTGTGTATGTCGCTGAAACTGCTGCCGAAATTGCTCCGCCTGGGGGTCGTCCGCCAGCCCCAGCAGCCGGATAAACTCCCCCGCCATCGCGGTACGCTGATCCGGGCGCATCTGCTCGTAGAGATCGCGTACGTTATCGCCCTGCCGGAAGCGCTCGGTCGCGTCCGTGCTGGCGGCGTCCATCGTTGTAACGTCCGTTGTGGTGTCTCCCGCCTGGGAAGACTGTGGCTCGTTTGTCATAGCGCTCTCCTCGCATCCTATGTCGTGTTGTGGCAGGCCCTCATGGCGAATATTCATGGCCGCCACGGAACCGTGATACGTCAACGACATTGCAAGTTATGGGCCGGTGCAGAGGGCAATCGACAACAGGGCGAATATTCCGAGGAGAGACTATCGCGTACGTTTACCGGTATTTTCCACAGCGCACGCTAGTGGAATCGCGAGATTTTGGGCGAGCCAACTATCGCGTTACGATTCTTATCTACGCACGTTAGTTTCCATGATGGAGTAACAGACAGCCAACCTGTTACTCGCCGTGTTGCATCGATGATTGAAGAGCACATTGGCCCACGAAACGTCCTCATAGTTGGCTGGTCGACAATACGGCGATACCACGGCTGAGTTGGCGCATGGCAAACAGGCTGGCGCGCATCGGAGCGTATAGATCATCTCCGTGGCGCTGGCGAACTTCTCAGGCAATCACACGGACTGAATAGCTGGCCTTTCCCGCGATGTAGCGCTCAGGCCACCGTGATTGCGCCACCTGGTGTGTAGGGTAGTTTCTGGAGGCGTATGCGAATGAGTAGAGAGACTGGCGCACTGGCGCGCCCTGGCGCTGGGGGGAAATTGACCTCCCGAACCGCGCGTCGCATCATGATCGCCCTGACGATTCTGGGCGTGGTCACGTTATCACTTGGCGGCGTCTTCACCTTCGTACAGCACGCCAGCGCCAACACCTATGACGTCTGTGCGAGTGGGTGTACGTACACCACGATTCAAAATGCTATCAATAACACGAGTCCGACGCTTGGCTCGCCGCTGACCTCGATTTCGGTGGGGCCTGGCACGTACAATGAAGCGATCACGATCAACCGGACGCTCTCGCTCGTCGGGGCGAACGTCGGCGTGGATCCCGTCACGAGCGCACGGAGCGCCGAGTCTATCATCGATGCGACCGGCCACACGATTGCGGTAACGATCACCGCGCCGAACGTCCATGTGGAAGGCTTCACTATCACTGGCGCTCACGGCAACTCTGGCCACGTGACGAGCGCGGGCATCACCGGGCCGAGCGGCGTTGGTGGTCTGCAGATCGTCAACAATATCATCACGGACAATTACAATGGTATCTGGGAACTGGGCGGGACGAACCTCACCATTGCCCAGAACGTGATCCGTGATAATAGCGCCAAGCAGTTTGGCGACTCGTGCTTCAGCGGCGCGCCATACTGTAACGGCATCTTCATCGGCGCGAACTTCACGTCGCTGAACATCACCGGCAACACGATTGACGAGTCGGGCCTGCCAGCCGACTTCGCCACCCACTTCCAGCGCGCGATGAGCATCAACCCCACCGCTCAGGGTACCCTGACGGTGAGTGGCAACACACTGTACAACTCATCCACGCTCGGCAACGTGACAGGCACATTCACCAGCAATGCTATTTCGGGTGACTTTGGCATTCGGCTGGTTGGCGGTGTCAGCGACTTCACCATCGCCTCGAATACCTTCTCCGGGTTGTTCTCGAACGCGATCATTTCGCAGAACTCTTTTAACTCGGCGGGCAACAAGAATCTGACCATTGTGTCGAACACGATCACCCAGAATGTCGCGCGACATTCAATATGATGCGGGCTGGGTCTTTGGCACGAACGACGATGCCGCCATTGACCTCGACTATTTGAGTGGCGCGAACAGCATCAGTGGCAACACGATCACCTATTCGCGGAACGTATTCCAGCAGCACTCTTCTTTACCAATCTGTCGGTCGAAGGTATCAAGATTCGCCTGAATGCGACCCCATCGGGCGCCACCTACACCATCAGCAGCAATACATTCGATGGCGGCAATGTGGGCGGAGTCGATTCCGCGGCGCTCCAGTTGGATAGCGGCGTGGCGCTTCCCGATGGCTCGGTCAACGGCAATCTCTTCCGCCGCTTCACCAACGGCGTGGACGCTTTAACCACGACGCGTCTACACATTGGGTTCGGGCAACTGCATCACCGGCAATAGCGCCTATGGAGCCTGGGTCTTCGGCGGCGCGGTCAACGCGCAGCACAACTGGTGGGGTTCGCCCAATGGCCCCAGCCCGACCGGCCCCGGCACCACCGTCGGCTATGGCAACCCGGTCACATCCGGCACGGTGGACGCCTCCAACTTCCTGACATCCCCGTCACAATCGGCCTGCGGTGGGCCAGTCACATCGAATGTGCAGAGCGACGTGAACCCGGTGCCACTGGGCGTCGCGTTCAATCTGACGGCGACGCTGGATACCACGACGACGAGCAACGCGCCCGTTCACATGGGCTACTACACGCTGGATGGCGGCTCACCACAGCCGATGACCACCACTAGCGGCGCATATGACACCGACAATACGGTGGATGTCACGGCGCCACTGGCCGCCTTCAACTCCGTCGGCAGCCATACGCTCTGTGTCTATGGCATCGATATCTACATCCAGACGGGCGACGAGCAGTGCATTCAGTTCGACGTGACCACCGCCAATACGACGACTACCGTCACCAGCAGCGACAATCCCTCGCTGGCCGGCCATAGCGTGACCTTCACGATCACGGTGGCGGGGACGGCGGGGACGCCGACTGGCTCCGTGACACTCAAAGACGGCGTGACGACGCTGGCGGGGCCGCTCACACTGGATGGCTCTGGCCAGGCGACCTACACCACATCGTCACTGGCGGTGGGTACGCATCCCATCACGGCAGAGTATGCCGGAGATAGCAGCGGTTCGCCGATCTTTGCGGCCTCCAACTCGACCACGCTCAATCAGGTGGTCAATCTGGTGGGCACGACGACGAGCGTCACCACCTCGCCCAATCCGTCGGTCAGCGGTCAGACAGTGACCTTCTCGGTGACGGTCGCCGCCGCCGATAGCTCTACGCCGACCGGAAACGTCGTCATCAGCGATGGCGTGACCGTTCTTGGCTCGATCACACTCTCCGGCGGCGCGGGTACCTACACCAGTTCGTCGCTCGGCGTCGGATCCCACAACATCACAGCGGACTACAGTGGTGACACGACGCACGATGTATCGCATGGCGCGACGACGCAGACGGTCGACGCGACGCCACCCGTGCCGACTGGCACGAAGAACGCCTACATCCGCATCGTCCAGGCGAGCGAGGCGTATGCGACCAGCGACATCGGCATCGATGGCAAAGTGACCTTCCCGAATGTGGCGGCCTGCACGGCGCAGCCGTACTATCCGATCACAGCGGGATCGCATGTCTTCACCGTGCTGAATCCCAGCGGTGGCTCAACGGTCATCACCCAGACAGTCAGCCTGACGGCGGGTCAGTACTACACGCTGGCCGTCGTGGGCAATACCGCGCCGGTGGTCACTCCGGCGCTGATCGTCTTCCAGGATGACAATAGCGTCACGCCGAACCATGCCAAGGTGCGCGTCTATCACCTCTCCGATACATTGGGGCCAGTGCAGGTCAACCACGGTGTCACGGTGATCGACTCGAATCTGACGTTCACCAATGCGACTGGCTACAACAGTTATAGCCCTGGCTCGGTGACGTACAGCATCCAACCGACGAGTGGCCCGGCGCTCACCGATACGCTCAATGTCGCGGCGAACCAGGTGTACAGCGTCTTCCTGATGTGCAACAAGCAGGTCTCGAATGCGGCGGCGGTCGGTGTGCCGACCGGGCTGCCACAGACCGGCAACGGGCCACAGGCGCAGGCGTGGCTAACACCGCAACTCGTCACGATCCTGTTCATCGTGGGCGCGCTGCTGCTGCTGGTCGGCCTCGGTGGCCTTAGCTCCTACTTCTTCGTCGGGCGCCGTCGCGACGAGGTTTCATAGCCGGGTACGGCGAACCCATATCGAACCTCTATCGGGCGGGGGTTGGCGCGTATGCCAGCTTCCGCCCTATCTCCCTGAAAAGGGCGCATGCCCTAGCAACTGAAGACAAAGGCGGTGAGGCCCGCATGCGATCACGGCGCATTCTGATGGTGGTAGCGCTCATCGTGGCGGTGATTGGCGCCAGTGCGATCTCTGTGGCGCTTTGGAGTGCGCACGAGCAGCAGACTGCACGGGGCAAAGCCGCCATACCGACGCCGCGCCCCACCCCCACCACCTGGACCGATCAGCGCGCGACACTCGCCGCACGCTACGCGCCAACCCGGCTGATGATTCCCAGCATCCATCTGGATGTCGAGATCATTGGGGTGGGCGTCACCTCCGCTGGCGCGATGGATGCGCCCCGCTGCAACGCGAATAGCGATCCTATCTGCAACGAAACCTACTGGTTCAATGGCGGCTATCTGCCCGGTGAACTCGGCAACGCGGTGATTGCCGGGCATGTCAACCGTCCCGATCTCTCACCCGCGCCCTTCTGGAATCTCCATCTGGTGCAGCGGGGCGCTACGATCATCGTCCAGCCGCAGACCGGCCCGGCGCTGACCTTCGTCGTGACCTCCGTCACGTGGATATCGGCCTACGCGCATGGCAGCGGTGATACGACGCTCGGTGAGGTCTTCGGCCCATCCGCGACCCGCAACCTCAACCTGCTGACATGCATCGGCGACTGGGACGGCCATACCTTCGATCACCGTCTCTTCGTGCAGGCGCAATTGCAGGGGCCAAATCCGTTCCCACAGCCGTAGCGCCGCGACAACAAAAAGACGAGAGGCAGCGAGCGGCCTCCCGTTGGATAGCGGCGTGGCGCTTCTGATGGCTCGGTCAACGGCAACATCTTCCGCCGCTTCACCAACGGCGTGGACGCGTTAACCACGACGCGTCTACACATTGGGTGCGGGCAACTGCATCACAGGCAATAGCGCCTATGGAGCCTGGGTCTTCGGCGGCGAGGTGAACGCGCAGCACAACTGGTGGGGTTCGCCAAATGGCCCCAGCCCGTCTGGCCCCGGCACTACCGTTGGCTATGGCAACCCGGTCACATCCGGCACGGTGGACGCCTCGAGCTTCCTGACATCCCCGTCACAATCGGCCTGCGGTGGGCCAGTCACATCGAATGTGCAGAGCGACGTGAACCCGGTGCCACTGGGCGTCGCGTTCAATCTGACGGCGACGCTGGATACCACGACGACGAGCAACGCGCCCGTTCACATGGGCTACTACACCCTGGATGGCGGCTCACCACAGCCGATGACCACCACCAGCGGCGCATATGACACCGACAAACGGTGGATGTCACGGCGCCACTGGCCGCCTTCAACTCCGTCGGCAGCCATACGCTCTGTGTCTATGGCATCGATATCTACATCCAGACGGGCGACGGAGCAGTGCATTCAGTTCGACGTGACCACCGCCGATACGACGACGACCGTCACCAGCAGCGACAATCCCTCGCTGGCTGGCCATAGCGTGACCTTCACGATCACGGTGGCGGGGACGGCGGGGACGCCGACTGGCTCCGTGACACTCAAAGACGGCGTGACGACGCTGGCGGGGCCGCTCACACTGGATGGCTCTGGCCAGGCGACCTACACCACATCGGCGCTGGCGGTGGGTACGCATCCCATCACGGCAGAGTATGCCGGAGATAGCAGCGGTTCGCCGATCTTTGCGGCCTCGAACTCGACCACGCTCAATCAGGTGGTCAATCTGGTGGGCACGACGACGAGCGTCACCACCTCGCCCAATCCGTCGGTCAGCGGTCAGACAGTGACGTTCTCGGTGACGGTCGCCGCCGCCGATAGCTCTACGCCGACCGGAAACGTCGTTATCAGCGATGGCGTGACCGTTCTGGGCACGATCACACTCTCCGGTGGCGCGGGTACCTACACCAGTTCGTCGCTCGGCGTCGGAACCCACAACATCACAGCGGACTACAGTGGTGACACGACGCACGATGTCTCGCATGGCGCGACGACGCAGACGGTCGACGCGACGCCACCCGTGCCGACTGGCACGAAGAACGCCTACATCCGCATCGTCCAGGCGAGCGAGGCGTATGCGACCAGCGACATCGGCATCGATGGCAAAGTGACCTTCCCGAATGTGGCGGCCTGCACGGCGCAGCCGTACTATCCGATCACAGCGGGATCGCATGTCTTCACCGTGCTGAATCCTAGCGGTGGCTCAACGGTCATCACCCAGACAGTCAGCCTGACGGCGGGTCAGTACTACACGCTGGCCGTCGTGGGCAATACCGCGCCGGTGGTCACTCCAGCGCTGATCGTCTTCCAGGATGACAATAGCGTCACGCCGAACCATGCCAAGGTGCGCGTCTATCACCTCTCCGACACATTGGGGCCAGTGCAGGTCAACCACGGTGTCACGGTGATCGACTCGAATCTGACGTTCACTAATGCGACTGGCTATAACAGCTATAGCCCTGGCTCGGTGACGTACAGCATCCAGCCGACGAGCGGCCCGGCGCTCACCGATACGCTCAATGTCGCGGCGAACCAGGTGTACAGCGTCTTCCTGATGTGCAACAAGCAGGTCTCGAACGCGGCGGCGGTTGGTGTGCCGACTGGGCTGCCACAGACCGGCAACGGGCCGCAGGCGCATGCGTGGCTAACACCGCAACTCGTCACGATCCTATTCATCGTGGGCGCGCTGCTGCTGCTGGTCGGCCTCGGTGGCCTTAGCTCCTACTTCTTCGTCGGGCGCCGTCGCGACGAGGTCTCATAACCGGGCACGGCGAACCCATATCGTACCTCTATCGGGCGGGGGTTGGCGCGTATGCCAGCTTCCGCCCTATTCTTCGCATGCCTGCACCTGAGAAAAGGGGGTGAGGCCCGCATGCGATCACGGCGCATTCTGCTGGTGGTAGCGCTCATCGTGGTGTTGATTGGCGCCAGTGCGGTCTCTGTGGCGCTCTGGAGTGCGCACGAGCAGCAGACCGCACGGGGCAAAGCCGTCATACCGACGCCGCGCCCCACCCCCACCACCTGGACCGATCAGCGCGCGACACTCGCCGCGCGCTACGCGCCAACCCGGCTGATGATTCCCAGCATCCATCTGGATGTCGAGATCATTGGGGTGGGCGTCACCTCCGCTGGCGCGATGGATGCGCCCCGCTGCAACGCGAATAGCGATCCTATCTGCAACGAAACCTACTGGTTCAATGGCGGCTATCTGCCCGGTGAACTCGGCAACGCGGTGATTGCCGGGCATGTCAACCGTCCCGATCTCTCACCCGCGCCCTTCTGGAATCTCCATCTGGTGCAGCGGGGCGCTACGATCATCGTCCAGCCGCAGACCGGCCCGGCGCTGACCTTCGTCGTGACCTCCGTCACGTGGATCTCGGCCTACGCGCATGGCAGCGGTGATACGACGCTCGGCGAGGTCTTCGGCCCATCCGCGACCCGCAACCTCAACCTGCTGACATGCATCGGCGACTGGGACGGCCATACCTTCGATCACCGTCTCTTCGTGCAGGCGCAATTGCAGGGGCCAAACCCCTTCCCACAGCCGTAGCGCCGCGACAACAAAAAGACGAGAGGCAGCGGTATGACAGGATCGGTCGCCTTAAGTTAATTGCGATTCACTTTGCCAACATTTCCGTCAATGTTCCTGCTAGCGCTGATCTGAGCTGTTCAATACCCTCTCGTGTTGGTTGATATTCGATATGCCTCTGCGATTTAAGGTCAAAAGGAATATCACTGATTCGCTGTGTGAGAAGAATCGCCTGATGTCCCAGCACGTGGGCAAGGCCTAATTCATAAAGCACGTTCCCATTTGTCCGGGTGAGGTCTGCTACAACAAATCGTGCGCGGAGGAGTGCTTCCCAAATCTGCGTCAATATATGCCCAGGTTTATGAATATCATCGCCTCGCTGGGGTATCAGGCCAGCATTTTCTATCGCCTGCTTGATACCAAGTTTATACACGTCATCAAATGCGGGATCAAATGGCATGATGATGAAACACAGTTCGTCATCTCTGCGCACTTGTTTGACGGGAAATATGTCAATTGGCGTCACTAGCATATGTGGGGCGTCTTGTCGGGAGGGCGTTGCTTCTATAACTCGAGGTGGCGAATCGCTCCCTCGCGCAAACATCAAGAGTTCTGCTTGGACGTTTGTGTCGTACTCAGGAAATCCTAAGACAGGATCGAATTTGTTTGCTAAACCGAAGGTAGGCTTGGGCCGAGTGGCATAGAGAGCATTACGAATAGTCCTCGTCACCGATTTATCATCATCGCTAAGTGTGTTATATGCCTGGTGCGGAGCCATTAGTGTAAATGCATATCGTATGCCATGTAGGATTTCTTCTTCATCAACTGTTAGCGAGCAACTAAGAAGTAACTGTGCTTCCTCATTTTTGCCGGATTCAAACAAGTAACGGGCAGCGGTAGCCAGCAGGATTTCATCTTCGTCAAGATTCATAAGGCAGAATCCTCAACCCATTGTATCAAGACATCTCGAACAATACATTACCCAGTTGATTGATTTCAACTATACCGTAACTGTCAAGAATACTGTCTCTCGAAAACGTAAAGCGAGCAACGGAACTATATAAGCTGTAAATCTGAACTCTAGACCAGGATGAAAGGAACATGGCGGGGATAGATTATCCCCACCATGCAGCGACCATTATTATTTTTGCAGGAATTAGTCCTCGGCCGGAGCATCATCCTGGGCGCCAGTGTCGCCACTCTCGCTCGCCACGCTCTCCGCCGAACAGATCAGCGCCGCTGACCGAGCCGCGCGGCGGTGGTCGGTCGGCGCTCTCGGTGGCATTGCTGCCGGGCCAGAGGGGGCGTGATGGTCCGGCGGGGCGAATCGAGAGGCCGCCGCTGTCCTGCCCATCCGATGGGCCGCCATCGCCGCCATCAGGTATGGATTCTGCGCGGAGGATTGCTGCGCCATATCGCTGCTGCGCTGCACGGTATCGAGCGCGGTCAACGTCCAGGCGATGCCAGTGTCGGCGTTGCGTACGGTGCGCGAGAGCATGCCAAGCTCCTGCGTGAATGTCGCGACGGTGCGTTCCTGCTGATTCAGCTCTTCACCGATTTGCAGCAGCAGATGCCATACCTCGACCATCTCCACCGGGAGTTCATCGCCGGACGCATGCGCCGCGCCGTTCGCGCCATTCGCGCCGGGTTCGCGATCTCCTGCGGGCAGGCCGGAACTCAGCGTCGATAGCGGCATCGTCAGCGGTGCGATACCCGCCTCGGCGGGAGTCGTGGCTGCGAGTGTCTCGAACTCACTCGTCAGGCCCGGCTCGACGCCGATACCCAGCCCCTTGAGCGACGGGTTGCCACCCTCGATCTGTTCCGCCATCTGGGTAATTTCAGGTGGAAGGAGCATCGCCATCATGCGCCGGGCTTTTCCGAGCAACACCAGTTGCTTTTGCAGCGACGCATGCACCGCGTCGGCGCGCGAAATCAGCGCGCCCGTCTGGCGATGCGCGGCGGTGAATTCGTCTGACGCGTTGACCAGGCCATCGCGGCTGTGGGCGACACCCGCCGAGACCCGCCCGAGTTGCTCTTGTAGCCGGGCGAAGCGACGGTTGTAGTTGTCGGCGATGCGTGTGGCCATCACCGAGACGTTGTCGAATGGCGTATCGGTCTTGATGGAATGCACCGGGGTAATCGAATCGTTCAGGCGATTCAACCCCTCGGTGATTGGCAGCACCGCCCCCGTCATACGAGCGTTTTCCTGCTGCGCCTGCACCATCGAATCGAAGGTGTCGAGCAACAGATTAAGGCTGTTCTCTACCACCTCAAGATCACCCGTCGAGATCGGCACACGCACGGTATAGTCGCCAGTGATCGCCTGGGTGATCGCCGTTTGAATCGCGCCGATGCTCTCGTCGAGTTGCTTCTGGCGCTCGCGCTCATGCGTCTTCATCTGCTGGAAATGCGCCTGCCTGAACTCGAGATCCTGGGCATGCTGAGCGCTGACCGCCGTGGCATAGATGAAATGGGCGAGCAGCCACGCGACGATGGCGGTCAGCGCCATCGGGCTGAGCGTATAGAGCACGATCTGGTAGATTTGTGGCCCCGACACCTCTTTATTAAAGGCGACCAGCAGGAGCATCGCGCCCGTCAGCGCGCCAGCCACCGTCACGACGATCACCGTCAGCTCTGGCGTCAACAGCAGGCCCGCTTCGAGCATGACCGCCAGAAAGAACAGCGAGACATGACCAATCTCTTCGGGGCTGCCCGTGAGCGTGGCGGCGATGACCTGCGCCGAGACGGCTAATGCGCCGCCAAAGACCAGCACATAGGCGGCAACTCGGTCATTCTTCAGCAGGTAGCCAGCTCCCAGGGCGACCAGATACACCCCCAGAGACGCCAGCATGATCGGGAAAATGAGGCCGGGCTTGTCGTGATAGCCGAGTGCGACCGCCACCGTGATGAGCAGTTGCACGACAATCAGGGTATTGATGAGCTTGTGGCGCTGTTCCTCGCGCTCGTTCATCACATTGATCGTCTGATCGATCACCGGCGAGAGCGCCAGCCGCGGCTCATTGGGCGCGCCATCGTGTATGGGCCGTGTGAGCTTGGGATTGTCACGTGGCGCAAACATGCCGTTGTCTGCGCCTTCGCGCAGCCCGATGAACCGGTCGATTATCTGGTGATGAGTTGCTCCGACGGAGCCACTGTGGCGTCCGGCGCGGAGGCTTGGGTTGATTGCTCATAAGTGTGCTGTGCCGTTTCTATCGCGCCGCTCGCGCCTACGCGAAACCAGCGCCCACCCACCCTCGCCACCCATACGTCTCACGTGCGTCTCACGCGTTCGCAGGTGTCTGAGGCGGTGCGTCTTCTGAAACAGTCTCTGGCGTCTCAGTCCAGATAAATCCGAGCTTTGTCAGCCACACCGCCGCACGTCCAGAAGCAGGCAGGCAGCGCCGAGCTAACAAACGCCATCAAGCACTGTATTTTAGGCGAGCGTGGGGCATCTGGCAAGGGGCCATGAGCCAGAAGTAGGGCCAGCCCGTATAGCGCCCGCAACACAAGAACCGGGCGCACTGGTACTTGTGGCGGTGCGCCGCCACGTGGCGGCGTGTGGTATCTTCCCATCCCCCGTGACACGTCTGCTGTGCGCCAGCTGTGGCCCGCTCTCATCATGGCATTATTGCGCCATCATCATAGGGTAGCTTACCACGCGCGCGATGAACCGAACAGTGTCGTGCGGGTGGGCAGGGCGCTGGTGTTCTGGTATAATGTTCTTTGGAGCGCCGTGTAGCCCGCCCCGTGGCGTCCGCACAACTCCGCCACACCTATCACACTGTTATCCGCATACCGGCGGCGCGCGATGACCCTCCTGGCGCGTAGCAATGCGCGCAAGCTCGAATACACGCCGACGAAGAAGGGATTGCCTTCATCATGAGCACAGATAGCCCCAATCGTTCCGCATCGGGAACCGGTGGTGTTCCACGCGGCATCTCGGTACAAATGCTAGATCAGAGCACCAAACGGCGCACTGGCGAATATGTTCCCGGCAGCCAGGAAGCGAATGTGGCGCTCACCAGCGTCGCCGATATGCTCACGTGGGCGCAGAACTTCGCGCGCAGTCGCTCGATCTGGCCGCTGGGCTACGGCCTGGCCTGCTGCGCCATCGAAATGATGGCCGCGGCGCAGAGCCACTATGATCTGTCGCGCTGGGGGTCAGAGGTTTTCCGCTCCAGCCCACGCCAGGCCGACCTGATGATCGTCGCGGGTACCGTCTGCGTCAAGATGGGGCCACGCCTCGTGCGCCTGTACGAGCAGATGCCCGACCCGAAATGGGTACTTTCGCTCGGCCAGTGCGCCACATCGGGCGGCGAGTTCTACGATAGCTATTACACCGTGCAGGGCGTCGATACGATTGTGCCGGTAGATATTTATGTCCCTGGCTGCCCGCCCCGACCCGAGGCGCTGATTGAGGGCATTCTCAAGCTGCGCGAGAAGATCGAGAAGCAGGGTCTGAAGATTCGCGGCGAGTAAGTTAAGGAGCGACCGATGCGCGGAATACTTCAGGGTCTGGGCCTGACCTTGAGACACGTAGCCCGGCCAAAAGTCACCCGACTCTATCCCTATGAAAAACGCAAGCTGCCGCCGCGCAGTCGCGGCCTGATTCAGCTTATTCAGGAGGATGGGCAGGCGACGCCATTCAATCTGAAGTGCGAGGCGTGTCTGCTGTGTGAGAAGGCCTGCCCGCCACGCGCCATCACCATCGAGTCGCGGCCCACGCTGCGCTTCCGCCGTCGGCCCTACTTCTCGCCCACCTCGGTCGCTGGCTACTACACGCCGCGCTACTCCGAATACGTCGTCGATTATGCCAATCGGCCGTTCTCGCCACCCGTGTTGACGCCCGTGACGGCCGACCTGGAGCAGCCCGTTGATCTCGGCAAGGCCGATGAGATACTCGACCGCGCATCCTTCGACGCCTGGGATTTGACGGCGCTGCTCGACGAATTGATGGGCGCCTATGGCGGCATGCCGCTGGCCGTGGCGTCCCGCGTGGTGGAGCGCCGTGGCGTCGATATGAGCGACATCTTCGGCATCGTCACCGCCAGTGAGCAGTTTAAGCCAGCGGCCCCGGCCACGCCAGATGTGCTGCGCATCGACCAGGTCGAGCGTGGCCCCTCGGCGGCAACCCGTGGCAAGTATGGCAGCATCAATCATCGGAGGGCGCAGCGTGCCTGAGACGCAATCATATCTGCTGACAACAGCCGGATCGGCGCTGACGACATTTGACGCCTATGCGCAGCAGGGCGGATTTACCGGACTTCGCCAGGCGCTGACGAACATGACGCCCGCCCAGGTGTTGGGCGAGTTGCGCACTGCTGGCCTGCGCGGACGTGGTGGCGCGGGCGTGCTGACGGCGGAGAAACTGAAACTGGTGGCGCAGGCGGCGACCAACGAGAAGTATCTCGTCTGCAACGCCTACGACGCCGATCTTGCGCTCTGCGGTCGCGGGCAGCCTGTTGGAGCGCAACCCCTTCCTCGTCATCGAAGGCATCGCGCTGGCGGCCTATGCCATTGAGGCTACCGAAGCCTATCTCTATGTGCGCAGCACCCGCAGCGCCGCCGCCGAGACGATCCGCCAGGCGCTCACGAGCGCCCAGGAGCGCGGCGCTCTGGGCCGGGGTATCTTTGGCTCGCAGATCGACCTGAATATCACCCTGGTCGGCGTCGAGCGTGGCTTCATGGGGGGCGAAGAATCGTCCCTGCTCGAAATCATCAAGGGGCGCCCGATGAAGGCGCAGCAGCGTCCGCCCTACCCGACTGAATACGGCCTGCAGGGGCAGCCCACCGTCGTGCAGAATGTCGAGACGCTGGCGAATCTGCCGGTGATCGTGGCGCGTGGGGGCGATGCCTTTCGCAAGCAGGGCACCGAGGGCAGCCCCGGCACGAAGCTGCTCACAGTGATCTGGCCCGGCTCGCCGCAGGGCGTCGTCGTCGAGATACCCTTTGGCGCTAAGATTCGCGATGTGCTGGCGAAGGCTGGTGTATCGGTCAGCGATGCCAACACACGCGCGGTGGTGGTCGGCGGTGGCGAGGGTGGCGCGCTGCCCCTCAGCCTGCTGGATACCCCCTACGACTATGAGCCGTTGGAAGAAGTGGGCGTGATTGTCGGCTCCAGCATCATCGAGGCGCTGCCCGCGAATACGTGTATGGTGCATTGGGCCACCGACCGCTCGAATGCGCTCGCGGGCGAATCCTGCGGTAAATGTGTGCCCTGCCGGGTTGGCGTCAAACGCATCGCGGGCACGCTAGAGGGCATTATCAGCGGCCTTGGCGCCCAGGATGATCTGGCGGTGCTGACGGATTTCGCGCAATATGTGCCGGATGGTTCGCTCTGTGGCTTTGGCATCAACGCCGTCAAGCCGCTCACCACGGCGATGAAATACTTCGCCGATGACTTCACCGCGCATCTCAATGGCACGTGCCCGACCGGCGTCTGTGAGCCGGTGCGCGCGCATCGCTATGCGACCAAGCATGTGCTCTAGGTATCTAAAGGCAATCTGAGAGGAAATCTCTATGGCAGTCACGATTCGTGATGAGAACGCCGCAGCGCCGGGCGGCCAGCCGTTCGAGCGTAACGAGCACGGTCAGCCATCCTTCACGCTGACCGTCGATGGCCGCCCGATGCGCGCCTACGAGGGGCAGACCATTCTCAGCGTCGCGGTCGATAACGGGATTCTCGATATTCCGAATCTCTGTAACGACGAGAAGCTGGAACCCACCTCGGCGTGTCGCATGTGCCTGGTGGAGATCGAGGGGGCCGAGCGCCCGCTGCCCTCGTGCAATACGCCCGCCGCGCCGGGGATGGTGGTGCGTACGAAGTCGGATCGGCTTCAGCACATCCGCCGGACCAACCTGGAGATGATCCTCTCCGACCACAACGCCTACTGCCAGCCGCCGTGCCAGGTGGGCTGCCCGACGCACATCGATATTCCGGGCTATCTGGAACTGATCGCGAAGGGACAGAGCCGCGAGGCGGCGCGACTGGTGAAGGAAGTGTTGCCCTTCCCCTATATCCTCGGCCTGACCTGCCCGGCGCCCTGCCAGAAGGTCTGCCGCCGTGGCCTGGTGGAGGAGGAAATCGCCATCTGCCGCATGCACGGCTATGCCGCCGAGCAGTGCATGGATGACCCGCCAACACCGTGGGTGCAGGAGGCCACCACCGGCAAGAAGATCGCCATCGTCGGCGCGGGGCCGTGTGGGCTGACCTGCGCCTACTACCTGGCGCTCAAGGGACACTACTGCAAGGTCTATGACATGATGCCCCAGTCGGGCGGCATGTTGCGCTATGGCATCCCCGAATACCGGCTGGAGAAAGATCAGTGCGACCGCGAGTTCGAGGGGGTCTGGAAGCTCGGCGTCGATGTGCAATATAACGTCAAGCTGGGCGAAGACTTCACGGTTGACGACCTCTTCAAGGAAGGCTTCGACGCGGTCTATCTCGCGATTGGCGCGTGGACCTCGAATGAACTGGGCCTCGACGGCCAGGATATGCCCGGCGTCATCAACGCCATCGCCTATCTGCAAGATAAGACGCGCGGCCTGACCCAGCCGGTGAATGACACCAAAGAGGTGATCGTGCTGGGCGGCGGCTTCACCACCTTCGACTGCACCCGCACCTCGCTGCGCCTGGGCGCGAAGGTACACACGGTCTATCGCCGCGGTCGTGGCGAGATGACGGCGACCTTCGAGGAGGTCGAGGACGGCGAGAGCGAGGGCACCGATCTGCAACTCTTCGCTGCGGCGACTCGTGTCATCAACGACGGCACGAAGGTGACTGGCCTGGAGTTCCAGAAGATGAAGCTGGGCGAGCCAGACGCCTCTGGCCGTCGCCGCCCGGTGCCGATTCCCGGCAGTGAATATCAGATTAGCTGCGATACAGTCATCCCGGCGTATGGGCAGAAGCCCGACAAAGCGGTGTTGCCCGCCGAGTCGGGCATCAACTGGACGAAGCATCAGACCATCGAGACCGATCCCTACAACTACATGACGGCGCGCAAGGGCGTATTCGCTGGCGGCGACGCGGTCATCGGCGCCTCGACGATCATCGAGTGTGTGGCGCAGGGTAAGCTGGCCTCCCGCTCGATTGACGCCTATCTGCGCGGCGAGGATATGGCGGCTGTCTCGAAGACCATCGAGGCGGAGGAGCGCACGCCTGATCTCTTCGACATCGTGCCCTACAAGCCGGTCGAGCCGAAGGTCAAGATGCCGATGCTGCCGTATGACGAGCGCGAGCGCAACTTCCGGCTGATCGAGATGGGCTACACCCAGGAGCAGGCCGAGCGCGAGTCGAGCCGCTGCCTCCAGTGCGCCTGCCCGGCGGCGGGCCAGTGCGACCTGCAGAAATACAGCATCGAGTATGACCTCGAAGACAACCGCTTCCACGATGGTGAGCCAGCCGACTATCACGACTACGAGGTCGATCTCTCGCACAGCTTCATCCTGCGCGACCCCAACAAGTGCATCAACTGCACGCAGTGTGTGCGCGTCTGCCATGACGTGATCGGCCCGAACTGCTATGGCATGTTTGGCCACGGCTTCGATACGATTGTCTCGACCCCCTTCAACGTCTCGCTGCACGATACCGACTGTGTCTCGTGTGGCGCGTGCGTGCAGGTCTGCCCGACCGGCTCGCTGATGATGGCCGAGCGCGAACTGGTGCGCTGGGACTTCGCGCTGGATCGCTGCATCTTCTGTGGCGACTGTGTGGAGGTTTGCCCTCACGGCGCGCTGGGCGAGACGCCAAACTTCGAGCTGTCGTTCTACAACCGCTTTGGCCGCGACATCTCGATGCCGATGCAGGATGTGGCGCGCGCGCCATCGTTCCTGGTGCGCCAGCCGGTGCCGCGCAACGAGGCGGAGCGACCCAACGGGCTGAATCCGCTGGTGCGTCCGCTGCCCGCGCGCGCCATCCGCGAATAACAGTTTGTAACTTTGAGCGAGAGGGTGATCGGTAGAATGCCGGTCGCCCTCTTTTTCTACAGGCGCGGTTGTTACGCTGGCTGCGGCTCTAGCGTTGAGAGGGTAAGGAGCCGTGTGAGCGATGAGCGTGAGTCAACCAGAGCAGCCCAGGCATAGCAACATTTGGCGGCGAGTGAAACCCCGCAAATGGTGGGAGTGGCTTCTGCCTGTGATTCTTCTTGCCGGGGCGCTCACCTATTGTGGCGGGTTCTCGCCGCTACTCTCGCCGCTGGTCTATCCCAAGCTGGCTCCGCCAGGATGGCACAACATCACCCCGCATGGAAATATTGGCCTCAACTCATTTGCGGCAAGCGCTGATGTGCCGGGCCTGATGATGGCATGTGGCACGGCTTGGTCTATCACCGTGAACGATCCCTCGACATGGCGACTTGGACAACTCCACTTCTGGCGCTCACGCGATGGCGGCGCGCATTGGGAGTTGTTGCACGGTCCGTTTGGTGAAGGAGATCTCTGCGACGTATCCATGCCTGCCGGAGCGCCCGGTGTCATTACGGCAACTATCGAGACTGGCTCCTCCTCCGATGCAAATTTCTCAGTGACCTCAACGACAACATGGATGAGCCACGATGCCGGTACGTCGTGGCGCAAGATCGCCACAGTCAGCGGAAACAGCTATGTCGACTATGGTCCAGGACCCTATTATCGCCACGGCCTTGCCTACGAGTTTGGGGCATGGGGCAACCAGACGAGCGAATCGCTGGCATACAGTGCGGATGATGGCGTCACCTGGACACCGATACCCAGTGCGCCGAGCAAGCTAGAGCAGCAGGGATGGCAGATTGCCACCGATTCGTCATATCCAGTGCCGGACTATCGCGGGGATACGTGGTGGTATCGTGTTTTGAGCAAGCAGGGTCAGCCACCAATGCTCGAACATTCGACCGACGACGGCCGCACATGGACGTTAGTTGGAGCAATCGGAACAGAACCGATGCAATCAGTGTTACTTGCTACGACACCATTGCAGCCCAACGATGTATGCGCTGCGCACCTCTCAGGAGAGACGAATCACCTCAGCATCCTCGCCAGCGCGGATGATGGAAAAAACTGGCGGACTGGGGCGATGCCGTCAAGCCTTGCGAACACGACTGGCGAGACCGATCTTGCGTTGAATATCGGGGCCGAGGGCGATTGCTATCAAGGATATCTCTACCATCATGCGCAAACATCTTCGGATGAGAACGATTATGCGTTCCTGCGCCTGGCGCCAATGAGTTCGACGTTGCAGGTAATCCCTCTTGGGAACGATCAGAATACGCTTGACTATCGCACGACATATGTCCCCGCTGGCAATGGCATGAGCGCTCGTCTGATTGCTAATCCGGGATTGCCGTTTCCTGGCATGGCAGCAGCAGTAAGCGGCCTGGCGACGGAAACCAAAGAAGGCCAGCTAGTCTGGACCGCAGTGCCATAGCGCGAAACTGCTAGCAGACAGACGTTTGAGCTATGGAGGTAGATGGGTTCGTTTGAGGCAATCTGTCACAGTAAGGACTGCGCAAAGGGCAGGCCATCCTCGACTGGATGGGTACACAGGAACATCGTCTGGCGTAGCCCTATCCCTGGGCTATTGCGCCGCCAATATGCAGCACATCAAATGTCTCGCTGTCCGAAATCACTTCCAGTTGCGCTACCTCATCCCGGCTGGCGAAGGTGGTCAGCGTGGCGGGACGCCCGCCATAGTCGAGTGCGCGATTGGGCAACGTCAACATCCGTGGATGCGCCCGCCAGAAGCGCTGCACCTCGGCATGGCAGAGGATAAGTCCGCTGAATGAGGCGGTGTACCTGGTGTCGCATGCTGGACACAAGACACGCATTTGTACATCGTCATCGAGACTTTCAGTCTGGGTATGAGGCCGTGTTTGCCTTGCCAGCGCATGTCCGCCGCAGCGTCTACACCGGGCGCTCCCCTCGCGCAATGCCTGCTGATAGAATGCGAGAGCGCTTTTGGCAAGCCGCGAGAGCGCCGACCGATGGCTCGACAGACCGACGAATAATCCCTGCTCACGCCACCTGGCAAAATCTATCGGGGTATGTTCATAACACAGGGGACACCGCAGGGCGAACGCCTCGCGTTCCAGACGGCCCATCAGGCGATGTTGCGCGCACACCGGACACCAGATGCGCGTCTCATGCCAGCCATCGTCGTCTGGTGGAACGAGTCCGTAGTGTATCGCTTCAGCGCGCAGTTCGTTCGTGAGGACACGACGTAGCGCAATCTTGCCTCGATGCAGGCGCGCGGCAATTGCGCTTTCGCTGGCGCCCATCCGCGCTGCGACCTCTGCCAGTGATGACTCCTCGATATACTTTGCGGTGAGTATCTGTCTCGTTTCTGGGGGAAGCAACGCCAATGCATGGCCAAGCAGAAGCGCGCGTTCATTGCGTTCGAGCAACACCGAGAGATCGAAGGAGTCGGCTAGCTCGCTGGAATGTCGGCTGCCATCTTCATCGGAAGCGCCTTCCTGTCGACTGAGCGCGTTGGCGCGATGGGCTAGCTCGCGTTGTTGGCTTCGTCGCCAGGAATGGCAGATATTGCGCGCGATTCCGGCGAGCCATGCCGGAAACTGGTCTGGGTGGTCTGGCTGTCGTGTGCTACGCCAGGCGGCAGACAATGTCTCCTGCGTGAGATCCTCGGCCACGTCAACGTTGCCGGTCAGGTACGCGCACCAGCGCACCAGCCGTCCACGCTCGACACGCAACACCGATTCCAGCGCCGCCACATGCGAGCCATCGTACGTCGTGTCACGAACCTCTACGCGAAGTCCCATGTTGCGCTCCCAGCCCGGAGATTGCCTTCATGTCTGACTCCATGACGCATAGGGGCGCGCCGTTTTTGCGTGGGCGAAAAAATGCGCACACTTTGCGATGCCCTCGACCATAGTTCTCTATACCTCGCTTCGTGTCCCAGAGAAGCCATGCCCATTGGTAGGTGTCTATTGAGGAGGAGAACGACATGAGAAGAGCCAGTTCTTTGCTCGCGCTTGCGCTGATCCTGCTGCTGGCTGGCTGTGGCTCGCAGTCGCAACCAACCACCGCCGCAACACATACACCCGCGCCACCAACCAGCCGTTATAGCGCCACACTCGCGCCACTGAACGCATCGGGTGTCAGCGGAACAGTCGAGATGACCATCACCGGCAATGAGATGACAGTGACCATCTCACTCAAAGGTCTCGTTCCCAATCAGGAGCATATGCAGCACATCCACGGCGCGCACAGTATGAACGCCACCTGCCCTACCGCCGCCAGCGCGAACAGCGACGGCATCATCACGCTCGCCGCTGGTACGCCTGCCTATGGGCCGGTGGCGCTGCCATTCGAGCCGACACCCACGGCAGACGCAGACGGAAACATCAGTTGGTCTCAGCAACTTTTCATCACCCCAGATGAGGAGTATGACCTCGTGCCGCTCACGAGCCATGTCGTTCTCATCCACGGAATGACCTACAAGGGTGTCTACGATCAAGTTTTGCCAGCCGCCTGTGGCCCGATTCACGCCGATTAGTACGTAGCGTATCCATCTGCACGCGAACATACGCGCGCCTGCGAGAGAAATGAGACGATGATACATGATCCTTTCTGGTCGCCTTCGCCGTTCCCTGCTGCTGGCAGGCGGTCTCATCACCCTGACATTGCGGGCTGTGGTGGCGCGCCAGCGTCGTCGCAGGCATCCGCTACCCCTACCCGCGCACCGACCGCAACCGCCGCCGCAACATACGCCCACCTGCTTACGCCGCACTATCCCGTGACCATGCGATCCGACGTCGCCTATGGTTCGGCGCCGCTTGAGCAACTCGATCTCTGCCAGCCTGACGGCGTTACATCATCTCAACTGCCGGGCATCGTGCTCATCCATGGCGGTAGTTCGACGGTAGGTGACAAACGCGCCGAATTCGATGTCCAGGGAGATACACTGGTTGATCTGTGCATGAGCCTCGCCTCACAGGGCTTCGTCGTTGCCTCGATCAACTATCGACTGGCGCACGCCAACCCCTGGCCCGCACCGGTGGAGGACGCCCAACTGGCTGTCCGCTGGCTGCGCGCGCATGCCCACGAATTGGGGATGGATGCGCGCGCATCTCTGCTCGGTTGGGCTATCCTCTGGCGCCTATCTGGCGGTGATTCTCGGCGCATTCACGAAGACGCTGTCGGGTGATCGCGCCAGCCAGTATGCGGATCAATCGTCGCAGGTCGCGTGCGTCGCCGATTTCTACGGGCCAGTCGATCTCGCCGAGTGGATCAAGACATCGCCAGACAATCAAACGGAGGTGTTTGATTTGCTCAGCCAGGCGACGCCACAGAGTAATCCCGCCTTATATCGCGAGGCTTCTCCGCTCTACGCGATCACCTCTGCCAGCGCGCCGATGCTGATTGTGCAGGGAACCACCGACACTGAAGTGCCTGAGGCGCAGTCACGCGCGCTCGAACAGGCGCTGAAGCGGAATCATGTCGTGGCGCAGTATATCAGTTACAACGGCGGACACGTCTTCGAGGGACTTGACGCGACGCAGGCGCAGGAGATATGGCGTCAGGCTGTCGCGTTCCTTCTAGTCGCATTCCTCGATGATGGGCATCGCATGTGAGAAACGACACGGGCGGACGCGGGTGATCGGACACATCGCTGCGACAATATCGTACAGTATTGGTGCATCGACGACTACCAGGGCAGGCTCCTCGGGGGTGGGATCGGACACATCGCGACTCATACAGGTACATGGTTTCGCTGGTTCCCGTGGCCTCATGCCCCTGTTTCCGGGTGTTTCTGGCGCTGACCACGCTGCCATCGCTTGAGCCTGGAGTGGAGAAACGTGGGCGATCATGACGATGCCATCCCTTCGCCTTCGCGTACTTGGCGATTTCGTCCTGCTCTACAACGGCCAGCCAGTCACCAGCCTCAATACCATGCGCCTGCGTTCGCTGCTCACGTATCTCGTGCTGCATCGGGATGTCCCCCAGCAGCGCCAACATCTCGCCTTCCTCTTCTGGCCCGACGCAGCCGAGGCCCAGGCGCGCAACAACCTGCGCCAGCTGCTCCACCAGTTGCGCCAGGCGCTCCCGGATGGGGAACAATTCCTCGCCGCCGATACGCATACATTGCACTGGCGTCCCGTGCTGCCATGCGACCTCGATGTCGCCGAGTTCGACCAGGCGCTCGCGCTCGCCGACGCGGCCACACGCGGCAATGATCAGCACGCCCTACAAGACGCTCTCGAACAGGCAGACCGCCTCTATCGTGGAGAATTGCTGCCCGGCTGCTACGATGAGTGGATTTTACCTGAGCGGGATCAGCTGCATCAGCGCCACCGACAGCTCCTCGAACAACTGCTGCGCCTCTTTGAAGAGCGCGGCGACACCGTGAGCGCCATCCAGTATGCCAGGCGTCTGCTTCGGATCGATCCCCTCTCCGAAGATCTCTATCGCCGTCTGATGCGTTTGTTCATGCTGAATAACGACCGCGCCAGCGCATTGCATGTCTACCATACCTGCGCCACTATCCTGCAACGCGAACTGGGCGTCGATCCCGATCCAGCGACGCGTGATGTCTACGAACGTCTCCTGCAACAAGAGACGCCCGTCATTGCGACCAGGGTTCAGCAGACCCTGCTCGCCGCTATGCCAACACTCATCGGGCGCAGTCAAGAGTGGGAAACGCTGAAATCGGCCTGGTACGCCGCGAGCAATGGCGAGCCACATTTCATGCTCGTGACCGGAGAAGCGGGCATTGGCAAATCACGGCTGGCCGAAGAATTCTCGCTCTGGGCCAGCCAGCAAGGCGCCGTCACCGCGAAGGCGCGCTCCTATGCCGCTGAGGGCCAACTCTCGCTCGCCCCCGTGACGAATTTGCTCAGAAGTGAGGGGCTGCGCGCGCCTCTCCGGCGCCTCGATGCGATCTGGCTCACCGAGATCATGCGCCTGCTGCCGGAGCTACTCGCGGAGCAGCCAGATTTACCGCATTACGAGCCAGTCTCCGAATATGGCCAGCGCCAGCGCTTTTTCGAGGCCCTGGCGCGCGCCATTCTGAGCGCATCACAGCCGGTGCTGCTGCTGATCGATGACTTGCAATGGTGCGATCAGGAAACGCTTGAATGGCTGCATTTTCTGCTGCGCTTCGATTCCACGGCGCGGCTGCTCATCATCGGGTGCGTGCGCGACGAAGAACTGGCGCCACAGCATGCGTTACGCACCTTCCTGCTGCATCTGCGCGCCACCATGCCGGTGACAGAAATTCAGCTTGAACCGTTGGATGCGGCGGAATCCGCGAAACTGGCGTCACAGGTGGCGAACCGTGAGATGCGGATGGACGAGGGGCTGCGCTTGTTTCATGAGACAGGGGGATATCCGCTCTTCGTCGTCGAGATGGTGCGGGCCAATCTGGGACAAGGAGCAGCCAGCCCACCCGAGGCCGAGAGCGCCCACCGGCAATCGCCGCTCAATGATGCGCGAACGCTTCCGCCACGCATGCAGGCGGTGCTCGTCGGTCGCCTTCTGCAACTCTCACCCTCCGCCCGCGCGTTTGTTGAACTGGCCGCGACCATTGGCCGCGCATTCACGTTCGATCTCTTGAGCGCCGCCAGCAACGCCGACGCCGAGAGCGCCGTCCATGCGCTGGACGAACTCTGGCACAAACGGATCATCCGCGAACATGGCGCGAACAGCTATGACTTTACCCACGATAAGCTGCGCGAGGTGGCGTATGCGGAGATCAGCGCGCCCCAGCGCCGTATGCTCCACCTCCGTGTCGCGCAGACGTTGGAGGCCATGTATGCTGAAGACCTCGACTCGGTGAGTGGCCAGCTCGCGTCGCATTACGAACGCGCGGGCATGATCGAGCAGGCGATCCCGTATTATCAGCGCGCCGCCGCCGTGGCGCAGCGTGTGTATGCGAATGAGGACGCCATCAGCCTGCTCTCGCGAAGCCTGAGGCTTTGCTTGAGCTTCTGCCCGCTGGTTC
The DNA here is from genome assembly GCA_963702665.1 of uncultured Chloroflexia bacterium. GTDB lineage: Bacteria > Chloroflexota > Ktedonobacteria > Ktedonobacterales > JADMIN01 > DAHUXT01. The sequence goes on from CAVPDP010000024.1 coordinate 61,170, forward strand.
GAGACGCGACAAACAGGAACTCGGCCTGCAATTGGCGCTGGCGCCGCTCTACCGGGTGACCAAAGGCTGGGCGACGCCGGAATTGGAGCGTGTGCTCGACCGCGCCCTGGCATTGTGTGACACGGTCGGCGATGATGCGCAGCGGGCGCAGACGCTCTATGGATTGCAGTCTGTCTACGTGGTACAGGCGCGACTCGAAAAAGTGCAGGTCGACTCCGATGAGCTGCAGGCCTTGTTCCAGCACTCTCTTGGCGCGGCGGCGCCGCCTTTCGCTGGCATGATGTTGGCCGGAGCGCGACTGCACCTGGGGAAGATCGCCGAGGCCAACGCGCAGTTTGGAGAGATCATCGCAGCGCATGACCCTGATCAACTGCTCCATCTTCAGGAGTCGCAGGGATCGAACTACGCGGCGCACGCGCGGGCGTGGCAGTCGCACGCGCTCTGGTGCCTGGGCTACCCACAACAGGCGCTCAACCAGGGGCTAGACGCGGTCAAGCTGGTGCAGGACCTGGATCAGCCTTTCAACCAGGCGCTGGTGTCGGCCTACCTGGCGTTGCTGCAGCAGTTGCGCGCCGACGAGACGGTTGCGCGAACACACGCCGAACAAGCGCTCGCGCTCACCAGCAAGTACCAGACGCCCTACTATCGCGCCTGGGCGGCTATCCTGGTCAGTTATGCGGTGGCCCTGGAGCAACCCGGTGAAGAGGAGATCAGGCGCCTGCGCGACTCGATTGACGAGTTCAAAGCGTCGAGCGCCAGATTGCGTCTGCCGTATTATCTTCGCGCTGCTCGCGCAGGTCTGTGGGAAAGCCGGGCGTGTGGAGGAAGGACTCGCAGCTATTGATGAGGCGCTGACAGAAGCGCGCACGCACAACGAGCGCTGGTGGGACGCGGAGTTGCATCGGCTGCGCGGTGAACTCCTGCTCCTGCGCGGCGCGGATAGCGCTGATGTTGAAGCGGCGTTCCTCCGCGCGATCGAGATCGCACGCGCACAGCTCGCCAAATCGTTAGAACTCCGCGCGACGATGAGCCTGGCGCGATTGTGGAGCGCCCACCATCGTGGGGCCGAGGCGCGGCGTCGTCTCGAAGATGTGTATGGTTGGTTCACCGAGGGGTTTGAGACGCCAGACCTGCTGGCCGCCCAATTGCTCCTCACACATCTGTAGCTTCCCCACACACGCATCGCGTATAAATAACGCGCCACTAACGGCCAACGTCATCGTGCGCCGGAAAACATCCTCGCTCATCACGCCTGCGCAAACGGTGCGCTAACGCCTCCCATGCTAACCTCTCCACTGAACGAGGAACTCGCGCGCCGCCAGTAGACGCAAGTAGACATGACGTGTAGGCGCGGCGACGCCCCGGTATGGACGAAACCCCTGTTGTGCATAGAAGGTCGGGCATTCCAGCCTGACGTTGTTTTACGTTGTCCATGAGGACGTACGACCGTTAGACAGTTCCATGAAAGGAACACGGGGAGAAAACGATGATACACGAGAATCCCACGCACGTTTTGGAGGATTCGGCGATTCAGGAGCTAGCCGCTAGCCTACGCGGGGCGGTGCTTCGTCCCGGCGATGCTGGCTACGAGCAGGCGATCCATATCTACAACGGCATGATCGACAGGCATCCCGCGCTGATCGCCCGCTGCGTGGATGTCGCCGATGTGATTGCCGCGGTCAACTTTGCCCGTGAGCACGAACTGACGCTGGCGGTGCGCGGTGGCGGGCATAGTGGCCCTGGCCTGGGCACCTGTGACGATGGTCTGGTGATCGACCTGTCGGGCATGAAAGGTATTCGCGTCGATCCATCCGCCCGTACCGTTCGCGTCGAAGGCGGCTGCACCTGGGGCGAGGTAGACCACGCCACACATCCCTTCGGGCTGGCCACGCCCAGCGGTTTCATCTCGACGACTGGCGTCGGCGGGCTGACGTTGGGCGGCGGTATCGGCTACCTCTCGCGGACGCTATGGCCTCACGATTGATAACCTGCTCGGCGTGGACGTGGTGCTGGCCGATGGCAGCTTCGTCACCGCCAGCGCCGACGAGCATGCCGATCTGTTCTGGGCGGTACGTGGCGGCGGCGGCAACTTCGGCGTCGTCACATCATTCCTCTACCAACTGCACCCCATCAGCACGGTCTATGGCGGGCCGATGATGTGGCCGATCGAGCAGGGGGCGGAGATGATGAAATTCTGGCGCGACTTCATCTTGAAGGCGCCTGAGGAGATCAACGGCTGGCTCGGATTCGTGACCGTGCCGCCCGCGCCACCCTTCCCAGAGCAGTATCATCAGAAGAAGATGTGCGCGATTGTGTGGTGCTATACGGGGCCACTGGAGAAGGCCGACGAGGTCTTCAAGCCAATTCGCGACTTCAAGGCGCCTGCCATCGATTTCGCGGGGCCAATCCCCTGGCCGGTGCTGCAGAGCCTGTTTGACGCCGTGTATCCGGCTGGCCTGCAATGGTACTGGAAGGCCGATTTCTTCACCGACCTGAGCGACAAGGTGATCGATCTGCACATGAAGTACAGCGCGCAACTGCCGACGATGCACTCGACGATGCACCTCTACCCGATCAATGGCGCTGTCCATCACGTCGGCGCGGGCGATACCGCGTTCAACTTCCGCGACGCCAACTTCTCCGAGGTGATCGTTGGGGTCGATCCCGACCCAAGCAACAACGACCGCATGATCCAGTGGGCCAGGGACTACTGGATGGCATTGCACCCCTATTCGGCGGGCGGGGGCTATATCAACATGATGATGGATGAGGGCGAGGATAACGTCAAGGCGGCCTACGGCGCCAACTTCGCCCGGCTGTCACAGATCAAGGCGACGTACGATCCGAGCAATCTGTTCCATGTGAATCAGAATATCAAGCCGGCAAAGTAGCGGCGGGCGCTGTTCGCTGGCGATGAGATGCGTCGCTCTCTCTGACGCGTAATGACTATTCCGGGCTATCTGGGCGACCTGCGCTGCTGGCAGCGCCGCCCAGATAGCCCAGCCTCGCTACAGGCGCGATGCGGAGTATCAGAGGCTGTCGTAGGCCACTTCGCCATGGAGAATCTCGTCGAGGCCAGCGAGTTCCGTTTCTTTGGAGACTCGCACCGGCTCAAACCGATTGATGACGCGCAAGATGCCGTAGGTGACGACAAATGCGTAGAGCGCAGCGATTGCGACGCCAGCAACCTGGACGACAAATTGACGGACGTTCCCTTCGGCAAGTCCGGAGACTCCATTGATGGCCGCGCTGGCGAAGACGCCTGTCAGGATGACGCCGAGGCCACCTCCCACGCCGTGGACGCCCCAGACATCTAGCGCATCGTCCCACTTGCGCCGCACCCGCAGTTGAATCGCCAGATAGCAGACCACCGCCGCGCACAGCCCGATAACCAGCGCTGCCCACGGCGGCACGAAACCAGCGGCAGGGGTCACTGTCGCCAATCCTGCCACCGCGCCCGTAAGCGCGCCAGTCATGCTGGCGCGGTGTTCCCGCCACCAGACGAGCGCCAGCCATGCCACCATGCCAGCCGCCGCTGCCGTATTCGTGTTCACGAACGCGACCGCCGCCACGCCATTGGCTGCCAGGGCGCTGCCACCGTTGAATCCAAACCAGCCGAACCAGAGCAGTCCGGCGCCGAGCGCGACAAACGGGACATTATGCGGCGTGGCCTGGTCGGAGTCGTGCATGGTTCGGACGCCCACGAAGAAGACGGAAGCGAGCGCAGCCATGCCCGCGCTCAGGTGAACGACGATGCCACCCGCGAAATCCACGACCCCCATCTTGGCGAGAAAGCCGCCACCCCAGACCCAATGCACAAAGGGGATGTAGACGAGCAGGCTCCAGAGCACCAGGAAGATCAAATAGGCCTTGAAGCTGACCCGATCGGCGAACGCGCCGCTGATCAAGGCCGGAGTAATGATGGCGAACATCACTTGAAAGAGGAAGAAGGCGAGAAATGGCACCGTTGGGGCATAGGTATGGCTAGGGGCAAGCCCTACTCCTGCTAATCCGGCGTTGCGTAGATCGCCAATGATGCCCCAGGTATCACCACTGTACGCCAGGCTAAAGCCGACCAATACCCAGAGCAACGTCACCACGCCCATGGCAATGAAGCTCTGCATCATGATGGTTAAGACATTCTTACGACGGACCAATCCGCCATAGAAAAAGGCCAGGCCAGGGGTCATGACGAGGACCAATGCTGCGCTGAGCAGCACAAAGCCTGTGTCGGCGCCATTGATAGAACCCATACAGGAACTCCTCTGCGAGACCGGGTGGCACATCGGTGTGCCTGTTGCCTACAACATTCGGGTATCCAGTGTCATGAGCAGGAGGAATGAGTGGAGTGTCGCGCAGGCGCCATGCCACTCCGATTGTGGTTTCAGTATATGGGAGCGGTCAATGATTAACCAGACTCTCCAACACACCGGGAGTGGCCAACGGGCAATGGGGTCGTGTGCGTGCCATGCAGCAGGCGAGGTCCTGCGGCTAATCCTGAAATCGAGGCTGCAAGCATCAAAGGGCAAGCAGTTCATAAGGGCGGGGGTAGCAGAAACGGGCCACGCAAACGAAGTCGTGCTCAATCCCTGATGGCCCTGGTCACTCGACAATGCTTACTTGTTTTCCAGCCCCTGGACGACCTGGAGCAGTTCCTGGCTCTCCTGCAACCACGTCTGCGGATTGGTGGCGCGCTTCAGGTAGTGGATGTTGCCATTCCGGTCCACCACCACGGACGCCGTGCGCTGCATGACGAGGTACACCCTTTCAAGATCGAACCGATGATACACCTCGTGCGCGGGGTCGGCCAGGATCGGGAATGGCACGTTGAGCGCGGCGCCATAGCGGGTAGCGCGGTCCAGCGAATCGCCTAAAATGACGAGCACTTCGGCGCCAGCGGCCTGGAACTGGGGATACAGGCGCCCCAACTGGGCGACATGCCTGCGGCATTGCATTCACTGATAGGCGCGCACAAAGAAAAGTACGACGTGATGGTTCCCGCGATAATCGCTCAGGG
>CAVPDP010000025.1:0-64576 GCA_963702665.1 uncultured Chloroflexia bacterium
TCGTCCTATTTGTTGCGGGCAGACGGTGTGAGCAGGTACTTTCAGACCAGGGGTGGTGTGTTACGCCTGCATCAGCGCGAAGTAGTAGAAGAAGATGTGGTAGCCGAGGGGATATGGTGTATGCCAGCGCGAAGGTCGTTTAGGCGGGTGTGGATGCTCCTGATAACGCTGTTAGTGTTGGCGGGCTGCAGCGCGCCAGTAGGCGGTCAGGCATCAGCTGGCGATCTCAATGGCGTCAAGGCGGTTCTGCCATCACCGATCGCCAGCGCGGGCGCGAGCAATGGAGCGGCGATTAACGCCCGCCACCAGTTGCTCATGCGCCAGACGGTCGCGACGATGCTGAAAGGCATGTCGTTGGATGAGAAGCTCGGCCAGATGTTTCTGATCGAGACGACCTATAAATCATACTCGCAGGATGTCGACAATATGGTCGTCGGCATGCACGCGGGCGCGATGATTGTCTACCAGCAGAACATCACCGACTGGCAGCAGCTTCACGATTATCTGGCCACCATCCAGGCGCATGCCGCAATCCCCATGATGGTTTCGATGGATGAAGAAGGTGGCGGCGTAGATCGCCTCGGCTTCAATAATCTGGCCCCGCCGATACCATCTGCGGAAAATATGGCGGCGACAGGCGACCCGAAGGCGGTCTACAACGAGGGCGTGACCGCCGCGCAGGAGATGATGGCGCTCGGCATCAATACCGACCTGGCCCCGGTGGTGGATGTGCGGGTTACGCCAGACGCCATCGAGTGGGATCGCCTCTTTGGCAACAACCCCGCCACGGTGGATCGCTACGCGGGCGCGTTCCTCAACGGCTTGCAGGATAACGATGTCATCGGCACCCTCAAACACTGGCCGGGCATCGGCAGTATCACGCTCGATCCACACAAGACACTACCGGTGATGAACCGCAGCCTGAGTCAGTTGCAATCCACTGAGTTTGCCTCATTCAAGGGACTGCTGGCCGACAACCCCGGCATGATTATGGTGACGCACGTCATCGTTCCCGATATCGATCCCAACCTTCCGGCGACGCTCTCGCCAGCGGTGGTGCAGGGCACGCTACGCGATAAACTCGGCTATCAGGGTGTCGTGATGACCGATAGCCTCTATATGCAGGGTATCGCCATTCACTACACGCTGCCTCAGGCAGCGGTGATGTCGGTCGAGGCGGGCGACGACCTGCTGGAGGGCGCGTTCGACACCTATTCGATGCGCGGCATGATTCAGGCAATCAAGAACGCCATGAGCGCGGGCCAGATCTCCCTGGCGCGGATTGACCAGTCGGTGAGTCGCATTCTGGCGCTGAAGGTGCGCTTCGGCCTGATTCCCGTCATCGATCCCCACGTCATTCAAGGCGACGCCCTGCGCAACGGCGCTGGCCCAATGGCCGAGGTCGATCTGCCCCGCAGCGCATAAGACAATGAACGTTGTCAGTAGATGCTGATCGCGAAGAGAGACACGTACCAGAAGGGCAGCGTCACCAGCAGCAGCCCGACGATCAGCGTAGCGCCCTCGCGCACGAGCATCTGGCGGCGTGGATGCGCGCGGGTGATACGCGCAACGACGAGCAGCAGCGCACCCACTATCGCGCCGATGGCCAGCCCGATCAGCAGACCACGCATGCCAGCGATGGGGTCGGGAGAAACGAAATTCGAGATGAATGGGCCACCGACATAACGGTGGTCAAGTCCAAACGTGAGGCCACAGACCAGCGCGACGATAAGCCCCACGCCGAGCCAGACGCCGTAGCGTCGCGGGCCAACGTCGCCCGATGTCATCCATTGCAGCGCGAGAAAACAGCCGATCAGCGCGCCGCCAACCGCAAACATCCCCAGCCCAAAAAGAAGGTCGTGTTGCAGGCCCAGTGGCGACGTATCGGGCGGGACATCCGGTATCTGGCCATTGTAGGGAACCAGAAAGGTGAAGACGCCCATGTAGGCGCCGAGCGCGCCAACCAGCACTCCGCCGAGGGCGCCGAGTGTCAGCCCAATCAGTGGCCAGCGCCAGCCAGAGCGTATCGGGGCGGTGGCGTCTATGCTCACATGAGATGGGAACGACTGCATGTTGCGCGTGGCGATGCTGAGGGCATGGCCGACGATGCCACCCAGCAAGCCACCCGCCGCGCCACACATGATGCCGACTTCCTGGCCGACGCCGAACCCCACCTCGCCGCCAAAGCCAGCCGTGGGGCCAAAGATGAGCCGAAACACCACCAGCCCAATAGCCGCGCCGAGAATCATCCCCACGATGGCCGCACTACGTAGCGCGATGAACGCGCCAATCGCCAGCAGCGCCAGCACGCCTAATCCTATTCCGCAGAGCAACCCCGCGCGAAAATCATTGGGCGCGAGCAAGAATGATGGGCCACCCGTCCGAGACTGCGCATAGAGAAACCCGATGCCACACGCTATACCGCCAGCCACACCGACACACAGTCCACCGGCGAGCGCCTGGCTCCTCATGGCGAGGGCATCGCGGCGAGTGAGCAGGAGCGCAATCGAGACGAGCGCAAGTATGACGAGGACGAGGCCGCTGAATGCGAGCGGTATCCTATCCCATGACGTGGGGTAATATCCCAGTGAATACATGCTGATGGCTCCTCTACTCGTAGGCATGCAACGTGTTTGCCAGAGTATAGGGAGCGTACGCCATAGCTGTCCATTCTGAACGCCCCTACCTGGCAAAACAGTCCAGCCGTTTATCCCAACATGGGCTTGAGATAGCGCTGTAATGCCGTTTTGAGTTCGGCGACGAGGAGCGCCCGTTGGTCCGCTGGGCTGGTGAGGATGCGGGGCAACATCGCTCGGAAGAGTTGGGCGCTCAGCAGCGCGCTAAGGAGCGTTGCGTGGTCGAGAGCGTGGGCGCTCGTTGATGGAAGCCCCGTTCAAACTGCCGCTGTAGTTCGTTCGGCAGTTCTTGCGTCAGGGTCGCTACTGCCGTGGAGGGCGGGGTATTGAGGAGGATATGGAACGCCGGATGGGCATCATGAAAGGCGAGCAGGGTATCGAGGATCTGATCGAGCCAGCGCGCCAGGGGCGCCGCAGCGGTCTCACCCGCAAACGCGACCGCATATACCTGCTCAAGCTCCTCGTTGTAGCGCGTCGCGAGGGCGTGAGCAATCGCTTCTTTATTGGCAAAGAACTGATAGAGTGAACCGGGCGAGATCCCGGCCTGAGCCGCAATATGATTGGTCGTGGCCTCAGCATAGCCCATCCGGGCGATGCAGATTTCAGCGGCATCCAGGATCGCGTCCATGCGGCGTAATCCGCGCGCGCGGTGAACACGTTTGGGTGGCTCCATCAATGGTCCACATCCTCACGCCCAGGCCACGTCCGTAGGCGCCCAACATCAACCGGAACGAGCGGGCTGGATCCTCTTGACAAAGACGAGCAAAAACTCGTATATCTATCAGTGCGAGTAAATACTCGCGTTGGGAGTATAGCGCGCGCGGACATACGTGTCCAGCACTACAGGAGCGCCAGGCACATGATTATTTCGTCCAATCGGTACACCGTACGCCCGGAGTATGCGGCAGAGAACGCCGCGCGTATTCATGAAGTGATGGCCGAACTGCGCGCGATGCGCCGGACAGATATCACCTATCGGGTCTTTTTGCAAGACGATGGCAAGACGTTTGTTCATTGGCGGCTGTGCGCTGATGAGGAAGCGAGCAAGGTATTTGACCACCTCGCTTCATTCCAACGCTTTACCGAGGCGCTCATGGCCAGCCAACCTGAGGTTCCTCCGGTGAAGGCCGCGCATTTTACCCTGGTCGATGCCACCTCAGATCAACTATAACGCACCGGCATTGGGGGTAGGTCTGGCCAGGGTCAGCCTGACTCATGACCGGGTGCGCTCCTGCCTTCAAGCAGACCTCCAGCCGCAGAGGTGGCGGGCTATTGCCGCCAGATGGCCGCCGCCGTGCAGTTCACCAGCGCGATCAGCGCAAAGGCGATACCCAGGCCGCGTTGGCCAGCGACGACGAGCGCAAGGGCTGCCCCGCCGAAGAAGACGGCTTGGAGCACGAGGTATGCCACGCCCTGCAACTGCGTCGAGGACTTTGGCGCGCCGAAGATCGCCCAGACGACGATTGCCAGCGCTGGAGCGCCCAGGCCAAGGACGATTTTCAGGAGTGTATTTGGCCCGACAGTGAATCCCCAATAGCCCAGCGCCGCCAGCGCGCCCAATTCCAGCAAGAACGCTACCCCAAGATTGATCCCCTTCAATGCCGTGAGAAACATCGCTCGTCTTCCTCCCTGTATGTGTGGCCGCTTGGGCTATTCTCCGCGCTCAGGCGTTGGGGTCTGCAATCCGGCGATGAACAACTGGAGGAGCCAGTGAAAGCTGTCATCGAGTTTCACAGGCATCGCGAAGGCGCCAGCGGCCTCTAGCGAGACGAACCCTTGGACGATGCTGCGCAGGCTGCGAATGGCGTGAATCGTCTGCTCTTCGCCCAGGTTATAAGGGCGGAGCACCGCCCAGATGACACTAAGGATATCTTCGGCGACCGCTGTCATCTGTGGGTCGTCGGCAGTTGGCGCTTGAATCGTGAAGGTGTAGCGGCCAGGATACTGACTGGCGTAGGCGCGATAGGTATCGGCAAGCGCTAAAATCGCATCGGCGCGCGCCATGCCGATGGTCGCGCGGGTGAGTTGGGCGAGCAGGTCACGTGCGCAGTAGAGGGCCAGTTCGTGGCGAAGGCCGGGCAGGCCAGCGACGTGGTTGTAGAGCGAGGGCGTGCGGATGCCCAGGCGTTCGGCGAGCCGCCCCAGAGCGAGTTGCTCGAAGCCCTCTTCGTCTACCAGCTTAGCGGCTGCCTCGACCACCGCTGCGCGATCCAGCCCTGCCCTATGCGCCATATCGCTGCGTTCCCTTCCACTGACATCACTTAACTAACTAGAATATAATATAAGCTAATAATGTTAGTCTTGTCAAGGATTGCGGCGAGCGCGAGAAATCGGTGCAAACGGCTCTCGGCCTTGATACAGCCACAACGGCTGGCGACTTCAGTCGCGCCTAAGGGATGCGCGTGAGCGCATCCGCAAAGCCCGCCGACGCGGGCTGCAGACGTGCGCCAACGAGGCATCCGGTGGGTAGTGTTCCGGGGCAACCCGCGACGGCGGGTTTCGTGGCGGAGCGCAGCAAGGCTGTGCAGGCGCGGTTTATGCACTTTTCCAAATTAGTGGGGACAACCGACAGACGCCTGGCGCGTGAACGCGCGGCTACGTGGCCCACCCTCCGGTCGGCCGCGAAGCCTGCCTACGCAGGCTGCCGAGACTGAGCGCGCGTCTGTTCTGGGAGGCCGCAGAGGCGGCCTTGGCGGCGTAGCCCGTAGGCGCGGCTTCAGCCGCCAGCCGTCGTGGCGCCTGTCCCTGATATTTTGTAAAACAACATGAATCGCCCGCGCTCCGCAGCGCGCTGTCCCCAGTCATTGGGAAAACACCATCAGGCGCCCGCGCCTCCTGGCCATAACAAGCCCAGCCACCTTTCAGGCTATCCTCAGCGCATCCTAAGCTTGCTGGTGCATAATAGCCTCTACAGTGACGTACGTCTTCGCAGGGTGAGGGTGGCGCGACATGGATGATTCCCGTCCGCACGAGCGAGCCATCGAACGGGCTGACGCTGTTGATACGATTCCGCGACGCCCAGGGTGGCTGGCAGTTACCAGTGATCCAGCCGACGCAGGCGGATATGCCGACCGGCATGACCGATGACGCCACCATACCAGCGTCGTCGCATGGGAAACCGCCACGGCGCGGCCCCAGCCGCCGACAGGTGTTGGTTGGCGCGGGAGCGGGCGCCGTGGCCCTGGGGCTGCTCGGTACGGGCGCCGCCGCATTCCTGACGCATCAGCAGACCGCCAGCCCCGCGACGCTCTACGCGAGCGACGCCGCGCAGATTGGCCACCTGCTGCGCCGGGCGGGATTTGGCTCCTCACCAGCCGACCTCACCGACTACCTGAGCCTGGGCGTCTCCGGTTCGATTGACCGGCTGCTCAACTTCTCCAAAATCTCCAACGCCGCCCTCGACACGCGGCTGAAATCGCTCAACCTCGACTTTACCAATCGCCAGGATCTGATTCGCTGGGTCGTGCTGCGCATGATCTATAGCCAGCGGCCCTTTGAGGAGAAGCTGACGCTCTTCTGGCACGGCGTGCTGACCAGCAGCTTTACCAAGATTGGCGGCAATACGCGCCTGCCGTTTATGATCCAGCAGAATCAGATGCTGCGCGCGAAGGGCATGGGGCGGTTCGACGACCTGATGCACGCCATCACCATCGATCCCGCGATGCTCTACTGGCTGGATGGTCGGCTCAGCTCAGGTCGTTCGCCCAACGAGAACTACTCGCGCGAGATGATGGAACTCTTCACCATGGGCATCGGCAACTATACGCAGGACGATGTGCATCAGGGGGCGCTGGCGCTGACGGGCTGGGTGGTGCGCGACGATGGCGCGCATTTCGTTCCGGCGCGGCACTACACGGGCAGCGTCTCGTTTCTGGGGCAGAGCGGCCCGATGATCGTGGATGACGTCGTCAAGCTCATCTGCGCCCACCCGGCGACGGGCATGCATCTGGCGCGGCGTATGTGGAGCTTCTTCGTCTATGACAATCCCAGCCCGCAGGACTTGAAGCCGCTGGCCGACGCCTACTATCAGCACGATCACAGCATCGCCGCGATGGTGCGCGCCATGTTCTCCTCGCCCGCGTTCTTCAGCGCGCAGGCCTATCGCGCGCGTGTCAAGAGTCCGCTGGAGTTCCTTGCGGGGGCCATACGCGCGCTGGGGCTGGAGACGAACGCCGTGGGGCTGGTGAACGTGCTGAGCATCATGGGCCAGGTACCGCTCGATCCGCCGAATGTGGCGGGTTGGCCTGGCGATGGCGCGAGCGCGGCGTGGATGTCGACCCAGGCGTGGATTACACGCATCAACTTCACCGATCTGATGGTCGCCATCGCTGGCGGCGCTCACCCGAAGGGCGGCCCCAAAATCAACCTGACCTCTCCCGGCGGTCAGGCAGCCATCCAGCAGGCCATCACGCGGCAGAAGATCGCCAGCGCCGACGATCTGGTGCGCTACTACGTCGCCGTGCTGCTGGATAACACGCTCGACGCCAGCCGCCGCGCCATCCTGGCCGACGCGCTCACCAATAGCCCGATTCAGGGCGGAGCGACCTTCACGCTGGCGGGTGGCAAGAAGATTTCCGCCGCCGCGACGGCTGAGATGCTCTACCTGCTGATGTCGCTGCCCGAATATCAGATGAATTGAGGGGAAGATACCATGCAATTCAGCCGGAGAGCCATGATTCGCGACGGCTTGCTCTGTGTCAGCGCGGGCATGATTATGCCATCGATCTTCTCACGGGCCGTCCGCGCGTCGGGCAACGCGGCGCACGAGGGCGCGCACTGGTCGCAGGCGGCGCAGGGGCGCACGCTGATCGTCGTGCAGATGGCGGGTGGCAATGACGGCCTGAACACACTCGTCCCCTACACCGACAGCGCCTACTATTCCGCGCGGCCAACGCTGGCCGTGGCGCAGACCGACGTCCTCCATCTCAATGATCGGCTCGGCCTGCACCCCTCGCTTCAGGCGCTGTTGCCGATGTGGCAGCAGGGACATCTGGCCGCCATCGAGGGCGTCGGCTACCCAAACCCCAACCTCTCGCATTTCGCCGCGATGGACATCTGGCAGACGCTCGATCTCAACGGCCAGGGTGGGCAGGGCTGGCTCGGCAAGTATGTCTCCGGGTTGGTGGATAAAGACGGCCATCCTTTCCAGTCGCTCGCCGTCGGCACATCGCTGCCGGTCGCGCTGAACGCCATCAACGCCGATGTTCCGGTGGTCTCGTCGCCCGCGTCTTATCGGCTGCAGCCTGATCCAGAGGGCGCCAGCGCGAGCAAGAGCGGAACGCCACCAATGCTCGCGTCGAGACGCTGCTGAAGCTCTACAACACGTATCCCCGTTCCGCGCCGTATGCCGCGCTGCTCGATGCCACCGCTCAGGCCGCGGTGGATGGCTCGCGGGCGCTCGATACCGCGGTCGCCAGTTATACGCCCGGCGCGCAGTATCCGAACACGAGCTTCGCGAAAGGGTTGCAGGTGCTGGCGGAGGTGATCGTGCAGGGGCTGGGGCTGCGCGTCGGCTATGTGACGCTTGGCGGCTTCGACACGCATGGCGAGCAGAAGGATACTCAGGCGAAACTATTGCAGCAACTTGCCGAGGGGCTGGCGGCGTTCTATGGCGATTTGCAGGCGCATAACGCGGCGGACAACGTGGTGGTGATGACGTGGTCGGAGTTCGGGCGGCGGGTGGAAGAGAACGCCAGCGCGGGCACCGATCACGGCACCGCCGCGCCGCTTTTCGTGCTGGGCAACGCGGTGCAGGGCGGCGTCTATGGCGAACCGCCCGACCTGACCGCGCTCGACGCCAATGGCAATCTCGTCTTCACGACGGACTTCCGCTCGGTCTACGCGACCGTGCTCGACCGTTGGCTCGGCGCGCCCGCAAGGGCCGTGCTGGGCGGCGACTACGGTGAGCAGGCGTTCCTGCCGCCAGCATGATCCCCTGGACACCGCAGCACGTTCACGTTTACCGCGGCACAAATGGCAGCCTCGCAGTGAGCGCGAGGCTGCCATTTGTAATCTGCGCCTTGACGACATCGGGCGCCGTTGGGCCAACAGGAAGGTAACGCCCCTGGGTTTACCCATTGGGGGAGTCAATCCTGCCTGCGTTGCAGCGGTGGGCTACCGCCGAGACAGTTTACGGTACGACATCCTCACACGGCTGCAGGTGAATATATTAACTAGATCCACCCTGGCCAGATGCGGTAGCAACTGCGGCCAATCCTACAGCCAGGCCAATGCCGAGACCGACCATCACCATGGAGGTACGGAACTCACCAATACCGGGTTCCCTCAATAACTGCGGCAGATTTCGTAGTATCCCCAATATCGAGATAGCGACGATGAGGATCGCGGTCAACACGTCAATGATTGGGCTGCTTTGGTGCATATAGGTCGTGATGAAACCGGCGTAGGCTGATGGGAAGTATGTGATGGCATTATAGAGATTGCTCTCTACTAGAATCAGCGATACGGTTGCGCCAACAGCCAGAGAACCTATGATGACACCTCGCCTGCCATTTCCCGAGTTCCATGCTCCTTTAAATTGGTCAAGGAGAAGAGAGACCCAGTCCGTAGACGATGTATGTCACGGCTAATCCGATGAGCAGGTAGAAAGTGATGCGAAATAACACATCGAACACGCGCCCAAGAAACGCAAATACTGGGGCGAGGAACTCGAACAGGCGCGCGAGAAGCGGCGCAAGAAATTCCCACAACTTGATGAGCAGGAACGTTACGCCAACGAAAAGGCCTGTGAAAAGCGCTGTTCCCATCAGTGTACGAAGGAATTCGAGCAGCGCCTCTCGATTTCTCACCGCAAGAACGATGAGCAGGACTACTAGCAGTAATGCGGCAATAGCCCACCAACCGCTCGCAATCAGGAAAGCGATGAAATTGCCGACAATCATCCAGATGAAGCCGAACACTGCAGCAAGCGCCTGGAAAACCCAGAGGAGCACGACGCCAAGAATATGGAGAATCCACCCCAGGATGCCCAAGACAATCACCAATAGCCCGAAGAGCAGAAAGATTGCCCATGCAAGTAGATGGAGAGACCCTGCGCCAACAGCGAGGGAGGTAAAGCCAAAGCCAAACAGGTCGAAGCGCAGATGCCTGAGAGACAGCAGCAGCAGAGCAGCGAGATAAGCCAATACAACCAGGATTAGCTTCGACCAAAGGCTGTCGAAACTCAAAATCTGGGCGGCGGGCGTTGCGCCCGATATGCTGACAATATTCGATTCCGCAGTGGCGCCAAGGTTCCTCACAATGGGCCAACCTATTGCATTGCCCAGCTTCTAAGCCCTATGGGAAAGTTGAACGCGATGAACCCAACACCAACAATCAACCCAGAGATGATTTGCGGCAGCGAGGGAAAATGCAGTTCGTCTCTGTCGGCGTCAAGAGCCAGAGCCATGTTTCACCTTCTTCGCACTCTGCTAACAGAGGAATCAGTGACGTTAGTTTCAGCAATTCACATGGCATACGCCCACTTGCGCAGCCGTGGAGAAGAGAGAAACATTCGAAATGCGCTGTGCGCTGGTAATGCCCACAATTCAACTAACTTTACGATAATGGCGAACTATCTAAAATATAATCCAGTGAGGATTGATTGTCAATAGTCCAGTTCCTTTTTTGTTTCATTCTAGCAAGTGCTCATGTGCCTATCAATGTATCCTCGCGCAGCCGCCGCACGGGCGAAATCGCCAGCAGGAGCGGGCCGAGCAGCTTGCCCGCGCAGACCAGAAAGAGCGTTGCGCGCACGCCGAGCGTCAGCCCAAGGATGCCGCCGAGCGCCAACCCGGCCACCGTCGCGCCACCCTCGACGACGGCGAATGTCGCGTGCAGTCGGCCCTGCATGTGGTCGGGTGTCGTCCGCTGAAAGAGGCTGAGGCGCGTGATCGCGAAGATCGTATGCGCGGCGTCGAAGCTCTGGCCGATGACGAGCGCCCCACCGCCAGCGAGCGCAGGCCCACTCGCCAGCGGCACAGTGAGCGCGCCAACATCGTAGATCAGCATTGCCCCCAGCAGGATGCGCCCCACCGGCCAGCGCCGTGAGACGCGCGTGACCAGCAGCGACCCGGCGAAGGAGCTGACGCCGCCCACCGCGTAGATGGCGCCCATCACTACGGGCGTCAGATGCAGGTCACGGATGAGATAGAGCGTGATGAGCGTGCCGAGCGCGTTGCCGAAGAGCGTATCGAGCGCCGCCGCCGCCGCCAGTGTCCGTCGCACCGGGTTGGCTACGACGAAGCGCAACCCCTGCGCCACCTCACGTAGCATCGTGCGCCGCTCGGCTCCAGTGGACGGTTGGGCTTCTCTGGCGCGAATGGCCACAATCGAGACGGCGGAGACGACGAACGTGAGGGCGTCCACCAGGATCGCCAGCGGCGCGCCCGCAAGCTGTACCAGCACGCCCGCGATGCCCCAGCCAGAGACCTCGGCCACCGCCTCACTCGCCGCCAGTTTACTGTTGCCCTCGACCAGCTCCTCGCGGCGCAGCAGCGTCGGCAGGTACGAGGGATAGGCGACATCGAAGAAGACGCCGCAGACACTGACCAGCGCCGCGACAAGATACAATTGTTCGATGCGTAGCGTATGCATCGCCGCCGCTATTGGGATCGAGACGAGCGCCAGCGCCCGCCCGATGTCGGCGGCGATCAGCAGCGGACGGCGACGGAGACGATCCACCCAGACGCCCGCGAAGAATCCGAGCAGCAGCCCCGGCGCGACCTCGGCGCTGGCGAGCAACGCCACCTGGCCAGCGCCCGCATCCAGCAGCAACACTGCCAGCAGCGGCAGGGCGAATTGGGTCAATAGCGAGCCAAAGAGCGAGACGGTCTGGCCCGCCCAGAGCTTGAGAAAGTCGGGGCGCCGCCAGAGACCCTGCGCGCGTTTGCGCAACTTCAGGCGCGATGAGAGACGAACAGACATAGCAATGCTCTCCAGCACGATAACAGGCGCATACGCCACTATACAGAGGTTGAAGGCGCGATGAGGGGTGGCCTGGCTGATAGAGAGACTGCGCTAGTCGGGGCTATTGGGAGGCAATAGCACGTGAGAGGTACACCAATCGCCCATACCAGCATGTGGTATGAGTCGAGGGTTTGCGGTGGCGCTTCTCCATGATCGCGCGTGTTCAACGCGGCGTGATCGGAGCACGTGACCGCCCTCGCAGGCTCAGCGCCGGGCCTACAGGGCGAGGTTGACTAGAATCACCATATGCACGGCATGGTACACACGTTGAGTCGCGCCCGTCAAGTGGCCGTTGACAGCGATGCCCTCTTGCCAGCGACACTGACGGGACACAGCCGCATAGTTTCTCCACGCTGTCGAAAGGATAGACGCCCATGACCACCCGCGCCAAGCCCACGACGCCCATGACGCCCACCACCGCGCCCGACCAGACCGGAATCGCCGCGCTCGATAGCGGCGCGACGCTACCCGCCACCTGGTATACCGATCCGGCCTATTTCGCCCGCGAGCAGGAGCGCATCTTCCGCCGCTCGTGGCAATACGTCGGGCTGACGGAGCAGGTGGCCAACGCGGGCGACTTCTTCACGGCGCGGGCGGGTGATGTCCCCATCGTCGTGGCGCGCGACCAGCAGGGGACACTGCGCGGCCACGTCAACGTCTGTCGTCATCGTGGCTCGCAACTGGTCAACGCCGAGCAGGGCAACCGCAAGACGCTGCAATGTGGCTACCACGCCTGGACGTATAACCTCGATGGCTCGCTGCGCGCCGCGCCGGGCATGCGTGACGAGCCAGACTTCGACATGGCCTGCTACTCGCTCGTTCCGGTGCAGGTGGAGGCGTGGGGGCCGTTCATCTTCGCCAACCCCGACCGCGAGGCGGCGCCGCTCTCCCACGTGCTGGGCGATCTGCCCGCGATGGTCAACGCGACGGGACTGCGACTCGACGCGATCCGGCGCCGGGCGCATCGCACCTACGACATCGCCGCCAACTGGAAGGTCGTCGTCGACAACTATCTCGAATGCTACCACTGCCCGGTGGCCCACCCCGGCTTCAGCGACCTGATCGATCTCAAGAGCTATTCGGTGGCCGAGTATGAGTATTTCTCGACGCAGGCTGGCCCGCCCACAGAGTCGGCGCGCAAGGGGAAGGCGGGCCTCTACGATATCAGTGGCGAGGTAAAGGCCGGATTCTACGCCTTTCTCTGGCCCAACTTTACCCTGAACATCTATCCCGGCCCTGGCAATGTCTCGCTCAATCTCTTCTTGCCAATCGATACCAACCGGACGCTCGCCATCTACGACTACTGCTTCGCTGACGCCGTACCGGAGAAGGAGATCGAGGAGTTTACGCGGTTCATCGATCAGGTGCAGGAGGAGGATGTCGTGCTCTGTGAATCGGTGCAGCGTGGCCTGCGGTCGGGCTTCTTCGACCGGGGCCGACTGATGCGCTCCGAGCGGATGCTGGCGCACTTTCAGAAGCTGGTCTACCGCTTTCTGGAGGGTGAGGCGCCGCGATGAATCATGACGATCACGTGCGCCTGATCCGCGATGGCGTCGCTGGCGCGGGCAACGTCTGGGCCGACCTCGGCTCGGGCGAGGGCGCGTTCACCCTGGCGCTGGCCGACCTGCTCGGCGCAGGTGGGCATATCTACTCGGTGGATACCGATGCCCGCGCGCTCCGGGAGCAGCGAGCGGCGCTTCAGGCGCGCTTCCCGGCGGTCACGCTGGAGCAGCGGACGGCGGACTTCACCAAACCGCTCGACCTGCCACCGCTGGATGGCGTCGTTATGGCGAACTCGCTGCACTTCCAGCGCCACAAAGAGCCGGTGTTGCAACAGGTGCGCGCGCTGCTGAAGCCCGGCGGGCGGCTGGTGCTGGTGGAGTACAACGCCGACAAGGGCAACTGGTGGGTACCGTATCCGCTCTCATATCCCACGTGGGAGGCGTTGGCCCAGGCGAACGGCTTCGCGCAGACGCGCCTGCTGGCCACGCAGCCGAGCCGCTTCCTGCGCGAGATCTACTCCGCGCTCAGTTATACATCATCATGACCGTTTCGTAGCCTCATCGGGAGACCAGCGCACCATGTCTGATACGAGTGAACACGCAGAATCAGCATCTGAAGGAGGACGCCTCGGCCTGCGAGCGGACTGCGGAAGCTGTTTCGCGCTCTGCTGTGTCGCGCCGACTTTCGCAGTCTCGGCAGACTTCGCGATCAATAAAAAAGCTGGGCAGGCATGTCCCAATCTGCAATCGGGCTTCCGCTGCGGGATACATACACAGCTCAGGCGTAAGGGATTTCGTGGCTGCGCCGTCTATGACTGCTTTGGCGCGGGACAAAAAGTGTCCCAGGTCACGTTTGGCGGCCAGGATTGGCGTCAGGCTCCGCAGACCGCGCAGCAGATGTTTAGCGTATTTTCGATCATGCGGTCGCTACATGAATTGCTCTGGTATCTGGAAGAAGCGCTGACGTTGCAACTGGCGACACCGCTCCATAGCGAACTGCGCGGCGCGCTGGAGGAGACGGAGCGCCTGACGCATGGCGCCGCCGACGAGCTGACGCAACTGGATGTCGCGGCGCACGGGCGAGGTGTCAATATCTGTTGCTGCGCGCGAGCGAACTGGAGCGAGACGGAATTCAGCACCGGAAGGACTTCACCAGAGCCGATCTCATCGGGGCCAACCTCAAAGGCGCCGACCTGAGAGGCGCGAGCCTGAGAGAGGCATACCTCATCGCGGCTGATCTGAGAGACGCCGACCTGAGAATGGCCGACCTGATTGCGGCTGACCTCCGAGATACCGACCTGCGAGGAGCCGATCTCACCGGGAGCTTCTTTCTCATCCAGTCCCAACTGGATGCGGCGAAGGGCAATACTGCAACAAAGTTGCCGCCATCGTTTACTCGCCCAGCGCATTGGTAGCCCGTAGCGCCTCGGCGTTGGGCGACGCCCAGTCGCGCGCCGTGATGGCCCACGCAAAGAGCCGCCCCTCGATTTCTGAGGAGCGGCCCACGTGCGCGAGAAGCGGTTTAGTCGTCGGAGTCGAGGATGTCGCCCGAGTTGCCAGTGTAGGCGTTGACCCAGGTACCGGCGGAGGTCGGGTGCTTCGTGCCGCTATCCGCCCGGAATAGCGCCAGCCCCACTGTGGCTCATCGACCGTCGGGCTGCCACTGAAATACTTGGCGACGAAGCTGACATAGCCGGGACAGTTGCCCAACACGTCGCACGCGTAGTTCACGGTCGCGCCGCCATTCACCTTGCCAGCGGTTGGCCAGTGCGCCGGATCGCTGACATCGAGTTGGCCAGTGATGGTGAAGCGGGCGCTGCCTGAGAAGGAGCCATACTCTTCACCGGAGAGCGTGCCACCATTGCCCGGGCTTGTCTGGCCCGCAATCGCCTTGAAGCTCGCGTCATAATAGTTGACAATCGCGCAATACTGGTCTGGCCCCACGTTCCAGATGGTGATGGAGCGCTTCTCAGAATCAAAGGCCCAGTAGTTACCGGCCTCGCCAGAGTCGGCGTCATTCGAGAGGGACTCGGTGACGGAGATGACCTGGTTGCCGTTGACGGCGCCCGATGACGCGCAGGAGAATGAGAACGCGAGATGGTGGCCGCCATCTCCCCCTTTGGAGCCGTGCTCATGTTCCTCGCTAAACATGCTCGGCCTGGACGTATTGGCCTGAGACGCGTGCGTGTTCGCTTTGGGAGCCGTACCATGCGCCATTGCCGGAATCACGAAGATCGCGGCGGCCACTACGACCGTCATCACCAGAGCGCCAGCAGCCAGAAATTTCTTCATCGTTACCCCTCCGCGAACACTGCCGCGTGTTCGTCATTGCGTGTGGCGCGACAGTCACCGTCACTGCGCCACACCTTCACCTGCTTCACTGGTCCCACATTCCCCGCCGACGATCCACGACCGCGTCCTCATCCTGGCGACGGCGACGGCTGAGAACCAGGAACAGGATCGCCCCAAGGATGAGCAGCAGCGCCACGATGCCGACGATACACGGCGCGTTTGGGAACCCATCGATACCGACAAATCCAACCGGCGATGGCGTCGGCGTTGAACTGCCAGCGGAGCCGCCAGCGCCAGCGCCACCGACCGTGGTCGCTGTGGGCTGCTCGGCGCCAGGGGTCTCCGTCGGGCTTACCGTCACACTTGCTAATGCGGCGGCGGTTTGTGTAGCCGCCGCATTAAAGACCGTCAGCGCGAAGCACGAGGACTTGCCGGTATTGCCCGCCGCGTCGGCGCCGCGCACACATACGGTATATCTGCCCGGCGCCAGACCGCCCGCATGAGCGGTGACGCCCTCAGAGACCTGGTTGAAAGAGCCATCCTTCGCGCTCATCGAGTGGTATGAGCCGCCATTGATGTTGTATTGCGCCGATGCGATGGCGAAGTTCCCGGTTGTCGCGTCGCTGAGCGTCCCATTCAGCGTGAAACCTGTATACGAAGGCGCTGTGGTGGGGCTGGTATAGAGGCCGCTTGCCACTGGCCCGGAGCAGACCGTCGCTGCGGATGTCAGGTATGGCGCAAAGGTCACATTCGCGCTGGCGGCGTTGCCAGTCCCGGACGCATTCGTGGCCGCGTGCGGGCCGCTGGCCGCGCCCCACCAGTTGTGACCGGCGGTGAGCGCTGTGCCCGCCGCGACCGTCGCGCCAGAGTTGCTGTTGCCCATGATGCAGTTCTGCGCCGCGCTGACCGCCGCTCCGCCTGGTAACCCATCAGCATGCAGGCCATCCACGAAGCCAGTGATGATGTTGTTGGTGAGGCTAACCCCCGCCACGCTGTCGGGCGCGACGAAGTTGACGCCCGCGAGTGGTCGTGAGGAGCCACTGCCCCGGATCAGGTTGTGATCCACCACATTGCCCGCACCAATCGTCCCCTTGTACGAGATGGCGTAGCCATGGCTGGTGGAACTGCTCATGTTGAAGGTGTTGTTCTTGATCGAGATGCCCTTGATTTCCGAGGTGACACCGCCGCTCGTCGCGCCGAAGCCGTGCAGCGAGATGGCCGAGACATCAGGGGTACTCGACTGCGTGGCGACAACGCCCGCATTGTCGAACACGTTGCCGGTGATCGAGAGGTTATTGTATCGGCCTACCAGCCCGCCGCTATAGCCCGCGTCAACGCCTACCCCCAGGCCCGGATAGTTCCCGAACACATTGCCAGAGACCACCTGTGGCGAGGTGACATCCACGTTGCCATCGGCGAGGAAAAACACGCCCTCTGCCCACCAGCCAAATGTCGCCGGATTCGTGCTGGTATCGTTCAGCCCATGCAGGTTCAGCGTATTGCCGGTGAAATAGACGGCTCCTGGATTCCCTTCGATCAGCGCAGCCCGGAAGACCCCCTTGAACGAGTTGTTCTTCACATTCACTGTGGCGTTATTGCCCGCAATGTAGATCGAATCGGTCTGATCCGCCAGCAACTGGGGATCAAGTGTCGTATCGCCGTAGAAGAGGTTGTTATTCACGGTGATGACGTCACTCGCGTTGTGATCCGTGATCGTCATCAGGATGCCATCGTCGTTCGAGTCGCTATTGATGGCTCCTTCGACGGTGAACCCGGACATGCTGATATTTCCCGGCGTCGCGGGCGCGATCGCGATCAGGCCGCTTATCGCCGTACCTGCGGCAGGCGCGCCATTGATGATAGATTTGCCCACGCCCGCGCCAACCAGATTGACGGGTTTGTTGACGGTGATTGGCACATCAGAGGTGGCTGGGCCATACGTTCCCGGCCCCACTTTGATCGTCGCGCCATTTGCAGCGGCGGCCAGCGCGGCATTGATGCTCGTGTAGGCGCACCCTGAGGGGCATACGTCATACGTCGCGGCGCTCGCCCGGTGAACCAGCGCCAGGCTGCCAAACGCCACCGCCGCGATCAGGCTCACGCCCAGCAGCGCCTGAGTCCAGCGCGATCCCAGCGCCACTCGAAGTCGGTCAGTTGCAGTGCGGGATGAATAAGTGCTGAGGCTTTCACGATGTGTCTTGCCCAATGGAACATCCCCTTCTTCGTGCCAGGCGCGAATAACCCATAACTGCGGGGTATGATGCTTCGAGAATGATGGGTATGGGCGCGTGTGGCACGGCTAAAGTACGAGTTGCGGGGTGGCTCGATTCACATTCGCGTCGTGGTATGACGCTTCCCCGTCACCATACTGCAACGGGCAGTGTAACGAAGAGTAACGATAGATTGGTCACAAATATGTCTCACGGAAGCGTAAGACCGATGTGCGCTTTGATGGAAGTCAGTATGTGATCGATATGCGACTGGACATACGGGCGCATCAGGCGGCGCCCAGCCAGGCGATGAGGCATTCGATGCCCTCATGCGCGCCAGTCACCTCACGCAGCCTGCGGCCAAGCGTGCGCATCATCCAGGCGTTGCCGACCTCCGGGTTGTCGCGCAGATCGCTCATCTCACTGGCGGCGCGGCGCACACGGGCGAGCATATCGCGGGTGCAGAGGCCAAACCCTTCGATGTATTCGAGGCTGCGGCGTTGATAGGCGGTGCGCGTGGATGGCTCCGCGAGTCGTCCGACAATCGCTTCTTCGGCGCAGCCGAGACGGCGGGCCAGGGTGGGTTCGGTCAGCACTCCGGCTGTGCGCGCCTCCTCACAGATAGCCTCCACCTGCGCCGCGTCTCTATTCCGCTCGGCCGCTGTAATGACTCGCGCCAGCATGCCCGGCAGCGCCAGCAGATCGTCGCGGCTGGCATAGCGCAGTTCTTCGACGGGCGCTATGCTCTTTTCTTCCACGGTTCTCTCGCTCTCGCCGCTCGCGCCGATACGCGCCACGATCAGTGGCGACGCCTCGGCCAGTGATGCCAGGCGCGCCCGCATGTCGTCCATCGCCAGTGGCAGCAGGGCGACACGCTCATCGCCGCGCACGCATTGGCACAGTAGCCAGGTCAGTTGGCCCCTGGCCACCAGTGGCTCGCTCGTCCGGCGGAGCGACCAGCCATCGAGAGCGCCCGCGCGCCGTAGCACAGCCGCATCAGCCAACAGCTTCTCCAAGAGATCGTGACCCGCGACCAATGTCTTCAGATCGAGCTGCGGCGAGGTTGTCGCGCCGAGGTAGCCCAGCGTCTCAGCCATCAAGGCGGAAGAGCCACTCGCCCCCCTGTGGCGCCGCAATCAGCGCCTCACCATTGCGCGTGGGCAGCCCGCATATCAGCAGCATTGACAGCAGCCGCGCCAGCTTCGCGCCATGGCGCGCCCAGCTTTCCAGCGCATCCTGGCGGCCATGCAACACCAGTTCGCGTCCGCCCAGGTCAATGCTCACACCCAGGCGTTCGGCGAGCGCGCGCAGCGATTCGGCATCGGCGGCGGAGAGCGTCCGCGCCAGATTCACCCGCACCAGCGACGCCTGCGCCAGCACCGCCGCCGTCACCGCGTAGTTGTAGCGTACGATCACATCTTCTGGTGTGGGTCGGGGGCCGATGCGGACGAGGATAGCCTGTTCCGGCGCGTCGAGCGCGATCAACGAGTCCATCAGCCCGGCGTCCAGCCCAAGATCGAGCGCCGCCTCGGCCAGAAACCCCGCGCGCTGTTCCCGGCCCGCGAACCCCGCCAGTGTACGATTCACCCGGCGAAACAGCCAGAGCCGCAGGGCGCTCGCGCTGGTGATTTCCTGCGCCGCCAGCGCCGTAACGCTTTCCGGCGCCAACACCTCGGCCAGTGCGCGTGGCCGATGGCGGTAGTGCGCGCCCAGACAGGCCACCAGACACCGCGCGATCTTGTGATCGCCGAAGAGCTGCACGATCACCTCATCATCCAGCGCGCGCCGTGGCTGGCCAAGCATGCGCTCCATATAGCGAATGGCCATCTCGATGCGCGGCGCGAGGCTGGCGTCCCGCTGAAAACGTGGATAGATGACGCGCATGCCATCCTTGCGACTGAGGCGGGTGGTCTTGCGCAGGTCGGAGAGCTTGAGCATAGTGTAGATCACTCCTTGCGGCGGGTTGGTCGCCGTCGTCGGGCCGCGTTGCGCTCGGTGGTGCGGCGCGAGATCAGTTCATAGAGCAACGCCTCGCCGGGCTTGGGCCGGAGCACACGCCCCAGCCGCTGCACATACTCGCGCATCGAGGCGCTGCCGCTGGCGATGATGGCGACATTGGCGTCGGGCACATCAACGCCTTCGTTGAGCACTCGGCCAGTGACAAGCTTGGTCAGCGCGCCCGACCGGAAACCCTCCAGGATGGCGCGGCGCTCGGCGGGGGGCGTGCGATAGGTGATGGCGGGCAGCAGGAGCGCCCGGCTCACGCGATCCACCATATCGACATATTCGGAGAAGACGATGACCTTATCGGCGGTGTGGCGTTGGAGAACTTCTTCAATCGCCGCAATCTTGGCGGTGGCGTTGAGGGCCACCAGTCGCGCCTCCGCATGCGCCCGGAGCGCCCGCCGCGCCTCTGGCTCGAAGCCACTGCGGCGTATCAGTTCGGCGAACATGCCCGGCCCGTTGCCCAGTTGCGAGCGACGTGTCGCGAGATACCAGCGCCACTCCGCCATCAGCGACTCATAGCGCACCTCTTCCTCCGGCGTCAGATCGACATAGATCCGCCGCTCGCGATAGGCCGCGATGTGCTTCTGCGCCGAAAGCTCTTCGGTGTCGCGGGTATAGACCAGCGGCCCGATCAACTCGGTCAGGTCCTCGTGGCGACCATCGGCGCGCTCCAGGGTGGCGCTCAATCCCAGCCGCCACGGCGCGGCGGCTTTGCGGGCGATGGTCTGGTAGCTCTGCGCGGGCAGATGATGCGCCTCGTCGAAGATGAGCAGCCCATAGTGGTCCAATCTGCGCCGGGGCATGGCGGCGGAGTCGTAGGTGATGACGGTGATGTCGCCGCTGCGCCGTTCGCCGCCGCCGATGATGCCGACCGACTCCAGTGGCAGCGCATAGCTGTTCGGCGATGCCGGTGCGCCACTGGCGCAGCAGTTCAATGGTTGGCACGATCACGAGCGTGCGCACGGCGAGGCGCGCAATCGCGTCGAAGGCGACGATGGTCTTGCCCGCGCCGGTCGGCAATACCACGATGCCACGCCCGTCCGCGCGCAGCCATGCGTCCACCGCCTCCCGCTGATAGGATCGCGGGGTGAGTCGCAATTGTGGAGCGGTGGTCAGCGCGAATGGCTCTAGCCGCTCGGCGAAGGGCAGCGCATCGGCCCCTGGCGCGTCCATCGGCAGGCTCCAGCGACTCGTCCTGGTCGTCCTGGTCGTCTGACTCGCCCTGTGCGCTCTGCTCATCGAGCGCGACGAAGAGGTCTGCGGCCCAGTCGTCCTGTGTATCATCGTCGGCAATGCGCGTCTGTGGCGCGGGTCTATCGTGTGGCATTGGGAGGTTTCTCCGCTGAGGAAAAGGCAGCCCTCCCCCGAAAGGTTGGAGGAGGGCATATGGTCTCTGCTAGGCGGCCGCCTGCCCGCCGTCATGGTCATGTGGGCCATCATGCGGGCCATCCAGCACACTGCGCGCGCCACGTTCCAGCCGTTGCTCGCTGCGTGCGCCGAATCCATAGTACGGGCGCAACTGGTGCTGCTCGGCGGCCTGCGCCAGCTCTTCGACGCTATGAATATTGAGCTGTGAGGAGAGACGGATCGCCGTACGCGGCCCGACATGCGGCACCCGCATCAGGTCGCGGGCATCCGCTGGTAGTGACTCCTCGCAAAGGTCTTCGTAAAAGGTCATGTGGCCGGTTGTGGCCAACTCGGTGATCTTGCGGCGTAGGCGGTTGCCCAGCCCAGGCGCCTCCAGACGCGCGCCCTGGGCGATGACATCGGTGACCTGCACCGGCAGCGCCAGCATGCCACGCGCGGCGTTGCGATACGCCTCGATGCGATAGGGATTGCCCTGCTGCATCTCCAGCAGGGTCGCGATGTTGAACAGCACATCGGCGATTTGCTGATTGCTAATTGGCTCCATCGAATCTTCCTCTCCAGGAGCCTGGACGAGTCGAAGGGTTTGGGTTATCTCGAACATAGTGTCTGCCTGCGGTTCCAGAACGATTAGAAAATACGTTCCATTTTACCACATCCTGCCGGTTTTCGCCACCCATTGTGGTAACCTTTCCGGCTGTGTTTCTATTCTTTCCGCGCCGGGAAATAGCGGAAGTTTCGGCCACTTTTCGGCCACTTCAGAGGGGCATTTCTCCCGTGTTTCAGCCGCCCGCAAAAACAGGTATAATCGAGCCGATAGAGCGCACATTGTCACCGCCATGTGAGACATCTGAGACACACGAAAGGCTGAACATGAGCACCGATAGCAATGAATAGTGGCGACGCGCGCGTGCGGTTTGCGCAGGCCACCGAGATCACGACCGCCACCTACGACCGTGTCGCGCGCAACTACGCCGACCGCAACGATGTGATGCAGCCGCACTGGGCCGAGCGTATGGAGCAGTTTGTCGATCTGCTGGCCGAGAACGACGAACGCCAGCCGATTCTCGATCTGGGCCGTCCCGGCGACGACGCCACGCTGGAAGAGTATCTACAGTTCGTTCCAGCGCTGGATGCTGGCTGTGGGCCGGGCCGCGACGCGCGGGCGCTGGCGGCGTATGGCCTGCCCGTGCTGGGCGCAGACATCTCGCAGGGGATGCTCGACGAGGCGGGTGAGCGTACCGCGCGGCGGCTGCCTGTGGGCTTCATCCGCTACGCGCTGATGGATTTGCGGCGGCTGGATATGCCCGACGCGAGTTGCCGGGGCGTCTGGTGCTCGGCGTCACTGCTCCACCTGCCACTGCGCTCTGCGCCGCGCGCCATGCGTGAGTTGGTGCGTGTCACACGGCGCTGGCGGGCCGCTGGCGGTCTTTCTGAAACGGCGCGCGCCCGATGGCGTGGCCGAACAGTTGCAACAGTACGAGCATCTGGAGGGTGATGAAGGGCAGCGTTTCTTCGCGTATTACACGCCGATGAGGCGCGCGCGCTGCTCGAAGACGCCGGAGCCGAGGTACTCGATCTGGCGACGGTTCCTGACCTGCGCGCGCCCGAATCGATGGGCTGGGTGACACTGCTGGCGCGCAAGCCCCGCTGATGAAGCGTTTGGGGCAAAGGCGTATAATGAAAATAGTGTGTGTTTGAATCTTCGATGTATGACGCCAGTAGTACGCCAGTGGCGCGCGGCGCTATGCGTGGCTGGCGAATGCGAGAGCAATTCCGCTATAATACGGGAAAATGCCAGAAATATGTCCCGCGAAAGGAGCTTCATGGTGGTAGCCGCAGGTCCCGCTCGCTACTTCTTTCTGCGCCGAATACGGGCCTCAGATGAAGAGATTCCTCATTGGCCGCCAGAAATCAAGCCTTTGCAGTTGCCCGACAACCAGGTGACGCTCGCTGTGCTGCTCTTCCCAGAGGAAGAGGGTTGGCGCGCCGAAATGGCCAGGGATGAGGCTGCATTGAATGGCGACCTCGGTGGCGCCTTCGTGATGACCCGCGATACCACAATCACCGCCATGCCCGATGATCGGCGTGTGCTCGCTGACCTTGTGTTGATGGGTGTGCGGGTGGCGCGCTCTGGCGAAAAAGGCCCGGAATACGCAACCCATCTGGTCGTCCGTGTGATCGATGGCGGCGGCTCCGGCGCGCCGAAACGCCCGATTGTCGTGCCCATCGAGCGGCTGATGCTGGGGCAGTATGTCGAGCGCGGCAAACGCACCATCGCGTCGGTTCAATTGCATCTGCAAATGAACGCGTCTGAGTTGGCGCAGATGCCAGCCTATATGCCCGACGCGCTGATCGAACGCTATGTACACCAGACGCTCGATGAGACGGTGCCCTCACAGCGCGCGCGCCACGAAATCAAGCCGGAGGTGCAGGGCGGACGCGTCAACCTCTATACCGACAACCGCTTTCCGATGGAACTCATTACCACTGGCGAAGCGGTGAAGGCCGCGTTGGACCATACGCCGGGCGTGGTCGAGATCAGCGATCACATGATCTATGTGGAGCTGAATCAGGAGCAGGTGAGCGAGGCGCTGGCGGCGAAGGGTCTCGGTGACGTCAGTGTGCTGAGCGAGCACGGGCTAATCATCCTGAGCGGCGCCGTGAAAGACAACGCGACTCGCCATCAGGCGCGCGACATCGCCATGAAGATCCCTGGCGTCAAGGGTGTCGTCAACGACCTCGAAATCCAGGCGGCGCCTGAAGCGTCCGCTCACCGACGAGCCGGAAGAGGCGGAGATGCGCTCGCAGGTGCATTCGTCATAGCATCGTAACCTCTCGCCTATCCCTCCTCGTCTCGTAGCGGGCTGATTGGCTGGCCGGGATGCGCGCGCTCATACTCGGCCACCAGTCTGCGCGGCGCCAGCCACCGCCATGACTGCTCGATCACATCACTCAGGTCGTCGGGATCGATCCTGGGCAAGCCGAACCAGCACCGCCGGATAATTGCGATAGTGGTCGGTGATGAAGAACGACTCGGGATCGACCATCAGGCGGAACTCGCGCTCCGCCTCGCTGATCTTGACGACAATCGTCTCGCCATCCTCGCGCAGCCGCACCATGAATTTGCCGCGTACACGCAGGGCACGCGTGCCATACGATGTTCCCTCCTCCACGCCAGGGAAGGCGAGTGCAATCTCACAAACCGTCTCGAATGTCACCGGCGCCCGCTCGTTCATCTGTTCCGCCTTCCATGCTTCCCAGGCTATTCCGGCAGAACACCCTTCGAAGTTGTTTTCAGGAAGAACAGAAGAAACATCTATCCCGGCCTTTTCCGCTGCCCACGCTGCCCCGGCTGCCCTGGATATTCCTTCGAGGCTTCAGTCCTACACCAGGAATATCCGATAGGGCAGACAGTACACCATCCAGGCTAAAGGAGATGCGCCAATGCTTACCCTCTGGCGGCTGGGGGTCGTCCCGCCGGGTGACTTCTATCACGGTGACCCAACCAGCGCAGTACCGTTCGCTTGTCTTCATAGCTCCAATGCGTTTCAATATGGCTGGAGATGCGTTCTCGAATATCGTTGCCTACTTGGTGAAGCCGCGCCCGGTCTTCTGGCGTATCCTCACCAAATGCCGCCCGTAGCCACGCCTCGGTTGTTCATCTTCGAGCAGGGAATCTGGGGAGCGGTATCTTTCTGGAAGACTGACTACACCACCAGGAAGCCCGATCAGGAGATGCTTGGCAATGCGCGCCGTCTGGGCCAGACTGTCACGTTGGGATAACAGTTCGTCCCGTTCAAGGCGCAACCGCCCCAGTCTGCCCCTGGTGTCTTCAGCCTGGCTCTTTGCGTAAGCATATGCTTCGTCATCATCTGCTTCTGACTGCATACGGAGCAGGTTCTTTAGCTTCTTCTCCTGGTCTGCGATGAGTGCGTCGTGGGTGGCTACCTCACGGGTTAGACGTTGCTCTGCGATGCTCCCACTCCCGCCGTCTTCTTCCATTTCGCGCCGTTCCAGGGCAACGCTAGCAGCATCGGTGGTCAGAGAAGAATCACCTTTTCCCAGACATCCGCATCTAACCAACCTACGGAAATGGCCGGGTAGCCACCAGCGCATTCACGGGCCGGGTGATCGTAGCGCGCTCCACAAATGTATGTCCCACGTGGCATGCCTCTGGGGTGCTTGACCACCATAGGACGGCCACAGCAGGCGCAGACAGCCATCCAGGCGCGTAGCAGTTGATCTTTGGGATAGACGGTGTTGCGCCCCGCCTCCTCCTTGTTGCGGGCGCTCCATTCCGCGCCGCGTGCCATTCTTCCGCTGTCACCAGCGCAGGAACACTCTCGACAGGCAAGGGGATACCAGGGTTCTGGTTGGGTACGCATGATACTGGTCGTTTTGATTCGCCCGGTGCGTGGGTCTATCCGCTTGCCTTTCTCCACCTTCCAGCGGTACGCCACCCCAGCACCCATGTAGTACGGGTTCGTGAGAATGCCGCGCAGTGAAGGACGTGTCCAGTGGTTCGGCAATGTGACGCCGTATGCTCGGTTCTTTGGCCTGGCTGGGGGTGGGTACGCCATCAGCGTCGAGGCTGGTTGCGATGCGCCGGAGTGATGCGCCTGAGGTCGCCTCCTGAAAGATACGCCGCACGATAGGCGCGGTAGCCAGGTCTTCTTCTAGCGTGGTCTTACGTCGCATGCCATCCGGGCGCGTCTCATACACCCAGCGGTAGCCATGCGGTGGGACTGCGCCGGGCAAGGGCAACCCGTCCCGCTCTACCCGTGCCCGTCTTCCTCTGCTGGTACGCTCCCTGATCTTCTCCCGTTCCTTCTCTGCAAGATAGCCATATACACTGCGAAGGAGCTTGTCTTCGAGTGGAGTCGCCTAGCTTCTCCAAGACTGAGACAGCCCGTGCGCCTAGTTCCTGTTCAATCTCGAACATGCGCTAGACGTTGCCATCCTGATCACGCATGAAGCGGTCATAGGCATGGACAACAAAGACACCTGCTTCCCCACGTCGAAGATAGTCTAGCGCGTCTTGGAAGATTGGTCTATCCCAGTCAGCGCCAGAGTGGACTTCCCGGAGGACAGTCCAGAACGTTTAGCCCCTCAGCCGCACACAGTTCTTGACAGGATGCCTCTTGGGTTTCGAGTGATGAGTTCTCTCGCTGCCCCTCACCTGAGACGCGGCAATAGATCACAGCGATACGGGAAACATCGGTTGCTTGTTTGGACGCTTGCATGGGGGGTGCCTACCTTTCGTGGTACGTCTGGTAGACGTTGGGGGAGTTCGAGACTAGCGGAGGAGTTAGCGCCTATGCTATCCTAATCCGTAGGCCGTCGTTGCTGAACCCAACGCCGCGCTCAGATGCCCTTCAGCGCTTCCAACGCTGGGGGGTATCGTCGTCTGAGATCAGTATAGCACGCCGTACGTCTGGCGTCCAGACTACCAGGAGGCGCGTTAGTCTGCGTGGACCGAGTCGGAAACAACCCCTCAGTTCCCGATGACCATGAGCAGACCAAGTCCAACCGCCGCTTGTGCAACAGCGCTAACTTCTGGCTTGATTCGTCGTATAGAGTGATATGTGTGCCAAGCAGGAAGAGTGCCCAATGATAGAGCAGGCAGACGGCAAAAAGTGGGGCGACCCCATAGAGAGCATTGATGAATCACGCCGCAAAAAACTAATGCAGCTAGAGGATCAGCAGCAAGAATGGGTGAAACAGCCAGAGAGTGAACGCGGCGCAAGTCATTTCGAGGGTGAAGACCTAAATGGTGCCGAAGTCTTCTTTCTCGCGGCGTACACTTTGTTTAGTGCCCCACACGATCTTGGCCGGGCCGCAACGGAGTTACGTAGCAATGTTGTCCGCGTAAACCTTGGGCTTCACCTTGAAGGCGCTAACCTAAATGGGGCGGTGCTGAATGGAGCAATACTGGCTGGCGCACACCTTAACGGAGCCGTCCTCAGTTCATCATACCTTGCAGGCGGTAATCTTATGGCGGCGACATTGAATCATGCAAATATACAAGCAGCGGACTGAGCAACACGAATTTCGATCATGCGAGTTTGAGCAGTGCGAACTTGACACACGCGGACCTGAGTGGGAGCGAAGTTCATCGACGCAGACCTGAGTTGGACAACCTTAAGAGGAGCAGACCTGAGTGGCACGGCCCTAATCTTCTCGGATCTAAGCGGTGCCGATCTCAGACTAGCTTCTATGACAAGGGCTACCAAACTGAGCGGTTGCACATTCACTGGCGCTAGCTTCGATCAACTGAGCTTTGGAGATGTGAACCTCACCACAATCGAGTGGGACTTGGTAGATGTTCTCGGAGATGAACACAGGGCTAAGAACCTGCGAAAGGCTGCCAGCACGCTAAAGTCACGACAATTATGTCTGGTCGAGTTTCAAGCAGCGACACGCGCCTACCGTGCCCTTTCCGTTGTGCTTCAGTCGCAAGGGCTGACCAGAGAGGCGAGCCGATTCGTGTACCGTGCCCAGCTTTGCCAACGTGAAGTGTTGCGTTTGCAAGGTATCAGGAAGTGGCCTGCCTATTTAGGCTCCCTGTTTCTCTGGATTATCGCCGGTTACGGTTACAAACTCTGGCGCATCTTGGTCACTTACGTTGGAGTTCTTGCATTCTTCGCCTTATTCTACTTCTTTGCGGGTCAGATTGCTGGCACACCGCTCTCATGGCCCGACGCGATCTTAGTGAGCTTCACTGCCGTCCATGGCCGTGTTTTTCTGGGTCAATTTGGGTTACACAGTGTGCTTTCTTGGATAGCGGGTATAGAGGCAGTGACAGGAATCGTGATCGAGGGCGTCTTTGTTGCCATGCTGATTCAGAAATTCTTCTCGCGGTGAGATGAGAAAGCGCTGATAAGCCACCTTGAGTCACTTGATTGTGCAAGTAGAATGAGGTCAGGCAGGCGAAGACGAAGTGTGAGGAGTACCGCTATGCAGAGGTGGGAGTATATGCGAGTCGCAAGTATAACTGATGGTGCTGGCAAGAACCAGTGGACTATCAATGGTCAGACTGTAAAGATCCCCGCGTTTGATGAAATCTTGAGCCAGATGGGAAATGATGGTTGGGAGCTTGTAGGGCTAACAGCACTTTTCACAACGAGTCCAGGCGGATGGGAAGCCAGCTCCGAAGGATTATATCTTCAAGCGCCCCAAGTCTTAGCAGGCATGCCACGAGAAAGTACAGTTCAGGGAAGGGACAAGGCGCTCAAGACCGACTACTACTTGTCCTACTAGGCCGTCATCATAGGCTGTACCAGTCAGTACGAGGGCGCGTTTCTTCTGGCGTGTACCAGAGCGGTCCACGTTTGAGCACGCGCAGATAATAGACGACCATGCCCTCTGGTATCGCGAACGATCCTGCTGTGTCATGCGCGTTCTCTGTCACATGAATCTCCTCGTAGATGGTCATCGAAGCAGTGGGGTGTGAGCATACCTCGCACCCTGGTCTCTATTCTGGTTGGCGCCATGCAATGCGGTCAAGACGAAGTCGTGGAGCGGGCACAGCACGCCAGGGCTTGAGCAGGGCTAGCGCGTGAGATCAGCTTCGATAGTCTCGATCAACCAGCGACACCAGGAGACGTAGCCACGCTCGTACTCGATGCCACGTAGCAGCGTCGCATAGGAGGCGAAGCGCGGTGAATTCAGGTGTTGCAATTGATCTCCTGCGTTTTGCTCCATCGTCGCGCGAATCTCCTCATAGCGCGCCAACCGCTCCGCATGCTGGCTCGCATAGCTGCGAATGAGCATGAGCGCGCTGTGCGGATCGGCTAGCCAGAGCGAGAACACTTTGAGCATGAACTCGTCGCGTTCTGGCGGAATGCGCATTGGCTCAGCAGCCCAGGTTGCCAGGGCAGCGCGGCCAGCATCGGTGATTGCGTACACTTTTTTAGCGGGCCGATCCTGCTGCTCGACAACAGTGTGGCCAACCAGCCCGGCCTGCTCCAGCCGCGCCAGTTCGGGATAAATCTGGCTGCGGCGCGCATGCCAGAAGAAGCCTATTGGCTCCTCCATCTCGCGGATCACATCATAGCCAGAACTTGGCGCGCGTGCGAGCAGCCCAAGAAGGGCATATGCGAGCGGTATGATAGTCCCCTCCTCCGTCTCGCGCTTGACGAAGCGCTGCACGAGTGCTATCTTCTGGATAGCTATATCAATATTGATATATGACAACCGTGATACAACCGTTGGAGCGATTACTATGATAGCAGACGATGCAGTCGTGGGGCCACGTTCAGCGCGCATAGGAGGCCGCTGCTCGCGGCGCGATTTTCTGGGTAGCGCTCTGGGATTGCTGGCAGCGAGTAGCTTTGTCGGTGGCGTAGCTGGAGGTCTGGCGGGCTGTGCCTCCCCTGGTTTCACGCATACAGTGCCAAATAAGTTGGCCACGCCCGCAACGCCACTCATTCCATCACGTTCGATCACCGTTGGCAATGCTGCCATGATTGTGCGCCTCGCCACATTGAAGCCGATGGATGGCAGTGTGCGTGGTGTCGCGTGGTCGCCAGATGGGCGTGTCGTAGCCACCGGTAGCAACCATGACGTATCGTTTTGGGATGTCGCGACGGGCCAGCGGCTTGAAGCGATTCCTGGCCACTCCGCCCAAATCTTTAGCATGGCGTGGTCACGCGCCAACAACCTGCTGGCATCCGCCAGTTCCGACGGTTCGGTGAAAATCTGGGACATGCGACAGGGCCACGCGATCCACACGCTGGATCGGTAGCTCCTCCGGGGCCATCTTCAGCGCCGCCTGGTCGCCCGATGGGCGTCGGATTGCTGGTGGCACGGAGGATGGAAGCGTGCTACTCTGGGATGCACAGACGGGGAAGCAGACGGCAATGTGGAACGGGCCGACGAAACAGCAGGGCCACGGTGGCCGCTCTCCCTTCGCTTCCTGGGGCGTCACCTGGTCGCCAGATGGACGACACATCGTCTCCACACGCTACGACGACCTCGTGTTGATCTGGGATGTCGCTACCGGCCGAAGCCGTGCGATCCCCAAGACGGATACGCAGCCGAACACCGTCGCCTGGTCGCCGGACGGACGCCAGTTCGCGCTGACAGACGACCAGGGCAAAGTGATTCTTTGGAACGGCGCCAACGCCCAGCGTGTGGCGAGCTTTGAGGATCATGACGAGGCGGGCTGGGCATACGGGTTAGCCTGGTCTCCGGATGGGAGCATGGTGGCGTCGTCGCGCGAGTCGGGCATCCTACAAGTATGGGATGTTCAGACTGGCAAAGAGCTTGTGGCGCTTCAAGGACACGCCAACGCGGTCTGGGGCCTGGCCTGGTCGCCCGATGGGTTGCGGCTGGCCTCGGCGAGTGACGATGAAACAGTGCGCCTTTGGGGTGTGCTTTAGTCGTCCTGACATGCGAAGATAAGACGTTGACCCTCCCCATGGCTAAAGCCAGGGGATTCCTGCTTCAACGAGCCGCGCCGACGCGGGCCGAAGCCGTTGTTGGTCTTACCGTCTCTCCACAGGCTGCCACCGTGAGCCCCACGGCCAAAATGTTCTGGGCGGCGTTGACATCGCGATCATGGGTACGCCCGCATCCCGGACACGTCCACTGTCTGATGTCGAGCGTTAAGGAGTCGAGCACATGCCCACAGGCAGAGCAGCGTTTACTGCTGGGATACCATCGGTCAATCTTGACCAACGGTACGCCCATACCAGGTGGCTTTGTACTCCAGCATGGCGTACGAACGCCCCCCAGCCGACATCGTGAATCGCTTTCGCCAGCGTCGGATGTTTGACCATCGCCTTTACCCGCAGACTCTCCACGCAGATCGTTTGGTTCTCACGAATGATGCGGGTGGAGAGCTGGTGCAGGAAGTCAGTGCGGCGGTCGGCAATGCGGGCATGGATACGAGCGACTGTGCGGCGGGCCTTGGCGCGGTTCCTGGAACCAAGCTGTTTCTTGGCCAGCCGCCGTTGGGCCTTCGCCAGCTTTTGCTCATCCACCGGCAAAGAAGTGGGGATTGTCGATCTTCTCACCACTATCGAGGACGACGACATGGTGCAGTCCCAGATCAATGCCGACCTGCCCGGTGGTAACGCGGCAGTGGCGCAACTCGTCTTCGAGCAGGATGCTGAGGAAGTAGCGGCCGGCGGTATCCCGACTGATAGTGACCGTCGTCGGTATCGCGCCTGCGGGCAAGGGACGCGACCAGTGGATGTGCAGCGGGGTGTCCATCTTGACGAGGGTGAGCGTGCGGGTCGTCGCCTCCCACCGGAAGGCCGAGGTGGTGTACTCTGCCGACTGTGTCCCATGCTTCTGATGGAAAATGCGGATACTGCGCACGGCCCGCAAAGAAGTTGTGGAAGGCCTTCTCCAAGTGCCGCAAGGCCTGTTGGGTCGGGACGCTGGACACGTCCTTCAGCCAGCCGTCTCGGGCTGCTGTTTCAACGTCGTGAGCGCGGACGGAGGTCGCCTGGTAGCCAAGGCGTTCCTGCCGCTGATAGTAGGCGTCTGTGCGCAGCCGCA
This sequence comes from uncultured Chloroflexia bacterium, assembly GCA_963702665.1. Classification (GTDB taxonomy): domain Bacteria; phylum Chloroflexota; class Ktedonobacteria; order Ktedonobacterales; family JADMIN01; genus DAHUXT01. The sequence continues at coordinate 31,492 of CAVPDP010000025.1, forward strand.
ACGCCCAATTGTAGACGAACCGCGCGCAGCCAAATGTCCGCGCCAGCACAGCGGCTTGCGCGGTGGTGGGGTAACAGCGGTAGCGATAGGCGCGTTTCTGTCTCAATCTCTTTCACGCGCTTCCAGGCTCTTTCACGCGCTCACATTCTTTTTCGATGGTGTGTGAAGCAGTGATTACAGGGTACCTCAGAAAGGAGACGGCCATTCTTCCCCAGGACTGAAGTCCGGGTCTCCTGGCCGAAGAACGATAAGATGCGCCAGGTACTCAGCCGTTGCCGCGTGAGTCCAATCGCTAGCTCGACTCTCGCGAAGCGGTCGGTCGCGCGGATGAGTCGCCTGGGTGAGGCCGGGAGCGTCGGCGGCGTGGCCAGCGTCGTCGACGATCACCAGCTCGGCGCGCGGCCAGACACGGCGCAGTTCCCATGCGTTCGCGATGGGCGCCTGAAAGTCGAAACGCCCGTTCACCAGGATGCCAGGGATGCTGGCCAGCGCATCGGCTCCACGCATCAGGCTGCCATCCTCTAGCCAGGCGTAGTGGCTGATATAGTGGGTGACGATGCGCGCAAACGCCAGCGCATACGGGGGATCGGTGAATCGGCTGTCGAGTCCCGGTGACGGCGGCCATGCGGGCGTCGCCGACTCCCAGAGACACCAGGCCTCGGCGGCTGGTCGGTGAACCGCAGGGTCGGGATTCATCAGCAGGCGATAGTACGCCGCGACGATATCACCGTCGCGCTCGCCGGGCGGCAACGCGGCGCGGAGCTGATCCCATTGTTCGGGGAAGAAGATCGAGACACCGCCGCGAAAGAGCCAATCCATCTCCGCATGTCGCCCAGTGGTGACGCCAGAACAGGATCATCTCTGTCACGCATTGCGGATACTGCTCGGCGTAGGCGAGCGCCAGCGTGCTACCCCAGGAGCCACCACACACGAGCCAGCGTTCGACGCCGAGATGCTGGCGCAGCCGTTCGATGTCGGCGATCAGATGCGCGGTGGTGTTGCTGGTAAGGTCAATGACGGGCGTGCTGGCGTGGGGCGTGCTGCGTCCGCAGTTGCGCTGATCGAAGAGTACGATGCGGTAGGCAGCGGGATCGAAGAGCCGACGCCACCAGGGTGAGCAGCCTGAGCCAGGGCCGCCATGGATGACAACCGCTGGCTTCCCCTGCGGATTGCCGCAGGTCTCCCAGTAGATGTGATGGCCGTCGCCCACATCCAGGAAACCATGCGCGTATGGCTCGATCTCAGGATATAAGTTCGTCATGGCTACCTTCAGTCGGCAGGCTCCAGAATCGTCGAGGATTCCAGCGTCTCACCTGCGGCGACGGCGCCTTCAGCCACCGTATCGCCCTCCTCTTCCTGGCCGTGGATGTAGCGCTTACCCCGGAAGTAGGATGCGATGGCGGCGACGAGACACATACCCGCCGCGATATAGAAGACGGCGTGCAGGCCCACCATGAACGGCGAGGCAATCAGGTTGGGGAAGAACTCTTTGCTGAGCAGCGACGCCTGGCTGGCCGCTGGCAATGCGTGCAACGCCGCTGGCGGCAGCAGCGTGCCCATCGGGTTGTAGCCGAGGAAGGCGGCGAAGAGCGCGGCGGTTGGCGGCAGATGCGAGATGGCGGTGGCGAGCGGCGCCGGGAGACCAGCCTGCGAGAGACCGCTAAAGAGCGAAGATGGCAGCGCCGAGGCGAGGCCAGCCGTCACGATGCTGAAGAAGACGCCAATGCTCAACAGCGACGCCGCGTTCTGGAAGGTCGCGCGCATGCCCGACGCCACGCCACGATGCTCCGGCGGAACGCTGTTCATAATCGCGGTGGTGTTGGGCGCGGCGAACATGCCCAGGCCGATGCCAAGCAGCAGCAAGAGTGGCGCGAAGACGCCATACGAGAAGTTCGCGGGCAGCGCCGTCAGCCCCAGGAAGCCAACCGCCGTCAATACCATCCCCAGCGTCGCGAAGAAGCGCGAGCCGAAGCGATCCGAGAGCAGGCCACTGATCGGCCCCATGATGATAAAGCCAACCATCAGGGGAATCATGTAGATGCCCGCCCAGAGCGGCGTCTCCTCGAAGCTGTAGCCATGTATGGGCAGCCAGATACCCTGGAGCCAGATGACGATCATGAACTGCAAGCCGCCCTGCGCCAGCGAGGAGAGGAAGACGCTGAGGTTGCCGAACGAGAACATGCGGATGCGGAAAAGCTCCAGCCGGAACATCGGGTGGCTACTGCGTAGCTCGATCCAGACGAAGACCAGGAGCAGCAGAATACCCGCGACAATCGCCGCGATCACCCCCGGATTGCCCCAGCCCATCGGCGAATCGCCGTAGGGCTCGATGCCATAGGTGATGCCAAGGAGCAGCACCGTGAGGCCAACCGCGAACGTGATGTTGCCGGGCCAGTCGATGCGTTGTCCGCTGCGGATGGTCGCGGTTTCTCGGAGCATCAGATAGGCCCAGACCGTGCCGAAGATGCCAATCGGCACACTGACCAGGAAGATCATGCGCCAGTTGATGGAGGATAGAATGCCGCCCAGGATCAGACCCGCGAGCGAGCCGACAATGGCGGCCACCTGGTTGAAGCCCATTGCCATGCCGCGTTGGCGCGCGGGGAAAGCGTCGATGAGAATGGCGGTGCTGTTCGCGAACAGGAAGCCCGCGCCGACACCCTGAACCAGCCGGAAAATGATCATCTCTAGCGCGCCCGCGTTCCCGCGACCCGGCGTCAGAAAGAGCAAGATGCTGCCGACGGTAAAAATGGCAAAGCCCAGGTTGTAGAGCTTCACGCGGCCAAAGATATCCGAGATGCGCCCGAAGGTGACGAGCAGCGTGGCGGTGACGACCATATAGCCGAGCAGCAGCCAGAGAAAATAGTTCGTCTCGCCCGGCGCCAGCGGATTGATGCCGATGCCAGTGAAGATGGCGGGCATGGCGATGAGAATGATGCTGGAATTGATCGTCGCCATCAGCACGCCCAACGTGGTATTCGACAATGCGATCCATTTGTAATTATCGCCGATTGGCATCTCGTGACGCCGCTGCCGCGCCTGTCGTGTTATTCCCGACGCCCCTTCAACAGACATTGGATGGATGCTCTCTTCCCGAAGAATGCGCGAGTGGCGTCGCGAACATGGCGCCCTGACATGATTGCTTGTGATCCTTGTGATGTCTTTGTGACACCGTTTTTTAGTATAGTATTACGTTGCCGTTTACGTCAATGTTCTGCGCCTGCGCGCGGCGACGAATACCCGCATAATTGCTACGCATATTCACGTAGAGGCTTATTGACGATAGTGCGTAGCGTCGCTATACTATGCCCGTCATGACAATCGCGCAGAGCGAACACGGCGTTCAGCTGCGCTACGGAGGAGTATGCACATGCGTGTTGGCGGAATCGGCTTGGTTATTATCGCTTTTCTTCTCGCTATCCTGGTGGTTGTGAACAGATTGGTGGTACGGCTCACCCCTCTTCACACCAACCGGTATATCGTCATCGTCGGTGCGGTGTTGGGCGTTATTGGTCTGGTGATGGTGTTCATGAGCATGCGTAAAAGCGCCAGCACTCCGGCAATCTAGCTGGTTGGCTTAACCGTCGCGCTTTCTCAGTTGTAGGAGTATGCGCGAGGCGGCCCTCTCCCCCAGCCCCTCCCTCTGTATAGACCGGGGACATCCTTTACAGGTGTGCGGGGACATGGTTGACAACGGAACGGTGTAGAGAGATGCTGGAGAGAGGATACGCACTGGGAGCGGATGTCCAGGGAGGCAATCGCGTGAGCGGCAAAATAGACGGTCAGCATGCTCTCCTCCTGGGAAGGGCAGAGACGACCGGCTGGCCGACAAAGGCTTTGCCGACATGATAGGGATGGCCCTGCCAACTGATCCAGCCCTCCTGTTGGACTTTGCGTACCGGCCAGGAGGCGTCGTACTCCAGCGGCGGCAACGTTTCGGGGAAAGGACGCGGACTGGGAGCATAGTGGCGCGCGGGAGCCGTCAAGCCCAGCGCCTCATGAGGCCGCTCATGGTTGTAGATGTGGCGCCACGTGTCGAAGACCGCTTGGGCGTGGGCGAGGTCGCGCAGCGGCTGAGGGGACTGGGCGAGGGCTTCCGCGCGCAAGGTGCGGTGGAAGCGCTCCTCTTTGCTCTGGGTTTGCGGATGGCGGGGACGCCCATGGCGCACGGAAATGCGCAGGCGCGCCAGCCAGACACTCAGGCGAGTCCAGGGAGTCGGCCCGCCCGCACTCCCCCAGGGCGCGCCGTTATCACAGAGGAGGCGGCGCGGCAAGCAATAGGTCCGAAACAGGGTGGTCAAAGCGGCTTGCACCGTGGCGTGCTGTTCATTGGAGCAGGCCAGCAGGCTCAGAGCAAAGCGCGAGTGGTCGTCAAGCACTGTCAAGGGATGGCATCTGCCGGAACGCGACGCCAAGGGCAGATGGCCTTTGAAATCCATCTGCCACAAGTCATTGGGGGTGGGATGGGTAAAGCGCTGCACAGGCCGGTCGGCGGGGGGCGCGACGGACGCCTCCGCCCGCAGGCCGTGCCGCTGCACCACGGCGGTCATGGTACTCGCGGACGGCCAGCGGATCTGCGGATGCAGGGTCTGCAAGCGCGCGCGCAGTTTACGTCCGCCCCAGACCGGATGCTGGCGACGCAGTTCCACGATGCGTTGCTCCACGGGGGGAGCGGTGTGGGCTGGGCTCTGCCGGGGGCGACGCGACCGCTCGGTCAGCCCAGCGACCTCCTCCTCTTGAAAGCGGGCCAGCCATTTGTAGCCGGTCGGACGGCTGATGCCAAATTGGGCGCACAGCGCGCTCAGGTTCGCCTCGGGTGCGGACGCTTATTGGACAAAGGCCAGACGCAGAGACATGGCTGACGACTCCTGCCAGGGCATAGCCCACCTCCAAGCAGCTTCCCGATACGGGTGAAAGCGCTGCTTGAATGTAAACCATGTCTCCGAACGTGTGTAAACCATGTCTCCGGTCTATACACCCTCAAAGGGAGGGGAGCCAGAGATGTGCCCAGTCATCACCCTGGTCGCCTGGTCCCTCCCCTCGTAGGGGAGGGTGGCCGACAGGCCGGGAGAGGTCTGCCCATCACCCCACGCGATTGCTGGCGGTATCACGGCCCCGCCGCCGCCAAAACGTCCGCATGATCGATTCCCGCACCCAAAGCCGCGAACGTGGTGTCGCAATATCCCCTCAGGGCTGCCAGACAATTGGCCGTTGTGCGTATAATATCCAGCGACGGCGCCTGTTTCTATGACGCGCTATATCCGAGAGAGGAGGCATCATGCCGCTGGCTGGTAACCTGCGTCACGCGCCCCTTCTCGATATCCTCAGCACGATAGCCTCCGAACAGCGCGACGGCTGCCTGACGCTGATACGTGGCCATCTGCGCGCCGAGATCTATTTTCGGCGCGGCCAGTGGCTCGCGGCGGAACGGGTGCCGGTTGGTCTGCCGCTGACCGAACAATTCGTCGAAATGGGCTATATGACGCCGCAGCAGATCGAGGAAGTGATCCTGGTGCCTTTCGACGAGGCTGCGGTGTTACCCGATGGCCAGATCGTGCAGGCGCTCATGGCCGATGGATTGCTGGCGCGCGAGCAGTTGCAGTATTGGGCGATGAACGACGCGCTCACGCTCATCAACGCTATCGCTATGTGGCCCGACGGCGATTTTTCATTTATGGATGGCATCCGCCCACCGCAGGAACTGGTGCTTGTACCGCTTGCCGTCGAGAGTATTCTGGCATTGTCGGCGCAGGGCGGGCAGGCTCCCGCGATGCGCCACTCCGGTCAGTCGCCTGCTGCTATCGCGCTCCGCCCAGATACGGTGCTGACCTTCGCCGATATTCCCGATAGCGGCTATGTCGTGGAGATCTCACGCGAAGAGTGGATGGTGCTGGCGCAGATAGACGGCGCCAATCCGCTCGGCGCGATCGCGGTGGCGCTCCAGATGGAGGCGCGGATGCTGGTTGAGATCGCCCATGCTTTGCTGGATCGTGGTCTGCTCGAACCAGTCGGTATGCCCAGCATCCCCCTACAACTGACCTCACCCCCTGATACCAAGTCCAACTCAGTTGTTGGAGTATATGCCAAGCGAACCTCTCCCGGCCTGTCGGCCACCCTCCCCTACGAGGGGAGGGACTGAGGCAACCAGTGTGACGACTGGGCACATCTCTGGCCCCCCTCCCTTTGAGGGGAGGGGCTGGGGGAGAGGGTCGTCGAACGACAACTCATCTCAACGGACTTGTTATCAGCCGGGAACAGACCGCGCTGGTTCAGCATCGGTGGCCGCGCTCGCCGATGCCCCGCGAACAGGACTCGTGCGAGTTTACTGGCCGGGCGCGCTGGAACCAGCCGCCGCGAGCGCCAGACGGAAACCCCTGTCGATGTGTGAGGATGTCCGGCCCGTAGCCGTGACGCGATAGGCCGCGCGCGCATCCCTGGAGTTGCTGACCCACGAACCGCCACGCAGCACTCGATTATCAGTGGAATTGAGATTCTCTCTTCCATCGTTTTTGCGGTAGGGATAGGGCTGATACAGGCTGCTCGTCCACTCCCAGACATTGCCGGCCATATCCTGGACATGATACGGACTCTCGCCGTTGGGATAGCGGCCCACGGGCGTGGTCGTCCCGATGCCGCTCTCGTCGGTATTGCAGCGCGTCTTGTCGAAGGTGTCGCCCCAGGGATAGATGCGCCCATCCGTCCCACGCGCCGCCTTCTCCCACTCCGCCTCGCTCGGCAACCGCCAGCGCTGCCCCGTCGTCTTCGCCAGCCACGAGGCGTAGGCAAGCGACGTCGTTCCACGAGACACAGACCACTGGATGGTCAGGATGCGTCTGCTGCTTCGTCCAGTCTACACTTCCTGACTTCGCGGCGGCTCCCGCACTGCTTTGGCGCGGACGGCGCAGGCGTATTCGGCGACGGTGACGGGGTGCTGGCCGAGGGCGAAGGCGTCCACCTCGACGGGATATTGCGGTGTCTCGTCATCGTATGCCTCTTTGTCGCGGGCTTTGTCGCTGCCCATCGTGAAGATGCCAGCGGGCACGGGGCAGAGTGGCGGCAGGATGCACTCGACGCCACCGATGCTGTAGCCGCGAAAGCCGAGGTTATAGAGCGGCATGGGCGTCAGGTGGATGCGCAGGCGCGCTGTTGGCGGGCGCGGGCGCCGGGCCGAGCGGCGGCAGGGTGTCGCGTGGCGGCTGCGGGGATGGTGGTGGGAGGGATGGAGCTTGTGTCCCTGCAAGCGCAAGCGCCTGAACCACCTGATCCACCACGTGATCCTGCGCGAGATCCGTCGCGTCCACCCACCAGCGCGCCGCCAGCCGTGGCGGCAGTTCACACGGCTCCAATTTGATCGGGATGAGCAGCCGGGAGGGATCCCGCGCCATGAGGGCGAAGAAGATGCTGATCTCTTCGCGCACCCAGAATGAGGCGAGGGCGGCAGGGGTGGCCATGACGATTAGGGCGGTGGCGCGCTCGAGTTCGCGCTCCAATGATTCGCCGAGGTCGTGGCCAACCTGCGGGTTGGCGCGGTCATAGTAGAGGCTTACGCCGCGACGCTGGAAGGCGGCCACATAGGGATCACACTGGGCATTATTGGCATGGGCATGGCTGACGAAGGCATTGCGATAAGTGGTCATAAACTACCCCTCCAGCGGCTCGGCACGATGGCTTGCAGCCACAGTGTAGCCCATCGGCGGCGAGAAGGGAAGGGTGTTGTTTGAGGTGTGCGGGAGTATGGAAATGCGCGGCGATGGCGGTGTGGGTGCTGGGGGCGCCATGCCGCAGGCTGAAGCCCTGCGGCTAATCCTTGCATGAGAGAATCTGCTCACCGACTAGAGGGGTAGCGAACGACCGGGATTAGCCGTGTAGCTCTCAGCCTACGGCGCGCTGCCCCTATACGCCTGTCGCCCGCCCGGCGCCCCGCCTGCGAGCGCCTTTAGATCTCCTCTCGCTGTGGAAAAGGGGATCGCCAGGTGAGGTTATTCCGTCTCTCCCCACGGCAGCGCGTCATTGAGCAGCAGCGCCGGAACCATCTCGCCCGTGGCGACGACTCCCGTGCCCTCCGCGATGACCAGGAAGGCGGACGCCCCCTGGAGCGACGAAATCAGATGTGAGTCTTGCGAGCCGGTCTGACGCGCCTCCAGCATGCCATCCCGCGCCGCGAGTCGCACGCGTACGAAGTGGCGGCGGTCACTGCGCGCGATGTCGCTCCCCATCAGCCGCGCCTGCACGAGCGGGCGCTCGACCTGGGAGCAGCCGAGCATACGCCGGATGGCTGGCCGCCCAAATAGCTCGAAGGTGACGGCGGCTGAGGCGGGGTTGCCCGGCAGACCGAGCAGCGGTGTCTCGCCAAGCAGGCCGAAGGCCACCGGTTTGCCCGGTCGCATGCGCACACGCCAGAAATCGACATCACCCTGCTCCGCCAGAATCTGCTTGACCAGATCATAGTCGCCAACCGAGACACCACCTGAGGTCAGAATCAGATCGGCGGCGCCCGCCTGTGCGAGTTTCGCGCGGATGTCGTCGGCGCGGTCGCGGGCGATGCCGAGCGGCATTGGCTCGGCCCCGGCGCGTAGCACAGCCGCAATCAGGTAGGGCGAGTTGCTCTCGCGAATCTGTCCAGGGCGCGGCGTCTCGCCCAGCGGCGCCAGTTCGTCGCCGGTCGCCAGAATAGCAACCCGTGGGCGGCGTGTCACGCGCACCGGGTGGATACCCGCCGCCGCCAGCAGCGCGATCTCCGCCGGGCCAAGCTGTGTGCCTGCGGCGATCAAGCGCATGCCGGGGCGTATATCGCCGCCAGCGGGACGGATGCTGGCGCCGACGCCCACCGGCTGGCGCAGACTCACCCAGCCATCGGCGACCTCAGTCAACTCCTGTTGCAGCACGGCGTCGGCGCCATCGGGCACGGGCGCCCCGGTCAGGATGCGCACCGCCTCTCCTGGCGCTACCGTGCCCGCGTAGACACTCCCGGCGGGTATCTCGCCCGCCAGCCGTAACGAGACGGGCGCATCAGGCGTCGCGCGCTGGGTATCCACTGTGCGCAGGGCGTAGCCATCCATTGCGGAGTTGATAAATGGCGGCGTCTCATCGTGCGCCACGGCGTCGTCCGCCAGGATGCGATCCAGCGCCGTGGTCAGCGGAATCTCTTCGGCGGCCAGTGGCGAGCGTGGGGTGATCTGCGCCAGAATGCGCGCGCGCGCTTCTTCTACTGTGAGCATGGCGTTAACTTTCTTGCACGTTGGCGGTTAAAGTTGATGTATCCATTGAGCCAGATAGTCGGCGACTGACGCAGACCTCACCCCCAGCCCCTCTCCTACGAGGAGAGGGGAGCCAATGGTGGCCATTCACCGCACTGGTAGCCCAGTCCCTCCCCTCGTAGGGGAGGGTGGCCGAAGGCCGGGAGAGGTTCCCGCCCGCGATGACCCGATCAACACAGGAAAACACCATTATGGCCGAGACTGTCTCCCACCACATGTAAAACGACATCACGCGCCCGGCCACTGGCCATACTATAGACGCGCGGCGGCCCTATGCCCCATAGACCGCGAAATTGGCGAATGTCGCCTCGACGCCGCTATCGGGTGTCAGCACGCCCAGCCGCCCCGTCATCGCGACGCCACCGCTGATCGGCGCCTGATAGATGAAGCCGCCATTGACGAACAGCGTCAGGGTATTGGCGGTGGGATCCACCAGCACGGCAATCGTATTGGCCTTTCCCAGGCCCACGGTGAGCGATGGGACACTGCCGCTGGTGAGAAAGACCAGCCCGGTGCTCGGCTGCTGTAGCCATAGCTCAAAACGGCCATCTGGTGTCACCAGATACGAGTAATAGGTGGCGCCTTTGTCTGATGTCGAGACGAGAAACCGCATGCCAGCGTGATCGCTCGTCTTGCCCTTGACCAGCGCGACATCAACCGTGGCGACGTATGCGCCGTGCGGGAGCGTCGCGCTCGCGGGAATATTGGCGAAGAGCGGTGTCTTCGCAACGTTATTCAGGTGCAGATGCTGATCCGCGCCGAAAAAGATTGCTGTGCCAGAGACGGCCCAGGTCGCTGGCGCGCCAGTGAGCGCATCGCTATAGGTGGGCTTGCTGGCCAGCGTGGCGCGTAGCCGCGCCTCCGCCTGGCTCTGCGTCGAGGTCTCTGGCGACGGACTGCTCTGCGCCGTGGGCGCATCATGAGCGCCAGCGAACCCCGGTAGATCCAGATGCACTGGAAGCTTTCCGGCGCCACTGGCGAGAATCAGGATGCTGAGCGCGCCTACGAACAGCAGCGCCGCGATCACAGCGGAGCGCCGCCGCGAGCCGGTGGGTGTATCCGCGTCGTCTGACAGATCGGCGTCATCCAGCACCATCGGAGCGCTCGCGGGTCGGCGTACGCGCGGTCGCGGCGCCGTGTAGCTCATCTGCGCCAGTGTCCGTTTCGTCGGTCGATCCGTCTCGTCGTTCGCGACACTCGCGCTGCGCGGGCGGGCGGGTATGCGGGCGCTGCTAGCCCTGCTGGTCCTGACGACACTCGCGCCATCCGTCGCCACCGCATCGTCCAGCGCGCGGGCAAAGTCGATGATATCGCCAAAGCGCTGCTCTGGGACAGACGCCAGCGCGTGGAGGAGTACCGCATCCACCTTGTCGTCAAGCGCCGGATTGAGCCGTGAGGGTGGCCCGATTGGCCTGGGGGAGCGCCCATTCAGCGCCGACTGCGCCTCCGCCGAGACTGGGCGGATGCCCGTGAGCAGATAGTAGGCCAGCGCCGCGAGACTATATTGGTCGGAGGCTGGCGTGAGGGCGCCACGCAGTTGCTCGGGCGCGGCCCACGCCAGTTGCGCAACGGCCCACTCTGGCGGCTGCTCGGCCCCCGGCTGGCGTAGCGACGCCAGGGCGGCGCGGGCGAGGTATGCGTGGCCAAAGTCGCTGATGGCGATCACCGGGTCGCCATTGGACGTGTTGCGCACGAACAGGTTCGTCGGCTTGAGGTCGCCATGCGCCAGCCCGCTCGCGTGAACATCGGCCAGGGTGCGCGCGACCTGCGCGATAATGCTGGCAGCCGCGTCAGGCTCTAGTGGCAGTGTCACGCTCGAATCGATGGCGTTGAGGGTGTCGCCAAGGGAGCCGCCGTGGGCAAACTCCATCACGATGCCCAGATCGTTCCCCTGAATCGCATTGTTATAGCACGGCAGTATGTGGGGATGACGCAGCGCTGCGGCAACCTGTGTCTGGCGCATCAGTTCGAGCGCGACCGGCTCATTCCTGGCAGCGTGATATAGCTTGATGGCGACCTGCCCCGCCACTGGCCCATCGGCTGGCGACTCCGCCAGGTAGACCTCGCCCGCGCCGCCGTGTCCTAACAGGCGCAACAGGCGATAGCCATCGAAGGTGGCGCCTTCCAGTGTCACATCATCCTCCGCCTGTTTTCACATGAGTCTGGGGCGTATCGCAGCACTACACGCTGGTGTCTGCGCATCGGCAGTATGAGACGCTGCCCGAAAGGACGTCAAGCCGAAGGGACGATGCGCCTATCATGCGGCGAGGGGCGCCAACCGATGCGTCGCGGACTATTCCGACGCTGCTATACTCTAGGCGGGCTAGATGCGGCGCTTCGCCGCCAGCAGCCATCGAATCAGCAAATCAACAACTACCACTCGCTATCATCGAAGTATCATCAAGGAGCCACCCGTGGAACTCTCGCAGCGCCTGCAAAATCTGCCGCCCTATCACTTCGCCGCGTATGCGCGTAAGATCGCCGAGAAACGCGCATCTGGCGTGGATGTTATCAGCCTCTCGATGGGCGATCCCGACCTGCCGACACCGCCGGAGGTACTCGACGCGCTGACCACCGCCGCGCATGATCCCGCCAATCAGCGCTACCCCGAATACGCGGGCATGCCTGAGCTGCGCAGCGCGTACGCCGACTGGTTCATGCGCCGCTTCGGCGTCACGCTCGATCCCGCCAGCGAGGTGCTGCCGCTGATCGGCTCGAAGGAGGGCCTGGCGCACCTGCCCGCGGCCGTCATGAACGAGGGCGATAGCGCGCTGCTGCCGAATCCCAACTATCCGGTGGCCGCGACGGCGGTGGCGATGATCGGCGGCGTGGTGTACGAGTTGCCGCTTGCCGAGGAAAACGGCTGGCTGCCCGACCTCAACGCTATCCCTGAGCAGGCGCTCGCCCGCGCCCGCACACTCTGGCTGAACTATCCCAACAACCCAACCGGAGCCACAGCGCCGCGCGCGTTCTTCGAGGAGGCAGTGCGCTTCGCCCGCGAGCATGGGCTGCTGCTGATCCACGATATGGCCTATGCCGAGGTCTGTTTCGATGGCGCGCGCCCATTGAGCATACTGGAGATTGACGGGGCAAAGGATGTGGCGGTCGAGCTACATTCGCTCTCGAAGGCGTATAACATGGCGGGCTTCCGCATCGGCGCGCTGGTGGGCAACGCCACCGTCGTCGAGGGCATGACGCGGCTCAAGAGCAACATCGACACGGGCATCTTTAAGCCGATTCAGATTGCGGCGATTCGCGCGCTTGCCCTGCCGCATGAGTGGGTCGAGCAGCGCAACGCCATCTATCAGCGGCGGCGTGATCGTGTGGTGGCGGCCTGCCAGCGCATCGGGCTGCACGTGGCGACGCCGGAGGCTGGCCTCTACGTCTGGCCGCGCATCCCGGCGGGCCGCACGTCAACCGAGTTCGCCTTCGATCTGCTCGATCACGCGGGCATCGCCGTCACTCCCGGCACGAACTTCGGCTCGAACGGCGAGGGCTATGTGCGCATCTCGCTGACCGTGCCCGATGATCGGCTCGACGAGGCGATGGCCCGCCTGGAGCGGAATATCACCGAACGCGCGTGATCGTTAGCCCACCTGTTTGAGCGCCTGGTCGAAGTCGGCGATGATGTCGGGCAGGTCTTCCAGCCCGATTGCCACGCGGATAAGCCCATCGGTGACGCCCGATTTCGCGCGATCCTCTGGGCTGAGGCCGCCGTGTGAGATCGAGGCGGGATGCGAGACCAGCGTATCGGCGTCGCCCAGGCTGGCCGAACGGAGCGCCATCTTCAGCCCGTTGAGCACACGATAGGCGGCGGGCTTCCCGCCAGCCACCTCGAAACTGAGGACGCCGCCGAAGCCGGGCATCCGCGCCTTCGCCAGCGCGTATTGCGGATGCGATTCCAGCCCAGGATAGTATACCCGCGTGACGCCGGGCTGCTCTTGCAGGAAACGCGCGAGGCCCAGCGCATTGGCGCAGTGGCGTTCCATGCGCAGCGAGAGTGTCTTGAGGCCGCGCAGCATCAGCCACGCCTCCAATGGCCCGGCGCAGGCGCCGAAATCGATGCGAATAGTGTGCGTCTTGCGAACCAGTTCCTGGCTTCCGGCGACCACTCCGGCGATGAGATCGCCGTGGCCACCGATGTATTTGGTCGCGCTATGCGCCACCAGATCAGCGCCTTCTTCCAGCGGGCGGGCGAGATACGGGCTGGTGAAGGTGCTATCAACCCCCAGCAGCGCGCCGTGGGCATGGGCCATCTGCGCCAGCGCGCGGATATCGAGCACCGCCGTGGTGGGATTAGAGATCGTCTCGGCCCAGATGAGCTTCGTCTCGGGCCGGATCGCGCGCTCGAATGCGTCGAGGTTGGTCGCGTCGGCGAAGGTATGGCTGACGTTGTAGCGCGGCAGTGTGCGCGTCAGCAGGCCATAGGTGCCGCCGTAGATCTGCTCCGTCGCCAGGATGTGCTGGCCGCTAGCGACCACCGCGAGCATCGCCGCCGCGACCGCGCCGATACCTGAGGCAAAACTGGCTGCGGCTTCACCGCCCTCCAGGCTGGCGATGGTCTGCTGCAGCGCGTCGGTGGTTGGGTTGGCGGCGCGGCTATAGGCGTAGCCCGGCTCCCTACCCGTCGCGACGTTCTCCTGATCTTCGGCGGTCTCGAAGGCAAAACTGGATGTCTGGAAGAGCGGGAAGGCGATGGGCTGGCCTTTGCCGCTGCCGTGATAGTGAACGGTATGAATCGCCCGCGTCGAAAATCCGCGCTCGTCTGCCATGCTCATGCCTCCTGGCGCCTGCCACGATTTTTCATGTATGAACGACAGATTGTCGGTATGACCGCCATCTGCCATCGTCTCTGTCATCAGTGTAGCAGGTGCGAGCAATTGCAGGGGCAGCGGTCACAGCGTTTCTCGCGGCAGACGTGTTGCCAGAGATGGTGGAGTCCCTGCTGGGCTACCGCGCCCCGTGGCAGACGCGCCAGACCGAGTGTGCGCGCCATCTCGCGAACGATCTGATTCGAGGGTAGCCCCGGCCACGCCTGATAGACCGCCTGCGCCCGACTGGCAAGCGCGGCATCCTGGCGCACGTCCGCGAGAGCCATGGCGAACGGCAGGATAACGTTGACCACGGCGATAGCCGCGCGTCCCGACGAGACCGCGCCATGTTCTGTGACCCGCAGCGCGGCCAGCAACGCCTTGACGGCGTGGCGCTCATCTCCGGCGCCTAGAGCCAACTCCAGCGCGCGCCACGGGCCAGTGCTTCGCCAGCGCGCATGCCACGCCAGCAGACCACGCGCCCGCATGCGCTCGACGCCGGACAGCGACTCATGGTCCAGCGCAGCGGATGGAGCATCCAGCAGCGACTGGCCCAGCCGCCGCAGCGTAGCGCGGTCACGTCCGAAGCCCAGCGCCTCGGCCAGCGCCAGCCAGAGCACGCGATTCGGGCCATCCCAACGATCCCCACTCCTGCCAGCCGACGCCGGGGCCATGCGCAATTCGTGCTCTAGCGCGGCGGTATGTTCGGCGAAGCGAGCCATCCCCGCCGTATGGAGCAATTCAGTGAGCATCGATGGCGCGCCCTCAGTGTGCGATGCCGAAGCAGGGCCAACGCCAGAGCATATCAGGCGAAACGGGTAACTCGATGTCGCCCAGGTCGCCGAGAACGACCAGGGGCACGGTTCGTCCGCTGGCGAGTGATGTGGCCGCCGGATCGCGCGAGCCACGGGTGAGCACGACATGCAGCGCCAGCCCGTTGTAGCGTGGATCGCTGGCGTGGCCGTGCGCGTACCATCCCGCCGGGCGCAGATGCAGCTCGATATCGCCATAGACATGCGTTCCATCGGCGCGGGCCAGCACCGCGTCACGGAAGTCGGGGCCAGCGCCACCGCCGCGCCGTCCCTCGAAGACCACGCGAAATGTCTCGCCGCCCTCCGCCTGGAGCGTCGCCCCGCGCCACATGCCCGCCGACCAGCGCGTCGCCAGGTCAGCCTCGCGCCTGCGGGCGGTTGTTGGCATTATCGACCCTCCTTCGAGAAACGTGATCGGGTGAGGCGGACACGCTATACTGGGGCCAGTCCCGCGCCTTGAAAGGCCGAGGTAGAGACTGACGACGGGGCGTAAACGCCCGCCAGGGCGGCTGCAGCCCTGCTCGCCCACCAGGGCGAGACGACCATTATGGTCTCTGCGCTCCTACTCCGGCCATTTATGGCCGGAGAGGGTTCCCAATAATTTCTAAATCTACAGTAACCGCCTGCTCTCGGTGCGCCTGTCCGTCATAATTGCTAGAACACCATCGCCCGCGTGTCCTGGTCGCAATGCCGCACCTGATAAGATGTCTCCCCCATCGTGAAAAGCGGAAAGGCAACATCATCACCGCCGATTGATTGAAGCGGTTGCCACTGGAGTGATATGCTCGCCTGAGACGCAGCCGCGCATCATCGGGCTGCCAGCGCCTTCAGAGTCGAGGGAGGATTTCGCACCTATGGCAGTGCTTGAGAGCCGGGTAGACCGCAGCAGCCCGGAATATCTGGAGAACCGCGCCTACTTCGCCGGGACTGGTCGAGGAACTGCGCCAGCGTACCGAGCAGGCGCGTCAGGGCGGTGGCGAGCGCGCCATCGCCAAACACCGCGCCCGCAATAAATTGTTGGCGCGCGAACGGATCGAGCTGCTCTGCGATCCCGAGACGCCGTTTCTGGAGTTCAATCCGCTGGCGGCGGGCGGCATGTATC
Organism: uncultured Chloroflexia bacterium; assembly: GCA_963702665.1. Taxonomy (GTDB): domain Bacteria; phylum Chloroflexota; class Ktedonobacteria; order Ktedonobacterales; family JADMIN01; genus DAHUXT01. Next base: position 47,474 of record CAVPDP010000025.1, read on the forward strand.
ACGATGAGGCGCCGTCGGCGGGCATCGTCACCGGCATCGGCGTCGTCGAGGGGCAGGAGTGTGTCATCGTCGCCAACGACGCCACCGTCAAGGGCGGCACCTACTTCCCAGTGACCGTCAAGAAGCACCTGCGCGCGCAGGAGATCGCCGAGCAGAACCAGCTGCCCTGCATCTATCTGGTGGACTCCGGCGGCGCGTTTCTGCCGCTGCAGGCCGATGTCTTCCCCGACCGCGAACACTTTGGCCGTATCTTCTACAATCAGGCGCAGATGTCGGCCAGGCGCATCCCGCAAATTGCCGCGGTGATGGGGTCGTGTACGGCGGGCGGCGCGTATATCCCGGCGATGAGCGACGAGACGGTGATCGTGCGCGGCAACGGCACCATCTTTCTGGCTGGCCCGCCACTGGTGAAGGCGGCGACCGGCGAGGAGGTCTCCGCCGAGGACCTGGGCGGCGCCGATGTCCACAGCCGCAAATCGGGCGTCACCGACCATTATGCGCTCAACGACGAACACGCGCTGGCCATCGTCCGCGAGATTGTCAGCAACCTCAACCGCCGCAAAGACTACCCGTGGGACGTGCTGCCGCCGGAGCCGCCGAAGTACGACCCGCAGGATCTCTACGGCATCATTCCACAGCGACCCGCGTAAGAGCTTCGACGTGCGCGAGATCATCGCCCGGCTGGTGGATGGCAGCCAGCTTCCACGAGTTCAAGGCGCTCTATGGCACGACGCTGGTCTGCGGCTTCGGGCGCCTGATGGGCTATCCGGTCGGCATCATCGCCAACAACGGCATTCTCTTCTCGGAAAGCGCGCTCAAGGCGACCCACTTCATCGAACTCTGCTGCCAGCGTAAGACGCCGCTGATTTTCTTGCAGAACATCACCGGATTTATGGTGGGCAGGCAGTATGAGGCGGGTGGCATCGCCAAAGACGGCGCCAAGATGGTGATGGCGGTCGCCAACGCCAACGTGCCGAAGTTCACGGTCATCATCGGCGGCTCGTTTGGCGCGGGCAACTATGGCATGTGTGGCCGGGCGTATGGGCCGCGCCAGTTGTGGATGTGGCCGAACGCGCGCATCTCGGTGATGGGCGGCGAGCAGGCGGCCAGTACGCTGCTGACGGTGCGGATGGATGGCATGGCGGCGCGCGGCCAGACGATGAGCGCGGAGGAGCAGGAGGCGTTCAAAGCGCCGACGCTGGCGAAATATGAGGAGGAAGGCAACCCCTACTACAGCACGGCGCGCCTGTGGGATGATGGCATCCTCGACCCGCTGGAGACGCGCACGACGCTGGCGCTGGGCATCGCCGCCGCGCTCAACGCGCCGATTCCCGAGACGCAGTTCGGCGTATTTCGGATGTGATAACGCGGCTGGTGGTTCATGAGACAGGCGCCACGACGGCTGGCGGCTAAAGCCGCGCCTACGGGATGCGTTGACGCGCATCCGCAAAGCCTGCCTCCGCAGGCTGCAGACGTGCGCCAACGGGGCATCCGGTGGGCACAGATCCGTGCAAACCTGCGCGGGCTTGTCCTGGTTGTACCGTATCCGCTGCCGTCGAAAGGATTGCTCACCCTGGGATGAGCCGCAGGTCTTCAGCCTGCGGCGGCTCGCTGAACCCAAAGAGTCGTCGCGCGGCATTGTGTCGCTATTAACAAAATGAATATATATATTGACTTTGTTGATATGTCGTGCTATAAATCTCTCAACACACGAGACGGGCAGTCTCCCGCGACAACTGGCTTCCCAGAGAACGACGGAGGATGATGAGCATGGCTACTGGATTTGGACGCATCCTGAAAAACGCGCTGAACCACGAGGTTGGCTCCGGCAATGTTGTCTCGGAGCAGCGCGATGTTGGCGATTTCGATGAGGTGACGCTCTCGGGCGTCGGCAACCTCAGCATCACGCAGACGGGCAGCGAGTCGCTGACCATCGAGGCGGAGGATAATATTCTGCCGCTGCTGACCTCCGAGGTACATGGCCGTCGTCTCGTGCTCGGCACAGAGCCGGGCACGCACTTTAGTCCCAAGAGGCCGATTCGCTTTACGCTGACCGTCAAAGACCTCTCCGCCGTCCGCATCTCCGGCGCGGGCAACGCTGAGATTCCGGCGCTCGGCACGCCGTCGCTGCGGCTGGAGATCAGCGGCGCGGGCAACATGACCGTTACCGGGCTGGCGGCGGAGAGCGTCGAGGTAACGCTCAGTGGCGCGGGCAGCATGACCTGCGCGGGTGAGGTGCGCAGCCAGGATGTGCGCATCTCGGGCGCTGGCTCATACCACGGCGAAGACCTCGCCAGCGTGACCGCGCGCGCCGCCATCTCTGGCACGGGCAGCGCACATCTCCGTGTCAGCGAACAGCTCGATGCGCGAGTGAGTGGCGTCGGTAGCATCGTCTACAGCGGCAGCCCGTCGGTGCGCAAGTCGGTCAGCGGCGTCGGGCGCATCTCGCAACGGGGATAGGCGCATACTCGTACTAGCTATGGACAGGCGCGCACGCGGCTCCTGCCTGGTTGATGGAACAGGCGAGCGTACCGAACGAGCGGGAACGGTGTGATGGTGGTCGCACGGTTCCCGCTTTGCCGTGTCTGACCCTCACTCCTGATCCCCTCTCCCATAAGGAGAGGGGAGCCAGATGCGTTTAGCCGAGTACCTCGACCGTGAATCCACCGGGCGCCTGCACGTAGAAGGTCCAGGCGTGGGAACGTTGCGGTGGGTTCACCTCGAATCCGTCGTCTTTCATGCGTCGATTGATTTCGTTCACGCGCTCCTCGCTCTCCTGTACGAAACCAATATGAAAGGTGCTGGGATACCGAACCTCCTGGCCGTGGCCAGCCTTCATCAAGGTCAATACCATGCCATTGTCGTCGAACAGGACAACAAAACTCTTGTTCGTTCTTCCTCCATCGCCGCGCTGTAGCTCGAAGTATTTTTCAAGGAAGGCCGCCGCCGCCGGTACATCGGTGACGGTGAGGTTGAGGTGGTTCAATTTCATGCCGGAAATACCTCCATATGCGAGAAGTCGGAGCGCATCAGCGAACACGGCCACTGGAGAGCCATGATGTAGTGTAGGCCGTGAAGAGGCCACATTGCATGTATCCTGGCTGAGGTATTCTGGAACATCTCTCTTCGCCAGCCAGCTACCCTATCCTGCCCGAACGGGCGGTTCCCATTGGCGCGCTGATATGGCACAATGCGCACATGGCGGAAACAGAAGACGAAACACCCACGGGACAACTGCCCAGAACATTCAGCCCGGCGCGGATGGAAGCGTTCAGCGATGGCGTGATGGCGGTCATCATCACGATCATGGTGCTGGGGATTCGTCCGCCACTAGGCGGGGATCGCAGTGACCTCATCCCGCTCATCCCGGAGTTGCTGGTCTATGTGCTGAGCTTCGCCTTCATCGGTATCTACTGGAACAATCACCACCACCTGCTGCGCGCCACCAGCCGCATCGACGGCGCGGTGATGTGGGCGAATCTCCACCTGCTCTTCTGGCTCTCGCTGATCCCCATCGCCACCAACTGGTCCGGCGAGCATCACGAGACGCCCTGGCCCGCCGTCTTCTATGGCGCGATCGCGTTCATGTCCGCCATCGCTTATACTATCCTCCTGCGGTTCATCCTGCGCGCCAACCGTGGCACGGACATCGAGAAGGCGATTGGTAGCGACTTCAAAGGGAACATCTCACTTGCCATCTACGCTTTGGGGATGGGCTCGCGGTGGTCCCTGTCGTCGTTCCGATCCTCTCCTACTTTGCCTACGCCGCTGTCGCAGTGATCTGGTTCATTCCCGACCGGCGACTGGTGCGGCGGTAAATACAAACACTCACCGGTACGCCTCGGCCTGGAGCGAGAACAGTTCGGCGTAGCGGCCACCGAGCGCCAGTAGCTCCTCGTGCGTGCCGTTCTCAAGGATGCCGCCGTTCTCCAGCACCAGGATGCGGTTGGCCAGCCTGACCGTGCTGAAGCGGTGCGAGATGAAGATGGCCGACTTGCCCTGCGTCAGCTCGCGGAAGTGCGCGAACACCTCATACTCCGCCTGGGGATCGAGCGAACTGGTCGGCTCATCCAGAATCAGCAGGCTCGCGTCACGCATGAAGGCGCGGGCCAGCGCGATCTTCTGCCACTCGCCGCCGGATAGCTGCTGGCCAGAATCGAACCACTTGCCCAGCATCGTCTCGTAGCCCTCCGGCAGCTTGTCGATCACCGCGCTCGCGCCGCTCTTGGTCGCCGCCGCCCGCACGCCCTCCTGGTCGTCTATCGCCGCGATGCTGCCGACGCCGATATTACGCGACGCCGAGAGCCAGTAGGTCACATAGTCCTGAAAAATCACGCCGATACGGTCGCGCAGCGCCGCCAGATCATACTCGCGGATGTCGTGGCCGTTGACCAGAATCTGGCCCTCATCGGGATCGTACAGCCGCGTCAGCAGCTTGACGATGGTCGTCTTGCCCGCGCCGTTGCGTCCCACCAGCGCGATGGCCTCGCCCGGCTCGATGCGGAAGCTGACATTGCGCAGCGCCGCGCCCGCGCTCTCGCGTCCGGGATAGGTGAAGCTGACGTTGCGGAACTCGATGGTGAGGTCTTTGCCTTCGGGTTTCAGGCCATCGGGCGGGCTGACGATATGCGGCTCGTAGTCGAGAAACTCGAAGAGCGTGTTGATGAACAGGTTATTCTCATAGGTCGAGGAGATGCCGCTCAGCAGCGACTGGAAGCTGTTGCCGACCGAGAGCGCCGCCTGGCTGTAGAACGTCAGCCGACCGAGGGAGATATGCCCGGCGACGGTCTGCAGCGCGATATAGAGATAGATCAGGCCGTTGACGAGCAGGCTGCCCAGCCCCCAGAAGAACGAGGCGAGATAGCGCGGCACGATGATGCTGCGCGCCTCGATATAGTAGCGATTGGACAGCGTGCGATAGAGGCGGATGAAGAAATCGCCGAGGGTGAAGAGCTTGATCTCTTTGTTATAGGTGTCGGTGGTGAGCAGATTGTTGTAATAGCTCATCTCCCGGCGCAGCGGTGACTGGCGGCGCATCATCTGATAGCCCCACCAGCCATAGCGCATGCTGGCGAAGAACGCGGGCAGCGGCGCGATCAGCGCGACCAGCGCCATCCACCAGGCAAGCTGTGTCAGCACAAAGATCATCGAGAGCAGTGTCACGGTGGTCTGGCCCAGGCCGAAGGTCTGCGAGATCATGCCCGTGGGCCGCGATGCCGCCTCGCTCTGCGCCCGCTGCAAGGCATCGTAGAAGGTGGCGTCCTCGAAGAAGGAGAGGTCGAGCGTGTTGGCCTTCTCCATCACCATCAGTTGCACCTGCAAGGATACCTTCTCCTGGAGCAGTTGCTGGGCGATATTCGAGAGCGTCGAGAGCAGGCTGTTCACCCCCTGGATGCTGAACTGGGCAATGACCAGCCAGATGACGAGCGTGGAGGTGCCATTGGCGCCACGAAACTGGATTGCGCGGACGACGGCGTCCACCAGGGCGCCCGCGATGAATGCCGTGATGGCTGGCAGAAAACCCTGCACGATATTCAGCGCGCCCAGGACTGCGGTGAAGACGGGTGAGATTCTCCAGACGAGCCGCATCACACGGGGCAGGCTGGCGAGCGCGGTAAAGACTTTCTTTGGCGTCAGGCGATCTTCGTCGCCATTGGGGGATGGTCTGCGCCCGCGAAACGAGTGGCGCTGCGCCGAGGGAAAAATCATCTATTTCAGACTTCCTCACACATGAAACAGTACGAAAACGCGGGCGGCTGATGCGGTTGAAACCGCGCGCTGAGAGGGCCTCGCTAGCTCACGGCGCGACGCGAAACCTGCCATGCGCGGGTTGCCCGAAACGCTACCCATCACACTGCCCGTTGATGCGACGCTCTGCAGCCCGTCGGCAGGCAGGCTTCGCGCATGCGCTGCGCAGCCCGTAGGCGCGGCTTCAGCCGCCAGCGCCTGTCATCATGCGCGGCTTACGATTATAACATCGAGCAGACCGCGCCGGGCAGCGGTTGTCACCGCCTCGGTACGGCTGGCCGCGCCGAGCTTCATCAGAATCGAGGAGACGTGGAACTTGGCGGTATGCTCGGTGATATGCAGCCGCGTGGCGATGATCTTGTTGGGTAGCCCCTCCGCCAGCAGTTGCAGCACCTCAAGCTCGCGAGCGGTCAGCGGCTCCTCTGGCCCGGTGAGACGTTCCGGCGTGGGCGCGATCGCTGGCAGCGGCTGGAGCAGCAGCGCCGCGAGATGGCGGTCGAGGGTTATCAATCCACCAGAGACCGCGCTGAGGGCCGCGCCAATCTCTTCGGGTGTGGCGTCGCGCCGGAGCGCGCCAAAGGCCAGGCCGCGATCCCCGGCGATGTGGGCCAATTCGGTCAGCAGGCCAGCGCTGGCGCTATGGCCACTGCGGCGGCCCTGTGGTTCTGGCGAGAGTGTCACCAATCCGGCGGTGGGGCGCAGCGCCTCCAGCCAGCCATCGACAACCGCCGCATCGGTCTCGTCGTCGAGGTCGGCCAGTACGATATCGGGCGGCTGTGGCAGCACGACGCCGCGATTGGCGCCACCCCCAGGCAGCGCCGCCAGCGCATCGGGCGCGCTCTGGCCGAGAACGCTCCAGCCCGGCAGCGCGCCGACCAGTGTTACCAGCCCGGCGCGCACCGTTGGATAGCTCGCGACGACGTAGACCAGCATGCGGCGCTCCACCTCTACTCAGTATGCGGGCGATTCGTGTGGTGTTACAACATAGTGGGGGCAGTCCCGGCCTTGATGGTGTTTCACCACGTGATGCGGTGCTCGCGGAGGCAGACCTCACCCCCAGCCCCTCTCCTCGGAGGAGAGGGGAGCCAGAATCGTGGCGCCGTGCGTCTGTGCGCCTAGCGCCGCGCTGGTCGCCTGGTCCCTCCCCTCGTAGGGGAGGGTGGCCGAAGGCCGGGAGAGGTTCGCGCCCGCGATCACCCGATCAACACATGAAACCCCATCAAGGCCGAGAGCCTGCCCCCCATAATCTCTAAAACGACCTCGCTCGCCAGCGCTCACGGCCGCCTCAGCCGCCGCCGGGGTGACGGTCAGCGTCTGCCGCTCGCCTCCGCGCACAATCGTCAGCGTGCGGGGCTGCTCGCGTGCGCCCGCCCGATTGAGGATGCGCCCAAGGTACTCGGCGGCGCGCACGGCGACATCGTCCACGGTCAGCAGCACATCGCCTACCAGCAGCCCGGCCTGCTCACCGGCGCTGCCAGCCTCCACCGCCGCAATCATCGCAGCCGTCTCCTGCTGGATGGTGAGCCGCTGGCGCAGCGCATCGGGCAGCGGAACTGTCAGCACCTGCACCCCCAGCATAACTGGCTGCGCCGATCCATCGGCCTCCGCTACGAATTGTTGCACGGTGCGGCTGGGGATAGCAAATCCCAACCCGCCGCCGACCATCGCGTTGATGCCGACGACGCGCCCGCGTGAATCGGCGAGCGGGCCACCTGAGTTACCAGGATAGAGGCGGATGTCGGCCTGAATCACCTCGATGCGCCGTGGCCGCCACTGCCCCCATGCGCGGCGCGGATCGCGCTCCGGCCGTTGGTCTGGGTCACCGTCTTCTTCGGCTGGCTCAAGCTCCAGGTCGGGGTCGGCTGGCGCGCGCGCCTCCACCACACCCACGGTCACAGCGCCCTCGCGTCCCCAGGGATTGCCGACGGCCAGCACCAGTTCACCCACCCGCAGCGCCGCCGAATCGCCATGTTCCGCCGCGCGCAGCCCAGATGCCCTGGTGGTCAGGAGCGCCAGATCATGTTCGGGATCAACCGCGACGATGGTGGCGGAGAGTTCGCGGGTATCGGCCACGCGGATGGTCAGTGTCTGTGCGTGGGCGGCGGCGACCACGTGCGCGTTGGTGATGATGCGCGCCTCGGCCTCGCCCTTGGCGTCAGGCTCGCCGACGCTCCAGATTACGCCTGATCCCATGCCACGAGGCCCAGCCTGCACCTGCACCATACTCTCACGCACGCGCCGCGCCAGGGTGGCCAGCTCATCCGAGAGCGCAGATGCGACGAATTGCGTTCCCATGCTCTATGCTCGCTTTCGAGAAATGTATAGCAACCACGACCCCTCCTCGCGTCGGGAAGGGGCCGGGGAAGAGGTCGGTTATTTTCGCTCGCCCAGGGTAATGGTCAGGTTCTGCACCTCACCGCCGCGAAGGATGCGGACGGCAATCGCCTGATCGAGCTTATCACTGGTGAGTTGCGCGCGCAGGCTGTCTACGTCGATGACAGGCTGGTCGCCCACCAACACCAGCAGATCGCCAAGCATCAGCCCACCCTTGTCGGCAGGGCTGCCTGCCTCGACATTCACCACCAGCAGCGCCGACTCCTGGGTGAGGCTGGCCTTCTGCGCCAGCGCCTCGGGCAGCGGTACCTGCTGGGTGCCAATGCCCAGGTAGCCACGGCGCACTCGTCCGTGCGTCAGCAGTGTCTTGGCCACGCGGTCGAGCGTCACCAGCGGGATGGCGCTGCTGTTCTGGCGAGTCAGATGGGAACTGTTCAGCCCAACCACCTTGCCAGCGAGGTCAACCAGGGGACCACCCGAAAATCCTGGGTAGAGCGTCACGTCGGCGTAGATGACGCCTTCGATCTCGCCCCCATGCCACGAGCGGCGCGGGCCATCGATTGCGCTGACCACGCCAAAGGAGACGCGGGCGCCATCGGGGCCGGGGCGGCCAATCGCCAGCACCAGGTGGCCGGGGCGGAGGGTCGCGCCAGTTTCGGCGGCCTGGGCATCCGCGCCGAGCGCATCGGCGGGCAGCCGGAGCGCCGCCAGATCAGTGCCGGGGTCGCGGCCAATGAGCTGCGCCTTGACCTCTTTGCCGTCCGGTAGCGTCACCTTGATATCATCTTCACGCTCGACCACATGGTCGGCGGTTAACACAATTGTCTCGTTCTCGGTCTTCCACAGAATGCCGGTCGCGGTCTGTCGCGGACGCGCCGCCACGGTGACAATCGACCTGGCCGCCTTCGCGACCACATCGGCTAATTGATCGGAGAACGCGCTCAGTGCGGTTGCGTCGCATTCGCTGTCGTCTCGTCTGCCATCTTGCCCTCGCTCCTCTGCTCTCTCGCACAGCCTATCCTGAACGCTCTATGTATTCGCCATCTCGCCATTGGGCGTGGGTGACGTTTGATGTTGAAAACATACGTCGCGCAGAAATTGGCAACACCCGCCGTTCGGCGGGCGTCTGGGCTAGCCGTTCGGGTAGGAGGACTTCAGGGCGCATCGATTTGCGCTGGATAGCCTCAGAGATTGCCCTCGACCGCCGCCATCGGCTTCGCGGTGTCTGGTTCTTCGAGAAAGAACTCGCCATCCTCGTCATCGTAGGCGAACAACTCCGCATAGCGCCCCAGTCAATCGTTGTATCGAGCTGCAGACGCGCCTCAGGTACGCTGAAAGACTGCTCCAGGGCACGCAGGAACATATCTTCCTGTACGCGCAGGTCTGGCGCCGCTTCGAGCGCCCTGGTAATCTGCCGCAGGAGCGCAACGGCCATCAGCGCCTGCTGGCGAAAGATCGCCTTTTCCTCCAGAATGTTCGCCTCGGCAAAGCGCTGCCCTGCCGCAGTCAGCAACACGTCACCCGCGTCGACATCGGCGAAACCGAGAATATTGGCTCCCTGGGCCAGCGCCAGCAAGTCATCCGCCTCCATCTGGAGATCACGCGCAAGTTCATAGAGATCTTCACGGTCGCCCTGCGCATGGAGCCGCTCGATGAAGCCAGTCAGTTCGTCGATGCTGACATGCGGCAAACGTTTGGTAGGGTAGCGCTGGTGGCCTGGGCTTTTGCGCCTGCGCGTCAGGCAGCAGCGTGCTCATCTCCTCCAGTGGATTCGTCATGATACGGTAGATGGTATCCACCAGTTGGGCATGAGCGCTGTGCTTCACCTGGCGCTGCTCGCGTGGCAACCCTGGCAGTTCGACCCGTATCCGGCCTGGATTCGCGCCGAAGATGACCAGCCGGTCGGCCATCTGCACCGCCTCGTCGATGTTATGTGTCACCATCAAAATGGCGCGGGTAGGGATCTTGCGCGCCTGCCAGAGATCGAGCAACTCGTGGCGTAGATTCTCGGCGACCAGCACATCGAGCGCGGAGAACGGCTCATCCAGGATCAGCACCTCTGGCTCGACCACCAGCGCGCGCGCGAACCCGACACGTTGACGCATGCCTCCCGACAATTCACGCGGATAGGCCGTCTCGAAGCCGTCGAGGGCGCGGGGGTGAGCCTATCTCTGGCTATCCCTGAATCGAGAAGGCGTCGAGTCCCTTGTAGGTGGCTACATAGAGGATGCCATTGGCGACGACAGGTGAGGTATAGACGGGATAGCCGGGCGCGAACTGCCAGAGCAGTCTGCCGTCGGTGGCCCGTAGCGCGAAGATGAAATGGGCGTCGCTAGAGCCGCAGTCGCACGAGCCGGTGACGTAGACGACGCCGTTGGCGATGGCGGGCGAGGAGAAGACGATGCTGCTATCGGGCAGTTGCGCCGACCAATGGCGGCTGCCGGTCTTGCCATCGAGCATCCAGAATGCGCCGTCGGCGTCGCCTGTATAGAGTTCGCCGCGCACGACGCCGACAGGGCTGGCGACCACATTATCCAGTGGCGCGCTCGTCCATAATGGGTCGCCCGAATCGGCCTGGAACGCGTGGATGCGGAAGTCGCTCCCCGACGCATAGACGGTGTTGTCCGCGACCACTGGGGCATTCAGCGGATCAGCGCCCGCGCTCCAGCGAATCGCGCCGGTCGCCCGGTCGAGCGCGTAGAGGGCATTCGCGCTGACATAGACCAGATGGCTTGCCACTGCAATCGGGCCAGGAACGGGGGTACCACCGAGCGGCGCCTTCCAGATCTGTTGCCCCGTGCGCGCGTCGAACGCATAGGCGTTTTGATCCTGAAAGGCAACGTAGACGACGCCATCGGCAATGGTAGGCGAGGTCGTGATGATGCCGCTGGCGGTGAACTTCCAGACCAGGCGACCGCTCGCGGCATCGAATGCCTCCAGATCGTGGCCGACGCCGAGCAACACCATACCATTGGCCACGGCGGGCGATGTGCTGCTGGTCTCGACAGGCTGGCCATCAGGGGTTGCCCAGATCTGCTTGCCGGTGTCGGCGTCGAAGACATAGAGCTTGCTATCGGGGTAGATCGAGGCGACGTAGATGCGTCCCGCGACCACGGCGGGCGAGGAGTCGATAAATTGGCCAGGCGCATGCCAGGCGAGCGTGAGTTCGCGAGCGGTTGTTGGTGAGAGCCGCGACTCGTAGGGATTGCAGCGGCCACCCGACGCGCCAAAGCTGAACTGCGGCCAGTTCACTGGCGATGGCGCGGTCTTTGACACCTGAGAGCAATCGCCCGCGAGCGCCAGGGCGGTTGGGGTGGTGGCGCGCGACCCAGCCAGACCGTGCAGCAGCGTCGCCAGCAGCCCGACGATCACCATCGCGGCGGCGACTGAGCCAACGGTGCGCCAGCGGTTTGCCTGTCCCGATGAGCGGGGAGACGCTGGTGGATAGGATGGGCTGGCGGGTTCCAGCGCTGGATGCGTAGCGGCGTCGGACAACTCGGGTGGCGCCAGCGTCGCGGGTCCGGCAATATGCGGCAAGTTGTCGCGCCAGTTGGGCCAGCCGTCTGTCAGAAGGCACACTGTCGCGCCAGAGCATGCCATCACGCCGCAACAGGTCATCCAGGGACAGCAACTCAGCCGGGAGCGCGCCATTCTGGCTGTGGCGGCCAGCGTCGTCTGGCGTCAGCGGGTACAAATGCTCATCCGACATGAGAGCCTCCCTGTGGCGTGAGGCGTGCGCGTGCGCTGGCGCCCTCCCCGGAGATGCGCAGATGCAACCGCAGCAATTCGAGCGCGCGTCGCAGTCGGGTTCGCGCCGTTGCCGGTGGGATGCCCAGCGCGGCGCCGATCTCGGTGGCGTCGAGTCCACCGTAATAGCGCAGCGCCACCACCAGACGCAGTTCCGGACGCAGTTCGTTGATCGCCGCGCGCAGATCGAGCGAGCCGAGGTGGTCGCTGGCGCCGGGGTCGGCATGGAGCAGCGCCAGCAATTCTTCGCCGCTCTCTTCATCCAGTGGTAGCGGTCGTGTCATGCGCGCGTTGCGGCCAAATGCGCCGCGCCGCCATTGGCGGCAGACGTTGACGGTGATGGCGATGAGCCAGGATCGCGCGGCGGTCTCCTCGCGCAGCGCGGACCATGCCTGCCATGCGCGCATGACAGCCTCCTGGGCCGCGTCTTCGGCGTCATCCACACCCACCAGCGACGCCGCCACGCGCATCATCGCGGCGGTGTGTCTCGGTACCAGTATCGCAAAGCTGGCCGCGTCCGCCATGACTTCCGCTCCTGCCGCGCGCCCTGACATTGGCGGCGTTTCGCATACTTCATGAGATGCGTGTTCTGTCCTCAAGTGTTTGCGCAGTGAGAGCGCAAGAGTGAGCACTGAGCGAGCTTTCCCTGTCGCTGGCGCCAATTGGCCATTAGTGTAACTACGCTGGCGCATTCATGTGTCTAACACAGGGATGGTACAATAGATAAAAAGGATGAATTGCGAAATGCTGGCTGGTGGAGGTACATCATGGGACACTGGCTTGAGATCATCGTGCTCTTACTGCTGGCGCTGCTTGTCTTTGGGCCGAAGCGAATGGTGAGTATGGGTTCATCGCTTGGCAAAGCGTTTCGAGAGTTCCGTGAATCGACGAAAGACTTGAATTTCTCGCAAATGTTTACCGGGCTAGATAGCGACGAAGACACCTCCTCGCGCATCACGCCCATCACGCCGATCACTCCCGTCACACCCACGACACCACATATCGTCGAGGGCAGCATCGAGCGCGAGAGCGTCAGTACTGAGCGCGCGAGCGATCAACCGTAGCGATGGGCCGGACGCGCATCGTGAGGGTTGCGGCTTGAGAAAATGTGTAGGGTGCCGTTCTCGGTCATCAATGCCATTTCATGTGTTGATCGGGTCATCGCGGGCGGCAGAACCTCTCCCGGCCTATCGGCCACCCTCCCCTACGAGGGGAGGGACCAGGCGACCAGCGCGGCGAATGGGCGCCAATGGACGCCCCTCTCCTCGTAGGAGAGGGGCTGGGGGTGAGGTTCGGGCGGCGCGAGGACCGCATCAAGTGGTGAAACACCGCTCAAGGCCGAGGGCGCCTCCGACGAAAAATTAGCCGCCACACTGGTCGGTTACGGCAACCGTAGCAGCCGCTCGAACGTTTCGGCGTCGTCATGCGGGCCGATCAGCGCGAGTCGTAGCCATTCCTCGCTGAAAATGCGGCCTGCCACGCGCTGGATATCGGCGCTGGTCACGGCGTCGTAGTATTCCAGTTCCTCATCCAACTCGTGAATCTCACCGAGCTCAAGCTCCTGTGCGCCATACCACCCGGAGACCGCGCCAGTGTTTTCCTGGCTCAGCGTGATGCGTCCTCGCGTATACTCTTTGGCGCGCGCCAGTTCTGCGGGCGTCACTGGCTCATCGCGGATGCGCGCGACCTCTTGCAGGATCGCGGTCAGCGCCTCCCCGGTCTGATCCGGAGCCACCCCAGCGGCAATCGAGAACGCGCCGGTATCGTGATACTGAATTGGCGCCGATCCAATATCATAGGCCAGCCCCTTCCGTTCGCGCACCTCCAGAAATAGCCGCGAACTCATGCTGTCGCCCAGAATGGTGTTGAGCAGCGAGAGCGCATAGCGGTCGGGGTCAGTGTAGGATAGCCCTAGCAGCAAGAGGTCGAAGTTCGTCTGCTCCGTCTCGCGCTGCTCCAACTGCACTCGTGGCGCGCTGCCCACCGGCGGACATGGTGTCCAGACGGGGGCGGGTTGCGATTGCCAGTCGCCGAGCAGTCGTGTCGCAATCTCTTCCACCTGCTCTGGCGTCGTATCGCCCGCGATGCTGATGACGAGGTTGTTGGGCAGGTAGTGGCGCGCATGATATTCGCGAATGGCGAACTCTGGCATCTTTTGCACCGTCTCGCGGGTTCCCGCGATTTCGCGCCCAAGCGGCATATCCTTCCAGAACAATTCGTTGGCCAGCACGCTCACCCATGAGCCGGGGTCGTCCATATACATGCCGATTTCTTCGGAGATGACCCGGCGTTCCCGCGCGATCTCATCCGACGCGAAGAGTGGATGGCGCACCATATCGGCCAGCATATCCATCGCCTGCTCGAAATAGCGGCTGGCGATGCGCGCGGTGTAGACGGTCGTCTCGCGGTCGGTCGATGCGTTGAGCAGACCACCGACACCCTCGATGGTTTCTGAGATGAGCTGCGCGGAGGGATAGCGCTTCGATCCCTTGAAACGTCATGTGCTCGATGAAGTGCGAGACACCAGCGATCTCATCTGGTTCGTAGCGCGAACCAACGCCAAAGAAGAACGCAATGCTCACCGAGCGTACATGGGAGATGGGCGCAGTTACCAGACGCAAGCCATTCGGCAAGGTTTTACGAACATACATGCGGGCCATACCTGTTCACGAGTCGAGGATAGACGCGCCAGCACTTCGGCGCATGGAAACCGGCGAATCCGGCATAGCATTATACGTCACAGGATATGCCACCGGTTGTATAGCGATGTATGCCGAGGCGCTATACTGAAAACGCGGCTCATTCGTGGCATCGATACGACAGCGTGGAGCCAGCGTGGAGCGGGCGGCGGCATAGCCAGCGGAGGGACGGTGAGGGAATGTTTATGCGAACCGAGCGCCTGATGACTCCGCGCCTGACGCTGCGCCCGCTGGAGTCCGCGGACTGGTTGGCGATCCATGCCTTCACCAGCGATCCTGAGGTGCAGCGCTATATCTCTGGCGCGCCGCTCACCGAGCAGGAAACCCGCGACCTGGTCGAGATGCTCTGTGACTGGGAACAAGAGGCGCCGCCGCGCGCCCAGCCGTTCGCGTTCGTCCACACCGCCGAGCATCGGTTGATTGGCTTCGGCGGGCTGTACTGGACGAGAGGCCACGAGCGCTGGCAGGCGGAGTTGGGCTATACCCTGCATCGCGCGTGGTGGCGCCAGGGCTACGCGTCTGAGGCGGGGGCGGCGCTGCTGCGATTCGGCTTCACTGAGCTACACCTCCACCGCATCTTCGCGGAATGCCATCCCGCAAATATTGGATCGGCGGGCGTCATGGCGCGGTTGGGTATGCGCTACGAGGGCTGCATGCGCGAGGTGGAGTGGAACAGAGGCGTCTGGTGGGACATGCTCCACTACGCGATACTCGATCACGAATGGCAGGACGCGGAGACTGCCCGGCTTGCAGCCCCGCCAGCGCCATAATGGCCCCAGGATAGCGCCAGCGATTCATGTTGATGTACCGATTGTCAAGGACAGGCGCTCTTGGCCATCAATGGCCGGTGTAGGACGCGACCATGATGGTGTTTCCTGTGTTGATCGGGTCATCGCGAGCGCGAACCTCTCCCGGCCTTCGGCCACCCTCTCCTACGAAGGGGAGGGGAGCCAGAGCGATCCAGCGCAGTCGCTGGCGCTGCGTCGACTCTGGCTCTCCTCTCCTCGTAGGAGAGGGTGGCCGATAGGCCGGGAGAGGTTCGCGCCCGCTAGCGACCCGATGAAGTTCTTGCATCACCACCGAGGCCGAGTGCGCCCCAATCCCTAATCGTGTACCTCACCATCATGCTGTGATGCTGGCGGACTACTTGCGCTATCTGCGGGCGGCGGCGGGCCGCTGATAGATGTGGATGGGGCGGCCCTCGGCGGCGAGTGTCGCCTCGCGGAGCGCCTCGCTATAGGTCGGATGTGGGTGAATCGTCGCCAACACCTCGTCGGCGGTCAGTTCGGCGCGCATGGCCAGCGAATACTCGGTAATCAGGTTCGTGGCGTCCGGCCCAAAGATGACCGCGCCCAAAATCTCGCCATATTCGCCGATGATGACCTTGGTAAAGCCCTCGGCCTCATTCGCCGTCAGCGCCTTGCCATTGGCGGCCCACGGGAACTTGCCCACCTTGATGTTCGCGTTGCGCTCGCGCGCCTGCGCCTCGGTTAGCCCAACTGAGGCGATCTCCGGGAATGTGAAGATGGGGCGTGGAACAACCGTGTAGTCCATCTGCGCCTCGTGGCCGGTGGCGTTCTCAGCCGCAATCTCGCCCTCGGTTTCCGCCACGTGCGCCAGCCAGGTGCGGCCCACCAGGTCGCCGACGGCATAGACGCCCGGCAGATTCGTCTCCATCCGCTCGTTCGCCTGCACCCGCCCGCGCTCCATCTTCAGGCCAGCCTTCGCCAGCGCATCCAGCCCAGCGGGATTCGCCTGGCGTCCCACCGCCACCAGCACATACTCGGCGTCGAAGGTTTGCTTGCCGTCGGCGGTCGTCGCCGTCACGCGCTTCTTGCCATCGGCATCCTCAATCGATTCGACTTTCGCGCCCGTGGCAATCTTGACGCCGCGCTTCTTGAGCGACTGGGTCAGACCCCTGATCGCCTCTTCATCCTCATTGGCGATGATTGCGGGCAGCATCTCGACAATGGTCACCTCTGTGCCAAACGCGTTGAGCATGCACGCCAGTTCAACGGCAATCACGCCGCCGCCGATGCAGACGAGGCTGGCTGGCACCGACGACATGCTGAGCGCCTCATCGCTGAAGATCACGTTGCGCCCGTCGATGCCAGGGAATGGCGGACGAATGGGCGTCGAGCCATTGGCCAGAATCAGTTTGCTCGTGCGCAAATCCTGGGTTGAGCCGTCCGTGAGTGTGACGCGCACCTGCGTCGGCGACTGCACCTCGGCCATGCCCTCGAAGATAGTGACGCCATTGGCCTTGAGCAGTTGGCCGACGCCTCCGGTCAGTTGCTTGACGACCTTATCCTTGTAGGCGACCGCGACCGCCATATCAATCTTGGGTTTGGCCGCCTCGATGCCCATGCGCCCCATCTCGTCGAACGCCGCATAGAGATGGGCGACATGGAGTAACGCTTTCGATGGGATGCAACCCACATTCAGGCAGGTGCCGCCAATATACTGCTTCTCGACGATGCCCACGCGCGCACCCAATTGCGCCGCGCGTATCGCCGCCGGATAGCCGCCAACACCCGAGCCTATCACCAGCACGTCAAATTCAGTTTGCCCTGTA
>CAVPDP010000026.1:0-65330 GCA_963702665.1 uncultured Chloroflexia bacterium
GTCCTAGCGCCGCGCTGGTCGCCTAGTCCCTCCCCTCGTAGGGGAGGGTGGCCGAAGGCCGGGAGAGGTTCGCGCCATCCACCGCCCTCTCCCCCTAGCCTCTCAAGGGTAGGTTTTTGCGTGGAAGGCGGTGGGCCACGGCTCGGGGACGAAGCGAGCGGTGGGAGGCGGCTGGTCGGTGAGGGCCGTCATGAGCAGGGCGAGCAGCCCGCGGCGGAAGCAACTGAGCAGACGCGGTGCCGGCCGACCAGAGGCGGTACGGCGGGCGATGTGGGTTGGAGGCAGCGCCCCCACATCGCCGCATGGGAGGGCGAGTTCGGCCACGCCACCGACCCTGAGCACGCGCACGGTGGCGACCGCGAGCACGAGCCAGAGGCGCGCCGCGCGGGCGGGATCGGTCATGCGGGTGTACTGCCACTGCCAGCCGTCGCGTTTGAGATCCTTGAACCCGCACTCGACCCAGGCCCGCAACCCATACCAGGCCACCGTGGCGGCGTTGGGGGGCAGATCGGTCAGCACGAGCCAGCCCTCCCGATAGCCCGGTTCCCACTGGGCGAGGAGCGTGCCCGCCACCGTCTGTTCGTGAAAGCAGAGGACGGCGCCGCACCAGGCGTCGCCTGGCTGGGTTAGCAGTCCGCGCAGCGGCTGCCACCCCCCGCCCGTGGGCAGCCGGTAGAGGCCGCTGCCCGCCCCGCCGTTGAGCCGGAGCCCCGGATGCCAGCCCAGCGCCGTAATGGCGCGGAAGAGCCAGGGGGCATAGAGACCACGGTCGGCCAAGACCAGGACCTGCCAGCCCCCCGGCACGCACGCCTGCATCCGCCGCAGCAACCGCTCCCAGTGGGGCCGCCACGCTCCCGGCGTGGTGGCGCCGACCACTGCCCACGCCACTGGCACGGCGCCACCCCGGTAGACGACACAGAGGGCCAGCACCGTGAAGCGCGCCCCCAGCGTCGTCGCGTCCAACGCCAGCGCCAAACGGCGCTCGCCGGACTCCCCCGGCGCCCACACCAGCGCAGCACCCAGCCAGCACCCAGCGCAGCACCCAGCCCAGCACCCAGCCCAGCAGGGGGCCAAAGCAGGCCTCCACGTCCACCGCTTGGCGCGGCGCGCCGCGCTTGTGCGGGGCCGCGTAGCACCATTCGCGCAGCCGTTGGCGCACCGTCGCCTCGCGTTGGCCGAGCAGTTGGGCCACCACCACCGCGACGCTGGTCTGCCCGCAGCGTTGCGCCAGCGCCACCCCCACACTCCACAGGGCCAGCACCCGCGCCTGCGGCGCGCTCAAGTGCGGCAACTGCCTTGACACCGTCTCTTCCCACGCCGATACTATCTCCCGACGAGACATGTGGTTCCTCCAGTTCTTTCCCAGTCAGTTGTTCGTGCTGGGAACGTACCAGATCACCCCGTCTCGTCGCTTCTTGTACCAATCAGCCTACAATAAAACCTACCCTTGAAAGGGTTAGGGGGAGAGGGTGGCCGCCATCGACGACACATTCCCTAAAAGCAAAGGAGACGTTCGATGGGTGACGCTGATGGGGCTGATAGGCATGCCCGCGACGGGATGATCTCTGGACGCCCGGTGAAGCGCGTCAAGCAAGAGCGCGCCAGAGCGTTCCGGCGGTATATGACGCCAGAGGAAGCGCGACTGTGGCAACATCTGCGCGCAAACCAATTGGATGGCCTGCGCTGGCGCCGCCAGCAGGTGATCGCGGGCTTTATCGCCGACTTTTACTGCCACGCGGCGGGCGTCGTCATCGAACTGGACGGGGCGATCCACCAGCAGCAGGCAGACTACGACCGCGCCCGTGACGAGGTCTTTGCCAGGAGCGGCCTGCTCGTCCTCCGGTTCACGAATGCCGCAGTGACCGCGAACCTCGATGATGTGCTGACCCACATTCGCGCTGCCTGCCAGCGCCGGGTCACGTAACGTGGCCACCGCCCTTCTCCCGGCCCCTCCCCTAAAAGGGAGGGGAGCCAGAGGCAGAGACTGAGACAGAGGCAGCAATGGCGCCAGACGGCCACGCTGGTCGCCTGATCCCTCCCCTTTAGGGGAGGGTGGCCAAAGGCCGGGAGAGGGTCGTGGCCAGCGACGATCCTCGCCCCAAGGGGACCATCCTTTCCCAAGAAGGTCATCTCAAATATATGACCCTCTTGGGCGGACATGAGCTTCTTGGGCGACTGATGCGCCGCCATGCCCGGACAGCCACGGCCATATGCCCGCCATGCTTCTCCGAAGGGGGCCATCTTCTCCGAAGGGGATCATCTTGTGGATGTGACCCCCTTCGCACTCTTCCTCTTCGTGCTCCCCTTCGACGCGGAGACGCCCCAGCCACCGCCAGCCGCGCTCAATCAGGTGTATGTGCGCCAGTGTGCTACCATAGGCGCACAGAGAGGGCGGCGCGTCTCTGGCTCCCCTCCCTCTTCAGGGGAGGGGCCGGGGGAGAGGGCGGGACATCTATGCGTCAGCGGCGAGAGGTAGTCTGCTACGCCCATCGGGGCGCGCGCGGCCATGCGCCCGAAAATACCCTGCTGGCCTTCGATCTCGCCTTCGATCTCGGCGCCGACGCCATCGAGTGCGACGTGCAACGCAGCCGTGATGGCGAACTGGTCATCATCCACGACGGCACGGTGAACCGCACGACCAACGGCGCAGGCGCGGTTGCCGCGTTCACCTTCGCTGATCTGCGCGCGCTCGACGCCGGGCGGGTCTGGCGCATCCCCCAGCGCATCCCCACCCTGGCGGAGACGCTCGAATTGGTACGGCGGCGCGGCGGCGCGCTCAACCTGGAGATCAAGGGCGAGTCGGTCGCGGAATCCGTCGGCACGGCGGAGGCGGTCGCGCCCGTGCTGCACGCGCTGGAGGAGCCGCTACGCGCGCGGCTGCTGGTCTCGTCGTTCGAGCATCCCGCCGTCGCGCTGTTGAAAGAGCGGCTGCCGTGGCTGCGGGTGGCGGCGCTCTATAGCGGGCGCGAGTGGCAGAAGCGGGATATGCTCGCTCCGGCGCTGGCAATGGGGGCGGAGGCGATTCACCCCAGCGTCGCCCTGACCACCGCCGATCTGGTGACGCAGGCGCACGCCCAGGGTCTGCGCGTCAACGTCTGGACGGCCAACCGCCTCGCTACCATCCGCAAGCTGATCGCCTGGGGCGTGGACGGCCTCTTCAGCGACTACCCGGAGCGCGTCATCATCGCCCGCGCGCAAATGGCGGCGCAGGCTAACCATCAGCAGGCGGGCTGATAGCTGATGTGAGATTTTGTGGCAGAGCCACACTCGATGCTACTGTCGCTTGGCTTTGTGATCTGTACAAGCAATCTATCATGGATAAGATATCTACGAACATGTCTGGAAATAAGGTCATTTGTGTACCTGGACATGTCGTCTTCTGTCCCTTGCTTATATTGAATGTGTCTGCCATAGTCTTAGGGTAAGTAGCTTTGACACCATACGCACAGTGAGGAAAAACTAATGCCGAATGAAATGGACGCGAAGAGCCTTCTCCCAAGGAAACCGACAAAGTAGGCTGCCTGAACCAAAATGCTCGTATGGGTTGTCCTCTTAATAGTTATTGCAGTCTAATTGACTATCTCCACTGGAATTCTCGGTATTGGATCATTTTTCAGCCAGTTCCTACCTAAGTTAGCGACGCGACTCATGTGGTTGCTACTCACCTCCATAATCATCACTACAGCCACAAATAGCTCGTACTCCTCGCGCTATTCCTTCAAGCGTACTCACAGCTATTCCCACTGCTACTCGAATCCCGGTTCCTACTGCTACTCCTTCTGCATCTTTTTTCGATAGGTGAATTTCCCGATAACAACATACAGGCAAAACAATCCAGGGACCAGCTATCGTTGAATGGGCATGATCGAGGATGCGGACTATTCGCGCTCAATAAGGGAGAATCCTTTACCTGGAATAGCGATGGTCATTACTGGCTCTATCACAATCAACAGAGTCTTGACAATGCATACCCTTCACATAAATCGGATTATTTCAGGAAAGGCCGCCAACGCAGGCTGCGCTGAAGGGCGGCCATGAAGAATCTGTTTGAAAGCCGCATCGCCTACGGTCAGAAACGAGCGGCTTGCGGCTCCTCAGCAGGCGGGCTGATAGCTGGTATCGGTCGCCGTGACATCGGCCAGATTGGGCAGTTGGTCGCGCCAGGTGGTCGCGCTGACGAGCGGCGACGCGGCCACGACGAGCGCGTGATGCGCGTCATACGAGGCTTGCTGACCCATCGAATGCCACGGCGGGGGCCAGGGTACCTGCGGCGTCTGCGGCGTCTGGGGTATCTGCTGTGGCTGCGGTGGCTGGTACGGCGGCTGTTTGGCCAGCGCGTATTCGTAGCAGGGATCGGCCAGCCGCAGACCGAGCTCGCTGATATCGTAGAGGGCGGCATTGTAGTCAGCGTTGGCGGAGAAGTTCACACGCGCGAAGTATGTGGCGCCATGACTATCAACCGGGATACTCGTCAGCACATTCGGTGCGCCGGGCTGCGGTGTCGCCTGTGAGCCAGACGGCCCACCGAATGGGCAAATAACTGGCGCTGATGAGGAAGGACTACTGGCGCCTGGGAGACCCATCGCCTGGTTGAACCAATCGGGAGCGGTAATCGCTGTAGTGGCGACAAAAATGATATGGTCGCGCTGGAATCGCTCGCGTTGTCCCGCAGGCTGCCACAGCCAATCCTGGATGATATTTCCACTCATCGAGATCGCTCTGATAGCCGCAGAATACTCGCAGGCTGAACCCCCAGGGCAGTGAGTCCGCGCAGGGCGTCCGTGTACGATACATCCGCGCGAAAGGCAATAGGTACAGTCTTGTCTCCTGGCGGCGCGAACTTGGATAGCACTTGCCGGTACAATCATTGGGCAAGCCGATGCGGCAACTGGCGAAGACGAGCAGGCAACACGCGAGTATGGCCACGCATATGAAGCGCGAGAAGCGCAGTGGCTGGTGTTCCTTCATTCGTCATGGCTCCCACTGATAGCGCCTGCACGTTCTGTGTTCGACCGCCCTCTCCCCCAGCCCCTCCCCTAAAAGGGAGGGGAGCCAGAACGCCCGCAACACTCTGGCTCCCCCTCTCTCCTGTGGGAGAGGGGGTTGGGGGGTGAGGTCCGCGCCGCCGCATACATAGTATACGCAGGCGAGCGTGCGCAATATCACGACGGCCACGACCCGGTCATTTTGCGGGCGCGGGTGGCCAGACGAAGATCGAGGGGCGCACCGACTTCTGGAAGGTGTAGGCCGAGCGCAGCATCCCCACTTTGTCCTCGTAGAAGCGGTGGGCGTCGGCGCGTTGCAGGCCGGAGGCGAGCGCCACCGTATCGCAGCCGAGGGCGCGCGCCAGCGTCTCCACCTGATCCATCAGCGCCTTGCCATAGCCACGCGAGCGCTCGCTGGCGCTGGTAATCAGCTCGTAGACCCAGATGTGGTGGCCGTAATACAGATTCGTCAGCTCGCCGATGCCCGCCAGCGCCCGGATCACCCCGGCGTCATCGCGCGCCGCCAGCAGCCGGTAGCCCTGCGGCGCCATCTCACGCATCAGGGCGAGAAACGTCGCCTCGTCGAGATGCGTGCGCAACTCGCGCATCACCGGGAACGCCTCGCGCCACTCGGCCTCGGTCGTCAATTCGTCAATCCGCATAATCCCTCCCCAGTATTCTCCAATAATAATCATGGCGCGAACCTCTCCCGGCCTTCGGCCACCCTCCCCTACGAGGGGAGGGACCAGGCGACCAGCGCGGCCATCTGGCGCGCTCTAACTCTGGACTGACTCCCCTCTCCTCGTAGGGGAGGGGCTGGGGCGGTGAGCCGCAACCTTCCTGGCCTCGGCCGCCTCCCTCTAGGTGAGGCTCAGCTATCCATCCCCGGCAACAGCACCACGAACGAGCTGCCCGACGCATCATCCGTCGCGTCACGCGGGCCACGCGCCGGACCCGACCGCGCCTTCGCGCTCAGTTCCTCGACCTCAATCGCCATCACATCCAGCGCGCGTAGCTCGCCCAACCGCGCCGGGTCATAGTCGTGCCCCACCGTCCGGCCAGGGAAGTAGCGCGCCGTCATCGCCTCCAGGAGCGCGCGTTTGCGCTCGGTTTCGGTGATTGGCTCCGCCGTGCCATAGACGACGACACAGCGGTAGTTCATCGAGTGGTTCTTGGCGTCGCGCGAGGCCACCAGCCCATCCAGCAGCATCACCTCAATCGCCACTGGCGTGCCCGCGCGCAGCGTCTTCTGCAGCCGACTGGCGGGCGCGCCGTGGATGTAGACCACCCCATCGTCGTAGTGATACGTCATCGGGATAATGTATGGCTGGCCATCCACCGCGAAGGCGACGTGCGCCACCCGTCCCGCGCGCAGAATCTCCTCGGCGATCTCCGGCATCGAGCGCTCAGGATGCCGCCGGATGCGCGACCGGGCGCTCGTGTTGGCGCGCGCCGCCAGCGCTGGTAATTCCGCTGGAGCTGGTTCGTCGTGTAGCTGTGGCGCCTGCGTATGCTGTGTTCTCGTCCGTGTACTTGTCGGTGTTTTTGTCTGAGTCATCGCACTCTCACCATTTTCTCGTAGCAACCATGTCGGAATCATCACCTGGATGGTTCATGATCCACGTGGTATGGTACAGGATAG
This sequence comes from uncultured Chloroflexia bacterium, assembly GCA_963702665.1. Classification (GTDB taxonomy): domain Bacteria; phylum Chloroflexota; class Ktedonobacteria; order Ktedonobacterales; family JADMIN01; genus DAHUXT01. The sequence goes on from CAVPDP010000026.1 coordinate 6,628, forward strand.
AAATGGCCTGATGGAAGATCCATATTTCACGAGGATGATTATGCCAATGCAGAAGCGACGCGGCGCCGACCTGCTGATGCATCTCGACCGCACGGCGTCGGGCGATGGCCTGACCCGCCAGATCTATACGCAACTGCGCGCCGCGATTCTCGATGGGCGGCTGCGCGCGGGTGATCGGCTGCCGCCCAGCCGCGATCTGGCGCGCGACCTGGGTGTCGCCCGGCTGACCGTGGCGACCGCCTATGAGTGGCTGAGCGCCGAGGGCTACGTCTATGGCCGTGTCGGCGCGGGCACGTTCGTCGCGGTCGTCTTCGCCGAGCCAGCGCTGCCTGCGCCATCAGCCACTGCGCCCGCCACACGCCCCAAAACGCCAGAGACGGCGTCCGAGGCGCCTGTGCCGCTCTCGCGTTGGGCGCGGCGCATCGCCACGATTCCGCTCGCGGGGATCAGTCCCGCCGAAAGCGCCGCCTGCGCCTGGGATATGCGCCCCAGCGTTGGCGCGGCGGACGCCTTCCCCTGGGCGCGCTGGCGCCGGATCGTCGGCTGGCCCGATCCGCTGGCGGGCGATGCGCCCCCGGCTGATATCGCCTATGCCCTGCCCGCTGGCCATTGGGATGCCCTGCTTGGCCCACTGGAGACACGCGAGGCCATCGCCGCGTGGCTGCGCCGCTCGCGGGCGGTGCGCTGCCAGCCAGAGCAGATTCTGGTGGCGGGGAGCGTCCAGCAGATGCTGGCGTTGCTGGCGCGGCTGCTGATCGAGCCGGGGCAGCGCCTGCTGGTCGAGGACCCCAGCTATGTCGGCTTTCACGCGGCGTTTCTGGCGGAGGGCGCGGTGCTGGCGGGCATGCCCGTCGATGCGCACGGCGTCCAGGTGGAGGCGCTGCCCACGCATCGCATGAGTATGAGAGCGGCGCGGTCGGGCCACGGCTGGCGATAGTCACGCCATCGCACCAGTATCCCACCGGGGTGACGCTCTCGCTGGAGCGGCGCGTGGCCCTGCTGGAATGGGCGCGGCGCGCGGGCGTCGTGCTGGTGGAGGACGACTACGATGGCGACCTGCGGCTCGAAGGCCAGCCACTCGAAGCGTTGCGCGGGCTGGATGACCACGACGAGGTGATCTATCTCGGCACCTTCGCCAAGGCGCTCTATCCCGCCGTGCGCCTGGGGTTCGCGGTGCTGCCCCACTGGCTGATCGAGCCGGTGGCCCGCGCCCGCGCCGCCAGCGACCGTCATCCCGCCTGGCGCGATGCGATGGCCGTCGCCCGCTTCATCGAGGCTGGCGAACTGGAACGCCACCTCGCCCGGATGCGGCGGCTCTATCGCACACGGCGCGACGCGCTCGTCACCGCGCTGCGCGAACACCTGGGCGACCTGGTAGCCATTGGCCCGGCCGATGCGGGTATTCACCTGCTGGCGCGGCTGCCCGCTGGCGTGGACGATGTGGCGCTCGTCGCGGAGGCGCACCACCACGGCATCGCCTGTATGCCGCTCAGCCCACACTATCAGGGCGCCGCGCAGCCTGGTCTGCTGCTGGGTTTCGGTGGGATGCCCGAAGAGCGGCTGGCCGAGGGCGTACGGCTCCTGGCGCCGCTGGTGCGGGGCGCGGTCGCTGCGGCGGCGATGGCCCACGCGCTATAATGCACTGCATGAGGGCGCGGAGACATGAGGCCATCTCCGTATGCGATGGTGTGGTGTGGCAGACCTCTCCCGACCTTCGGCCACCCTCCCCTACGAGGGGAGGGATCGGGCGACCATCGTGCCCAGGGTATGGTCGCTATGGTCTGGTTCTGGCTCCCCTCTCCTTATAGGAGAGGGGCTGGGGGTGAGGTCTGGGGCGCGCATCCAAGGGGAGAGAGTGAGCGCATGGACGTTCGACCGCAACACAACGAGCCGGAGCCGCCAGAGCGCGCGGACGATCCGTGGAACAGCGGCTGGGGGACGATCCCGCCGCCACCGCCGGAACACGCGCCCCCCACGACGCCCCTTCCGTCCGGTGGGACGCCAGCGCGCCATTTAGCGCCGTACGTGCCGTATATCGCCGAGCAGCGCGCGGCGCAGCAGGCCAGCGAGTTCGAGCAGGCGCCCGCGCCGTCAGCCGATACGTTGCCCAGAAGCGCGCAGGCTGGGCGCAAAGAGGCGGCGGGATGCGCGTCGGGCGCGGCTATCCTGGCGCTGCTCTCGAAGCTCGCGGTGGCGGGCAAGGTGCTGCTGCCGTTCCTGAGCGCCGTCGCCAGCCTCGCGACCTATGCCTGGCTCTTTGGCTGGCAGTTCGGCCTGGGGATTCTCGTCTTGCTCTTTGCGCATGAGATGGGTCACTACGTCATCATCCGCGCGAAGGGTATCCCGGCAAGCTGGCCGGTCTTCATCCCGCTCCTGGGCGCGTATGTGGCGATGCGGCGCATGCCGAGCAACGTGCGCGACGAGGCCGAGATCGCCATCGCCGGGCCGTTCGCGGGGGCGATGGCCAGCGCGCTCTGTCTCTGGCTCTACCACGTGACGGGCGTCACCGTGCTGCTGCCGCTGGCCTATTTCAGCTTTCTCATCAACCTGCTCAACCTCGTGCCGGTCTCGCCACTGGATGGCGGGCGCATCGTCGGCGCCATCTCGCGCTGGATCTGGCCGATTGGGTTGGCGCTGATGGGCTTCGCCTTCCTCTACACTCACAGCATTCTGCTGCTGATATTGCTCTGGCTCGGCTTTATGGAGACCATCAGCCGTTTCCGCGTCATGTCGGCAGGTACCACCTATTACCGGATTCCGCTGCTCTCACGCGCCTACGTCACCGTCTTCTACTTCGGGCTGGCCGCCGCCCTGGCGATAGGCATGTTCGCCACCGAGGGGCTGATGGCCGCTCAGGGGAGCGGGCCGTCGCTCTTTGGCGGCTAGCTGGTATAGGTGTTGGTCGTCAGATCGAAGCCAAAGGATGCCGTCTTGTCCGATTTGATACGGAGTACATTGCCAGTGATCCCGGTGATCCCGGTATAGGTAGAGTGATCCGGCGCATCAAAGATGCCCACGAGCGTATAGCCAGCGGCAGTTGAGAGCGCCTCGACCCGCACGGCGCCCACACCAGCCGCCGACTGAGATGTGTCTGACCCGGTATAGACAAGTTCCCACGTGCCATTGACCGAACCCTGATACATATCCTGTACCTGGAAGTTCGAGAATTTGGCTTCCCCAACATAGTAGAAGATACCCGAGGTCATTGTTTCTGTCGGAACCGCAGGTGGGGGCGGATAGAGTTGTTTGGGCTGACCAGCGTTCTTGGCGCGTGCTGCTGCCATGGTCGCGTCACCTTGCGCCAGCAGAGTCGCCTTTGCAGATGGCAACTGTGGGCTGGAAGCGCCCAACCGGGACGCCTGACTGATACCGATGAATGTGATGGCGAGCAGGAGGACGATCCCCGCTGCAATCAGCGCCGCGACGCGCTGGCCTGTCTGGATTTTGCGCTTTTGTGGCATCTCACTGCTCATGAGCTAGCCCTCGTTCGTTGCACGCATCGCCGCCAGATAGCGCCGCCGCTGGCGCAGGTAGAGATAGAAGTCGGCCCAACTGAGAAAGCCCGCCGTGGCGAATCCGTGGGCTATTGTCGGCGCGAGGATCGAGCGTTTGCCCCGTGGCCACTGGTAGAGCGCGCCAAAGATCGCCCCGGCGAAGGTGACGCCCGCTATCGAGCGCCAGCTCCACTTGCCCAGGCGGTGATACGCGCCAAAGACCGCCGTGGTCGCCAGCCATCCCAGCAGGTCTGCCAACTTGCCGACGCGGGGCACACGCGCTAGCCCGCGCGTCACCACATCCTGCACGGTTCCGCGCCAGAAAAGCTCCTCGCCGGGCGCATTCACCGCGAAGTAAAACACCGTCTGCGTCAGTTGGTCCGCGTCGGTCGGCAGGCGATAGCCCGGCGAGACCCACGCGCGGAAGACCGCCGCCAGCCCCGCCAATGGAATGCCGACGGCGATGCCGATCAGCGCCTCGCGCCGCCAGCCCTCGTGGGTGACGCCGACGCCTTCCAGCCCGCGCCCCGAGAGCCGCGCATAGACGCCAGCGGCGGCGGCGAATGGCAGCACCCGCATGGTCGGTATCTTTCCACGCCCAGCGCCAGGTATCGGGCACGGTGTTGCGCGGAATGTCCGCGTCGAAGCGCGCCAGCCATTCCGCCTGCTGTGCGGCGGTCGTTTCGGGGGTCTCATTGAGGGTCTCGTTCGGGGTCGCTTCGGGGTTATCCTCGGCTGGGCGATTCGCTGGCGCGTCTGTCGTCATAATCTCTACATTTCTTGCTGTTCTTGCGGTGTACTGCGCTGTCGGCGCTCGTCAGGGGAGGCCACCAGATGCCGATACCGCCTGCCCGTGTGGCGCCCATTTGGACGGTATTGTACTGACACGCCACGGCGCCACACAACTTTTGGCCTGCTGAGGGCCATTTTTGCATACAAAGCTTGCGTGACGCGATACAATAGCACCACACGAATCCAGCCTACCTCACTGCTGTGGACGCATCAGGGAACCGAAGGGCACGGTGTGGCGGATGTTCGCGGGGGGAGTAGTCATGCAGTGTCCGCAATGTGGAACTTACAACGCGCCCGGCCAGGAAGTATGCGCCCGGTGTGGTGGATCGTTATTGCCCGCGCGTCCCAACTATGGCGCACCGCGCAATCCGGGCGAGTATCAGGGATGGAATGGGGCGGAGTATCCGCCCAGTGGCAATGATCCGGTCGATGGCGTCTGGCGCGAAGAATGGCCATCTCTCGGCGGCCAGCCCGCGCCAACACCGCTCCCTCCGTGGCTCTCATCCACGGGTAGCGCGCCATCGTCGCGGATGCCGTCCGCGCCCTTCACGAATGGCTCGCCCGCCCAACCGGGCAACAGTTGGGATATGCCTCCTGGCCCCCCCGTTTCGGGGCCATTTACCGCAGACTATCCCTCGCAGTATCCCTCATACTTCGGGAATGGTTCGGGGCAACTCGACCAGCGCAGCCAGCCACAGCAGCAAATGCCGCCGATGTACATGGTAAACCCGCCCGATCTCTATCCCCCCGATGGCGCTATGACGCCCTACGGCATGTCGCCAAATGGCCCGCTCTCGATGCCGGGCATGCCTGTGCCGGTTCCCCCGCCCAGTGTCCCTGTCGCCAGCGGACGCCAATCGCTCTCACTCGTGCCTGCGCTCAGCCCCGGCACCGCGCTCAAGAATGGCCGCTACCGCATCATCCAGCGGTTTGCGAGTGGATCAGCAGGCGGCGACAACGAGCCACCGCTGATGATCGCCACCGATACGGAGCTGCCCAACGAGCGGGTGCTCGTGCAGGAACTTCCGCTCTCGACCATGCACCCCGATGACGCTGAGTATATCCGGCATGGCATCGCCGAGCGACTGGATAGTCTGTCGCAGACGCCGGGTATGGCGCATCTGCGTGATAGCTTCGTGGAGCAGCGGCGCCATTTCCTGGTCTTTGAGATGCCATCAGGGGATCGCCTGCTCGACCGTCTGCGACGCGCGCACGGGCCGCTGCCTGAGACAACCGTCATCGGCATCATTCTTCAGGTGCTCGAAATTCTTGAGACGCTGGAGCGTAGCGCTGTGCCACTGATCCACGGCAACATCAGCCCTGCGAATATCCTGCTGCGGCCAGGAGGTCAGGTGACGTTGGTGGGTTTCTCGCCGACACTGCTGATCTATCCAACGGGACAGGTGGCGCATGGACCAGCGGGCGCGTTGGGTCACTACTCCGCCCCAGAACAGGCGCGTGGCACAGCGGATACCCGTACCGATCTCTACGCGGTCTGCGCGGTGATGCATCATGCCGTCACGGGTGTGGAACCCGTCGGGCGCATGTTTCCGCTGGCGCGTCATGCCAATCCGGCGGTCTCGCTGGAACTCGAAGATATTCTCGGTCAGGGGCTGCGCCCCTCGCCAGGTCAGCGCTATCAGACGCCCGGAGCGCTCTATGCGGCACTGGCGCCGCTCGCGTCGGGCAAGCGGCTCACTCATGTCGATGAAGAGTTGGATCCCGACAGCCCAACGGGGTTGCGGCCCCTGCGCGATGCGCAAGGGCGGCTGATTGGGCCGCGCCAACGCATAACGCAGAATCCGCTGTTCTTCGTCGGTATCGTGTTGGTGTTGGTCGCGATGCTCGGCGGCGGCGTATTCTATGCGATGCAGCCGCGCACACCACCACCCAGCGCGCCCGCGCAAACCATCACCAGCGCCTTTGCGCCCTATTACCAGTCTAAAGGCATCGGTCTGAGCGGTGGCGAGTTCGTCTTCGATACGCAGTTGGCCGATTATACGCAGAAGCAGCGAGGCGCGCTGGCTTTGGCGGCTGGCGATATCAATGGCGCGCTCAACGCATACCAGGCGGCGGTGGCGAGTCAACCAGCTGATGTCGAGGCGCTCATCTATGCCGCGGACTTGCAGATTCTCGCCGATAATTCGCCGTATGTCACGGTCATCGCGGGAGTAGCATTTGGCGCCGACGCGGATACCAGCGCCGCACGCTACGAAATGCAGGGCATCTACCTGGCTCAGCAGCGCTTCAATCAGACCTCCTCAGATCATGGGAGCCTTCGCCTGCGTGTCTTGATTCTCAATTCAGGCAAAGATCCAGCGGATGCGCAACTGGCCTCGAATCTGATGCTTGGGCAGATACGCCAGGGTAATGTCCAGCACATCGTCGGGATTATTGGCTGGCCAGGGTCGAATCAGACCCGATTAGCTATGGCAGCGCTCGGCGCATCAGGTATGCCAGTGATCTCGCCGACCGCCAGCGCGAACAACCTCGAAGATACCGCCGGTAATTTCTATGCGCTCGTGCCATCCGATTCGCAGCAGGCGGCTGATCTCGCCGATGCCGCAGTCAATAACTTGCAGGCGCATCGCGTTCTGGTTGCGTTCGACCCCAATGACCAGCAGATTAGCGATATCGCGACCAACTTCAGTAATCGGATCGTATTGAACTACAGTTCGACAACGACCATCCTGGGGCGCGTGGCCTACGATGCGGCTTCCATGCAGGACGCCAGCGCATTCAAAGATGTGGCTGCCCAGGCGCTGAGTCAAAATGCCGATCTCATCTACGTGGTGGGCGATAGCACCGCCGCGATTTTCCTGGCGAATGCGGTTGCAACAGACGTATACGCTGGCGGGCCAGACGCCGCCGCATATCCTCGTTGGCGCACAGACGGTGATGGCGCCGTTCTTCGGGATTGGCAGTGATGCTGGCGCACTGGCGGCGCGCGCCAATCCCAGTGCGCTCTCGCTGCTCTATGTCGCTACCCTTGCCAGCATTGATCACTGGCATCTGCTCAACATCGCCTACCCAGACGTGAGCGCGTTCAGCGACAGTTTTTCGACGCTCTTCAAGGGCGTCTGGGGAACAGGCGGCATGGCGCAGCCAGGCTCACTGGCGATCCTCTCGTACGATGCGACCAATATGCTGATGCTGGCGGTGGGAGAAGATGTGAGCATGGCGCAGGGCGCCGTCATCATCCCTACCGCACAGCAAATCACCATTGTTCTTGGGGAGTACACCGCGAAACATCCATTCGTGGGTCTGGGTGGCGCGGTCGCCTTCAGCAACGCGATTCACCAGCCGAATAAAGCGCTTGGCATCTATACCTTGCTGCCTATTCCGAATGCACCGGCTAGCGCGTCTGTCGCGCAACTGCGACTCATGTCGGTGGTCGGCGGAGCGTTCCTATTTTGTGGTCAGTCTACCTGCCGCCCGTATTGAGTGAGCCATTATCGACCTTCCATTGCGCCCTTCCCCAAGCCGGAGAGGGGTGACGGAAATGGCGCCTGCTAGCGCGGCAATTCGTCTGGCCCCCAGATTTGCGCCCCAGTCAAGACGGGGTCGTAGACCAGCAGGTGGGAGCCGTCGGACGACCAGCGGAGAAATGGCGGAAACTGAAGGCCCGCTGACACGTGCGCCAGTTGCAGATCAGGCGTGAGCGTCTTCAGCAGCTTGCCACTGGCGCAGTCATAGATGCTTACCGCAAAATCGCTCACGCGTATCAGCCCATCGTCGCGCGGAATCGCCGCCTCAACCGCCACCTGCTTGCCATCGGGCCGCCACGCCAGGTTAACCTGTGTCAGTCTCGCGTTGGGGTTCAGGCTGGTATCGTGATAGCGCTTCAATATGGCGGCCATCCCCGCGTCACGCACCGGCAGCATCGGCGCGCCCACCAGTTGCAGCGCGGTCACATCTGTGGCGTCGGGCGCGGGCTGCCCAGGCACGGCAACGCGCCAATTGGCTACATCCGAACCTTGACCTCCCGCGTAGAGGAAATTCGCGTCAGCCGACCAGGCGGCAAACGCCATAAACCAATTTTCTATCGGCGTCTTCATGGTATGCGGAGCATTTGGAGGATCAGGATCGAAATACTGTGTCGTCAGCAGAACGTATCCCGGCTGCCAGATCGAAAAGTCGTTGCCGCCATCGGGTTGACCCACCGGAGCGGCTGGCGGGCTGGTTGGCGCGTTCGTCGCATTCAGCGGCGTCGTTGGCTGGAGCCGCCCCGCGCCATCCCACTGATAGCCCAGCGCGGGCTGAGACAACGCGGACGCACTAGACCACCCAAACTCCGTGGGAACTTTCCGCGCGGGCGCAGCCGTCAGTGGAATATAGGCGCCCGTCGCGAGATTCCAGAGGCCAGAATAATACTCGCCATCCGCCAGTGTATGCGACAGCACGCGCGGCTGCCCGCCCGCCGCCGCCATCAGCAGCACGCCCTGTATCGTATGGGTGAAGATGGCGCCATCTGCACGGATTGCGTCTCCCACCAACACCGAGAATGTCGCCGCGAGTTGCTTGCCATCTGGCGACCAGAGCAGGTGCGCATAATCGACCACCTGCGTTGAGATATCTTTATCCGACGGCGACCCATAGGGCGCGGGCGTAGCAATCGTCGGCGCCTTGAGCTTGAGCGCGGCAATAATCAGCGTATCGGGCTGGATGATGTTCGTGACTTTGCCTGCCGCCAGATCATACAGCGCGATAATGCCGGGATGGTACGAATATTGGCCAGGGAAAGAGATGGGGCAGTTGTTCTCGTAGCCAAGGATGGCGACCGTTGCGCCATTGGGCGACCAGACAATATCCTTTGGGCACGAGACGTTACTGGTCTTCGGATCAAATGTGCGCGAGGTATGCGCCTGCTGTGGGTTCTTTGCTGACGATGCTGAGATGAGCGTGTGGGCGATCAATCCGCCAACAACGGCGACCACTACGAGCGCCGAGATCACTGCCAGGAGCAGCGCTTTCCGGGAGCGACGCGGGGGCGCTGGAGGCGGCGTGGCTGGCGCGTTGGTCTGTTGCTCACCCTGCCGCGCGAGGCTGCGTAGCGCTGCAATGCGTCGGTCGCGGTCATCGTGTTGAGCGTCGTGCTGATCTGGCATGTCTATCCCTTCATCCTATTTCACTGGTAACACTAGCAAGCTTGCGGGCAACTGTCAAGACTTGTGGATGGGTATGAAGGGGGATAAAGGGGGATGAAATGGGATGAAGAGGGATATAGAGCAGGCGCGGTGAGAGGCGTCTCCCAGAAGACCATGCCTCAGACGGACTGCGGCTAGGGCTAGCGTGCGGGCGCTTTTGTCGCCACATGCACCGCCACGACGCCGCCGAGGAGATAGTAGTAGCGGACATCGCTCCAGCCTGCCGCCTCGATGATACGTTTGAGCTTTGGCGCTTTGGGGAAGGCGGTCACGGAGGTGGGCAGGTAGCTGTAGGCGTCGAAAGCCCGCCCGATCAGGCTGCCCAGAATCGGCACGAGTCGGCCAAAGTAGAGGTCGAAGAGCGCGGAGAAGACCGGGTTGCGTGGATGGCTGATTTCCAGGCAGGCCATGCGCCCACCGGGACGCACCACGCGCAGCATCTCGCCGAAGCCCTGATGCAGATCAGCCATGTTGCGCACGACAAACGCCGAACAGCAGGCGTCGAAACTGTTATCGGGGAAGTCGAGGTGTTCGCCATCACCCTGGCGCAGCTCCACCCGGTCGGCCAGCCCCAGCCGCAGCATCTTCGCGCGGCCACGTTCCAGCATCTCTGGGGTGAAGTCAACGCCGACGACATGCGCCGTCGGTGCGCTGGCCCGCGCCAGTTCTATCGCGAGATCGCCGGTTCCCGTGCCGATGTCGAGGCCCGACTGATCCGGCCCCAGTGCGATATGGCGGACGGTGAACCGGCGCCAGCGGCCATCCAGGCCGAGTGACATGATCCGGTTCATCGCGTCGTAGACCCGCGCGATGCGCCCGAACATGCGACGGACGTAGACTGGCTTGCCGCCTGCCGCCTCGAAGCGGGCGCGCAACTCTGGCTTTGTTGCTCCCAACGTCTGCTCGTCCACGTTGCCCGCCTATCTTCGCCTATCTTCGCTTCACCTGAACATCGCCTAGCGGCTGCGATCCACCACAAAATCAACCAGCGTCTCCAGGACGTCGCGTTCGGGCGAGGCTGGGAACTCCGAGAGCAAGGCCCGCGCCCGTGTCGAATACTGGCGGGCGAGCATGAACGCCTCCTCGATGGCCGGGCTATCCTGCCACCCACGCCACGACATCGCGCACTGCGGCGTCTGGCGGTGTCTCGGCGCGCAGCACCTGCTCGACGTTCTCGACATACCCGTTCTGCTGGTTTTGCAACGCGTAGATGAGCGGCAGTGTCACCAGTCCCTGGCGCAGGTCGTTGCCTGCGGGCTTGCCAATCACATCCTCGGCGCCGACGTAATCCAGCACATCGTCAATGATCTGGAAGGCGATGCCAAGATTCAGCCCGTATTGCTCCAGCAACGCGATCTGCGCATTGGTTCCGCCGCCCAGTGTCGCGCCTCCCTTGCAGCAGGCGGCCATCAGGCAGGCGGTCTTGCGGCTGATGCGGTCGATATAGCGCTCGACGGAGATATCAACCTGACGCGCGGAGAGCAGTTCGAGAATGGTGCCTTCGCAGACACTCGCCACCGTCTCGGAAAACAGGCGGTCGATGCGGAAGTCTTCGACATCGGCGATCAGGCCGGCTGTTTTAGCGAACAGGTAATCGCCCAGCAGAATCGCCACACTATTGCCATAGCGCGCGTTGACCGTGGGCAACCCGCGCCGCGTCGTGGCGTGGTCGATGATGTCATCATGAACCAGGGTCGCCAGATGCACCATCTCAAACGCGACACTCATCGGCAGTAGCTTCTCGAATCGATAGGTCAGCAGCTTGCCCGAGAGCAATGTCAGCGCGGTGCGCAGGCGTTTGCCGGGAGACTTGAGCACATACGCCGACGCGGTGTTAAGCATATCCAACCCGGATGTTGCTCGCTCGTGGAAAGTCGCGTCGACGACATCCAGATCCGTCTCAATGCTAGAAAAGAGCCGGCTCAACGTGGCCGCGTCGCTCATGGTCCCTCCCAATTGTGCGGGGCATCACCGTTGCCGCGCATCCGGTCGCCCGAACAGCGATTGCCAGACACGCCATCTGGTATTGTAGCACGAGCCGTCCAAGCGGCGCAGCCTGTACGCAGCGGCAGGCCGCATGGCTGGCTCACCCTCTCCCGTGGGACAGGGAACGGTGGGTGAGGTCAAGCCATCCGCCCGGACCTCACCCCCAGCCCCTCTCCTACGAGGAGAGGGGAGCCAGAATTCAGCGCCAGCGCCAGCATGCGCCCATTCGTCACGCTGGTAGCCCAATCCCTCCCCTCGTAGGGGAGGGTGGCCGAAGGCCGGGAGAGGTTCTGCCCATCACGCCATCGCAAACGGAGATAGTATCAAATGTCGTTCGAGGGATCGAGTGCGGCGATGTCTTCTTGCAGGAAAAGATTCTCGAACGGGAGCGTCTCGACAAAATCCACCACCTCGCGATATTCGCGCCAGGTCAGGCGGCGGCTCAGTTCGGGGTCGTTGAAGGCCTTATAGGCGGGGAAATACTGATCCATCACGCTGAGGCCGATATCGGAGCCAAGCTCGTCGGCGAGCCACTGCAAGACGGCTTTGGTGCCCGCGTGGTCGTTTGGCATCACCAGGTGGCGCACGATCAGCCCACGCACCGCGATGCCGTGTTCATCCAGTTCCAGCCCGCCCACCTGGCGATACATCTCCTTGAGCGCGGCGCGGTTGTACTCGACATAGTGGTGCATCTTGGAGGTGCGTAGCGCATTGCGGTTATCAGCGTATTTGGCGTCGGGCAGGTAGATATCGATCACGCCATCCAGCAGTTTCAGGGTATGCAGGTGTTCATAGCCCGCGCAGTTATAGACCATCGGGATGCGCAGCCCCTTGTCGGCGGCGATCACCAGCGCCTTCAGGATCTGCGGGACGAAGTGGGTCGGCGTGACCAGATCGATGTTATGGCACCCCTTGCGCTGGAGCGAGAGCATCATCTCGGCCAGGCGCTCTGGCCCGATGCGCAGGCCGTTGCCCTGCTGGCTGAGCCAGAAGTTCTGGCAATAGGAGCAGCGCGCCTGACAGCCGCCGAAGAAGATGGTGCCCGCGCCGCCCGTGCCGCTGAGCGGCGGCTCCTCGCGCCGGTGAACGTTCCATGAGCCGACAATGATATCGGTGGTCGAGTGACACGCGCCCCAGCGGCCAGCCGTGCGGTCGATTGGGCAGTTTTGCGGGCAGACCGTGCAGCCGCGCAGTAACTCCCACGCCTCGTCGGCGCGTCGGGCCAACTCGCCCATCTCATGCAGCTTCAGATAGCCCGGATAGCGGACTTGGGGTATGGTTGTCATGCGCTCCACTCGAATACAGATATCACGAGAACTGTTCTATTGGGTCACGGCAGCCGCCAACGACTCGGCGTACATGCGTGCGGAAAGTATACCGCATCGCAGGATTTTGCGGAGCGACCAACGCACGCCCAGCACTTCGGTAATCCGCCCACGGTCGTTTTCCGGGACGTTACTCAGGCGGCGCAGGCTGACATCTTTCACCTCGCGCAGTTGCTCCAGCGGCGTCCCATCGGGCAGCGAGATCGCGGCGTAAGGGTCTGGCTGAGCGTTGAGCATGGCGAGATAGCTCGCCTGTACTTCGGTGGCTTGCCCCAGCAGGATGTTGGGCGGCGGGCCAGTGTGTGTGGGCATGTCGCGCTGTGTCGGGGGGATACGTTCGCCTAACTGGAGCAGATCGTCCAGTGACCATTCCAGCAGCGCCAGCAGCCAGTCAAGGTCTTCATTGCTTACCGGGTCGTTATCTGGCCCGAAGAAAGCGTCCGCCGCATGCGGATATTGCCCAGGAACTTCTTGAACTTCCTTCACCTGCACGCGAAATGGCCCCGCCACAATGGGGGTATATTCGTCGTGGGAACGCAGCCATTCGTAGTACGCTGGGATATGACCTTCGAGCGCGCTAACCGCCGCTGTGACATCGTCGGCGATGGCAAAACAGCCAGGCAGATCGAGCAGTTGGGCGCGACAGGCGCCAGAGGCCAATACCTCGACATAGGCGTCATAGGTGACATAGGCGTCATGTGCATCATGTGCGTCATGCGCAATCTGCTGGCTCATAGTTCTCTCTCCGGCGTGATAGCAGCGCCTCTTCTCGTGATTCCTCATCGCCGCGAAGAGCTGTCCACGTCATTGTAGCATGGTGATAGGGATAGGGTTGAGCAGCCCGCGATTCCTTGCGAATATGAGTCTGAAGTACGGGCGGAGTTTTTCGACTCTTTAACGAGAGTAGCCGGTGTTTGGGAGAATAGTTCGTTCACCTGCTGGCGTGTTAGTTTCGCCTCAGAGCGCGCTTGGCCGATATGCCGAGTACCCCTACCTGGCTATGCGTTAGTATATCCAGCGTTGTGCGATAACAATTGAGAGCCGATTCTCGTTCACGACATGCGGCAAACTCGTCACCAAGCGCGGTATATGCCTGTGCCTTGATGGCAACATCGTCGATTTCGTAGCCTAGATGTATCACTTCTTCAAGACGGGCAATCCGCTCCACATTGGCAGCGCTCAGCCGATTGTAGTGGATGCGTGCGAGCCGTGCGAGGCCCTGGCCAGGGGAATCATTGCTCTCTTCTGCCAATCGCTCCGCCATCTCCAGATGTGGAAGGCTGAGCGCCAGAAAGGCATCGCGGTCCGTGCCTGAGCGAAGTTTTTCGGCCCAATCCAAAGCAACATCCGCAACGAAGAATTCCAGGCGATCCCGCGAGACGGCCAATGCTTCATTGATATAGTCGTCATAGAATCCCAGCACATGACGCAGAGCGCGCTCAGGTTCGCCGTAGATGCGGTAGAGGTGAGCCTGAACCCACTCTGCGGTGGCGCTATCATAATGTGGCTCATAAACACGTGACGCCAGTGCGCGCGCATCCGCCAGGTGACTTTCGGCGAGAAGCGGCTGACCAGTGAAGTAGGCAAAGGTGGCCAGTTGCGCATGTGTATGGAGACGAGCAGCCGGATCATCCACACCGAGCGCTTCGCGCTGGGCGTCGAGTTGTTCCAAACATGCACGGCAGTCTTCGATTGCGTCAGCGAGCTTGAGCAATGCGCGATTGAACGACATCCGCAGGGAAAGCAACTCTAATACTGCGGCAGTATCCTCGATCTGTATCGCCAGGGGTATCGCTCGGTCAATCCAGTAGAGCGCCTCGTTATACCAGTTACCTGCTCCAGCGCCAGCAGCCAGGATGAAGTAGAGGTGAAGGCGCTGACGGCGTGACATGCGCGCTTTGACCGAGGAAACCGCGAGCGAAATGGCCTGCAAGTAGCCGTATACATTGCCTTTTCCGCGCCGGATGGATGTATAGGCAGCAATAAGCACGCCAGCAATGTCGGGAGAGTAGCCGTAGGATGCCTTCCATGCCACATCGTCAGGCAAATGCAACGAACTGCTAAATAAGTGCATAAATAGCGCTCCCTTTATGGCATTGGCATTGCCACACATAGGTATCGTCAACGACTCCCACAAAGCCTGACGAATAGCGGCATCTTCAGCATGCCCTATTTAGTTTTACATAGCAAGACCAGGAAGAGTCTTCCCATGAGACTCTTCCTGGCTCGCTCCGGGATTACCGGGTGGTGATGGTAGTTAACAACCCGCTGCAATTCCTCCACATTGGAGATTCGGGGAGGGCGTGCCATCTACCAGTTGATGCGATGGCGTCATGGGATGCGCATGCGGCGCAGACACTATTTGAACGCCGAATGCTCCGAGGGTAAGTGTCGTGGCCAGCAGGGCGACACAGACCAAACTCAAGATGCGTCGCTGGATGGATGCGTCAGACGGAGATTCGACAACGGTGGTTGAGCGTGTATTATTGACCATAGAAGGTCTGCCTTTCTGCTCTCATACAGGTGTCCGCACTGAATGTGCGAACGGGGTTGATGCTTCTCGGTCGGGCCTGTAGTATCCCTGGTGAAGCAGGGATGCTATCGGCCCGTCTATTTGCTACCCGCATGTGAATTGCATTCACTTCTCCTTCCTTTGCTGAAACAGTGGCCAAAGCAAGTACACCACCGGATGCTCTTTGCACGAATGCAACAAATTCGCTGCATGGCCATGAGGGAAGATATACTGTGCTCATGAGAGACCGTCTGATGCGTAGAGAAATATTGAGGGAGGAAAGGCAGGTATGGGGTATTCAACGCGACTTGGAAGGCCAAGAAAAAACCCTGAGACTCCGCTCGGCGCCCTCATTGTCAACCGGATGGACGCGCGGGGAATATCAGGGCCAATGCTCGCTAAGCGGCTCAATATCTCTCGGGCGACGCTCTGGAGATTCCTGAACGGTAAAGAGGAAACCAGCCGCCGCATCACCATAGAGTCCTTATGCCGTGCCCTTGATCTCATAGGTCACGAACAGTCCGCTTTCGTGCAAGCGTGTGCAAGCTTCATCAAGGGTGGTGGGCGCATTGAGGATGACGCGCCGGGCGCTGAGGAAACGGGTAGAGCGGCGAATGTCTTGGATGATTCTTATATGGGGAGCGCTCATCCAGACGATGATAGTGCGCCCACGCTGAAGTTCGGTCGGTTCCTCGGAGCCTGTTTGCAAGCGAAAGGGAGTTCGCAGTCCTGGCTGGCAAGCCAACTCAACGTAGCGCCATCGACAATTTCTCGCCTGGCGCGGGGAAAACTGGCGACAACGCATGCCGTAGATGTTGATTCGATGTGCCACGCGCTTGAGCTGAATGTAATGGATCGGCGGACATTTCTCGCACTTGCCGCTGAGGCCAGTCTCCTTCCTATTGTCTATCGGGCCACTCCAGTGCAGTTGCGCTTCCGACCACTGGAACAATCCATTGGTCAGTCGCTGGAGCAAGTCGAGCATGCAGTGAGTGAGCTACGTGAACGCCGCAACCAGGGAGACGTGGCAGCGAGTTATCGGGATGCGAAAGCACTGTTCGAGGCGCTGTTCGAGACCCCAATAGCAGCGCCTCGATTGATGAAATCACCAGAGTTCGCGCGCGCAAAGCTCCTGGTGGGCTTCGAGTATTGTGAAGCGCAGGGAGCTTATCTGGGTTGGTACAACCGTGTACCCATGATGATTGAAACCCTGACTCGAATGGAAACGGAGGTCATTCTCTATTTTCCGCCAAAAGTGTTTGCCTCAGAATATGGCCATCTTTTCAACTTGCGCGGCCCGTTGTATTACAAGCAGCGCGATGCGTCGCCCGTGGCTGACCAATTTGGTGAGTGCATTGCCGAGTTGACCCGTGCGCTTGAAAATCTCCGGTGGTACTTTAGCGAACACGCCCTTCAGGTAGAACTCTTACGTAACCGCGCCCATGCCTATCTGCTGCAAGGAAATACACAGGCGTGGAAAGTCGACCTGGAGATGGCACGACATGTCGCCAGTGGCATTCAGGGACATGAACGCGAGACCTTCCAAGCGCTCGTTGAATATTCCTGGGGCGAGGGGTACAAACGCCTGGCAAGTTGGCGCGCCCTCACCACGCAGGAACGACGATTCTATGCGAATAAAGCGCTGCATGCGCTCCCAGAGGGCGCCGCAGTCTTTCAGCGCCATCACAATTGGGAAGGGTATGAGTTATTGGCACGAATCGGGGAGGCGCAGAGCCTCATACTGTATGATGCCGATGAGGCTCTGCGCCGTGTAGAATTGTTGCGTGCAAACGCGGCGGTTTTCTACCCCTCGCTGCTGGCAAAGATTGATCGCGTCGCCTCAGCCGCAGAGCGTCACAAACAGGCGACATTTCGCCAATGAAGACGCAGTACCGAGGTTGTGCGATGAGAGAGCGTTCTTAGGCACTCTACCAGGGCGCGCCGCAGTTCCACAATCTGATCGCGCAGTTGGGCCGCCTTCTCAAACTCCAGTTCGCGTGAGGCGCGCTTCATCTGGGCCTCGAGGTCTTTGACGATACGCATGATCTCGTCACGCGGCATCGCGGCGATGGCCAGACCGCCACCTGACTGCTCGCCATCGGCCGTGGCGGCGTGCAGCCGGTCCGAGAGCGAGCGCACATCTTTGCGGATGCCCACTGGCGTGATGCCATGTTCCTCGTTGAACTCCGCCTGGATGCGCCGCCGACGATTGGTCTCGCTGATGGCGCGATGCATCGAGTCGGTGACGCGGTCAGCGTACATGATGACCGAGCCTTCGATATGCCGCGCCGCGCGTCCCACCGTCTGAATCAGCGAGCCTTCCGACCGCAGGAAACCCTCTTTATCGGCGTCGAGGATCGCCACCAGCGAGACTTCGGGCAAATCCAGTCCCTCGCGCAACAGATTGATGCCGACGACGACATCATACACGCCCAGGCGCAGATCGCGCAGAATGTCCACCCGCTGAATCGTGTCAATCTCTGAGTGGAGATAGTGTACCTTGACACCCATCTCTTGCAGGTAATCGGCCAGATCTTCAGACATCTTCTTGGTGATGGTCGTCACCAGCACCCGCTGCCCCTTCTCGGTGCGCGCGCGAATCTCCGCCAGCAGGTCGTCGATCTGGCCCTCGGTCGGGCGGACGACGATCTCCGGATCGAGCAGGCCCGTCGGGCGAATGATCTGCTCGGCGACAATCGCGCTATGCTCATACTCGAATGGGCCAGGCGTCGCGGAGACGAAGACCGCCTGTGGGATATGTTCGAGAAACTCATTCCACGTCAGCGGGCGATTATCCAGCGCGGAGGGCAGCCGGAAGCCGTAGTCTACCAGCACCTGCTTGCGCGCGCGGTCGCCGTTGAACATGCCACGCACCTGCGGCAGCGCGATATGCGACTCATCCACCACCAGCAGAAAGTCGTCGGGCATGTAGTCGAGCAGCGTCCACGGCGGATCGCCTGCCTGGCGCGCGGCAAGGTGGCGCGAGTAGTTTTCGATGCCGGAACAGATGCCCGTTTCGCGCAGCATCTCGATATCGAAGTTGGTGCGCTGGCGCAGCCGCGCCGCCTCCAGCAGTTTGCCCTCGCCATCAAGCTCCTTCAGCCGGAACGCCAGCTCCTCCTCGATGTCGGTGATGGCGCGGTTCAGGCGTTCCTGCGTGGTGACCCAGTGCTTGGCGGGATAGATGTCTACCCGCGTGCGTGCGCCCAGAATCTCGCCAGTGAGTGGATCAATCTCGACGATGCGCTCGACCTCATCGCCAAAGAACTCGATGCGCACCGCCAGATCCTCATACGATGGGTATATCTCCAGCACATCGCCACGCACGCGAAATTTGCCGCGCGTGAAGCTCTGGTCGTTGCGCTCATACTGGATATCGGTGAGGTGGCGCAGCACGCGGTCGCGGCGGCGTTCCTGGCCAACCTTGAGGGTCAAGACGACCTCGCCATACTCCTCTGGCGAACCCAGGCCATAGATGCATGAGACCGAGGCGACGATCAGCACATCGCGGCGCTCGAAGAGACTGCGCGTGGCGGAAAGCCGCAACTTTTCGATCTCGTCGTTGACCTGACTTTCTTTCTCGACATAGGTATCGGAGCGCGGGATGTAGGCCTCTGGCTGGTAGTAGTCGTAGTAACTGACAAAATACTCGACGGCGTTCGCCGGAAAGAACTCTTTGTACTCGGCGTAGAGTTGGGCCGCCAGGGTCTTGTTGGGCGCGAGCACCAGCGTTGGCCGCTGCACATGCTCGACCATCTGCGCGACGGTGAACGTCTTGCCGCTGCCGGTCACACCAAGCAGCGTCTGATAGCGGTTCCCCGCGTGCAGCGAATCGTTCAGCGTCTTGATGGCGTCGGGCTGATCGCCTGTCGGCGTGAAGGGGGCTACGACTTGAAAATCAGTCATGAAGGGCGCTCCAATCGGTTCCATCCCTGTTCCATAGATGACGACAGACACCCTGGCTACTTATACCATCTCCGCCTCAGGTGTTGGAGTGCGCGCGTGACAGACCTCACCCCCAGCCCCTCTCCTCGAGGAGAGGGGTGTCCATTGGTAGCCAGTCGCCACACTGGTCGCCTCAGTCCCTCCCTTCATAGGGGAGGGTGGCTGAAGGCCGGGAGAGGGCCGCCACACACAACATCACATACGGACGATAGGCGACCTACCTGTTCGTCTTCGGGCGCATGTGCGCCTATTCTTTATATCATTCTTTGTGGGAACTGGAACTGGAAGAGCATTCTCTCACCCATGATGTCGCCTTATTCAGCGCTGCTCGCGACCGGGGGCCGTGCCGCATAGAGCCACATGGGAAGCAGGCCGCCGCTGTAGCGCTTCTCCGTCTCGATGGTAAATCCCGCCTGGAGGAGCGCACTGTGGATGTCGCGGTTGAGGTGACAGTTGCCCGCCATCCGCCGCTGAATGGGCGTGAATGCTGTCTGCATGGCGGCGGCCCAGCGGCGCTGATGGCGCACGTGCTCGAAGAGCAGCAGTTGTCCATCGGGTGTGAGCACCCGCGCAATCTCGCGCAACGTCGCCTGCAGATCGGCCACTGAACACAGCACCAGTGTCGCCAGCACCGTATCGAAGGCGCCCGCGCCGAATGGCAGATGTTCGGCGGCTGCCTGGGTGATATGAATCGGCACGTGGGCATCACTCACATGCGCGCGGGCATAACCGATCATGGCGCTATCTGGCTCGGTCGCCTCGACCGCACTCACGCGCGCCGGATCATAATAGGGGAAGTTCTGCCCGCCGCCAGCGCCCAACTCGAGGACGCGTCCCCGGCTCATGCGGGCAATCGCGCGGCGATAGGGGTCGAAGTAGGCGGCCATGCCCCGACGGCGCGAGTTCCAGTCGTAGAATCGCGCAAACAGCGGAGAGGATCGATAGGGCGCTGTATCAGCCATGCCAACCGATGCTCCTTTTCGCTGGCGTGTCCGCTGAATCCGCCTGGCGCGTGATGTGGTTTTACAAAATATGAGGGACAGGCGCCACGGCGGCTGGCGGCTGAAGCCGCGCCTAAGGGCTGCGCCACAAAGCCCGCCTTCGCGGGCTGCAGAACGTGCGCCAAAAGGGCATCCGGTGGGGCCGCGTTGCGGGCAACCTGCGCAGGCAGGTTTCGTGGCCGACCACCGGGAGGTCGTTCAGGCGCGGTTTCAACCGCCCGCGCTCTGGGCTTACTCTGGGTTGAGCCTGCGGAGGCAGGCTTTGCGGATGCGCTGATGCGCATCCCTTAGGCGCGGCTTCAGCCGCCAGCCGCCGTGGCCCGCGCGCGCTGTCCCTCACTATTTCGTAAAACTGCATGAGCCGCCTGCCATCAGGGCGCGGCTACAGGCTCGGCGCTTTCTCCTGAGCGATTTTCTTCTGTAGCGCCTTCAGATAAGACTCCGCGCTATCGATATCAGCGTTGGCGTATTTATCGAGCGCGGTCGGCAACTGGCTTACGTTGTCGCGCCACTGGCCCACCATCTGTTCGAGTCCATCCAGCGGCGCGATATGGACGTTGATCTTCCCCAGATTATCCTTGGCGGACTGGAGCGCATTATAGAGCACGTCGAGCGCCCCGCCTTCGATGGTAGTCATCAGCCGCGAAAGGGGCAGCACGATGAACTTGACCGCCAGTCGTGTCAGTTCCGCCGCGCCGATGGCGCCTTCGATGGTCAGCCCCTCAACCTGTGACAATTCATCCAACAACGCTTTGCGGCCACTATCCACGCCAGAACTGAAGGCGTCCTGTACCTCGGCCTGCGTAAACTCGCCCATCTTTTTGAGCGCGGCCGGGGCCAGCTCGACACCTGCTACGCAGGCGCCTATGCCGACTCCGGCGAGCAATGCGCGCCGCGCGATCTTGCCGCCCGATCCAGACTTCTTCTGGTCAGTGGGGGGAATCGTTGGCGCTGTTGTGCTCTGGGTCGTTGTCTGTCCGCTGATCGAGGATGTCTCGTAAGGATTGCCTGGCTGTGTCACGCTATAAACCTGCCCTCTGTTGCCGCTTCATGACGATAATTCCACCGTTCCGTCGGTTATGTATACGCAGAATGCCTGGAATAGGTTGGGGCGGCTAGTGCCGGAAATGGCGCTGGCCAGTCACGATCATCGCTATCCCAGACTTGTTCGCCGCCTTGATCGCATCATTATCGCGAATCGAGCCACCCGGCTGAATGATGGCCGTCACCCCAGCCTTTGCCGCTGTCTCCACGCCGTCAGCAAATGGGAAAAACGCATCTGACGCGAGTACACTGCCGCGTGCGCGGTCGCCTGCGCGATCAGCCGCGATCTGCACGCTATAGACACGATTCATCTGGCCAGCGCCAACACCCACCACGGTCAGCTTTTTCGCCAGCACAATCGCGTTCGACTTGACCTGCTGTACCACCTTCCACGCAAAGAGCAGATCGGTCAACTCGTCCAGCGTCGGCTCGCGCTCCGAGACCACCTTACGCGGGATGTCGCTGTCGGAGATCATATCCGCCGTCTGAACCAGCAGACCGCCGCTGACCCGCCGCACATCGAGCTGATAGGGGTCGTGGGCGTAGGTCTTGACAAACTGTGGCCCGATTGGGGTGTCAGTCGCCAGCAGCCGCAGATTCTTCCTCGTCGCCAGCACCGCCAGCGCCTCAGGGGAGTAGCCCGGCGCGATGATCGCCTCATAAAAAATCTGGCTTAGTTCGCGCGCGGTGGCCTCATCGACTTCACGATTGAAACCGAGTATACCACCATAGGCCGAGACTGGATCGCCCGCATGGGCGCGGCGATAACTGTCAACCAACGAATCGCCGCAGGCCAGCCCGCAGGGATTGGTGTGTTTGACAACCACTGCGGTTGGCGCCTTGAAGCTGGCGACCGCGCTGAGCGCGGCATCCAGATCGAGCAGATTGTTGAATCCGAGTTCTTTGCCCTGTAACTGCCGTGCCCCCGCAACCGATGGCGGAACAGGATGCGCTAGTGCGCCAGTTCCCCGATCGACCGCGACAGGCGGATTCGCGGACGCGTCGCTGCGTTCGTCTAGCCCGGTAGGAGTGCCGCCCCACCCATAGAGCGCCGCCTGCTGGTGCGGATTCTCGCCATATTTCAGCCGCACGAGTCTGCGCAGGCCAAGTGTCAATTCCTCGGGGAAGAGTTCGTCGGATGTGCCACGTCGCAGGTATTCGGCAATGGCGGTGTCATACATCGCCGTATGCTGGAAAGCGATGGCGGCCAATCTGCGGCGCGTCTCCGCGCTGGCGCTGCCCTGCGTCTGAAACTCTTCGAGGATCGGCTCATAATCCTCAGGGCGCACGATCACCGTGACCGACGGAAAGTTCTTGGCGGATGCGCGGAGCAGTGTGACACCACCGACGTCGATTTCCTCCAGGGCCGATTCGAGTGTCGCGTCGGGCTGGGCGACGGTCTCGGCAAAGGGATAGAGGTTGCAGACGACCAGATCAATCGGGGTGATGTGGTGCTTTTCCAGTTCGGCCATATGGGTATCGCGGTCGCGGCGCGCCAGAATGCCCCCGTGAACCGCCGGATGCAGCGTCTTGACGCGCCCCTCGAGAATCTCAGGGAAGCCAGTTATCTCGGTGATCGAGTGTACCGGCACGCCTGCTGCGGCGAGCGCCTGGGCGGTGCCTCCGGTGGAAAAGAGTTCGACATCGAGTGCGCTCAATCCCTGCGCGAAAGCGACGATACCAGTCTTGTCGGCGACACTAATGATTGCGCGCATGCGTCCACTCCCTTCACAGCCCCTCATAGCCCCTCACAGACAGGCCATCACCGCCTTACAAATCGCCCGGAGCGTCGGGAAAACTCCCTCGCCAGTCACGGCGGATGCGGGGAACGCTGGCACACGCCGCCGATTGAGATACCGTTCCAGTGTAATCTCAGGAATGGCATTGGGCAAGTCGCGTTTGTTCCACTGCATCACAAACGGGAAGCGGGCCAGATCATTGCCCATCCGCCGCATGTTGGTTTCCAACTCGATCAAGCTCTGGAAGTTTTCTTCCAGCTTTTCAGCGGATGAGTCGGCGACGTAGACGATGCCATCGGCCCCGTTCAACACGGCGACGCGCGTCCGTTCGTAGAGCACCTGGCCGGGCACGGTATAGAGGTGGAAGCGCACCCGAAAGCCATGGATGTCGCCCAGGTCGAGCGGCAGAAAGTCGAAAAAAAGCGTGCGCTCGTTTTCGGTGGCTATCGACAGCAGATCACCTCGGGCAGGCTGGGGAGCGCGCGCAAAGATATATTGCAGATTGGTCGTCTTGCCGCAGTAGCCCGTGCCATAGTAGACAATCTTGCACTGAATCTCGCGGCTGGCAACGTTGATGAGGGCCATGATCCGCCTAATCCCGGAACAGAAAATCGATCGTATTCTCGACCGAATTGCGGAACTGGACGTTGACGACCTGTTCCTTCGCCTCGGCGCTGCCCGAAAGCACCTGTTCGAGCACACGCTCCAGTTCGTCGCAGGCACGCCGCGCCAGCACTTTGACCAGCCCAACATGCGTCTGCTTGTCGAACGCCACGACCAGCAGCCAGTGTTCGCCAATCAAGCTGGTGTAGATGCTTTCATGGACGCCCTGCTGCAGAATCCCACGGAAGTCGCGCTCACCCAGAATCTCCGCGACCTGTCGCGACGACGAGAACGCGCCCGCCAGCAGCGCTCCCAGCGCGACGAGATCACGCTCGCTGGATTGCTGTTGCGCCGCGATGACCTGGCCGCTCTTGTCCAGCAGGAGCACATGGCTCGCGGTGGTATCTTGAGCCAGCTTTTCCAGCAGGTGCGTAATAGTCTCCAGGTCGCCTGGCGATATGACGATATTGGTGAGTTGCTCCATGTCGCCCTCCACAACACACGCCTGTCCGCGCCAGGCAGCCACAACGGCGATCCTGCTGGGGGTCGCACATCATCACAACAAGGGTTGGCGTTTATTATACGGCCTGGAGGCTCAGACCGCTACGCCTGAAATGACCTTCCACCTGTATGACCGCCAATGATCCCTGAAAATGTCTGTGATATTCTCTCATTCGCCCGCGAGCAGACGCGCCCGATACGCTTCGGCGACGAGCGGCAGGTATTCGTGATGACGGCGAATGTACGCCGCCACGTATGGGCAGAGCGGAATGACTTCAAGCCCGTCGGCGCGTGCGGCTTCGAGCGCGGCGCGCGCCAGCATGCCCGCTATGCCCCGGCCTTCCAGCGCGGGCGGAACACCAGTGTGCAGAAAGGTGATGCGTTTGCCGTGGCGCTCATAGGTGAGCACGGCAACCTCACCCTCCGCATGTACCTCGTAACGCTGCTCGGCCGTGTTATCAATCACGGTAAGCGGTTCGTTCTCAGTGCTCATATGTGATACCCCTGTCTATTTTGCCTATTTTGCCTATTCCGCCTCGAAACCAGCGGTACGATGGCTGCCGTCGCAGAACGGCTTCTTATGCGATTGGCCACAGCGGCACAGCGCCATGCGGCTATCTTCGCGTAGCATCGTGCCATCGGGCTTCACGATACGCATCCAACCGCGCACATACAGCGGCCCATTCGGCTGCGGCGCAATCGTCACCTCTTCGGCGATTTCCTCCTGCGCCCCGCCGTCAATGCGCTCGAAATGCAGGGCGCCACTGGGACACCGGGCGACAACCTGGGCGACCTCATCGGCGTCGGCGGCGTCCACCTGTATCCATGGGCGCTCTTTCGGGCGAAATACCCCCGGCAGGCCGTTCACGCAGATATGCGAGTTGATGCAGACACTCGGATTCCAGGTGACTACGATCTTGTCTGTGCGGTAGGATCGTTGGTTCTGACTCGGTTGCTGGCTCGGTTGCTGGCTCGGTTGTTGTGGTTTCGGCTGCGGCTGTTCATCAGATGCTAGATGCCATACGTGCGCTCCTCTCGACCGGAAGACACTGCTGCTCCTCGCATTCTATCCCACAGCCGCACGGGAGCGAGAAGACGAACTGAGTAGCGCGCCGTCGTTAGCGTCCCACACGCATGGCGCCCCGATAGCTTTCGAGCGTGGCGAAGAGCGCATCCCGCAAGGTATGTTGGGGCGCCCAGCCGGTATGCTCACGCAGGAGCGCCGTGTCCGCATAGGCGAGCGGCGCATCAATCGGGCGGAAGCGTTGCGGATCCACGCGCACGTCGATGGGCGCATGGCGTGAAGGAGAGCAGGATATCGAGCACCTCCTCGATGGCGTGAGGCGTCCCCGACCCGACATTATACGCGGCGCCAGGAACCCCTTCATCGGCGATGGCGATATAGGCGCGCACGACATCGTCCACGAAGAGAAAATCACGTTGGGCCGCCAGGTTGCCCACATGCAACACAGGCTCCGCGCCGCCTGCCTCGATACGCGCGATGTGCTCTGCGAAGCCAGCAATCACAAACGCGGGCGCCTGGCCTGGACCGAAGTGATTGAATGGGCGCACACGAAACACGGGCAATCCATACGCGGCGAAGTATTGATAGCCGAAAAGATCCTGGGTGGCCTTTGCGACAGCATACGGATTCACTGGCAGCAGCGGCTGACTCTCGCGGATCGGGTTATCTTCGGGCCGCACCACGCCATACTGCTCCCCCGAACCAATCAGGACGACGCGTGTTTCGTGTAATCCCTCGGCGTGAAGCCCTTCCAGCAAATGAACGGCGCCTCCGGCGTTTATGGCAAGTGTGCCCGCCGGGTCTGTCCACGACTCAGCCACCGAGGCCTGGGCGGCGAGATGGAACACGAGATCAGGGCGAGACTCAGCCAGCGCCTGGCGTACCGCGTCGGCATCGCCGATATCGACCTGAAGATGTCGCACCACTGGCGCGCCTGGGTCATCGTCCGTAGGCGTTTGGTCGGGAGCGCGGTTGGAGAGGCCAAAGAGTTCGGCTGCTGGATAGTGTTCCGCGCAGCGGCGCACCAGGTAATGCCCCACGAATCCTGAATATCCTGTGATCAGAATTCGTGCTGGCGTCGCTGTCGGCGTGGCGGTCATAAGGCTATCCCTCGCGTTTCCACGCTCATCGCGGCTCATGCGGCTGCTGTGAGAGCTGTTCCAGGTCGCTCCGCACCATCATCTCGACGAGTTCTTCGAAGGATACACGAGGTTTCCAGCCGAGTATGCGTATCGCTTTTGAGGCATCGCCAACCAGGCGGTCAACCTCAGCGGGGCGGAAGAGTTTGGTATCGATCTCGACGTGGCTTTCCCAGTCGGTAATCCCAAGACTGTTGAAGGCCGCGACAGCGAAGTCGCGCACACTGTGTGTTTGACCGGTGGCGATGACGTAGTCGTCGGGCGCCTCCTGCTGAAGCATGAGCCACATGGCCTCCACGTAGTCGCCAGCGAAGCCCCAGTCGCGCTGCGCATCCAGATTGCCCAATGTCATTTTGTCCTGAAGACCCAGCTTGATACGCGCGACATGATGCGAAATCTTGCGCGTCACAAACTCCAGTGAGCGTCGTGGCGGATTCGTGGTTGAACAGGATGCCGCTGCATGCGAAGAGGTTGTAGCTCTCGCGGAAGTTCACGGTAATCCAGTGGCCGTAGAGCTTGGCCACGCCATACGGGCTGCGTGGGTAGAAAGGGGTCGTCTCATTCTGAGGCGTCGCCTGTACCTTGCCAAACATTTCAGAGCTGCTGACGCCTGGTAGAAGCGAATAGGCCAATCGGCCAGCCGAACCGCTTCGAGCATCCGCGCCACACTCAGCGCAGTGTATTCGCCGGTTGCCACGGGCTGCTGGAAAGACGCGCCGACGAATGACATCGCCGCGAGGTTGTAGACTTCGTCGGCACGAGAACGCTTGAGCGCGGTGATGAGCGAGAGTTGGTCGAGCAGATCGGCGTCGATAAGTTCAATCTCCAGGAGGAGATGTTTAATCCGTACATCATTGAATGTGCTGGCGCGGCGAATCAAGCCGTAGACATGATAGCCTTTTTTCAGGAGTAATTCGGCCAGATAACTGCCATCCTGGCCGGTGATGCCAGTAATCAGAGCGTTCGGCATGGTTCGATTCCCTTAATCATTGCACATAAACATGGTGGCCCGCGGGTGCGCATCGGCGTGACAGACAGGCAAGGTTTCGCTGTTTGTTTTATCCCCGTACGCTCCACCGCCCCAGACGAACTTATTGTATCTGAAGCGAGCCATCGCGTCTACAAACCGGACCCAACAGGTGCGACACTCCGACGCCAGGCTTGCACGAACTCACAGACAGCGGTGCTCATGCGCCAGTTCGATCAGCGAACTATGCGATACTCGATGGGATGCTTTCACAACTTCTTCGAGCGGGCGGCGCATTTGCTGACTCTTTTTGCTCGGCACATCGGGAGATTTCAGATTGATTTGATAGTGCAATTTTCCATTGCGCTCCTCGTCGCAGATTATCGCTCGCTGCTCTATTTGTTTATTGCGAGCCGTGTGTGAGCGGCCGCCAGTGCCTCTTTTCTTTTGTTGCTCTTGACTCGTAGTTGCATGTTTTACTCTTCAGGCCATCGCTCGCTTGTAGCTGCGCGTTTTGCTAGACGCGCTCGCGGCTAGCGTTCGTTTACGTCGCGGCCGCGCTTTTCACCGGTGCGCGTTTAGAGCGACTCGTGTTTCTGCCGCGCGTTGGCTTGCGCTCCGTTCAGCTGTTGCTGTTTCCGTCGTTGCTGTTCGCGATACCACTTTTAGCGACTAGCGCGACGTTTCGCTCTCCTGACGCGCTGCTAGCTGCGGCGACCTGTCGAGCTGCTGCTCTCTTTTTTCGCTCCGTTTACTGCTCGTTCCTCCTCCCCCTCGGCGTTGTTATCTCGCACCCGCTTCTCCTCCGTGTTCTGTCGCTTTTGCTCCGCGGCTGTTTTGCTTTCGCTGTCCTCTCGCCGTCTGCTTCTCCGCGTTCGCCTTCTGCGGCGCGTTTCGTCTCTGGCTCCGCGCCTCCTGCCTTTTTCTTCTTCTCTTCCCTCCTCTCTCTTTTCCCCTCCTCCCCCTCCTCTCTCCTCTTTCCCTTTTCCTCTCCCGCTCTTCTCCCTTTCTTCTTTTTTTCCTTGCTTTTTTCCTTCGCACTCGTGGTTGAACAGGATGCCGCTGCATGCGAAGAGATTGTAGCTCTCGCGGAAGTTCACCGTAATCCAGTGGCCGTAGAGCTTGGCCACGCCATAGGGACTGCGTGGATAGAAGGGGGTCGTCTCATTCTGAGGCGTCGCCTGTGCTTTTCCGAACATTTCAGAGCTGCTCGCCTGGTAGAAGCGAATCGGCCAATCGGCCAACCGAACCGCTTCGAGCATCCGCGCCACACTCAGCGCCGTGTATTCGCCGGTAGCCACGGGCTGCTGGAAAGACGCGCCCACGAATGACATCGCCGCGAGGTTGTAGACTTCGTCCGCGTGTGAACGCTTGAGCGCGGTGATGAGCGAGAGTTGGTCGAGCAGATCGGCGTCGATAAGTTCAATCTCTGGGAGGAGATGTTTAATTCGTACATCATTGAACGTGCTGGCGCGGCGAATCAAGCCGTAGACGTGATAGCCTTTTTTTAGCAACAATTCAGCCAGGTAACTGCCATCCTGGCCGGTGATGCCAGTAATCAGAGCGTTCGGCATGTTCCAGTACCCTCACCCAACCTTGATGGCGCTTGCCTGCTCAACATATGGGCGCGGCCTCACCGCAATGCTGTGGCAGCTTCATCATGCCATCCCTGCGTCATCGACTGCGTACCAGGTAACGAGACCCACGACGACGAAGACATTCTACCCGAATTGGCGGTGTATGCGCCATTGAGGCGAGTAGGCTGAAAGTAGCCGGAGTACACCAATTTCTCGACGCTCTCTATGATTGACAGGTGGTGTACTTCTGGCTGGCGATGTCGCCACCTGGCGCATATACTGCGGAAGATATCGCGCGGCTTCAGGCGCCTGAAATTCGCGCGCCGCGATTCATCTGATTTTCACGTGGGCGATGCATAGATAGCAGTACCAAGTATGCGCAAGGAGAGTTTCGCACGATGCCCGCTTCATATGGTCTGTTCGCTGTTGCGACTGCGGCTCATTGGTCAATCGGTTCACTCGCTCTTCGCGGTGACGATGTGTATGCGGTCGTTGGCCTGATCGCCGCGATCATCGTCTTGTCACTGTGGGTCGTGATCGAGAATCTCCGGCGCACGCGTTGGAATCCCGAAAAGATCAGCGCCAGTCGCGCCAGGCAGCATACCGCAACGCCCGGATCCCCTGAGACGCACGCTAAAGCCGAGCCAGATATGACGCCGGTGGCTGCCCGCGCGGAGTGGCTGCTCGACGACAATACATTGGTGCGAACAGGCGCGGTACACCGTGGGTCGATGCGTCGGGCGGCGGCTCAGGCGCGCCCGGCTGTTCTCGCGGCTACACCCGATGCGACGCCAGCAACGCCAGTGATGCGGTCGCGGCGTCCGCTGCATATCGCAATGATGGGTTCGCGCGGCATCCCAGCCGACGCGAGCCGACGCGAGGCGTGTATCGAGCAACTCGCGGTGCGGCTGGTGGAGCGCGGACACCAGGTGACGGTCTATTGCCAGCCCCACCATGGCGCCTGGCCTGATAAGACCTACAAAGGCGTGCGGCTCGTCAAGCTCCCGACGATTGCTGGCGCGCGTTTCAAGACGCTTGCGCACACCTGGCTCTCGATGGTGATTGGCCAGTTCCGGCGCTACGATGTCGTCTATATCTTCGGGGTGGGCAATGGGCCGCTGGCTGGCATCCCACGACTGACCGGCAAACCAACGATCATTCGTGTTGGTGATGCGGATGGGGAGGCTGACGGGCGCATATCCGAACGTCTGGCGGCGAAGTTCGCGAGCTGTGTCGTCGCCGATTCGCGCGCCACCGAAAAATACTTCTACGATACGTTCAAGACGCCCGCGGTCTTCTTGCCGTATGGCTCGGATGTCCCGCGTACACCGCCAGGCAGCGCGCTGCGGCAGTTGGGGCTGCGGCCCGATGGGTACATCTTCTGGGCGGGACGGCTCGTACCCGAAAACAATGCACACGATGTCATCGAGGCGTATCAGACGCTTGGTGGGCCAGCCACGGGCTTGCAACTCTGCCTCGTCGGCGATGCGCCACATGGCAGTGACTATGCGGTGGAGTTGAGGCGGAAGGCTGGTTCCGGGGTCGTCTTCGCGGGCAATGCCTTCGGTGATAGTTACCACGAGCTTGACTCGAACGCCCGTATGTATGTGTTCTCGAGTGGTGTTGGTGGACCGCATCCGGCGCTACTGGAGGCGCTACTCGCTGGCAACTGTGTGATTGTCAATGACCTGGCCGCTGGCATGGCCGCCAATGGAGAAGCCTTCGGTGACGCCACGCTCACCTACACTGGCGCAGGCGGCGCGAGTGATCTGGCGCGCGTGCTGGCCCAGGTGGTCGCGAATCCAGCGCTGGTCGAGAACTATCGCCAGAGAGCCGCCCGCCTGATGGCGACACGTTCTCGTTGGGATACCGTGATCGACCAGTATGAAGATCTGTTCGCGCGACTAGCCCGCGACTAGCCTGAGGTAGCCTGATGTGTCCAGTATGCGATATGGCTCCCGAAAAACAGATTGGCCCGATACATGCGTCGATATACGTGTCAGGCTAGTGCCTCAGATTAGCCCGAAGTGGCCCGCTTTTGCCGCTACCAGGCCGACCTGTTGTACGATACTCTGCGCATAGGTGGAACATTGGTCGAGGGACACCCTGGTCGCAGGAGGCGATTGCGCCACGAATGTTGCAGTGGTGATCTTCATATTCAGGACGAGTACGATTTTGGGGAGAGTGAGGGGGCGTTCCGCATGGCAGGTCAGCGCGCACCGCAGAGAACACGAAGGATTGCACCCAGTGGGCCATCCAATCAGGGCCAGGGTGACGACCGTCGTGCCCGTGGTGCGCGCTCTTCTTCCCCGGACAACAATCGCGCAGATGGACGTGGCGGCGATGGTCGCCGGGGATTTGGCGACCGTGTGCGCGACTTCACCGGGCGAATGCCGCTCGTCGGGCGCGTCACGGGGCGTCCTCGGCAACAGCGCCAAGCGAATCGTACCTGGGACGAGTGGGAAAATGCGGCGCCAGACGATGGCCCAGGTGGGGGCGAATTCCACAACGATGCGCGGGGTATGGCTCAGCGCGACATGGATGATGGCGCGCCCGCTGCGAATGGGCGCCCGGTCTCCGCTCGCGACCGCACTCAGCGCACAGGCAAGCGCCCCCGCCTGCGTGATCGGAATTTCTCGATCAAGATGATTTCGGTGCTGGCGCTGATGAGTGTCATCGTGGGATTCTGCTGTACGCAGAGCACGCTGACCGTGGTCGACGCGGCGTCGGCGGCGCTCGACGCGAAGGCGCAGGCCAACGCTATCGAAGCCATCCTCAAAGGCGGCAGCTTCACCGATACTGGCCACCTGACAGAGTTACAGACGCGGCTGGTCGCGCTCAATGGTGATCTGGTGCGCGTGCAGGCCGCGATCCCGGGGCCAGTCGCCGGGACGTCCGCTGGCGTTAATCTGGATCGTACGCTCACGATGGCGCTCCAACTCGTCCAGGCGGGCCGTTATGGCATGGATGCGGCGCTCATTCTGATACCTCATCTGAAAGGCGCGCTGACAGACATCGGCGGCGCCAGCGCCACGCCAACGGTCAGCGGCACGGCAGGCGCCACTCCAGCGCCGACGGCCACCGCCGGACCATCACCCACGGCGACGGCGACAACCGCGACAGGCAATGTCGCCTCAGGTGGCTTGACGATGGCTGATGTCACCCGCGCCCAGCAGGATGTCGTGATGGCGGGGGCGCTCGCACAGCAGGCGCTGGCCGAACGCCAAAACATCGACGAGGCGCAACTGAGCAAGATTGGCCTGGGCAGCATCGTCACGATTCTGCATAAGATCGACGGCTTCGCGCCCAAGTTGCCAAAGTATCTCGGCTATGCCCATAACATCATGGGAGCGCTTCCCGATCTGCTGGGCATCACCAAACCTGCGCACTTCCTGCTCTTCAATGTGGATAGCGACGAGTTGCGCTCGACCGGCGGCTTCATGGGCAACTATGCCGTCATCACGGTGCAAAACGGGCGGCTCATCGGCGGCGATCCACCTGAGCGATACTGCGACATTCGACTGCAACGGGCCGCAAGCCAACTGCCCCACCAATCCGATCCCGGCGCAGTACGCCTGGTTTAACGCCGATCCAGAACACTTTGGCATGCGCGACTCGAATCTCTCGCCCGACTTCCCAACCTCGGCGAAGCTCATCATGCAGATGTATCAGCAGGAGATGCAGAAATATCATCCGACCGCTGATGCGAGCATTGATGGCGTCATCATGATTACGCCAGAGATTATCAAAGACATTCTGACGTTGACTGGCCCGCTCACCGTGCCTGGATTCAATGATCCTGCGAACCCGAGCAAGCCGCTGGCTGTGACCCCAAGCAATCTGATGGACGTCATCCACTACTTTCACATCCTGAACCGGAGCCAGACCGCAGGCGGTAATCAGAACCAAAAGGCGATTGATGGGCTGCTCGGCAGCGCGCTTTTCCACAGGGTAGGCAGTCTGAGCGCGGCGGATCAGAGTGTGCTGATGAAAGAGATTATCGCGGCCATCGGCACAAAAGATGTGCAGATGTATTTCACCGATGCGCAGGTGGAATCCGTCTTGAGCGAGATGCACATGGATTCTGCTGACCCAATGCCAGCGGGAACAGATGGGCTGATGGTGACTAATGTTAACGTTGGGGCGACGTACTTCAGCCGCGACATGGAGGAGTCCGTCGTAGACAAGATCACCTTCGACAGCCAGGGCAACGCCATCCACGACATGACGATAACTTACAAGCTGCCGAAAATAGCGCATCTGTACTCGCCGATTTATCTGGACTCCACGCCGTACCATAATCCCATATCCTGGTATTCAGGCCTCATGCGCGTGCTTGTGCCCGAAGGGTCTACACCCATAGGCGGCTCGACAGCATATCCCGCCATGACGCCGAGCGCCGTGCAGATCCAGGAGTGTACGATCTATAACGCACAATTCCCTCCTTGTCTCACGACGTCGGCGGGTGAGCCTGGCTATACTGTATGGGCCTTGCGTTTGAACAGCATGCAGGTCGGGATCGATACAGTCATCGTTCAGATGAAGTGGATATCGCACAAGGTGCTGCAGACTGTGGATGGCAAGCTGGAATACAAGCTGCTGCTCTACCGACAGGCAGGCAGCCATACCTTCATACGACATCAACGATTACGCCGCCCAGCAAGTACTCAGATTGCTCAGCCGATGGCTTCTGCCCGCTCAGAACGCCCGTCAAGGCGAATGCTGGTTCCGCTGCCGATATTCACTTCACCCCATCCCTGATCAAAGACAACACGGCTGACCCTCACGTTCGTCGGCGGTTGAGCGGGGCGCATATGCCGCGTCGATGCCTGAAGACTCTATTCGCGCAAAGAGAAGAAACCGCTATCATGAGAATATTTATCAACAGTATCTTGCTCTATGGGAAGGGAGAAGGGGGGCGCGCCTACACCCGTGGCCTCCTCCGCGCCTTGCGCCGCTCCAACGTCGATATGGAGTTGGATGTCATCCTGCGCAGGGAGGATGCGGAGCAACTCGGCCTGGCCGATGATCCGCGGTTCCATATCATCTACGCCTCATTTGCGCAGCCAGCTCCGGTACCGGGCCTGCGCTTTGTCTGGCGCAACCTGATGGAGCAACTGCCAGCGACGATTCACAGTGGACGCTACGATGTTATTCACTACCTGGATAGCTACGGCCCGGTTCTTCGGATGGGCAATACCCCGCTTGTCATCATGGTCCACGATGTCATTCCGCTGATGCCGGAAGTCTATCATTCGCCATGGGTCAGGCGGTATCTTGCCACGTTGATGCGCCGCACCATTCCACTCGCCCAGCATATCGTGACGCCCTCGGAGACGACGGCGCAGTATCTGCGCACCTACACGGGGCTACCGTCAGAGCGCATCACGGTCGTGCCAAACGGCGTGGACGAGCGATTCCAGCCAGCCACAACTGAGGAAAAAAGCCGGGTGGCGGAGAAATATCACCTCACTGATCCCTACATCATCAGCGTTGGTACGATTGAGCCGCGCAAAAACCTGGCGCGCACGGTGCGGGCATTCGCGCAGGCGCGGCAGATGGGAAACCTCTCGCACACCTACGTCATTGTCGGCAAGCTGGGCTGGGAATACGACGATGTGCCGCGCGCGATCGAAGAAGCCAATCTCGGCTCGGCTATACGCCTGCTTGGCTATGTGCCCGCTGAGGATATCGCGGGTCTGATCAGCGGCGCTGACGCCCTCGCGTACGCCTCGCTTGAAGAGGGTTTTGGGTTGCCGGTGGCTGAAGGGATGGCCTGCGGGACGCCGGTCATCACATCATCGATTTCCTCGCTGGCCGAGGTCGCCGGTGACGCTACCATGCTGGTCGATCCCACCCAGGAAGATCAGATACGCGATGCGATGCTGTCCATCTGTCGGGATGCGGATCTGCGGGTACGGCTGCGCGCCGCGTCGCTGGCTCGCGCTCAACGCTTCAGTTGGGATCGGGTCGCCGAGGTGACGGCAAATGTATACCGCCATACCGCTCGCTCATGAAGCGCTGCTGTTCGACACACGCCCCAAATGCGTCTCCAGGAGCGCCGTCAGCTCGTCCATGCGCCGATCCCAACTGTGGGACTGGGCAGCGTCCGCAATCTCAGTCGCCGCTGCTCGCTGATGTCCAGGACTCCGCGAATGGCCTCCACGAACGCCGCTGGCTCCGGCTCCGCGAGATGCAACCCTGGGGCATTTTCGCCACGCAGGCTGGGTATGGGCGTGGCGACGACGGGACGCCCAGAGGCGAGATATTCATAGAGCTTGAGGGGCGATACCGCTGCTGTGTACTCGTTCAGATGGTAGGGGATGACGCACGCCGCGCAGTACCTGAGGACAGCAGGCAATTCCGCCTGGGGCAGCGTACCCACGTAATGGAGATTGGCGCGTTGAGGCAGACTGCCGCGCGCTGTGCGGTCCCCGGCGCCTGTCGGGCCAACACAGACGAACTGGAGATCCGGGCAACGTTCGGCGACTGCGGCCAACAGGTCAAAATCTACCTTGTAGCGGTCAAGCGCGCCGATGAACGCAATCCGTGGCTGCGGAATCCCGGCCAGAACCGGATGTTCCGCCCCGGCTCAAGCGCCTGGCGAAACAGCGCTGTGTCCGCGACGTTGGGCATCAGATAGGTATTGGCGTTTACTGTCCGCCACCGCTCGAATAGCGGCTGCGCCGACGCCAGCGCCACATCGACAGAGCGCGCGAGGAACTCTTCCGACTTACTCGTGTCGTATGCCGCGACACGGCGATAGTGGTTGAACTGTTCGGCGGCCTGAAAATCATCGACGCAGTGGTAGACGCTGAGTTGCTCGCCACAGGCGCCTAACAGGTTACCGGAGTCAGGCGCAAAGGTCCATAGTATTGGTGTGGGCCAGCCCAGTGACTGCCAGGAGTCTCGGAGGTACTGGCGGAAACCAGCGTCATGCTCCTGCTCAGCGCGCGCGAACGCTGCGTAATCGGATAAGGAACCCAATCCCACGCCTGCAAGATATGGACATTTCCCTCGCGCCGCCAACCATGACGCCGCTGGCGGCGCCTGCTTTGCCCGATCAATGACCCAAGCACTGGCAGCGGCGCCTCGCAGAACATGACAGGCGTCTGTACGGCGAATCGCCGCATGAGCTGCTGCCGGTTGGTGGGGATTACGGCATCCCACTCAGCGTTCGAGATACACACAATTGGCGGAAGTTCTGACATGGCGTAATAATTCTTCCAAAGGAACGCTATCAGTTCTCATTCACGGGCTGAAGCGGTGAAGTGGTTCACGGAGCATACTACCTGCGCACCATCGGCCGATGGTGGCGCATCGCCGCAACACGCTCGTAGACATCCATGGTCACACGAGCCGCCCGCTCGGCCGAGAATTGCGCCACGCGCTGAAGGCCACGATTCACCATCTCGCCTCTCTCATCCGGCGAACTGACGATATGAGCAATCGCCTGCGCAAGCGCCTCTTCGGAGGTGGGATCGATCATGATGCCCGCATCGCCAACCACCTCAGGCAGCGAGGACGTGTTCCCCGTAATCACCGGACACCCACAAGCCATCGCCTCCAACGGCGGCAGCCCATAGCCTTCATACAGCGAAGGGTACACAAAGGCATCAGCGGCATTATAGAGCGCAACCAACTCCTCTTCCGGAACATACCCGGTGAAAATCACCTCGTCATCCAGGCCGAGCGCGCGCACCTCGCGATAGACGTCGGACTCGCGCCACTTGCTGCGCCCCACCAGCACAAGACGGCCAGTGTACTGACCAGTTTGTTTCAGATGGGCGAAGGCATGAATGAGACGCGGCAGGTTCTTGCGCGGCTGGAGATTGCCAACGGCCAGGATGTAGGGAACAGAGATTCCATGAGAGGCCAATGTGGCGGCGCTGGCGTCGGGATTACTGAGCTGCTGAAATGCCGTTGAGATAGGCTGATAACAGACGGCGACCTTCTCGGCGGGTATGCTATAGTGACGCACGATATCATCGCGAGAACTATTGGAAACGGTGATAATTGCCTGTGATCTCTTCATTGTGCTAGGTACGAGCGAACTAAGGATTGCCCGGTCACGCATCGAGAACAGTTCGGGGAATAGCGCGAACGAGATGTCATGCACTGTTGTCACAAGCGGGACAGAAGTAATTGGCGGAGCCACATAGGTGACATGAAGGATATCCACACGATCAGCCACGGCCTGCCGCGGCAGCCCCCACAAGAGGCGCGCCGACGCTGATCCAGGGCGCACTTTGCGAATCTGGAAGTTGTCCGTCAGCGGGCGGCAGCGGTCAAGTGACTGGGGGTGAGGAGAGTAGAGAAAGTAGCGCGTGCGCTGATCGTACTGCGAGAGGCTGCGGATGAGGTTGACGATGTAGGTCTCATTGCCAGTTTCCTTTTCCCCAACCATGTGGGCGTCAATCGCTACGCGCAGCGCCTGCGTCTCTGACAGCGTCTGTATTGATGCCACTGCATTCCCTTTCGCCCTGCGAGGCGCCACCATATTCTCTATCTTATGCTATATCTCAAGCGAGCATATATCCAGAACCGCTGAGCTTGGCGGGAGGCCTTGCCGCTCCAACACATGTCGGAGATTTCACAAGTATACCTGATACGCGGGTCGCGCGCACTCTATCTGGACATGCTGGCCAGAGGCTCTCCTGCGCTGAAAGTAGCCTGGAACTGGGAACACAGTCGTGTCGCATTGTATGATGCGATGCATAGACATTGGCGAGGTCTACCCAGAGAGCGCCTTGTGAACGGCGCCGCAGCCACTGATACTATGCTGCTCAGGAAACGCCACCCTACGACGACTATACGTAATACATCGGTAGGGGCGCCAGATTCCCGCTCAGATATCCATAAGGAGAGTTGCGCACGATGCCCACTACGTATCTTCACGTCGGCTTTCAGTCCGCCGCTGGCTGGTCACTTGCTTCGCTGGGCGCTACCACTCTCTCTGTTATCTATGCCGTTGCCATTATGCTCGCCGGACTGGCGTTGATTTCTCTGGTGCTCGTTCTCAGGAATCTCCGTCGAACACGCTGGCGTCCCGCGCACGTAACGGCCTCGTTGCCTGTGACACAGACACAGCGCCCACTGCGTATCGCGATGATGGGATCGCGTGGCATCCCCGCCAGTTATAGCGGCTTCGAGACCTGTGTGGAGCAACTCTCGGTGCGGCTGGTGGAGCGCGGCCATACCGTGACAGTCTATTGCCGCTCACACCATATCACCTGGCCAGAGAAGACCTATAAGGGGGTGCGGCTCGTCAAGCTGCCGACGATTGCGAGCAAGCATTTCGACACGATTGCCCATACCGCGCTCTCAATGCTCGATGGCCAGTTTCGCCGCTATGATGTGGTCTATATCTGCGGCGTGGGCAATGGGCCGCTCGCGGGCATCCCGCGGCTGACCGGTACCCCCACGGCGATCAATGTCGATGGCGCGGATTGGGCGCGCGAGAAGTGGGGCGGCTTCGCCAAACGCTACCTGCGCTTCGCCGAGCGCATGGCGACGAAGTCCGCCAGTTGTATCGTCGCCGATTCGCATGTGGTCGAACGGTATTATCAGGAGAAGTTCAAGACGCCCTCGGTGTTTATCCCCTACGGCTCGGACGTGCCGCATCTGCCGCCGGGGGAGACGCTGCGACAACTGGGGTTGCAGCCCGATGGCTACATTCTGTGGGTGGGGCGGCTCGTGCCTGAAAACAACGCGCATGATGTCATCGCGGCGTATCAACAGTTGGGCGGGCCAGCTACGGGCTTGCAACTCTGCCTCGTCGGCGATGCGCCCTATAGCAGCGATTACAAGGCGAAATTGAAGCAGATTGCCGGGCCTGGCGTTGTCTTCGCGGGCTACGTCTTCGGCGAGGGCTATCACGAGCTTGGCTCGAACGCCCGCATCTACGCGTTCGCGAGTGGTGTGGGGGGCACACATCCGGCGCTGCTGGAGGCGATGGCGTTTGGCAACTGTGTGGTGGTCAACGACATGGCTGCCAACCTGGAGACCGTCGGCGACGCCGCGCTGCCCTATGCGGGGGCGGGTGGCGCGGATGATCTGGCGCGGGCGCTGGCCCAGGCGCTCGCGAATCCAGCGCTGGTCGAGGACTATCGCCAGCGAGCGGCCCACCGAGCAAAAACTGTCTATAGCTGGGATGCCGTGACTGACCAGTATGAAGATCTGTTTCGCCAGCTTGCTCATGCCTAGCCAGGTGGCGTGTTTCCCTTGTTTTTGGGGCAATTGATGCGCCCACATGTTCCGCCTGCGTAGTACCTCTTGCCAGCGCATTCCCTACTCGGCGCCGCGCTAGACTATACTCTGGGATGCGGCCACTACTGACTCTGCCCCCCAGGTGCGGGCGCCACAGCCAACAGGAGGTAGCGGATTGTGCGATGAGACGTTTGATGGCTGGGAACATCAGGAGAGATATCATGCCTTTGGGAACTATTGATGGCGTCGTCGTTCAGTCACTGGCGCGCCACGCTGATGATCGCGGCTACTTCGAGGAATTGATCCGCGTAACGGATGGCTTCTTTCAAGAGGGGTTTGGCCAACTCAGCCACTCGAAGATGTATCCGGGTGTCGTCAAAGCGTGGCATATTCACAAGACACAGATTGACTGGTGGTATGTCGCGTTTGGGCGATTGCGTGTCGCGTTGCATGATAAGCGTGAGGGATCGCCCACACACGGTATCACCCAGGAGATCGCCCTTGGCGATGACCTGCCCCCCGCTGTCCTGAAGATTCCGCCGGGCGTGGCGCATGGCTGCCGCGTGATTGGAGAGACGCCCGCGCACCTCTTCTATGTGACATCCTGCACCTATGATCCCAACGAAGAAGGGCGTATCACCTTCGACGACGCCGAAATCGGATATGATTGGCTGAGTGGTCCGCCGATCAAGTAAACATCCTGGAGCATTCAAGCAACAGGCAAACGGTCAATTTCAGTGCCGTGGAAGAAAGCGGAGCGAGGATGAAAGGACTGATCCTGAGCGGTGGCAAGGGAACGCGACTGCGCCCACTCACCTATACGCGCGCCAAGCAGCTATTGCCGTTGGCCAATAAGCCGGTGCTGTTCTACGCCATTGAATCGCTGGTCGCGACTGGTATTCGCGAGATTGGCATCATCGTCGGCGATACGTATGCCGAGATCGAGACGGCGGTGCGCGAGGCGCAGGCCAACTGGGGCGATGATGTCAAGATCTCCTTCATCCGCCAGGATGCGCCGCTTGGGCTGGCGCATGCCGTGAAGGCCGCACAGCCGTTTCTGGGGAACGATCGCTTCGTGATGTTCCTGGGCGATAACCTTATCGGCGAATCACTGGCGGATCGTGTCCGCGACTTCGATGCTCCAGGCTGCCCGTACTCCTGCCACATCCTCCTCACCGAGGTGGATAATCCCAGCCAGTTTGGCATTGCTGAACTGGAGCCAGCGATGGTTTCGGTGGCTGCCACACCACAGGCGGCGGACGAAGATGCGTCTCAGGTGGAGGCGGCTCACTTGCGCGTGCGCAGGCTGATCGAGAAGCCCACACAGCCGCCGAGCAATCTCGCGCTGGTGGGCATCTATTTCTTCGACTCGACCATCTTCACCGCCGCCGAAGCCATCAAGCCGTCGGCTCGCGGCGAACTGGAGATCACCGATGCCATCCAGTGGCTGATTGATGCGGGCTATGATGTGCGCGCCCAGCGGCTCTCGGCTACTGGATCGATACCGGCAAAATGGAAGACATCCTCGACGCCAATCGCCAGGTGTTGCTCAACATGAGCGACTCGATTGCGGCGAGCGCGCGTATCTCGGAAAACTCATCGCTCACTGGGATGGTCATCGTGGAGGATGGCGCGGTCATCGAAAACAGCGTGATTCGCGGGCCAGCGATCATCGGCGCGCGAACGACTGTGCGTAATGCCTATGTCGGGCCATTCACCTCGATTTATCATGACGTGGTGATCGAAGCCAGCGAGATCGAGTTTAGCATTGTGCTGGAGCACGGCGTGATTCGTGATGTGCGCGGACGCATCGAAGAGAGCCTGATTGGGCGCTATGCCGAGATGCATACCTCGGCCCGCAAACCGCGCGGCCACAAGCTCATGCTCGGCGATCACAGTCGCGTGGGCATTCTGCCCCTCTCGGACAGAAACAGACAGGCGATATACGATCCAGCGGTAAGGAAAGGTTTCTCGAATGCAGCGAACGATATTCGTCACCGGCGGAGCCGGATTCATCGGCAGCGGCTTCGTCCGCTACCTGCTTGCGACACAGCCGGATGCGCATGTCGTCGTCTTCGATAAGCTGACCTACGCTGGCAATCTGGAGAATCTGACAGCCGTCAGCGATGATGCGCGGTTCCGCTTCGTGCGGGGCGACATCTGTGACGCGCTGCCGTGCGCGAGGCGATGAAGGGCTGTGATGGGTGGTCAACTTCGCCGCCGAGACGCACGTCGATCGCTCGATCGTAGATCCCGGCGCGTTCGTCAGAACCGATGTCGAGGGTACCTATACGCTGCTCGAAGTTGCGCGCGCGGTGGGCATCGAACGCTTCATCCAGATCAGCACCGACGAGGTCTACGGCAACGCCGAGGCGCCCGATGGCACGAGCCGCCCCTCGCTCGAAACCGACGCGCTCAAGCCGCTCTCGCCCTATGCCGCCAGTAAGGCCGGGGCCGACCGGCTGGCGTTCTCCTACTGGGCGACCTATAGGCTGCCCGTCGTCGTCACCCGCTGCTCCAACAACTATGGCCCCTATCAGTATCCCGAAAAGCAGTTGCCGCTCTTCATCACCAATACGCTGGCCGACCGCCAGTTGCCGGTCTATGGCGACGGCGCGCAACACGCGCGACTGGATCCACGTGGATGACCACTGCTCCGCGCTGATCGCTATCCTCGCCGCGCCCGCCGAGAAGGTAGTGGGCGAGGTCTTCAATGTTGGCGCCGACGAGGAGCGCAGTATCTTGCAGAATGCGCGCACGCGTGTTGGCGGCGCTGGGCAAGCCGGAGAGCCTGATCGCTTTCGTGCCGGATCGCCTCGGCCATGTGCGTCGCCACGCCGTCAATTCTGGCAAGCTGCGGGCGCACCTTGGCTGGGCGCCGCGCATCACGTTCGAGGATGGCATCGCCCAATCCATCGCGTGGTACCGCGACAATACCTCCTGGATTGACAATCTGTTGGCCCGGCAGGATGGCTTCCTCGACCGGGCGCTGACGCTGGCCTCCAGCGAGTCGTAGGGGCGGCGAAGAAACTATGACCACGCTCTGGATTACCGGCGCTGGTGGCGTCGTCGGCGGCAAACTGGTGGAGCAGGCGATGGGTAGCGGGCGCTACGGCCGCATCCGCGCGCTGAGCCATGCCCCCGTACCCGAACTCGCCGCGCGCTATCCCACGGTCGAATGGGCGACGGTCGATCTCGGCGACCACGAGGCGGTGTTGGAGCAGGCGCGGCTGGCCCCGCCTGATGTGGTGGTGAATCCCGCCGCGATGACCAACGTGGACGCCTGTGAGTCGCGGCATGACGATGCCCGGCGGGCAAACGTAGATGGGCCACGATGGCTGGCTGAGGTCTGCCGCGATCAT
Source organism: uncultured Chloroflexia bacterium (assembly GCA_963702665.1). Taxonomy (GTDB): domain Bacteria; phylum Chloroflexota; class Ktedonobacteria; order Ktedonobacterales; family JADMIN01; genus DAHUXT01. Next base: position 48,995 of record CAVPDP010000026.1, read on the forward strand.
GGCGCGCACCTGCTGCACGTCTCTACGGACTACGTTTTCCCCGGCGATGACGCCCAGCCGGGGCCATACGCCGAGGACGCCTCCCCGCGCGCGATCAACTACTACGGTCAGAGCAAACTGGACGGCGAACACGCCATCGCGGTGGTCTGTGGCAACGATACGCCATATACTATCGTGCGGACAGCGCTGGTCTATGGGATGGGCCGCCGCGCCAATTTCGTCACCTGGCTGGCGGGCGAGCTACGCGCTGGACGCCGGGTGCGCATCGTCCGCGACCAGTTCAACACGCCTACCATCGCCGATGACCTTGCCGCCACGCTGCTCTGGCTTGTGGAACACCAGCGCACAGGTATCTACCACGCCGCCGGGCCTGACCTGGTCGGACGGCATGAGTGGGCCGAGGCGATTGCCCAGTATTTCGCGCTCGATACCACCCTGATCGACTGGGTATCCTCCGCTGAATTGGCGCAGCCCGCCCCGCGTCCCCTGCGTAGCGGCCTCACCTGCGCGCGCCTGCTGGCCGAGCCGGACGCCCCCCGCCTGCGTGGCATCGCTCTTGGCCTGTCGGAAATCAACTGGCTGTCGGCGCTCTAGCCACCCTTCCCTACGAAAAATGCGAGCGGTTCTACGGGTCGTTCTGCGGGTTGTTTGTGACGTTTCTCTCCTGACTTGCGTACACTTCACAGCAAGGAGGGATCAACGTCATGGGCGCTCGCAACAGACAGGCGCACGGGAACGATGGGAACGCGAAGCGCCGTCTCCCACGGCTGCATCCGCGCCGGGCCACGCTCCTGGCGCTGGGCGCCCTGGTCGTCGCTCCTGTCGCCTATCTGGGCATCTCCGGCTTCGTCGCCCGCAGGCTCGCCTTCTCAAAGCCGCTCGCCATCGAGCAGACACCAGCCGACCACGGACTCGACTACCGCGATGTGTCTTTCCGCAGTCGGGATGATGGTATGCTGTTGCGCGGCTGGCTGATTCCGGGTATCGGCGCCGATGGCCAGCCAACGTTGGAGCGTACGGTGATTGCGGTGCATGGCGCCTGGCAGAATCGCACCGACCCCGCTATTGGCCTGCTCGATCTCTGTTGCGCGCTGGCCCGCGCTGGCTATGCGGTGTTGGCCTTCGATATGCGCGGCCATGGCGAGTCGCAGATGGCGCCCTTCACGCTTGGCTACTCCGAACAGTCCGATATTCTCGGCGCGGTGGACTTCCTCCGCGATGGCGCGCTCCCCTATCCAGCGATGGCGCGACCCCAGTGGATCGGCGGCTATGGCATCTCGATGGGTGGCAGCGCGCTCCTCTACGCCGCCGCGCGCGAGCCAGCGATTCGCGCCGTGGTGGCCGACTCCGCCTATGACGAAATGGCCCCGACCATCGAACGCGAACTGCCAGCGCGCAGCCGTTTGCCGCGCTTCTTCACTCCCGGCGCCCTATTCGCCGCCCGCGCGCTCTATGGCGTGGATGTCGCCGCGGTGCGCCCGGTGGAGGCGGTCGCCGCGATTGCGCCGCGTCCGCTGCTGCTGATTCAGGGGGGCGCCGACGCGATGAATCCGGCGTCGAGCCTGACGAATCTGGCGCGGGCCGCCGAGTCTGATCCCCAGGCGCATGTCGTGACCTGGCGTGTGCCCAACGTTCCGCATGCCCAGGCATTTCACCAGGAGCGCGAGGCCTATGTGAGTCTGCTCACAGCATTCTTCGCGACATCATTCGATCATGAGATGCATCCAGAGATGTCATCCAGCGGCGGCGGATGCCGACCGGATCGCCGGATAAGAAGGGACTAACCACCATGGCCATCGCCCGCCGCACCCTGAGGCGCGTCTCGCCCGATGGCGCCGCGTGTACCGCGCCGCGCCGACCCATGCCCAGAGTGGCCCTCAGCGCCCAACTCTCGCCCGCCGCCGTGGAGCGCCGCTGGCGACTATTGCCCGTGGCCCAGACTGCCCGCGATGCGCTGCTGGATGCGCAGACGCTCAGCACGCTGGAGCAGTATCGCGGCAGCATCGAAAACTGCATCGGCGCGGTCAAGGTACCCGTTGGGCTGGCGGGGCCGCTCCATATCGAGGGCGCGCATGCCCACGGCGCCTACTATCTGCCACTGGCGACGACCGAGGCGGCGCTGGTCGCCTCATACAGCCGGGGCGCGCAACTGATCTCTGAGGCGGGCGGCTGTGTGGCGCTGGTGCTTGCCGAGGGCATCGGGCGCTCGCCGGGTTTCGCCTTCGGTACGCTGCGCGAGGCGGCGCGGTTCGTCGAATGGGCGCTGGCCCAACGGCTCGTCTTCAACGGCTGCGTCGCGCAAACCACCAGCCACGGTCGGCTGAAAGAGATGCGCGCGGTGATCGAGGGCAACCATGTCTATCTGCATCTCGACTTCATCACCGGCGACGCCGCCGGACAGAACATGGTGACGCTGGCGACCGAGGCGATCTGCGCCTACATCCTCGCCGAGACGCCCGTGCAGCCGCGCTACTGGTTCCTGGAGGCCAACTACTCCGGCGACAAGAAAGCCAGCGCCCGCGCGTTTGTTGGCGTGCGTGGGCGGCGTGTGAGCGCGGAGGTCACGATTCCGGCGGAACTGGTGCGGCGACGCCTGCATACGACCCCAGAGCGGATGGCCGACTACTTCCGTATGGGCGCGCTCGGCGGCGTCTTGAGTGGCACGCTCGGCGCGCAGGGCCAGTACGCCAACGGGCTGGCCGCGCTCTATCTCGCCACCGGGCAAGATGTCGCCTGTGTCGCGGAGTCGGCGGTGGGCGTCACCCGCATGGAGTTGACACCTGAGGGCGACCTGTACGCTGCGGTGACACTGCCCAGCGTGATCGTGGGTACCGTTGGCGGTGGAACAGGGCTGCCGGGCCAGCGCGCCTGCCTCGAACTGATGGGGCTGGCGGGGCCGGGACACGCCGCCGCCTTAGCCGAGGTCTGCGCGGGACTCTGCCTCGCGGGCGAACTTTCGCTCACCGGGGCGCTCTGCGCGGGCCACTTCGCCAGCGCGCACCGGAAGCTGGCGCGCGACGCTCGCCATCTGGAAGCCCAGGAAGGCGGCGATGATGCGGAATAATGCGCCCATCCAGACGAATAACGGCGTTACAGCCACCCCGCCGGATGAGAAGCCACGGGCGCCGCTGCTGGCGCGGTGGTGGATCTATCAGCGCGAGCGGTTCCCGCTGGCGACACACATCCCGCTGATCGCCGCGTTCAGCTTCTGCACGCTCAGCTTCTCGATGCTGGCGCGCGGCCACGTAGCGATGCCGCCGCTCAAAGCGATTCTCGTGGCGTTCGGCACGGCCCTCCTCTTCTTCTTGCAGATGCGCATCGCCGACGAGTTCAAAGACGCCGACGAGGATGCCCGCTACCGTCCGTATCGCCCGGTGCCGCGCGGCCTCATCACGCTGCGCGAGCTTGGCGTCGTCGCGGTTGGCGCTGGGGCCGTGCAGGTGCTACTGGCGCTCTGGCTCTCTCCGGCGCTGCTGCCGTTTCTGGTGGTGACGTGGGCCTATCTGGGACTGATGTGCCGCGAGTTCTTCGTGCGCGACTGGCTCAAGGCGCATCCCGCCGCCTATATGTGGAGCCACATGCTGATTCTGCCGCTGATCGACCTGTATGGCACCGCCTGCGACTGGCGCGTCGCCAACGTCGCGCCGCCGCTCGGCCTGGGCATTCTGCTCTTCGTCAGCTTCTGCAACGGCTTCATCCTCGAAATTGGGCGCAAGATTCGCGCGCCTGAGGACGAAGAATATGGTGTGGAGACCTATAGCGCGCTCTGGGGCCGCCGCCGCGCCGTCACCTTCTGGCTGATCGCGCTGACTGTCACGGCGATTGGCGCGGCGCTGGCGACCTTCCAGATCGAGACGCCATGGGAAATCGCTCTCTACGCCGTCGTCGCGGTGTTGGCGCTCGTGGTGGGGCTGCGTTTCCTGCGGCGGCCCACGCCGGGCAGCGGCAAGCTAATCGAACTGCTCTCGGGTCTCTGGACGCTCGTGCTCTATCTGAGTCTCGGCGCGATTCCATTGGCGCTACACCTCGACCTGATCGTTGCCTGACCCGTGGAGGTATCCTGATGCGCTACATCGTCCAGCCAACAGCAGACGCCACTCGCCAGCAGATTGGCGGGAAGGCCGCCGCGCTCGCGAGCCTCCAGCAGGCGGACTTTCCCGTGCCCGACTGGTTCGCGCTCACGCCCGACGCGTTCGACGCCAGCCTGAATGCCGCCGACCGTGAGCGGCTGGCCGCTGCCTGCTCGGCTGGTGATGATGCCGCCGTCACCGCTACGCTGGCGCACATGACGCCCAGCGACGCCGTGTTAGCCGAACTGACGCGGGCGGTTGCGGCGCTCGCGCCCGATGGGCAGCCCCTCGCCGTTCGCTCATCCGCCAGCGATGAGGACGGCGGCAAACACTCGTTCGCCGGACAATTGGCCTCTTACCTCAATGTCGCGCCGGGGGATGTCGCCGCGCGGGTGGCCGATGTCTGGCGCTCGGGCTTCAGCGCGCGCATCCTGGCGTATCGGCGCACGCATGGGCTGGCTACTCTGCCGCCCGCGCCTGCCGTGCTCATCCAGCGGATGGTGGCGGCTGATGTGGCGGGCGTCGCCTTCAGCGCGGATCCGGCCACGGGTCAACGCGGCGTGGCCGTTGTCAGCGCGGTTGCCGGGCTGGGCGAGGCGCTCGTCTCTGGCGCGAGCGACGCCGATACCGCGACCGTGAACCGTCTCGGCGCGATCGAGCGTATCCAGCGCACTGAGCGACGAGCCGGTGCTGGACGATGGCCAGCTACGGGCGATTGCGGCGCTTGCCCGCAGGTGCGAGCAGCACTTCGGCGTCCCACAGGATATCGAGTGGGCCATCGCTGGCGGCGAGGTCTTCCTGTTGCAGTCGCGACCGATCACGACGCTCGCCGCGCTGCGCGATCCCGATGGCGCATACGCCCTCTGGGATAACAGCAACATCGCCGAAAGCTACGGCGGCGTGACGACCCCGCTCACCTTCTCATTCGCGCGCCATGCCTATGAGGAGGTCTACCGCGAATTGTGCCGTCTGCTCGGCGTCTCGGAGGCCGAAATCGCCGCCCATGCGGACACCTTCCGCCGCATGATCGGGCTGGTGCGCGGGCGCATCTACTACAGCCTCTTGAGCTGGTATGACCTGCTGGCGCTGGCCCCCGGTTTCAGTTCCAACCGCCGCTTCATGGAGCAGATGATGGGCGTCAAGGAGGAGCTACCCCCGGCGCTGGCGGCGCGTCTGGCCGCGAACGGTGGCCGGATGCGCCTGATGGATATGCTACGGCTCGCTGCGGGCGGTTGCCAGCCTGGCGCGCCACGAGCGGCGGCTGCCCCGCGACATCGAGCGCTTCTATGCGCGGCTGGATGCGGCGCTGGCCCCCGGCGCGATTCCGCTGGAGGCGATGCGCCCCGATGAACTGGTGGCGCACTATCGCGATCTGGAGGGGAATCTGCTGGCCCACTGGGATGCGCCGCTGGTCAATGACCTCTTCGCCATGCTGTTCTATGGCCTGCTGCGTAGGCTCTGCGCCGCCTGGTGTGGCGATACGGCGGGCACGCTGCAAAACGACCTCGTCAGTGGCCAGGGCGGCATCATCAGCGCCGAGCCTGCGCGCTGGGTGCGGACGCTCGCCCTGCTGGCCGCCGAGTCGCCGACGCTCACCGAGACGCTGCGCAGCGGCGCGCCCGACGCCGTCCAGCGTGAGATCGCACAGCATCCAGCGTTCGCCAGGGAGTATGAGGCGTATCTGGCGAAGTTCGCCGACCGCTGCCTCGAAGAGTTGAAGCTCGAAAGCCCGACCCTGCGCGACGATCCCACACCGCTCTTGCGCGCCATCGGCCATCTCGCCCAGCGTTTCGCAGCGCGGGACCGCGACCCGCTGGAAATAGCTGAGAGCAACATATCCGAGCCAACGAAACGGGCGCTGGCCGAGCGCAAGGCGCGGCGGCGGCTGGCGTGGCGCCCCGTGCGGCGGGCTGGCGTTCAACTTCGTGTTGGCGCGGGCGCGGGCACGGGTGCGCGACCGTGAGAATCTGCGCTTCGAGCGTACGCGCGTCTTTGGCCGGGTGCGCCGCATCTTCGTCGAGCTTGGGCGGCGCTTCTACAGCCTGGGGCTGCTGGAACATCCCCGCGACATCTTCTACCTGGAAGTCGAGGAGGCGCTTGGCCTCGTGACCGGCACGGCCACGACAACCGACCTGCGGGGATTGGTGGCCGTACGTCAGGCGGAGTTTGCCCACTGGCGCGCCACCGAGCCGCCCCCCGACCGCTTCGAGACACGCGGCCTCGTCGCCGTTGGCCCGTTCACTGCGCGGCTTATCCCGGTCGCCGCTGAGCCAGATGCCCGCGAGACCGCCGATCAGCGCACTGGCATCGGCTGTTGCCCCGGTGTGGTGCGCGGACGCGCGCGCGTGGTGACCGACCCAAAGACCGCCGAGGTGCGGGCGGGCGAGATTCTGGTGGCCGAGCGCACCGACCCCGGCTGGATTCTGCTGTTCGCGGGCGCGGCGGGTGTCGTGGTCGAGCGCGGCAGCGTCCTCTCGCATTCGGCCATCGTCGCCCGCGAGCTTGGCATTCCAGCCGTCGTCTCGGTGGCGGGCCTCACGTCCTGGCTGACGTCTGGCGACCTGATCGAGGTCAACGGCACGTCCGGCGTCGTCACGCGCATCACCGAACCCACCGAGGACGCGCCGCCCGCCGCGCAGCAACAGATGGAGGCCAGCCATGTCCAATGACGTTGGCTGGCGGACCTCACCCCCCAGCCCCCCCTCCCGCAGGAGAGGGGGAGCCAGAGGCACCCTGACAGTGAAGACTTCGGGCGACGCTTCTGGTTCCCCTCCCCTCGCAGGGGAGGGGCTAGGGGAGAGGTCCATCACCGCTCGCGCCGACTTCTCTACCATCCGCTATGCGCAGTGCTGGGAGGACGCCGATGTCCTGCTGGCCGGGCTGGATATTCAGCCGGGCGACCGCTGCCTCTCGATTGCCTCTGCCGGAGATAACACGCTGGCGTTGCTGGCGCGGTCGCCGGAGCATGTGCTCGCGCTCGACGTGAGCGATGCGCAACTGGCCTGCCTCGCGCTGCGGGTCGCCGCCTATCGCGTATTGGAGCATCCCGAACTGCTGGAACTGATGGGGTCGCGTCCGAGTACCCGCCGCGAAGAACTCTATCTCCGCTGTAGGCCGCTGCTGAAGCCCGACGAGCGCGCCTTCTGGGACGCGCAGCCCGATGCGATACGCGGCGGCATTGGTGGCGCGGGCAAGTTCGAGCGCTATTTTCGGTTGTTCAGAGAGCGCGTGTTGCCGCTGGTCGAGAGTCGCGGACGGGTGGCGCGGCTGCTGGCGGGTGGCGCGCTTGACGAGCGGCAGGCGTTCTATGCGCGCGAGTGGGATAGCTGGCGTTGGCGGCTGCTCTTTCGCCTCTTCTTCTCGCGCGCCATCCTCGGACGACTGGGGCGCGACCCGGAGTTCTTCACCTATGTCGAGGGGAGCGTCTCCGAACGCCTGCTCCAGCGCACGACCTATGCCCTGACCGCCCTCGATCCAGCGGAGAACCCCTACCTGCAATGGATCCTGACGGGGACGCATCAAACCGCGCTGCCATTCGCGCTACGCCCAGAAAACTTCGACGCTATCCGCGCCAATCTGGATCGGCTGGAGTGGCGGCGTCAATCGCTCGAAGAGTATCTGGCGACCGCCGAGGCGCGCAGTATCGACCGCTTCAACCTGAGCGATGTCTTCGAATACGTCTCGCGCGACCACTACGCCCAACTGCTGGCGCGACTGGCGGACGTTAGGGCGACCCGGTGGGCGGCTGCTCTACTGGAATATGCTCGCGCCACGCGGCTATCTCGACGAGTTGGCGCATCGCCTCTGGCCGATGCCAGAACTGGCCGAGCGGCTGCACCGCCAGGATAAAGCCTTCTTCTATAGCGCACTCATCATCGAGGAGATCATGTCATGATTACGCCGCTGCCGCTCAATCCCTGGCTCGCGATGGCGCTCGAACTCAGCGCGCTCATGCTGCTGATGGTCGGGATCCATTACTACCAGCACGCCCGCAATCTTGCGCCCGAAACGTCGCGCAAGCTGTTTCATCTCGGCGGCGGCCTCACCACCCTGGCGCTGCCCTGGATGTTCGCCGATGTCTGGCCTGTCGTGCTGCTCACGGCGATTACCGTGCCGACCCTGCTCGCCCTCAAGCATGTGCGTCGCCTGCGCAATGGCCTGGGTGATGTGCTCTATGGTGTCACCCGTCCATCGCTGGGTGAGGTCTATTTTCCGCTAAGCGCCTGCCTGCTGTTTGTGCTTGGCGCATGACCGGCCGCTGCTCTATATCGTGCCGCTCCTGCTCTTGACGCTGGCGGACCCGGCGGCGGCGATCATTGGGTCGCGCTACGGCTCGCTGCAATATGTCACCCGCGATGGCCACAAGAGCCTCGAAGGCTCACTGGCGTTTTTCATCGTGTCGTTTCTCGGCACATCCGGCGCGCTGCTGTTGGCCGCGCCGACGGCTGACGTGGCGGCGCCGGGGGTTGCGCTGACGCTGGCGCTGCTGCTCACGCTGGTCGAGGCGATCTCGTGGCGTGGGTTGGATAATCTGCTCATCCCGGTGACAGGCTTCATCTTTCTCGAATCGCTGATGGCGTCGAATCTGGTGGCGCTGCTGGTGAGCGTGCTGCTGGTCGCGGCCATCCTCGGCGCCATCTGTATCCCGTGGGGGCAGCCACAGCGCGCGAAACCGTAGACCGGGGATGGCTGGCGGCTGAAGCTACTTTCCAAATTACTGCGGACACGACCGAGCGAGGAGCGCGGGCGGTTAATCGTGTTCCAGTGTTGATCGGGTCATCACGGGCGCACCTCTCCCGGCCTGTCGGCCACCCTCCCCGACGAGGGGAGGGCCAGGCGACCAACGCGGCGATGGGGGCAGGAATCGCTCTGGCTCCCCTCTCCTCGAGGCGAGGGGCCGGGGTGAGGTCTGCCGGCGACAATTACCAGATCAACCAGTAAAACACCATAAACCGCCAGCCGTCTTGGCGCTGGCTTCGTTCGACAACGTGACCAATAGATTGGGTAGCATCTATGTCTCTCAACGGTTCGATACAGACTATACAGATCACCTCGCCCGCCGATCAGGCGCGGTTCTGCGCCGTGCCCGACGGGACGCCGCTCGATCCGGCGACGCTGGCGGCGACCGACGCCGACGAACACTGGCTGTTGGAGGATGCCGCTGGCGCGGTGGCGCGCTGCTCCCTCTGGTGGCGTGTGGCGCCCGCCTATCAGGGGTATCGCGTTGGCCTGATCGGGCATTACGCCGCCGCTGACACGCTGGCCGAATCGCTGCTCCAGTTCGCCGGTGAGCGGCTGCGACAGGCTGGCTGCACACTTGCCATTGGCCCGATGGATGGCAGTACCTACAACCACTATCGGCTGGTGACTGAGCGCGGCGATGAGCCACCGTTCTTCCTCGAACCGGAGAATCCCGCGAGTTGGCCAGCGCACTTCACCGCAAACGGCTTCACGCCATTGGCGCACTACTACTCTGCCGTGCAGGACAATCTCGACGCCACCGACCCGCGTCTACCCGATATCGAGCGGCGCATCCAGGCGGCGGGTGTGCGCGTTCGCTCGCTCGATCCGACGGAGTTCGAGCGCGAGTTGCGGCGCATCTATCCGGTGGTGGCCGCCAGCTTTGCTCAGAGCTTCCTCGCCAGCCCGATCAGCGAAGACGCGTTTGTGGCGCAGTATCGTCCGCTGGCGCCGTTGCTCGCGCCGGAGCTGGTGCAGATCGCCGAGACCGACGAGCGCGCCGTCGGCTTTCTGCTGGTCGTGCCCGACTGGCTCCAGGCGCGGCGTGGCGAGATCATCGACACCGCCATCGCCAAGACCGCCGCCGTCCTGCCCGAATATGCGCAACAGGGGCTGAGCATTCTGCTGGCCGCGCGCGCGCAGGAGGCTGGCCGCGCACTGGGCTACACCCGCGCCATCCACGCCCTGATGCACGAGGGCAACGTCTCGCGCCGCCTCAGTGGCGCCTATCACGGGCGCATCATCCGGCGCTATACCCTCTATATGAAGGAACTGGAGGCCGCGTTATGAGCCTGCCATCCACAGAAAACACCACGAGCGCCACCGGGAATCTGGCGGATATCTTGCGCGAACAGGCGCGGCGGCGACCCGACCAGCCCGCCATCATCGATACGCATCGCGGCCACAAACGCGTCACCACCTTTGCGGAGTTGGAGCGGCGCGTTGGCCAGGCGGCGGCGCTGCTGTGGGATGCGGGGCTGCGTCCCGGCGATACCGTGCTGGCGCTGCAACCGATGTCCGCCGAACTCTACGTCGCGCTGATTGCGATCTTCCGCTCCGGGCTGACGGCCATGTTCGTGGATCCCTCGGCGGGCGTTGCCCAGGTGGAACGCTGCTGCGCGCTGTTTCCACCGCAGGGCTTTATCGGCAGCCCCCGCGCCCATCTGCTGCGACTGCTCGCGCCCTCCGTGGGGCGCATCCCCTGCAAGTTCGTCATCGGCGCCTTTCCCCGGCGCGATCCCCTGGAGTCGCGCCAACCAGCTTACCCCACGCGAGGAGATCGTCGCCTGCGCGCCCGATGCGCCCGCTCTGCTGACCTTCACCAGCGGCAGCACCGGCCAGCCCAAGGCGATGCTGCGGTCGCACCGCTTCTTGCTGGCGCAACACGACGTGCTCCACGACAACTTCGCCGCGCAGGACACTGGCGGGGGCGTGAGCATGACCGCGCTGCCGGTCTTCGTCCTGGCCGACCTGGCCTCTGGTACGACCAGCCTGCTGCCGCCGGGCAATCTGCGCAGACCGGGAAAGATCGATCCCGCGCCTGTCGTGGCCGACATCCTGCGCTATCAGACCGCGCCGCGCCAGCGCCTCGCCCGCGTTCTGGGAGCGTATCGCCGCATGGTGTCAGCAAGCGCAGGTGACGCTGCCCTCGCTAGAGGCCATCTATACCGGTGGCGCGCCGGTTTTTCCGCGTCTGCTCGATGCCCTGCGCGTCTGCGCGCCCCAGGCGGAGATTGTCACCATCTACGGCTCGACCGAGGCCGAACCCATCGCGCACATCGCCCGGAGTGACTTTCTTCCCGGCGACAGCGCCGCGATGCAGTCGGGCGCGGGTCTGCTGGCAGGGCCGCCGATCCCCGAAATTGCCCTGCGTATCCTGCCCAACCGCTGGGGTACGCCGCTCGGCCCATACACCCGCGACGAGTTCGAGGCGGCGTGTCTGGCAGCGGGCGAGCCGGGCGAGATCGTGGTGAGCGGCGCGCACGTGGGGGCTGGCTACGTCGGCGGCGTTGGCGATGCGGAGACGAAGGTGCGCGTCGGCGAGGTCATCTGGCATCGCACGGGTGACGCGGGCTATCTGGATGCGCATGGGCGGCTCTGGCTGCTGGGGCGCTGTTCCGCCCGCATCGCAGACGCACATGGAACGGTTTATCCTTTCAGCGTCGAGGCGGCGGCCTCGGCCCATCCCGCCATCCACCGGAGCGCGATGGTGGCCTGGCGGGGTCAGCGGCTCCTGCTGATCGAGCCAGCCTATCCGCTCTACGCGGGCGAACTGGACGTGCTGAAGCAATCGCTGGCGTGGGCGCATCTCGACGCGATCCGGGTCGTCCCGCGCATCCCAGTGGATCGCCGCCACAACGGCAAGGTGGACTATCCCGCGCTGACGAAGCTGCTGGAGCGGATGGGATGAACACCGAACTTATCGCCGCAATACGCGCGGAGTTGGCGCGCGCCGCCGACCCTGCCAAAGCGCCAGGGATGCAGGCGTACATGAAGTCGGCCATGCCGTACCGGGGCGTGCCGTCGCCGCAGATGCGCCTGGTCTGCCGCGCCGTCTTCGCCGCGCACCCGCTCGCCAGCTTCGACGAGTGGCGCGACACCGCGCTGGCTCTCTGGCGCGAGGCGCAGCTATCGCGAGGAGCGCTACGCCGCCATTGCGCTGACGGGCGACCGCCGCTATCCGCGCCTACCAGCGGCTCGACGCGCTGCCGCTCTACGAGGAGATGATCGTCAGCGGCGCGTGGTGGGACTATGTGGACGAACTGGCCACCCACCGCATAGGCCCGCTGCTGGCGCTCTACCAGGAGCCGATGCGCGCGACGATGCTGGCCTGGAGCCGCGACGCCAACCTCTGGAAGCGCCGCACCGCGATTATCTGCCAGGTCGGCTTCAAGGCGACAACCGACGAGGAATTGCTCTACGCCTGCATCGCGCCGAATCTGGGCGACCGCGACTTCTTCATCCGCAAGGCCATCGGCTGGGCGCTGCGTGAGTACGCCAAGACACGCCCCGACGCCGTCCGCCGCTATGTGCGCGAACACGAAGACGCCCTCAGCCCACTGAGCCGCCGCGAGGCCACCAAACATCTGGCGGGCGAAGATGCGCCGGGCTGATGGCTGCTTCGCTTTGCGTACAATGGAGATGTATCCGTTCATCTCAACCTGTCATGAGCGGGGTGGAGCATGTCACATGAAAAACTCGCTCGCGTTGCTGTGGAAGCGCCTGCTGGCGTTCGCGCTTGACTACATCGTCATCAGCGCCTATCTTGTCGTGCTGGTTCGGCGTCAGCGTGCGTGATTGCTCGCATACGCCCGCTCGCCCAGGTTTCCGCGCGCTCTTCGACGACCCCAACTCCGCCGAGATTACCGCGTTTCTGCTGCTGGTGGTGCCTGTTCTTCTCTACTTTGCCCTCTTCGAGTCGTCGCGCTGGCAGGCGACCTGGGGCAAGCGCGCGCTTAGCATGCGCGTCACAACGACCGGTGGCGCGCCCGTGAGTTTCCTTCGTGCGCTCTGGCGCAACGCGCTGAAGCTGCTTCCGTGGGAGTTGACACATGCCTGCCTCTGGCGCATCCCAGGCTGGCCGTTCGATCCACAGACCCCACCGCTCTGGATAAATGTTGGGCTAATCCTCGTCTGGGTCATCGTGGTCATCTATCTTCTCAGCCTCGTGCTGAGCCGAACCGGACAAACGCTCTATGATCGCCTCGCTGGCGTGCGAGTAGCGCCAGTGCAAATAGATTGCGGCGCTTCGTTCAAGCAAGTAAAATGGTGTAGACCAATAATACGCTGCTTATGTGGCCTATGAGGAGGCGTCATGAGCAATCCAAGCGATCAGCAGGCGGGTGACGCTCCCCCTCCGTGCGTGGAGCATGGCATCTGGACACCGCTGCCCACGCCGCCGCCGAGCCAGTTGGGCGCGTTCGCGCTGCGTTTCAAAGATGTGCATCCACGTGAGGTCGACCGCATCAAGACGACGGGCGCAATGTCGTTTCATGTGGTTGGCTGCACCGGCTGCTTCGACGACCACGCGCCCCAGCAATCCGTAGCGCGCGCGCTGGCTGCGCAGGTGCGCGAACCCGGCGCGGTCGGCAGCGGCGATGCGATGATCTGTCGCGTCTCGTTTCTCTACCAGTTGGGCGATGTCGTCTACAAAGATGATAACAAGCTGGACGAGGATCGCGACGACCAGCGTGAGATGTATAACACCCAGTTTTACCAGCCCTACCACGACTATGGACGCCGCATTTTTGCCATCGCGGGCAACCATGACGGCAAGCGGACGCAAGACAAGCGCACATCCGCGATCGAGCATTTTCAGCGTAACTTCTGCGCGACACGTGGCGGGCGCTCACCCGATAACCAGACCGACCAGCGCGCCGCGATGCGGCAGCCCTATCCCTACTGGCGGCTCTCAACGCCATACGCGTATATCCTCGGCCTGTACAGCAACATCGCGAATGGCGGCATCCTCGACGATCCCTCCCAGCCAGAGCAACAGCCCCAATATCGCTGGCTGGTGGCGCAGCTCGCCGATATGAAGCGCTGCAACGCGCGCCGCAAACAGCGCAAAGCGATCCTGCTGGCGGTACACTATCCGCCATTTTCTGGCGCGAGCAACTTTGATCAGCGGGGTGAGCCGACGCTGGGGCCGACGAACGCCACGAGCGCGCGCCCACTCGCGGCGGTGCTACGCCAGGCGTTTGACGAGAGCGGGCAACGACCCAACGCCGTCTTCTCGGCCCATGCCCATCTCTTTCAACGGCTGACCTATCGCCACGCGGACGGCTGGGAGATCCCCTATGTGATCGCGGGGAGCGGCGGCCACGGGCCGGTGGAGTCACTCTGGGAGCGGTGCGACAAGACGAAAGCGCCACGTAAAAAGCCGCCCTTCGCCGCGATGGCGCCAATCGGGCTGAAACTTCCCGCACATGACACGGCGCGGGTGGTGGCGTACAATGACTCATCGTTCGGCTTCATGCGGGTGACGGTCGGCGCGAACACATTGCTGGGCGAGTTCTTCACGGTCGATGGGAATGCGGTTGCGCTCGCGGATACGTTCCGTCTCGACCTGGGCGCTCACCGCCTCGTGTGAAGAATAGCGCGGCGTCGCCAGCCGTCTGAGGTCTTGATTGAAGCGAGGTGGGCATCGTGATAGCGCTGACGCCAGTCGAGTTTTTGCTGCGTCTCCTCGTGGCGTTGCTGGTCGGCTGTGGCATCGGACTCGAACGCGAGTACCGCAGCGACACGCCGCGCGCGGCTGGCATGCGGACACTGGCGCTGGTCGCGATGGGTTCGGCGCTCTTCACGCTGATCTCCGCCTATGGATTCACCGCCTTCGGTAGCGCTTTCTACGCGCGGGTAGATCCCTCGCGCATCGCCGCGCAGATCGTCAGCGGCATCGGCTTTTTGGGAGCGGGCGCCATCCTGCTGCACAAACAGGCGATACGCGGGCTGACCACCGCCGCCGCCATCTGGTCAATCGCCGCCGTGGGGATGGCCATTGGCCTGGGCCTCTATCTGCCAGCCATCGGGGCGGCCGTGCTGGCGCTCGTCGTCCTCGAAGTGTTGCGCCCGCTCGAAACGGGCTTATTTCCACGCCAGCACATGAGCCGTATTCGCGTGCGACTCAAGCCGGAAGCGTCTGGCGACCCGCTGGAGGCTATTCAGGCGATCTATAGCGAGCTGAAACTCGCGCCGCGGAAACTCACCATCTATGAAAGTCCGCGCGGCGCAATGATCGATCTGGAGTTCGCGCATCGCCAGGCTGGCGACCTGATGCAACTGGTTCAGCGGCTGCGCGCATTGCCGATGGTGCGCGCGATCCGCACCGAAGTGATCGCGTCAAAGGGGGGCGTGACGCTGCCCACACGCTCACGCTAGTGTGGCGCCGCTGATCGTCGTGCGCGTTGCCTCTTGGCAACCAGCCAGGCATCTTGTATACTTGGCGTTGGGTTCTTGGACCCAGCGCCCTTTTCCGCTTCCGCCTTGACGAGTTCGACGCCCAACGTATTGGCTAGGCGCGCCACCACCTCATCCTGCAGTTTGAAGAGGTCGGCTATGTCCTCGTCGAAACGGTCCGCCCACAGATGCGCCCCAGATTTCTGCGTCGATGAGCTGGGCGTTGACCCGCAACCGGTTCTGGTCGCGTTGCGCCGAGCCTTCAAGCACGTAGCGCACGCCGAGCTCCTTGCCGATCTCCTTCGCATCGAGGGCTCTTGCCCTGGTAGGTAAAAGCTGTGTTGCGAGCGATGACGAAGCTGTTGCGGATGCGCGACAGGTCTGTCGTCAGGTTTTCGGTGATCCCATCTGCGAAATAGTCCTGCGCTCGAATTGCCGGAGAGGTTCGTGAACGGCAGCACGACGATCGAGAGATGCCTGGCCTCGGCCGGCGCTGCGACGTTTGTGGCGACCGTCGCAGGCGGGCCTGTGGCGACGGCGGCGGGCCGGTTGGCGATGAACCAGTACCACCCGCCAGCCGCAATCAGGATGAGCAAGGCGGCGGTCCCGAGCAGCGCCGGCGCCATAGGTTTTAGCGGGGCGGCGGGGCTCGGGGGCGTCGAGCGCTCGCCCGACCGATCTCGTCGACCCCAAGCGCGTATACGCGCACCGGGCGCGCGATGTTCTTCAAGTCCTTCTCGCCTAGATCGACAAAATCCGCGTCGATCCTGCCGCGCACATTGTCGAAGGCTGCGCCGGAGATCCAGCACGCCGCCCGGCTCGCAAATGCCCTCCAACCGCGCCGCGATGTTCACGCCGTCGCCCAAAATGTCGTCGCCCTCAATCAGCACGTCGCCGAGATTGACGCCGATGCGATAGACGATGCGCTTGGTCTCCAGCGTCTCGGCGTTGCGCCCGACCATCAGTTTCTGGATCGCGATCGCGCATTCGACGGCGGCGACAACAGAGGGAAACTCCAGCAACAGCCCGTCGCCGGTCGTCTTGACAAGCACGGCCGCCGTTGCTCGTCACGAGCGGACGCGCCGCCTCGCGGTGCTCGCGCACCGATTTCGCCGTGCCCGCCTCAT
>CAVPDP010000027.1:0-46469 GCA_963702665.1 uncultured Chloroflexia bacterium
ATGGCATTCTCCTGAAGCAAACGTGCCAAAAGTCCTATGGCGCATGACAATTTTCCCATGTTGCCTGTATGATTGCAGCCATTCCTCGCGAAAACGGATGTTCACCCGTTACTCACCGTATGCCTGTAGTCTCTACGTGCGCAGAGTAACATAGCTCAGCCATTGCAGATAGTCAGCATCGAAACCACCGCAACCAATCAAGCATGACACTGGCGCGCATACTCACAGTCCACCGGGGAGAATGCACGTTGCGAACAAGGCTGTGGCTCTGGCTTTTCACGCTGGTATTTGCAGGCTTCGTACTGCATGCCGCAGTCTGTGCCTGTGAAACCGTTCATCCCCATCAAGGCTCGACCAAACCCTGTATTGTAGGGTGTCATGCCGCTAGCAGGCAGCACGAATCCGCCACGCAACCAGCGCGCGCCCTCGATGCGATACACCCGGCGCTGTTGCCGCACGCCATCGCTGGCCGTGCGTTTCACATCCTTTTCGATGCCCTACCGCGTTTTACCCCTGAGATCACCGCTCAACTTCTTGCGCGTGGCCCACCTCTTCTCTCGACCCTCTTCTAACGCACCCGGCGCACGTTAAACCGTGCTCGCCCCCACGAGCCGTGAACCTGTCTGCTCCTCACATGGACGCGCAGGGAAGGCCTGGGATGCGTCTGCCGGGCAACTTCTTGATTTTGGTCGAACTACACAGGAGGTTTTCTGTGTCACGTCGTGTACGCATATTCTCTGTGCTTGGGGTCTTTCTGATTGTGGCGACAACGCTGGCGACCATCGCCTTTGTGCGCCCGTTCACATCATCGGCGCAACCCGCGACGACAAGTCATCTGCCCAACGATGTCAATCGCGCTCACGATCTGCATAGCCCGATGAGCGATCACCAGCGCGCATTACGCCAGGCTGCGCTTGAAATGGTGGCAAAAGGCCAGGCGCATGGCAAAGTGGTGCGCATTGGCCATGGCAAGCGTGGCTATGTTGAACTGGCGCGCGAGGGCGAGAGTCCCGTCTGGGGAATACTCGCCGAGTTTGGCGACCAGGTACATCCAACGTATGGTGGTACCGTCGGGCCGCTGCACAATCAGATCCCGCAGCCGAATCGCGCGAATGATAACACCACCATCTGGCAGTCTGACTTCACCCAGCAGCATTACAACGACATCCTCTTCGCAGACGCCAGGAACGCGATCTCGATGCGCAACTATTACATCGAGCAGTCATCGGGTCGCTACACCGTCCACGGCAACGTCGAGAACTGGGTTCAGGTGCCCTATAACGAGGCGCGCTATGGAACCGACGCCTGTGGCAGTATCGTCTGTTCGACCGTTTGGTACCTCATCCGCGACGAAGTGAACGCCTGGTACGACCAGCAAATCGCGGCAGGCAAGACAGCCGCGCAGATCGACGCCTATCTGGCGGGCTATGACACCGAAGATCGCTACGACTACAACGGCGATGGCGACTTCAACCAGCCCGATGGCTACATCGATCACTTCGAGTCGATCCATGCTGGTGATGGCGAGGAGACCGGTGGCGGCGCCCAGGGCGAAGACGCAATCTGGAGCCATCGCTGGTTTGCCTTCTACAACCTGATTGGCTCGGCTGGTCCAGCGTTTAATTTGCTTGGCGGCATTCGCGTCGGCCAGAGCAATTACTGGATCGGCGACTACCAGATGCAGCCAGAAAACGGCGGCGTCGGCGTGTTTTCGCATGAGTTCGGTCATGATTTGGGCCTGCCCGATGAGTATGACACCGCCGGAAATACCTGCGGATCCGCCTGCGAAAACTCCACCGCCTGGTGGACGCTGATGTCGCAAGGCTCCTACGGCACGGCCAACAATACCGACCTGGGGACGAAGCCCGTCAGCATGAATTCCTGGGATAAGCTCCAGCTTGGCTGGCTCGACTACGATCTGGCGAATTCCACCACCAATTCCAACCACACCCTTGGCCCGGCTGAATACAACACAGCCAATCCGCAGGCGGTGGTCGTAACGCTGCCAGATAAGCAAGTCACCACCGCGATTGGCGCGCCGTTCGCGGGCAGCAAGTTCTACTACAGTAACTTCGGCGACAACCTGGACACCTCGATGACGGAGTCGGTCACTCTCCCCGCAGGCGCGAGTCTCGCGGCGAAGGTGCGCTACAACATCGAGGAGGATTGGGATTACGCCTACCTGCGGGTCTCGACCAATGGCGGCGCGACCTGGGCAAACATCGCTACCAATCTCTCCACCAGCGCCGATCCTAATGGGCAGAACTTCGGCGCGGGGATCACTGGCGTCTCGACGGGCGGCGCCTGGGTCGATTGACGGCTGACCTGTCGGCGTATGCTGGCCAGACGGTGTTGCTGGGCTTCCGCTATTGGACCGATGGCGCGCAGCAAGGTACACCGGGCGCGCCGTATACCCCCGGATTCTCGGTGGATGAGATCAGCATCTCTGGTGGCCCAGCCGATGGCGCTGAGACCACTGCTGGCTGGACGTTCAGCCCGGCGACGGGCGGATTCCATGTCACCACAGGCACGGAGACGCAGGGGTACTTCAACGCCTATATCGCCGAGTATCGCGAGTATCGCGGCTACGACGATAGCCTGCGCACTGGCCCCTACAACTTCGGCTTCCTGGATAACGCGAACAAGCAGAACTACGTCGAGCACTTCCCGTACGCGGATGGTCTGCTCGTCTGGTATTGGGACGGCTCCCAGGGTGACAACAACACGAGCGACCACCCTGGCTCAGGTCTGATCTTGCCGGTCGATGCGCATCCGACGCCGCTCATACGGCCAGATGGACAGCCCTGGCGGCCACGCATCCAGGCGTATGATTCGACGTTTGACCTGCAGAAGACCGACGCCATCACGCTGCACCTGAATAGTGTCATGCGGAAGTATCAGTCGCAGCCGGGCGTCTCGCTCTTCAACGACAACAACAGCTACTGGTCATCGACCACTCCGACGGCCAGCGTGCAGGTTCCACACACCGGCACGAAGATTCGCATTCTTGCCGTCACCAACCTGGGTCTCAACATGAAGATCAAGGTTGGCCCGAACGCGTAGCGCGACCCTCGTAGAACTGTAGCCAGGCAACACGATGGCCTGGCAGAATTCAGCCGACCCCATACAATGCTGTATGGGGTCGGCTCTCTGTGTGCGCGGATTTCACAGGATCGGCGCGCTACCCGATGGTAAACGCCTGCGAGTAGACCGTCGTCAGCGGGCTGGATTTCGCGCGCGCAATTGGTTTGCCCAGGAGCGGCGCGCCATTGAGCGATGCCGACATCTGTGGCGGGATGGAGAATGTGGAGTAGCTGAGCGCCAGCCGGTACGTCCCTGCTGGAACAGCGGGCGCGGAGCCGCCAGTGGCGATCTCGGCGGTGTGGCGGGCGCCCGCCGCAATCTGGACGATGTCGGTCGAATCGGTGTCCGCGCACGGCGCAATATGCGTTGTTTGCCACCCCTGCGCGGTCTTTCGCTGCGCCTCGACAACGGTGCAGTTCGCCTTGCCGCTGGTGGCGAAGATGGGCGTCCCAACGTGGTTGGTGATGGTGACGTGGATCGTATCGCCAGGCGTATACGTCTGGCTATCGGTGGTGATGAGAACATTTGTCACTGCGGGGGTATCCCTTCCAGGTGTCGGCAGCGCCGTTGAATGGTCGGCTTGCGGCGTCGGCGTTGCGCTATCGGCGCGCGGCGAGGTCACACGCTGCGCGCCACATCCCGCCATCAGCAGCGCGGCCAATAGCACGGATAGGGCAGCGATTGCGGCGTACCTCAACGGAAGGCGAGCGGGCATCGTGTTCTCCCTGTCTGTTGTCGTGTGTCGTCTCAGAGCACGTAGCAATCGTAGCAATCGTAGCACCCACCGCTTGCCCTGGGCTGGACAGAATGGCCGGATTTCCGCTGCCTCATTGTGCGTAATCCGCGGCGAGACGCCATGCGACATCCAGCGTCGCGCTCACGACATCTCCGTTCTGACGTACAATAGGGGCAGAATTGTTCCACTAGAGAGAAGCCTGGATCATGCGACTACCCGACGACGTCGTGCCTGTCTCGTATCTGATGGAGGAAGAGACGCGCACGCTCTATATCACCTGGTCTGACGCGCACGAGAGCAAACACCCGTACGAGGCATTGCGGCGCGCGTGCCCCTGCGCGTGGTGCGCGGGCGAGGGGGGCCAGAAGGGCAGCGTCGATCAAGATACGGCCTTCAGCGACCAGCAGACGACGCTCTATGAGTTGGTACCCGTCGGGCGCTATGGGCTAACCCCCGTCTGGGGCGACGGCCACCGCACTGGCATCTATACGTATGAACGGCTACGCGCGCTGTGCCAGTGTGATGAGTGCCGCCAGATGCGCCGTGAGCGCCGATGATCCAATGATGTTGATTGTATGTGGTGAGGGGAAATGAGACAGCTATGAGTGAGACGACAACGGCGGAGGCCGTGGGCCAACTCTGGCAGGCGCGGGTCGAGGTGACGCTGAAGCCGGTGGTGCTCGATCCCCAGGGCGACGCCGTGCTGCATGGCCTGCATCAGCTTGGCTTCAACGATGTCGCCCGCGTGCGGGTCGGCAAATATCTGGAACTCACGCTCTCCGCCGCGACCCAGGCCGACGCCGAGGCGATGGTGCGCCAGATGTGCGACCGCCTCTTGGCAAATCCGGTGATTGAGAGTTATTCTTTTAGTGTGGAACCGGGCAACCCGCCCACGGCCTGAGCGACCAGCTACAGGTTCGTGTCAGCGGAGCAAGAAAAACCCGGTTACAACGATGACCTTCGGGGCAGGGTGTAATTCCCGACCGGCGGTATGGCGCAGCAGCGCCCAGCCCGCGAGCTTCATCCGACGATGAGGCAGATCCGGTGAGATGCCGGAGCCGACGGTAACAGTCCGGATGGGAGAAGGTCGAAGCGTCCGCATACCCTCGTCTGTGAGGGTGTGTCGCGGCGTGTTCGCCTGCGAGCCGCCCCAGGTCGGTATCTTCGGTTGAAGGGGCGCATCTCCTGGATCGCAGGCCGCGTCTCCTCAGCCGCAGTAACCCGAGGAGGCGCCTGTATGGCACAACTTTCCACCGCACCACCATCCGCGCAGCAGCAGCCAGCTTCATCCGCGACCTCGCCGCCCACTGGGCCGGGAGGCGCCAGGCAGCGCGCCAGACTGCGCACAGCGCTCCGTCGCCTGGGAGATTTCGCGCCCGCGATTATCCTGGGCCTGGCGGCGCTCATGCTCTGGCAGGTAGTGACTGCCAGCGGTTCTATCCCGCCTTACCTGCTGCCAGCGCCCGCCGATGTGATGCGCGCATTCTGGCGCTCGCTCACGGATGGACTGTTGCCCAGCTACACCCTCGCCACGCTGGAAGAGAGTCTCGTCGGTTTCGCGCTGGGCGCCTGTATCGCCGTACCGCTCGGCTATGGCATCGCCCGAAGCCGTCTGGTGAGCCGCGCTATGGAGCCGTATCTGGCGGCCAGCCAGGCTATCCCGGCGGTGGCGCTTGCCCCGTTGCTGGTGATCTGGCTCCCCTATGGGCTGCCGCCCATCGCGTTGCTCTGCGCGCTGATCGTCTTCTTTCCGGCGGTCGTCACCACCACACTCAGCATACGCATGCTCGACCGCGACGTGCTCGCCGCCGCCCGCACCGATGGCGCGGGATGGTGGGCGCTGGTGCGCCACATCGAGCTGCCGCTGGCGCTGCCGGGGATTCTGGCGGGGCTGCGCACCAGCCTGACGCTCTCGATTACCGGCGCCGTCGTCGGCGAGTTTGTCGTCGGCGACCGTGGGCTGGGTGGGCTGCTCAACATCGCGCGCGGTCAATTCGATTCCGCGCTGGTCTTTGCGACATTGCTGATGCTCGCGCTGCTGGCCACCACGCTCTATCTGCTGGCTCGGCTGATCGAGTGGCGCGTCTCATATCTGGAGGAAAACTAGTTTCATGTCAATACAGAAGATTCGCGGTGGCTCCCGGCGCATAGCGGCGGCCGGGTCGCTGGCGTTGCTCGTGCTGGTGGTGGCGCTCGCTGGCTGTGGAACCAGCGCCAACGGGAGCAGTCCAACAAAGCTCACGGTCGGGTTGACCTACGTGCCCAATATTCAATTCGCGCCGTTCTACGTCGCGCAGGCGCTGGGCTATTATCGCGACGCTGGCCTGGATGTCACCTTCCACCATCACGGGGCAAGCGAAGATGAGTTCGCGGCGCTCGTCGCGGGGCAGGAAGACGCCATCTTTGCGGGCGGCGATGAGATTGTCGGCGCGCGCGCGCATAACGTGCCTATCGTCGATGTCGCGACCGTCTATACGCGCTATCCTGTGGTGGCGATTGTGCCTGCTAGCTCGCCCATCCAGTCGGCGGCTGATCTGCGCGGGCATACGATTGGTGTCCCCGGCAAGTACGGCGCCACGTATATTGGGCTGCTCTCGTTGCTCTCATCGGCTGGCCTCTCGCAGTCCGATGTCACGATTCAGTCCATCGGCTATACCCAGGTGACGGCGCTGCTGACGCACAAAGTGGATGCCATCATGGGCTACGCGAATAACGAGCCGCTGCTGTTGCAAAAGTCGGGAATGACGGTACGCACGTTCGATGTCAACAACGCCGAGCATCCGCTCATCTCGAACGGGCTGGCGGCGATGCAGTCGGAGTTGTCAGCGCATGGCGGCGACATCAAGAAGCTGGTGGCGGCGACGCTCAAAGGCGTGGACTATGTGCTGGCGCATCCACAGGACGCCGTCAATCTGAGCAAAGCGTTTGTGCCGGGACTCGATAGCGCGTCGAATGCGGCGGATGCGCTGGCGGTGCTCCAGGCGACATTGCCCTACATGCAGAGCGCGGGCGCAAAGGCTGGCTACAACGATCCCGCGAAGTGGACGGCGATGGTGAGCTTCTTGCAGGCGCAGGGGCAACTCTCCGGGCCAGTGGACGCCAGCAAAGTCTATAGCAACGACTATTTGCCGTAGCAGACCTCGCCCTGTTCCCCTCCACGCGTCGTGGAGGGGAACAGGAAAGTCCGCGCAGGCGGACTTCGTGGCCGCAGGCCGTTCAGGCGCGGTTTTAACCGCCCGCTAACCCACTATTTGACGTTGGCGATGCTCAGATCGGTGAAGACCACCTCGATGCCATCATTGCCACTCAGGCCGGTGACGCCGCTGGTGAACGTCGTGTCGTCGGCGGTACCCACCTGCGTGCCGTTCACTGAGAAGACGAAGTGGCTGCCCTTCGCCGAGACCGAGAGCGTATTGACCTGATTCAAGCCAGTCTTGATGGCGGAATTAGCGGTGAAATCGACGATCTTGGTGCTCGTCTTATTCACGACTTTGTCGAAGAGCCACTTCCCATTGCTGTCGATCAAGAACTCGTAATAATTGCCAGCGCTGACACGCCGGATGGCCAGGCCATAGCCGTAGGTGATCGGGCCGGAGGTTTGCTTCACCGACACCGTCGTGACGGCGTCACCCACCTTATCCGCTGGCGAGTAGCAGATGAACGCCGCGTTGATATGATAGCCGCCGCTGCCGAAAAAGCAGTTGCTGTCGCTGGTCCAGTCAGACTTGGTGCTGCCGTCCAGCGCATCCTGATAGATGAGCGTGCCGCCACCTGGGCCAGTGCCTGAGCCGCCAATGGTGAGGCTGCCAACGGTAACACCACCAGCCTGGTTATTCAGAAAGAGGACACCTCCGGCGCCCAGGCCAATCACGAGCACCAGCGCTACCAGGCAGCCGACGACGCATCCCGCCCAATTCCGCTTCTTGGGCTGGGGCGGAGCCTGCATCTGGCCCGCCCAGGGCTGCGCGGGAGCGGCGGGATACCCCTGCTGATAGTTCGGCGCCCCTGGTGTCACTGGCGCGCCAGTCGTGCCATACGCGGGCTGCTGGGGCATCTGATAGGCGGGCGCCGGAGGTTGATTGTAGGCCGGTGGTGTGTAGGCCGGTGGTTGCGGTGGCGCGACCGGAACCGACCGGAACGACCGGGGTAGGTGGGGTAGGGGGCGTGTAGGCCGGAGGCTGGTCAGATGGTGGTGTGTAGGCCACGGTGTCCGCCAGTGGCTCATTCCACGCGGGCCGGGCGGGATCACCCACGGACGGCTGATCCCACGCGGGCCGCGTTTCGTCGCCGAGGGGCGCTCCCTGGATAACCGTTGAGGCTTCCTGCTCTGCCGCAGTGTTTACCGGCATCCCACAGAAGGGACACGTGGCGACGCTGGGGTCAGGCAGTAGCCGCTGACAATGAGGACAATTCATTGATTATGGGGGTCCTTTCCGTGACTTCACAACATGTGCGGTTGCTCCTGATGAGCACTCCCAGCCGCCCCAGTATAGCTGGCCTTGCGCGCGAGGTAAATGGGGTAGGCTGTGAAGTGGTTCACGAATACGCAATTTTCACGAGAGCAAACGGCTGCCAATCTGGCCCCTGCGTCCGCCTATTCTTCAGGCGGCAGCAGCGCTAACAATGTCGAGAGAATAAGCCCAGTCAGCCCCCAGATACGATACTGGCCGAAGTCGTAAAAATGCACCTCGTGCGCGATCCCCCCGCGCACCCACGTTTCCTGATGAAAGATCGCTGGATCGGCGAGCGCCGCGACAGGCGCCTCGATAATCTCATCCACCTCAGCGGGGTTTGGGGTCAGCTGCGGCAGGCCATTGGGAAGCCAGCCAACGATCGGTGTCACCCAGAAGTTGCTCACGACGGTGAAGAGCGGCGGGAGTGTTCCTAAAATCTCGACGTTGGCGCGCTCAAGCTGGACTTCTTCCCACGCTTCGCGTAGCGCCGTCGCCGCGAGGCTGGCGTCGCCGGGGTCGCTTGAGCCGCCAGGGAACGAGATTTCGCCGCGATGTCGGCTTAACAGTGAAGAGCGGCGTGTAAACAGCAGGTAGGGGGCGCCATCACGCGGATACAGCAGCGGCAGCACGGCGGCGATGCGGGCAGTCGGCGGATCGGGGGTGATGGGCGTCGCAGGCGCCGTCAGCGCCAGTTGCGCGCGCAGCCAGTCGGCCAGCACCGTGGCGTCGGTGAGCGCCCGCGCCCGCGAAGGCATGTTGTTGGCTGTGGTCTGACGGTCCGAATTCACTCCCATAGCGACGGTTAACTTTCTGATCTGATGCTTCAGGGCGGCTCACTGGCGGCCACCACGGTTTCTGTCACGGGTACGGTCGCGCTATGGCGACCAGTATCGCGCAAACTGGCCGCATTCCCTTGCGCTTTACGCCTTACTCTGCTATACTATCGCGAGAAGTGGGGGCATGCAACGCGACACATGCGGGATTTGAGCAACTGAATCCGAGATCACTCCTGGGGAGAAGAATTCCTCTGGGGTGCTTTTGTGTTTTCAAGTGACCGCGCCACCCGGAAGACCATCGTAGGCGAAACTTGTAGGTTTGCGGGCGTTCACGATTCAGGCGATACACAAAACAACTCCGGATACTCACGCCAACGTTTTTTGGCGTACCTCAATCTCTCGCTCCCCGCCGTGCGTGGCTTCCCTTCACTTCACCGCTGACCGCGTTGCGCGTTTCATGCGCTGTGTCGCGCGCGGACACTCGCGAAGGTTGTGCCCCCTCGTGAGCGCCGCCGACGGATACGGCCTGAATCGCCTGCGACAGCAGACTTTTGCACAGGGGGTGGCTCTCTCCACGCCAGCAGGGCAATGGACGCGCACAGCTATGGCGATGCGGCTATAGCACACCGAGTAATGATAGTCCGGCTGCGGCCGCAAACAGTTACCGCCGGATGTCATGTGCGCGTCACGCGCTGGCGCGCAGGATTCTTTGGAAGGGATAGCCGCTAGCGTCTGCACATCGCACAGGGAAACGATACGATGGGGCAGAGCGAGTCGGTGGTACACCAGAGGATCATTCGTGTACCGGGCGCCTGGCCGCGCAGCAAGAAGAGACGGCTTATTCATGCCGCCATGCGCTTTCCGGCCCGCTCTGCAAGCACCGCACAACGCATTGGACAACGCACTGCGCCAATCCGTGCATGCGCCGCCGATTTCTCACGGGCGAATTCTGGGCACAACCTCGCTCGCCAGGATGGCATATCACCACCGGCACGGGCCGGAATCTCCGGGGTAATTCCCGGAAAATGCGTCGTTGACATGGCTCGCCATGAGACAACGACGACACTATCACGCAAGGGAAAGGGGTGGCGTCGTCACCGCAAGATACGCACGAGACACGCAACAGGGTGAGACGCCGAAAGAACTTCGATGCGTTTAGATGACAACGCAATTGCAGCGAACGGGGTTGGGCACAACTACGGGGATGAGGAGGCCGACCATATGGCCGACGACACCAACATCGACGACATGAGCGCCACAGGACGCCGAGACAGACGCTAACGCCGACGCCATCGCCAACGCCAACGGGGTGGCAGCGGTAGAGGCGACGGTAGAGGTACCGCATGTCACCGAGACTGACACAGAACATGCCGTTCCAGCGGTAGACCCAGAAGAGCACGACATCCACGAAGACGTTCACGACGCTCACGTCGATCACGACGACGCGGATGGCGCCGACATGAGCGAGATGCAGCGCCTGCTCGATGAGGAGGAGGTGCAATTCCGCAGCATCAAGCGCGGCGATGTCGTTGAGGGGCAGATCGTCCACATCGACGCCGATGAGATTCTGGTGGACATTGGCCTCAAGAGCGAGGGCGTGCTCTCGATCAAAGAGCTTCCGGCCACTGGCTATGGCTCCCGCGAGGAACTCAACGTCGGCGACAACGTGCTCGTCTACGTGGTGCAGCCCGAGACGCCAGAAGGCCACGCCATCGTCTCCATCAAGCGCGCGCGGCTGGAGCGCCAGTGGCGCATCGCGCAGGAGCAGTACGAGCGCGGCGAGCTGCTCGAGGCTGAGGTCATCGACTTCAACAAGGGCGGCCTGATCGTCAACCTCGATGGCATTCGTGGCTTCGTGCCGATCAGCCAGATTCTCAATCTCAAGCGCGAGGACAACGCCGACAACGCCGAGACCCAGCAGAAGCTGCAATCGATGGTCGGGCGCAAGCTCCAACTCAAGATCATCGAGATCAACCGCAACCGCAACCGCCTGATTCTCTCGGAGCGGTTGGCAGTGCAGGAGTGGCGCGCACGGCGGCGTGAGGAGCTGCTCAACGAGCTGGAGGTGGGCGAGGTACGCAACGGCACGGTCAGCAATCTGGCCAACTTCGGCGCGTTCGTCGATCTCGGCGGCGCCGATGGCCTGGTGCATATCAGCCAGCTCGCCTGGAGCCGCGTCAACCATCCGAGCGAGGTGCTGAAGGTCGGCCAGAAGGTCGAGGTGCAGGTGCTCTCGGTGGATAAAGAGAAGAAGAAGATCGCTCTCTCCATCAAGCGCGCCGAGGTGGACCCCTGGACGACCGTCGAGAGCCGCTACGTCGTGGGCCAGACCGTCACCGGCACGATCACGAAGATTGCGCCGTTTGGCGCGTTTGCCCGCATCGAGGATGGCGTCGAGGGGCTGATTCACCTCTCGGAGTTGCCAGCGGGGATCTCTGATCCCAAGCAGGTGCTCCATGAGGGCGAAGAGGTGACCGTGCGCATCTTGCGCATCGACCCGGAGCGCCGCCGTTTGGGCCTCTCGATGCGCCAGGCGGGCGAAGAGGGCGCCGCTGAGGAAGCGACGGCGCCGCAGGCCGCCGACGGGGCGACTGCTCCAGTGGCGGTAGGCGCGACGGCGGACTCGCCAGCGGCCAGCGCTGCTACTGAGGCGGCGACCCCCGCTGAGGAGGCTGCTCCTCGCCAACGACCGCAGCCCGAGCGCCGTGAGGAGCCGCCGACGACCGCGATGGCTGCCGCGTTTGCCGCGGCCCGCCGCGATCAGACGACGGAGACGCCTGAGGCTTCGGCCCCAGAGGCCGCCGCGCCTGCCGCTGCGGTAGTGGCCCCAGAGGCGCCCGCTGAAGCGCCCGCCACGGACGCGGTTGCTGAAACCGCTCCCGAGGCGACGGCTGAGGTCGCAGCTGAGTCCGCGCCTGAGGCGACCGCCGAGACGCTGGAGCCAGAGACGCCAACGCCAGAGACGCCCGCCGACGCGATTCCACCAGATGCTCACGAGGTGGAGGCTGCCGAGACAGCGGCTACGGAAGCCACGGAGGCTACGGCATCAGAGGCGACCGAGGCGACCGAGGCGACTGAGGCGACCGATGAGGCCCCTGTCGAACAGGCCGCCGCTGAGAGCGCCCCAGACGCGAAGGCTGACGCCACTGACGCCACCGACGCCACTGCGGAGTCGGACGACGCCGCGAAGCCGGAAGGCGCATCCGAGGACTGATCTCGTCACGCTAAAAACCATGCTGGACCGCTACTGCGCATGTTGCAGTGGCGGTTCCGCTATTTCCTGAAAAGCTCGGAGCTACAGCCCAGCCGCGAAGAATGTCCCGCGATCTCTTGCCCGCCATACTGTAGATTGAGGTAATAGCAGCCAGCTGCGGGAATGAAGATATACATTACCCACGTCCTCCATCCGTCGGATGAGGGCGGCGTCAACTGGGGATCGAGGGTGAGCGTGGCAGTCGTATTCTCCGGTCGATTCGTGCTGAACCACAGGGTCCGTGACGCCGAATATCCCCATCGCGCTGAGGGTGATCGGCTGCGTCACGTCGGGCGCTGCCACGAGCAAGAGTTTGGCGGGCCAGCCATGCGCTGTGAGTTGCGTGCCGCCAGTGAAACGAAGTGTGGCTTGCGGGCCATCGAAGCCGACGAACCAGACATGCAACCTGGCCACACCAACCCCTGGACCAAAGGAGGGAGAGAATGTCGCCACTGGGTTTCCTGGTGGGCAATCGGTGGGCGCTTTACCAAGCGACGTGACTGTTGGCTCCGGCGTCATGGTAGCGATTTGGCGTGGTGTAGATGACAACGCCCAGCCGGTGAGCGGTGTGTGTACTGGAAGGAAGCCACTGACGAGCAACGCCACGGCGACGAGAACGACGCTTGCCACGACGATGGTACGCCAGATGCGCGCCCGGCGGCGCGAGCGTGGTGTCCGCGAACCAGCGCCTAATGGCGGTGGGGTAATTGACGCCACCTCGATATGCAACTCAGACCCAGCGTCGTCTCCGTCGAATCTGGTATAGTCGCCCATCATGTCTCCTCTGCTAATTCTGTAGAAGAGAACCAGTCGAAAGTCTGGTGCCGAATATGGAACCCATGCGTTAAAATAGAGTATAGAGGAATGGCGACGGAACAACGCGCCGGAGAGAAACTGGCATCGCCCATTCTGATACATGGGAGCGGAACCGTCAATCGTTCGCACTTTTCCACACCAAATACGCCACCGGGATGCCGCCCCACACCGATCTGCCACAACGCACGCTACGATGTGCCCCGTGAACTCCCGATGGCCAGGACGCAAAAGACAGTTGATTCAGGAAAGGTATCGCAGCGCCTGATTCCTTCCTGATCCCAGATACCTCTACCATATCCAAGGGAAGCTGGCGGCGCATAAGCCACTTCTCTGACACAGTGTCTCGCTATGGTGGAGGGCGCACGAGAGCCGTGAGCAATGCCGCATAATGCCGCATTCAGCATGGCCGTACGGAAATTATTGAGCAAGAGGGTGAAGGATTGCCCGGAGTTGTCTGTAGTGCAGGTCGAGGGTGAGGTGGCTGTCGCGCGGAGGGCGGCGCCACCCGACATGTAAGGATGTATCAGGTAGGAATGCTCAGCAAGAAGCGCACGCCTACCCGTGGTATAACCAAGAGCTTGACCGATAGTTCTCATGGGGAAAACCCGCTTCTCTTGCGGGTTTGGACGGTTAGCCTTTCTTGACGCCTGACGGAGTTCTGGCGTATCATTTGAAGCACATTTTACCTATCGCGGCGGGCCACCTCCGACCGTGGAAGGGGGGCAACGGGTGAACGATAAGTTCGAGAAATTCACGGAGCGGGCGCGCAAGGTGCTGAGCCTGGCGCAGGATGAGGCGCAACGCTTCAACCACAACTACATTGGGACCGAGCACCTGTTGCTGGGATTGGTGCGCGAAGGCGACGGGGTGGCGGCCAAAGTGCTGGCTAACCTCGGCGTCGAGCTGCAGAAAGTGCGCAGCGCCGTCGAGTTCATCATCGGGCGCGGCGACCGGATCGTCTTGGGCGAGATCGGGCTGACCCCGCGCGCCAAGAAGGTGATCGAGCTGGCGGTCGATGAGGCGCGGCGGTTGAACCATCACTACATCGGCACCGAGCATCTGCTCTTGGGGCTGGTGCGTGAGGGCGAGGGCATCGCGGCGGGCGTGCTGGAGAGCCTGGGCGTCAACCTCGAAAAGGTGCGTACCCAGACCATCCAGGTCTTGTCGCAGTCGGGCAACCAGCACGAAGGCGGGCGCGAGAAGCATTCCAAGACGCCCACCATCGACCAGATGGGTATCGACCTGACGTCACACGCGCGCATGGGCAAACTCGACCCGGTGGTCGGGCGCGAGCAGGAGATCGAGCGCGTCATTCAGATTCTTTCGCGCCGCCAGAAGAACAATCCGGCGCTGATTGGCGAGCCAGGCGTTGGCAAGACGGCTATCGTCGAGGGGCTGGCGCAGAAGATTGTGTCGGGCGAGGTGCCCGAGACGCTGATGGGCAAGCGGCTGCTGACGCTCGATGTCGGCTCGCTGGTCGCCGGGACAAAGTATCGCGGCGAGTTTGAAGAGCGCCTGAAGAAGATCATCGAGGAGATACGCTCCAGCCAGGACTGCATCATCTTTATCGATGAGGTGCATACGCTGGTGGGCGCGGGCGCCGCCGAGGGCGCGGTGGATGCCGCGAATATCCTCAAGCCCGCGCTCTCCCGTGGCGAGTTGCAGTGCATCGGCGCGACCACGCTCGACGAGTATCGCAAATACATCGAGAAGGATGCGGCGTTGCAGCGGCGCTTCCAGGAAGTGATCGTGCGCGAACCGACCGTTGAGGAGACCCTCGAAATCCTCAAGGGGCTGCGCGACCGCTATGAGACCCACCACCGACTGACGATCTCGGACGACGCCCTGCGCGCCGCCGCTGAGATGGGCAGCCGCTATATCACTGACCGTTTCCTGCCGGATAAGGCGATTGACCTGATCGACGAGGCATCGAGCCGCGTGCGCATGCAGCGTTCGCTCGCTCCGCTGAACCTCAAAGAGGCGATGCGTGGGCTAGAGGCGGTGTTGCGCGAGAAGGATGAGGCGATCCAGAATCAGCAGTACGAGCAGGCGCAGGCGTTGCTGGAGCGCGAGAAGAAGCTCCGCGAGCGCATCACCAAGCTCGAATCCGGCTGGCACAAGGATCAATCCAGCGAGAAGCCGGTCGTGACCGAAGAGGACATCGCGCAGATCGTCTCGATGTGGACGGGCATCCCGGTGATGCGTATCGCCCAGGAAGAGTCCGCCCGCCTGCTGGAGATGGAGGGCGCGCTGCATAAGCGTGTCATTGGCCAGGATGAGGCTATCGAGACCATCAGCCGTGCGGTGCGGCGCGCGCGCGCTGGGCTGAAAGATCCCAAGCGCCCTATCGGGTCCTTCATTTTCATGGGGCCGACGGGTGTTGGTAAGACCGAACTGGCAAAGGCGCTCGCCGAATTCATGTTCGGCAGCGAAGAGGCGATCATCAAGATCGACATGTCGGAGTTCATGGAGCGCCACTCGGTGGCTCGTCTGGTTGGCGCGCCTGCGGGATATGTCGGCTATGAAGACGGCGGCCAACTGACCGAGGCGGTTCGTCGCAAGTCCTATAGTGTGATCCTGTTCGATGAGATCGAGAAGGCGCATCCAGATATCTTCAACATGCTGCTGCAAATTCTCGAAGACGGCAAGCTGACCGACGCCAAGGGGCGCATGGTGGACTTCCGCAACACCATCATCATCATGACCTCGAATGTTGGCGCGAGTCTGCTCAACCGTGAGGCCGCTATCGGCTTCATGCAGAGCACGGATAAGAACAAGGTGGCGCAGAACGAGTACGACCGCATGAAAGACAAAGTACTCGGTGAGTTGAAGACCTCCTTCAAGCCGGAGTTCCTCAACCGTATCGACGCCATCATGGTCTTCCACAGCCTGCGCCAGGAGCACGTACGCCAGATCGTAGACCTGTTGCTCAATCGAGTGCGCGCGCAGCTTACGGAGCAACAGATTCAACTGGTAGTGCCCGAAGACGCCAAAGACTTCCTGGTCACCAAGGGCTACGATCCGCAGTATGGCGCTCGCCCGCTCCGCCGGACGATCCAGAACCTGATCGAAGATCCGCTGGCCGAACTCCTGTTGCAGGGTAAGTTCCAGGCGGGTGATGTGGTTCAGGCGATTGCGAGGGATGGCACCATCGTCCTCGAGCCGGGAGAGCTTCCGGAAGACCTGCGACTGCCGCCGCCGCCCGAAGCCGCGCTTTCGGCTGGTGGCAGCGAGCCTGGCGGTGGTACGGAGCCTACCCGGTAACCGTCGCGAGGCGTGCGAGGGGACGTGTCCTGCGGAGGATGCGTCCCCTCCACATTTTCGCCAGATGTGCGCCAGCGTCCTCTCGCTCGGTAGTACGTGAACCCTGTCCCTGTATCATGAATGCCCGTATATCCCTGCCGCTGTGATGTGACCCACGAAGAAGTGATAACGAGTCTGTTTCGGTTGTTGCCATTTGCCCGAACCTCACCCCCAGCCCCTCTCCTCGGAGGAGAGGGGAGCCAGAGCCAGAGGCGCGCGTGGCCAGTCGGCGCGTTGGCTGCCTAGTCCCTCCCCTCGTAGGGGAGGGTGGCCGATAGGCCGGGAGAGGTCTGCCCAACGCCAACAACGCACACAGACTTGGTATCAGGCGGTTGCGCCACTGGTTTGGGTGATGGGGTATTCTTCATACTGCCTTCATCTCCTTCTCATAGAGCGGATACATAATGCCAAAAGCGACATCGAAATATACCTGTCAACAATGTGGCTATGAAAGCGTCAAGTGGATGGGACGCTGCCCGGATTGTGGTGAATGGAACTCGCTCGTCGAGACGGTTTCGCCCGCGCTACGGGGCGAGCGGCGCGGCGGCGGTCTGCGCACGGCGGCTGTGCCCGTACCGTTGACGGAAGTGGAAGCAGTCGATGCCCGACGGCTGGCGACTGGTTCGCCGGAGTTTGACCGCGTGCTTGGCGGCGGGATCGTCCCCGGCACGCTGATGCTCGTCGGCGGAGACCCGGGAATCGGCAAAAGTACGCTACTGATCGCAGGCAGCGGGCTATCTGGCGTTGCATGATGGCCCAGTGCTCTACGTCTCCGCCGAGGAGTCGAATCAGCAGATTCGCCTGCGCGCCGACCGGCTGGGGATCGCGACGCCGCGCCTGCTGCTGCTGGCGGAGACGGATATCGACGCGATTGCCGAGACGGCGGAACAGGTGCATCCGTCGCTCATCGTGGTCGACTCCATCCAGACCGTGGCATCGGCGCAACTGCCCTCCGCGCCCGGTAGCATCAGCCAGGTGCGCGAGTGTACGCTGCGATTGATGCAGCTTGCCAAGCGCACGCAGATATCCGCCTGCATCATTGGCCATGTGACCAAAGAGGGCACAGTGGCAGGCCCGCGCACGCTGGAACACATGGTGGACGCAGTGCTCTACCTGGAGGGTGAGCGTTTCCACGCCTACCGGTTGCTGCGTGGCGTCAAAAATCGCTTCGGCGCGACGGATGAGGTGGGCGTCTTCGAGATGCGCGGCGAGGGCATGGTGATGTGCTCAACCCATCGGGGCTGTTTCTCACCGAGCATCACGGGCAGGCGAGCGGCTCGGCCGTCGTCGTCAGCATGGAGGGGACACGGCCGATGCTGGTGGAGGTGCAGGCGCTGGCGACGACGACCACCTTTGGCACGCCGCGCTGCACTACGACTGGCGTCGATCACAATCGGGTGTTGATGCTGCTGGCGGTGCTGACCAAGCGCGTCGGGCTGGCGCTAGGCACGCAGGATGTCTATGTGAACGTCGCGGGCGGGTTCACGCTGGATGAGCCAGCGGTTGATCTGGGCATCGCGGCGGCGGTGGCGTCGAGTTTTCGCGAGCGGCGGCTCTCGCCGGAGACCGCGCTGCTGGGCGAGGTTGGCCTGGGGGGCGAACTGCGCGCCGTCCCACGTGCGGATGTGCGCGTGCGCGAGGCGGCCAAGCTCGGTTTCCGGCGGTGTGTGCTGGCGGCGTCGAGCGGGGTCGAGCAGGTGAAGGACGGTGAGCCTGCTATGACGCTGCTGCGGGCAAAGACACTTTCAGAGGCGCTTGAAATTGCGTTCGATTGATGACACAATAGCCACTACATCCTCACGACACTATCATGCCTCTCTAGAGAGTATAATAGAGGGCAACAACCAATGCGTGAGGTTCATGAGCGAGAGGAGTTCGAGAGGAGGCGCAAGGCTCGACGGAGGAATTGGAGCGAAAAAGTCCAGGAGGACAGCAGAGATCGGAGGAGGACATGTCACGTAGATTAGCCGCCAGGATTGCCGCCTTCTTTGTGGTAGGCGCCGTTGCGGCAGACATCGCATTCGAGCTTCAACCAGAGTTCTAAGTCGCCCTGGCAGTGGGAGTTTCTTGTCGGCATTGCAATTATTTGCGGCGTTATTGCCTTCATCATTCTTCCATATGTGACCACGATTCCCTACCGCTGGGTGCGCGATCAGATTCGCAAGGCTGAGGTCAGCGACCTCGTGGCCGGAGCTATCGGCCTGGTCATTGGTCTCATCATTGCCGCTCTGCTCGCCATCCCGCTCTCACAACTCAGCTTTTTCCAGCTAGGCCGCTGGCTGCCGACGATGGTGGCCGTGCTCTGCGCCTATCTTGGTATCACCATTGCGGTCGTGCGCAAAGAGGATTTCGGTCGCCTGACCTCGGCGGCGTT
Organism: uncultured Chloroflexia bacterium; assembly: GCA_963702665.1. Taxonomy (GTDB): domain Bacteria; phylum Chloroflexota; class Ktedonobacteria; order Ktedonobacterales; family JADMIN01; genus DAHUXT01. Next base: position 18,797 of record CAVPDP010000027.1, read on the forward strand.
TGGTGGGCGGGCCGCGCGCCGCGCCAGCCGCGAAGAGCGCGATGGCGAAGAAGACCATGATGAGCGCGACGAGCGTGAAGAAAAGACACGGCTGCGCGATAGGATTGGCGCCCGCAACAAGCGCAATAGCGACAAGATACTCGTCGACACCAGCGCCATCATCGATGGCCGCATCGCCGGTATCAGCCAGACCGGTTTCATCACCAACACGCTCGTGGTGCCGCGCTTCGTCCTCGAAGAGTTGCAGCACATCGCCGACTCAGCCGATAGCCTCAAGCGCAATCGCGGGCGTCGTGGCCTCGAAATACTCCAGCGCCTCAAAGACTCGCATGTACCCATCGAGATATCGGACATCGACGCCGAGAATACCCCTGAGGTCGACGCCAAACTGGTCAAGATTGCCCGCCAGTGGCACTGTTCGATCATCACCAACGACTTCAACCTGAATCGCGTCGCCGAACTCCAGGGCGTGAAGGTGCTCAACATCAACGAACTCGCCCACGCCGTCAAGCCGATTCTGCTGCCGGGCGAAGAGATGCAGGTCGCCATTATGCAGGATGGCAAGGAGAGCGGTCAGGGCGTCGGCTATCTGGACGACGGCACGATGATCGTGGTGGAGGGCGGCAAATCGTACATGGGCAGCACCATCGAGGTCACGGTCACACGCGTGCTGCAGACCGTCGCGGGCAGGATGATCTTCGCGCACCCAAAACAGACCGCTAACAATATCGCCGCGGTGCGTCGCACAGGCACCGCCTGAGTCTGCTGGTGAACACCCACATGGTGGCTGGCGCGCTCTTGCTCGCCAGCCCATCCCCCGCGCCTGAATTGCTCTGGACGCTCGTAGCTGGCCGCCCGCTGCTGGCGTGGAGCGTCGCCGCCTGTGAGCAGACGCCCGCGATTGCCGAGAGTGTGCTGCTCGTCCCCGCAGATCGTTTGGCCGATGCCCAGGCGCTGGCCGCCTCCGAGCGGTGGGCGCGCGTCCGCATATTTCCGGGTGGCGCGCGCGTCCGTGACAGCGTGGAGGCTGGCCTGCGCGCGCTCGATCCCGCCCTGTCGTGGGTGGTGATTCACGAGGTAGCGCGTCCGCTGGTCTCGCCCACAATGCTGGCGGCGGCGCTCGATCTGGCCCAGCGTGCCGATGCCGATGTCATCACCGGCGAACCAGTCAAAGAGACGGTGAAGCGGCTGCGTGACGGGTTGGTGGTGGAGACGCTGCCACGCGAGCGCATGGTACGCGCGCAGACGCCCTATGTCTTCAGCCGAGAACGGCTGCTGGCGGCGCATGCCACGCTGGCGCCGGAGCGCGATTTCCCCGACGAGGCGTCGCTGGCGCTGGCCGCTGGCCTGCCGCTCCGCATCTTCCAGGGGCGGCGGATAATCGGCGCGTCAAGTCGGCGGCGGATGTTGCGGCGGTGGCGGCGCTGCTGGCGGCGCGTCTGTCTGTAACATTGGCCTGGCCAGACATCGCCCCAAGATATGGTGACGCCAGTTGCTCGTTGCCTGGAGAAACACGGAATCCGCTTCACAAAGGCAAGGACAAAAGCCGTCCCAGCGTGTATCTTCAGGCTGCCACGACCTCAGATGGCGCTCTTCTTGAAAACGCTTTTCACATGTGATGGTTCCGTCTTCGTGAATGCAAAGGGGCAGTCTGGCATCTCATACAGCACAATAAGTAAGCGCCTCGCTAGAGATGTTCAGCACCTCCTACTGCGGTTTGGCTTCAATGCTAGACTTCGCACCAAAATGCAGCGTGTGAATGGACAGCCATACATAGCCTACGAGCTACAACTTTTGGGGTTACCACACGTGAAGCGATTCCTGCGTGAGATCGGGATCTGGGGCCGAGAAGAAGCATGTGCGAAGATTGAGCAGATGCCGGAGCCAACACTACCTTCAACGCAAATCGATACTATCCCAACTGGGGCTGCATTTTGGCAGCACATTGCCGATGTCTCAGGAGGCGCGTCATTCAAAGCATTATCACGAAGCGTCGGGTGTCATCATCCATGCTGGGCGACCCGACGGTTCGCTCGCTAGGACAACGGTTGCATCACTTGCCGTGATGTACATCTCACCTATCTTGACACGGCTTGCCGATGGGGATATCTACTGGGATACCATCGAGCGCATCGAACCAGCAGGTGAAGAGCACGTGTATGACCTGACCGTGCCTGGCCTCGCAAACTTCATAGCCAACGATCTGGTGGTGCATAATTCTACCCTACTGATCCAGGCTGCGGGCCATCTGGCGCTGCATGATGGCCCGGTGCTCTACGTCTCCGCCGAGGAGTCGAATCAGCAGATTCGCCTGCGCGCCGACCGGCTGGGGATCGCGACGCCGCGCCTGCTGCTGCTGGCGGAGACGGATATCGACGCGATTGCCGAGACGGCGGAACAGGTGCATCCGTCGCTCATCGTGGTCGACTCCATCCAGACCGTGGCATCGGCGCAACTGCCCTCCGCGCCCGGCAGCATCAGCCAGGTGCGCGAGTGTACGCTGCGATTGATGCAGCTTGCCAAGCGCACGCAGATATCCGCCTGTATCATTGGCCATGTGACCAAAGAGGGCACGGTGGCAGGCCCACGCACGCTGGAACACATGGTGGACGCGGTGCTCTACCTGGAGGGCGAGCGGTTCCATGCGTACCGGCTGCTGCGTGGCGTCAAGAATCGCTTCGGCGCGACGGATGAGGTGGGCGTCTTCGAGATGCGCGGCGAGGGAATGGTGGACGTGCTCAATCCATCGGGGCTGTTTCTCACCGAGCATCACGGGCAGGCGAGCGGCTCGGCGGTCGTCGTGAGCATGGAGGGGACACGTCCCATGCTGGTGGAGGTGCAGGCGCTGGCGACGACGACCACCTTTGGCACGCCGCGCTGCACCACGACTGGCGTCGATCACAATCGGGTGTTGATGCTGCTGGCGGTGCTGACCAAGCGCGTGGGGCTGGCGCTGGGCACACAGGATGTCTATGTGAACGTCGCGGGCGGGTTCTCGCTGGATGAGCCAGCGGTTGATCTGGGCATCGCGGCGGCGGTGGCGTCGAGTTTTCGCGAGCGGCGGCTCTCGCCAGAGACGGCGCTGCTGGGCGAGGTTGGCCTGGGTGGCGAACTGCGCGCCGTCCCACGCGCGGATGTGCGTGTGCGCGAGGCGGCCAAGCTCGGTTTCCGGCGGTGTGTGCTCGCGGCGTCGAGCGGGGTCGAGCAGGCGAAGGACGGTGAGCCTGCGATGACGCTGCTGCGGGCAAAGACACTTTCAGAGGCGCTTGAAATTGCGTTCGATTGATGACACAATAGCCACTACATCCTCACGACACTATCATGCCTCTCTAGAGAGTATAATAGAGGGCAACAACCAATGCGTGAGGTTCAGAGCGAGATGAGTTCGAGAGAAGTTCGAGAGGAGGCGCAAGGCTCGACGGAGGAATTGGAGCGAAAAAGTCCAGGAGGACAGCAGAGATCGGAGGAGGACATGTCACGTAGATTAGCCGCCAGGATTGCCGCCTTCTTTGTGGTAGGCGCCGTTGCGGTAGTCGTCGGATTCGACCTTAACAGTTCCAAGGCGCCCTGGCCGTGGGAAGTTCTTGTCGGCATTGCAATTATTTGCGGCGTTATTGCCTTCATCATTCTTCCATATGTGACCACGATTCCCTACCGCTGGGTGCGCGATCAGATTCGCAAGGCTGAGGTCAGCGACCTCGTGGCCGGAGCTATCGGCCTGGTCATTGGTCTCATCATTGCCGCTCTGCTCGCCATCCCGCTCTCACAACTCAGCTTTTTCCAGCTAGGCCGCTGGCTGCCGACGATGGTGGCCGTGCTCTGCGCCTATCTTGGTATTACCATTGCGGTCGTGCGCAAAGAGGATTTCGGTCGCCTGACCTCGGCGGCGTTTGGTGGGCGGGCCGCGCGCCGCGCCAGCCGTGAAGAGCGCGATGGCGAGGACGACCATGATGAGCGCGACGAGCGTGAGGAAAAGACACGGCTGCGCGATAGGATTGGCGCCCGCAACAAGCGCAATAGCGACAAGATTCTCGTCGATACCAGCGCCATCATCGATGGCCGCATCGCCGATATCAGCCAGACCGGTTTCATCACCAACACGCTCGTGGTGCCGCGCTTCGTCCTCGAAGAATTGCAGCACATCGCCGACTCAGCCGATAGCCTCAAGCGCAATCGCGGGCGTCGTGGCCTCGAAATACTCCAGCGCCTCAAAGACTCGCATGTACCCATCGAGATATCGGACATCGACGCCGAGAATACCCCTGAGGTCGACGCCAAACTCGTCAAGATTGCCCGCCAGTGGCACTGCTCGATCATCACCAACGACTTCAACCTGAACCGCGTCGCCGAACTCCAGGGCGTGAAGGTGCTCAACATCAACGAACTCGCCCACGCCGTCAAGCCGATTCTGCTGCCGGGCGAAGAGATGCAGGTCGCCATTATGCAGGATGGCAAGGAGAGCGGTCAGGGTGTCGGCTATCTGGACGACGGCACGATGATCGTGGTGGAGGGCGGCAAATCATTCATGGGCAGCACCATCGAGGTCACAGTCACACGCGTGCTGCAGACCGTCGCGGGCAGGATGATCTTCGCGCACCCAAAACAGACCGCTGGTAATATCGCTGCGGTACGGCGCACAGGCACCGCCTGAGTCTGCTGGTGAAAACCCACATGGTGGCTGGCGCGCTCTTGCTCGCCAGCCCACACCCCGCGCCTGAATTGCTCTGGACGCCCGTGGCTGGCCGCCCGCTGCTGGCGTGGAGCGTCGCCGCCTGTGAGCAGACGCCCGCGATTGCCGAGAGTGTGCTGCTCGTCCCCGCAGACCGGCTGGCCGATGCCCAGGCGCTGGCCGCATCCGAGCGGTGGGCGCGCGTCCGCGTGTTTCCGGGTGGCGCGCGCATCCGTGACAGCGTGGAGGCTGGCCTGCGCGCGCTCGATCCCGCCCTGTCGTGGGTGGTGATTCACGAGGCGGCGCGTCCGCTGGTCTCGCCCACAATGCTGGCGGCGGCGCTCGATCTGGCCCAGCGTGCCGATGCCGATGTCATCACGGGCGAGCCAGTCAAAGAGACGGTGAAGCGGCTGCGTGACGGGCTGGTGGTGGAGACGCTGCCACGCGAGCGCATGGTACGCGCGCAGACGCCCTATGTCTTCAGCCGGGAACGGCTGCTGGCGGCGCATGCCACGCTGGCGCCGGAGCGCGATTTCCCCGACGAGGCGCGCTGGCGCTGGCCGCTGGGCTGCCGCTCCGCATCTTCCCAGGGGCGGCGGATAATCTGCGCGTCACGTCGGCGGCGGATGTTGCGGTGGTGGCGGCGCTGCTGGCGGCGCGTCTGTCCCGAATCCAATTGGCCTGGCCGAAATCGCCCCAACTGGCTCTGGTAGCATGCCATTCTCAAGATGTAGACTGACCTTGTGACGGAGATGATCTTTGCCACAGGCCACAGAAGACCATTTGAGGACGAGAAACCATGCTCTATCGACCTGCTGACGCGCCATTCGATGACGAGGAGTGGCGCGCGTTTCTGCGTGAACATGACTTTGGCCAGTTGATCGCCGCTGGCGTCGGGCGCACCGTGCCGGTCATCATACCCGCACACTTTATCTACGATGGCGAGTCGGCGATCATGCTGCATCTGGCGCGCGCCAATCCTATCCTGGCGGCGCTGGCGGAGAATCCGGTCGCCGTGATGGCCGTCATCGGCGCCTACACCTATATCCCCACCGACTGGAACGCCAACCAGGGCCAGCCGGTCGAGTATGGCGTCCCCACCAGCTACTATGCCGCCGTCCAGTTGACCGGAACGTGCGAGATCATCGACGATCCAGCGGCAATCGCCGCGATCCTGGGGACGCAGTTGGGCCACTTCCAGCCGACGGGTGGCCACGCGCCAGTCACGGCGGGCGACACCCCCTATGGAAGCCAGTTGCCCGCGATTCGCGGTCTGCGCCTGACGATTACCCATGTGGAGGCCAAGTTCAAATTTGGTGGCAACAAACCCGCAGAACAGCAGCGCAGCATCGCCGATCACCTTCAAGAGCGCGGCGACCCGCTGGATCGCGAGGCGCGCCAGCATCAGCTCCGCCGCCTCGAACAGCAATCCTCGTGAAGAGTATGATGCTCACGAGCAACGGGGAATCTCGGCCAGATGTGCTTGTGAGCAAGCGATCATTGCCAGGTACTCGCTTCCTTGAAGAGGGCTGCGGCAAGCAGGGCGCTGCGTGTGGCGATCTCTCTGGGCGTGTAGGGTCTTTCCTGCTCCAGCCACCAGGTGATGGCTTCCACAAACAGCGTGGACACGAGGTCTGGCACAAACTCATCTGAGAAGGTGTGGACGGGGCGAGCGCTCGCGTCCGGTCCGTGAGGAAGGCGTCCGCGTTCTTTGATCAGGCCAGCCAGAGATGCGCGCATCTTCCTCACAAACCAGGGGCTGCCCTTGCTGCCAAGCAGCGCTCGATAGAGCCGTTCATAGTGCGCGATATGCTCGAAGAACGTCACCCAGATTTCTGAAGGATGCTCTCGCCCCAGATCTCCGACCGCTGAGAACAAGGCGCTCATAGCTTCCTCAAAGATCTGCTCCATCAGATCGTATTTATCCTGATAATTGCGATAGAACGCGGCCCGGCTCACCATCGCGCGCGCGGTCAATTCGCCGACGGTGAGCGCCTCGAACCCCCGCTCCTCGATCAACTCAATTAACGCCTCCCGCAGCAGGATCTTCGTGCGTCTCACGCGTAAATTGCTCACTGGTGGTGTCATTTTGCGCCCCTTGTCTCATCTGAGACACATCTTCCTGTTTGATCCTTGTCGCGCTGCGCTCGTCCTACTACACTACGAACCAGACACAGACGCCCATCTGAGACAATATGTCTCAATTTGGTCATTCCGTCAACTAGCCGATGAGGATGAAGCGCCGTTGTCAACGCCCATTCTTCTAAAAGAGTGGCTTTCTCTGAAAGGAACACGAGCTATGCATTCATTCGGACGTCACCAGCACAGTTCCACAGGCAAGGCGTCGGCCAAAGAGACACAAGAGTCACAAGCGACAAAAGGGCTGATCCTCAGCGGGGGCTGGCGCTACGACCTGCATGGATGGTTCATCGACACCTTCCAGTTCCGTGGCCAGGGGCGGGCAGTTGAGGCAGAGGGCCGCCACCCTGGCCCGCCTTCAATCTGGCGAGCAGGCGCTGGATGTGGGCTGCGGCACGGGGACGTTGGCACTGGAGGTGGCGCGCCGCGTTGGCAGCGCGGGCCGCATTGTAGGCATTGATCCGAGTCCAGAGCAGATCGCCCGTGCCCGCTCGAAAGCGGCTCGGCGCCACGCGCCTCATGCGCCCATCGAGTTCCAGATCGGGGTGATCGAGCAGCTCGCCTTCCCCGATCAGACGTTCGATGTGGTGCTCTCGACCTTGATGATGCATCATGTGCCGAAGAGCCTCAAACGTCAGGGACTCGCTGAAATCGCCCGTGTGCTCAAACCAGGGGGGCGCCTGGTCATCGCCGATTTCACGCGCAAGCAGGATCGCCAGGGCCAGGCGGCGCGCTTTCATGCCGGGGGGAGCAGCCTGCAAGAACTGGCTGCCCTGGTCTCGGACGCTGGTTTCTCCCAGGTGGAAACGGAGGAGATGCAGCCCCCACGCTTCTCTGCTTTCCCAGGAGCAGGCTTTGTCAGCGCGCGCAAACCCTAAGACGAATGGGCGATTCCGCGAGCACATGTAGCCCTCCTTCAAGCGCAGACCCAGTGCTGGCTGGCTTCCTCGTGATACGATAGCAGGAGCACGGTATCTGACTCCTTCTCCTGCAGGATAGGGGGTTGAGGGGTGAGGTCATAGATGGCGGTCGAGCAGCGGGAGACCACGGAGACGATACCGGCGACGCGGGTGGTGAGGGGCGCGTGCCCGCACGATTGCCCCGACACCTGCGCGACGCTGACCGAGGTGCGCGATGGCCAGGCGGTTCGTTTCACCGCCGCGCCCGAGCATCCAGTGACGCAGGGGTGGCTCTGCGCCAAGGTGCGCCCGTATCTGGAGCGCGTCTACCATCCCGACCGCCTGCAAACGCCGCTGCGACGGATCGGCCCCAAAGGCGCCGCCGACCGCTGGGAGCCGATGACGTGGGACGACGCCATTGGCGAGATCGCGGGCCACTGGCAGGCGATTATCGCCCGTTACGGCGCGGCGGCCATCCTGCCCTACTCCTACAGCGGCACGCTCGGCCTGCTCCAGCTTGGCATCACCAACGCCCGCCTCTGGAACCGCATGGGCGCCAGTGGACTGCAACGCTCCATCTGCGGCGCGGCGGCGGAAACGGCCATGCGCGCAACCTATGGCGCGCGCTGGGCGCCTGACTACGCCGACGTGCTGGAGAGCCGCCTCATCATCATCTGGGGTCACAATCCCGCCTCGACCGGCCCGCACTTCCTGCCGCTACTCCGCGAGGCCCAGCGGCGCGGCGCCTACGTCGTCGTGATCGATCCCCGCCGCACCCGCACCGCACGCTCCGCCAATGAGCATCTTCAGCCGCGCCCGGCCACCGATGGCGCGCTGGCGCTGGGCCTGCTGCATGTGCTCTTTGCCGAGGGGCTGCACGACGAACCCTGGCTGGAGGCGCATTCCATCGGCTGGCGCGACCTGCGCGACCGCGTGGCGAGCTATCCGCCGGAGCGTGTGGCCGAGATCACCGGCATCCCAGCGGCGACGATTGTGGCGCTGGCGCGGCGCTATGGGGCGACCAAACCCGCAATGCTGAAGTTCGCCGATGGGGTGCAGCGGCATGGCAACGGCGGCCAGACCGTGCGGGCGATTGCCAGCCTGCCAGCGGTGGTGGGCCAGGTGGGCGTGCGCGGCGGCGGGCTATCCTACAGCACGAGCGACTACGTCCGCTGGGATGCCGAGGCGCTTGGCCACGCCAGCGAGTGCCCGCCGACGCCACGGGTGGTCAATATGAACCGGCTGGGCGCGGCGCTGATGGGCGAGGTGAGCGATCCGCCGATTGCGTCGCTCTACGTCTTCTGCGCCAATCCCGTCGTCTCGACGCCCAACACCGGGCGCATTATCCAGGGGATGATGCGCGACGACCTCTTCACCGTCGTCCACGACCTCTTTTTGACGGATACCGCCCGCTACGCCGATATCGTGCTGCCCGCGACCAGCCAGCTCGAACAGGTCGATCTGCATAAGGCGTATGGGCATCGCAATCTCCAGTATAACGAGGCGGCGATTCCTCCACTGGGCGAGGCCAAGAGCAACTGGGACGTGATGCGGCTGCTGGCGGAGGCGCTGGGCTACGACGAGCCGTGGCTGCGCCAGAGCGCGGAAGAGGCAATCGCCGAGGTGCTGGACGCCACCCGCGCCACCAATCCGCTGCTGGAAGGCATCACGCTGGAACGATTGCAGGCCGAGGGCACTGTGCCGCTGACGATACCGCCGGAGCGCGACGTACCCTTCGCCGATGGTTACTTTCCCACGCCATCGGGCAAGGTGGAGTTGCGCTGCGACGCGCTGGCCGACGAGGGACTGGATCCGCTGCCGGAGTATGTCGTGCCCGCTGAATTTGCCGACAGGGCCGAGGGCGATACCCGCCTGACGTTGATTGCCGGGGCGGCGCATCACTTCGTCTCCAGCAGCCTCGCCAACGTGCCCAGCCTGCTCGCCAAAGAAGGCGCGATCCCCTGGATCGAGATGCATCCCGACGACGCCGCTCGCCGGGGCATCACCCACGGCGCGATGGTGGTGGTCGCGAACGCGCGCGGGGAGTGTCGGCTGCGGGCGGTGGTGACGGAGAATGTGCCGCCGGGTGTGGTGGGCGCGCCGAAGGGTCGCTGGCAGTCACTCAGCGAGGGCGGCCACAATGTCAACTGGACGACCTCGGATGCGCTGGCCGATCTGGCGGGCCAGAGCACGTTCCACAGCAACCTGGTGGAGGTTCGCCCCGCCGAGTGACGGCACGCTCTTTGCTATCCAGTGAGTGATCTGAATTGGAACGAGCTAGCAGGAGAACAGATAGTGACTCATTCACCGCATTCTCTGCCACGGAAAGTGGCCGCCTTGATCCTCACGCCGGAGGAGCTGCGCGATGCCGAGCAGGCGCTCGACGAACTCGATTGGGGCGAGGAGGGGCTGACCCGCGACGAGATTCGCGAGCGCTACCCGAAGCTGCCATCGGCGCTTTATCTGCGGCTGCCATCGAGCAAGCATTTCGCCTCCACCGACGATGTGATTCTGAACGTGGCGGATGCGCGGGAGCGCGCCGAGGGCGAGATTCCCGGTGATTCGGCGGAAAGCCCGGAGGCGGAATCCATCGCCGATGGTGGCCCGCCAGCCTATGGCCCCGACCCGATCTACTCGCGCCACGGCACAGAGGACGGCGGCAGCGCCGAGGACACCGAGGGGCTATTCCTGCCGGAAGAGGATGGGGAGTAGACAGGATAATCGGTGTAGCGTCGAATGGCAATGGTTGACTGGTTGGAGCGCGCCGTAGCCTGAAGGCCACGGCTAATCCTGTGGTGAGCGCATCCGCTCGCCGTCAGCAGGAGTACGCACGGACGTGATTAGCCGCAGGGCTTCAGCCTGCGGCATGCTACGAGTAGACAAATAATGCCAGGAAACGCCACTGGCCCATGCCACCGGGATTATCCCCAGGCACGGGCCAGCTTGCCAGCGCGGATAGCCGCCAGAACAACGCCGGGTCACTTATCCTTGTAGTAGTCCGCGTTGATCTTGACGTACTCCTTCCACTGCACCGGCACGGCGCTCTCCTCGAAGATGGCGCTCACCGGGCAGGCAGGCTCGCAGGCGCCGCAGTCGATGCATTCTTCCGGGTTGATATAGAGTATATCGACGCTCTCGAAATCGCTCTCGCCCTGCGCGGGATGAATGCAGTCTACGGGGCAGACATCCACGCAGGAAGCATCTTTGACGCCGACACAGGGCTGCGTGATCACATACGTCATGGAACGGAATCTCCTCACTGCCTGAAAATATGAGCGCACATCGTCAGATCGTCAGTGTGCGCGTCGCCTGGACTGCAGCGTCGGCCATCCGACACCATGCCACCTGCATACGTACCTATTGCGCAGGTGGCGCTCTGCCTCCCATTATACAGGCTGCGCGGCGCAACCGCTACTGCTCAGCGATTCCTTCGGCGTCCAGTTCGGCCAGTAGCGTGCGATCCAGCGGCGTCAACTCTAGCCGCGCGAACAGATCAGGCCGCCGGGCGCGCGTCCGCCGGAGCGATTCTTTGCGTCGCCAGCGCGCGATGGCCGCGTGATTGCCGCTCAGCAGCACATCGGGCACACGCCAGCCGCGAAACTCCGCCGGGCGCGTATAGTGCGGATATTCCAGCAGGCCCGCCGTGTGCGACTCCTCCTCGGTCGAGCCAGCCGCCAGCACCCCCGGCAGCAGCCGCGCCACCGCATCCACCAGCGCCATCGCCGCCAGCTCGCCGCCCGTCAGCACAAAATCGCCCAGCGAGATTTCATCGGTTGCCAGATGCTGGCGTATCCGCTCATCCACGCCCTCATAATGCCCGCAGATCAGCGTAATCTGTGGCTCACCTGACAATGCGCGCGCAATCTCTTGCGTGAAGACGCGCCCCTGCGGACTGAGCAGGATGACTGGCCCACCGGGAGCAAGCTGCTCGATGGCTCGCCTCGACGGCGGCGAAGAGCGGCTCCGGCTTCATCACCATGCCCGCGCCGCCACCATAGGGATAGTCGTCCACGATATGATGGCGGTCGGTGGTGACATCACGTGGATTGTGCAGCGCGATCTCCAGCAGCCCGCGTTCGCGCGCCCGCGCCAGGATACTCTCGTCGAGCGGCCCGCGAAACATCTCTGGAAAGAGCGTAAAGATATCGAAGCGCAATCCTCTCCTCCTGCCCACGCGACCTCACGAGAACCTGCCAGTATCCGCCAATATGGTAGTATACCTTAGCCCGTATTTTAACAGGTGAGATGGCTCGCGGCTGATGCACATTCGCGTCTACCACTGCTCCTCGTGAGCGAGAGAGGCCGGAGCGTGAGCGCTACGGCGCATGGGCGGGCAAATCTCGCCCGGGCCTTCGGGCTCCGGCACGCTCGCCCGAGCGCACTGTACGGCCAGCGTGATTTCTAAAGGTTCATAAGCCGCGCCTGCTCCTGTAGGCGATGGGGCTGAAAAATAGGCGCTCTGCAGCCGCGCATGCGAGCACGTTGTAAAACATCATCTCGGCGCGAGCTGTGCGAGCCGCGCGTTCACACGCCGGGCGACCCAAATTCGCAGGATAACGAACCGTATGGCAATTCTCTGGCCGACTGGCACACAAGAGCAGGTGCGCGCGGGCGAGGCCTTGCGGCGGGCGCTCAGTTCCGCCGTGACGCTCGTCGGCGGCGGCGCGGGTGTGCTGGCGCTGAACAACACCGAGAATACCGACGAAGCTGGGAGCGGCGTCACCCAACGCGATGGCGAGTTGACGGCGCTGGCCTATGGCATTCGCCTGGATGCGGCGCTGAGCCTGGTCAACCGGCTGGCCACCGACGCCGTCCCCCTGCCGATGGATGGGCGCCCGCGTGTCAGTGTGCTGCCGGAATACTGGGGTGGCGAGATCGCGACGCTCGCGCTGGCCGATGCGGATGGCGCGATAGGCGAGGTTCATCTGCTTGGCCCGGCGGGTTTTTCGGGTACCCGCCCGCTGGCCGACGCTCGCCGCCGCCAGGCGCTGCTGAATGAACTGATGACGGTGATACGGCTCCATCAGGAGCGTACCCGCCTGCAACAGGAAAATCGCCAGCTCAGCTCGATTCTGAACTTCAGCGGCGACGGCATCATCACCGTGGATTCCGCGCTGCGCATCACCGGCTTCAATCAGGCGATGGAGACGATGACCACCTGGCATCGGCATGAGGTGATGGGCCGCTTCTATTACGATGTCTTGCGCCCATGCGACCCACAGGGCAAGGCGCTCGACCTGGAACGTGACCCGCTGTTGCATGCGATCTCCAGCGGCAGGACGGTGCTCAACCGCGAGTTGATCCTGCTGACGCGCGACGGCCAGCGTGTCAACGTCTCGGTGACTGCCGCCGCCATCCGCGCGCCACAGGGGCAGCCCATCAGCGGTGTGCTCAACGTGCGCGACATCACCCGCACCCGCGAGGCCGAGGAACTGCGCACCACGTTTGTCTCGGTCGTCTCGCATGAATTGCAGACGCCGATAGCCATCATCAAGGGCTACGCCTCGACCCTGGCGCGTGAGGACGCCCACTGGGATCCCGCGACCCTGCGCGAGCGGCTACACGCCATCGAGGAGGAGGCCGACCGCCTCAATCATCTGGTGGGCAATGTGCTCTATGCCTCGCGCATTCAGGCGGGCGGGCTGACGATGGAGCGCAGTGAACTCGATCTCTCGGAGATGACCCGCTCGGTGGTACGCCGCTTTCACGCGCGCAGTCCCGACCGCAAAATCTCGGTGCGCTTCCCGGCGGAGACGCCGCTGGTCTACGCGGATCGCGGGCGTATCGAGGAGGTGCTGCTCAATCTGCTGGATAACGCGGTCAAATATTCGCCCAGGGGCCAGGATATCCGGGTGCGCGGACAGGTGACGGACGATGAGGTGAACATCGGCGTGACCGACGTTGGCCAGGGCATCCCACTGCGCGAGCAGGAGCGCATCTTCGAGCGCTTCCAGCAACTGGATAATTCGGCCAGCCGCCGGGTGGCGGGCGCCGGCCTGGGCCTGTATATCTGCCGGGCCATCGTCGAGGCGCATGGCGGGCGCATCTGGGTGCATAGCGAACTGGGCGTCGGCTCGACCTTCTCGTTTAGCCTGCCACGCACCGAGAAACCGCAGCTTCCCATTGTGCTGTTCGGCACGCCGCACGCCGACGCCACCGACACAATAACGGACACAACAGGCACTACCGACACGACACAGGAGATCTGAGAATGGAACAGGCGTTTGACCCGCGCAGCATTACGGTGCTGGTCGTCGATGATGAGCCGCGGCTGATCGACGTGCTGCGGCTGGATCTGGAGATCGAGGGCTATCGTGTCGTCGTCGCGTCGACCGGCTACGAGGCGCTGGACCGGCTCAAGGATGACCTGCCCGATCTGGTGGTGCTCGACGTGATGATGCCAGAGATGGACGGCTTCGAGACGCTGCGCCATATCCGCGAGGTGTCGAATGTGCCGGTGGTGATGCTGACGGTGCGCCAGGAGGAATCCGACCGCATTCGTGGGCTGGAGATCGGCGCCGACGACTACCTGGCCAAGCCGTTCAGCCCGCGCGAGCTACAGTCGCGTATCCGGGCGCTGCTGCGGCGGACATTCACGCCCGCGCCCGCCCGCAAAACCCGCATCATCGTGGATAGCGACCTGATGATCGATTTCGCCCGTCGCGAGATCTGGGTGCGTGGCCAGAAGGTGACGCTACGCCCGACCGAGTACCGGCTGCTCTACCATCTGGTGAACAACGCCGGGCGGCTGATGACGCATGAGACGCTGCTCTCGAAGGTCTGGGGCCACGAATACCGCGACGAGTCGCATTACCTCCGCCTCTACATCACCTATCTGCGCCAGAAGCTGGAGCGCAACCCCTCGCATCCGCAATACATCCTGACCGAGCGCGGCGTCGGCTATCGCTTCCGCGAGCTGGTCGAGGAGGCCGACGCGCCCGCCCCGCAGCCATAGGCCAGGTAGAGGCAGCATCAAACCTATGACTTGCGTGGCCCGCCGGGGGACAAATTCGATCGCCTGGAGCAGCCCCATGCCCAGGATTATCAAGCCGTAGATCTGTCCGAATGTCAGGCTCGAGAGCAGACTGAGCAGCTGCTAGTAGCGCTCCGCACAAATGATTACTGAGGGGACTTGAAAAGAGACTCATTTTGTAGGCGATATTAGCTAGAGACCGACAATGTGCTATGACATCGCGAAACTCGATTGTCAACCCATGCGATTTGAAGTACTCTTTGGCACTCACTATCAGGGGGCCACTTGTTGCAATGTACTCCAAGCCGCAAACGCGACACGTCATCTTTGTGTACTTGTCATCGACGGGCATATTTACATGTAGCCCGTAACATTTTTGACAAAAGCGGGTGGCGGGTGTAAAAGACAACAGTGATTGGATATCAAAGCTTTCCATAGACGCTTATAGCCTCTTCCTGTGCGATCTGCGAGACAAATTCTGAGAATGCCGCGACTTGGCGAACGGCCAATGATATTAGTTTAACTTACACTCTGTGATATAGCAATTTCAGCAAATAAGCGTCACGTCTCGTGGAAATAGTAGGAATTAATCAGAGAGATAAAGCGGCTTGGCAGGCGAAATGGTTGACTGCCACCACATATCGCCCGCCATTTTGGGGTGAAATCGGTGTACAGCTAGGGTTTCAGAAGACGATTATGGCTTATTCGCTGGGCCGCCCGGAGCAGAATTCGAGCGCCTGGAGCAGCCCCAGGCCGCTGAGCGCGCCCGCCCAGGCGATACCCTTGTGGCTCGGCGTGCCCCAGAAAAAGCGCTTGAAGAGTCGTCGCATATGATCCCTCCCCTGTTCGTTGCGGTCAAGAAGAGATGACCGGAACCACACTGGCCACCACGCTGGCCGTCTCCTCATCCTGGGCGGCCCGTACGTGGAGATATTGGCCCAGCAGCACGAGCAGCGGTATTTCGGGTTGAGTGGCGGCCTGTGGCTCGATCATGACGGTGACGGAAGAACGCCAGTTGCCCAGCCGATAGCGAACCAGCGCGGTGGATGCGGCGTCCACCCATACGCGCTCGCTCGTCCACATCTTCGGCTTCTTCCAGGTGAGCAAACGTCCGTCAGGAAAGACCAGCGTGCCACCACTGCCCTGATGCACGAACAGCGCGAGCGGCTCAGCGTTGGCGTCGAACGTGTCGTCGGCATCGGACGCTGCGTTGCGAACGATGGTGCGCCGACGAAACCAGCCCTCCTGGCTGAACCAGTAACGCTGCTCGCCCCACTGGCCGAGCGCGCGCCCCTTTTTATGACCTGCCAGAGTAGCCAGAACACGCTCGCCAAAACGCAACTCAAATCGCGTTTTGCTGCGTCTGGGCTGGACCCAGGTTAGCTCAACGTCAACGATCTCATGATACATAGCCCTACCTCCTTGAGAATCGCTGTACATGGCCGCGAATACTTATGGTCGCCAGCGCCGCGCCATATAGCCACCCAGCCAGACCAGGCTCACCAGCAATAGCAGCACGCCAATCGCCACGGGTATCGCGTCGCGGAACGCCGGGAAGAAGATGGCGCCAAAGAACAGGGCATACAGGCCAAGATAGGCGATGTAGAAGGCGTCGGACTGCGCCGCGCGATCCATCTCACGTTGCCCCTCGTCCATCTGGCTCGTCCCCACATAGTCGCCCTGCCACGCCAGCAGGCCGATGGGTGTGGCGCTGGCGACGACGAGCACGAAGACCAGCGCATTGATTGGGTTGATCTTGCCGATCCACCAGGTGACCAGCGCAAATAGTACTCCGAAGAGCGCGAACGCGAGGTAGATGGCGCCAATGACGCGTCGGGTGATGCGTGCCCGGCGGCGGCGCTGTGCGGCGGCGTCTCTCTGTGGTGGGTGTGCCTCAGCCATGATTCTTGTCTCCATCGTGCGCCTCATGTTTCTGATTGTCTGGTTCAGACGCCATGAGCTTGGGCGCCTGTCCGCGTAGGCGACTATCGTCCTCTGGATCGAGCCAGAAGATCGTTTCCAGAGGACGATTGAAATAGGCCGCGAGTCGTAGCGCCAGTTCGATGGAGGGCACATAGCGCCCCACTTCGAGGGCCAGAATCGTATGGCGCGTGACCTCCAGATCGGCGGCAAGTTGCTCCTGGGTCAGCCCATTTTCCTGCCGCAGCTCGCGCAGGCGATTGACGACACCTTTTGTCACAGTGCTGTGTTCTCCGTCTGTCCATGTCATGTTAAGCTCACTTAACGTTAAGCATACTTAACATACCCGGCGAATCGTCATCTGTCAAGGGGATCGGCGCAGCACAGTTTGGGGAAGGAATCTCGTCTCTCACAGTGTGAATCATTGCGAGTGGATCGACCACACCAGGAGACGTTATTTATGCGACCTGCCCCAAAGCCGCGCATCCTCGCCCTCATGCTTGCCCTACTGCTCGCGTTGCTGCTTGCCGCGTGTGGGCAGGCGGCGGCGAAGCCACAGGCCACCGCGACGCCCCCGACTCCCACGCCATTTCCGACCTCGGCGCCCGTGCCGACGGTCGCCGTGATTCCAGTCTGGCGGCGCTCCCATCTGGGGCAACGTCGCCTCCTGGTCGCACACGCCGTTGCCAGCGGGCTTTGGCATGCAGTTCATGGAGTCCGATTTGCAGGTGGCGGAGAGCGATGGCAAGACGGCCTATGCCTGCGCGGCGCCGGATGCGCAATCAAAGACGACGCGTGTCATCGTGACGCACAACGGCGGCGCCTCCTGGGCGTACGTCGCCAACATTCCCGCTGCGTGGGGCGGTTGCGGCGCGCTGGCCATCGATCTGCTCGACCCATCGGTGGTGATCGCCACGGCTAGCTATGACAGAACACAGGAGATCACCTATCGATGGCGGCCAATCGTGGCAGGCGCTCTCGCTGACGCCACAGCAGGGCATCTATCGCTTCGCCACACGCGGCGATGTCGCCTATGCGCTCATGAGCAAGCCAAACGTCGGCCCCAATGGCGCCAGTACCATCCTTGCCGAGAGCGACGATCACCTGCGCACCTGGCATGAGATCGACGGCTACTCTCGCGCCGACGAATCTCCGCAATTTCTGGATCAATCCCGGCAACGGCGCGCTCCTGCTGCAAACGTATCGCCAGCGGCCTCTATACCTCGACCGACGATGGCGCGCACTGGGCACAGATGTATATTCCCGAAAGCGGTATCGTCGATTACACCGTGCAGCAGCCAATAGCCAATCAGCCGTGGCGGCTCTGCGCCGAGCTATTACGCCTCGCAGAATGATTCCACCGCCACGCTGGTCTGCACGACGGATGGCGGCAATGCGTGGTTCATCCCGCCCGCGCTGACGTTCAGGGAGGCGGCTGGCATGGCTGGCGATGGCGCGATAATCGTCTATGGCTCAGACTTCATGGTCTATCGCCTGCCAGCGGGAGCGACGCGCTGGCAGAAGCTCGGCGCGGCGCCACAAGCGGGCTGCTGCATCCAGTATTTTCCGGCCACCACGAGTGATATGCTCTGGATGTTCACGGCGGAGAGCGATGGCGCGGGCGCGCCGCCGGATCCACGCGCCATCTATAGCGCCGTGTATCCGTATTAGCGAGCACAAGCATGGCTGGCTCAGAGCTACCAGAGGCGTTTTTTACAGGCCTCGTCGCCGAATTCGCGACGGCTGATATCGTGGCCGTCGCGCTGGCGGGCAGCTACGCGCGCGGCGACGCGACCCGCTGGAGCGACGTGGATATCATCCGCTACGCCACGACGCTGCCCGCGACCAGCGAAGAGCGCTACACCCTTGCCATGCGCGCCGGGCGGCTGGTGAGCCTCTCCACCACCACGATTGCCGCGAAACAGGCGGAGATGACACAGCCAGCGACGGCCATCTTCGTCGTGCCGGGGCTGCGCCAGGCGCGCATTCTGCACGATCCGACGGGCGCGCTGGCGGCATTACACCAGCAGGCGCGCGACTTCACCTGGGAGCCGTTACGCGCGGCGGCCAACGCCCACGCCAGCGAGACGGTGATGGGCGACGCCGAGGAGATACACAAGCTCTTGGGCGCGCTCGGTCGCCGCGACGAGTCCGCCGCGCTCTACGCCACCCACGGGCTGGTACTCGGACTGACCCGCGCCGTCGCCGTGGGCTTGGGTGTGCTGATCGAGAGCGAGAACAGCTATTACCGCCAGACGCAGGAGGCTGCGGGCGCGGACTCCGCCTGGACGCGCTACCACCGCATCGCCGCCGGATTCGTCGCTGGCTCGTCACGACTCGCGCCTGCCACGTCTGCTGGTATCGCCGCGCTCCATCTCTATCGCGAGACGGCGCATCTGCTGCTGCCGCTGCTCGTGCCGCGCCACGTGCCGGTGATCGAGGCCACCCTCGAACTGATCGCCGCCTCCGGGCTGGCGCGTAAGACGGGACCACTCGCAGAGCGATAGACTTGGGGTAGAGGAGGGGGAGCTGAGCGGAAGCGTTGGCTACCGGGGAAGTAATTGCAAGGCTGGAAGGCGGCTGCAAATGACAACATCTCCAAAGACGTGGCAGTGCTGGAATGCGCTAAACCGCCTAAGACATGTTGCCGGTGCGCATCCAAAACAAGAAATGCGGTGTTTGTCACGTGAGATGTAGCCAGTATGGGCCAACTCTGAGCGAAGGCATCACTCAACTGTACGACACAAACCAGGTCACCAGCGGGTATGCCAATGCTTTCGCCGTTAAACATATCACTTGATTGCTTACTGGTCACCACTGGATTGAACAACAGTTGGTGGAGTGAGATCTGACTCAATTGGAGGGTATTGACATATTGGACAACATCCGAGTCGGTAAACGTGGCGCCGTTACTTGTCCTAGATCAGCACGTGGCTGAATGGCAGGACCTAACGGGCCGCTATATGGTGAAATAGGAGCATGGCAGCAGTTAGGGGTTTCGCAGATGCGGATGTGGAAGGAATACTTGCAGAGCGGCTATAGACCGGGCCTCTCGCAACAATAGCACGCAATAAGGACACCCGATATTCGCATGACGTGTATCCAGCGCATATGTCGTAAGCGTGCATGTAACAATTCCATGATGAATCCTTCCCTTCTGACTGAATGGCAACCCTAGCATCCGCAACTGGTATGGCCATGCGACCAGGAGGATTGTTATTATGGTTGGGTTGTTGATCCCAAGTAAAGGTTGCCGGCGTCGGTTGGACACAGTCCTGGATCGCTGCCAATTACAGATTCCATCGACTGTGATATGGCTCAGAAATAGGCGTTAACTGCGTACGAAGATAACATCGGTGTCGAGCAACAATGTAGGCAGCATACGGGCTGGTCGAGGTACGCCGAAAAGCGCAGTGCTAGCCTGAAGGCGGCGATAGTGAACGAGTTGTCGATCTGATCAATTAGTATCGAAATACTGTCCGAAACGACAGACGGTACTGATATACAAAGTGCTTAGAGATACATATCTACAGGTCGGATATCACAAAAATACCAGATACCAGATGTCAACGCGTGTCATAACAGCCCTAACAGCAAGACCGTAAGCGCCTCCGCAGTTAGCTGTCGTACAAGAGCCACAACCACGTAATGTGATGCCTGATGGACCGCGAGACGAACTGAAGAAGGTTATCGCTCCTGGATGGATGGGCCGATCAACTACTCCGTAGCAACGGCCGAGCAAGCGGCACGGGCTACGGGTATAGGGGTTGCAAATACCTGCAAACCTAGTAAGGAGAGAAGGAATATGAAGACATCCACGGGTAAGCGTTTACCAGAGCCTTGAGACGTGAACTGCGCATCTCCATATCCCTTCTTCTACCTCATCTCACCTCGTCTGACATATGCCTTAAGCGAGTGCAAATAATCCTTCACCATGCAAATCACGATATCAACCCACACTGCGATGGTATCACAGCATGAGTCTCTATCGCGATGGTACCAGCATTGCGATTAGCTGTCAAGTATTGAATATAGCGCCGACGCACTGGCCCTCTCCACTAACTCCGCCTTCTGTCATTGTGGCAGTTTAAGTGAGGATCACGGGGAAACAATGTTCAGACGCGAGAACGAGCTGATCCGTTGCGAAACATTGGTGATCGAGGCCACCCTCGAACTGATCGCCGCCTCTGGGCTGGCGCTGACCGAATAAGGCTGGCTCCAACGATGCGTTGCTTCGGGCAGGCCACGCAAGCGCGGAATAGGCCATAGCCTACACCACCGCATTTCCAATGGGCAACGCCACTAGCGCCTCCACTTCCTCGATTGCCCGGCCTGGCCCGCCCTGGCTCGCGATCCCTTCCGCTATCCGACGCGCGCCCGCGCGGAAGCGTGGCTCCTCCAGAACGCGGCGTATCACCTGGCGCAACGCTGTGACATCGGCTTTACTCGCGCAACGCAGGCCAGCGTCCCGCCAGACCACGCGGGCGGCGTTATCCGCCTGATCCCTGCCCATGGGCACACAGACGACTGGCACGCCAAAGTTGAGGGCGGTGATGACGGTGCCGTGGCCACCGTGCGTCACGACGAGATCGGCATGGGGACATACCAGCACATGGGGCGCGTATGGCTCCGCCCGCACGTTGGGCGGCAGCGTGATATCCTGCTGGCGGAGCGCCGGGCCGAGCGTCACCAGCCCTCGAACCGGCAAATCGGCCAACGCCGCAACGATGCGCCGCAGCACATCAACCTGCCCCTGATAGGTCGTGCTGAGGCTGACCAGTACCAACGGGCGACCGCCATCGGCGCCATCAGGAGATGACGGCTCCCATGGGGCGAGCCACGCGGGATCGTCGAGTTGTGGCCCGACATAGCGCACATTGGGCGGCAGGGCGGTGGCGGGGAAATCGAACGCTGGACTGGTCAACACCAGCAGACGATCAGCGCGCTCGAACTGCTCGAAGGCGGAGGAAACCGGGGGTAATTCCGATGCGGCGCGCACACGGTTCAGGTCAGCCAGGCGCGCATTGTAGAAGCGCCGAAACACCTGCGCGCATGCCGCGTCACGGACGCGTCCGAGGACATTTTTCGCTGGCTGGAATCCCATGCCATACGGCGGTACTCCTGGCGCGGGCAGCGGATAGACGGTATGTACCAGCGCGGCGAGCGGAATCCCGGCGCGCTCGGCAGCCACATAGGCGCCCAGCAAGAGATAGTCGGCCATCACCACGTCCGGGCGCTCGTCCGCAATGGCGGCTGCGACATCTCGGCTATAGGCGAGCGCGGTACCGAAGATGAGATGGTCACGAACGCGGGCAGCCGCGCTCATCGATGTCCGCGCCCCCCAATCCTTGAGGAGATCAGCAGTCGGTGAACTGCTATCATGTTCGGGCGTCTCGCGGAACGGGACGAACACGCAGCCAGCCGCCTCGATAGGTGGGCGCAAGACACGTGGCGCAAGCACGCGCACACGGTGGCCGCGCTCGGTCAGGCGGCGGGCGAGCGCGAGCTGCGGCGGAACGTTGCCGCCCCCCGCCCACAGCACGAGCAGAAATGTACCCGGGTGACGGCTTGTTGTGTGTTCCATCGCTGCGTACCTCAACTTCTAGTCGTCCCGCTCGATAAGCGTGGATACCATCTCCGCAATAGAGCGCTCGACCTGGTCACGGTCAATGCCCATGTCGCGCCGCAACAGCTTCCAGATGTAGACGTCCGTCACGGCGATGAGCTTGGTCACAAGCCGCTGCCTGCCCGCTACGGAACGCCCGGCAAGAAATGGCGCAAACGTCGTCTCGACCCAGGCGTGGTGAAGCGCGCGGCCCTGTCCGGCGAAGTCGCGCAGAACCTCGTGCCGTTCCTCCTGGGCAAGCGTGCGTATGGCCAGATCTCCGGCGGCCTCATAGTGATCCATCAGGTTGGCCACCGCGCCAGCGATATCTCCGACAGGCGCGAGACTCCGCTGGGTGAAGACCTCGCGATTCACGGTTTCGCCTGCCGCCTGAACCAGCCCGGCCTTCGACCCGAAGCGGCGCAGCACCGTTTGGATGGTGACGCCCGCCCGCGTTGCGACCTCTTCCAGGGTCAGGTCTTCCAGCCACCGCTCCATATACAAATCCACGGTTGCCTGCAAGATGCGCTGCCCGGTCTCTTCCGCCGCCGCTGATCTCTTGTCCATGCGATACCGGCGTTTGCTCGCCGTATGCGGCTGGTCAATATTCATATAAGTGACATTAACATGAATATGCGCCGCTGTCAAGCGGCTGTCATCAGGCGCGGGTATGGGGGCATGACGCCTCACTGGGTGTGATACGATGGCAGGGTGAGGTTAAGCAGGGGAGCCATCATTGTGTCCGCGTTGCCAACCGGTCTCGTCACGTTCCTGTTCACCGATATCGAAGGATCGACACGTCTGCTGCAACAGCTTGGCTCGCGCTACGGCGAGGCGCTGGCCCAACAGCGGTCGTTGCTGCGCGCCGCATTTGGCCGCTGGCATGGCTACGAGGTGGATACCCAGGGCGACGCGTTCTTCGTCGCCTTCGCCAGCGCGGCCGATGCCCTGGCCTGCGCCGCTGAGGTGCAGCGCGCGCTCGCCGTGGCGGAGTGGCCCGATGGCGCGGTCGTGCGCGTGCGCATGGGATTGCACACGGGCGAGCCGGAGATCGCCGCTGGTGGCTACGTTGGGCTGGATGTCCATCGCGGCGCGCGCATCTGTTCCGCTGGTCATGGCGGCCAGATTCTGCTCTCGCAGCCGACCTACGAACTGGTGCGCGACGGCTTGCCCGATGGGGTGACACTGCTCGATGTCGGCGAACATCGTCTGCGCGACGTGCAGCAGCCAGAGCATCTCTATCAGGTTGTCCTTGCCGAACTACCCCAGGAATTTCCGCCACTCAAGGCCGTGCGGGCACAGACGTTGCCGATACCGCCGACATCGCTCGTTGGCCGACAACCGGCGATCAGCGCCATTCGCGCGCTGCTGCTACGCGGCGATGTGCGGCTGTTGACGCTGACCGGGCCGGGTGGCATCGGCAAAACGCGCCTGGGCATGCAGGTCGCCTCGGATGTGATGGCCTCCTTCGTCGATGGCGTCTATCATATTCCGCTGGCGACTCTGAGCGATCCGGCGCTGGTGCTGCCAGCGATCAGCCGCGCGGTGGATGTGCGCGAGTCTGGCGGCGCGGCGAGTCTGCGGGCGTGGCTGGCGGGCAAGCGCGTGCTCTTGCTGCTGGATAACTTCGAGCAGGTCATCGGCGCGGCCAACGCCATCGCCGATCTGCTGGCCGACCATCCCGAGACGCGGATACTCGTCACCAGCCGCGAGGCGCTGCATGTGCGTGGCGAACACGAGTTTCCGGTGCCGCCGCTGGATGTGCCGCCGCCTATCAAAGACGAGCATGCCGCTGATCTCGCCGAGTTGAGTGAGATTCTCCAGTATCCCTCGGTGGCGCTCTTCATCGAGCGGGCGCGGGCCATCCGCCCGACGTTTGCCGTCACACGCGCGAATCTGCCCGCCATCGTCGCGATCTGCTCCCGGCTGGACGGCCTGCCGCTGGCGATTGAACTGGCGGCGGCGCGCACCCGCGTGCTCTCGCCTCAGGCGATGGCGCCACAGCTCGCCAGTAGTCTCTCGCTGCTGACCGATGGCCCGCGCGATCTGCCGACGCGCCAGCGCACCCTGCGTGATGCGATTCGCTGGAGCTACGATCTGCTCTCGCCCGAAGAACAGACGCTTTTCCGGCGGCTGACGGTCTTCGCCAGGGGCTTTGCCCTCGACGCGGCGGTGTCGCTGAACGCCACGCTCGATGGCACGTTGCCGCTCACGTATCTGGATCGCGTCGCCTCGCTGGTGGATAAGAGCCTGTTGCGCCAGAACGAAGATGAGGACGGCGAGGTGCGCTTTGGCATGCTGGAGACGATCCGCGAGTATGGGGGGGAGCAGCTGGCCGCCAGTGGTGAGCTAGCGCGCGCGCAGGATGCCCACGCCGCCTATTACGCCGAGCTGGCCGAAGAGGCCGCCCGCGCCCTGACCGGGGCCGACCAGCGCGCCTGGCTGGAGCGTCTGGAGCGCGAACACGCCAATATGCGGGTGGCGCTGCGCTGGACGCGCGATAGCCAGAATCAGCCGTTGGCGCTACGGTTGGCTGCCGCGCTCTGGCGCTTCTGGTATGTGCATGGCTATCTGAGCGAGGGGCGTAGCTGGCTGGCGAGCCTGCTGGCGCAGTCGGCGAAGGCGAAGGGCGCGCGTGGCGATGGCGCATTGCTGGCGGCGCGGGCGCGGGCGCTCGCTGGGGCGGCGACATTGGCCAGCACGCAGGGCGATACACGGCAGACGGCGATCCTTGGCGAGGAATGTCTGGCGCTCTGTCGCAGAACTGGCGACCGTGAGGGGCTGGCCATCGCGCTCACGATCCTCGGCTATC
This sequence comes from uncultured Chloroflexia bacterium, assembly GCA_963702665.1. GTDB lineage: Bacteria > Chloroflexota > Ktedonobacteria > Ktedonobacterales > JADMIN01 > DAHUXT01. The sequence continues at coordinate 43,814 of CAVPDP010000027.1, forward strand.
TGGCGGTGCAGCAGGCTCGTCTCGATGAGGCGGCGTCATTCGCCGCAGAGGCGCTGTCCATCAGCCGCGCGCTTGACGATCCGTGGATACTGGGGCGGGCGCTTTCCTGCCTGGGGCAGACGGCCTACTTCCAGATGGACTATGAGCGCGCGGTCGTGTTCTTCGAGGAATGCCTGCTGCTGAATCAGCGGTCCGGCAGTCTTTCGCATAGCGCGATCACCATGCTCTACCTCGGCCACGTGATGCGCGAGCAAGGCGACCTCGATGGCGCGCTCTCACGCTATCGCGAGTCGCTGCGGCTCAGCCGTGAGCTTGGCGACAAGCTGCGCATCGAGCGCGAGTTGGTGGCTATCGCCAGCATCTCGGCGGCGCGTGGCCAGATGACCCGCGCGGCCCGCCAGCTCGGCGCCGCCGCTGCCCTGCGGCAGACCATTGGCTCCGACCAGCATCCGCTGGATCGTGACGCCACCGCCGCCGCCGAACAAGCCGCACGTGATGCGCTGGGAGACGATTTCGCGCGCATCACGGCGCTGGGACGCGCCATGCCGCTGGAGCAGGCGCTGGCCGACGCGCTGGATGAATCGGATTGAGCGAGGGAGGAATATTCCTAAGACAAAGTACGGAGTGGGCCTGATCCCCTGATCCTGCGCGTTGCGGTTGTCGCCTAACCGCGCTCAGTGTGTCGCGCAGCCACTAGCCTAATGCATCTAGCGGCAACAGTCGTCTTGACAGCCGTCGTCGATACAGGTAGCTCCTTGCGCGAGCAGCGCCTCATCATCGCAACAAGGATCGCCCTTCCAGGTTTCCCAGCCCTCCCTGATGGCGACACCTGCAATAGCCAGCGCTGTGAGGGGATCGGCCCACCACCAACCGAGCAATGCATTGGCGCTCAGCCCGATGAGGAGAGCTACGGACAGGTAGGCGCACAACATGTTCTGCCGCCCCTCGCTCCTGGTTGCCGACGAGCCGAGTTGGTCGCCTACCCGCGCCTTCGCCCGCGCGAGCAACGGCATCGTCACTGTGGTGACAACAGCCAGGCCGATACCAAGCCAACTGGCCTGAGGGATTTCGCCGCTCAGCAAACTCCGGATCGCCTCCACGCCCACATAAGCAGCGATGAGGAAGAAGCTTATCGCGATCAACTGCTGCGCACGCCGCTCCGCCGTTTCGGAAGATGCTCGAACCGCAGCAAAGCGCCAGAGGACAATGAAACCAGCGAGCGCCTCGACAACTGAATCCGCCCCGAACCCGACGAGGGCGATGGAGCCTGCCATCACCCCGGCAATGACCGCAATTGTAGCCTCGACAGCATGCCATCCCAGACCCAGTCTGGCGAGCATCTGGGCGCGCTGCACCCACCTCGCACGATCACTGGGCGTGAGTACACCGACCTGCACGGCCCCGGTACCTACATCGCTCATACGGCTACCTCCTGCGGTGTCGATTGCAGTAGCGCCTCGACCAGTTCTCGGCCACATTGTGTGAGCGCGTACAGTACGAGCTTGCCCTCTCGGCGAGGAGTGACAAGCCCTCCCACTCGCAATGTCTTCAGGTGGTGGGAGACCAGATTAATCGCCTTCCCAGTGAGCCAGGCCAGGTCGCACACACACAACTCTCCGCCGTCACGGAGCAGAGCAGCAATTATCAGGCGCGTTGGGTCTGCCAACGCCTTCGCGGCAGTCGCAGCGAGTTGCGCGCCCTCGGCTGAGAGGCGCTTGTCACGGAGTGCTGCTGCGCGTGGCAGTTCAAGACATAGCAGATCGCAGCGGTCATTATTGGTGTTGCTCATGGCATCATTCTAACACAGATTGAAATGTCCTTCTATGACACCGAGAGCATCAAATCACTCACCACTAATTCATCCAGCCCGTGTTAGACTTGCTCAACATCCCCATCACCAAGTGACTTGCAAGCGGTATGGCTGACTGTGTCCCTCACAACTGAATCAACTGGGCCCGCCAGTCAAAGAGATTGCTGGTCAATGATTTGATGCTCAATGTCACTGTGACAGTGGCTTTGCGTAAGTACTCATAGCCGAAACTGGGAGCTTCAGGTGGCTCGCTACATGTGGAGGCAGTCTGAGCGAGGGAGGAACATTCTCATGCGCATGGCATTTGTGATCTACGACGGCATGACCGCGCTGGACTTCATCGGCGCCTACGATCCGCTGACACGGCTGCACACCATGGACCTGCTGCCCGATGTGACCTGGCACGTCTGCGCGACGACCACGACGGTGCGTGATGGCGCCGGGCTACGCTTCGTGCCCGATATCGTCGGTGAGCCGCTGAGCGGCTACGATCTCGTCTTCGTGCCGGGTGGCTTTGGCACACGCGAACTGGTCGATGACGCCGACTTCATCGCGTGGATCACAACGGCGGCGGACGCTCCCCTGCTCACCTCGGTCTGCACCGGCTCGCTGCTGCTGGGCGCGGCGGGCCTGCTGAAGGATGTGCGGGCCACCACGCATCCGACCGCCTATGAGCAACTGCGGCCGCTCTGTCGCGAGGTGGTGGACGAGCGCATCGTGGACGAGGGGCGCATCATCACTGGGCGCGGCGTCACCTCCTCGATTGACCTCGGCCTCTATCTGGTCGAAAAGCTGGCGGGCCGGGAGATTCGGCAGCGTATCAAGACACAGATGGATTATCCCTAT
>CAVPDP010000028.1:0-151659 GCA_963702665.1 uncultured Chloroflexia bacterium
CGTCCCGCAGTAGAGCAGCCCGCGCCGGTTGGGATCTTCGCGGACGACGCGTGTCAGAGCGCCATCCGGCAGGTTGCTGGTGATCTTCGTCCAGGTCGCGCCGTAGTCACTGGTCTTGAAGAGATACGGGGCGGGGTCATCGACCTTGTAGCACGTCGCGGCGAGGTAGACCGTCGCGGGGTCGTGCGGCGACGGCTCATATGGAAACGAGCGCCCACTCTGGTAGCCCCGGCGGCGTGACGTTCTGCCAGGAGGCGCCACTATCGCGTGAGACGTGAACCAATCCATCGTCTGAGCCAACCCAGAAGACACCACGTTCGTGTGGCGACTCGCGGAAGGCGAAGATGGTGCAGTAGATTTCGGCGCCGCTATTGTCAAGGGTGATCGGCCCGCCAGAGGCGCCCTGCCGTTCTGGGTCGTTACGCGTGAGGTCGGGACTGATGACCTCCCAGTTCGCGCCCTCGTCACTTGAGCGATGGACGTGATTCGAGCAGATGTACAGTACGTCTGGATCGTGCGGCGAAACCTCAATTGGGAAGGTCCACTGGAAGCGATATTTCAGCGTGTCGGCGCCGACTCCGGCCACACTGACGCTCTGCACCTCTGGCCAGACGGTGACATTGCGTTTCTGCCCGTGTCGGGATTCCAGGCGATCAAGCGACCGTGCCCCGGTCCTGTGCCGATGCCGCCACCGAAGACCGTATACGGCGGCTTGCGTCCGATGGCGATGTAGCCACTCTCGCCGCCGCCCGGCTCGACATAGTTCTTCCAGCTGATAGCGCCCTCGAAATCAACGCTTGGCAGGCGCATCGCCCAGTTGTCCTGCTGCGAGCCATAGACATAATAAGGCACGCGGTCATCGGCGACGACATGGTAGAACTGCGCCGTTGGCTGGTTGAGGATAGAGGACCACGAGTGTCCGCCATCGAAGGTACACAGGCGCCGCCGTCGTTGCCCTCGATCATGCGGTTGGGTCACGCGGGTCAATCCAGAGGTCGTGGTTGTCGCCGTGTGGTGTGGGTACTCCAATGAAGCTCTTGCCGCCATCGGTGGATTTCCAGACGCGCAGGTTGAGGATCCATACCGTCTCGGGGTCGCGCGGGTCGGCGTAGACGTGCATATAATACCAGGGACGCCTGCGCGGGTCCATCTCGGCGTTCACCCGCTCCCACGTCTCGCCCCAATCCTCAGAGCGATAGAGGCCGCCAGCGTCGTTGTCGTCCTTATCCGCGCCCTCCACGATGGCCCAGACGCGCCCAGGTTGCGCGGGCGAGGCCGCCACGCCGATTTTGCCGTAGATGCCGCTCTGCGGCAGCCCCTTCGCCCATGAGATGTCCTCCCAGGTGTCGCCGCCATTGGTCGAGCGCCACAGGCCAGACTCTTCGCCGCCACTCACCAGCGCATGCGGATAGCGCCGCGCCTGCCAGATCGTGGCATAGAGCGTGTCAGGCTGATTCGGATCCATCGCGAGGTCGACGGCCCCAGCGTTCTCGCTCTTGAACAGCACCTTTTGCCACGAGGCGCCTCCGTCGCGCGTGCGGAAGACGCCGCGCTCCGCGTTCGGCCCCCAGGCATGGCCTAGCGCCGCCACGTAAGCGATGTCGGGATTCGTCGGGTGGACGACGATACCGCCGATGTGGCGTGTATCCGCCAAGCCACGTTGCGCCAGGGATGGCCGCCATCGCCGGACTTGTAGACGCCGTCGCCGTGCGAGACGTTGCCACGGATCGTCGCCTCGCCAGTGCCCACGTAGAGAACGCCCGGCGCCGAGGGAGCCACGGCAATCGCGCCAATCGCGGACGTGGTGAAATACGCGTCGGAAACATTCTCCCAGAGCGCGCCACCACTGGTGGTCTTCCACACCCCCCCGGCGCAGCCACCGAAATAGAAGACGCCAGGTTCGGTTGGGTGGCCAGCCACGGCGACCACGCGACCGCCACGGTGTGGTCCAATACAACGCCACGCGAGCGATTGGAAGAGCTTGTCGTCCATGTACCTGTCCTCTGCTAGATTGTGACAGTGTTTGATGCCCGTCGAAACGGTATGATGGTATTCTGACGCTGAATGTGGATGGCGTCAAGAATGAAGAAACGAGAGGGTCAGCGTTCTCCATCACTGCCCACATCACTGTCCTCGACAGCCGTGGCGCGCGGTTCACACGCGAGTTATGCGCGCTGACAATAATATCGCACTGCGATTGACATTGACAAGCGGTCTGACGACCTACTATAGTAGTGCTTCGGCGCGACAACCGATTCCGCGCCTCTTAACATGGCAATACACATAGTGAGAAGGTTGCGGAATGCCCCGGTTTACCTGGACATCGGTGCGAAGGTGGGCGACCCTGGTGGCGCTCTTATCCGTCACGCTTGTTGGCAGTGGGTGCGCTGGCTTAGATTTGAACAATACTGACCATTCAACTGGCTCCCCGCCGGAGTTTGCCCTCTACATCTCGGGCACGCAACACACCGATTGGTCACAAGATACTGAGCAAAACGATAACGGCTGTATCGCCTATGCGCACGGTAAAGCCTCACAGACGGTCAACTTCGCGCTCGCCAATCCCGTCCGCGTCCGCGCTGTCCAGCACAACGGGCATATCCAGTTTCGCACTATCGAGCTCGACCGCCCGTTGGAAGAGATGGCGATAACTGGGGCATTTGATCGTACGAGTACCTTTCACGCAGGCGTCGAGGGAACTGGTTGTGGGGCCGGCCAAGGCAATGGCAGTAGCAGCGGATCGCAGAGCGACTGCGGACACAGGCTCCTCCACTCATCGGTCAGGCTTCTGGCTGGCGGTGACAAGATGCAGGTGGTGAGTTACTTTAGCAGCGACTCACCCACCTGGCGCCCAGATCCAGGCTACGACAAATGCTACATGGGCGCGGGTGATGAATTGGTAGGCTCCGATAAAGCCGACTCCGCGTCAGGGTCGCTGCCGGGACCCATCACCGCGACTGTGGATGTGGGGCATCTCCTGGACTCGCACAACCTCCATCTGGTGGCCAAAGCGCATGGCGCCGCGCAACCCAAGCAGCCCGCCGGATCGCAGGCCACCGTCACGCTTGACTGGACGGCTACCTTTTGTCGCCTCAACTCCGATCTGAGCTTCGATGAAGCCCTACAACAGGCGCACGATCTGCTCGCCAAGTCGCCGAAGTTTACGAGCGAAATAGCGCCTCTCCAGAGCGCCGGGCGTATTACCTTTCAGGACACGACGCCGCCACATATGGCGAGGGTGGCTCGACGACCCGCAGTAAAGACGGCCCCGGGCAGGGAGTATATGGGGTCAAGATCGCGTGGGATAACATGACGACAGCGGCGGAAATGGCGGAAATTATCGCACATGAGACTGGCCACGTGACTGAAGACATCAGCCGTGGTGACTTCTCCCTGGAATCGGCGGCGCCGTTCTTGACGCGCGAACAGTTCGACACGATGGGCTATGAGGGCGAGCTGCGCGCCTATCGCAACGAGCTTGATGTGCTACGCGACCTCATGAAGCATGATCCAGATGACCAGCCTTGCATACAAGCTTTGATTGACGAACATCCCGTTTTGCACGCGCTCGACCACGGCGACGAAACGGCCGCACGGCGAGCTATCAAGTCGGGCTATCAGCAAGGCTACGACGACTACTACTCGTCATTACACCGCGCAGACGCCCAGAAGGACATTGCCCCGATCGTTCAAAAGTATCTTTCCACACCCGATTATCAGTCTGCTCAGGCAGCCTGGCGTCCTATCGGTAGTCAGTATGCTCTCCGCCCGGGCAAGGTGGCTTTTGTTCGAGTAGCGCAGGCGGTTAATGCAGTTTTCCAATGTACCAGGGACACCAGTCTCGGCCATCAATGGCCGGAGGACGAGAGAACGGGCCATGAATGGCCACCTCGCCCTTGTGGGCGAGCAGGGCCAGCCCTGACGGGCTTTTAAGCCCCTCTCCCGTTCCTTCCTCCGGCCTTGATGCAGTTTACCAAATAGTGCGGACAGATCTCTGGCCTGCGGCAGGGGTCTGTGGGACGCCTGCCGGAAGCCCAAAGGCCCCGGCGATATTTCCCCCACCCCACCGCCGCATCCGCCGCATCCGCCAATCGCCGCATCCGCCGCATCCGCCGCATCCGCCGCATCCGCCGCATCCGCCGCATCCGCCGCATCTCGCCGCATCCGCCGCAGCCGCCGCATCCGCCGCATCCGCCCATTCGCCTATTCGCCCATTCGCCCATTCGCCCATTCGCCCATTCGCCGGAGCGTTCACGCTACGGCCTGCCCATCCCACCGGAACCTCGCGCTGTCCGTCGTACATGGTAAAACTGCATCAAGGCCGAGGGTGCGCGCGATGCCCTTGGGCTTGGCAGTCTGCCAGCGGCCTCGCTGCACCAGACACTGGAGGAGCGCTGCGGCGTCAAGATCTTCTACTTTGACGACCTGATCGGCTCTGCCGCCTGCGCCCGTGGAGAATTTGGCGCCGGCATCGCGCTCAACGCCACGGAAGTGCCCTGGCGGCGCAACTTCAGCCTCGCGCACGAGTTGTTTCACCTCGTAACGTGGGATTACCTTGGCCCAGAACAAGGGAACACAGACGCCATCTGGTCCGTCGATATCGAGAAACTGGCCAACGCCTTTGCGTCGTCGCTGCTGTTGCCCGAAGCCGCCGTCCGCAAGAGCCTGGAGGAACACCGCGACGAGCGGGGCATCACGTGGCGCGGATTGGTCGAGATGGCCCGCGAATTCGACGTCTCCACCGAGGCGCTGCTATGGCGACTCGTCTCGCTCAACGTGGTTGGCGAGAAGCAGGTGCGCCAATTGCTGGAGAATCCCGGATTCCGCACCATTGATCGGATGACATTCGCCCCAATCCACGCGCCTGATTTCCCGCCGGAACGCTACCTGCGGCTGCTCGAAACCGCCTATCTGCGCGGCGAAGTCTCGGCGGGACGCGTAGCTGAGATGACGGGCCAAAGTCTGGCGGACGTTCACCACAAGCTGACGCAGTTGGAAGAGGTGGAGGGTGACACAGGTCAGCTTGTGCGTCTTGCTTGATGCCAACGTCATTATCGAAGCTCACGCATGCGGTGCGTGGGCTTCGCTGCTTGCGTGTGTCACTCTGATCGTGCCATCAACTGTCCTGGCCGAGGCGACACACTACCACGAACGTGAAACCGGCGCACGTATCGAAATTCACCTGGAGCACGCGATCCAGCAAGGCCAGATCCGTGAGGTATCGGCGTCTGCCGAGCAGCTTGCCGCGCTCCTTGCCCGCTTTGATCCCGTCTTCATCCAGCGCATGGACCGAGGTGAAGCCGAGGCGCTGGTGTTAACCGCTCGCGGGCGAGCTGGACGATTGTTTCTTCTGCTCGGCTGATGGTCCCCCGATCCGGGCGTTGAACCTGCTGAGCATGCCCGATCGTGGTGTCTCGCTGGAAAGGGCGACGAGGCGCGGGTGGGGTGTCCCGTCCCGGCCCCTACGCCCCCGATATCAACGATGGCGTCAAGGTCAACGTCCACCCGTTCCAGGAGCTTGCCCTGCTGGCGCGCCGTCATCAAGAAATGGGACTACATGGCGCGTTTGGGGGGAGAATTACACAAATGGTGTAATCACTTTGATTGCTGTGTGATATTCACCCCTTGACTTCGCGTATTATGATAGTATTCAGTAGCTGTGAGTTTTGATCAGTATCAAGCGTAATCTATCACGTAGACCACGTTGAATACTGAATATGGGGTTCAAGTCCTGTTGAGCCACATCGACATACCCAAGCTGTAGCGATCTGGGTGTGCTGACCTGGCCCTTGTGAGGGAGTGTCGATGTTCCACAAACACTCACAATCTTGTAACAGTTGGCGTGCGGAGGACACTTGCCCGCCGACTCCCCAAATGACTCACTCCTTGCCCGCAAAGCGTCAATACGGCAGTCCAGAGGTTCAGGATATGTCGTTGCGCGCTGGGGGGCGATCGTAACGCCTCGCAATCGTCGACCAGATTATCCTCGCGGCACGACCCCCGACAGTTACACCATGTTATGCGGAACGCAGGGCCTGCGCGTACTCCCGCGCGGGTATCAGGTATTGGAAGTTGAGGTCGAGAAATGGCACTCAAGGGCAGGCGCAAGCATGGGGATAAAAATCAACGGCAAGCATCGGCCATCACGGAAGAGCCGCTTGCGATGCTATCCCCTTTCGACAGCGAAGAGCTGGCGAGGGAGCGACGGTCTGGCACGATAGCGCCCCACCGCCAGGTGCGAATAAGGAAATGGACATTGGAACCATAGAGAAATATCGTGATCCCGGCGCCGAAGATTTTGAGCACCTGGGAAAGCTACTGTATACCTGCGACATACCTATTTTGACCGGATAGCAGGCGCCGATTCCGATAGGCCACGCTCTGATCTCAAGGCTGCCGCTGTTGTGGACTATCTGCGCAAACATCGGTACTCGATGACGAGCGGGTCGTATAGTATGCTGGAGCAAGGCAAGACATTACCGCGTAATCCAGAACAGTTCCTTAGTATCATCAGCAAATGTTTTCAGATTGATCGGTCCAGTAAGTATTGGGTGCTATTACGCCGACAATACGTCTATGACCACACGGTGCGATTTGTAGGCAAAGAGTACGCAGATCAGACCATCCTTCATGGATCGGCCCTCTTACGGACCATGCGCGGTGACGCAATCATCCAACACGGATCCATCGCATCCAGCACAACAGCCCGTGCGGTAATCGTGCCATTATCAGCTTCGTGTGATGTAGAATGTAGCGTCCATAGCTCACAGGTATACCTACAGATGATGACGATACTGTCGTGGAAACGATTTACCGTTGACGTAGCGCAATCGGACTGGTATTCTTGAGCCAGACAGTCATTAAAGGGGCTGATTGGCAAGAGAGGATACCGCATGCCGCGCATTGTTGTCCCCGAATTGGGTCCGCAGTTGCGCGGTTGGCGTGAATCACAAGGATGTTGCCGTATCCAGTGGGCGCGCAGGCTCCGACAGCACGGATGGCGTATCTCGACGTGGCGTATCGTGCGAATCCTGGCGCATGCGGAGCGCACAAGCCAATGGGAGGATTCCATCCATCTTTCACACTGGGAGAGTTTCTCCAATTCGCCCCGCTGGCGCTTGTTCATTCCCCTAGTGATCGCAGCTACTTCTTCATCAACCGCCCAAACTTGTCCTCGCTCATGAGGATTTCATAGACAAGATTCCGTAGATCGCTGCTGAAGATCACACGATCATTCAGGTTCCCATGGTTGATTCCGCATAGCTGCATAGCCGCGCGTCGATTGCCGGACTCCTGCGGTGTTTGCCTGCGCGTCTTTCTGCCGAGCTAGCACACCTCATCTGGCGGCACGCATCCGCAACCTATACCACATATGAAGCGTAGTTACTTGCAGATTAATACGGTATTTACTGCAACTCTTGATACGATTAGAGTGCTTGTGCTAAGCTACGTATGGGGGAGCAGGATTCTACGAGTCCAGGTGAATGAAAGGAGTGAGCGCGGGCCAGGTTCAGGAGGTGGTACAGGTGATGGGCAAGGCGGATGTACTGGGACATCGGATAGTGAAAGCCGTCACGACCCATCGCACAGACCGGAAACATCGCTCAACAGGTCGTCGTTCACAGACGGCGCCGACCAAAGAACAAGAAGGCCACCCATGCTCACGGCAAAACCATCGCCCGGAATCTTCGACCGGATCGCTCAGCTCCTGTTCGAGTACGAGCAGGCGAAACGCGCTGGCGTCAGAGCGGAAGTGCTCACCGAAATCGCCAGCAGGCTTCTTGAGGCGATCGGGACGCTCGCGCAATCCCCAATGACTGCCCAGGCGCTTGCTATTCTCTTGAAGATTGGCAAAAACCGGATGCAGACAATGCTTGATGAAGCGCAACTCAGCCCATGCGAAGCAGCAAAAGCCGCTGCCAATGCTCGCCAGGCCTACGCGGCGTTTGATAGCGCCGTTGCCTTCCTGCGCGATTGGACTGCCGTTCGGCATTTCTGGTCGCTGCCTTTCCGCCAGCGATTAGAGGTTCGTATACCTCCATCCGACATCAGGCTGCAGATCGTAACCCTGGAAGGCTTTTTGGACTCAGCGCTTAAAGCTACTGACCTCGGTCTGGTGGTGTTTCTCCACCAGCGCGATGTGCGTGTGCCTCTTGGGGCCGATACCGGGCAAACTCCCGTGCCAGCCGTTCTTGAGACCGACTATCTGATCGATCTCCCAAACGAGCCGTTCCGCTCAGGAAACGCGCGCGTGAAAGAGATGCGCAAACTGCTGCTGCAGTTCAGCAGACAACTCAAACAGGCGTCAAAGCAGGGGCGCAAGGCGCTGAAACGCGGAACGCTCGACAAGGAGGGAACCGCCGTGCGCGCCGCTACGGTTTCAGCAGTGCTGACCCAACTCAACTATCTGCTCGTCAGCGGAATCCTCACCTGCGCCGCATTGAGGCGTCTGGCCAGCGCGCCAACCCTGGCGGAAATACAGAAGCAATCCGCCGCATCGAATGAATCTAACAAATGGCCAAATTGAGCGTTGAGAGCCGTCATCATGACGGCCACGACCTGAACCACATAGACGCGAGAGCAAACCCGTAGTGAGGAAGCCCCCAAAGAGGGCTTCCTCTTTTTGTTGGCATGATTACATGATTAATTCGATCTTGCGCACGCTTGCGCACACATACGCGATCAGGGCCATCACAGCCTGTTCCTCGTACTTTCGCCGTAGTATAGAATAGACACACGTCGGTTCACCTGTCACGCCACCACCCTGCGGGAAGGATGAGTGCCTGCTATGCCTACCCTCCTCGACCTGCTTGCCAGCGATCTCCTCGCCTGGATGCGCCTGAAGCCCGACAATGGTCGGAGCGACGTCCTGCTCTGGCTCGACCCCCATCGCGACTTCGGACGCCTCATCCCACACTTTGGGCCAGTCCTCGCACGAGAAGGCGCGACGTTGTTGGCCCCTGCGCCGGAGCAGGGCGAGGGACAGCTTACCCTCAAACTCAAGCTATTGGGGGCAGAAACGCGCCCCTCCATCGTCTACCTTCCGGGATTTGACCAGGACGCGCTCGAGCCACAGCCCGATGGCGGCTACCCCGGCCTCTGGGCGCTCTATGACTATCGCTACACCGGCTGCGTCTGGGGACGTGGCAGCCGATGGGAGCGCGGAGCCGTGCCCCGGCCACTGCGGCTCTATGGATGGCTGCGGGCGCATGGCCTGGAGATTGCCGAGGATCGCGGTCGCACCACCCGTGAGCTTTCAGAGGGCGGCATGGATAGCCTGCTGGCGCGCTACGCCGAACGCCATCGCGATACCACACCCAACAAGTGGCCTCGCCCGCTGCGCACTGGGGACGTACGCGACGACCTGGCGGGCGACCCGCGTGACGTGCTCCGCGAGCTGATCGCGGCTCCTGGCCACACCCCCCACACCTGGAGCGACCCCACGCTGGCGCTGAACAGGATGGCGGACGAATTCGGACTACGCATTCCTAACCCCCTTCCCACAGACGCCACCGACAAACTGGACGGCCATGCCCTTGCCGACGATTTCACGCTCCAGCTCGCCCTGACCGAGGCCTGGGACGCCTTTGGCCGCCCCGACGACTTCCCCTATCGCGAGCGACTGCCACCGTCCGCCGACCAAGCCAGGCGCCAGATCAGCTTCGTGCGCGACGATCTCATGCCGCACACACGACTCGGCCCCCTCATACGCGCATCTATGGAACAGATTGAGCCAACCTATCCCCTCGAAACCTGGGCCGCTGGGCGAAGCGGTGAGCCAGCGGCGCTACCTGTCCTGGCGCGGCAACGCTGGCAGGCGTCGCTCTCCGCGTTCAATCGGTCGGCGGATGAAGGGTTGCGGGCTGTGCGCGTCTGGCTGGCAGAGCATGAGGCAACCATCACAGGGGGCGCGGCAGGTCCGTGGGACGACGCCAACGTCACGCACTGGCGTACCCTCGCTGATCTCGCGCGCCTGTGCGCCAGCAGCGAGGCGGCACGCTACGCCGCTGAGAGTTGCCAGGATGCCGCGACGCTCATCCGCTCCTACACCGAGGACTGGTGGCGGATGGATGCGACCCACCTGGAAATCCTTCGCGGTCTGCATCGGCAGGGTGGGGCTGGAGCGCGTGCGCCACATCGCCGACCTCGCCATCTTCGAGTACGTCAGCGCCGCCAGCGACGCATTCAGCGCCGCCATAGAACATGGTGGACAGTGGCCACCAGCAGGACAACCATCAGTGGACACCCTCCATCCAGCGCTCTGGACGGTCGAGATGGACCAGCGGCGCGCCGTCATCATCAGCGATGCCTTTCGCTGGGATCTTGCCCAGCGGGCACGCAATGCGTCGATGAGCCAGAGCCGAACCATCACGCTCGCGCCAGTCCTCTCGACCATCCCAAGCATCACCCCGTTCGGCATGACGGCGCTTCTACCCCTGGAACAACTGCCACCAGATGCGGCGAACGTGTCCATAAGCTACGAGGCGAAACCAATCATCAAAGATGGCGCCAGTAGGACGCTCTCGACGCGCGATGGTCGTAAGGCGCTCCTTGAGGCGACCGTGCGTGGGCCACGCGGTGAACAGGTGGTGAGCTTCGCTGATATGGACGACGTGCTCGCGGGCGCGGCCATTCCCAAAACCCCACTACTAGTCGTCTTCGACAACGATATCGATCAGCACGGCCACAAGAGCGGCGACCAGTTTCCCCATCTGGCGCTCGCGCTCGCGGACAATATCGCGCGCACCATCGATCTCCTACACGCATCGGGCGTGAGCGAGGCGCATGTGGTGACGGACCATGGCTTCCTCCTGCTGCCCCCTGAGGAGGTGAACGCCCGTGGTCGGCCCGATCTGCCAGTACGACAGGCTGAACGGCGCGAGCCACGCTGGGCAGCGCTCACGCCCGATGCGCCAGTGCAGGAAGTGTTTCGTCTGCCCTGCCCACTCGATCTACACGGTCCGATGCTGGGATTTCCCCATGGTGTGCGCACGCTCGTAGCCGCCGAACCCTATGAGCACGGCGGAATCTCGCTGCACGAGTGCGTCTTGCCACATCTTGTCTCGCGAATCATTGCCCAGTCGACGCATGTTGGCGTCACGATATCGGTGACGCGGCCAGAGCTTACCGGAGGAACGGTACCCATTGTCCTGACTCCCATCGGAGAACCAACCTCACTGTGGGGAGAGGTACGTCCGACGACAGTGCAGGTATGGGTGGAGATCGCGGATGGCCCTGCCAGTGGACACAAAATCACCGAGCCGATCACCGTCGAACTACATGCCGACAGCGGCGAGTTGCGGCGTGCGCTCTATCTCCAGGAAGATATCGGCGTGGCGCTTTCCCCTGGCCAGCAACTCCGGCTACGGGCTATTGACCGCGACACCAGGAGAGATATCGCCACCATTCCGCTCACACTCCTGGTACAGTGGGAGTGAGCGGGCAGGCGGTATATGAGGCCGTATACGAGGCTGTCCAGACCGCTACGCGTCGCACCAGCGCATAGAAGGCAGCGCTGCCTTCGAGGCATGCTGGCGCGCCGATTGCGGAGGCGGTGGAGTGGGCGATGACCTGGTAACTCATGTGGTAGCAAAGCCGTCGAACGTCTGTATGATGTGACTCAAGAATACCTGTCCAACTGACTTGACCACAAAACCGACCACGTAACCGTTAGATATCATGATACATGTGAGACATGTCTATTTGACACTCCCTGAATTGATGCTGGGTGGTAGATGCTATGAGACGAGACGATACGCTATAGAGCGCTCTTCTACACCGAGCATCCGGGTGCGATTCCCGGCGGGGCCACCGCATTGCTCTGCCTGGTTCTTCCCTGCGGTCACACCGGGTAAAAGGGGAGATCGGGGAAAAATTGCTTCGGGGTCAGCGGCTCTGGCAGCACGAGTGTGACGAGCACCAGACCCGTCGCCGTCGATGGCTTCAGCATGACTCTGCCACCTGCCCGCTTGATGGCGCGCTCTGCGGCATGGATGCGCGCCAGGCTCTCGCGCTGCGAGAGCACCACCTCGTATTCGTGGTGTTGCACCCGTATGATTCCTTTCGTGCCGATGACTCGTGCGACTCGCGCGACTCATGCGAAGGGCCACACGCGCCGAGACATCGAGACATACATACGTCTGGCCGCCCCACTATAGCTTCCTGAGCGGCCTGATTCCGACTATTCTCCGATGCGCTTGCTATGTCTACGGTCTTCGCCTACGGCCTTCGTTGGGCAAGAGCGACGTAATAGATGACCCCACACCGACTTTGGGCCACTTCACGGCGGGCCTGCGCAAGTGTCGCCGTATGTGTCGCCTCATCGGTGAGTCCCAGGTTCAGGATCAGCGGGCGGATGTTCTCCAACGCTGAGAAGTAGTTGGCCTCCATCATGAGGCCGACGCGCCCACCACGTCTGCCTATGGGAATGAATACCTCGTGCGCTGCGACGTTGACCGCGCCCGCTGTCTGAAGCATGGAGCCGATCTGCGCGCCCATGGCGATGTCTATGCCACGATTGGCGGCGGCCGACACGCCCCACATGTTGAGTGCATCGAGCGCCGGGCCGCCTCCGCGCGCTGAACCAGCCTCGACCAGTTCGATCCAGCCACCTGGTCGCGTCACACGCAGTATCTCCTGGACGACGCCGGGCCAACGGTCTCTGGGGAGAGCGCCCACCAGCATGCGTTGATGCACATAGTCGAAGGAAGCATCGCTGAAGGGGAGGCCTTCGAGGACGTTGCCAGGCACGAAGATATAGTTGGCCGGGCGAATGTTTTGCTCGTTGGCGCCCGCCTCGATGGGAGGAGGAACAACGTCGAGACCAATCACATTGATGTTAGGCCACAAGAGCGCAAGCTCCATAGCCCAGCGCCCTGTGCCCGTGCCCACATCGAGCACATCACGCGGTTCCCTGACCGGAGCCTCGAAGTTGCCGCGTCGTACCTGGCGCAGCATAAAGTGCTGGAAGTCGAGACGGTTGACCTCCTGCATATCCTTAGGCAGAACATAGGGCACGCCAGCGGCAAAACGACGACCCTGAACCATGCGTGTCGCCGCACCACTCGCTTTACCCGCGCCGCTGTTCCGCGCGTTCCGACGTCGAAATGGCCACCATGACATGCTGTATTGGTCCTTTCTTCCTTGTCCTGGGTGGGCGACTGAGCGCTCTGGTGGTGACGCCAGGTTCACAGGCTCACCGACCCACCATCGCCCCGCCGTAGTATGAGCCAACTGGCGGGCGCATGTCAAGCCCCCTTGCTTTTACTGCGGTCGCTTCGTCCCAACCCCAGAAAATCCAGGCACGCATGGCAATCGACGGCCAGTCGCGCCCATCGCTGTGCGTAGCGCGTGGGTAGAGAGCGGATGCGCAATGCCCGATCGCGATCAGAAATCTGCGCGTTGGCGGCTCCAGCCGCATGCTATGCTGTGGAGCGCGAGGGGGTCTGCCTGCGCCCAACATGGAGCGCGTACACACGGCCAGTACGCGAGGAATGCCCAGGAGAGGGCGCTGAAGAGCGACTCCCTCCACTCCTACCGCTCCCCGAACTTGCGCGGGCAGGCTTCCTTACCCCGACTCCCTGGCTTCATACCAAATTCCTCACGAATACCGCGCGCAGGCGCGCGCGAACCGCCATCAGCGTCTGCCCCAGCTTGTTCTGGCCGCTGCCATCGGCGCCACCGCCCCAGTAGTAGTCCCTCGGCGCGTTTTCGACGATCTCTTCATCGCCCGTCGCCAGCAGCAGCGCCCGCAGCGCCTCGTGCGTCTCGAACTTGCATTGCACCGCCGCCAGCATAATCCCATCTTTCACCGATTCCCAGTCGGCGCGCAACGGAACACTGCGCGAGCGGCCAAGCTCCGCCGCCTGTTTGGGGGTCGCCGCGCGCTGAATCCGCTCGGCATAGGGCGTCCCGGCGAACTTCTGCGCCTGAAAATAATGCTCCACCGTCGGATACCAGGCGTCCTCCATCGAGATACCGTGGCGCGAGAAGTTCGAGAAACAGCCATGGGGCTGCTCGCGTGGGCTGTAGAAATAGATTGTCATTGGGCGCGCTCCATTCATGCAGCGGATGTGTGGGGCAGGCAAACGCATGCGACGGCGAAGAGCCTATCCCGTCGCACATCGCGTTTGGGGACAGGCTCTTGCCTCATTCTAGCGCAGGCATGGTTTCCCGGTTATGGCGTCGTCGCGGAGTAGGTCGCCACATAGAGCGTCAGTGAATCGTGCGGCTGCCACAAGACCGCTCCACCGCCCGCCAGGACACCAACCTGTCCACCGGGAATGTCATTCACATCGGCTGGCGTGGGAATCGTGCCGATGATATGCGCCGTCGGGGCTGTGGTGTCGTTGCCCGGATAGACCGAGAGCGTCCGCACATCCCAC
The DNA here is from genome assembly GCA_963702665.1 of uncultured Chloroflexia bacterium. Lineage (GTDB taxonomy): Bacteria > Chloroflexota > Ktedonobacteria > Ktedonobacterales > JADMIN01 > DAHUXT01. The sequence continues at coordinate 14,385 of CAVPDP010000028.1, forward strand.
GCCAGCAGTGAGCCATCCAGGAGCATCGTCTGGGGCAACTCGAACGCTGCGGAACTGCCATTGCCCCTGCTCACCGCTGTTCGCGGGCGCCGGGTCCACGTCTGGCCGCTATCGGTTGAGCAGTAGAGCGGCGCGACATTGTAGGCGATGGCTTGCTGATGGAATACCAGCGCGCATAGGGTAAATGGGCGGTTCCCAAGTGGCTGCTGCACGAGCGCGATGGCATCTGTGGCGCTGGCGCCGATCATCACCGTCTCGCCTGGCAGCGGCGGCTTCAACTGGCTCGCGGGCGGCAACGGTGGCAGTTGTAGCTGCGTCCAGTTCTGGCCATGATCCGTGCTGCGCCACAGCGACCCGTCGAAGCTCTGCGCCAGCAGTTCGCCAGTGGTGGGCTGCGCCCATGCCAGCATCACGCCAGTGGGGCTGGTCTGTTTCGTCCGCTCCTGCGTGGCGATATCTTCGGCGATTATCTGAGAGTCGTCGAGAGGGCGCCACGTCCGCAACTGGTCGGTGGAGACATACAGGTGTGACTGTGGTTGCTCTGCGGGCGTGCCCTCAGGGTTGACCTCCGTGTTCGGGATATTGACCGCGTAATAGGCGTTGCCCCAACTGGCGAGCGGAACCATGTTTTCGATCATCGTCAGCCAGTGCGCGGCGCCATCCAGGAACGCATACGCGGTAAAGCCTCCCGGCGTACCGCTGCTCGTGCGTTTGAGATAGACGAAGATCGAATTCGCATTGTTCGCATCGGCCCGCATAGCGCATTGGGTGAACGAACCAGAGACGGGCATCGCCGCCAGTGGCGTCCAGTCCTGTCCCGCGTTGGCCGTCCGCCAGATGCGCGGCGCATGCGAGCCGCTGTACTGGCAGATATAGGCGATATTGCCATTGCTCGGCGCGACGTAATACGCCGCATTCGCTGTGGGAAATGACGCCTGGCTGCCGATGGCAATCGGCGTCCCGTTCTCCGTGACGGTGACACCCTGGCCGTCGATCAGCACGACCCCAGCGGGCAACCGCGCCTTCTGCCAGTTCAGCTTCGCGGATTGGGCGTCCCTCGCTGCCCCGGAGCGCCCAGGCCCGCAACGTGGAAGACGGCAAAGGCCGCCAGGCATATCGCAGCCACCGCGCCGATAGCGGCGATATTGGTTATGACATGCGCGAAGCGTGCGGGCGTGGGCTGGGCGCTGGAACAGGCCGCGTAACGGGGGCGTCATCCGCGATATGGCGCGTCGCTACAGTGTGATCCGGCTGAACGGCATCGGTAGCGGTGGCCGATGGATGCTCGGCGCCGACGCGCATCTCGAGGTGCGGTGCGAGCCGCTGCCAGAACGTGTCCACAGCGCAGTGGCTCTTCGGGCTGCGCGCCAAAGTAGCTGGAGAGCTGCGTCTCCAGGAGCGCATACTCGCGCTCGTTGCCCTCAGGGTCGTGAGCGTTGTGTGATGTATTCATGCCGGGGTCTCCGATGCAATCGTGGTGAGACGGTCACGTAGCGCTGCCAGCGTCCGGTAGAGGCGCGACTTGACCGTGCTGAGTGGTATCTCGTAGAGCGCCGCAATCTCCGCCAGTTGGAGATCAGCCTGGTAGCGCAATGTGAGCAGTTCGCGCTCCTCCGGCGTCAGCGCCGTCAGGGCAGCGCGCAAGGCCACATCGGATTCGCGGGCCGCTACCTCGGCGATGGCGTCATGATGGTCGGGCAGGCTCTCGGCCAACGCGGGCGCGAGGGACTGCGTCGGCTCGGACAGGCGGCGCCGGTACATGCGGCAGCGGTTGCCGACGATAGTGAGCAGCCAGGGGTAGAGTGGTCGCGAGACATCGAAGCGCGGCAATCCACGCCAGATATCGACCCATGCCTCCTGCAAGGCGTCTTCCGCCTGCTCGCGCTGGGGGAGAAGAATGCGCGCCACACGCCATGCGTTTGGCCCATAGCGCTCCACGAGCATGCGGAAATGCGTCGGTATCGCCGCCCTGCGCGCGGAGAACGACTCTCCTCCTCCATGCGAACCTCCCGCGAATGCGCCAACACACGTCATGCTGTAACCAGGCGACACGAGATATCTCACGAACTACTATGCGAAACGACTGCGCGCGAGTTTCAGACGCGCCATCCGCGCCTGCGCTGCTCGAATCGCACAGGCGTCAAGATGACAAAATTCTCACATAATTGCTACCAAGTTCTCATGTTGACTCAGCATTATAGATGAGAATGACAGATAAAATTGCGTACTGAGAAACACGTGCGATCATGTGCGGCATCACTTCCCCGCCGCAAGGATTCATCAGCAGCACATGGCATAGAGGAGTTTCGCATGCGAGCGTCCAGGCTACGCCTATCTCTTATCACTGGGGCTTTTGGCATGGTTGTCGCCAGTCTGCTGCTTGCGGGCTGTGGAGCGTCTGCCAGCGCGAATACGGCCGCCGCCAGCGCAACACCAACCTGCCCGCCGCAGACGCAGGTCAAGACAGTCACCGGGCGTATCACAACGGTAGGAAACGGAACAATTGCCGTCACCGACGCCAAAGGCACAGTCACCTCGGTGCATATCTCCGCGACAACTCGGCTGACGCAAACCACACATCCCGCGGCGGCATCGCTGGCCATGGGAGCCTCTGTGCTGGTGCTGACGGATACCGATGTGACGGTCGCAAAGCGCATTAGTGTGCTGGGCCAGGGCGCTGGCGCTACCGGTGGGTTTGGATTTGGCTCAGGTCGGCCAACGGGCACACCATCGGCGCGCGCAAATTCTGGTTGCTTCCAGCGTTCAGGGCAGCGCAACGGGCAAAGTGGTAATGGACAGAGCGGTAACGGACAGGGCACAGGATTCCAGGGCGTGCAGGGTACGATCACCTCGGTGAGTAGCACCCATATTATCTTTGACGATGCTCAGGGACAGGCGTATTCAGTGGCCATCACGTCGGCGACTGTCATTCAGCAAACGACGCAGGCAAAGGCAAGTGATCTCACCGTGGGATCGATGGTGACTGCGGTAGGAACGTCAACATCCGGCGGCATTGCGGCGCGTTCGATCACCATTCAAGGGTAGGGGCTACAGCATGCGAGAGGCGACTGCACGCGCTTCTGACGTGTCTACCGCGCGACCCTACCCCTGGAGCATCCTCCATGCATCATGAAAATTCTCACATATGCTTCCTACGACTGTCACATCTTCCATCCGCAAGATGGATGAGAGGGCACAGCGTTATAGCGTACCCAGGACGCATGAGCAACACACACGTGGGTAAGAGTACGACGATAGTATAGGACAGACGGGGAGGCGCGATTTTCATGCTGGAACCCTGGCAACAGCAGAGTGTATCGCCCAATCACGAGGGCGCACTCCAGGACGATACCTCAGACGAACCATCACCACAGCCACCGTTTGACGATGGCGACCTGCTCGGTTTCTCCGACGACGAGGACGAGACGACGACAGCGCTCCCCGCGCCGTGGTGGCGACATCGCTGGGTAGCCATCGTCGCGGCGAGTTGTGCTTGTTGCCGTGGTGGCAAGCCTGGTTGGCGCTCGGTTGGCCAGCGCGCAGAAGGCGACCACGTATCAATTTGGGACCGTGCGGCAGGGCAATCTGGCGCTGACCGTGAGCGGGACCGGGCCTGTCCAGGCAGACCTGTATAACCTCTCATTCGCCACCAGTGGAACCATCTCCGAAATCGATGTGCAGGTCGGGCAGACCGTCACGGCTGGCCAGACGCTGGCCAAACTGGATTCCACTACCCTGCAGAACGCCGTCAATCAGGCGCAGCTCCAGGCGTATATCGCCTATGACCAGGAGCAGCAGGCGCTCAATAAGTGCAATAGCACCAGCAATCCGCCGGTGGACTGCGTGCAACTGGCCGAGAACCAATATGCCTCCGCTGCCCAGCAACTGGCCACGGCAAAGGCGAATCTCGCCGATGCGACGCTCAAGGCGACCCATGCGGGTGTGGTGACTGCCATCAACGGATCAGTTGGCAGCGCGCCGGGTTCTGGCTCCAGTGGCTCCTCGTCATCCTCCAGTTCGAGCAGCGGCTTCATCCAGATTGCCGATAACTCTGTCCTCCAGATAACAACCAGTGTCAACGAAGCGGATATCAGCGGCATCGCCAACGCCCAGTCCGCGACATTCACCGTCACCGCCTATCCGGGGCGCACCTTCCGGGGGACGGTCAGCGCCGTCTCACAGGTTGGGCAATCGTCGTCGGGCGTTGTGACGTATCCGGTGACCATTACGGTCGATACCACGACATTGCAGGGCGCCAAGCTGCTGACGGGCATGACCGCCAATGTGACGATCACGCGGGCGCAACGGAGCGGCGTGCTGCTGCTGCCAGCCAGCGCTATCACGTTCGCGCGGGCCGCGGCCAGCACCAGCTCCGGGGGATTCCTGACCCGCACGCAACTGCTGAATACCCTGACACAGGGACGCCAGATGCTGACCACCCTCGAACAGCAGAACAGCCAGGTCAGCCAGGATAGCCCGACGACTGCCTGGGTCGTCGAGCGCACCAACAATCAGTGGAGCGTCAAGCCGGTCGTTCTGGGTCTCACCAATGGCACGGTCTATGAGGTGCTGGCGGGCCTGAACGCCAATGATTCGGTGGTCATCGGCGAGCAAAACGGCAGTATCAATGTCAGCTCCAGCTCCAGCACAACCAGCGGCACGGGCACTGGTCGCGGTGGCTTCGGTGGTGGCGCGGGCGGCTTCGGCGGGGGCGGCTTTGGTGGCGGCGGAACCGGTGGCAGTGGAACCGGCGGGGCGGAACCGGTCGCGGCGGAAATGGCGGCTGATGCAATGGAAAGCACTTCAGGATCAGTCAGCGCGGCCACGCCAGCACGCCAGTCGCGTCCGCTACGCCGCAGCGCTCACGAGCCGTCATCGAGATCGAGCAACTGCGCAAAGTCTATCGCCTCGGCCAGACAACGTGTACCTGCGTTGCGCGGGGTGACGCTCACCATCCCACGGGGAGAATTCGTGGCGATTACCGGGCCGTCTGGCTCCGGGAAATCGACGCTGATGAATCTGCTTGGCCTGCTCGATACACCGAGCAGCGGGCGCTACTGGCTCAACGGACAGGAAGTGAGCCGCCTGGCCGCCGACGCCATCGCCGATCTGCGCAATCGCCATATCGGCTTTGTCTTTCAGGGGTTCAATCTGTTGGCGCGCTCAGACGCCCTCGCCAATGTTGCGCTGCCGCTGCTCTACACGGGCATGCCAACGGACGAGCGCACACGGCGCGCCCGACGCGCCCTGCAACTGGTGGGACTCGGCGCTCGCCTCAAACACAAGCCCGCCGAGCTTTCGGGTGGCCAGCAACAGCGGGTGGCGATTGCGCGCGCGCTCGTCAACGGGCCAGCGCTGCTGCTCGCCGATGAGCCAACTGGCAACCTCGATACCCACACCAGTGTCGAGATCATGGCCATTTTGCAGCATCTCAACGACGCAGGGTTGACCATTGTGCTGGTGACACACGAGCCAGACATCGCCGCCTACGCCCAACGTCAGATTGCCTTTCGCGATGGTGTGATCGCGCATGACATCCGCGTGCAAGCGCCACGTAAGGCAACCGACGAACTTGCTGGGGGCGCGTCAAGCGTCGGACGGGTGAGTGTGACGCCCTCGCCGCGAGAGGAGGAGTCGGTATGACCACGTCGAACCTCCGCGTGCCAACGCCGCGGCGCGAGAATCCACCAGCTCAGCGCCAGACGGGCGCGCCGGGCCAGCCCGCTGGCTCGCATCGTGGATTGATGCTCGATTCCAGTGTGCGGAGCGCGCTTGGGGCGCTCTGGGCCAACCGGCTGCGCTCGCTGCTGACCATTCTTGGCGTCATCGTCGGCGTCGCCGCCGTGATTTCAGTCGTCACGCTTACCCAGGGCACCAGCGCGGTGCTGAATGCGCGCGTGGCTGGCCTCGGCACGAACGTGCTGACGATTACCCCTGGATCGTCGACGACCGGAGGAGTGCGCGGCGGCGCCGGTAGCCTCCAGTCGCTGACACAGGCCGACGCCGATGCGCTGGCAGCGCTGCCACACGTCGCCAACGCTAGCCCGGTGATTAGCGCCAATTCGCAGGTGATCGCGGGCGCGCAGAACTGGAATACCCGCGTGCAGGGCGTCTACCCCGGCTTCCAGTCTATCGGCAACTGGCAAATGGCCCAAGGCTCGTGGTTCAGCAGTGGCGACGAGTCGAATAGCCAGCCGGTCGCGGTGCTTGGCCAGACGGTGGTGCAGAACCTGTTCACCGCCACAGGCACCGATCCGCTGGGCCAGACGGTGCTCATCAACGGACAGAGCTATCAGGTGGTTGGCGTGTTGCAATCGAAGGGCGCGTCGGGTCTGGGCAACCAGGATGACGTGGTCTACGTCCCCTTCAGCGCGGCGCAGCAACGGCTGAATAACTCCCAGTATGTTGGGCAGATTCAGGCGCAGGTTGACTCGACCGACAACGTGGACACGGTGCAGCAGGAAATCACGACGCTGCTCGATGAGCGCCACAATATCCCCGACGGCGGAACCGCCGACTTCTCGGTGCGCAGCCCGACGCAGTTCGTGCAGACGGCGCAGCAGTCGGCCCAGACGCTGGCGGTGCTGCTGATCGGCATCGCGGCGATCTCCCTGATCGTCGGCGGCATCGGCATCATGAACATCATGCTGGTCTCGGTGACGGAGCGCACCCGCGAAATCGGCATCCGTATGGCGGTCGGGGCGCGGCGCGGCGACATCCGCAATCAGTTTCTCATCGAGGCGTTGACGCTCAGCATCGCGGGCGGCGTCATCGGGATTGTGTTTGGCCTGGTGGGTGGGCTGGCGCTGACCCACGCCTTCCAGCTCCCGTTCGTGCTGAGCCTCGTCGCCATCATCCTTGCGGTCGGCACCAGCATGGCGGTGGGATTGGTCTTCGGCTTCTATCCCGCCGTGCGCGCCTCGCGGCTCGATCCGATCACGGCGCTCCGCACGGAGTGAACGCAGTGTCGCCTCTCCCTATCCACGAGCTATAACCCCTCGCCCGTGGTGGGGAGAGGCCAGTACTCAATCCCGACTGGCATTTGACACCCGCCAGGTGATTATGAGTGTACTGACACTGGCATGCCAGTGTGGCTTGGTGGCATAAGGGGTGACTGCTTCCATGAAGCTTGATCGGCACTACGTGGATCCGCGCCTGGTCGAGCTTTACGACCACGATAATCCGCGCGGCGCCGACACCGACTTCTACCTTCGTCTCGCCGCAGACCTCGATGCCCGGCGGATTCTCGACCTGGGGTGCGGGACGGGGTTGCTGACTCGCGAACTGGCGGCGGTCGACGGCCGCGACGTGATTGGCGTCGATCCCGCCACCGCAATGCTGGCGGTCGCTCGCCGACAGCCAGACGCTGATCGAGTGACCTGGATTGAAGGGGACGCCAGCGCGCTGGGGACTCCAGAAGCCGACCTGGTGGTCATGACGGGAAATGTGGCCCAGGTCTTCCTCGAAGATGCGGAGTGGGCCGCTACGCTGCGCGCTATCCACGCTGCGCTGCGTCCTGGTGGCTATCTTGCCTTCGAGAGCCGCAACCCCGATGTCCGCGCGTGGGAACGCTGGACGCGCGACGCCACCTACGAGCGGATCGACTCCCCTTTTGGGCCTATGGAGTGCTGGCTGGAACTGGTCCATGTGGGCAATGATCGGGTCCGCTTCGCAGGCCACAACATCTTTACCGACACAGGTGAGGTCGTGGTTGCGGGTAGCGAGTTACGATTTCGCGGCCAGGCAGAACTGGCCAACTCCCTGACCAATGCTGGATTCACCGTGGAGCAGGTATATGGCGACTGGGATGACAGTCCTTTGACCAGCGCCAGCCGCGTGATGATCTTCGTTGCGTCGCGCCCCTGAGGATGGCGCAGTCAGGTTTATTTGGGACTGATTGCCAGCTATTTCGAGACGTTGAAGCGGAACTCGATGATGTCGCCGTCGCGGACGGTGTATTCTTTGCCCTCCAGGCGGACGTGGCCGTGCTCTTTGGCCGTCTTCATCGATCCCTCATCGGCCAGCAGGTCGTCGTAATGCACCACCTCGGCGCGAATGAAGCCACGCTCGAAGTCGGTGTGAATCTTGCCAGCGGCGGCGGGCGCCTTCATGCCCTGAGTTATCGTCCACGCGCGCACCTCGTCTTCGCCCGCCGTGAGGAATGAGATGAGATTGAGCGCGCGATAGCCCGCCTGAATCACCCGGTCGGCGCCAAGGGCTGGCAGACCAAGCGCGGCCAGATATTCGGCGGCGTCTTCTTCGGGCAGCTCACCAAGCTCGGCCTCCAGCTTCGCGGAGACGGCGACAATCTCGGCCCCCTCGCCCCGCGCACGGTCACGCGCGGCGGCGACGCACGCCAGTTCACCCGTCGCGGGAGTCGCGTTCTCGCCTTCCAGCAGCGCACCCGCCTCCCCCAATACATCCTCGCCCACGTTCACCACATAGAGCCGAGGCTTCATCGTGAGCAGGAATAACTCGCGCAGAACGTTCTCGTCCAGCGTGGAATAGCGTAGCGCGCTCGCCAGATGCCCTTCGTTCAGATGGTCGCGCAGCCGCCGGAGGAACTCCAGTTCCTCGCCAAACTTCTTATCGCCCGATTTCGCTTTGCGGCTCGTGGCGTCGATGCGCCTGTCAACCGACGCCAGATCGGTGATTACCAGTTCCGACAGCAAATCATCCAGGTCGCGTGTGGCGTTGACACTGCCCGCGGGATGCGGCGCCTGGGGGTTCTCGAAGCAGCGCACCACCATCGCCAGCGCGTCGGCGTTGCGAATATGCCCAAGAAATTCCGCGCTCAACGCTTCATGCTTCGCCGTCGCTGATTCCTGGCCGATGCCTGCCACATCCACGAACTCAATCGCGGTGGGCACGACCTTGCGCGGATTGAAAATCTCCGCCAGCCGTGTCAGCCGCTCGTCTGGCACCTGAACCACCGCGCGATTCGCCTGCACGGTGCTGGTGGGATAGCCTGATATTTCCGCGCCCGCGCGTGTCAGGGCGTTGAAGAGTGTTGTCTTGCCTGAGAGTGGCAGACCAATGATGCCAACGGTAAGCGCCATGGGGCGTACTCCGATTCCACTGGACATGACAGACGGCTCCGCAGAGCAATACTCCGCCAGAGCCGTCAGAAAGTATATCACGCTGATAGCGAGACCGAGGTCAACCGTCTCTCGCTATCGCGCCACTATCGGGAGTCTGTGGCGGCTGGGTGGTCACCGGCACGACACCGGCGCCGTAATCTGGCGCGCTCGGTCGGGTAGGCGAACTCGGCGCTATCGGCGATGGGCCTGGCTGCCCGTCAACTGGCGCCATGGCGGCGGCCCAGTTGGAGGGATTCCACAGTGGCGCCGGGATAGAATTCGCTGGCGACGGCGAATCGGCGAGATCGATACGCGCCGGGGGCATCGAGCCACCATTATGCGCCCCCAGCCGCCACCGCCGTGGCTGCGGCGAGGAATCTGGCGGGTTGGTTGTGCGCCACGTACCCGCGCTGCCTGGATCATTACTCGCCAGCGGCGCATACTCGGACAGGTCGTCCTCGGTATCCCGCATCGCAACCTGATGGCGTACCTCGTTGATGAGTTCATCGATCTCCGGGCGCACCTCCAGATTGGGGTGCGGCAGGCGATCCCACACACGCCAGGCGTCATCCAGCGCGCCCGCGCGATAACAGTAGAATCCCAGCAGCGAGCGCGCGTCGAAGACACTCATCCGCTGCCAGAGCGAGAGGTCTTCGGCCGGGTTGGCAAGGTCAGTCTCGCGCACACTGGTCAGATCGACACAGTGATAGAGACGGCGGCCAAAGAGCTTGAAGGGATAGCCATAGAAGAGGCCAATGCGGCGGGGACTATTGGGCGCGTCGGTTCGTTTGAGCGCCAGCCCCAGAAAGAAGCTCTTGGTTCTGGAGCCAAGTTGCCATATGGCAACCAGCACCAGCAAACCGACGAAGCGCGCCAGATAGCGTTCCCACGTCAGCGGAGCAATCACACTGGCGACGCCCAGCAGGCCGAGCACCGCGCCGAGTAGCCATGCCAGATAGACCAGCCGCTCGCGGTTCCAATTGAGGAGGTCGTAGTGGTGGTGCATCGGCGTCGCGAGAAATGGCAGCGGGAACTCCGTGTGCGGGAAGCCCTTGGTGTCGCCGAAACGTTCGAGGAAGAGAAAACGGCGGAAGAACTTCACCAGGATGCGCGCCGAGACCAGCGCCGACAATCCCTCGAGCACGAAGACGCCACCGATGATGACCAGCAACAGTTCCAGACGGCTGACGACTGCGACCAGCGCCAGTGCGCCGCCAAGCCCAAGTGAGCCAGTATCGCCCATGATGAGCCGTGCCCGCCGCTTACGCCCAGGGCTGCGATTCCGCCAGCTCGAGGGCCAGTTGAACGGAAGATAGCCAAGCGAGGCGCCCGCCACCGCCAGCGAGACGACGACCAGCGGCCAGAGATCTTTCTGATTCTGGAAGAGCAGAATCACCGCGAAGGACAGCGAGGCGCTCAGCAGCAGGCCACCACAGAGGCCATCGATGCCATCGGCGAAATCCACCGCGAGCGGAGTCGTCACGCCGATGACGAGGGTAAGGCCGATGAAGAAGATGATCCACGCGAAATGCGCATGTATCAGAACCTGGCCGATCAACGGAATGTCACTATAGGGTGGATAGGGAAGGCGCGCCGAAAGATATTTGGTGACGATCAGGCGATTGAAGGCGATGCCAATTCCCAATGAGACGATGAGTACCCCAATGAACTTCTGCACCTCGGTGATGCCGACGCCGCGATGGACCTTCTGCCAGTCATCCACGAAGCCGACGAAGCCATACCCTGTTATGCCCAGTAACACCAGCCCCAGCAGCAGCCACTCCGGTGTATCCAGCCCCAGCCAGAAGGCGAACCCCAGCGACGCCGCCACCGTGGCGAATACCAGCGCCGGGCCGCCGACGAGCGGCAATTCACTCGCGCTCACCCGGAAGGACTGCTTCTTGAGTTCCTTTTTATTGGGGTCGAAGCGATAGCCGCCAGTGGATTGATCGGCCTTGAAGTTGCCTTCTTTGCGCTCACCACTACGGAACCAGGGAAACAAGGCCAATGCCACCGCGCAGAGTAGTGCGCAGATCAGCACTGCGGCGATAAACGCGCCCAGAAAAGACTCTATCATCTATCCATCACCCGCCCCGCCAGATAATCGCACCAGACCGATTTGGCGCGCCTCATTGTCTTAAACGGCATATTTTCATCGCCAGTAACGACGCCTATGACCATCCCATAGGCACGTACCTCACAAAATGTGCCATGCCTGCTTGTAGAACACTTGCCGTATTCCTGGCTTATTCGTAACCCAGTTCAGCCAGCGTCTCGCGTGCTACCTGCCGATCATCCCAGGGTAGCTTTTCCCGCCCAATCACGATGCTCTGTTCGTGTCCTTTGCCTGCCAGCAGCACCGTGTCACCCGCGCGCGCCACCGAAAATGCCCTGGCGATAGCCCCGCGCCGCCCGACGATACAGACATACTGCTCGCCTTCTGTTGCGCCCGCCGCATCAGCGCCCGCCGCGATCTCCTTGAGAATGGACGCCGCGTCTTCCTCACGCGGATCTTCGTCGGTAATCACGGCGAAATCGGCCTCGCGCGCCGCCACAGCGCCCATCACCGGGCGCTTCACTCGGTCGCGGTCGCCCGCCGAGCCGAAGACGACGATCAGCCGGTTGCGCGTGAGCGGGCGCAGCACCCGCAGCACCTTCTCCAGGCTGTCCGCAGTGTGGGCGTAATCCACCACGACCGTGAATGGCTGCCCCTGATCGATGCGCTCCAGCCGACCCGACACACCGGGAAACGTCTTGAGCGCCCGCGCTATCTGCTCCGTAGGGATACCCTGGAGGTGGCCAACGGCAATCGCCGCCAGCGCATTCGCGACATTGTAGCGCGCCACCAGCGGTGTATCGACCTCGAAGGCGCTGCCGTCGGGCAGCCGAACGCGGAACTGCGAGCCATCTGGCCCCAGCCGCAGGTCTTCGGCGCGGATGTCTGCGGGAGCGTCGATACCATAGCTCAGCACTGGCGCGCGGCAGAACGGCTTCAGATAGGCGAACGAGGCGTCGTCGGCATTCAGCACGCAGGCCTTGGGAATCGTGAACGGCAGATCTTTGTGTAGCGCGGGATCAACCGATTCCGGCAGCATCGCTTTGGCGCGCCGATACGCCTCAATCGTGCCATGCACCTCGAGATGTTCGCTGGTGATGTTGGTGACGACGGCGATATCGTAGGCGATCTGGTGAACCCGGTGGAGCGCCAATCCGCTGGAGGTCGTCTCGACGATGGCGCATTGCACCCGCTGCTCGACCATCTGCGCCAGCAGCGTCTGTACCTCTGGCGCTTCGAGGGTGGTGAAGCGGGTATTATTCGCCCAGCGCTTCTCACCGATCTTGAAGTCTACGGTGCTGATAAGTCCGGTGCGCAGGCCAGCGGTGGTCATGATGGCGTCGATGATGTTGCTGGTGGTCGTTTTGCCGTCGGTGCCCGTGACGCCGATCACCTCCATATGATGTGATGGCTGGCCCGCGAGCGTGGCGGCGACGGTGGCCAACTCCCGGCGCGAATCGGCGACGCGCGCATACGTCCGGTCGGCGGGGAAATCGGACGGTGGCGGCGCCTCACCAACCACCAGCGTCGCGCCCCGCGCCAGCGCATCGGCGATGTAGTTGTGACCATCGGCCCGCTGCCCACGAATCGCGACGAAGCACGCGCCTGGCGTCACCGCGTCCGATTCGTAGGCCACGCTCGTCACGTCGCCAGCGCCAGCCCCATGGCGTTCTTCCGCTGGTAGGGCCGCTAACAGATCGGCGATCCGCATTCCCGTCTTCTCCTCCTGGCAACCCATGCCCATGCGCATCTGATCCTCAGAGAATATGCTATCACGGATTGGCGGTGATGCGATGTTCTCTATGACATCCTGCGACATACTGGCGACATACTGGCCGAGAGAGTTACAGGCGCATCCTCTCTGCGCGCATCACGCCAGCAGCAGTTCGCCCTCGATCATCAGCACCGACGCGCCACCAACCCGTACATCCTCTATGGCGTCGCCGCTGCCCATGATGGCGATATCGAGCGCGCTTGGCCGTCCCATCTCGATACCCTGCTCCAGGCGGGCGCGCGTCTGGCCGGTCTCGTCTGGGGTCAGTCGCCTATGGCGCAAGAGATAGACGCCGAGCGGCCCCGCCGCCGAGCCAGTGGCGGGATCTTCGCCGATGCCCATCGCTGGCGCGAACATGCGCCCGTGAATATCGGCGTGAATATCCGTGCGCCGCTTTCCGCGCGGTCGAGCGTGAAGAGGAAGCAGCCGGGATGCTCATTCGGCAGATTCAACGCCTCCAGCAGATCAGCCTCCGGGCGGGCGCGGGCGATGGCCTCCAGCGAGCGGATCGGCACGAGCACATGATTGACGCCGACGATGGCGCGCTCGATAGGCAGCTCGGCGTCGAGGTCGTCGGTGGTGAGGCCCAGCGCGCTCGCCAGACGGTCGGTGTCTCCCTGCCAGGTCTCGAAACGCGGAATTGGCTGATGCATCCAGACAAAGGTGACGCGCTGATCTTCGTAGAGCAATTCGACGGACACCAGGCCGATGCCAAGCTCCAGCGTCACGGGCGATTCTTCAGTGCGAATCATCCCCGCCTGGGCCAGCGCAAAGGTCGTGCCGATGACCGGGTGGCCCGCGAAGGGTAGCTCGGCGGCGGGGGTAAAGATGCGCACGCGGCAGAGCGCCTTAGGATCGCTCGGCGGCAGGATGAAGGTCGTCTCCGAATAGTTCATCTCGCGAGCGATGGCCTGCATCTTCTCATCGCTCAGGGTATCACCTTCGAAAAACACGGCCAGTTGATTGCCACCAAATGGTTCGCGAGTGAAGACATCGAACTGCAGAAACCGAAGGCGTCGCATGCTCTCTTCTCATTTCTCATCGTGAACAAGGCTGGCGATACGATCATTGAGGAAGGGCGCAAAGTGGCCCATATAGCGTTGTTGCGCCTCAGGCAGCCGCCAGTCATCGCCCGTGACGATGTGGCGACACGCCGACGTTCCACACTGGCAGCGACGATCCAGCCGCCAGGTAGGGTCACTGGTCATCAGCGCGTAGTCAAGGGTTAGCTCGTCGCCAGCGGCGATGTCGCGGCGCGCGGCTATCGTCACTTCGTCGTTCATCCACAGGTTGGAATCGCACGAATGATTGATGGAACCCTCGATACGGTCGGGCGTCTGAACCAGATCGACCAGGTGCAGGTTTTCAGCTATCTGCGCTGCATTATACCGCTTCACGCCAGCCCGGTACGCCGCGAATTCGTTGTCGGTCATCGGCGCGCCACCAATGATGCTCACCGTCTCACCCGCGCGAATCGGGGCGAGGGCGAACATGCCGCCGCCCTGGATGCCAGACGGGCGAATCTCCACACGTGGGTCATACCAGGTAGTCTCGCGCCAGCGCTGCCTTGCCATGGCGTATCCCCTTTCCTCCATGCATTGTGCCACGCCGATGCGCCAGGGGGCAATCACCTGTTCCACCCAGGAATAGCAGCGCTCAGCGCACGTGGGTATTTGACATTGGTAGTATGCTTGGGAGCATCAAAGGAGATGCTCATGTTGACTGTGACAACGTCGGCAGAGACTTCACCTGAAACGGCGCCAGCGCGTGATCATCACGGGCAAGACGCGCACCCCACCTGATGGTATGGGTGGCTGCCGTCAGCCTTGCGCTGGCGGTATCTGGCTGCGCAACGACAGCAGGAGGCGCGGGTTCGTCGCCTACCGGCAGCGCTATCGCCGCAGCGACTCTTACCCTCATCCCGACCGCGACCCCACGCCCGATTGCCGCCTTCACCTGCGCGGCGGGTAGCCTGCCCGTCCGACCCGCGAGTACGCGGACGAGCTGCTCCATCAGCACGCAGCATGGCGCCCAGGTGCTCAGCGCCACCTATGCGAACGCGGCGCTGGTTCGCAGCCGAGCGTGGATGAAAACGCCCTCACGGCGGCAGGCTGGAAGATCGCTACGGCGGCGCATGGCGATGGCGCCGTGACGAGCCAGGGATACGGCGTCTACTTCTATCAGAGTTCCTGGTTCGCCTTCGAGTGGACTGGGAACAGCAGCGGAAGCTTCAAGCTTTCTATCCAGACCAGCGTCTCTCCCGATAACGCAGCCGTCGCCTGTGGGCAGACGCCGACCGCGAGCAGCGCCACATCTCAACGGCATCGTGTTGCCGTCAGGTTCGTTCCTGCTCCTGGATGGTACGATAGCTCTCGCGCCCGCCTGCGCCGCCGATGTGCAACACTTCTATGAGGCAAGCCTGTCAGCCGCTGGCTGGCATGAGGACCAGCCCTTCGCCAACATTAGTTACGCCCCAGGCTCCGATCAGGTGAAGGATGCCATTTTCACGCGCGGCAACACGCAAGCCATCATCACCACCGCTGGCTATCCGGGCACGCGCACCCTCATCATCGTGGGCACGAGTTCGTGAGGCGTGGGGTTCGCGGGACGCTGGGGGCGCGGTTCCTGCGTCAGGCTGTCATCTCGCGGACGAGTTCGCTGACGCGCTTGCCATCGGCGCGGCCCTTCGTCTCCTTCGAGGCCAGCGGCATCACCGCGCGGAAGTCTTTCCCATGCTCAGCGATGAAAGAGAGCTAGGAAGCCTGAAAGTATGCGGGTTCTCACGACTATCGCATTGTGTGGGAAGTCTTTGCGCTCCATACTCGACTAAGGCAAGGGCTGCATCTACAAGGGCTGCATCTACAAGGGCTGCATCTACATAGCACCTCTCACAGCCGGAAACAAGCCCTCAATTCGTTGAGCCTGAACTGTCCCAGTCTGATTGACTTGTGTAACACGACTTGCGTAACACAACTTGCGTTGACGCATCACCCAAAGAAGCGTACAGTAGACAGACAATACTGAATGTTTGGACGAAGGGACACAGATCTAATGGGCGAGTTGAATGCGCATTTAGTTTCTGCTGATCGCTTGCTAGCTAGTGCCGTGAACTATCTGCTTCAAGGGAAGGAACATGAAGCAGCAACGTTACTCCTCCTCTGCAAGTTCGACGTATCCACTGGTGAATGGCCGGATAGCTGGGATGCGTTCATACGTTGGCCCACGGGCAGCGTATGAAGTGTTGAGTGATGGAGATAACCCGATAACGGAGTCAATCCGCAGGGCATTCAACGCCGTCCTGCCTGGACACCAATATCTTAGCCAACTTGTTGTCAATGCAGAATACCTCGATACCCTTGACCCCAACTGGCGCACAGAACTGTTAGAGATAGCCAGCGGGCGAGGCGTCCACAACCAGGCCGTTGAAATCCCCAACCGCACCACCGTCACCTGGAACAACCTCCGCTTTCGGTCTGAGCCTGAACGACGTATTGCCGTTGCCTTAGACACTGCTGGAGCCATGTTCCTACCGAATTGTTTGGCGCGATTGAGTAATGGGACGGCGCGCACCACACGCGAGGCTGATTTTCTCGTCTGTCACAATGGCAAATGGGGCGTGTTAGAGGTTGATGGGCCATTTCATCCCCGTGCAGCCGTCGATCACGAACGTGACCGCCTCTTTCAAGCCCACGGCATACGGGTAACGCAGCGTTTCGACTGGGAAGAGTGTCGAGATGATGCGCCTGGGGTTGTCAGGAAGTTCCTCACCCTGCTGGAAAAGAACGGGTAGATGTTCGAGTTCTAGCCAATTCGCACACCCACGAACTTGCTTGCTTTATACCTGCTACGCTTGCTTGTGATATAGTTGAGGCGGTACGTTGGTTCCAGAGCGCCAGGGGCGAAGCGATGCGATTTTCTCAGAGGATGGGTCTGACACCGATACGCGGTGCGATGCAAAAGGACTCGATGGATAACGCGCTACGTTACGGCCTCTGGAATGCCATCGAGAAATACTACTGGTACGACGCATTGAATCAATGGCGGCATGTCAGGAGCACGCACATGGAAACCCTCCCGGCGTTGCTCTACCGTGACTACTTCAAGCTGCCGCAAGATGATTTGCCGAACACGTGGACAGAGTTCCATCGCGACATGAAGAACCAGTTCACCAGTTGCGAGTGGTACGCGGTCTACGACTTCATTGAGTTTCTGGCCAACGTGCGAACGATTACGCTCTACCCTATAGACCGATTCGCCTTCATACAGGAATGCAACTTCATCATGGAACGCGAACTGTCTGCCTATCGCTTTGTCAACACGCAGATTGCGCCCATTACGTCCGATGAAGAGATTGCGACCATCGAGCACGCGACCGCTACTGCCGAAGCTTCAGACCCGCTCCGTCCGATTGCCGTTCATTTGCGGCAGGCAGTCACCTTAATGGCAGACCGGACGACACCAGATTTCCGCAACTCGATGAAGGAATCCATCAGTGCGGTCGAGGCGCTGTGCAAGCTCATCACGGGCGATGATAAGACGACATTGGGCGCGGCACTCAATAAGATTGAGTCGAAGAAGCCTCGTACCGATGCATCCCCAACTCAAGGCCGCATTTCAAAGCCTCTATACCTATACAAATGATGCAGACGGCATTCGCCATGCCCTGAAAGACGCTCCCGATGTGGCGCTGGAAGATGCCACCTTTATGCTGGTGACGTGTTCCGCATTCATCAACTACATGATCGAGAAAGCCCGCAAAGCAGGCATTGCCCTTTAATACCGCTGTAAACCGATCAAGTCAGCAGGCGGAAATTGTGTGCCGGTACCCCGAACAATATGATGGGCTGGAGATATTCGTGCAGAGCCGCTTCCCATTGCCGAATAGGGTAAAAAACGGCCAATTTTTAACTACGTCTAACGTTGGTTAGCAGCAGTTCGGTCAAGGCAAAGTCCAGCAACACGGAGACAAGTCCTTCCCTTCATCGGGTATGAACGTTGTCCCACTGCTCGCTAGCTGGTCATCTCGCGGACGAGTTCGCTGACGCGCTTGCCATCGGCGCGGCCCTTCGTCTCCTTCGAGGCCAGCGGCATCACCGCGCGGAAGTCTTTCCCATGCTCCGCGATCAGCCGCGCCACCACCGCGCGAATCTCGTCATCGGTCAGCCGCGCGGGGAGGTACGCCGCGAGGATCTGCGCCTCGCGCTCTTCCTTCTCGGCCAGTTCGATGCGGTTGGCGGAGCGGAAAAGTTCGGCGGACTCGTGCCGCTGCTTGATCTGCTTATCGAGAATCGCCTGGCGTTCCTGCTCGCTCAGCGCATGGCGGGCGCCAGATACCTCTTCAGTGCGGAACGCCGCGAGCGCCATACGAATGGTATCCATCCGCACCTGGTCGCGCTGGCGCGCCGCCTCTTTTAAATCGTCCCGCAACTGATCCTCGACCGAACCCTGCGGTGTCGCATCGCCCATAACACTGCTGCCTTCCCGCATCTCCCACGCGCATGCGTACATACACGCATCGTCATCTATGGCGCCCTTAACCCGTTATCGCGAGTCGTCTACTGGCTCGCGCCCGCAAACACAAAGACGAACGCGGGGCCAGCGCCAGGGGCACGTCCTGATGGTGACGGAGTAATGTTCGGCGCAACGGTCGGCGTCAAGTCTGGGGCTGTTGTGTTCGTTGGCGCGGGAGGCGTGTCATTCAGTTGCGGGTTGGGCCGCGTGAGCATAAAGTAGCCGAATGCCACCGCAATGCCCAGCACAAACATGCCGGCGACGATTCCGAAACCCTTCGAGAATGAGAGTTGGCCCTTCTCTGGCTCCGGTGGGGGCATTCCCCGACCGCCGCGCGCCATGCGTGGGTCGCGCATGCCCGCTGGGCCACCCATGCCGGGACGACCACGTGGGCCACGGTCTTCGTCGCCCCAGAGTCCTCCGCCCTGCGGCGGGCGGCGTGAGGTTCCAGAATAGCCAGGGCCGCCACGCCCACGAGAGGGCGCATCCCAGTCGTCGCGTACCGGCGGGCGTCCCCCACGCATCGAGCGATCACCCGAGCGATCACCCGAACGGTCAGGCGGGCCGCCACGGCTGCCGCGTGGGTCGTCCCAGTTGCCGCGTGGTGGACCAGCGGGCCGTCCGCCGCGTCCAGATGAACCACCGCGCCCGCCGTCATCCCAATTTTCCTCGACATCACGGCGTGGATAGCGCGCCCCGTTTCGTGGCGGGCGATCATATCCGCCACCGCCACCGCCACCACGCGCATCATCGCGCCCACCGCGCGAGCCCATCCGGCTCTGACGCATATCGTCATCCGGACGCCTGCTCCGTGGAGACCGCCCCTGCTGTTCCCAGCGACTATCGTCGTCCCTACGGCCTGTGCCCATTCCCCTCTGTCTCCCACGCTGGATGTCGCGCACGACAGCTCCTCGCCGCCGCACTGGCTGGCGAATACATACAACGTCGAGGGTGTTTCCTCACCCTGCTTCATACCCAGCCGAGTGTATCATATCCCGCCAACGATAGCACAATAGATAGGGCATCCGGGCTGCAAAGCACGCATCTCGCCTTCAGTGGCTCAGGACTGAAAGGCGAGATGCGCGGTGAGGTGAATAGATGGATGGCCGCGCCAGCGCCCCATCACATCAGCCAGTGTCACTCGTGGTCGGGGTTGCGCTCCGGCTCGCGCTGTGGTTCGCGCTGTGGCTCTGCTGCGCCCCCTGCATGCCGACGAGACCACCGAGCAGGGCCGATTCGGATCCCTCGTGGGTGATGGGCGTGCGCTCCAGCTCCTCGCGTAGCGCAGTGACCTGTGCGCCCAGCGCCTCTGGCCCAACACCCGCGCCGGGCAACACCAGCCCCGCGAAGCCAAGCCGCGCAAGCACGGGCACACTGCGCATCTCTGGCGCGCCATCCAGCGTCGCCAGCACCGGGAAGCGCAGCGACTCCACCACCAGCTTGAGCCGCGTATACTCGGCCACGGTCATTTTGGTGATGGCGCTGGCGCTCAGCCCCACACGGAGCAGAGCCACCTGCGCTGGCGCCAGATTCTGCACGCGCAGCAGCAAGAGCGCCATGTCATCTTTGGGAGCATCCAGCGTCACCACACGGTCGAAGTGATCTAGCTCCTCGAAGAGCATATGCGCCGAGGCGTTCGCGCCGACGATGGCGAAACTCGCGCCTGCCTGTTGTATCTGCTTGAGGGTACCATACGCGCCGCCCTCGCTCTCGGCCAGCCAGACACCCAGCAGCGCATTGCCCGCAGTGCCCGCGTTGCTCGCTTTGGCCGCCGCTGAGAAGGCGCTCAGGTCGCTCTTTGGCGTCCAGCCAGTGACCACCAGCGCATCGGCTCCAGCCTTCATGGCGGCCTCCGCGATGGCGCTATCTTTGACGCCGACGCTCACCATCACTGCAGACGGGCGCGCCTTCGACACGCTGGCCTGGGAGCGTCCAAAAAATCCGATGCTCGAGCCGGAGGATTGTCTCACCTGCTGGAGCTTATCAATCAATTTACCCATGTTGCTGTGCATTCCTTCCTGCGCGTGGAGATCGCGCTCGCTATGCGAGGCCGCGAAGCGCGGCTGGTTGCGGGACATCAGTGGCATATCGTGAGTATATCGCGAGCAAATCGCGACAGGCGCGTTATGCATATGCCGACACGCCACCGACATCATATCAGCCGCACCCCTCCAACCGCTACGGGCCAGCGGGCGCCGATGCAGAAAGAACGCCAGCAAGAACCTCAGCTTGCCTGGATGGTGAATTCCTCATCTTCGGCGATGGCTGGGCAGACGGTATTCGGCTCGCAGTTGAAGACGCCAATGAACGTGAGGGTGACTGCGCCAGGCGCCTTCACGGCATAGACCCAGCGGCAGGTTTGTGTCGAGTCATCCATGCCGCCCTGTGGCTGGAGCGGCGTCAGCACAGGGCTTGTGGCAACGTCTGTGAGCGTAGACCAGCGCATCGTCGCCGCCAACTGCACCTCGATCACATCGCCCACATGCGCCGGGGTCGTTTTTTGCGAATTTTTCACGGTCAGCACGATGGTGGGCGTTTTGGTTGGCGCGACAGAATCACCCAGACATGGCCTCACCGTGGTTCCGTTGCTGCCGCCACTCTTCGCGACCGAGGTTGGCGTCGCCTGGGAGCCGTCACTGGAGCCAGGCTGTGGCGTGTTGGAATTCGTCACGCCTCCGCCGACGCCGACAGTGGTGGTGACGCCACATCCCGCCAGCGCCAGCGCGCCGAGCAGACACATCGCGCCCGCCGCCAGGCTCAGGGTGCGCCAGATACGTCGCCGCGCGAGTGGGAGTGACAGAGAAGAACGTGGTGGTTGAGATGACGGAGACATAAGATGCATCGTGCTGCTCCTGTGCTTCAAGTCTTTCAGTGCATTTCGAGGCATTACCAGAATACTCTAACCGAACTAGTAGACGGCAGAAACGCGCGCCTGGTTCCCTGACGCTCAGTTGCGAGAGTAGATCAGCGCACTGCGCGGCGAACGCGTGGTACGTCGCTCGCGTCCGTGAGGTGTCATAGACCGCGAAGAGCGACATGGCGGAATCGTCGGCTGAAGGCGCCATCTGGTGGGCGGAGATACCCTGCGAAGATCGCCGCCACAGTCGCCGGATCGTTCTGGAAGACGCCACAGCCCCACGCGCCCAGCACCAGCGCATCGCATTGGCGGTGGGCGGCAAGGGCGAGAATCTTGCCCGCGCGCTGCGGTGAGCGCAGGCGCGATCCGCGCGCGGTTGGCAGGCTCGTTACGCATGATCGCGCCCGCGTTTGGCGCTGGGCTGGTGATGAAATCGACGGTATAGGGTTGCGCCAGCCAGTTCCCCGCGTCGTCGCGCAGCACCGGGCAGGCCGGACTGTAGATCATGCGATCAGAGTAGAGGGTGGTATCCTGGGCGCGGTGAAACTCGTAGAATTGCGGGCACTGGCGCAGGCTGAAATAGAGCGCCGAACTGCGGGCGAGACTTTCCTCCTGGGCACGCGCGCCCCTCAGGAAGCCGCCGCCGGGGTTTCTGGCCGAGGCGAAGTTCAAGACGCCGATCCGCTGATACTCGCCGCTGGCGACCAGCCGGGCGCACCCTTGCAACGTCGTCTCGTTCTCGACCGCGAATGTCGTCTGCGATAATGCCGGAATGCGCTAGAACGCGCTCACGGATAGCGTCCAGTTCTTCAGGCTCATAGTAGCTCGTCTCGCCCACACAGGCGGCAAGCAGGTCACGTATGGCGACGCTCGTGCCATCAGGCGCGGTGTACTGGCCCGCTTCGAGCGCGGCTATCGTCCCATTGGCAATCGCTTTCGCATCCATGAGAGGCTTCTCCCAATCAATCCGACGGCTGCGGGCCGCGATGATGCAGCTTCACTCCCTGATAGCATATGATACGCGACGGAACATGATATAGCCCTGGACTCACACACCCCGGCGAAAGGATCGTCGATGATGGATATGCCGAAGCACAAGACACTGATCCCGCTCTTCGAGGAGTTGCGTGGCCCACAGGTGGTCGTGCGGCCCTACCGGCTGGCCGATGCCGATGAGGTCTTCGCGGCGATTGAGGAGTCGCGCCAGCACATCTGGCCGTGGATGCCCTGGGGCGACCAGCACCAGACCGTCGAAGATACCCGCGACTTCATCCTGCGGACCCAGGCGCACTGGCTGCTGCGTGAGGATATGACGGTGGGGTTCTTCGAGGCGACCACTGGGCGCTACCTGGGCGGCTCTGGCCTGCATGCACACGGCTGGGATGTGCCCACCTTCGAGATCGGCTACTGGGTGCGCGCCAGCGCCGAGGGGCACGGCTACGTCGCCGAGACGGTGAAGCTGCTGACCGACTTTGCCTTCACAGCACTCGGCGCCCAACGGGTGATGATTCGCTGCGACGCCCGCAACACCCGCAGCGCGGCGGTGGCCGAGCGGCTGGGCTTCGTGCGTGAGGCCCATTTGCGCAACGACGAGCGCTCCGCCGATGGCGCACTGCGCGACACGCTCGTCTTCAGCCTCACCCCCAGCGATCCCCGCTGGCCGTCATAAAACGGTGGGCGGCGCCATGCGCGGGAGATGCGCCACGGCGGCTGGCAGCTGAAGCCGCGCCTAAGGGATGCGCTCACGCGCATCCGCAAAGCCTGCCTCCGCAGGCTGCAGAACGCGCGCCACCAGGGTGCCTGGTGGGCATATCTCTGCAACCCGCGACGGCGGGTTTCGTGGCCGGAGGCCGTTCAGGCGCGGTTTCAACCGCCCGCGCCCCTGCAGCACCGCTGTCCCCAGTAATTGGTAAAACAACATAAACCGCCCGCGTTTCCTAGAGCTTGTTGATGGTCTTCCCCATGAGTTTGGCAAACCATTTGTAGGCGATCTTGCGGAACCAGTAGCGGCGGATGCGCCTGGGGTTGCCGCTGGCCATCACCTCGGCCATATAGACGCTGCTATCCACCTTATGCACTGCCTTAGCCGCCTTGTGTCCCTCGGCGGCGACATGCTTTATTTCGCGTCCCGCGCTGCTAGATTTCGTCTTGGCCATTGTCGTATTCTCCTCTGGATTCTGGCTTCCGTTTCCATCCACCACTTCCTCGCCGCCTCATCGTATGTGTCTCGCCCCTCGCTCGTCAAAATGGCCAGCCATTCGTACCGCTTGCTATGGGAGAATCGTCCTAATGGGCCTCGCCGGGTTCATGCGTATCGCCAGCGTGTAGTGGGTCGGCGCTGGGAGCCATCTGAAATCCGCGCAGGCTTGTGACCGCAACCGTGCCCGCCAGCAGGCAGAGCAGTCCGGCGAGCAAGATGAGCGCGGCATAGACAAGGCCGGGAACCAGCGCCGTCTGTCCGCGATTTGACGCGCACACCGCGAGACGGCTATACTTCAGGGTTGAGCATACATTGAGCGAGACATCATCGGCGCGACCCAATTCGCCTGAGATATGTGATGCGTGGGAAATTGAGAAACTATGCCAAAGCTGTATGGATGGGTGCGTGAGGTTGTGCCGGAGAGTCCCGCCGACCTCGCGGGCATTCAGCCAGGTGATTTGCTGCGGACGATCAATGACAATCCAGTACGCGACCTGGTGGACTACGAGTTTTACGCCGCCGACGAAGAGTTAACGCTGGGCATCGACCGCAACGGACGCGCGCGCACGGTGCTGGTCGCCAAGGCGCCAGACGACGAAATGGGCATCCGCTTCGGCGAAGAGCCAGCGCCCTTCATCCGCATCTGCGCCAACAAGTGTGTCTTCTGCTTCGTCAAAGGGCTGCCAGAGCGCCACCAGGCCCAGCGCGGCCTGCCACTTGGCATGCGCGAGACCCTCTATATCAAAGACGACGACTACCGTTACAGCTTCCTCTTCGGCAACTTCATCACCCTGACCAACCTGAAAGAGGCCGACTGGCGACGGCTGGAGGAGCAGCGACTCAGCCCGCTCTACGTCTCGGTGCATACCACCAACCCGGAGCTACGGCGCAAGATGGTGGATGGCCCGCGCTCAGGCGAGATTCTCGACCAGATACGGCGGCTGGGCGCCCTCGGCATCACCTGCCACACACAGCTCGTGCTCTGCCCCGAAATCAACGATGGCGAGGAGATGGAGCGCAGCATCGCCGATCTGGCGGCCCTGCGACCCATCGTCGAATCCATCTCCGCGGTCCCGGTTGGGCTGACGAAATATAACAATATGCTGAAAGTCGGGGAGTTGCCGCCGATGCGCCCCTACCGCCTGGACGAGGCGCAGGATGTCATGGCGCGCGTCGAACGCTGGCAGCGGCAGTTCGCCGCCGAGCCAGGCGCGCGCGGGCTGCCGTTCATCTACCTCTCGGACGAGTGGTATTACGTGACGAAACACGCCTTCCCGCCAGCGCGCCACTACGGCGGCTACGCCCAGATCGAGAACGGCGTCGGCATGACACGCAAGCTGCTGGATGACTGGCGCGCTGCCCGCAAGACGTTGCCCGCGACGCTGCCAGCGCCCCGCCGCCTCGGCATCGTCACCAGCATGATGGCGCGGCCCGTCATCGAGCGGATGGCGCGTGACCTGCGCCGCATCGGCAACATCGAGGTACGGGTGATGCCCATAGAGAACCGCTTCTTCGGGCCAATGGTGACGGTGGCTGGGCTGCTCTGTGGGCAGGATGTGCTGGAGCAGGTGAACCAGCAGTGTGGCGACTTCACCGCCGACGATCTGCTGCTCGTGCCACGGGTGATGCTCGATAACGCTGGTAAGCGCTTTCTGGATGATGTGACGGTGGAAGATTTCCGCGCACAGGCGCCCACACGCGTCACATTCGCTCGCACAGCGGACGAGATCGCGGAGGCGGCGCGCATGCTCGCCGGAGCCGCCACGATGCCCGACGCGGCGCTGGTGGGCGGCGTATGAGCTACGGCGGCTGGCGGCTGAAGCCGCGCCTAAGGGCCTTCTCCGAAGGCCGCAAAGCCCGCCTGCGCGGGCTGCAGACGTGCGCTACCGGCGCATCCGATGGGCAGCGTTCCGGGCAACCCGCGACGGCGGGTTTCGTGGCGGAGCGCAGCGAGGCCGTGCAGGCGCGGTTTCAACCGCCCGCGCTCTGCGGCGTGCTGTCCCAGCCGTTTCGGGAAACTGCATTAACCCCCCGCGTGTCTCACTTGCGGCGCTGGTGGCTGCCGCTGCTCTTGCTGGCCGTGCTAGCCTCGGTGGCGCTGGCGGCCTGCGACCAGAGCAACCCGCCCGCGCTGGGCAAGCCAGTCGCGGTGACGTTACGCGCCACGAGCGACTCCGCCGCGCTTGGCCAGGCGACGCTGACCCCCGCCTATGGCGCGCATGTCGTGGTCTATATGCACGGCGCGCTGCTGCCCTACGCGAATCCGCAGACGCCCGCGCAGCTTCGCCAGGGAGGATGCTACGGGCAGGTGGTGGCGCCCCTGACGGCAAATGCGCCCACAGGCGGCTCACAGGTGGTGGCGCAACCCGCTACAGACAAGGGCGCTAATGTCGCGCACGCCGTGGATAGCAACTGGTTCGTGGTCGTGTTGCAGTCCGCCGCGCCGAACGCTCCAGTCGTTTCCTGTGGGCATCCGCTCTCTGACCAACGTCAATACTTCGATCTCTATGAGCCAGCCAAGGTCGATCAAGGTGTCGGCCTCGGCATCGCGCTCTTTGAGAGTATTATTATTACGCAGGTGCATGTCTCACTGGCCGCGCCCACGACCCAGCAGCCCGCCCAATGGAGTCTCCATAGCGGCGGATGCCAGGGTAGCACACTCGCCAGCGGCGCGATTGCGGCGGGCGCGACCACTGGCGGCGGCACAGCGTTCGCGGCGCTTGATCCGCAGTCATGGTGGCTCTCGGTTGCGCTAAACGGCGCGGCGAATCCCGCTACCTGCGTGAAGGCGGGATAAAGGGCGAGCTGGGACAGGAGGGGTCGGATGGCAAAAATGGCAGCGATGGCTCCAGACGAAACACAGACTACTGGCCGCAAGCGCCTGCTGCTGCTCATGACGCCAGCCACGTATCGCGCGGGCGCCTATATCGACGCGGCGCAGAACCTCGATGTCGAGATTATCCGTGGGCTGGACCTGCCCAAGGCGCTCGCGGACGAGTGGGGTGTGCAACTGGCGGTTGACTTCGCCGATATCGCGACATCTATCGCCACCCTCAAAGAGGCGCACGCCCGCCAGCCATTCGACGCCATCGTTCCCGTGGATGATAGCGCCACCATCCTCGCCGCCAGAGCCAACGCGGCGCTTGGCCTGCCCTGGAATCCACCAGAGGCGGCTGAGGCGGCGCGTGACAAAGGGCTGATGCGGCGGCTGATGGCCGAGGCGGGCGTGCCCTCGCCGGTCTTCCGTCGCTTCCCGTTAGACCACCGACCCGCATGAGATCGCCCGGCAGGTCAGCTACCCCTGCGTGGTGAAGCCGCTACGCCTCTCCGGCAGCCGTGGCGTGATCCGCGCCAACACGCCCGACGAGCTTGTCGCCGCCGTCACCCGATTGGGACGCATCCTGCTCGACGATGGCAACGTCCGCGAGACCACCGATATCCTCGTCGAAGACTTCATCCCTGGCGTCGAGGTCGCGCTGGATGGGTTGCTGCGCGAAGATGGCCTGCATGTGCTCGCGCTTTTCGATAAGCCCGATCCACTCGATGGCCCCTTCTTTGAAGAGACGATCTATACCACACCATCGCGCCTTCCCAGAGGCGCAGGCGGCCATCGCCGAGTGCGCCGCACAGGCCGCCGCCGCGATTGGTCTGCGCGATGGGCCTATCCACGCGGAGTTGCGCGTCAATGAGCGTGGCCCGTGGATGGTAGAGATCGCCGGGCGCTCTATCGGCGGACTCTGCTCGACCATTCTGGAGTTTGGCGCCGGCATGTGCCTGGAAGAGCTGCTGCTGCGCCATGCGCTACGTATGGAGCTACCCTCGCTGGAACGCACCGGCGGCGGCGTTGGGGCTATGATGATCCCCATCCCCAAGGGCGGAGTGCTGCGCGCGGTTCACGGTGTCGAAGAGGCTGAGGTCGTGCCCAATATCACGGGCGTCGAGATATCTATTCGCCCACATACCGTGGTGACGCCGCTGCCAGAGGGTAGCAGTTACCTCGGTTTCATCTTTGCCCGCGCAGAGACCCCCGCCGCCGCCGAGGAGGCGTTGCGCACGGCGCACAGCAAGCTGCGTTTCGACATCGCGCCACTGCTGCAAATGGCGCGCTAATATTTGGCCGCTCGCACGTTGCACGCGGCTATACGGGTATAGTATCATGCTATACAATCTGAAGTATTACTGTGCTAGCTGATCTGGTGGACGACACCACAGGTAACAGGAGGCATCCCGATGCACACACCCACTGACAACACCGCTCCGAAAGGTCTGCGCGGGTGGTGGGCATCTCCCCCACGATCCGGCATGCGGAGCCTGATCGCGCCATGGGAGTACCGCCACCTCCGCGCCTCGGGGGTCACGCGTATGGCCGGTGGCAGTGTCGCGGGCGTGGCGGGCGTCGTGTGCCTCTCGTACGGCGTCAACAAGTGGGCGGCCTTCTTCCTGGTTCTTGCGGCGCTGAATCTTGCGGGTGGCTACTGGTACATCACTATCGCTCGCTCGGCGCCTCCCGAGCCTGATCCCGTGCGACCCGCACTGGCCTAGAGCCGGTTATGAACTCGACATCAAGCCTTTAACAGACTCTAAGGAGAATACCTGTGCCAATTGTAACCGACAGTGAGGGAATCCGCGACATCCTGACACGCTACCGGCGCATCGCCGTCGTTGGCCTCTCGAATAATCCCGACCGCCCCAGCAATGATGTCTCGCGGTTTATGCAGGAGCAGGGATACGAGATATATCCGGTCAACCCGATGATTGCTGGGCAGGAGGTACTGGGGCGCACGGTCTACGCGTCGCTGGCCGATCTGCCGGTGCGCCCGGAAATCGTGAACGTCTTTCGGCGATCCGTATTCGTGGCTGAGATCGCGGAACAGGCTATCGCCGCTGGCGCCGATGTGCTGTGGACACAGCTCTTTGTCGTGGACGATGTGGCGGCGCAGCGCGCCAGCGACGCCGGGCTGAAAGTCGTGCAGAATCGCTGCCTGAAAATCGAGTATCACAAACAGGGACTCGCCTCTAGGACGCCACAGGGAGGCGACGACGCATAGAACAGGGCAATGATGCTGATTTTCGTCGTGGTTGTTGTTGTATGGTGGGCTATCCGCAGCGTAAAGCAGTTTTCCAAATTAGAGAGACCCCGCCGCGCGGGCGTCTTGCGTCACCCGCGCCTGGGGAAATTCGCCGGGGCCTTCAGGCTCCGGCTCGCTCGCCCACACGACAACGCCCCGCCTCAATACCCTGGCGGCGGCGCCGCAAACGGCACAACTGGACCGCCCGCCCAGCGCTCGGCTATCGCGCCAATCAGCGGGAACTTGACGACACGCCCGCTGAAGGCCGCCACCATCCCCCAGATCCACAGGGCCAGGTAGAGCAGCACAATTACCCCGATGCAGAGCGTAAGCAGAATCAACCCCAGCCCGGCAACGGTGTTTGTGGCGGCTGCGTCGCCATTGGCGGTCGCGGCGCCGCTACCAAGGATGATCACGAAGAACGCGACAAACCACAGCCCAAACAGGATCAGATAGGCGATGGAGAGTAAGATGGCCTGGGCAGTATGGAAGCGCACGAAGCGATTCTGCTTCTCCATAAAGAAGAAGATGATCGCTACGATGGTGAGCAGATACCCGAGTCCTGCGGAGACATTCGGATCCATCCCAATGCTCGATGGCCCCCACTGGCTGCCAGCGCCCGTTGGGGGCGGCGGCGCGTATCCATACGGCGCATATCCCGGCGGTGGATACCCCGGCGGTGGGTACCCCGGCGGCGGGTACCCGGCGGTGGGTACCAACGGTGGTGGCTGTTGGCCGTAGGGCTGCTGCCCGTACGATGGTGGCGGTTGCTGTCCATCAGGCGGCGGCTGAGGCGACGTGTCCACGGAATAGCTCCTTCCCCCGCAATCCTGGATTTCCCTCTTGACTATACAGCAAAACTCCCGGCCAATGGTCGGGAGTCTGCGCAATGAGAGACGAGCTATCTTGGACGAGTTAGAGAATATAGCGGCTCAAATCCTCGTCTTTGATCAATCCACCCAGCCGCTCGTCTACGAAGGTGGCGTCTACCGTCACCGTCTCGCCGGAGAGCGCAGGCGCGTTGAACGAGACATCCTCCAATACGCGCTCGGTGATGGTATGCAGCCGCCGCGCGCCGATATTCTCGATCCGCTCATTCATGCTGTAGGCGCAGCGCGCGATCTCGTTCAGGCCATCGGGTGTGAACTCGACGGCGACGCCCTCGACCCCAAGCAGCGCCTGGAACTGGCGCACCAGCGAGTTTTCGGGCTGGGTGAGAATGCGCACGTAATCATCTTGCGACAGCGACGACAGCTCCACGCGGAGCGGCAACCGCCCCTGCAACTCTGGAATCAAGTCGGAAGGCTTCGAGTTGTGGAAGGCGCCTGCGGTAATCCAGAGCACGTGGTCGGTCTTGACCGGGCCGAAGCGTGTCATCACCGTTGAGCCTTCGATGATGGGCAGCAGGTCGCGCTGCACACCTTCGCCAGAGACATCCGGCCCCGACTCAGACTTGGCGCCAGCGATCTTGTCGATCTCATCGAGAAAGACAACCCCCGACTGTTCAACGCGCTGTGTTCCCTGTTCGATCACCTCGTCCAGGTCGATCAGCTTGTTGGCCTCCTCCTGGGTCAGCAGGCGGCGCGCATCCTTCACCGAGACCTGGCGCGAGCGGCGGCGGGTGCTGGGCATCGCGCTGAGAATCTCCTGGAAGTCGCCGCCCACCTCGTCACCAGCGAAGCCCGCCATGAACTCGAAGACCGAGGGGAAGGTATCCTCTGGCTCAAGCTCGATCTCGATCATCTGCTCATCTAGCTCGTTGCGGGCCAGGCGCTCGGCAACCGATTTGCGCGTCGGCTTGCGGCGACGGGCGGGCGCGGCGCTCGGCGAGGCGTTGTTGCTGGCGGCGGCGGCTGAAACAGTCACCGCGCCCGCTACCTTGGCGCCCCCATGGGCAGGCACGGACACAACGGACACATCGTCCACAACCGCTTTGGCCGTCAGAATATCAAGAATCTTCTGCTCGGCAGCCTGAGCCGCACGCTCGCGTACCTGTGACACGCGCTCCTCATGCACCATGCCAATGGCGGTTTCCATCAAATCACGGATGATGGACTCGACATCGCGGCCAACATAGCCGACCTGTGTGAATTTGGTCGCCTCGACCTTGATGAATGGCGCGTCGGCCATTTTGGCGAGTCGGCGGGCAATCTCAGTTTTACCAACACCCGTCGGGCCAATCATCAGAATATTCTTCGGTGTGATTTCCGATTGCAGATCCGCAGGCAACTGGAGCCGACGATAGCGGTTACGCAGCGCGATGGCTACTGATCGCTTCGCCGCATTTTGTCCCACTATATAGCGGTCCAACTCCCGAACGATCTGCTGGGGAGTCAGGTCTTTCATAGATACTCTCCTGCCTACGAACGTCTCCGCGCGGGCCAGCTTGCTATCAGCCTGGCAGCCCAATGCCTTACTCCGCGCGAACAGAATTCCCAGCCCTATACAGCCTGGGCGCTCTTTTTAGTCTTCTTCGCATCATTCTCAGCGGTCGCTGTTTCCTCCTCATCGAGAGTGAAGAACAGAATATGATCATTCGTATAGATGCACATGGAGGCGGCAATCGCCATCGCTGCCCTGGTAATCTCTTCGGAGGTCATCGTGGTATGCGCCAGCAACGCCCGCGCCGCCGCCTGCGCATAGACGCCGCCAGAGCCGATGGCCGCCACGCCCTCGTCCGGCTCGATCACATCGCCGTCTCCTGTGAGCACCAGTAGCTCGTCGCGACTGGCCACCAGCAGCATCGCCTCCAGCCGCCGCAGAAATTTGTCTTTACGCCACTCTTTGGTCAGCTCGACGGCGGCGCGGCGCACATTACCCTGGTAGCGTTCGAGCATCGCCTCGAATTTGTCGAACAGGGTGAGCGCATCGGCGGTGGATCCCGCGAAGCCCGCCAGCACGTTGCCATTGGCCAGGCGGCGAATCTTGCGCGCGGTATGTTTCATCACCACATCGCCCACCGTCACCTGCCCATCACCGGCCATCGCGACATCACTGCCGCGACGCACTGCCAGGATAGTCGTGGCGTGTATCTCACCCGTTACGCGCTGTGTCATGTATTCCATCATTTCTCATGGGTCTATAGCTCGGTTGGTAGCCGCTCGCTTCTGAGCGCTTTTTGCTCTCTATACATAGTACGTCGAAAACGTCGTTTTGTATGCATAGCAAATGCGCGGCAGAAAACGCCGCGCATCATGCCACATAGCACACCGTGGAAATTATCCAGGCACACTATCTTATATCAGATATTCACTGGAGCGCAAACTCAGCCTCACGACGCGGCAGTCTGCCGTTCGGCGCGTGTCGTGGTGGCTGTTTTGCGCGCTGTCGTCGTCTTACGTGCGGGTGCTTTACGCGCTGTGGTCGTCTTGCGCGTGGTGGCTGTCTTGCGAGCCGTCGTCGTCTTGCGCGCCGTTGTGGCGTCAGCCGCGCGGCGTGGGCGCTCCGGAGCGGGGGCGCGGTGGCCAACCACCTCCGGCGTACCCTCCTGGACGCCAGCGACCAGCGCGCCACACACGCCACAGTGCGCCTCGGTCTTGCCGTTGGCCAGTGTCAGCAACCCACCGCACTCTGGGCAGGGCGTCGTGAGCGGACGATCCCAGGCGACAAAGTCGCAGGCCGGGTAGTTCGCGCAACCATAGAACACCTTGCCGGTACGCTTGGCGCGTCGCTCCACCAGATCGCCGCCATCCTTCGGGCAGAGCGCGCCCGTCTTCGCCACGAGCGGTTTCTTGAAGTCGCAGTCTGGATAGCCCGAACACGAAATGAAGCGGCCAAATCGTCCGCTGCGAATCAGCAGGGGCTTGCCACACTGTGGGCAGGCCTCGTTCGCCTCTTCGACCGGCTTCTGCACGCGATCCATCTCGGCTTCCGCGCGTTCGAGTTGGCCACGCAACGCGGTATAGAAGTCCTTCAGGAACTCCGTCCAGCCCTGCTTGCCCTCCTCGACGCCATCGAGACGGCGCTCCATATCCGCAGTGAAGTTGGTGTCGACGATCTCCGGGAAGTGCTTGAGCATCAGTTCGTTGACCGTCTCGCCCAGCCAGGTCGGCACGAAGCGGCGCTCCTGCTGCTCGACATAGCCGCGATCCTGGATCGTGCTGACGATGCTGACAAATGTGCTGGGGCGGCCAATGCCACGCTCCTCCAGGTCTTTGATCAGGCTGGCCTCGGTGAAGCGCGCGGGTGGCTGGGTAAAATGCTGCTCCGGCGTCATCTTGTGCAGGTCGAGCGCGTCGCCCTCGTGGAGCGCTGGCAATGTCGTGCCCTCTTGCTCACGTGGCCAGACCGCATAGAAGCCGGGGAACTTGAGCGTCGTGCCGTTGGTGCGGAAGATAAAGGCCGCCGCCGCGATATCCACCCGCAACGTATCGAAGACCGCTGGCGCCATGAACGCCGCGACGAAACGCCGCCAGATCAGATCGTAGAGCTTGAACTGGTCGCTGCTCAGGAAGGGCTTGACGCGCTCCGGTGTCAGGGTGACATCGGTCGGGCGAATCGCCTCATGGGCGTCCTGCACGTTGGCGTTGGTGTTGGCCTTTGCCCGGCTGGTGCGCCCGGCGCCGATATACGGCTGCCCAAACGTCCCGCCGATGTATTGGCGTACGGCGTCCTGCGCCTCGGTCGCGATGCGGGTCGAGTCGGTGCGCATGTAGGTGATGAGACCCTGATGCCCGGCGTCGCCAATCTCGATGCCTTCATAGAGACCCTGGGCAACACTCATCGTCTTCTTCGGCTTGAAGCGCAGACGCACCGACGAGTCCTGTTGCAGCGTGCTGGTGGTGTAGGGCAGGAATGGCTGGCGGCGTACGTCGCGTTGGCGGACGCTCAGCACCCGGTACGATGCGCCCTGTAGCTCGCGCAGAATCGCCTGCGCCTGCTCCTCGGACTCGATACGAATGCGGCCCGCGCGACTATTCTGACCATTCTGGTCGTTCGGTGATTGCCGCTGCGGTTCGGCGCCATCGGCCTCCGCGTCGCTCTCGGCGACTTCCTGCGATCCCTGGCGGCCAATCAGCATGGCAGTGAAGGTATCGCGTTCCTGCGTCTTGCTCAGCAGCGCGGCAATCGTCCAGTATTCCTCAGGCACGAATGCGCGAATCTCCGCCTCGCGGTCGCAGATGATGCGTAGCGCCACCGACTGCACGCGCCCGGCGCTGGTGCCTGATTGCACGCGCCGCCAGAGCAGCGGACTAATCTTGTAGCCGACCAGACGGTCGAGCACACGACGCGCCTGCTGCGCATTGAAGAGGTCTTCGTCGATGTCGCGCGTATGGGCAATCGCATCCTGCACGGCATGGCGCGTAATTTCGTTGAAGACGGCGCGGCGCGGTTTGCGCAGGCCGAGCATCTCTTTGAGCGACCAGGCGATAAACTCGCCCTCGCGATCAGGGTCGGGAGCGAGATAGACCGTCTGCGCGGCGCGGCTGGCGCTTTTGAGTTCCGCCAGCAGCTTTTCTTTCTTCTCGATGACGACGTATTTTGGCTGGAAGTCGCGCCGGGTATCGACGCCCAGCCCCTTGCGCGGCAGATCGATGATATGCCCCATCGAGGCGCGCACCTCGAAATCGTCGCCGAGGAACTTCTCGATTGTCTTTGCTTTGGCGGGTGACTCGACGATCACCAGGTTTTTCGCCATGCTCGTATCCACCTTTGCCATACTATGCGTCAGTTGAAAGGACGTATCCTGTTGAATCAATCGTTCTTTGCGTTACGCATGAAAACAGTTAAACGGTCAAAACAGGCATCGGAGCAGCGCCCCGTGTATGCCACAGCATAGCGCTATCTGTGCCACGTATGCGCCTGTGCCCTTACAGACGCCCCCCGCCACTCTCTACGCAATGGTGTCACATAGGGTCGTCGTAACGGAAATGTCACACACACAACTAGCGACATAAGCACATACGATAGCATACGCATTCGGTCGCTGCATAGGTGAACAACAGAAGCGTGTACAGATGTACGAAATAGTTTCCAATCTCTAGCGAACTACTGATCGGTTTATACGGCGAGCCGTATGGGGTGAACTACGCACCCTCTACTCCCTTGCCCGAAGGCGTCAGGAGCTACTTTGCGAATGATGTTGTACGCACCGTTGACATCGGCGTTGATCGGGCGTCCATCCGCCGCGCGGTAGAGTCCCCGCTTGACCCGCTGGCCCCGGAATGTCGGCGCGGGTTGGCCAGCGGTATAGACCGGCAGCGGATCACCATCAAGGAAGCTGGCTTTGCTGGTATAGCTTTCCTCGGTGACGATGACCTGGATACCCACCAACTCCGCCTTGTAGGTCAGCATGGAGACAAAACGCGCATGGGGAACGCTCACGAAGTTCTGATTCGTCCGCGTTCCCAGATGAATGCCTTGCTTCCAGGTGGGATTCTGCCCGATACACAGCGTGCCAATGCCCTCGTTCACCAGGAGGTCAATGATACGCCGTGAAGCGGTGTGCAAATAGTGGTCAATGCGTCGCGTGCGTCGCGTCGTGAGCGTCTCCAACCGATGACTTGTCCGCTGTTCGCCTAACGCCCGCTGCCACGCCGCGCGTTGCTGGTTGTAGAATTGGTTGATGGACTTGATGGGCCGCCCGTTAACAAGACGCGGGACAAAGCTCGCTTTGTTTGAGGTTAGCAGCGCCAGGTTGTTCAAACCAATATCTACCCCAGCGTAGAGCGCCGATTGACCGGAGTCGGAGCGGGGTCGCGTTCGTAGATGACTTCGACGACGTAGTAGCTGGCGCGGGGAACGATGCGCACCTGGTGGATGCATTGCGGGTCTTGGCGCGTCTGGATAGTGATACCCAGTCCCGACGGGCAAATCTGCTGGGCGCGCAGCGCAGGGACACTGAGCGCCTGCACCGTATAGACCAGGAGGTTGCGCCCGCGCTGTTTGTCCCGATAGCGCGGCAGACGAGGCCGTCCCAGGAATTTCGTCGGGTCTTTCGTCCACGCCGCGTGCGCCCGGCGAAAGCTGTCCCAGGCGGCGCACACGTGTTTGAGTATCCACTGCGCTACCTTACGCGGTAAGGCGATATACTCTGGCTCGCCTTTCATGTGCTGATAGAGCGTCGGATAGGTTGGGAAGGAGCCATCCTGAAAGAACGTCTGCCGGGTGGTGTAGAGCGCCTTGTTGTACAGGTTCTTAGCAGCGAATGCGGCGCGATCAATTGCCGCGAAGCGCGAATCAGCCTGCTTGATGACATGCTGCTCAACGAGTTGCATCGTCCCCCGCGCTTTCCCCTGCTTCGAGCGTGCGGATGATCGTTTCTGTCTTGCGCTTCGCCCGCCGCTGTCCATAGAGCCGGGCCGTAAAGGAATAGAGAATCGCTGTCAAGTCGGCCAACAAGTCTTCCTGTCCATTGTCAGTTCCATTGTCAGACTCCATTGTCAGCGAGGTTCACCACTTCAATCGCTCGACCCTGGCTCCGCAGCAGCGTGTCGAGGTAGCGAAAACCGAAGCGGGTCAACCGGTCTTTATGCTCCACGACAATCAGGCCCAGCGACTGATCTTCTAAGAGTGCCAGCAGTTTCGGGCGGGCATCATTGACACCAGAGCCAACTTCTTTAACGATCTTGCTTACCTGGTAGCCTTTCGCCGCGCAATAGGCCGCCAGGCGGTCGGCCTGGCTGTCAAGATTGGGCCGATTTTCCGCAGAAGACACGCGGGCATAGATGACAACGCGCTCGGTTGCCACCACTGGCTCCGCGTGTCCTTCGGTGATGATGATG
Source organism: uncultured Chloroflexia bacterium (assembly GCA_963702665.1). Lineage (GTDB taxonomy): Bacteria > Chloroflexota > Ktedonobacteria > Ktedonobacterales > JADMIN01 > DAHUXT01. The sequence continues at coordinate 50,656 of CAVPDP010000028.1, forward strand.
GTGTGTGGCCCGATGCGCTGACCCTGAATCTTGCCGTCACGAAACCAGCGCCAAGCGGTTTCGTACCGCACGCCCATCTGTTTGGCATAATCCGAGAGCTTCATGCTGCTAGTCTCCCTAGCTATGCAAGGATTGTCAAGGATTCGCAAGAATAGACTATGGTTCCTGCGAACGTTTAGAATACGGGGCGAAGGCATCATAAGTCAAGAGTCCGGTCACAATGTATGGAAAACTCGAACACAGGATGTTTGCGCCGAATGCCCACTGGATGTGGATTTCCAGGGTCTACGACCAGGCGGCAAGCCCCGTGAAACTGCTCCAGCAATCTTCTCCAGCAACGTCGCCGTGTCAACGCAAGGAATGTGATGCCATTCAAAAGACAAGAACAGATGTACAATATGGCAGTATATCACATGGCGTGACAACGCCACCGAGCATGTTAAACCGAACCCCAAATGGGGCAGATATTACAAAAATTCATAGTGATATTGATTTTATTTCACCACTGTGTTATAAGATTGCAAGACTAACGAGCACAATACCCAACGCTCTATCTATACGACCATCCCGGCCACCACGGCGACAGCGATGGCAAGAGGAGTTTCTTCCATGTCAGTCTCGACGGATACCTCGCCGGAAGCGGGCGCGACTCCCGACCACCAACCTGCCTCCACGTCGCCGCGCCGTGGGCTGCGCGCGGGGCCGCTGCGCCTGCGCGACTTTCGGCTGCTGATTGCCGGGCAGATGGTCTCAACGGTCGGTGATATGTTCTATGCCGTGGCGCTGCCGTGGTTCGTCCTCTCCAGCGGTGGCACACCACGCGACCTTGGCATCGTCTTGGCCGCCTATGGCATTCCGCGCGCGGGCTTTGTCCTGTTGGGCGGCGCGCTGAGCGACCGTGCGCAGCCACGCCGTATGATGCTGCTGGCCGATATTGCGCGGGCGTTTCTAGTGGGCGGATTGGCGGTCATCGTCCTGCTCGATATGCACACCCTCTGGATACTCTGCGCCATCGCCGCGCCACTCGGCGCCTTCGAGGGACTCTTTCTGCCCGCCTCGATGGCAATGCTGCCCAGTATCCTGGAAGATGATGACTTGCAGGCGGGCAATGCGATCAATATGGCGACCGTCCAGCTCTCGACGCTGGCGGGACCCAGCGTCGGCGGCGTCATCGTCGCCTCGGTGCGCTCAGGGGTAGCCTTCGCCATCGACGCAGGCACCTTCATCGTCTCGGCGCTCGCGCTGGCCGGGATGCGCAGCAAACGCGCGCCCGTCGCCGCCGCAGATACGGCGGATACGGCGGATACGGCGGACGCATCCGCGCTCCCGGCGGCGACGGCAGAGGCAACCACAGTGGAGGGCGAGCCAAAGACGTTCTGGGCGCTGCTGCGCTCGTCGCGGCTGCTCCAGACAGGGCTTGCGGTCTCGATTGTAGCCAATCTGGCGTTTGGCGGGCTGGTCGAGGTGGCGCTGCCCGACCTGGCCCACGGCCCATTCCACGCTGGGGCCACCGGCTTCGGCCTGATGATCTCCGCCTTTGGCGCGGGCGCGCTGGTGGGTACGCTGATTGGCGCCACGATGGGCAAGCTGCCGCACCGTGGTCTGATCGCGCTCCTCTTCAGCCTGGCGCAGGCGGCGTTTGTGGCGATCACGCCGTTCGTGGGCGGCCTCACAGGCGCGGCGATCACCATAGCGGCGTGGGGTATCTTCAACGCGATGAGCAATGTGCTACTCATCACGCTGCTGCAGCAGAAGCTGCCGCGCGCGCTGATGGGACGCATCATGGGCGCCTTTGGGTTCGCCAACTTCGGGCTGTATCCCATCTCGGTCGCGGTGGGTGGCGTGGTGGTAGACCGCCTGGGGCCAGCGATTCTCTTCCCCATCACTGGCGCGCTGCTCTTTCTGGCGATCCTCTACGGCCTCTTCCAGCCTGAGCTACGCAATATGTAAGCGCCATGACGCAAAGACGCGCATCAGGTACTCACACATTTTGCCTGTGTCTGATGCGCACATATACCGAGCGGCATTATCCATTCTGCGTGCCAGCGCGAAGATGCCCTCATGTCGCTCGGTTCCGCATAGCCATCCCCTGACGCCACACCTGTGAACCTCGTCACACGAGCGCCTCCCGCCCCCCGAGGCCGCTTCGTAACGCATCTGGTAACGCTTGTGTGACGCTGTTATCCTAGACTTGCTACAGATGCCTCACCCGCCAGCGCATAGCGCATCGTCGGTCTGGCATCCACTGGAGGGCGATGCGCATGTTGCTATTGACGCTCATGTTCGTTGTATTTTCGCAGAGTAAAATGGGCTAGTATTCTAGCAACCATTTGCGGTACATCGGCGCCAATGCGCAACTGCGCAGCCTTCGTAGCGGCGGGGAAACCTGTTGCGACGCGCCTTTTGGGCCGTGTCGGTATTCATGGTGACAGTTCTCACTATCTCTGTCATCACCAGGGAGAGCAGGCCATGCATCCAGTTCATACAGTGGTGTGGCTGGCTCGCCCATTCCATGGTAAGGAGTCTTTAACAATGTTTATCAGGCGTCGTGTGGTACGAGGAGCCTCGGTTTCTCTGTTGGCCGCATTGATGGCAATGGCGCTGACACCTCTCTTAGCCTTTGCCCCGGTCGCGGGGGCGCAGCCAGCGACACATGCCGCAGCCACCGACAGTGCGAACATCCACGGGGTAAACCTGGCGAGTCCGGCGGTCGTCCGTATTGTCTCAGAGGTGGATGGTCAGGTCGTCTGCAAAACCTGCGCCAATGATGGCGGCAACATCACCTTCCCGCTCGATGGGAGCAACTACGCCCTCGCCTTCAGTGGCTCGGGCGCCTTCATCAGCAGCGATGGCTATGTGCTAACCGCTGACCATGTCGTTGACTATACCAATAACGATCAGATCACTCTCGACTTCTTCAACGAGGCCGTCGCCGAGTTCGCCCAGGTGTCGGGCTATAGCCAGGCCGACGCGCAGACACTGTTCCTCCAACTCGTCAACGAAAATTTGATTACTGTTCCGACGCAGATCGTGTCGCAGAAGGTCTTCCTCTCGACGGCGTACACTGGCTCCCTGACGAATCCGGCGCAGGTGACCAGCTACGACATCACCCGCATTGTCGCCAATTCGGCGGTAGATAAGCAGGATGTGGCCGTCGTCAAGGTCGAGGCCCACGACATGCCCTATCTGCAACTGGCGCCCGCGAACAGCGTCAAAGTGCAGGACAGCATCACTGCGGTCGCCTATCCCGCCGATGCCGACACCGGCGACTTCACCGCGCTGCTCTCGCCGACCAGCGGCGGCAACGTCAACACCGCCAATTCGCTGCTCACCGCGTCGGTTAATACCGCCCAGGTGACTGGGCAGAAGACGTTCGCCGATGGCACACCGGTCTATGAGACGAGCGGCCTGGCGAACCACGGGTCGAGCGGTGGCCCGGTCATCGATACGCAGGGCCGCATCATTGGCGTCATCGACGCCATCGCCCTCTCGAATGGCCAGGAAGATACCCGCGTCGTCTATCTCATCCCCAGCGATGTCGCCGCGCAGTATGTGCGCCAGGCAGGCGCGACCACGGGTGGCGCGTTCATGACGGCGTGGACCAAGGCAATCACCGAGTATGATGCGACCGGGCCGTGCCACTTCACGAATGCCAAGCGCGATCTGACGAATCTGAAGAACAGCTATCCCGCGTTTGGTGGGGTGACAACGTATCTCACGGATGCGCAGAGCAAGGCGACGGCCACTGAATGCCCGGCGCCCGGCCCGAATGTTGGCGTGATCGCAGGCATCTGTGGTGGCCTGCTCGTTCTCTTGATTATCGTCGCCGTGCTGATCTTCGCCCTCACCCGCCGTGGCAAGACCGCGCAGCCAGCGGTCGCCGCAGGTTATGGCGCCACGCCGAATGTCTATGGCCAGCAACTGACGCCAGGTATGCCAGGCGGATACGCCCCGCCAGCATCCACACCGGGCGCTGGAGCCTATGCGCCGACCTTGCCCGGTAGCGCCCCCTACGCCGCGCCACCCGCGCCAACGCCGCAGCCACAGGCATACCCGGAGCCGCAACCACCCATGCAGCAGGCGTATGGCACGCCAGCGCCACAACCGGGATATCCCCAGCCACAGACGCCGCAGCCACAGGCATACCCACAGCAGCCCATACAGCCAGGGTATGCGCCGCCACAGGCTCCGACACCACAGCCTCAACAGCCGGGCGCGGCGCCAGTGGCGCGTTTCTGCGCAAATGGCCACGCGGTCAACGATCCCGCAGCGCAATTCTGCCCGATCTGCGGCGCGCACGTCCAATAGCCTGCCGTACCCTAAATAGCAAACAAGATCCCTCTCAGAGACTGGAGAGGGATCTTGCTATCAGGCCTGGGAGGTCGGACAGGCCGAGATCGAGCCAGTTGATAGCGCTGTGGGCGCCGCCAAAAGCGGGCAAGCGGAACTTGACGGACGTGGTATACTTCGAGGAACACGCACGTCGAAGAGGACGGGGAGCGCGCGGGCAGTAAGAACTGTCTGCGCGTTTTGTTTCATCATTCCGGTCTATTCTCAATGCCCCAAAGCTGGCTCATCGCGCGAGGCTTCCACCGCCATCAGCGAGACGCCAGCGAGGCCGAGGTGGAGGAATCTGGATGCGCGCCGACGCACTGCCCGATCAGCGAGGCGAAAGCAACCGACCCATGAGCGAGCCACAGACCAACGACCAGCCTATATCTCCCATAATGGCTGATTCACCAGTCTGGCTGCTCTGCTTGCCCTCTGTTCTCAGTATATGAACGACGACGATCTGGCGCTCATCCGCGAGGCTCATCGCGTCGCGGCGGCGGCGCACGCTGGCGTCAATCGTCGGTCGGGCGAACCGTTCATCGAGCATACCATCGCCGTGGCGGGGATTCTCGCCGAGCTGGCCATCGACGCACAGGGTATCGCTGCGGCCCTGCTCCACGACACCGTCGAGGATACAGAGATCACACTGGATGTCCTGGGCGAGCAGTTCGGGCCGGTCATTGCCGCGATTGTGGATGGCGTGACCAAGTTCGACGCGGTCGAGGCGCCCAAGGATGATGACGAGACGGCTCTGGCCACGGCGGCGCCAGACATCACGGGTGATGCCCAGGCGGCGCGTGCGCGCAAGTTGCGCGAACAGGCGGAGACCGTGCGCAAGCTATTTCTGGCCATGGTCGCTGATCCCCGTATCGTCTTGCTCAAGCTGGCCGACCGGCTGCACAACATGCGCACGATGGCGGCGCAGCCCCCCGCCAAGCGCGAGCAGAAGTCGCGCGAGACGCTCGAAATCTATGCGCCGCTGGCGGGACGTATCGGCGTGCATGTCTTTCAGACCGAACTCGAAGACCTTGCCTTCGCTTTCCTCATGCCGAAGGAATACGAGCGCACGGTCAAGCGTTTACGCGAGGAAGAAGCGAAACGAGCGCACTGGGCCGAGCGCATGCGCGAGCGTATGGTGCATGAGCTACTCGCGAGCGGCATCCCAGCGGCGGTCAACTGGCGCGTCAAACGTCCCTACCGCGCCTACCTGGAGATGCGCGACACCGGCATGGATGTCGCGCAGATCCACGATGTGATCGCCTTTCGCATCCTGGTCAACGCCCAGGATCAGTGTTATGCGGCGCTCGGCATCATCCACCAACTCTGGCATCCCTACCTCGAACGTATTCGCGACTACATCGCTGGCCCCAAGATCAACGGCTATCGCTCGCTGCACACTGCCGTCTTCGCCCTCGACGGACGCCTCGCCCAGATGCACATTCGCACCCATGCGATGCACATCGCCACCCAGCACGGCATCGCCACCCGCTGGCTGGAGCGCGCCGAGGCAGGCGAGCGTATGTCGGTTACCTCCACGCTCTGGCTGGCGCATCTGCCCGAATGGGTCTCGCAGCTGGGCCGCTGGCAGGATGAGCTACGGCTCAGCGCCGCCGAGTTCGTCGATGCGTTGCGCGGTGAGGTGCTTGAGGATCAGATTTTCATCTTTACGCCCAAGGGTGATGTACGCGAACTCGCTCTGGGCGCGACAGTGCTTGATCTCGCCTATCAGATTCACAGCGACATTGGCAGCCATGCCACCGGAGCGATGATCCAGCGCAACGGGCCACAGGGGGTGCTGATCGCGCGCGAGGTTGGGCTGGACTACACGTTGCGAACCGGCGACATTGTCCGTGTGCTCACCAGCGCCCAGGCCGCCCCACAGCCCGAATGGCTCGCCATCGTCGCCACCCGCACCGCCCGCGAACGCATCAACCGCTTTCTGCGCAGCCAGCAGCGCGCCAACACCGCCGCGCCGCCGGGTGAGGCGCCGCGCCCGCAATCGCTACGGCATCCTTCCGGGCGGCCAGCGCAGATACAGCTTGCCCGCTGCTGCTTCCCGTGCCCCGGCGATGCGATTCTTGGCGTCGCCGACCGTGGCAGCGGTGTCACGGTGCATCGCACCTGTTGCCGCACCCTGCGCATGACCCTAGATCGCCGTCTCGCGCGTGGCGCGGCGCACGCCAGAGCCGTACAGGTACGCTGGGATCAGTTCCCAACCGCGCCCTACCGTATGGCGTTCGCTATCTACGGGCAGGATCACCAGGGGCTGATGCACGAAGTTTCAGCCTGTGTGGCACAATTAGGATTGAATGTCTATCGTAGTGTCGCCATCGCCCATCAGGATCGCTACAAGGCGGCGATTCTGCTCACCCTGGATATGCTGCCAACCACCCGACGCGAACAGGTGGTGCGCCGTCTGCGTATCGTGCATGGTGTTACTCAGGTGGAGCGCGACCAGCGCAACGGCTGCGAGAACACCCCGCGATAGCCTCAACGGATCATCTCAAGCGCTTAACCCTACGTTCTCATGGATGTCACACTCATAGCTCTGGTGGATGCATATGGATACCGATGCTCTGCAATCAACACAATCCGATATGCTGGTAGTCCAGGATGACGGCCCCCTCGACGCCGAGGCGGAGCGTCTGCGGCAGGCCATCGTCGGCTATCTGCTCCCGGAAGATGTCACACATATCGACGATGCCATCCGTCTGGCGCGCCAGGCCCGCGCCGAAAGCGCCGGAGTCACCGACGAGCGGGCGACCGGTGTGCTACGCCGAGACTTCGCCTATGTGCTCGCGGTCGCCCAGACACTGGCCGAGGCGCTGCACATCGACGCGATTACGCTGGCGGCGGTGTTGCTCGATCAGGTGGTCGAGGCGCGGCTTATCGACCTGGGTGAGGTGCGCGCACAGCTCGGCGGCGCGTTTGGCGAGCAGGTCACGGAGACCATCGCCAGCCTGGAACGTTTCGATGCGCTTCAACGCCCGGCGGTTGCCTTGCGCCGCAGCGCTCAGAGCAGCGCCCAAAGCAGCGCCGAGCCAGATGACACCACCCGCGAGCGGCGCCGTGGACGTGAGCGGCAACGCCAGCAAGACGCCGACGCGCTGCGTAAGATGTTCGTGGCGATGGCCGAAGATCCGCGTGTCGTCGTCATCAAGATCGCCGACCGCCTGCGGCTGATGCGCGAGGTACACAGCGCCGCAGACCAGTGGCGCGCGTATGAGGCGGCGCCGCTGCCGACCACCGAGACCCCAGCGCTGAGCCTGGAGGAATGCCGCCTGATGGCGCAGGAAACCCGCGAGATCTTCGCACCGCTGGCTGGGCGGCTTGGCATGGGGCGTGTCGAGGGCGAGTTGGAAGATCTGGCGTTCGCAGTGTTGGAGCCAGATGACTATGCGTGGTTGCGCGAGGCCGTCGCGGAAGAGACCGAGGGACGCAGCCAGTATGTGCGCCGCGTGATTGCGATGTTGCGCGAGGAGATGCAGAAAATTGGCATCCCCGCCGAGGTCTCTGGCCGCCTCAAACATCTCTATAGCATCTACAAAAAGGTGCAGCGCACCGGCAGCCACGACCTTTCGACCCTCTATGACATGCTGGCGTTTCGCATCATCGTCGGCAGCGTCGGCGAGTGTTATCTGGTGTTGGGCCACGTGCATGAACTCTGGCGTCCCAAAGACGGGCGTATCAAAGACTTCATCGCCAGCCCGAAGCCCAATGGCTATCGGTCGTTGCACACCACCGTCTTCTGCCTGGACGACCATCTGGCCGAGATTCAGATTCGCACGCAGGAAATGCACGAGATGGCCGAGTATGGCGTAGCGATGCACTGGTATTACAAAGACATCGGCGACGACGCCAAAGCCACGGCTCGCCCGCTGCAATCCTGGGTGCAGCAGGTCAAAGACTGGCAGCAGGAGCTGCAGGCGCCCGGTTCGACGGCGACCCAGCGCGCGCTGGAGGCCGTGAAGGGCGACGTGTTGCGCGAGCAGATTTACGTCTTCACGCCCGCTGGCGACGCCAAAGAGCTGCCCGCTGGCTCGACACCGCTCGATTTCGCCTTCCGGGTGCATACCGATCTGGGGTTGCATGTCTCTGGAGTGCGCATCACCTCGGAGGACGTCAGTGGGCGCCTCAGCAAGAAGCTGGTGCCGCTGGACTACGTGCTGAAAAACGGCGATGTGATCGAGATTATCAAGCGCAACGAGGCGCACCCGACGCGCGACTGGCTCAAAATCGTGCGCACGAAGGTCGCCCGCGACCGCATTCTGAAATACCTCAAAGGCCACGAGCGCGATATCGATCTGCAGATTGGACATGACCGGCTGGATCACGAACTGCGTGGCATGGGTCTGCGCAAAGGCTACGACGACCTGACCGAGGATGACCTGGCGTGGCTCACACGCGAACTGGCGCAGCCAGACGCCGAATCGCTGCTGGTGGCGCTAGGCGCGGAGAAGCTGCGGACGGCAGTGGTGCTGGCGAAACTGCGCGAGCGGCTGAAGCCACCGGAAGAGACGAAGCCGGAATTACCGCAGACGCAACCCGCGCGCGAGACGGAGATTGGCGTCAGCGTGGAGGGCATGGAGGGCATGCTCACACGGCTCGCCACCTGCTGTAGCCCGCTGCCCGGCGACGATCTCTATGGCTTCGTGACTCGTGGCCGGGGCGTTGTCATCCATCGCGCCGACTGTCCCAATCTGCGGGCGTTGCTGGCGCGCCAGCCCGAGCGTGGGATCACGGTGAGTTGGCCGCGCCTCGATGGCGGCGAGACTTTCCGCGCGCCGATCATCGTCGAGGGCACCGACCGCACCGGGCTGCTACGCGATGTCACGGGCGTCATCTCCGGCGCCAAGATCAACATGCTGCGGATCGATGTCGTCACCCGCCACCGGCCAGAGCGCGCGGTCATCAACGCAGTGCTCGAAATTCGCCATCCCGACGAACTGGAAGCTATCCTGCGCGAGATACGCGGGGTGCAGGGCGTACTCTCGGCGGAACGCAAGGAGCCAACTGGAGGGAAGCAGGCGGCTGCTGCCCCGCCTGCGAAACCGCCGAAGCCAGCAGCACGCAGCCGCAAGGGGTAGGCGAAGACGACCGAAGCGCAGTTTGTTAGGGTGTATAATGCGCTGCGGCCAGAATGTCTCATAACAGAGCGACATGAGCATATTCGGCAGAAAAGAGTTCGCTATGGCATTTGAACGCATTACCATTGATCCAAACCAGATGGGCGGCGTACCTTGCATTCGTCATCTGCGTATCCCCGTAGCCACAGTGATCGAGATGGTGGCCGAAGGTATGAGCGAAGATGACATTTTGCACGCATACCCCGATTTGGAACATGAGGATATTCCCGCCGCATTGCGCTTTGCTTTATAGATGCCTCACGCGGGCGGTTACTGTAAGGCAAGCGTAGCGTGCCGCTAGGAAGGGCCTTACCGGGGCCTGAGGCTCCGGCAGCGTCCCGCCTGACGGCCGGAATTTTCCGCCAGATACTACTTACACGCTCGTGAATGCTCTGTCTTCCATCACATCATTCGCACAGCCCTGCGTCGCACACTCTACCGCCCTTTTGTCTCCCAGGCTGGCCCCTCGGTGGCGCGGGCCTCGTCTAGCAGCCGTTGGAAGCTGGCCCAGCGTTCCGGCGTCATCCGCCCCTCGATCAGCACCGCCCGCAGCGCGCAGCCTTCTTCGTCCAGGCTATGGGTGCAATCCTCATATTCACAGTTGCCCGCCGCGTCGCGCAATTCGACGAAACAGCCTGGCAACTCTTCCGATGGTACCTGCCAGAGCGACAACTCGCGAATCCCGGCGGAGTCGGCCAGCCAGCCGCCATCTGGTAACGGCAACAGGCGCACACCCGTCGTCGTATGGCGGCCCTTGCCCGTGGCCGTGCTGATTTCGCCTGTACGCTGGCGCGCATCGGGGATGATGGTATTCATCAGCGACGATTTGCCCACGCCCGACGGCCCGGTTAAGAGCGAGATGCGTGCGGCAAGCTGCTGGCGCAGTGTAGCCAGGCCATCGCCGGTCGCCGCGCTGGTACGCAACACTGGATAGCCCAGCGCGCAATAAATACGCTCCGCATCGGCGACTTCTTCCGGCTCGCCCAGGTCATCTTTATTCAGGCAGATCAGCGCGGGCACATGGGCATGCTCGCAGAGGGCGAGATAGCGATCCAACAGGCCAAAATGGGGTGTCGGCTCGCGCATAGCAAAGACCAGCACCGCCTGATCGGGATTCGCCAGCAGCACCTGTTCGGCGCCGACCTCCGGGCGGGCACGCGCCAAGACGCTGTGACGCGGCGCAATTTCTTCGATCACACCGTCGCCATTGCCCAGCGGCTTGAAGCGCACCCGGTCGCCGGGAGCAACCCGCGTCGGCGCGGCGACCGGCTCGTCTGGCGCATCGGCGGCTGACGGCGGCTGTTGCTGGTGGGATGGTGGCGCGCGGCGGCCCGTGGCGCCTGATGGCAACGCCTGTCGCGCCGGGCGTGGCTTGCGCAGTCGGCCCCGCAGCGTGCAGAGCCAGGATGCGCCATCGAGTGTGACGACCTCGAAGAGACCCGGCGCAAGCGCAACGACCAGCCCCTCCCGTGAGGATGCCGCGCGACCGCTCTCCAGTTGGAGGGGCGCGGTATCATGCTCTTGAAGGGTATCGTTGGCCATGCATGCTCCTGTCTCGTGTATCCTACTACTGCTGGGCAGCGTATCCCGCATAGATAGCCCGCGTCAAGGCATACCGTCTCCCAATTTCGCCTGCTATAGTATTTTGGTGAGAGCATCACGCCAGCATCACCTGGAACAGATTCCGCGCTCTAGCCGCCACAGTCACTCCGCTGCTCAGAAGGAGAAAACCTTGAATGAAATAGCTCTCCTGGCTGCTGTTGATGTCGGCAGCAATACGATTCACCTGGTGGTCGCGCGCCCAAGCGACGATGGCCACGACCTCATCACACTGGCCGACGAACTGGATTTGACACGGTTGGGCGCGGATGTGTCGGCGACCGGCGCCATCGGCCCGGAACGCGCGGCGCGTGCCATCGCCGTCTTGCGGGCACAGGCGGCGCGGGCAAAGTCACTTGGCGCGCAAGAACTGCTGGCCATCGCCACCGAGGGCGTGCGCGCCGCCGCCAATGCCGATGACTTTCTCGAACAGGTGCGCGCAGAGACCGGCATCACTCTGCGCGTCGTCACGGGCGACCAGGAGGCCGCGCTCACCTACTGGGGCGCGACCAGCGGCCTGCCCACCAATGCCCATGAACGCCTGGCGGTGCTTGACCTGGGCGGCGGCAGCATGGAGGTCGTCATCGGCGAGGGATCGCGCATCCACTGGCGCACATCGTTGCCCCTCGGCTCCGGCGTCATGCATGACCGTTACGCGCCATCCGACCCGCCACAGGCCACCGAACTCGAACAGGTGCGCCGGGCGACCACAGCGCAACTCGCTACACTCGGCGTGCCGCTTCCCGTCGCGCGTGTCATCGCCTGCGGTGGTACGGCCACCACCCTCGCGGCGCTCGCAGCCCAGGCGCTGCACATCCCTGAGCCAGCGGAACTGGTGGCTGGTGAAGAGGCGCCTCCGGCGCCAAACGCGGACGGCATGCGCCTGGGGCTGCTGACACAGGATCACCTGGAGGCGCTCGCGGCGCTCTTCTGTGCGACACCCGCCGCACAACTCACGGCACGCTACGGCGTCCCCGATGCGCGCGCGCGGCTGCTTGGCGCGGGCGAGGCGGTGCTGAGCGCGGCGGCGGATCATCTGGGCGTCGGCGCGCTCGCGATCAGTCGGCGCGGCGTTCGCGAGGGGGCGATCCTCGCGCGGCTACATGCGGGTGATGGGTGGCTCGACGCCGCCACCGCAGGCGCCGGGTGGGACGCGTAGCCAGGACTCAAGACTCAGTTCGCCCTACTGGTTGTCGTTGGCGCGGGGCAGCCCTCTCCCCCAGCCCCTCCCCAGCGCGGGGAGGGGAGCCAGAGGGTGGCGCGCGTCTGGTTCTGGTTCCCCCTCCCTTTTAGGGGAGGGGGCTAGGGGGAGAGGGCCGTCGAACAACAACACAACCAAAGGACTTGTTATAAAACGCCATCAAGGCCGGAGTAGCTGCCAAGGCGACCATTCATGGCCGGGAGAGGACATCCACAGGCCTACTTCATACCCCCTAATACACCACGATGGGTGTACCGACGGGCGTCCAGTTGTAGAGATAGGCCATGTTGTTCTCGGGCAGGTTCACGCAGCCGTGCGAACCGCCGCTGAACGCCGCTGGATCCCAGTGCGGCAGGTTGGTATCTGGCCCGAACTCGGCACGCCACCAGGCGTCATGGAGGAAGTAGCCATTCGGCGCGTAGGCGATGGCGTAGTTGATCGGCGTCGGCGCATAGTAGTCCGGCGAGCCGGGCGGATCTGGCGACGTGAACTCTGTATGGTAGAGCTTGTACATCGCGTAGTGCAGCCCCGGCCACGACGGCAACTGCTCGTCCGGGCGGTAAGCGCCAGTCGTCACATACGACCACCAGACCATCTGCCCATTGTCATACGCCCGCAGTGTCTGCTCGCGCAGTGAGACGACGATCACCTTGCCGGTGAGATGGTAGGCTGTGTTGATGAGCAGCAGGTCGGTCGCGTGCGGTTGTGAGTGCGGGGTCGGGTCGTTCAGGTTGTCTTTGAGCGCGCGCAGGTTGATCGTCAAGTTGACGATGACGTCATCCGCGTCCTGATATGATCCCAGATCGTGGGCGGCGTAGAGAACGTCGTGGGCGTCGCCGACACCTACCCAATGATCCAGGTACTCATAGTCGGCTGGATAGTCGCCATTTGGATAGGTGCAGTTATCCAAATGACAGGTCAGCCGGATATTCGAGACCAGATTGACCAGATCTTGCAACTGCGTGTAGTCGCTAAACGCCTTGGCCTTCAGCAGCGGCAACGCTATCGCGTCGATCTGCTGGTTGACGGTCTGGCCAAGCTGGAGATAATCTGTTGTGCCTTTGGCCGCCTTCAGCGCCGCCATATCCTGATCGTGCTGCTGCTGGAAGGTCGCCGTATCCTGCCCATACGTCTTGAGCAGGTCGATGCGCGCCTGGAAGGAATCGAGCAGGGCAGCGCCCACATACGGGGTCGCCTCGGCCTGGTCAGCCATCAACTGGACGATCTGGCCGTCGATGACCTCCACCAGTTTGGCATAGCGGTCGGCGGGCAGCCCGGCGCGTATCGCATCGAGATTCTGCTGATATTCGATCTGGCCCATCGCCGAGTTCATCCCCGCGTTCTGCAACGCCCGCAGAATCGTCGTGAAGTCCTGGAGCTTCTGATACGCGGGCCAGACCGCGTGTAGCGCCGCTGTCTGCTGGCGCACGGTCGCATCTATTTTGGCGAAATCGCCGACCACCTTCGCGTTAGTGAAATCTTGCACCGCCTGATCGAGCCGCGCCTGGTAGTATTCGATCTCGCTGAAGCCCTCGCTACGAAGCTGCGTGACCGCCTTCGCAAGCGCCTGGATGTCGTCGTTCGCCTGGGTCTGTAGCGTCTGCTGGGCGTTCTGCTCGATGCCAACCAGTTGGTTGTAGAGCAGCGTATAGTTCGTGGCGGCGTCCTCATAGTTATAGTTGAAGCCACCCTCACCTGAGGAGATCTTATCCTCTTGCGAGGTAATGGGCTGGAGCATCGCGTCTGGCAGGCCGAGCGTGGTGCGCGCGTGCCGCAACTCGCTATCGAGCCGCGCTTTGTTCTGTTGGGCGACGGGCTGGTTGGGGTCGCTTCCGCAGCCGGCCAGCATCATGCTGATCACTACCACCACGAGCAGCGCCATCACCCAGCGAGGGGTTCGGTGGGGCATGCCATAGACTGAATGCCGCGGCTGACGTCCAAACATGCTCACAAGCCGGCCTCCTCAACACCGCACAGCAGAGTCGTGCAGAGCGCATCACGCGGCGATAGTACCCGCAGTGGCGCGCCAGGAACAGAAAAACGCTCCATCGCTCAATGGATTAAACGCGCGGAGTAGCCTAGAGGAACACCTGCCGGGCGCGGGTACTCTCGATGTGGTGTGGCCATGCGCACAGACACACGTCGCGATGGCGCAGCGCCTGGATGGGCAGGTTGGCTCTTTGCTCTTGAGAGTAACCCGGCAGAGACTTCCGTTTCCAAAGTATGAGACGAAGCGGCTATCTGCTTCTGTGCTGAGGCCGAATCAAACTGGTCGAGGGGCGAACGCAAGCGGCTGATGTGATGTGGAATGTATGTGGGACGGCGAGCCATGTCGACGGCGGGCGCGAACCTCTCCCGGCCTGTCGGCCACCCTCCCCTACGAGGGGAGGGCTTAGGCGACCAGCGCGGCGAATGGGCGCCAATGGACTCCCCTCTCCTCGTAGGAGAGGGGCTGGGGGTGAGGTCTGCCAGCGGCGATGACCGAATCAAGGTGTGAAACACCATCAAGGCCGGGACCGTCCCCACTAATTTCTAAGGGTTTATGGCGCTCCTACCCAAATGGGCCAAGCCCACCCAGGCCGCCGAGGCCACCGCCCAGGCCGCCAAATCGCCCTCTGCGACCCTTGCCGCCTTTGCCGCCCTGCTGCATCGCCATCATCTGCTTCATCATCGTCTGCGCCTGTTTGAAGGACGCAAGCAACTGATTGATCTCCTGGGGTGTCGTGCCGCTGCCCTTCGCGATCCGGCGTTTGCGGCTGCCGTTGAGGATGTCGGGGTTGTGGCGCTCTTCGGCGGTCATCGAGAGAATGATGGCCTCAGTCTGCTTCATCTGATCGCCCTCCAGCGCCTCCTTGACCTGCGGATCGTTGAGCGCTTTGCCCATGCCGGGGATCATTTCGAGCAACTGCGCCATCGGCCCCATCTTGCGCATCTGGCGCATCTGCTGGAGGAAGTCTTCGAGGTCGAAGCGGCCAGTGCCCATCTTGCGGGCCATCTTCTCGGCCTGCTTCTCGTCGATCTGCTCACGGGCGCGCTCGATCAGCGACATCACGTCGCCCATGCCCAGAATGCGCTGCGCCAGGCGGTCGGGATAGAACGGTTCCAGCGCGTCGAGCTTCTCGCCCGTGCCCATGAACTTGATCGGCACGCCCGTCACCTGGCGCACGGAAAGCGCCGCGCCACCACGGGCGTCGCCATCCATCTTGGTCAGGATGAGGCCCGTCAGTCCGACGGTCTTGTTGAACTCGTCGGCCACACGCACCGCGTCCTGTCCGGTCATCGCGTCCACCACCAGCAAGACTTCCTGTGGCTGCGTGCGCTGGCGGATGGTGGCGACCTCGCCCATCAGGTCTTCGTCGATGTGCAGGCGGCCAGCGGTATCGAGGATGAGCACAGTCAGCGCCTGTTCGCGCGCCCATTTGAGGCTCCGCTGGGTAATATCTATCGGCTTATTGCCCGCTGGCTCGGCATAGATGGGAATATCGAGCTGCTTGCCAATCTGCTGCAACTGCTGCACGGCGGCGGGCCGCTGCATATCGGCGGCGACGATGCCCGCCTTCTGGCCGTTCTTGCGGAACCAGTTGGCCAGCTTGCCCGCCTGGGTGGTCTTACCGGAGCCTTGCAGACCGACGAGCATGAGGATGGTGGGCGGCGCTCCAGCGAACTGAATCTTACCGCTGCCATCCTCCTCGCCGCCGAGCATGGCGACCAGTTCCTCGTGGACGAAGCCAAAGATTTGCTGCGCCGCTGAGACGCCGCTCAATACCTCAGTGCCGACGGTCGCCATGGCGCGTTCCTGCACGCGCGCGACGAACTGTTTGACCAACTTGAAATTGACATCGGCCTCGAGCAACGCCTGGCGCACCTCGCGCATGGCCTCGGTCACGTCTTGCTCGGTGATCCGGCTCTTGCCACGCAATCGCTCGAAGACACTGTCGAGCCGCTGAGAGAGACTTTCAAACATCTAGCGGTAACCTCCCATTTCTGGAGGGAAATAGAGCATCCATTGGCCCCGAAAGCATTGGGGCGGTATCTCAAAACATACCAGAACAGTATATCATGGGGCATTGCTCACTCATGCGGAAACAGCATCATACTACCCTACCGTCTCTATGATCGGATGCTATACTGGTATCGGCACGTGCCACAAGGTAAGGAGTCGCTGCGTATGGATAGCTCGCGATCTCGATGGCGGATTTTTCCTCGCCTGGCTGGCGTCGTGCCGCTGCTGGTCGCGGCGCTTGGAATGCTTGCGGGCTGCGCGCTGCCGGATAATCCGCTCAATTCCAAGATAGTCAGTTACCCGCCGCCGCCGCCGTTTATCTGGAATCGCGTCACACCAGCGCCACCTACTCCCCAACAGGCATACGCGGCGGGCATGAGCGTGTTGAATCTCTGTGGCAACCAGCCACCTGTCAACGCTACGACGACAACGCTTACCTGGCTGGTGGCCGGGCCAACATATGGCGTCGTATTGGCGCGTGCCACGTGCTCGCAGGATAAAGATGATGTCCACGAGGGCATCGACCTTCTGCCACTTGCGCTGGATAAGCGTGTGCAGTCGGGCTGCCCCGCCTGGGGAATCGAGGGTGGTTTGGTCGGAACAATGCTCCCCGCCGACGGGAGTATAGCATCGATGGCGTATCAGATTCCGTCGTGGCTGCCGCTGCCACATGACGCCTATGTGCCGGAGCAGACGGGTGGTGAGATTGTGCCAGCAGCGCTGTTCTCGCTGGTGTCGAGCACACGTATCTTTGTCACCGGGCGCTACGCGGGCAGCGCGACCCGTCCCGACGGCGCGGAAACCGTCAGTGTCGACGGGCGCACCGGCTGGCAGGTGAATGATCAGATATCGTCACGGTCACAGTCCCACTGGCCGACGGCTGGACGTTCTACTTCTCTGGCACAGAGGACGCCATAACGATGCAACGCCTCGCAAGCGCCTCGCTACTCGCACCTGGATACGCTGCTGCCAAAGCCACTGCCCACACCGGTGGACTACCCGCAACCGACACCCGCCTGTTAATCTGAAAGTCGCGCCAGCACGGTTTCCCAGATGAGGTCGGCCAGCGCGTCGGGGGCTTGCGCGGCGTCCAGCACGAGGACGCTGCCGCTGCCCGCAGATAATCCGCAGGCAACGGCCGCCTGTAAGCTGGGAGCCGGGCCAGCACGGTTTCCCAGATGAGGTCGGCCAGCGCATCGGGGGCTTGTGCGGCGTCCAGCGTGAGGATGCGCTGTATTACCGATCAAGGAGTCGGTTGACTTCATAAGGATTTGTGACGCGTATTATTGGGGCCAAGTAAGGATATCTCTGGCAAAGCTGTTGATACATTTCGTATGCTAACGGCGAAACGAAAAATGACCACCTACATCTGATCGCTGTTCAATGATATACGCTGCTTCGGCGAGATCCATCTTGAAAAGCGCGCGCTGTCGTACTCCAAGCGGCAGCAAGTAAGCTAGGTATTCCTGCTGCGGGAATAGGCTGGCTGCCTTTATCGCTCGCTCCATAATGTTGCCAAAATCTTCTACGAGACCCTTCTTTGTGGCGAGATTAGCGCCTGTCGTACCCAGCGCAGCTTCAAAGATGACCGCAGGATCATCGAAGCCGAGGTTCGGCTTGAAGTCGGGTATCAACTGAACGCACCTTCGATGTCGGTGCAGATCACGTAATGACCCGAAATCCAAAAACAAGTCAAAGGATAAACTGTACCCTAGACGGTGTAGACGAAGCCAGTCATCATGGGGCCTACGGTGCTTAAACGAGAGGGCAAAGAGGGCGCTTTTCTCGTCCTCTGGCATGGCGCGAACGAGAGGCTGAAACTGTAAGTATGATCGTCCCTGGTCATCAACCAGATACATCAAGGAGCAAACAAATGCATCTAGGATAGTCGCTTTCTTCAGGGGCAAGCGTCACATGGTGGGAAACATCAGGGGACTCTTTGAGGCGATCGAGGTATGGCATCAGCAGATCGCGAAGTTCCTGTGTCGTCTCCTCATTGTAAACCGAAGGCGAAACGTATTTCACTAACGTCGGTGCTGCACGCACGCCTAATACGCCTGCTCTCTCGAGAAGATCACGCTGGTGACGTATCGATTCTTCGGACGTACCTTCCGATGCCCATACTTCTTCTAACTTGCGCTCCGTATAGTTATAGGCAGGTTGCTCACACGCTTCTTTAAGGCGTGCTGCGATCTCACGCAACTCCAGCAAAGGGTGCCCAGCCAACCTGCTTATCTGTTGTTCCAGTACACGAGCGCTAGTTATCTGGCCATTACTGGTATGCATGGAAAGCGGAAGGAAATATCGAGCGACGTCAAAGGCCCGCGCTTTTAGTGTTCGCAGATACGCAGCCTGTGTCATGTCGGCAGGACGTTCCTGAACCTCAGTCAATACCTCAGTCAGCGTGGTGGCGAAATACTCATATGAATCGATCAGATAGGATACGGCTTCGTGATATTGCTGTAGCGCTGAAAGCTCCAAGTCAGAGGGGACATAGTAGCCGCTTTCACGGAAATTCTGATACCTGGACGAGCGGCCCTGTCCGTCCCAGAGGGGTTCATCCACCACATTAAACGCGGCCAGCATGGAGATGTCCTCTAGCGCCACGGCAACATGAGCAAGATCAGCAATGGACCGGTGTCCATATTGGAAGTAAAAGGTGTTCAGAAACTTCTCCGTACGTTCCGCAGAGAGTTCTTCAATGCTTTCATCTAATGATTGCGCCGAGCGGCTATACTTAGCCAACCCGTACGCCAAGATTTCCGGGGGTGCTCCATGAACGGCGTAAATATGCATCGTGAGACTCGCTTCCTGAAAAGTTGAGCGCTACGCGGCTTCATCATCCACTGAGGAATCAGATCTTGCTATTGCCGGTTTTTAGGATCGAAAGGAAAGCTAACCTTCCCTTCCCTTTATAATAGACCAAATCTGCTCATGGATACGAAGTGGATCCTCAGCATCAGTTGCGAGAATATGCAATCTAGGAAAGAACTGCGGCAACGAAAGGAATCCTTGTCTATGTGATTCAAGTTGAGTCAGCGTTTCGTGTTCCCCGCGTGGAGTCTGGATAGCGTTCATGCGTGACTCTATCCGCTCGAGTGCTTGTTCTGGCGATATATCAAGAAGGAAGATCTCGGTTGGCTGTGGCAAAAAGGAGTGTAAATAGGCTATGTTGGCAGGCGAGAGGAACCCCTCCCCTGACTGATAGACCATCGTGCTGAGATAACTGCGATCCGAGATCACAGGCTGACCCGATGCCCATGCGCTCTCTATGATCTTGCGACTTCCCAAATAACGATCGGTCAAAAGGAGAAGTGTTTGTGCTGTAATGTCTTTAGCGTCGGGAATGGTGGCTTTCATTTGGCGATACCAATCCGATGGTTCATGGAGTAGTACTGGCGCGGAACCGACCTCCAGGTAGTGGTTGCACAACAACTCCAATTGCGTTGTTTTCCAGAGCCGCTAATTCCTTCGATGACGATATATGGGGTCGAGGCAGCAGGAGCTAGACGCTGTGGATGAGCCAGTTGCTCGCCGAAGAGCTTTACAAATAGGTATTGCCCTACTGCATACTGCCTGCTCTGTGCGAACTCGATCGATAGTATTCGATCAGGCATTTTCCGACCGAGTCGATCCAGTAGCGCATCCATGTCTCCACCTGTTTCAGCTGTCCACATGGCTGAGCGAGCAACGCCGACTGCGCCAAATCCTGCAAGGAAGTCCGCATCCTTGAGAATTCGCCCTTCTACTGCTTCAGGGCGCAATTCGGGCTGATCATGCTGCCTGATGGCAGTCTGCACGGCAAGGATTTTCTCTTTCGGAAAATCTGTCTCATTAAGGGCGGCAGCAGCAAGTTTGGCAGATTGGAGCGCGCTTGCAGCCCCTCGATACTCAGGCATATTTCGACCGAGGTCATGCAATAACACGGCGGCAGCGATTATATCAATATCACCGCCGTATACAAACTGCAGTTCTCTGGCAAACGACAGAACCAAATCGACATGCGCTAACCCATGGCTCGGGCTCAGTCCTCTCGCGCCAGCCAGGACCGAATATCCTCCTCGTGCTTTGATGATGTAGTCGACATCGAAATCCTTCTGAGCAGTTCAAACTTGAGTGCTTCGTATTCCACTGGAACCAAGGGATCCCAGATCACGATACAGAAAATACTGAAAGTTATCCTTGTTGATAGGGTTATCTGTCAAAGACGCCAAGCTCATATGTAATTCTTCTGGAGAAGAATAACGGAAGCGACGTTTGGCATTCGTAGATGGAACAGCCTCAACAATCTTGACATCTTCCCATTGTAAGGGCAGCGCTACCGGAAGCAACTTCTCTGGGATGTCTGCGATCTCAATAACCCAAATAGACTCGAGTCCAAGTTCGCGAGCGAGCCATACTCGATGTAACCCATCGAGTATGACCGATAGGTGTTTGTCTTCCGTAGGCTCATAATACCTCTCAATAATTGGAGGAGCCATGCGGTAGCTCACATCACCCACCATATATTCGCATACCCCAGCCAAGTCAAATAAGCTAAGCTGGTAGTCTCTGACAAAATCCTTATGCAGTTGGCGATGTCGCTCAAGTTGAGCCTTTAAGATATAGAAAGAGGTGGGATGCAGATCAGTGACAGATCGCTGGCATATACGTACTGTCGCCTTAGAATAAGGACGAATATTCTTATCGCCAAGCAGTGCAACTTCTTTCAATGTCTCAACTGGGCGAGGCCACGATTCATATCGTGTTATTTTTACGTCTAATTCGCCCTCGTCTCCTTGAGGGCAAGAGTCACTGCCTTCTAAACGCACTGTTTCCCGGTGGTACTTAACTCCTTTTTCTCTACAAATGCCCTCGACGAACTGTTCCGCAAGATCATATTCGTCAATCGCTGAACGCTTCAGTTCGGGTGTCGGAGCATCAATGATAGCACGCTTAGCAGCAATTCGAATATTGCCTATAGCGCTCTCCTCCCAACACCATGCATTAAGAGGATTGCCGAGCCCAAACGGCGCGAGGCCTCTTTTTAGCGAATATTCATAGGTTCGTGTAGCTCCATCACTCCCTGTTGCCGCCCAAGCATCGGCTATCTGTAAAATCCTCAAAAGAATTGAGAGACGGTCACGCTCTGAAGAACTGAGACCCTCTTCAAAATTTTCTAGCGTTGTGGCATGTCGACCTAAATCTACCTCATGAACATAGCCATGCCAAACAACGCTTGGATATTGATAATTTGTATCATCATGATGGGCTATCAAATACAATACTACTGACAATAGTCGAACGTTACTTAGGAATAAAGGATTCCCTAGTAGATACTCATGCACAAGCCCCAGTCCCGCAGAAATATGCTCTCGTCTATCAGGTGACCAGTTATTCGAATATTGCGAATAGCCAACATCATGCGCTAGAGCCGCAACGCTAAGCGCTAACCGTTCACCCAGGGACAGAGATGTTTCGGCCAATCCTTTTCCAACGGACACGACGAAACTCTGTACTGCTTCGGCATGTAGAGAACCATGGTACCTATCTGTGGCATCTACCGTACTTCGTACCCATGCTCGAACATTCCGCAGTGTTTGTTTAACTATATCCTCATCAAAGTCCGGCAATATCACCTGAGACGATGATCCCGGCACGAGGCCTTGGCCTTGAATTGTTCTGCTCACAAGCGCCCCCTCAGCATCCAATTTAAGCGCATTAAAGCAAAGCTCTTAAAAGGGATGGCCCGAACAACAGCACTGAAAAAGAGAGCGAGACACCTCACTTCCAACCTATGATAGATGATAGCATATGGCCAACAACATGGAACCACTACCTACCATCTTGTTAAAGATGGAGATGTCGTTATGGTAGGGTAAGCAGATAACGGGTCTCCGATAGTTTTCAAGGCTGAGGCTGTTTACTGGGATTCCATTTGTCCCACCACTTATCGAAGAGATCTTTGTATGTATCAAATAAATTCTCTTGATCCACTGATGCAGCAGCGGCATCTAAAGCTTCACGCTGTCGAAGTTCTAAGATTGGACCACGAACCCCATTTGGCATGAAGAACATAACATACATATAGGTATCACCACGTAGCATTGTGAAGGGAGCCATTTCTTTATGCCGACGAAGAATATTCGGATCAGCAAGGTGATGTTGTCTCAAGTTGCTTTCTTGGATTGAGACCTCACTGGTCGCATATTGCAAATTATTGATCCATGCTCCGATCATCGGTAGTGCAGGGTTGTCGTCAGAACTCATCAGCACTCTAAGTGTTAGTTTGTCATTACCGCGAAAGCGCTTATGAATTATAGGCGCTACTTGCAGCAATGTCTCATTGCTCAAAAGCATTGAATCATCGATACAAAGCAAGTCCACTTCATCAGCCCGACTCAGAAGATATTTCCAACGATCTAGAAGTGTTCCCTGATTCTCGAAACTTCCGCTTCGTCTTTCTCGACCAACTGCGACCATTCCTAAAGAACGAGCTTGATCAACCAGATTGGAAACACTTCGTAGCGCATCCTCTAAAGTGATCTCTTGGGAGAAGTTGACTCTTCCAACGATCCATACAGGTAATGACGAACCTAGGATGCCACCCACAAAGCCTATACCCACGTTCTCCAGTATGTTGCGTACCTCGCCAGTGAAGAGGAAAGAGATAGTAATTAGAAGAATACCTATAAAGAAAGGAATAAACAAAATTATACCAATAAATACCCAGTTAGTTCTTCGCTGGTGCTGTATGACTGAACGATTCATGCCTACCCCCTCAATGCCATCCGCTGGAAAACAAGTATGGTATACAAATCGATCATATAAATTCTGCGTTAATCACTACGGCAGTCTACAGCGATATAACGCATTACGCGATAGCGATTATGGATGTCATAATCACTATCATTTCTCTCTTGTATAATACATTGGTTCTATCACACGGAGCTTGTTTTGTCAACAACGTGAAATAATTCCAAACGACATTTCTGGCTTCGGATAATTCGAGGAAAGATGGGAGTGGGCGGTGAATCATCAATATTGAGCTGAATCAAATACGGTTAACAGTTATTAATAGGTAGAGGCCGATGTTAACCTCGGGACAACTCACGCAGGTGGCCCGCCTGCACGCCCTCGGTTCCGTCGGCCAGCGGGACGATCTCGAAGTCGCCGAAGAGGACGGGCGCCTCTTGCCGCATCAGCCGACAAAGCTTGACGGCGAACTTGCGGATTTCCGGCTCGGCGCCCTCGCCGCCACGCAGGGTGATGATCCAGCGGAGGGCGCGCGCGTTGGCGGAGAAGAGCATCTTCGTCTCGGTCGCGTTCGGCAATACACTGCGCGCCGCCTCTTTCGCCATCTTCAGCCGCTGCGTCCGTGGCAGGTCACTGTGTTTCTCCTGCACTTTTTGCGCCAGCGCAGTGACCAGTTCTTTGTACGCGGCGTGTGACGCCTCGACCGACTGCTGCCAGATGGCGTGCAATTCAGGGTCGCCAGCGATGACACCCGGCTCGACAAAGTCGGCGGTCGATTCATCCACATAGCGTTGCGATAAGCTGACTGATTCCCGTGCCGGCCCTGTGTCGCACCAGTTCATGCGTCAGGCTGCGCGAGACGCCGGTCAGCAGCAAATCCCAGACGGCATGCTCCAGCACGGAGCCGTGTCCCTGGTTGATGAGGTTGCCGACATAGGCGTCGTTCGTCTTGCGAAACTGCTTATCGCCGAAGGAGAAATAACACGTCCTGCCCGCCAGCTCGACGATCAGCTCGGAGCTGTTCTCGGAGTCGGTATCCCAGTAGGTTGCGTGATCGTTCAGGAAGCGCTGCACCTCGGCGTTGTCCAGCGTCTGACGCCCCACGACGTATATCTCTGGCTCGGTCACGATGCGCATCGGTTCGGCTCCCTCTCTCACATGGATCGGTCTATCGGCAGCTTGGCGCTATCTCGGCTATCCAGGATAGTATGATATCATGCGCCCGCTGCTTCGAGAAACGATACCGGGGCATGGCGCGCCAGGCTGATGCCCTATGAAATGAGGAAACAACGGGTGTTATCGCAATGGTTGCAGTTGCAATGGTTTATCTTGCCAATACTGGTGGTTCCGCTGGCCATCGTGTTTGGGATGCGCCGTCCCAATGGCGCGATCATTGTGAGCAGTGTGGGCGCGCTGCTGGTGGTTGCCTTCCAGTGGTATCGCGGCGCCACCAATTCCCTCCCGTACTTTTCATCAGGGAACAGCATCACCGATACGGTCATATCTCAGGTAGGTGGCTTTCTGTTGTTTACCGCGTGGGTGTTGGCCCTCGCTCATGCCGCCCAGGCGCGCCGTTGGCGCTGGTTTGTGGTATTAACCGTTGCTGTCTTTCTGTCGGAATCCGTCTTGATCCTCAGCGAGGTGCTGCCAACAAATCCATGCGCCTATACTTCGTTCGATGGGTCAAACCCTCTTGCCTGTCTGCAGCCCAATCAAGCGATCCTCTTGCTCCTTGCGCTGGGGAAGGCGATTGGCCCCATCTTCATGCTGATCTATGCGCTCCGCGCTCCTGGTCGCCGCCAACGCCAACTGCCAGACGGGCTGGTCGTCTCATCGCTCCGTGATGGACACGTGGTAGACGAAGATATCGTCTCAACCGATTGACCTCTCCCCCAGTCCCTCCCCGGCGTGGGGAGGGACGCGAAGGCCAGGAGAGATCTATTCCTCGCCCTGATGGGGCATATCGGTGCGCTGGCGCAGGTCGAGACTGGTGTCGGGATCGAGGTTGGCCATGTGGGCGATTTCCTCTTTCGAGGCGTGGCCAAGCTCGGTATCCATCTCCGCCACCATAGAGGTCGTATCGGTATCCACTGGTACGAGCTTCTCCACGATCTCCTCGCGCACCACCTGCCCATCCACCACGATCTGCCGCTTCATGCGGATGCGCTTCATCAGCGGGCCAGAGGTCGGAGCAGCCTCAGGGGCCGTCTCAGGAGCGGTGGACGGCTCATCGGCCTGAGACGCCAGCGCGCCCACGCCCGCCGCGCCCGCTAGCCCGACCACGCCAGCGTCCGTCACCGGAACCATCGGCGGCACATACGACTCAGCGGGCAGATCCGCATAGCCCGGCTGGGCAGGATTGGCCGCCACACTGGGGGCTGGCTGTTCCTCAGGGAATGTCACATACGGTGGCGCGGCGCCGATACCCTCAACATCGGCGATAGGGCGCGCCTGAGGGATGTATGCATGGTGGTCGGTCACATCAGGACCAGAGGCGCCTGCGCCTAAACCCGCGCCCAGGGCGGCTGCGCCAGCGGCCTCTTCCAGCGGCGGATGGTCGGGCCATGTCGCGGCGTCGGCTTCTCTGGTGGACGGCTTCGCCATGGGTTGCGTCGCATCGGGCGCGCGATCAAACTGGTAGCTATCGGTGACGCTGGTTTCCGTCTCAGTATGCGCGTGGGTGACATACTCTGGCGCGGGCATATCAAGGGTATCGCCAGCGGAGGGGTCTGCGGCGCCCGATGACACTCCAGGCTCGTTGGGGCCAGATTCGGTCCAGCTATGGCGCGCGCCGGGCGAGGTCGCATTGGGATCATCGCTGATAAATTTCGTCGTCGAGGAGTCATACTCCTCCATGATCGCATTGTTGTGATCGCCCGCCATCGCCCGCGCCGCCGAAACATCTTCCGCAGTGATTGCGCCCGCCGCGGCCCCAGCGGCCCCGCAGTTCCAGCCGCAACAGTTCCCGTCATTGCGCTATCCAGCCGGGCGACGGCGTCAGTCAGTGTCGAGCTATCGGCCAGCGCGCCCGCGCCAATCAGGCTTTCGGCCAGCGCCAGGTTGCGCGCCTGCACGTTCTTATCGATCTGGAAGAGATCGACGATTTCCCAGATGAGGCCCGCCAGCAGCAGGACGACCACGACAATGGTGACTGGCAGCGAGGGAAGATCACCCAACACACCCGCCACCACCGCAATCGCCGCCAGCGCCGGGATAATCAGGTGGGCAAAGCCACGCGACCACTCGCCGAGATAGAAGTGGTGTACGCCGAAAATACCCAGGAAAAAGCCAGAGAGAAACGCGGTCGTCTCGTTCTTCGCGCCGTGGCGATAGTCGCGGCTGAGTTGCTTACGCTGGCCTGCGGGGAGATGCGCAGCCATGCGGTCAAAATCCACTGACATGAGGTGTCATACCCCTCTTTCAGACACTCCGGGCAGGCGGCGCTGGCTGCCACTCGCCGGACCGTAGAAACGTACAACAATGAAGCTGAAAGCCTGGAATGATAGCAAGATAGCATATGGCAGGCAAGTGATGATGCCCAGCCAGTCAGGCGTACCTTAGCATAGCAGGCCGTTGCCGTCAATTCTGCTGAATTGTGCTGATTGACCCTGAGGAACCCCAGCGTCTATACTCTCAGGGCAGAGGAGGCGCCCGGCGTCGGGGGCTTCTCTCATGGAATAGACACGTGTAGGGAGGGAGGAGCCATTCATGGATGCCACTGTGGCGTCAGCGGCGGGCGGCGCGGCGCACCTTGAAGATGTGGTGCTCGCCACAACTGGGCTGACGAAA
Source organism: uncultured Chloroflexia bacterium (assembly GCA_963702665.1). Classification (GTDB taxonomy): domain Bacteria; phylum Chloroflexota; class Ktedonobacteria; order Ktedonobacterales; family JADMIN01; genus DAHUXT01. The sequence continues at coordinate 77,441 of CAVPDP010000028.1, forward strand.
CGCTACAGCAAGCGGCTGGCCGTCAACGGATTGAATCTCGATGTCAGACGCGGGGATGTTTTTGGCCTGCTAGGCCCAAATGGTTCTGGCAAATCGACTACCCTGCGTATGGTGCTGGGCCTGGTCTGGCCAACGGCTGGCAGCATCTCGCTCTTTGGCGACGACCACAGCCAGAGCGACCAGCAGCGGGCGGCGCTGCGACGGGTGGGCGCGGTCGTCGAGCAGCCAGCATTCTATCCCTATCTGTCGGGACGGCAGAATCTGCGTGGTGTCGCCATCTTCGCCGGGTTGAACAGCTCGCCAGAGACGCACAAACGTGTTGACGAGGCGCTCGGCTACGTTGGCCTGGCCGACCGGGCCGACGACGCCTATCGCAAATATTCGCTGGGCATGAAACAGCGGCTCGGCATTGCGGCGGCGCTGCTCACACAGCCAGAGCTGGTCTTGCTGGATGAGCCAACCAACGGACTCGATCCGGCAGGCATGGTCGAGGTGCGCGCGCTCATCAAGCAACTGGCGCAGCGTGGTATCACCGTCCTGCTGGCCAGCCACCTGCTCCATGAAGTGCAGCAGGTCTGTACGCGTGTCGCCATCATGAAGGAAGGCAACCTGCTGGCTCAGGGCGAGGTGAGCGATCTGCTCTCTGCCCAGATTGGTCTGCAACTGGGTTTTGCCGATCCCGCGCTCCTGCAGAAGGCGCAGGAGATGTTGCAGGCGGCGACCGAGACGACACCATGGCTGCGGGGCGCGAAGACCATTACGCCGGAGGCTGGCGAGTGGGTTCCGCCTGGCGGCCAGACGCTCTTTGTGGATGCGCCGCTCGACCACGCTGCGGATGTCAACGCGCTGCTGGCGGAACAGGGCATCTATGCCGCTGAGCTACGCCGCCGCGAGGGCAGCCTCGAACAATACTTTCTGGCGCTCACCGGAGACGGCGCGCCTGCGTCAACGCCCATATTGCCATCTGCGCCATCGCAGGGAGGCGCCTCATGAATTCCACATCTCCGCAGGTTGGCGCCAGCGCGCCCGCCGCCCCGCCCCACTGGCATCTGGATTACCGAGGTGTTGCGGCTGACGCGCTGGGAACTCTATCTCACGTGGCGGCGGGTGATGGCGAAGGTGCTCATCATTCTGCTGGTCGTGTTCTACGCCATTACCATCGGCTTCATCTCGTTTGCCGCCGCCCAGATCATCAATCAGCCAGCGCCACAGAGCTTTCAGTGTCCGCCACCATCAGAAGCGCCCGGCTGCCAGGAGCCACACAGCAGGAGCTTCAATCAGGAGCGAGCGGCTCAGCTTTCGCCGCTCACCGATCAGTTGACGTTTCCGACATCACTGGGCTTTGCCGCGACCTTCACCCGCATTGTCGGGCTGCTATTCATCTGCATCATTACGGGAGCGCTGGTGGGCAGCGAATACGGCTATGGCACGCAGCGGTTGGCGTTCTCGCGTGGCACCAGTCGGCTCCAGATGCTGACCGCGCAGACACTCGCGCTGGCGGTGATCTCGCTGATCGTGGCGGCGGGCATGCTGGTGTTAGGGGCGTTGGTTGGCCTCACCGTAGGGCCAGCCTTCGGATTGGCGGTCTCGGCGCCATCATTTGGCGGCTGGATCGAGATCGTGAAGTTCCTCATCGCATTCGCGTTCTGCCTGTTCGCCTATGGGATGGTGGCGCTGGCGGCGGCGACGCTGGGCAAGGGCGTACCCGCAGGCATCGGACTCTCTTTGGGCTATATCGTGCTCGAACTCATCCTCGGCGGCATCTTGCTCGGCGTTGGCGCCATTCTTCAGAGTCTTCACAATGACACTGGCGCGTGGATTCAGCGCATCCCAGACTGGTTCCTTGGCAACAATGTTGGCGCGGTACTGGGGCACGCGGGGCAATATCCCGTTGGTCTGGTGGCGAGTCCTGACCCTAATCTCACACTGGCGCGAACATTGATCGTCTCACTCATCTACTGCGCGATCTTCTTTGGGATCAGTTACCTGTTGTTGAGCCGCCGCGATGTAACTGAGTAGGTGGACGCGCTGTTTTACGGTGTGCGGACGCTTGCGCCCTCATGGAGCAGCGTCCAGGCGCGCCAGATGGCAAGCGCCACCGGTGCGTCGCTGATGGTACCATCCAGGCAGGCGCTATACGCGTGGCGCAGTGGTGTAAGGCGCGGCTCGATCCGCTCGGTGACTTCGGGGGTGGCCGCCCCGCGTTGGAGGTTTTGGGCCAGGAAGATATGGCTCACCTGTGTCGAAATGCCACCGCTCAGTGGAAATGCGCCGAGATGTTTCCACGTGGCGGCATGCAGGCCAACCTCCTCCGCCAGTTCACGCTGGGCCGCCTGAAGGGGATCTTCGCCTGGCTCGACACGCCCGCTCGGCAGAATCCAGCGGTCGCGCTGAAGGGGATAGCTGAATTCGCGAATCAGCCAGACAGACTCATCGTTTTCTAACGCAACCATGGTAACATTGTCGCCGGGGTCGACGACGCCATAGATACCATGCCCGCCATCTGGCCGGACAACATCGTATTCGGTGACGGCCAGCCAGGGGTTGCGATAGATTTCGCGGCTGCCTAGCGTGCGCCACGGGCTGCCAGGCGCGTCTGGGCCGTCGCCGGGCGCATGTGTGGACGCTGTGTGGATGGGTCGTCGTTCGGGGTGAGGCGTGGTGGCATCGGCGCTTGCTCCTGCTGATGGTGCTAGAGCTGTTGAGCGTATCGGTTCTCGTGCGTTTCATGTGGTAGCGTGGGCAATGACCACGCGCTGCTGACTATGCGCCAGCCATGCGCCAGCACGACATGGGAACAGAAACGCTTGAGACAGTCGTCATCATAGTACCTGATTAGTATCTGAACCATAGTACCTGAAGTTCTCAAACAGAGTTTTGATAGACGCTCACTCCGTACACCGCACCAGATCACATCGAGCCGGAGCAACCAGGAGTAACCTGCATGCGATGCGCTACGCGCAGAGTTCCGTTCGCCACATTGGGATTGTTGTTCTGTCTGCTGGCCATCGTACTCACTGGCTGTGAGTCGAACGCTACGAAGCCCAAAGCGACGGCATTACCCGATAGCCAGCAGATTTTGCGGGCGCCACTGGTTGGCCAGAAAGATGTCAGTGGGCTTGATCCGGCAACGGTCGCGGATACCAATAGTCTGGCGATTGTGTCACTCATCTATCCAGGGCTGGTCACGCTGAACGCCAATCAGCAGGTGATACCGTGGGCCGCCGATGGTCTGCCCGACATCAGCGAGGATGGCAAAACCTACACCTTTCACGTGCGCGCTGGCCTGAAGTGGAGCGATGGCACGCCGATCAACGCCAGCACCTTCGCCTACTCACTCAACCGTGCGCTCAGCCCGTGTCTCAATTCTCCGGTCAATTACTACCTCTTTGGCCTCAAAGACGCCGTAGCCTATTTCATGACTGGGCAGTGCGCGAGCGACGGCGTGACCGTGGATGGCCCGATCAAGACACTGATTGGCGACGCGCTCATCGTCACCGATCCGCAGACACTGGAGATCGTGCTCGCGCAGCCTGCGGCCTACTTTCTCGACACGCTGAGCTATCCCGTAGCGTATGCGGTTCCACAACAGACGATCACCACCTATGGCAAAGACTGGACGAAGCATCTGGCGGACGCTAGCGGCCTGGGTGGCAGCCTCTATAAGGTGAGCGCATGGCCGCATAATGGCACCGTCACCCTGACGCGCAACCCGGTTTTCTGGGGCGCGAGTCCGCTGCTGCGCCAGATCGAGTACACATTTTATCCGACGGTTGACGCGGAATACGCCGCCTGGCAGGCTGGTACATTGGATGTTGGCTACGCGCCTGGTTCGCAGTATCCAACGGTCTCTAAAGCGAAAGACTTTCACGAGACTGGCGTGCTGAATCTCTCCTACTTTGCCATGAGTTGGACGGAGGCGCCCTTCAACAACCTGCTGGCGCGCCAGGCGTTTGCGCTGGCGATTGATAAACAGGCGATTGCGACCGATGTGCTCAAGAACACCGTTATTCCCACCAACCACATCGTTCCCCAGGGCATGCCAGGCTATGACCCGGCGCTGCGTGGCCCGGACGGCAGCACGCATCTGACCAGCAATCTGGCAGACGCGACGAAGTATGGGCTACAGTATGCCAACGCCGCCTGCCACGGGAAATTCGCGACCTGTCCCAGTGTTGTGCTGACGATTCCCAGTGGCCAGCCTGATCTTATGGCAGTCGCCAACAACGCTGTCGCCGCCTGGAAACAAGCCATGCCCGGCTGGCCCATCTCCATTCGCGCGGTGGATTCAGGGGCGATGCTCCAGCAGCTCAGTAACCGGCAACTGCAACTCTGGCTCTTTAACTGGCTCGGAGACTATCCTGACCCGCAAGACTGGCTCTCGTTACAGTTCCTTCCTGGCAGCGATAATAATGTCGGCAATGTGACGGTCGATCAGGCCAATACGCTTATGCTGAAGGCCGACGCCGAGGAAGATACGTTGCAGCGGATGCGCGACTATAACGCGGCGGAGCAATTGCTGGTGGTTGATATTGCCTGGGTACCGCTCTATCAGTCTAAGGTCTGGTGGCAGACGCGGCCCGCAGTCCACAACTACTCGATCTCCTCCTTCGGCCTGACGCCGCTTGATATCTGGCCCAGCGTCTATATCGCGGCGACTTGAATGCCCCCTTCCACTGTCCCCTCCTGGCGCCAGGAGGGGCAACTCGCTGGTAACTGTTCGTCTCTTCCGAACGCTGGACATGCCTCATTCGTCTTAATTGGCGTGTGATATGCTGACCGGGCCTGGCAGCGGCAGGCTGGCTCGCAGATCGGCGGCGCGCAATAACGCGGTCTTCTATGGATGGATGGCGGAAAGTGGGGGGCGTATGAGCCGACTGGCTGCGCAATGGGCGCGAACGCTTCAGATATGGCGATTCTACCGGGTAACACGCCTGCTCTTTGTCACCATCTGGCTGCTGACGCGCGAACGGCGGCGGGTCGTGCGGGCACGCGCCAGCGGGCAGGACGCCCACCCCAATATTGATGTGTTGCGGCGCGCGCTCCGTACCTTCCGTGTCACCGCCATCGAGATGGGTGGGCTGCTCATCAAGCTGGGGCAGTTTCTCAGCGCCCGCGCCGACCTGCTTCCCCCCGAGGCGCTGGCCGAACTGACGCAACTACAGGACGAGGTGCCCGCCGAACGCTTCGCCGACATCCGGCGTATCATCGAGCAGGAACTCGGCGCGCCTACCGCAACCATCTTCAGCCATATCGATCCCACGCCCGCCGGGTCGGCCTCGCTCGGTCAGGTGCATCGCGCGCGGTTAAAAGATGGCCGCATCGTCGCGCTGAAGGTGCAGCGCCCCAACATCGAGCGCATTGTCCGAGCGGACCTGCGCTCCATTCGCTTCGTGCTGGAGCTGGTGCGCCGCCTGGCGCCTTCGATGGATAGTGTCATGGATTTCCGCGCGCTCTACGCGGAATTCAGCCGCACTGTCTACGAAGAACTCAACTACGAACGCGAGGGGCGCAACGCCGAACGCTTTGCGCAATTCTTCGCCGACGATCCGGGCATCCGTGTCCCTGGCGTCATCTGGGAATTCACATCGCGGCGCGTGCTGGCGCTCGAATGGCTCGATGGCATCAAAGTGACCGATGTCTCGGCGCTCGACGCCGCGAAGGTAGACCGCGATGCCCTCGCCCAGCGCATCACCGGCAGCTACATCCGTCAGATACTGCAATTCGGCTTCTTCCATGCCGACCCGCATCCGGGCAACATCTTCGTGCAGCCCGAACGTGGTGGGTTTCGCATCATCTTTCTCGACTTCGGCATGATGGGTTCTATTAGCATGCGTATGAAGCAGGGGCTGCGGGATGCCTTTCTTGGGATTACCACGCAAGACGCGTCGTTGATGGTGAAGGGGATGGATTCGCTCGGCTTTCTGGGCGATGGCGCGAATCGTGGCCAGATCGAACAGGCTGTGGGCCTGGTGATCGGTCAGTTTAGCGCTATGCCGCTTGGCCAACTGCGCGAGATGGATCCCTCGATCATGCTGCACGAAGTGGAGTCGCTGCTCTATGACCAGCCGCTGCGGCTGCCCGCGCATCTGGCGTTCTTTGGCCGCGCGATGGCGATGCTGGTGGGGCTGGCGACGCAGCTTTCGCCACACTTCAACATGCTCGACGCCATGCTGCCATACGCGCGTGAGTTTCTGGGCGAGAGTGGGTTCGATGCTATTCCGCGTCTGCTCGGCGCCCGGAGTTGGGGCGACCTGGGGCGCACATTCGCCCGCGATGGGGTCGCGATGGCGCGCAGTGTGGCGGCGCTTCCGCAACTGGCGGAGCGTGTGCTGGGGCGCATGGAACGCGGCGAACTGCGGATGATTATCGAAAGTCCACACTTCGATCCGAAACTGAAACGGCGAGGTGTGCCACGCCCTGGCGCCGCGCTCAGCCGACCGGTGCCAGCCTGGGTGCCCATTGGCCTGGCGGGCGTCGCCGCGCTGGCTATCGTCCTCTGGCGGCGCGAGGCCAGCAGCTAGCTCTAGCTCAGCGCATACTCCAACTCTACTACCTATGATGCGCACAAGCGCCGCGCATGGTAGTATGGTAGCCGCAATCTCGGCATGCAAATTGCAGCGAGAGACACACGTTCGCATCAGCGCCAGCATCCCTAACGTGCTGGAGGAGCGGAGATTGCGCGCCTATTCGAGAGTCTAGAGTCTGCAAAGAGCCAGTTGATCCCGCGCGCCGCATGACAGCCACGGACGATACGCTGCCTCATGGAATCGGCTCGCGGATAGTTATACCGATGTCTAAATGCTCACGAGGTGATATGCATGAGGGATCGGATGGACGACGAAACATCGCCGGACGTTCGCAGGCGATGGAAAGTGCTGATTGTCGACGATGTACAGGATGTGCGCGACGCGTTCCGCGACTTGCTCGAAGGCGAGGGCTACGAGGTGCTCGATGCCGCGGACGGCCCGGCTGCGCTCGCTATCTTACGCGCAAGCAGGTATCCGCTGGTGGCGCTGCTCGATATGATGATGCCTCTCATGCGCGGCGACAGCGTGATCGAGACGCTCATCAATGAGCACATGTTGCCTGGGAAACACGCCATCATATTGCTCACCGCCAGCCCATCAACGGTGCCTCGCCCCACGCGCGCCGTGCTCTCGAAGTTCGAGATACCTATCGTGAGCAAGACGGTTCCCCTGGAGGAGATTATCGAACAGGTCGAGCAGGCATCGACGCGGATCACACGCCAACAGGGCAAGCCGTGGTGAGCAGACGGCTGGCGGCTGAAGCCGCGCCTATGGGCCTTCGGCCACAAAGCCCGCCTGCGCGGGCTGCCAGAGGAGCATCCACCGTGCTGCGCGCAAGTGAGCGGGTGGCACGGAACGCTGCCCACTGAGCGTCCTGTTGGCGCACGTCTGCAGCCCGCGCAGGCGGGCTTGGCGGATGCGCCGCAGCGCACCCTTAGGCGCGGCTTCAGCCGCCAGCCGCCGTGGCGCCTGCGCCCGACACTCCGCTGCCCCCAGTCATTGCGAAATCCACATCAACCACCAGTTCCAGCGACTCCCTAAAGTGCGCCTCGACGCGAGATATCTCTAGCGCCGCTCGCACGTGATACAATCAGAGGCATTGTGTCCCTGTGCGCCGCACGGAAGCCTGTGTGCCAAGATTGCTGGAGCTATCTGATGAAACCGCTTGTCGCCATTGTTGGTCGCCCGAACGTGGGCAAATCTACGCTGTTCAATCGGCTTGTGGGCGAGCGTCTCGCCATTGTCGAAGATCTGCCCGGCACCACACGCGACCGTCTCTATGCCGACGCCGAATGGAACGGGCGCATCTTTTCGCTCGTGGATACGGGCGGGCTAGAAATGGGCGCAAGCGAAGACATCACCGCGCGCATCAGGTCACAGGCGCAACTGGCCATCGAAGAAGCCGACGTGATCGTGTTGCTGGTGGACGCCAAATCTGGCATCACCGAGGCCGACGCCGAGGTGGCGGAAATGCTCCGCCGCTCTGGCAAGCCAGTCGTGCTGGGCGCGAATAAAGCCGACAACGTCACCCGCCGCCAGGAGGCCGTCGAGTTTTACACCCTCGGCCTGGGCGAACCGATCACATTGGCCGCCAACTCTGGCACGGGCACGGGCGATCTGCTCGATGCGATCACCGAGAAACTGCCACCCGCCGAGGACGAAGACGAGGAAGAGGTCAGCGATGGTCTTCCACGGCTGGCGATTGTCGGGCGGCCAAACGTCGGCAAGTCGTCGCTGTTGAATGCCATCGCCGGAGCGGATCGCGTCATCGTCAGCGACATCCCCGGCACGACCCGCGACGCCATCGATACCGAGGTGGAGTACAAGGGCCGCCAGATCATGCTGATCGATACGGCGGGCATCCGCCGCCGTGGGCATATCGGCCCTGGTGTCGAAAAATACAGCGTGCTTCGCGCCGACCGCGCCATCGATCGCTGTGACGTGGCGATTTTGATGATCGACGCGGTGGAGGGCATCACCGCGCAGGATACGCATATCGCGGGCTACATCAACGAGGCGGCCAAAGGCATCGTCGTCGTGATTAACAAGTGGGATATCATCAAGGAACGCCGCCGTCTGGCCGCGACGATGGCCGACCCTGATCTGCCGATTCTGCCCAGCGAGCCGGTTGACCTGGCCGCGATGGAGGTGCGCGACGCCGAAGAGTATATGGAAGATGCGCGCGAGCGGCTGAAGTTCGTTCCCTATGCGCCGCTCGTCTTTGCCGCCGCGAAGACGAAGTATCACGTCAACAATATCCTCGATCACGCGCTGCGCATCAACGATATACGCGGCATCCGCGTGCCCACGCCGCAACTGAATGAGATCGTGCGCGACGCGGTGCAACGCCACCATCCGCCCAGCGTGCAGGGGCGCCCGATGCGCATCTACTACGTGACGCAGGCCGAGACGAATCCACCAACCTTCGTCTTTTTCGTCAACGATCCCGATCTGCTGCACTTCTCGTATCAGCGCTATCTGGAGAACCAGCTCCGCAATGTCTTTAGCTTCGAGGGCACCGCCATCCGGCTCCAGTTCCGCGCGCGCGTCACTGACCGTGGTGAAGGTGAGGAGAAGCGCAAGAGCAAACCGCGTCCGGGGGGCAAACGCACCGGCAAGCGCCCTGCCACGACAAAACCACGGCGGTAAGGGCTGATGGCTGAAGCCGCCACGGCGGGTTTTGTGGCGGACACGAGCTTTGCCGTGGGGTGAGCAAGCCGTAGCGTAAACGCTACGGCGAATGCGCGTAGCATTCGGGTGGGGAAATGCGCTGGCAGGCTCCGGCACGCTCGCCCCAGCACGCTGTACGGCGTTATTTCCAAAACTGCTTAAAGGCCGGGATAGGAACGGACGTGGGCGTAAACGCCTGCCAGGGCTGGCCCTGCTCGCCCGAGAGGGCGAGACGACCATTTATGGTCTCTGCTCTGCTCCTACTCCGGCCATTTATGGCCGAGAACATGTCCCCAGGAATTTGGAAAAATACATAACCACTTGATGGCCGTCTGATGGGCTTGCGGTGATGGTATACTGCACGCATGGCGCCTAAGGAGGAGATTGCTGTCCTCAAAAGGCGTTCGGCATGTCGCCTGCGCGCGAGAATGGGGGGAGCAATGAAGCGCCTGCGCATAGTGGCCGGGATGATCTGTTTCATGGCCGGGTTCCTGACCGTGATCGGCGGCCTCCTCGCCATCGTGGCCCCGCTCACCGACTTCACGGCGGCGGATATGCCCCTCCTCCACCATCGGCCATTCTCCGAGCTTGTCCTGTCGGTGGCGCCGGGCGTGGCCATCGTGCTGGTAGGTATTGTCCTGCTCCTCTGCTCCCGTGCGCTCGATGAGCGTGGAGCGGTGCGCCGCTACGGCAAGCGGAAACAGCGCTAATCCCTCATCGGCCATCCTGGGATTGAGACCAGGGAAAATCACCATATGCCGCATCAACCGCCAGCGGGCTTCGTGGCGGTCACGGCGAAGAGCATCGGCAGCGTGTTGTCTGGCGAGGGCCAGCGCCACCAGCCGTCATCGCCGCGCACCAGGCAGGGAAACTGCTGATAGTGCGCCAGCGGGAATTCGCTGAGGCTTTCGATGCGCAACCCGGCCTGAATCAGCGCGGAGACCACTTCGCCCAGGCTATAGCGCCAGATGTAGACGGACTTCCGGCGCGCCTGTCACGGCCAGTTGTCCGCCTATGGGTTCCGTGAGTGGCTCAGCCGTGTGAAAGTAGGGGCCATTCACCCGAAAGCTCAGGCCATCCGCGCCTATCGCGTCCAGCATCATGGCGCAGGGATGCATCTCGACGAGCAGAAAGGTTCCCCCTGGTCGCATAGAGCGGGCGACAATCTCGGCCCAGCGTGTCAGATCGGGGAGCCAGCAGAGGGCGCCATACGACGCGAAGACGATGTCGAATTGCTCATCCAGCAGAGCGGGCAGGGTATACAGGTCGCTCGGGAGAAATCGCGCCGCCAGGCCAGCCTCGGTTGCCAGCGCGCGCGCCTGGGCAATGGCGGCCTCCGCGCTATCGACCCCGGTGACGCGCGCGCCCAGACGCGCCCAGGAGAGCGTGTCGCTCCCCATATTGCATTGCAGGTGGAGCAGGGTGCGCCCATGCACATCACCGAGCGCCTCCCGCTCGATGGAACGCAGCGTCAGGCCGCCCGCGCGAAAGGTCGCGACATCCCGATGGTGATCCGAATCCAGGTGGCTCTGTGTCCAGGCGTTCCATAACGCCCGGTTCGACGCCGCATAGTCAGTACTGTCAGCCATATGCGAATCTCCTCAACACCCCATAGTGTATCGTGATTGGCCGCTATTCCGTTCATACGTATGCTCTTCTCGCCACCTGAGATCAGCATGGCAGCCTGACGCCAGATGGGCTATACACCTCTCGCCCGGTATTTTCGCTCGCCCATCGTCTGGCGAGTGAGGTACGTCACTTGACATATTTGCGCCAGCTTCTTATCATGGACGACGCATCATGTTGATGTCACCATGTATGATGGTCGTATAACACACATGGCCGTGGGGGGCATGCTACGAAGGTGGTTCGGGATGTATGCCTGACCTGCCTGACCTGCGTAGGCGACCACATGCGCGAAGTTCACGAGGGCAGCGCATAGACCCATGGCGGGGAACCAGTCATCAAGAGGAGTTATTCTGGTGAGAACAGAGGGTGGCCCGAATCCACACGTCTTTATCCTGGCCGGATCAAATCGTCAAGGCGCATTGCAGTATTTCGAGGCGGTGACGTTACAGACCGCCGGGGCGACTTTCCGGGGCGAAAGCGAGGTTGGGCGCACACCCGACATGATCGTCTACTCAGATGGCAGCGCCGCAGGGCAACGCGTCGGCACAGGCAGTGCTTCAGAGCGCCGAGGCTGATTTTCAGGCGGTGCAGGCGTGGTTTGGCGGCTTATCGCTGCCAGCCGGGCAAGATGGCGACGACCAGAACACCCCACGCACGGCGACACCATGCCAGGTGCTGGTAGATCCACAGGCGGGCGGCGCCTATCACTTTGGCTGCGACGCCACTGACATCTACATCCAGCCCGATCCCACCCTGGCCAATGGCTTCATGGTCGCGGAACTGGTCGAGGTCTTCGAGGCCGCCATCAATAATGGCTGGGCCTGTGGCAAGACCAACGGCGAGGGGCTTTCGCGGGTGCTGGCGGGCGAGCGCAACGCCAATCTCGCGCCTGACTTCGCCCAAACATACCAGTCGTGGTGGAGCAATGGCCACACCGATTACGTGAACAACAATAGCGCGACCGACCAGGATGAGAATAGCAACGGCTGTGCGACGCTGTTCCTCTACTACCTGCACAGCCAACTTGGTGTTGACTGGACGAAGATCGTCGCGACTGGCGGCGCGACCCTCGGCGAGACGTATCAGAAGCTCACCGGCAAATCCGGCGCTGAGGGCTTCAGCGACTTTGTCTCCCGCGTCGCGACGCTCGATCAGGGTGGCCAGTTGGCAGTGCCCGCCAATGGCAATCCGTTCCCTATCGGTGGAACAACAACGCCAGCCCCCAGCCCCCAGCCGGGCGGCTCGACCGGAACACCTGATCCAGGCATACCCGAGATTCCACTGCCAGCCGATGTCGGTAACGCGATAGGCATGGTCGGCGTGATCGTCGTCGTCCTGGCCATCATCGCAGTCGTGCTCTTGATCCTCAACGCCATGGGGACGATTCACATCCTCGGTTAGCATCACATCTACATACACTGAAGGCGCACCCAGCATCTCGCTGAGTGCGCCTTTGTTATTATTGGTCGGTCGCTGGTGAGCGGGTGGCTCACGGCTAGTGGACGAAGACGATGCCAGGGTCGGTGTGTACGTAACGGTAGTCTACCTTGCCGAATCCGCCGCCGCGCCAGCCAAAGTTCATCTCCGTGATGAGCATCCAGTAGTGATCTGGCCCAATCGCCACGAGTTGCGCCCAGTGGCCCGCCGAACTGGCGCCCTGCTCATTCGGCGGGAACCAGACAGCGGCGCCCACGATAGGCGTCGTCGTACGCGCATATTCAGTGCCGTAGAGGATGTCTTGCTGCCGGGGGTGGAGCGCCTCGACCCACCAGTTGCAATAGCCGAAGGTGCTGGGCGACGAGTATTGGGAGCGGTCAGGTGTGAAGATGTTGGCGTAACAGCCCGGTGGCGTGGTCCACTGGGAGATTTTGGGTACGAACATGTAGGTGTCGTGGCAAGGTTGGCCAATCGTGTTGGGCGACTGGTTCGCGAGCGTCGTCTGCTGTGATGTCTGGTTTGGCGCCGCCGTTGGCTGCGTGGCGATGCTCGCCGCTCTGGCGATGCTATTGGCAAGGAGGTCATTTCCGCTAAAGCAGGAGGTCGTTCCGGCGCTCGATGCCGCCTGGCCATCGCAGGAGACCACGTTGGTATGCATCGAATCCGTTTTCGTCGCGGAACCGGCTGCCATCGGATGGAGTTGTGTGCCAACACCAATCACCGCCGCCAGCAACACGACACTACTTGCCGCCGTGATACGTACACCACGCATGGCAATCAGCCTGCCAATGAGACCTGCTATCCACAACTGTCCCAGAAGTTCCCTCCTTCTGTAGTGCATCCCCGCACATTCCCCCAGGTATATCCATTACCATGAGCGACTATACAAGCTGGCGCCACCATCCGTCGAGGCTTGTGGGACTATCTTCCGAGCAGAGAAGCGAGGCGGATAGGCTCAGTTGGGCGCCCATTGAGATGTTGCTGATAGGGATGCCTCTCGGCGCTCGCTGCATTGCTCACGATTCCTCGCACCTCTGTTCACCTTTTCACCCGGTTGTTCGCGCCACGCGATATACTGGATACGACGGCAGCGCGCCAGGGGTGAATGCGCCACAGGCATTGCCGGGAGCATTGTGGGTACGCCAGGCTATAGACGGGGCGAGAAGCTGAGGAGCACACGAATGTCATTTGCGGATCTCCGCAAAGAGTATATGCAGCGCGGACTCCACGAGAGCGAGGTGGACGCCGACCCCTTCCGCCAGTTTCAGTCGTGGTTCGACGCGGCGCGCGAGGCGTCACTGCTGGAGCCAAACGCGATGGCGCTGGCGACGGTGGCCGCCGATGGACGGCCCTCGTTGCGCATGGTGTTGCTCAAAGGGGCGGATGAGCGCGGCTTCGCCTTTTATACCAACTACGAGAGCCGCAAGGGCCGCGAACTGGCGGATACGCCCTGGGCCGCGCTGACGTTTTTCTGGCCAGAGATGGAGCGTCAGATTCGGATCGAGGGCAGTGTCGAGCAGGTCTCAGCCGAGGAATCCGACGCCTATTTTCACAGCCGACCCATCGGCAGCCAGCTTAGCGCCAGCGTCTCGCGGCAGAGCGAGGTGATCGCCGGACGTGAGGCGCTGGAACAACAGGTCGCCGAGTTGGGCGCGCGCTACCAGGATCAGGAGATACCGCGCCCCGAAAACTGGGGCGGCTTCCGTGTCGTTCCCGACACCATCGAATTCTGGCAGGGGCGGCCCAACCGGCTGCATGACCGGCTACGCTACCGTTTGCTCGCCAGGGGCGCCTGGCAGATCGAGCGGCTCTCACCGTGAGGATGCGCGTGGCGTGTTTGGGTGGGTCACATCACAGTCACGTCACGTTCACAGGCGTCGTCACGCGACGCTGGGCCTGCGATTTGTCAGGTGGGGCCGGAGATATGCAGGCCAAAACGCTCGTCAGACCAGGCGAAATAGGCGGGCAGATCACTCGCCGCGCCGCTGTCAACGCCTGCCTGAACCCACGCCAGCGTAGCCGCAGCATCGCCAGCCTCAGGGCCGCCTTGCGCCATCGTGCGCCGCATGGTTCGCACAACCGCCTCCGGGCCAGCGCGCAACGCCTGCTCGACATCGACGCCGATGCGCGTTTCAGCAGTTGACTGCGAGGCGCGCCAGATGAGCGGCGCGTCTTCTGGATGCGCAAAACGCGCCACGACAGCGATCAGGCGATAGAGTATCTCAGGGTCGCCAGCGCCAGCCGTCGCCAGTGAGGTGATTTCTTGCTCCAGCAGCCAGACCGCCAGCGCATGGTCACCTGGCCGCAGGTCAGTCAACAATGCCTGCGCGACGGTTGTCCGCCAGGCGGCGGATTCGCGCCGCGCCGCAGGGGTATCATCATGGGTGGAGGGCCGTTCTCCGGCGCGCAGGCGATCCAGGTCACGCGCCGCCGTCTCGCTCACGAGCGCTCGTCATCCCCAAGGGGGCGCACCTCAACCAGTTCTGTTCCGCCCATCCGCATCAACTCTTGAATGACGGGGTCGGCGCGTACCTCGCGTTCAAGGGCGGCGACATCGGCGACATCAGGCTGGTGCGCTTCTTCTGGGAACCGCCCGACACAGTGCCCGACATAGCGGCGGCTGGCGGCTGGGCGGCAGCCTCACGCGCATGCGCAGGCTGTGGAGCCTGTGGCGCTCCAGCGGATCGCGCTCCGGGGAACGGCACGATGTTATCAGGCACGGAGGCGTCTGGCCTGGTTGGCGCCCTGGGCGGATCTGGTGGCCGCTGCGGTCCATCTGGCGGGCGCGTCGCTGGCGAACCAGAGCCACCCTCGCTCGCAAGCACCAGGCGCACACGCATGGGACGTTCCACCACCTGTTCCAGCGCCCATTCGACCGCCACGCGCTTCGACGGCTCGCGCAGCTTCTCCAGATGGAAGGGCCACTTGACCGCAATCACCAGAGACGGCGGATCGCCAGCATCAATCTGCACAGGCTGCGCATCGCTCAGCAGGCCCGAGACCATCGAGCTTTTTTGCTTGCAGACCTTTTTGACCATCGTCCAACGACGCTGGATGTCGCGCAATACATCGAGCAGCGCGCCATCCTGTTGCGCGGGCGTCGCTGGCGCCCGTGACGCTGCTTGTGTCTGTGGTGGTTGCGACGCTGGCGGTTCTGGCGGCGTGTACGTGGCCATGTCAGCAGGCGCGGCCACCAATTCATCGGCTTCAGCCGTCGGCGTGTCGCGAACGGGCGCAGGCTGATGAGCGGCAACGGGTGGCGTTGGTCGCTCCGCTGGGTTGGGCGCTGGATTCGCCGGGCGTCCAGCGCTAGCGGGCGCTACGGGTCGAGAGCGTTGCGCTGGTGGCGCGCTGTCATGAAAACCGCCCTGGGAACTATCCTGTGAACAGATGCTGACACATTCGAGGAAGGCAAGCTCCAGCGCAAGCTGTGGCACTGGCAGGCCGCGCGCTGGCTGCTCATTACGCGCGAAGACCCGCGCGCACGCCGCCAGTTCTTCGAGCGTGAAGCGCCCGGCCAGGGAAGCCGCCGCCTGGGCCTCTTCGGCGGTGCGATCCATAATCGTGGCGATATCAGCGCCTGCGCGCGCCAGCATCAGCGCCCGCCATTCCTCCGCGTACTGCGCCGTCAGTTGGCGCAGATCAGCCCCGGAAGTGACCAGCAGGTGAATGCGTTCCAGCCCCTCGGCGGTTTGTTGGTCGGCGACTGCTTCGATCAGCGCGCGCAGAGCGGCGGGATCGGCGAGTCCGAGCATCTTGCGGACGCTTTCGGCGTCGATCCGCGTGCCACAGAAGGCAATGGCCTGATCGAGCAGACTGAGCGCGTCACGCATGCCGCCCTGGGCCGCGCGCGCCATCATCTCGGCGGCGGCAGGCTCCAGGGTTAGCTCCTCGCCCTCGGCGACATGCGCCAGATGGCTCACGATCTCGCGCATGCGAATACGGTGGAAGTCAAATCGCTGGCAGCGCGAGACGATGGTGGCCAGCACTTTGTGCGCCTCGGTGGTGGCCAGCACGAAGATGACATGGGGCGGCGGCTCTTCCAGCGTCTTGAGCAGCGCATTGAACGCCGCTGTCGAGAGCATATGGCATTCGTCGATCACATACACTTTATGGTGGCCGCCGCTGCCGAGCAGGTTCACGTTCTCGCGCAGGTCGCGGATGCTGATCCACGCCGGTATTCGAGGCGGCGTCGATCTCGATCACATCGGGCGAGCGTCCGCTGGTGATTTCCTGACAGGAGATACATTCGTTGCACGGTTCGCCATTCTGGGGATTCTGACAATTGACCGCTTTGGCCAGCAATCGGGCGACACTCGTCTTGCCGGTGCCGCGCGGGCCACAGAAGAGATAGGCATGCGCCAGTCGCCCGTCGCGCACGGCATTGAGCAGCGTATGCACGACCCCTTCCTGACCGACGAGGTCAGCGAAGCTCTGCGATCGCCATTTACGGTAAAGGGACTGCGACGCCATACGATGCCCCATGTTCGTGTCAATGAAGGTTGGTCACACACCTGGACTGGACGCATTCACGGGCTGGATAGCAGCGTATGAGCCGCACTCCAGCCAGAAATCATTATATCCTAGACGAAGCGGATTGGCGCGGCGTTAACGGCTGGCCCATACGGCGCTCGCAGAGACAGCGAGACGCGATTCTCCCAGGAAACGCGGGCTGTCAGGCGCATGTGGAAGCATTTGTGACAAGGGATGGAGAAAGGTACCAGAGCGAGGAAAGATAGCAGGCGAAAAATGGGTCGTGCACCCACCGTTGATCCGCGCCATTAGACCCCAGCGGCCCCTCCAGCTCAGGCTCAGCGATTCCACGGCGCCCAGAGAGGTCCACTTACCGCTGCTTCCTTCCGGACCTGACGGGGTTCGCAAACATCAGTCGCGCGGAGACTAGGCCCTCATAACCTTCGAGACCACCAGAATCGGCAAGCGTACGACCGCGGGCAGGAATTCAGCCCCGCATAAAGAGCGTTTCGGGTACAGGGCAGCCCTGGCTCCCCACCTAGCACGACCTCAAGGTCATTGTACCGTGCGAGACGACGAAAGTCAAAAGTATAGGCGGACGAGAGCAAGCGGATGGCTAATGCTTGACAGCCTCGCGGCCCTTGTTCTTCGCAACCACTGGTTCTTGTGTGGGAGTAGCAGGGACTTCCGGAGCAATACCTGCCCGACGCCCAAGCGTTTGCTGCACCAACTCGTCAATAGTGGTGAATGGAGCAATGTCGCCCGCACGCTTCGCGGCCTCCGCCACGGCAGCCTTGCGGATGTTGACTTCTTTGGTGGCCTTTGCCACCGACAGATCTTTGGCCATCAGTGGGAAGAGATCGTCGCCTTCGAGATAGCCCGCCTCGATGAGCACCGCGACTGGGGCAAGCTCAAGCACACGCGCCAGCGCGCGACAGCGCTCCGGCGTCGGCAATACCGGCTCGTCGTCTCTGAGATAGCGGCCAAGCGACGCTTCGTCGATGGGGGCGCCGTGCTCTACACAGTATTTGGCGAACTCGCGAATCAAGTAATGATCGCCGCGCCGCTGGTAGAAGTCTAAATCGAATAGCCGCCCACGAAGCCAGTTACGAAATCGAAGTCGTGTCTGGAGATCGACCTTGTTATTCATGGTGTGTGTCCTGCCTTGTCTAATATTCAGCTACAAGGTGTGTGGTTTGCCTAAGATGGCGCGTACACGTGTACAAGGGCTACAGATATCTTGCGATAGGAGATATCATTAGTCAATTATTACAGGAAATTATGCTAGCTGTCAAGGTTGTGGGGCAGTCAAAGAGTCCCATTGCGATGATTTACTGGTTGTCATAGGAGTTTTGGCATACGCCTTCATAAAAATACCTACCCAAATTGGCTATTTCGGACGTATTTTCGTCGCAGGGCCGATGCGAGAGTTGCTAGCGTTGACAGTATAGTACGCAATTATTGAATTATTCTTAAAGAACTATGCGCAAAAGAACCATGTGCAAAGCAATGAGACTCCCGCACATCAAGTAGCGATGTATCGCGTGTGTGGGTATGATCGGTATCTGGTTGGACTTCCGCTCCTTCGGTGTGGGGTTCGCCTCGCGCTGTCGCCTGGGTCAGACGCATAGCGCCGGGCGAAAAAACGCGCTCGGCGTCGCGTTTAGCGATGGCCTCCCTCGCGCATACTATGCGGGAGCTGGTATCTCGATCTGGATAGGAGACTCACCTTCACGCGCTGGCCGCAGATGAACCTCTGCGGTAACGCCCATTGCGCGCAACAGGTCGGTGAGCGTATCCAGCGTTGGGTTCGCGCGTGAGGCGTTGAACAATCGCGACACCGCTGCCCGCTGGCGTCCCATGCGCCGAGCAAGCTCCTCTGTGCTAAGGTTTGCCCGCTCGCGCAGCAGGTTCAACGCCTCAACCAGTTGCAGTTCGCTCTCCATTTCTCGTAGCCGGCGGCGAACTCTGGATCGCCGAGGCGCTGGCGCAGACGCTGATGGAAACGAGTCATCGGGCTATTGCTCCTCTTGTTCGCTATCGGGTATGAGGGTGTCGGCTGTTTCAGGACTTACACGGTGCGTATTCTGATAGTCGCGCAAATAGTCCGCTGCTTTGGCAAAGTCTTTCGCTGACGCCTTTTCTCCCGCGCGCTTGATATAACCATGCAATAAGATCAATCGCTGCCCATCAAAGGCAAATAGCTCACGTCCGAGCGTTTGCCCAAAGATCGCACGCATCTCCCATAATCCAGAATATCCATGACATGGCTCGATCAACCCACCACCTAGCTGTGGACCGTTGACTTCCAGCGCGACCGCAATGCGAGCGAGTTTTCCGGCCAACTTGGGATGTTTGCGATAGACATCATCCTCGAAGACTTCTGCGGGCTGCGTCGAATCTTGCTGCTCATAGTATTCGACAGTCCAGGCCATGACACGCCTCCATTGTAACATTAATGTTACGGATTTGCACAGGAGAAGATCCGACGCCATAAGAAGCACATAAGTGCAGTCACTACCCCCGCTGGCGATACTTGGTGACGCGGGCCAGCTCGCGCTCGGCGTCGCGTTTGGCGATGGCCACCAGTTGTTATGGAGCATCGTCTATGGCGAGCCGCTCAGAAAGTCGGGGCAGAGATGGCAAATCAGCTACTGTCCGCACTGCCTCAATCAAGGTAGAACGTGTCTGATTGGAGAGCGTCTCAAGATCGCCGCCCTCGAAATAGACCAGCGCTTTCAGGCATTCGCTCGGCTGGAAGCTGGAGCCAAATAATGTACGAGCGCCAGCGAGTCCCATATCCAATTGCACCCCAGCGGACACGAGGGTTGCAATATCCAGGTAGTCTTTCGCTTCGATGCGTTGGAGAATCACTTTGAGTTTGTGCGCGAGAAGATCATTCAGGGAGGCTACCTGAACATCACCGGGAACCGCAAGCTCTGGATCCCCAATGCGACCGAATCCCAGACTCCCAAAGAATGAAATCTTGACCTCATTGTGCTGTTCGGAGACACCAGAAACGCCAACAGATGTCGCAGGCAACATGTGAGATGTTATGAGAACGGTGAATGTGTTGAGTTGATCCTGCAAAACGGTTGCGCCTGTCATGAAAGCGAATTTTGCTCGCAGTTCATCTTTATCGAGAGGGCGCTCCGTAAAGAAGTCGAAATCTACCGATGGCCGATGCCCTAGCCGCAATGCGATGGCCGTGCCTCCATAAAGGACAAAACCGAGCGCATTGGAAATGCCTAACGTCGGCCACAACTGGCGTTGCGCTGGTGGCAGGATATCCAGACGCGGCGTGAAGGAAGCAGGCATCAGGATACCTTCCGCTGAGGCAACGGCGGAACCTGGCCGGACTCGGCCAATCGCAGGCGGTAGTGCCAGTATGCCCACGAGCGAGGGCTGAACATACCTGCCTCCGCATGCTGTAAAACATGTTGGGCCACAGTTTCACCAAACGCGCGCAGCATGTCCTGCACATCGTCGTAATCGCCGATGTCCATCACCTGCGCGATGATACGCTCAGGATGTTGCAGCGCCTCGGACGACGTCTTCCACCAGATATACCGATTGGCCCAGAAAGATAGCAACCGCTGTTGCTCTGGGTTTAGACGGCCAAATAACGCCTGGTCAGATGCGTCTGTCATCATGTCCACTTCGCCGAATCTTGCTCAGGACTCGCTGCCCGTTTCAGGCACATTATACCCTCGATGAGCGATCAATCACGAAGCCGACGACACATCACTGCCCTTCGTCCACTATCCCCGCTGGCGATACTTGGTGACGCGGGCCAACTCGCGCTCGGCGTCGCGTTTGGCGATGGCCTCGCGCTTGTCGTAGAGCTTCTTGCCACGGCAGAGGCCCAACTCCACCTTGAGCCGGTTGCCCTTGAAATACATCTTCAGCGGCACCAGCGTCTGGCCCTTCGCCTGCACGCGCGCCCCCAGCCGGTCGATCTCCTTGCGGTGCAACAGCAGCCGACGCGTCCGTAGCGGATCGTGGTTTTCCCACGAGCCGTGCTCATACTCGGCGATGTGCGCGCCCTCCAGCCAGACCTCCTCACCCTTGATGCGCGCGTAGGAGCCGCGTAGATTGACGTGCCCCGCACGAGCGGATTTGACCTCCGTGCCCGTCAGCGCAATGCCCGCCTCAATGGTCTCATCCACGAAATATTCATGATACGCCTGGCGATTCACCGTCACCATCTCAAATGTCGGCGCCGTAGTTGATTTATCTGGCATCGCTCTACCCAACTTTTCTATAGCTTTTCTTTGGCTGGCTCATGCGCAAGGGCATCAAAATCGCCCATTGCGGTATAGTCTGGAGTGCGAAAGAGAGACCATCGTCTCTGGTTCCCAGGCGCGGACGCCGCTGCGTTGCGCACGGGAGTCACACTATCTTATCCCGCCATGCGCTCGCTCGCAAGCCAGCATATCACCTGGATTCAACGCACGTTACGGCAAGGCGCGGATAGCTCATCAGGAAATCCGCTATGTTCTATCGCCTCGGTCTCGCCGCCGTTCGCTGGCGTCTCTGGATCATCGCCTGCTGGATGGTTGTCGTGCTGGCGGCCCTCCCCTTCGCGCCGCGCGCCGCCGAGGCGCTCTCCCCCGGCGGATTCGCCAGCCCGGATATGGAGTCGCAGCAGGCGATCACCGCCCTGGAGCAGGGGCTGCATACCAGCTTCACCAGTGTGCTGGTCATCTTCTCCAGCACGACGATGACAGCGGACGACCCGCGCTTCCAGGCCGAGGCGACCGCAGCGGTCGCCAAATTGCAGAATTGGGGCGAGGTGACGCGCATCGTGCCATTCACCGTCGCGCCCGCGCAGGTCTCGAAAGACCGCCACGCCGCCTATACCGCCGTCTTCATCCGCTCCGACGCCGACCACGCGCCACAGGTGTTGCCAGCGTTCCGCGCGCGACTGACCACACCGCCGAACCTGGCGATGACCGTGGGCGGCGGCCCCGTCTTCTACTCCGATATTCAGTCCGTCAGCGAGGCTGATCTGCGCCGGGCCGAGCTACTGGCCTTCCCATTCGCGTTGCTGGCGCTGCTGCTCGTCTTCCGCTCGGTGATCGCCGCCGGGCTGCCCGCCGCCGTCGGAGGATGCAGCGTCGTCGTCTCGCTGGCGCTGCTCTATCTGCTGGCCAGCGCCACCCCCGTCTCGATCTTCGCGCTCAACATCACCACGCTCTTTGGCCTCGGCCTCGGCGTAGACTACTCGCTCTTCATGGTCAGCCGCTTCCGCGAGGAGTTGGCGCAGGGGCGCGAAATTAACGACGCCGTTGGCCGCACGATGGCCACCGCCGGGCGTTCGGTCTTCTTCTCTGGGCTGGCCGTCTCGATTGGCCTGCTGGGGCTGGTGATTCTGCCGCTGAATGTGCTGCACTCCGTTGGCATCGGCGGCATGCTGACCGTCGCGCTGGCGATTCTGGCGGCGGTGACGCTGCTGCCCGCGCTGTTGAGCCTGCTGGGCGAGCGGGTGAACGCGCTGCCGGTGCGGCTGCCGTGGCTGCGCGCGCGCGCGGGCGCGGCGCGAATGGTGAACTTGCCGAGGAGCATCGCTTCTGGCATCGGCTGGCGACGGGCGTCATGCGGCATCCGGTGGCGGTGTTGCTGCCGGTGCTGGCGTTCATGCTGCTGCTGGGCGTGCCCTATCTGAGCGTGCGTCTCGCCGCGCCAGACGCCTCGATTCTGCCCACGAGCGTCAAGTCGCGCGCCGCCTATGATCTGTTGACGCAGCGCTTCGACGCGCGCCAGACCACGCCGATCATTCTGGCGGTGCGTACCGATGGCAGCCCCACCAGCGCGGCCAATCTGACGGCGCTCGATAGCTACGTACGGCGGATAGCGGCTGACCCGCGCGTGGCCGAGGTGTCGAGCATCGTCTCGCTCGATCCACGGCTGACGCTGGCGCAGTATCAACTGATGTATAGCAATCCCGCGGCAATCGCCGACCCCTATATCAGCCAGTCGCTGCAATACCTGGCAGGCTCGGATATCACGCTGGTGCAGGTGGTCAGCCGCTACGGCTTCCTCGACACGCAATCCGAGGGGCTGGTGCAGGCGATTCGCAACACGCCGCCGCCCGCGCACCTGCATGTGCTGGTGGATGGTGGCACGGCGGGCGTCATCGACTACGTCAACACGCTCTATAGCGAGTTTCCGCGCGCGCTGCTGGTGGTCGCGCTGATTACGTATATCGCGCTCATGCTGCTCTTCCGCTCGCTGGTGTTGCCGCTCAAGGCGATCATCATGAACCTGCTCTCCATCGTCGCCGCGTATGGCGCGCTGGTCTTCATCTTCCAGCAGGGTCACTTCAGCAACATCCTGAACTTCACGCCGCTGGGCTTCGTCGAGGCCTCGGCGCCGATCATGATGTTCTGCGCGCTCTTTGGCCTCTCGATGGACTACGAGGTCTTTCTGCTCTCGCGGGTGCGCGAGTCGTATGAGCAGACCGGCGACAATACCCGCAGCGTGGCGGCGGGACTGGAACGCAGCGGCGGCATCATCACCAGCGCGGCGGCCATCGTCTTTCTGGTAAGCATCGCGTTTGCCACGGCGGATATGGTGATCGTCAAGGCGCTCGGCGTCGGCATGGCGCTGGCGGTGCTGCTGGATGCGACGCTGGTGCGGGGGCTGCTGGTTCCCGCGACGATGCGGCTACTCGGCAACGCGAACTGGTGGTGGCCATGGCCATTCAATAAACTGCTTCCCGGCGTCGTCTTCCATGGGCAGGGCGAGGCGAAGGACGAGCGCCAGCCAGTCGCGGCGGGAGGCGAATGAGATGATGGATAAACGACGACTGGCGGCTCAAACCGCGCCCGATGTTCTTTGCCACAATACGAGGGACAGGCGCCACGACGGCTGGCGGCTATAAGAAGCCGCGCCTAAGGGCCTTCTCCGAAGGCCGCAAAGCCCGCCTGCGCGGGCTGCAGACGTGCGCCAACGGGGCATCCGGTGGGCAGTGTTCCGTGCAACCCGCGACAGGCGGGTTTCGTGGCGGAGCGCAGCGTGGCCGTTCAGGCGCAGGTTTCACACACCCGCGCCCAACGAGCGCCCAGTGGCGGCGCATACTCTGCAGCCCGCGTAGGCGGGCTTTGCGGCGCAGCCCTTAGGCGCGGCTTTAGCCGCCAGCACGCGCGCGGTTTCGTCCTCCTGCTCTGGCGCTCGTCCTGCTTTCGGCGGCTGCGGTCTGCCGGGCACGATCTCGACCGGCGGCAGCCTGCCCGCAGCGAAACCCAGCCCGACGACGGCGCCGCTACCCCCGGTGCGCTTCCCACAGGATGAGGCGCCGCATACCAACCTGACCGAGTGGTGGTATTATACCGGGCACTTTCATAGCGCCAGTGGCCACGAGTACGGCTTCGAGCTCACCTTCTTCCAGACGTTGCGCGGCTCGCTCGCGCCATATTACGCCGCGCACTATGCCATCAGCGACATCACACGCGGCCAGTTCCACTATGGCCAGCAGGTAGGTTTCGGGTCGCCCACATCCATACCGCCCGCTGGCTCGACGGAGGGCTTTCACCTGACGCTCAACGGCTGGACGGCGAGCGGGTTAAACGGCCACGATCAGCTACACGCGGACATGGCCGACTACACGATAGACCTGAAGCTGACCGACGCGCTGCCACATCCGGTGCTGCACAACGGCAACGGACTGATTACCTACGGCACGGCGGGCTACTCGTATTACTATTCGCGCCCGCTGATGACGGTGAGCGGCACGGTGAACGATCACGGCGCGCCGGTCGCGGTGACGGGCCAGGCGTGGATGGATCACCAGTGGGGCAATTTCCTGACGCTGGCTGGCTCCGGCTGGGACTGGTACAGCATCCAGCTCGATAACCACACCGAATATATGCTCTACATCATCCGCGACAGCCAGAAGCGGCCACTCTCCGCCGTCGGCACCTACGTGGCTGCGGATGGTAGCGCGCACGAGATCCCGGCGGCGAATCTCCACTTCGAGGTACTCGATCACTGGACGAGTCCCGCGACGGGCGGCGTCTATCCCTCTGGCTGGCGCGTGACGATCAGCGATCCCGCCGTCACGCTGACGCTGACGCCCGCCCTGCGCGACCAGGAGTTGGTGACGGCGCAATCCACCGGCGTCGCCTACTGGGAGGGAGCGGTATCCATCAGCGGGCAGGCCAACGGCGCGGCGGTCACGGGCCAGGGCTACGTCGAGCTAACCGGCTACGCGACGCTGCCATAGAGCGGGATGGCCACCTACGTTCATCGCATGCAACTGCCTCGAATGCTGAAAAACAATCGATGTTCGGACGGCATTTGAGTATAATGGCTATGGCAGTGGAACGCTAACAAATAATGTCCGTCAAGAGGGCCATAACATATGATCGAACGCTTGAAGCAGGCTTTTGAACAGGCTGAGCAACGGCCAGAGGCAGAACAAGAACTGCTAGCTCAATTACTTCTCGAAGAGATGCAGTCTGAAGACCGTTGGACAGCGCTCTTTGCTGATCCGCGATCCGATACACTGCTCGAAAAACTGGTGGCCGAGGCGCTAGCTGAGGATGATGCGGGCGAAACCGAGGAGATTACTGGAGACACTTTTCTGTGAAGTCGAAGCGCACCAAACAATTTCGGGCGCGCTTCGATGCTCTTCCTGAAAGCGTACAGCAACAGGCCAATTACGCGTACCATTTGTTTGCCGCAAACCCCGCGCATCCAGGTCTGGACTTCAAGCAGGTCAGCAAAAAAGGCCCGACGTATTCCGCTCGTATTGGCATTCACTATCGCGCTCTGGCAATTCGCAGAGCCAGACCATTGGCTCTGGTTCTGGATTGGCCGCCACGCGGAATATGACAAGTTATTGGATCAATTGCAGTAGCGCCAGTGAGTTTTATGTGTGTAGCATATACGCAATGGTTGATATAATAGCAATGATAGTGGAAGATTGCTGAACACACCTACCCTGAGGTCGTTGCATATGAGCGAAGACATGAACACGCTGCATACGGCGGCGCCAACGCCCACAGCACATGCCCATCCCCAACTCGATGCCGCTCAACGGGCACAGATCGCAGCGATTCTGCGCCAATTTGGCATTGCCCATGCAGCTCTGTTTGGTTCCTTCGCGCGCGGTGATACCCATGCCGCCAGCGACGTTGATCTGCTGATTGATCCCCCACCAGGCATGACCCTCCTTGATCTTGCGCGGCTCGAAAATCGTCTGACGGATGCGCTCGCACGCGCCGTGCAAATTGTCACATTCGAGGATTTGCATCCCAGAATGCGGGAGCAAGTCCAGCGCGAGCAACAGGAACTCCTATGACTACTCCTGGCGCTGCGCCACCGATGCGTGATCCACGCATCATTCTAGATGAGATCCTTACCAGCATCGCCATCCTCTGATCAAATGCTCATACATTGAAATGATCGGTGCAGTCGGAGAGCTATCTTTCCTCCGGCGCTGATTGGCGCCCCAGGGTTATGAACGAGGCTTCGGTCGCATCGTGCAGCACGCGCACCAGCAGTCGCAATTCGCTGGCCTCATAGCGGCGCAAAAACTGGATGAAGCCGCGCTCCATCTGCGCATCGAAGGCGCGATGAACCTCAAACAACTCTCGCCCAAGCGGAGTGAGACGGAAGAGGATTTCCTTCTTGTTATCGGGAAGAAATTCAGGGCTAATCAGGTCCCTGGCGATCAGGCGGCGGGTGACTTTCGAGACGGTGCCTTTCGGGATCCGAAATTGCGCGGAGATCGTGACACCATTCACTGGCTCCAGCCGCCCAATAGCATCGATCACCCGTAAGGTCGTGACGCTCGAATCCCGCAGCAGTTCGATCACCAGCGGATTGTGGCTGTGCGCCGCGATCCACCGCCACTCCTCATTGCCCTCGGTCTCGAATCGCTCAGTGACCTGCGCGAGGAGGGCCAGTATCTCCACGCTCAAAGACGCGGTATCACGATCATTTCCAGATTCATCTGGGGCGTTGAGCATGACCACACCCTTTCGCCGACGCATATGATCTCTTCTCACCAGTATATCAGCAGCGGCGCCAGCCAGCTCAGAGGGAGACGCGGGAATGGTTTCCTGGAAACAATCTTGACACGAACGATGCGGCGAGCTACTATTGTTTCCGTGGAAACCATTTTGCTGCGTAGTGAGGAGATAACACCATGAAAGCTGCGGTACTTCACAAGTTTGGCCGGGCGCCCAGGTATGAGGACTTCCCCGATCCCACCCGAGAAGACGGCGAGATTCTTATCCAGGTGAAGGCGGTCGCGCTCGAAAATATTGATCGAGCGATGGCGCGTGGCTCCCATTACGCCATGCGCCAGTTTCTGCCCCGCCTGCCTGCCATTGTGGGGTCCGATGGCATTGGCGTGTCAGATGATGGTCGATTGATTGGCTTTGGTGGCATGAAGCCCCCGTATGGCTCAATGGCTGAAAAAGCGGTTATTCCAGCGCTGTACCAGGCTCCTATCCCCGATGGGATCGACGCTGCGACGGCTGCTGCGGTCCCAAGTTCCGCGTTAACGGCGCTGTTTCCGCTGCGGTGGGGCGTTCAGCTTCAGCCGGGTGAGACGGTGCTGGTGAATGGCGCCACGGGATTCGCTGGGAAACTCGCTATTCAAGTTGCCAAGCTGCTCGGCGCAGAGCGGATTGTCGCGACCGGGCGCAATGAAGACACGCTACGAATGCTCCCCAGCCTCGGCGCGGACAGCGTCATTGACCTCAAACAATCCGATACCAGTCTCGCCAGGGCATTCAAGCGGGAAGCCGGAGCGTCAGGGTACGATATCATTCTCGATTTCTTGTGGGGGCGCCCAACGGAACTGCTTATTGCGACGCTGGTTCCTGATACGCTCGGCTTTGCCAAGGGCAACATTCGCCTGGTGCAGATTGGCGAGAAGGCGGGATCTCACATTACCCTGCCCGCCGATTCCCTGCGAACCTCTGGACTCACGATGATCGGCGCTGGCGCTGGCCTGACTCCGGAGGCGGTGGCTGAGGGGACGAATCAAGTGTGGGACTGGATCAAGGCTGGCAAGCTCAATGCGGATATCGAACGCGTGCCACTCAGGGATGTCGAGCGCGCCTGGAAGCGCGTCGATGTGCAGGGCAAGCGGATCGTCATTATTCCCTAGCGAGTAGCCGCAGCTGGCCGACCAGACGCAGGCGGCGGTCTATGCCTGGCGCGCGGGCATGGTAGATAGGCCAATAAGAATGGCGAGCGGACGCAACGACGTTTGACAGACGTCCGCCTGCGGGCTATACTGAATGGGCGCGTGAGGAGCAATCTTCGCGCACATGTAGCTACCATGGTGCCCGTAGCTCAATCGGCAGAGCGCCAGATTGTGGATCTGGAGGTCGTGGGTTCGAGCCCCATCGGGCACCCTATTAATAATGCGATGCCCTGCGGACTGGCTTTATCAGTGCTCAGGGCATCGCATTATTATGTTTGTATCGTCAAGATCACGATCGTAGGAAGAACCCGGCGCTCCGGTGTCTCAATGACATGAACAGCCCTGAAATCCCTAATACCTCAGCTGACGACTCCCGCAGGTAATAGCGCATGCGGATCCTGCCTCACGTGTACTGGCCGGTCACAACATTAAACTGACCACTGCCACCCGCGTCGGTCTTGAAGGCCAGGACGACGCCGTTCAATTGTGTCAGCGTCACCGCACCCTGCTGAGATGGTGTGGGATAGTAAGTAGTTGTTAGCCCCTTGGCGTTCGGGGAGCAGGGGTCGTAATCAAGTCGCCTGACAATGATGACGCCCTGTTGCGGATGAGATGCCAGCGAGCCAGCAAGAACGATATAGGAAAATGGCACACCTCCATCTGGAGCAACAGTCGCGTTACTGATGATATGCTCATGCAAACCACCCGATTCAAGCGCCGTGCTGATGCCTGATGTCATTGGGCCTCTCGGACATGATGTGACGGGGGAGGAAGTCACGGGTAATCCTGTCTTCGGCGCATGCGGCGATTTCGCGGATGCTGTTTCTTGCGCGTGGATTTGCTGCAATTGCGCCTGCTTCTGCGCTGCTGTCTGCAAGCTATTGCTTGGCTGAAAGGGCGGCGCTCCGGCTGCCCGGGCGGTGATCACCAGAATGATGCTGATACCGCAGATCACGCTTAGGACGATTCCCCAGCGACCAAATCGTCGCACAGCTCGTCGCATCATTTTTCTCCCAACCTTCTTGGTAGAAGGGGTGGTTTTAGCCCATGATCCCGATTCGCTCTCTTGCGAGGCGCTGTTAGCGCGCCTCCGCAGATGGGGGCGGGAGTTCGTACGGCACAGTATCACACCAGGTGGTCTCATCTGGAGCCGCCACGAAGACTTGCTCTCCCCGTGCCGTGACGTATGTCGTGACGGTTGCCTCTACCACCAGCCCATCTGCGTCATACAATACCACTCGCTCACCGTCCTGGAGTGGTGGCTGTCCATCTTCTTGCAGGTACTTGACCACCCCAACTGGCGTGCTTGTCAACGTATTGAAATCAACATGGATATGTTTCATCTTCATGGTATCCTCATGGTGTACTCCCTGGACGAACCCTGTAGGAATTCGCAACCTGGGTGAAAGTCTGGTGTATCTTCTCTGCGACAGGGAGTGGCAGGTGTGTAACTATAACCCCTGTCGCATCATACAGCACGACGAAGGTATGATGATAGCCTACACCGGGACTCGCAACGAGGCGAAATTCATAGCCGAGAACGCGTAGCGCCACCCGCAAATCTTCTTCTTCGGCGATGCTTACCTGCGCGTTAGGGTACTGGCCCGCCCGTGCCAATCTGCCAGGGTATACCCGCCTGATATTGAACCGAAAATCCATAAAGGCCAGGGACGCCCAGATGCTCCCGGTAGCCTTTCACCAGGTCTACGGCTTTGGCCTCGCCTGCTCGTACTACCCATGCCATCTAGCGCTCCTCTATATGATGTGATTGACAATATATACTCCTCAACGCGCTTCTGACTAGTTGAGGTAGCTCAACAGTTGAGAACCTGGTATCGTCTGCGCGCCCCCAAGTATCCTGCATCACGATGCCTCGAATGCTGATACCGTCGGCGTTCGGGGCATTGCTGTGTTTACAAGCTTCGCCTCGCAGGTAACGGGAATATCCTCATGCCGTTCTGGCGGTAAATTGACGTCTGCTTTAAGAGTCGTTAGACTAACCGAGCTAAACGGCGTTGGAGTTGTCACGCGCATCGTGAACACCATGAGCATGACGCTAGAGCGGAGGTGGAAGATGTTGGCGAGTCGACAAAGTCAGGTGCTGTTCGGAGCATTCTCGATTCTCATCGCTGCGGGGTTCGGGGCCGTTGGAGCACTCTCGCTGGCGCCAGCGATTGCCATTGGGGCCTTTTTTCTCGCGCTTACCGTTGTCCTGCTCGTCTGGCATCGGCTGGCGTTGCGCGCGCACCACGGCGATGGTGTGGTGGTCTTCTCTCGTGGGCCGTGGCCGGTGATTATTGGCCTGATCCTGCTCGAAGCGGTCTGCGCGTTAGATGTTTTGACCGCGCCCGTTGGCGAGGGGCGCATCTGGCTCTTTCTGGGGTACTTCCTGTTCGGGATAATCTATGTGGCGTTCCTGCCCAGCATGCTCCTCTTCTGGGTTGCGGATAGCGCCAACTTGACCAGCCAGATGTTGGCGGTCAAGCGCGCGCTGCCCTGGGGAGACATCGACTGGCTCTATCTCGAGAGCAACGAGACCACGCAAAAGCAGTTCCATATCACCGTGGCCAAATGGCGAGACGAGCAGTTGATCGTCGAGGCAGGCCTACAGCGCAGTATGCAGGTGCTCGTGCGCTCTCCCCTCGCGGGCGGCGCGCCCTCGCCGATCCTTCAGGCTATCCGCGCCCGCGCGACACATGCCGCAGTCGGCCTCGATCAACTGCCCGCCGTCCAGGCGCGGCGGCGCGGGCAGACCCCACCGTCCACGCCACAGTCTGAGCCGAATGTCAGCCTGCGTGACGCGGTCGCGATTGCGCGTGGGCCGTCGCTCCCCGCGAGTTGGACGCGCTTCCCGGTAAGGCGGGGCGCCATCTGGCCCAACCTGATCTCCTTTACCATACTGGCGATAGCTGCGGTGGGCTGTGGGATCTTCATCGTCACATCTGGCACGATCATCGGGCTAGACATGATTCCGCAGTCCTGGCTCGTTGGGTCGCAGCGGTCGCTGGTGCTCTATGGTGAGGGCATCCTGCTCGTTGGAGTCGCGCTGTGGATGCTCTCCATCTCCCTGCGCTGGCTACGGACGTTACAGCGCCCACAGGACTACTTCTTCCTGGTGACACCGCGTTACGTCGCCGAGGTGAAGGGCCAGAAAGTCGAGGGGGTGGCGCTGGCCGACGTGCGCAACATCCACCGCAGCGGCGGCGGCAACTACGGATGGCAGATCGTCCTCGCGATGCGTAACGGTAAGAAGACCGAGTACGATGTAGGGAGCATTTATGGCCCCGCGCGCGACCTGTACGCCTATGTGCTTGCCGCACTCAACGCGCGCCGACCAGCGCAGCCTGTAGCGCGCCCCGCCGCTCCTTTCGGACCCGCTATGGAAAGCGACGCCGAGCAGTAAAGGGCGCCCATACCCGGCGGCCACGACCGTATTTGAAACTCACCAGGAGCATACAGGAGCATAGTCATGGCGTCGGCGGCTATTGGCCTGCAACGATTGTCGCAGCAGCGACTCACGCACGAACCGTTGGCGACCCCGGCGGAGGTGGTCGCCTGGCTGGGCGCGGTTCAGTCGCAGGAGTATCTGGGGGCCATCTGGTCGCTGGGCATGCGGATGCGTGACGCAACCGACGCCGTGATCGAGCGAGCATTCAATGAGGGCGCGATTCTGCGCACCCACGTGCTGCGGCCAACGTGGCATTTCGTCACGCCCGCCGATATTCGCTGGCTACTGGAGCTGACCGCGCCGCGCGTCCGGGCCACAATGGCCTACTACGACCGCCAGCTCGAACTCGACGATGCGCTCTACCTGCGCAGCAATGCGGCCATCGCCGGAGCGCTGGCGGGCGGACAGTATCGCACCCGCGCGGAATTGGGCGCGGCGCTGGCGGAGGCTGGCCTCGCCGCTGAGGGGCAGCGTCTCGGCCATATCGTTATGCGCGCCGAACTGGATGGGGTGATCTGTAGCGGCCCCCGGCGCGGCAAGCAGTTCACCTATGCGCTGCTGGCGGAGCGCGCGCCACAGGCGAAGACGTTGACCCGCGATGAGGCGCTGGCGGAGCTGACACGGCGCTACTTCACCAGCCACGGGCCAGCGACGGCGCGCGATTTCGTCTGGTGGTCGGGGCTGACGGTGGCCGACGCGAAGGCGGGTCTCGCGCTGGTTGGCGCCGACCTGAGCCAGGAGGAGATCGACGGCCAGACCTGCTGGTTCCCGGCGTCGGCGCTGCCAGCGGCTGAGCCAGCGCACGCGGCTTTCTTGTTACCAACATATGACGAGTTGCTGGTGGGCTACGAGGGATTCGGCGCCGCGATCACGGGTGGACGCGGCAATGGCGAACGGGCGGCATTCAACGCGACGATAGTGCTGGGCGGCCAGGTCATCGGCAACTGGCGGCGCACCATCACCAGAGGAGCAGCGGTGATCGAGGTGGCGCCATTCGCCCCGCTGACCGATGCCCAGCGCGAGGCATCACCGCCGCCGCCGGGCGTTACGGCGCGTTCGTCGGCATGCCAGCGACGTGCGTGGGGCTGTAAATCCGCAGCCAGTTTGATGCTATAGTGGAGGGGCAGACCTCTCCCGGCCTTCGGCCACCCTCCCCTACGCGGGGAGGGACCAGGCGACCAGTGTCGGCGACTGGCTCCCAATTGGACTTCCCTCTCCTCGTAGGAGAGGGGCTGGGGGTGAGGTCTGGGGCCAGACGCCAAGAATCGAGGCGGATTTCGTATTATGTGCGGCGCGCCAACACCTGACGCACACGGCGGCCATCCATCGCCGCTACCTCGATCTCCCAATCTGGCTCCAGGCGCAGGCGGTCGCCGACCCGTGGCAGCCGTCCCAGGCGCAGCATCAGCAGGCCGGGCAGCGTCGCATACTGGCCGCGCTCGTCGTCGGGAATCTCAGGGAGGCCAATGGTTTCGCGCACACTCTCGTACGATTCCGGCCCGGCGACGACCCACACGCCATCCTGCCGCTGCCTGATGGGGATATCCTCGCCGACATCATGCTCGTCCTGAATCTGGCCAACGATTTCCTCCAGCACATCCTCCATCGTCACCAGGCCATCCACCTGCCCATATTCGTCGACGACGAGCGCGAGATGCGTTCCCTCCTGGCGGAAGATCGTCAACACGTCGCCCAGATGTTGGGACTCCAACACGAACGAGGCCGGACGCGCCAGCGACTCGACGGTTTGCGTCACGCCACCATCATCGGCGTGGGCGCCCAGGAGATCCTTCGCGTGGAGGATGCCCACGATCTGATCGAGTGTCTCGCGGTAGACCGGCAGACGCGTATACCCCGACTCGAAGCAGGCGCGCGCCGCCTCAGCCACCGTCGTGTCGTGGGCCAGCGCGACGATATCACTGCGCGGCGTCAGCACATCGCGGGCAGTCTTATCGCTGAAATCGAAGATGTGCCGCAGCAGCACCTCCTCCTCGGCGTCGAGAACGCCAGCCTTCCGGCTCTGCGCTACGATGATTTCCAGTTCCTCGACCGAGTGTACCGACTCATGCTCGCCACCAGAGGAGAGGCCGAACAGCCGCACGATGGCGTTGCCGACGCCGTTCATGAACGCGATGAACGGACGGAAGACGCGCGCGAAGACGAGCAGCGGCACGGCGACAAACAGCGAGACCCGCTCGGTGCGCTGCAGGGCGATGGACTTGGGCACCAGCTCGCCCAGCACGATATGGAAGGCGGTGATGAGCGCGAAACTGAAGGCGATGGCGACGGTATTGGCGATGCCCTCCGCTGCCCAGACGCTGCCGACCCACTGAAACAGCGGCTCGACCAGGTGGGCGAGACTCGGTTCGCCGACCCAGCCGAGGGCGAGACTGGCGAGCGTGATGCCAAGCTGTGTCGCGGCGATGTAGCTATCCAGGTGGGATGTCTGGCGCTGCACGATGCGGGCGAGCGCGTTGCCCTCCTGCACCAACTGCTCCACGCGCGTGACCCGCACCTTGACCAGCGCGAACTCTGCCGCGACGAAGAAGCCATTGGTGGCGACCAGCGCGAAGACGGCCAGCACTCCCAGTATTGAGCCAGTATCCATGCGACCTCCCCATCATCCGGCAAAAGCCCTGGCTGTATGATACCCGGTTCACCGCGCCTTCGCTGCCCCATATCATTACGTCTTGTCTATTGACGCTCAGTGCGGCAGGCGCATAGAATGGTGAACAACCGAGAAGCTTTCGGCAGGCGCGTAGATGACCTTTAAGAATTACCCCGGACAGCGTACTAGGGTCGGCCCGCAGGCTGAAGTCCTGCGGCTAATCCCGTCTCCCCGCGCGCGTCGTTCCTGTGTTTGTTCGGGTGAATGAGTGAAAGTTTATATACACGTTGCGACACAGAGACAGGCGACGATGAATACCTCCTCACGGCCAGCGCACACACCGGCGCGCTCCCGTTCGATGCTGCGTATCTTTCTCAGCTCCACCAGCGTTGACCTGAAGGCGCATCGCGACGCTGTGCGCCACGTGGTTGACACATTCGACGAGCATCCGGTCGTGATGGATGACTTCGGCGCGCATGATGGCGACGCGACCCAGGTATCGCTGGATAAGCTGAGGAGTTGTAGCGTCTACGTGCTGCTGCTCGGCTGGCGCTATGGCACGATCCCCGACGGCGAGACGCTCTCGGTGACGCATCTGGAGTATCGCGCGGCCAGAGACGCCGGGATGCCGCGATTCATCTTCCTGGCGGACGCCGACACCGAAAAAGACGACGGGCCAGATGCGCTCTTCCCCGCCGCCGTCCGCGACCCAGACCACGCCACCCAGGTGCGCGATTTCCGCGCGGAGGTCGGGCGTGACCGCGTAGCCGCCTTCTTCACGACGCCCGATAGCGCGGCGCTGGCCGTTGCGGCGGCCCTGCACAACTACATACAGCATGAGCTACCATCCGGCCCGCATCCCCCAAACAAGCTGGCGCCACGCGCGCCGGAGTTCGTCGGGCGTGAGGGTGAGCTTCGTGAGCTATGCCAGCGGCTGCGCGCGGGGCAGAGCGTCGGCCTCTCGGCGCTGGTGGCGGGGCTGGCGGGCGTCGGCAAGTCTGCCCTGGCGGCGGAGGCGCTCTATACGCTGGCAGCGGAGCCGGACGCCTTCCCCGGCGGCATCACCTGGGCGCGCTGCGATGAGCGTGAGGGACTCGCTGGCCTGACCTGGCTCTATGACCAACTGCTGGCGGACTGGGGCGCGCCGCTCGCGCCGGAGCAGCTAGCCCAGGCGCAGACCGTCGGCCCGGAGGCGGAGGTGGAGCTACGCGAGCGCGCGCTGCAAGCCCGTTTGCGCGCATTCGCGTCCGAGACTGGCGCCCTCCCGCCCGCGCTGGCGCTGCTGGATAACGTCGAGGTGGGGTTGCCGCTGGCCCGCGCGCTCGAGACGCTGGCAGCGCTGGGGATCACCGCGCTGGTGACGGCGCGCCATCAGCCATCCGCGCCCGCCTGCAACTGCTGCCGCTGGATGTGCTGGAGCCAACCGCCGCCGCGCGACTCTTCGCCGAACGCTATCACGCGAAGGGCGGCGCCTGGGACGACGCGCGCGATAGTGACGCCGCCGCCGCCATCGTCGAACGGCTGGGACGGCTGCCGCTGGCCATCGAGCTACAGGCGGCCCGCGCCGCGCTGCGCCAGGTGAGCGTTGGCCAGTTGAGCGCCGACCTCGAACGGGATCGCGGCCAGGGATTGCTCGGCGACCCGCTGGACGCCACCCGCAACATGCGCTACAGCTTCGAGCAGAGCTTGAAAACGCTGACGCCGCTCCAGCGTACCCGCTTTGCCGCGCTCGGCCTGCCCGATGGCCCCGACTGGCCACGCGCCGTGATCGAGCGGCTGCTGGCGGGCATCCAGGAACAGGGCGAGACGCCAGCTGAGGACACAGAACCCTCAGCCAGCGAGCTTGCCGCCGCACAGGCTGACCTCGATATATTCGTGGCGCTCTCACTGGCGAGCCTGCTGCCGCCAGATGGCCGCGTGCGCCTGCATCCGCTGCTGCGCGAGTATGCCCACGAACTCTGGCAGAACCAGCCCGCCGAGACGCAGACGCAGGGTCTGCGTGCGCTGCTGGCGGGCATTGACACGCTGGTCACGGAGCAGAGAACACGATTTCGCCGCCCTGGCGATTGAGGAGGAGATGATCGTCGCCGCGCTCGACCAGGCGCAGGCGACCCAGGCGGCGCCCCGCAGCAGGTGATCGGCATCGTCGACACACTTATTGACTACCTGAACCTCGGCGGCCACTGGCGTCTGGGCATGCGACTTCGATACGCATGGCAACTGGCGGCGTGCCGGGAGGTGGGCAACCGCAGCGGCGAAGGCACGACGCTCAACAACCTGGGCAGTTGGCCAGGAGCCTGGGGCAGCCTGACAGGCGCGGGTACTACGAGCAGGCGCTCGTCATCCGCGCGAGGTGGGCAACGCAGCGGGAGGGACGACGCTCAACAACCTGGGCGCGCTGGCCTACAGTCTGGGGCAGGGAAGAGGCGCGGAGTACTACGAGCAGGCGCTCGTCATCCTGCGCGAGGTGGGCAACCGCAGTGGCGAAGGGACGACGCTCAACAACCTGGGCAGTTGGCCAGATCTGGGCAGCCAGACAGGCGCGGAGTACTTCGAGCAGGCGCTCGTCATCCTGCGCGAGGTGGGCAACCGCAGTGGGAAGGCACGACGCTCAACAACCTGGGACCTGGCCGATGGCTGGGCAGAAGAGCAGGCGCGGACTACTACGAGCAGGCGCTCACATCTGCGCGAGGTGGGCAACCGCAGTGGCGAAGGCACGATGCTCAACAACCTGGGCGAGTTGGCCAAGCCTGGGGCAGCCAGAACAGGCGCGGGGCTACTACGAGCAGGCGCTAGTCATCGCGCGAGGTGGGCAACCGCAGTGTGGAAGGGACGACGCTCAACAACCTGGGCAGCTGGCCGATGACTGGGGCAACTGGAGAGGCGCAGGCTACTACGAGCAGGCGCTGCGTATCTTCCATGAAATCGGGGCAGTGGACTCTGAGCGTGTCGTCGCCGAAAACCTGGCGTATCTTGACGGCCAAAGCGCCCCCACTGGCGATACACCCGACGACGAGGCTGATGTTCCGCAGGAGAAGACGCCACAGCGCAAGCGGCGGCGGTGGCCGTGGAGCAAACGGCTATAGCTACCCACGATACCCATGATCTCGCGGGTCTCAGACGCGCCACCCTGGCGGATGCGCGCCGGGTCGCGGCGGTGCTGGCGCGCGCGTTCCAGGATGATCCGCTGATGCGCTACGCCATCCCCGATGGCGACGAGCGCCGCAGGCTGCTGCCCTGGCTGATCGGCCTCAACGTGTACTACGGCTGCCGCTATGGCGCGGTGTATGTGACGCCGGGGTACAAGGGCGCCGCCGTCTGGCTGCCGCCGGGGCAGACGACGATGACGCTCCGGCGGATGCTGCGCGCGGGCATGTTCGCCGCGCCGCTACGGGTACGCTGGCCCATCCTGCGGCGGCTAGCGGCCACGGGCAATTACGCGACCGCGCTGCACGAGCGGTGCGCGCCGGGGCCACACTGGTATCTCGCGCAGATCGGCGTCGAGCCATCACAGCGGCGCCAGGGGATCGCCGCACGGCTGCTCCGGCCGATGCTGGCGCGCATCGACGCCGCCGCGCTGCCCTGCTACCTGGAGACCGAGAACGAGGCGAATGTCGCCATCTACCAGCGTTTCGGCTTCCAGGTCGTCGCCGAGGGTGTGGCGTCCGCTGGCGGGCCGCGCGTCTGGGCGATGCTGCGGGCGGGCGGCGCGAGCGCGTGATGTGGCGCCGGATGGTGGTTGACGCACGGGTCGCAGCGCGATACTATCTCCAGGAGGCAAGCGTTGCCATGAAGGCCGCGCTTCAGCAAGAGAGGGGGCGCATAACGTGCCCAGAATCCCGTATCGCCGATCTATCGGCCATCACCGACCCTGAGATTCTCGACTACCTGGAAGACGCCCGCATCCACGGCGCTCCCCGGCCAGAGAGCCAGGCGATCCGCGCACATGTTCCCGCCGTCATTCGCGCCTTCACCCAGGCCTGGCAGACCACATTTCGCACGGGCGTGCTCGACCACGCCACCAAGGAACTCTGCCGCGTCTACGTCTCACAGTCCATC
Source organism: uncultured Chloroflexia bacterium (assembly GCA_963702665.1). GTDB lineage: Bacteria > Chloroflexota > Ktedonobacteria > Ktedonobacterales > JADMIN01 > DAHUXT01. Next base: position 115,462 of record CAVPDP010000028.1, read on the forward strand.
GAGTGCGAGTACTGAGGCGTGCAGCGATCGGTCCGGTCTGGATCGGGAAGCATTCCTGAGGCGAAGTACGCCAAACTGCTGCATTTCGAGGAGTCGGACGAGTTCAGCGCGCGCGAAAAGGCCGCGCTCACCTATACCAGCGCCATCATCTGGAACGCCACAATCGCCGATGACGCCCTCTGGGAGCAGTTGCATCAGCATTTCACCGACCCCGAATTAGTCGAACTCGGTTTCTTTATCGGCCTCACCCTCGGCCAGCAGCGCTGGATCAAGACGCTCGATATCGGCCACAACGAGATCCTCGCTGGCACGCAGGGCGGCCTTGCCCCACCGGAAGAGTGACCGGCTCTCACCATCATCCTGACATGCATAGACGCCTGGAAACCGAGCGCGAGGGTTCGGTCGTGACCTCCGATACTGGCGCCATCACGCTCAATGGCTCCTTCACCCTGACCGAGAAGCAGGGTAGCGTGGTGTATGGCATTCTCGTCGGCTCGATCCTCGGCCCTGGCCACCTCGGTGGCACGTGGAACGCCGGCGGCGCGGCATTGGGCACGTGGGATGTGTACAATCCACCGGCGCCGGTGAGCCTGTATGGCTCCTATTCTGGATCCTACACCACCGATGGCTCTACGGGCAGCAATCCGATGTCACTATCCCTAAACCAGTCTGGCTGGACACTCACTGGCACTACGACTGAGGGGACCACCACCTACAACGACACGGGTACCCTTACGGCGAACGGCAGCCTCACCATCAACGAAGGTGGTCCGGTGCTGACCGGCGGCGTGACCGATTACGGCCAGCTCAGCGGTACCTGGACCAGTGGTGGCGGCGCCTTCCACGGTACCTGGGTAGTGAACCTCCTTCTGATCTAACAGCGCTCACGAAGCCACTAAAAGTGTACGCGGCAGCGGCTGGGGTTGCGCATCATCCGCCAACCAGCCGCTGCGCCGCCATCAATCGGCGCCTGGCGCACCGTGCCCGTGGAGTGACGGCTTACCCCCTGTCATCCAGCAAAGGACCTCACATTTCACTTACCACGTCTCTGTCGGCTCTTCGCGCCCCTCGTCCAACGCGTGGGAAGTCTGTGCTCCTTCGTGCTGCTTATGAAGGAGGGCCACTCCCATGGTTTTCCCCATGCCGTGCAACAGTGTCTCAACGAGCAGCGTATCTTCAGTCGTTATGGTTGTGTCTCCTTCTCCTCCTCCGGCAGGGGCGTCTCACGATCACGACGCGAGCGCGGCCATGTTGACCGAGCAGTTGGGCCGGTGGCGCTAGGGGGAAGGCTGTTGGGTCGATAGGGGCCAAAGTGAGGGCAGGACAGTGGCGAGGAGAGGGACGTGAGGGACGCGCGTGGAACGCGCCAGACATGCTGATAGCCGGGGGCAAGGCGGTGGCCGGTCTCCCAGTCGCCGATCCATTGTGGAGGGACGTAGACCAGCGTCTCGCCGGGTTCGAGGGGTGGCCAGTTCGGCGGCTGCCGCCAGACGCCCTCGGTCAAGATGCCCACAAGGACATCTTCGGGTAGGAGGGCGCCGCCAGCGTCGTGGCCCAGCCAGCGCAGGTACTCTGTGATGATGCTCGTGCTCAACGGCGTCTCCAGCTGTGAGTTATCCTTCGTGCTATGCAGGGTGGACTCAGCGTATTCCTTGGGTGGTTGCGCTCCCGGCTCTGATACCATTCTTACTATTCTCTCGGACGTGCTGAAGAGCGGCGCTTTGTGTGAGTTGAGGATGTTTTTCCAACCGGGGAGGTGGAAGAAGGATATCTCTGAGCGTGGCTGGTTTCCATATGCGCTCTGCATCGTTCAGCATCTTATTGCGCGCGATTTCGTAGCGCAGAGGGTTAGTCTATCTCCATCACGGCTCATGATTAACCACGATCACGATCACGTCCAACCACGTCGAACGTTTTTTGCTGGCTGCCCGCATGCACAGCATTCCCGTTTTCTGACCAGCTCTCCTCAGCGTCTCTCGTCACTTTCTCCCTTGAGCGAGCCACCGTGAGAATCCCAATAAGTCGGAGTGCTCAACCTGGGGCTGCTTGTTTTTGCTGGTCTGCTGCTGGAAGGGTGAGGGGACAAGGCTGAGTGTCGCCGCCTGCTCAGGATTCGTAACGGCCCATACGAAGTAGTCCTGGATGAGCTGAGATATCTCGGCGAGTACTTCTTCGTGGATCATGACGCGCCTCCCCTTGCCTCCCAACAGACTGTTTTTCAATGGGTAGCTCACCGGTTTCTTGGGAGCCTTGACATCGTAGCATGCTTGGGCATCGGCGGGCTGTGGCGGTTCCTTCGGGTGATAAGTCACTTGCTGTGCCAACGCATGCGCTCCAGGCGACCGATGGCGACAAGATAGTGGACGTGCGTCACGTAAATCTCCGGCGTAGATCGGCGACGAGGGCAGGCGGGAGGGCCAACGGGCTCATCAGTGTTGAATCACTGCTGGTGTGGCCTGTTCGGTGTATGGCGCCTGGACTACTCCATGAGAGCATGGCACAATGGGCGCAATGGGTACAATGGAGTGGCGGTTGGAACGCATGGAACGCTCTGGCGCAGTGATTAACGTGATGAGCGAGGACAGCGAGGAAAGTAATGAGACGTCAATTCTCCTCCCTGCTCGCGCTCGTCGCGCTCGTCGGCATCTTTATCACGGGCTGCGGACCCGTGACGGCGGGAATAGCGCGTACGAGCGACGGTTCGTTGCCGCCAGCGACGGCATCCGCCACAACAGGCAGCACTCCAACGCCTTCACTGCCTCCAACGCCTCCCGATCAGGCTACCGCTACCCCAACGCAGCCACCTCGCCTCGCGCCCACGCCGACGAGCGGTCCCGCGAGCTTCGCCAGCCGCGCGCTCGCCAGGACGAACGCCTACCGCAGCCAGTTCAACTGCCCACCGCTCCGTGAGAACGCGCAACTCGACCAAGCCGCGCTCGCGCATAGCCAGGACATGGCGTTGCATGGCTATTTCGACCACAACAGCCCCGCTGGCCAGACGCCGTGGGATCGTATACACGCGGCGGGCTACCAGTTCTCTATGGCCGCAGAGAATATCGCCGCTGGCTATCCGACGCCCGAAGCCGTCATTGACGCCTTCTTCCACGAGACGCCGCCCAATGATGGCCACCGCCGCAATCTGCTCAACTGCGCGCTGCGTGACGTCGGCTTCGCGTACTACTATCAAAAAGGCAGCGCCTACGGCTCCTACTGGACCCAGGACTTCGCGACACCGCTCTAGCAGGTCTCGTACGCTGTGCAAGAAGCGTGGTGATGTGGTGGCATGGTGCGCCTTGACGGTGCTGGTCCAGTTTGTGCAGCCGCGCCGGAGGGGGGTGTCAGTGCGCACCGAGGAAGAATTGAGGAGGAGTTCAAGCACCCATGACAGATGCAGAGACAGATGCAGATCGTCGGTTCCGCCATCGAGCGTCATTGGGCCGCATCGCAGGCAGACGATGACGTCGCGGAGCATGCGATCTATGCCGATGATGCGGTCCTTGAGTACCCACAATCGGGCGAGCGGTTCTGCGGGCGCCGCAACATCCAGGGCCAGCGTGGCCACCACCCGGCACGGCGCGAGTTTGTCGTCCAGCGGGTGCGCGGCAGCGACGATCTGTGGATCACCGAACTGGTCATCAGCTACGACGGGAAGCCGTACCACACCGTGAGCATCATGGAATTTCGCGCGGCCCACGTCGTACACGAGACGCAGTACTTCGCTGAGCCGTTTGAAGCCGCCGCCTGGCGGGCGCAGTGGGCCGAGCAGGCAGAGTAAGATCGGGTACGTCAGAGGGGCGCAGACGGTTCTTCTCTCCTCGCATACCATGCCTGACGACCCGCACGATCACCCAGAGACACTCGTAGTATTCGTCACTTGGCATGTGACTGTCACCAATTGTTGAGCATACAGGAGCATGCGAGCCAGGTTGCGTAATCTGGGCTTCGCCTACCTGATGCTGCATCGGTTGGTTCACCCTGGCTGGAATCCCTCCCCTACTCTACGCAGAGTTGGCGTCAGCATTCCCTGTCACACCAGTGAGGCGGCATTGGTCACGTGGGATGTGTACAATCCGCCGGCGCCGCTGAGCCTGCGACATCCTTTACCCCCAAACCCCTACCGTAGATCCTCATCGTGGTTCGAGATACAGCGGCGAGTAACTGACCTCGCCGAAACACGGATACACCCCACCCGCCTGATCGCTCAGGATGGCCACCATCTGGTTGACGCCCGCTATGGCGTTGGCCCCCACCTGCGCCGGGTCGAGCACCAGCGTGGGATCAGCCCCGCTATTGACGTTGACCGCCCCGCTCGATTGCGTCCCCGCGCCACCGGCGCCATGTGACGGATTCGGCGTCGGCCCCGCTTCGAGCGAGTAGAGCCACGATGGCCCATCTGCCGCCCCCGCCCGGTTGACGAGCAGCCCATCGGCGTAGGCCCACAGCCACTTGTTCGTCACGGCCCCACTGGCGTTGGCTGGATTGTTGATGGTGGCGACGAGCAGCGACCCATCGATGGGCAGCAGCGCCTGCCAGTTCGTGCGCCCGTTGGCGTTGCTCCCGCTCGTATCCTGCCACTGTGCGCTGGGGTCAGATAGAGCTGCGCTGGGATCGGTGAGCGCCCCCTGCGGGAACGGTGGTAGCGTGCATTGCCCGGCGTCGGCCACTGTCCAGGTAGCTGCTGCGGCGAAGGGTGTGACGGGGCTACCTGTCCACTGGCCCACGATATCGCTGCCGCTGAGGCTGATTGAACCAGGCATCCGTCTGCTGCGCGATGGCGGCTTTGAGGGTGATGTTCCCGATGTTCCCGCCGCTCTGCTCGGTGTAGATTCTGGCCAGCAGGTGATAGACCCCTGCCGCATCGCTGGCGAGCAGCGATTCAAACCGTGGATTCCACCCGGTGCCGTTGCCCAGGCTGGCTATCGCGTCGAAGCCCCCATAGCCCGCCGCTGTCCAGCAGGCCAAATCCCTGCGGGCTAAAGAGCGCGCTGTACGCGCCATAGCTCACGTTCACCAGTTGCGCCCGTGGGCGAGGTGGCGCCTTGCGGCCCAGGTAGAGGGAGAGCGCGCCGCCAGTGGGCAGGCTGGTGACATACGTGCCCACCGCCAGGAAGGCGGGTGCGGGCAGATCGCCGACGAGTCCGTGATGACCAGCATGGCGGGCGAGACCGCCGCCCGTAGGTCGCACCACGGCATCACCGTAGCGCCCGTGGATCGTCTGGTTCCAGAGTTGCGCGTTGTCGAACCAGACGATCCCATTGGCGCTATTGGCCGTGCTGTCTGCCGCCTCGCACGCGAGATCGAGCCACGCGCAGCTTGCCCCCGGTGTGTACGTTCCTGAGAGTTGCGTCCAGGCGCTGAGGTTGCCTGTATGGCTGGCGATGTTGCCGCTGCGCAGGAGGCTGCCGCTGGCGTCGTATTCGCGCGCCACGAGGCTCATGGTGGCCGTGCCGACTGAGGCCACTGCTCTTGACCCATACCGAGCCGTTGAAGACCTGTGCTGGCGCTGCTGGGATGGCGAAGGTTCCCGGTGGGGCTACCGCCGACATACGTGCGCCATTGGCCGTCCCACGCGCCGGATGGCGGGCGCATCGATGCGCGCGGCTCCGAAGCTACTGACCGGCCCACCAGGGTAGAGTGTCGGCGACTGCACGCCGCTGATCGTCTGCTGATCCCAGGCGCCCATCGGGACGCCGGAGACGACGCCGAACTGCCACCCACCAGGGCCAAAGAGGCTGAGCGTATGGACGTTGGCGTATGGCCCACCGAGTATCAGGGATGCGCCGCTGGCCTCGATCTGCGGCTGCCCTGCAAGGGCTGTCACCGCGTCTGCGGTGGGAGCCGGGCCAGCGATGGCGTACTGTGCGCCAGGGGAGCCGACCGTTGTCCCATCCTCCAGGATGGCCGCCTGGATGTCTACGACCTCGCCAGGCGCCGCTGGGAACTGGGTCAGGCGTAGCCAGTACCACACGTTTGAGGCGAGCGGATCAGTGCGTCGTGGCGAGGGTCGTGCTGACGCTGGCGATCACGTGCTCGAGGGTGAGCGCTGGTTCCCGTCACGCTGCGCTCTGAGGTAGTTACTGGCGTCCGTGTAGTGCAGGTAGAAGCGATACGTCCCCCCGCTGGTGTAGCGGAAGCGCGCCTGCCACGTGTTCAGGCTCGCCCATCCTGGCGACCCAAAGGCGATGCGCGCGCCACTGACGAGGGTGAGCGTGCTGGCGAGTCGTGCCCATGCCCGTGCCCGCGTTGAACGCGTTCCAGTGCGCGGTGACGCGTGTGGAGGAGAGGCATGTCCCAAAGAAGGCCACCTCATCGATGGTCCCGCTGGCGAAGGTCGAGACATCATTGCGGGCGCCGATGGCGGCGATAGCCAGCTGGGCGATGTTGAGCGCGCCGGGGGTGGCCGTCTTCACCGACGCCCCATCGATATACATGGTCAGCGTCGTCCCATCCCACGTCGCGTGCAGCAGGTGCCAGGCGTTCGTCGTGATCGCCGTCGCCGCGGTATCGCCCCCGAAGGTCGAGGCCAGCGCGCCAGTCGCGTTGAGCACGATGCACGCCAGTTGGCGCGTCGCCGACGTGCCAAAGGCGCAGATCACCTGCGAGGAACCCGGCAGCGCGCTCACCTTGACCGCCGCCAACAGCGACCACGGGTTGTTGCCCGTCGGCAGCCCCGCTGCGGGGAGCGAGACATACTGCGAGGAGGCCGCTGCGAACGTCACCGCCTTATCCGCGCTAGTCGCCCGATACGCCGCTGGCGACGCCCAGGGTCGGGCTAGCGACATACGTCCCATGCTGCGCGGTTCCGCTGGCATCGTAGGCGACTACGCCGCTGGCCTCGCTCAGCCGATAGTAGCGCAGCGGGCTGTCGGCCTTCACCACATCAGGAAAGTTGTTGTTGACCGTCGTGATCGTCGGCGCGCTGCCTGCCTTGCTCACGTAATAGTTCACGTTGGCCAGGGGATCATTGAAGACGATGACGCCTGCGGTGGAGGGTTGCTCGAAGCCAGGGTTGACGGCGAGATTCTGGAAGGTGAGCCGATCCCCGCGCATGCCAGGGCGGCAGGTAAAGGTGATCGTGAGGGTCTCGAACTGCCCGCGTAGCCACTGCCCCTCATCGCTGGGTAGGTTGTGCGCTGCGCCCACCACGTCGAGGTACACCGGCGCGCTGCGCATTGAACGGCTGATACTGGAGGGTGATGGGTGTCTGCGGGTGGCGCGGCCAGCCACGTCAGCAGGTTCCTGATGGCTGGCGATGAGGCGCGCTAGACGATGCGCTGGGCCGACGAACAGGCGCGCCGTCACCGTGCGATTGTGCCGGGTGATGGCGCGTGTGGCGATCTCCCCCTGGCTCCTGATGTTCCCCGCCAGCACGATACTGCGTGGGGGCGCGGGGATCTCCAGCCCATCGGGCGAGGCCAGCGTAAACGTCAGCCCATCATTCAGGTCGATGGCTGCCCCCAGCGTGGGATGCGCGCCAAAGGCATCGGTGAGGGGCGTCGTATACCCCAGCTTCAACAGTGTCCCCGCCATCTCACCATCACCCCACTTCTCTGCCGTCCCAGCAAATCCGTCTCGCGTGCAAAAAGCGCCGCCCTCACCCCCGACCAGCGACGGAGATGAGAGTGGCGCCTTTTTCTGGCTCACCACGAAACATGCGGCAACACGCACAAAGCACTATAAAACGAATGTTCTAGTTGTGCAAGCGTATCGGCGGCTGGAACCAAAGAGCGATGCGGTATCTGGCGGTATTCCGGCCCATCTGTCCGCACCTCTCTAGTATTCCAGACGTTGCTTGACATCCTGGCAGCCAGAATGGTAGCCTGCATCGATGATAACGCACACACCGATCCGGCTCGTCGTTGGCGCGGCCAACCGTGGCTGGACAATTCACCGCAATCGGAACCGCAAGACAAGCCTCCTCGCCGCGTAAGCCCGGCGCCGATACGCTTACGCGGCTGAGGAGAAGTCGGCCTCGTGTCATCCCTCTGCGCGCCTGCGTCTACCGCTGGCGTGTCCGCTGTGGCATAGCCCGCATGTCGCATACTTTCTCCTCTGCCCTCACCCACCAGCGCCTCTCTATCTTCTGCCGGGCCAGGATACCCTTGCCATCTCTCCGTGCGCCCTGCGCCGCGTTGCGCGGGCCGCCTCATCACTTCGCAAAGCAGGCAGAATATGACATCATCCCCGGTAGCTATGTCTGAGAATCCGACGCCCGACCAGCGCCCCAGATCACTCTGGCGCAATCGCGACTTTGTGCTGCTCTGGAGCGGCCAACTCATCTCCACCGCTGGCACGCAGGTCACGAGCCTGGCGTTGCCGCTGTTGATTCTCGCCATCACCCACTCAGCCGCGCAGGCGGGCATCGTCGCCGCCTGTAGCTCGCTACCCCGCTTTCTCTTCGCGCTCCCGGCGGGCGCGTTGGTAGATCGCTGGGATCGCAAGCGCGTAATGATTGTCTGCGACAGTGTGCAGGTCGTGGCGATGGCCAGCATCCCCATCGCGCTGGCATTCAACCACCTGAGCATGATCCAGCTCTATCTGGTCGCGTTCTCGCAGGGCACGTGCTTCGTCTTCTTCTGGCTGGCGCGTCTCGCTGCCCTGCCGCGTGTCGTCCCCAAGGAACAACTGTCCGCCGCCGTCGCGCAGAACGAGGTCGCTGAAAGCACCGTTACCCTGCTCAGCCCACCACTGGGCGGCGTTATCTTCGCTATTGGGCGGGCGCTACCGTTCCTCGGCGACGCTATCTCCTACGCCGTCTCGGTCGATCTCGCTCTGCTTCATCCGTGTGCCATTTCAGAAGGAACGGCAGCCAGAGAAGGCCGAGACGCCGCGCCATCTGTTCGCCGAGATGCTCGTGGGGATGCGCTGGCTCTGGCGGTCGCCGCTGATTCGCTTCATGTCGTTCGTCTACGCCGGATTCGCGCTGGCAGGCGGCTACGAGTTGGGGGTGATCGTGCTGGCGACCGAGCGCCACGCCACGCCCTTCGTCATCGGGCTGATCTTCGCGGCGGGTGGCGTCGGTGGACTGCTCGGCGCGCTGATCGCGCCATACATTCAGCGGCGCTATCGCTTCGGCCAGATCATCCCAGCGCTCCAGTGGGGCTATCCGCTGGCCAATATCCTCTTCGTGCTGGCGCCTAATCCGCTGCTGATGGCGCTGGTGGAGGCTGGCTCGATGGCCGTTGACCAGGTCTATGATGTCGTCTGGCCCAGCTATCGCATGGCGCTCATCCCCGATGAGCTTCAGGGACGCGTGACCAGCGCCTACCGCATGATCTTTTCGAGCATGGGGCCGCTGGGCGCGGCGCTTTCGGGCATCCTGATCCAGCAAATTGGCGCGGCGTGGGAACTGCTGGTGATGGCGGGATTCCTCATCATGGTAAGCGTCGTCGTCATGCTGAATCCCCATGTGCGCCACGCGCCGCCCATCGAGACGCTGTGAACTGGCCATCGTTGCGCGCGAAGAGAGCGAGCGGTGTGTTATGATGCCGAGAGCATTAGCTAGTGGGGGAATAGATTGGAGATTGCAATGAGCATACTGACGTCGGCGCTGGCGTTGTTGATTCTGCCTATTGGGCTGTTTGAACTGGTCAGTGGCCAAATGCCTGGGGGAGCGCAGCGCTGGGGATTCTATCGTTGGCTCAGTACCCCGCTACGTGTTCGCGTCGCGGCGCTGGTTAGTCTGGCAGTCTGCGCCTTCTTCCTCCTCAGCTATCCGCCTGAGACCGGCGCGGCCCTCATTGCGGGCGCTATCGGTCTGCTCATCGGCTGCTTCATCATCTGGGGTGGCCGACGCGGCAAAGCCGCGTGAGGCTGGTTGCCGCACAACACATTGCTGACACTGAGCTGGGGCTAGCCGATCTCAATTCTGTGGTACGCTGCCATGAGAAAGGGAGATGTGCGATGGCTCGTGATATCAAGGCTCCCTGGGCCGAGTCAGCCTCAAACTCAGATAGACTCATGACGGCAGCCGAATTAGCCAATCTGCCTGAGAGTGGCCACGGCTACGAATTGGTAGAGGGGAGACTCGTTCGTATGCCGCCGACTGGGGGATGGCACGGCCGTATTAGCATGGATCTGGGGACAGCGCTCAACAACTATGTGAAGGCGCATAACGCGGGCATGGTACTGGGCGCGGAGATTGGATTTCTGGTGAGCCGCCCTGGCGCCCCAGACACCGTGCTGGCCCCAGATGTTGCGTTCGTGGCCCGTCAACGCCTGCCTACAGCGGACGATCCCGACCCTCAGCGGCTACTGGCGCATTGTGCCCGATCTGGTGGTAGAGGTCGCCTCGCTGACACAATATAGCCCAGAGATGGCGGCCAAAGCACAACAATGGCTGATCGCGGGCGCGCAGCTTGTCTGGATCGTCTGGCCAGCCGCGAAGCGTGTTGATGTCTGGCAGCAGGGTACAGATGACGCTCCTGTGGCAACCCTCGGCGCTGGCGATACGCTGGATGGGCAGCCGCTTCCCTCACTCGCGGGATTCAGTATTGCCCTCGGCGACCTCTTCTTGTGGCCCTCATAACCTGGGCTTCATACCATTGGCATGTCCGCCTTTGTCCGTCTCTGTCCGTAGATGTCGCCATTGACATCTGCATAGCGCGCCGCTACTATTGCCTGCAAGCGTGCGCCAGTTTCTGGCATGGCCAGATTTCACGACAGAGGAGGCAGCATGAGTGACGGCAATAGCAACGGCGCTGGCGATGAAATGAGCGTCCTGCCCTTTGATGATGGCAGCGCCGGGCGAATCATCCGGCGAGAATGGCACGACGGCCGCTGGTTCTTCAGTGTAGTAGACGTGGTAGCGGCGCTGACCGACAGCGACGCACCGCGCCAATACTGGTATGACATGAAACGACGCATCCAGGATGAGGGTTTTCGTGAGTTGTCTGCAAAATGCTTACAACTGAAAATGCGCTCGCCACTGGATGGCAAGAAATACGCCACCGACGCCGCCGACACGGAAACCATGCTGCGCATCACCATGAGCATTCCCTCGCCGAAGGCAGAGCCGATGCGGCAGTGGCTGGCACAAGTAGGCGCGCAACGGTTGGAAGAAGTGGCGGCGGAGCTAGACGAGAACCAGCGACGCCTCTTGCTGCGTGGCGATGTAGCGGAGAGAAATCGCGGTCTGATGGCAACCGCTGGCGACGCTGGCGTAGTAACCAAACGCGACTTTGCGATCTTTCAGGATTGGGGCTACAAGGGGCTGTACGCCGGGGAAACCGCCAATGACATCGCTGCTCGGAAGGATCTGGCGAAGAGGTCAGCATATTCTTGACCATATGGGCAGCACTGAACTCGCCGCGAACTGGTTTCGCATCACGCAGACAGAAGACCTACTGCGCAACAAGGGCATCGCCAGTAAGCCGGAGGCCAATCGGACACATCACGCGGTTGGCAAAGAGGTGCGCGCCGCTATCGAGCGTATCGGCGGCACGATGCCCGAAGATCTGCCGACACCTGGGCAGTCTATCCAGCAACTCGAACAGGCGGAGCAGCAGCGCATGCAGGCGCGGCTCCAGCCGCCGCTATTCACGGAAGAATCCTGACGATGACTGGCCCGCTCAGATCCTGGCCATCGTAGTCTGCGCTTCACGGCAGACGGGTCTGCGCGTCCCTGGTAATGTTGGTCAGCACGGTCTGCGCATCGAAGTGGGCGTCGGCGAGGTCGGCGGCGCTCACATCGGCGCTATGCAGGCTTGCCCCACCGAGATGTGTTCCGGTGAAGGTGGCATAGCTGGCGTCCGCATGGTTCAGGGTTGTGCGATGCATCAGCGCGCCATCGAAGCACGCCCCGCTGATATCGGCATGGGCGAAGGTCGCCTCGGTCAAGTTGGCGTTGTCGAAGTGGGCGTCGCTGACGTCGGCCTCGCTGAATATCGCCTGGCGCAAATCAGCGCCGCGAAAGTCGCTGCCGCTGAGGCTCACCCGCGAAAAATCGGCTCCCGCCAGCCGAGCGCCGCGAAAGTCGACAACCAACAGGTGCAGCACGGAGAGATCCAGCCTGGTCAGATCGGCATCGCGCAGATCCAGCGGCGTGTTGACGCCATCGCCGGAGCCGGGCGCGCGCCCCAGCCGCTGCAAGAGGTCATCCAGCGAGGTTGGGGCAGCTAGCCGCTCCTGGACTCCCTCATCCGCCATACCCGCCACCTCCCCACCCGCCGCCTGTGCTTTCTGTACGCGGAGCATAGCACACCCAACGGAAAATCAGAATCGCGACGAATAGCGTACCAGCAGGCGCGCTATCCATCGCGGGAGCCTGCCTCAATCGCAGGCTATAAGCAGGCTACCAGCGGTCGCGTCCGCCACCACCGGGGCGTCCGCCGCCACTGGGACGACCACCACCAGGGCCACCGCTGGGGCCACCACGGCTGCCGCCATAGCCGCCGCCGCCCTGGCGTGGGCCGCGATCACCATAGCCGCCACCCGCCATAGCCACCGCCGCCTGGTCGGGGCCGTGGTCGGGGCCGGTCGGCCTCGAGTTCCTCGGCGCTTGGCATCTCACCGCTGAGCGCGGCGCGGCGCGAGAGATTGATGCGCCCCTGCGGGTCAACCTCGATCACCATCACCGTGATCTCATCGCCCACCGAGACAACATCTTCCGGCCGGTTGACGTGGTAGTCCGCCAGTTGCGACATGCGCACCAGCCCCTCTTTGCCCGGCAGAATCTCGACGAACGCGCCAAAATCGACGATGCGCCGCACGACACCGGTGTAAATCTTGCCGATCTCCACCTCTTCGGTCAGCGCGCGAATGGCGTCCATGGCGCGGTTCATGCCCTCTGCGGAGACCGAGGAGATATGGATTGTGCCGTCGTCTTCGATCTCGACGGTCGCGCCAGTCTCTTCCTGGATACGTCGCACCATCTTGCCGCCTGGGCCAATGACCGTCCCAATCTTCTCAGGATTGATCTTGATCGATTGGATACGCGGCGCATAGGTCGAGAGTTGCTCGCGTGGCTCTGACAGCGTCTCGAGCATGCGATCCATGATGAACATACGGCCCTCTTTGGCCTGGGCCATCGCCTGCGCCAGCAGTTCTGTCGTCAGCCCACGAATCTTGATGTCCATCTGGAGCGCCGTCACGCCATCCGCCGTGCCCGCGACCTTGAAGTCCATGTCGCCCATGGCGTCCTCAAGCCCCTGGATGTCGGTCAGAATCGCGTAGCGGTCGGCGGTCTCGCCACTGGCGGTGATGAGGCCCATCGCGACACCAGAGACGGGCGCCTTGATCGGCACGCCAGCGTCCATCAGCGAGAGGGTGCTGCCGCAGGTCGAACCCATCGAGGTCGAGCCGTTCGAGCTGAGCACCTCAGAGACGACGCGGATCGTATAGGGGAACTCGCTGGCATCGGGGATCACCGCGAACAGCGCGCGCTCGGCCAGCGCGCCATGGCCAATCTCGCGCCGACCTGGGCCACGCGATGAGCGTGTCTCGCCGACGCTGAACGATGGGAAGTTGTAGTGATGGATGTAGCGCTTGGTTCCCTGGCCACCCAGGCCGTCGAGGCGCTGTTCCTCACCGGGCGAGCCAAGCGTCACCACGCTCAGCACCTGCGTCTGCCCGCGCGTGAAGATCGCGGAGCCATGAGCGCGCGGCAGCATCCCTGTCTCGCACCAGATCGGGCGAATGTCTTTCAGGCCACGGCCATCCGGGCGAATACCCTTGTCCAGAATCTGCCCACGGACGAACGCCTTCAGTTCCTTCTCGAAGAACCCGCGAATCTCTTTGCCACGGTCGGGATACTTCGGCTCCAGCGCGGCCACCAGATCGCTCTCGATGGCGTTGAGCGCCGCCTCACGCGCGGCTTTGTCGGCATTGTTCACTGCCGTCTCGAAGCGTGGGCGCACGAAGCCGGAGACCGCGCCGAGCAACTCAGCGTCTGGCTCAGACGGAGTGAATACCAACTTGGGTTTGGCCGCCGCCGCCACCAGTTGCTCCTGGATGGCGATGATGCTCTGAATGGCCTCATGCCCGGCGCGGATCGCCTCAATGATGATGTCTTCGGGCAACTCTTTCGCGCCCGCCTCTACCATCACTACGGCGTCTTTGCTCGCCGCGACGATCAGATCGAGCCGACTATTCTTCAATTCGGTCTCGGTCGGGTTGATGGCGATCTTGCCGTCGATGTAGCCGACGCGCACGCCACCAACCGGCCCGGCGAACGGGATATTGGAGATCGAGAGCGCGGCGGAGGCGGCGATGATGCCAAGCACATCAGAGTCGTTCTCCATGTCGGCGGAGAGGACGGTGAGGACGACCTGGACATCATTGCGGAAGCCCTTGGGGAAAAGCGGGCGGATGGGGCGGTCAACCAGACGCGCGGCGAGAATCGAATGCTCGGTCGGGCGTCCCTCGCGCTTGATGAACCCACCGGGAATCCTGCCAGCGGCGTAGAGGCGTTCCTCTACATCCACCGTCAGGGGAAAGAAGTCAATGCCCTCACGGGGCGAGGCACTGGCGGTCGCCGTGCCCAGAACGACGGTATCGCCGTAACGCAGCAGCACCGCGCCGCCCGCCTGTTCTGCCAGGCGGCCCGTCTCGATGCTCAGGGTGCGCCCCGCGAGCGTCGTCTCTACTTTATGAACCATTATCTCCTCCGGCGTCCCCTCTCCGCTCACCGTGATTCGTGTGGCGGGAACCGGGCCGTTCAGGCCGGTTAGGGACGCAACTGAATATGCGAGAAAGTCTCATTCGCCTGCCGTCATCTGCCGTCATCTGCCGCCATGCTGGCGCCATATCAGGAGTGGGGAGCGCTGCATACGCTCCCCCGCAGGCAAGAAATTCTTTCTCCCTCCAACGTGTCAGGACGCCAGGCCGAGGGATAGCTTGTGAGGACGGCAGGAGAAACTAGTGACGTAGCCCGAGTTTCTCGATCAGCACACGATAGCGCTCCGGGCTGACGCGATTGAGGTAGCGCAGCATGCGGCGGCGCTGACCGACCATCTTGAGCAGTCCGCGGCGAGAATGGTAATCGTGCTTGTTCACTTTCAGATGCTCGGTCAAATCGCGGATGCGCTGTGTCAGCAGCGCGACCTGTACCTCTGGCGAACCGGTGTCGCCGTCATGCGTCTGGTGTTCCTCGATGATCTGCGATTTCGTCTCTGTCGGCAACGGCATACGGTGTTTCTGGCCACTCGCCATCCGGGCTTTCACGCGCCGGGGCGTCGGCCTCCTCCTTCACTGGTGTTCTTGTGGTGTTCGCGCGGGCAACCCGATGTTGCCCGCCACTGGTGGATCACCAGGACAAACTCCATTGCGCACGTCCAGTCCGGCGTGTCGGTGTCGGCGTGCGCGGTGTCTGTCGGTTGTCCTCTTGAGCAATCCTGAGCAATCCTGTTGTCCTCGCCGGGCATACCAGGGGCGCTCCATCGTCAGAGTGTGTGACGGAGCATCCCGGCGGTTGTGCTACTGCCTCTGTCATAGGCAGCCATGTGTATGCCACTTAAAGACGCTACCAAGTATAGCATATGCCACCGCCTGCCGCCAGCACGGCTGCTGATAGCTTGCTGATGGCTCGGTGGGACGCTCACCGCTTGAGCGGGCGTGTCGGCTCGGCCTCGCGCGCGGCATTCGGCTGGGGACGCGCGAGCAGCCGGAACGAGATCTGCCGCCGGAGCGAGCGCCGCAGCCGCTCGATGCGCGTGCGATAGACCTCTTCGGGTTGGCGCGGCGTATCCTTGGGCGGATCACCCATCGCCACGTGCCACTTACGAAAGGCCAGGCCCGTCATCGTCTGGTAGAGCGTGCGCGCGGTCAGCCAGGCGCGCAGCCCATATTCCAGGGCGTAGGCGCGCTCGGCGGTGTTACGGAGCGTCGCATTCTGCAGGAGCAGATATTCGTCGGGCAGGATGACGCTATCGAGCACCTCGCTGGCGAGATACTCGCGCACCGTCTCGGCCTCGCGCGCCAGCGAGGCGAGCGCGATACGCAGCAGCGCCGCCTGCGCCGTAAAGAGCGGCACATATTCCGCCAGCAGCGTCACCAGCGCGAAAAGCGCGCCCGCATGCGCCAGCACGTCGGGGGTCGCCAGCACATCAGCCTCGAACGCCACGAAGTCGAAACCGGTATGCAGCAGAATCGCG
The DNA here is from genome assembly GCA_963702665.1 of uncultured Chloroflexia bacterium. Lineage (GTDB taxonomy): Bacteria > Chloroflexota > Ktedonobacteria > Ktedonobacterales > JADMIN01 > DAHUXT01. Next base: position 131,553 of record CAVPDP010000028.1, read on the forward strand.
GCGGCGAATCCGGCGAGTGGCGCCAGCCGTTGCCAGCGGCGGTCGCGTGTCTCGCGGGCAAAGCCGAGGCCCGCGCCGAAGAACGCGGTGAAGGTCGAGTGGCTCAGCCAGCCCAGGATGACGCGCCCGAAGATGAGCACGCCAAGGTCGGCGCGTGGAGTGACGGCGAAGTAGACGAAGTTCTCCACCATCGCAAAGCCCGCGCCGATCAATGCGCCATAGAGGATGCCGTCGGTGACGTTATCGAACTCATCGCGCACCAAAATCATCAACACGATCAGCCCGGCGCCTTTGATAGCCTCCTCGGAGAAGCCCGCGCTCATCGCCTGCGACGCCGCGTGCGTCAGCCCACTCGGCAGCCCGATGGAGGTCAGCGCCGTCGCCAGCAGATCGATCAACCGCCGCTCCAGGAAGAGCGCGGGCGCAATGGCGATCAGCGCGCCCCAGAGAAACGCGCCCAGCATCAGCGACCACGGCTCACGCTCGTAGCGATCCAGCGCCATCACCACCAGCGCCACACCCAGCGCGGGCGCCAGCGGAATGGTCAGCGCGGCCAGCACGGAGCCAGCGCCTTCGGTGGCCAGCGCGCCCACGCCCCACCAGCACGGTGGCGCCCAGCGTGACGACGGTGCAGATGAGGAGCAGCAGCGCCGCGCCAACCCCCAGTATCCAGCGCATCCGGGTATTGAATCGCTCCTGAAACGCGAACTGTAGCGTAATGCCGGGGCTGAGCAGGTGGGTGGAACTGGCGTTGTGCGGCAGCGACATTTCGCCAGACTGCGCATCGGCGAGGTCGGCGTCGGCAACCTCGTCGAGCAGAAAACCCATGCTTTCGCCGGTCGCCTCGGCCAGGTAGGTCGCATAGGCGTCTTCTATCGACGCCTGGTCGTGGTCAGGGTCGGGGTATTGCGGTCGTGGCGCCACCAGTTGTAACGCCGTCTGTCCCAGCCGCATGACATCGCCCGGCGAGAGCGTGGTGTTCTGGCCGGGCGAGAGCAACTCGCCAGAGATCTCTATGGCGTTGGTGGCCGAACGATTTTCGATCCACCAGCCCTCTTTGCTCACGATCAGCCGGGCGTGCTCGCGCGAGACGGAGGGATCGAGCAGCACGATGGCGTTACGCTGCGCACGGCCAATGGTATTGATCCCGCGAGTGATCGGCGCGACACGCCCGCCGCCCAGAAATGCGATCTCGTCGCTGGCGGGGCCAACCAGCCGCAGCGCGCCGAGCGCCGGGGCAGCGGCGCTGGCCACGGGCGGGTGTGTGTTCCGTGTCCGAACGAGCAATTTGCGTCGTGTCGCTCGGCCCACAGCGTCCCCCTATCCCTGCTCTTCAAGATCCCATCGCCATAAGCGCTCTCGGCCAGCAATGATATTACTGTGTTGATCGGCTCATCGCGGGCGCCGACCTCACCCCCGGCCCCTCTCCTACGAGGAGAGGGGAGTACGCGGGTTGCCATTCGTCACAATGGTCGCCTAGGCCCTCCCCTCGTAGGGGAGGGTGGCCGACAGGCCGGGAGAGGTTCGCGCCCATGATGACCCGATCAACACGTAAAACACCATCATGGCCGGAACCATCCCCGCGACGCCATTCGCTACACGTCGGGCGTGCTGGCGGGTAGCGCGGGAGGTGGCAGCAGCTTCTCGGTCTGCCTTGTCTCGCGATAGCGCCGATAGAATCGCTTGAATGAGTCGTTGATCTGGCTGCGGGTGAGCTTCTTGCCGCTCTCGAAATATTCGATGGCCACCTGACCCATAGCCCAGGTGCCCGCCGCCGCGATGGCGCCCGCCACCAGGTCGCCGCCGAATGGCACCGCCTTAGCCGCCTCTTCCGCCAGATAGCGCATGAGCAGCCCACCCGCGATGGTGGTCACCAGTTCGCGCATGTGCTGTGCGCTCATTGGCTCACCATAGACAGCGGCGATGCGCAGCACCAGCCGAATCTGGTTGCCCAGCAGAATCGGGATATCCACCAGCGGAATCGGTTCGAGTCCAGCGGCAAGGCTTATCAGCGTCGCGGAGCGCACCAGCTTGTTGGCCGCCTCGCGCCGGAACTGTGGCAGTTGGCGTCCCAGCACGATGGCCGCCTCGGGGCTGGCGTTGATGAGCGCGGGAATCAGTTCCTCGCTGACGTTCGCGCCATCACGGGCCGAGATAGGGATGACATCCTGCACATGCAATCGCGCCGCCGCACGCGCCGCCGCCTCGTCCGCCGCCTCGCCGATCAGATCGCTCTTATTGAGCGCGACGGCGAATGGCTTGTTCGTCTTGCGCAGTTGCTCCACCATCTCATAGTCGCGGGGGCGCATGCCCTCCTGGGCGTCGAGCAGATAGATCGTTACGGCGGCCTCCGCGACGGCCTCCTGCTGCATTTCGGGGATATGTCCTGGTGTATCGATCAGGATGAAGGGGCCAAAGGCGCCGCGCACATTCGTGGTCGTGGTGCCTTCGATGGGCGAGACTGGGGAGACATACTTACCCTGTAGGGTGTTGAAGAGGGTGGATTTACCGGAGTTCGGCAGGCCAATAATGGCTACCTTGCGCCGCAGCTCATCGGTAATTTCCTCCTGCGCGTACTTCCAGTTCACCGAGTTCATGAACTTGCGCGCCATCGCCAGATTTGAGGGAATCCCGGCCAGCGTGGAGAACGAGAACAGACGGCGCGGATTGATGGTGAACCTGCTGCTTTTCTTCGCGTTCTTTCCGCTTTCGGATGTCTCCGCCATATCCATTCCTTCCGTTTCCGTTGCGCTCACCGTTGCGTTATCCTGCCAGTTATAGCACGCCAGTCTGCTCGCTGGCCAGCTATGTTAGCCTGATATGTTCACTGATGGAGCGGTCTGCTATGCTGTATGCGCTGCCAGCGCTCACGCTATCTACGCGCATATGGCCTGCGGACCCTGAATCATTGTGCATTGCGCGCCACCGCGTCGCGACAGCGATTCACTCTCCGCACGATCTCCGCACGCGCTATGAGCATCCTATCATGATACGTACAGAGTAAGGAGCAGGTATGACCGGCATGTTGACCCTCCCCACGGCTGAAGCCGGGGGATTCCTCCTTCAGCGAGCCGCGCCGACGCGGGCCGGACGAACCGATGCCCTTGGCGGTCTTACCGTCTCTCCAGAGGCTGACACCGCCAGTCCGGCGGCCAAAATGTTCTGCGCGGCATTTACGTCGCGGTCATGGACTGCTCCACAGGCGGGGCACGTCCAGTGTCTGATGTCGAGCGTCAAGGAGTCGAGCACATGCCCGCACGCATGACAGCGTTTGCTGCTGGGATACCACCGGTCGATCTTGACGAGGGTGCGCCCGTACCAGGCGGCTTTGTATTCCAGCAGGCGGACGAACTCGCCCCACCCGACATCAGAGATGGCTTTGGCCAGCGTTGGATGCCTGACCATCGCCTTCACGTGCAGACTCTCCACGCAAATCGTTTGGTTCTCACGAATGATGCGGGTTGAGAGCTTCTGCAAGAAGTCGGTGCGACGGTCAGCAATGCGCGCATGGATGCGGGCGACTGTGCGACGCGCCTTGGCGCGGTTCTTAGAACCCAGCTTTTTCTTGGCCAGTCGGCGCTGGGCGTCGCCAACTTTTGCGCGTCTTGGGCCAAGAAGCGGGGATTGCCCACCTTCTCGCCACTGTCCAACACCACCACGTCATGCAAACCCAGATCAATGCCGACCTGGGTAGCCACAGCAGGCAGCGGCGCTATCTGCTCTTCGATCAGGATGCTCACAAAGTAGCGGCCCGCCGTATCGCGACTTACTGTGACCGTCGTCGGCACGGCGCCATCGGGCAGTAGTCGCGACCAGTGGATATGGAGTGGCGTCTCCATCTTGGCCAGGGTGAGCGTGCGTTTGTCAGCGTCCCAGCGAAACGCGGTGCTGGCATAGGTGGCGGCCTGTTTGCCGTGTTTCTTGTGGAAATGGGGATATTTCGCACGACCGACAAAGAAATTGCGAAACGCGGTCTCCAGATGCCTAAGCGCCTGTTGTGTGGGCACACTGGATACGTCATTGAGCCAGGCAGTCTCTGGCTGCTGTTTCAGCATCGTGAGCGCCGCCGAGGCGTCCTGGTAGCTGAGGCGTTCCTGGCGCTGAGCGTAGGCGTTGGTACGCAGCCGCAGCGCCCAGTTGTAGACGAAACGCGCGCACCCAAACGTCCGCGCCAGCACAGCGGCTTGCGCGTTCGTGGGATAGAAGCGGTAGCGATGGGCGCGTTTCTGGCTCATGTCATGATAGTACAGGTTCACACCACATGTGTAAAGCGTAAAGCGGAGGTCATCCAGGACGAGTGGGACGAGTGGGACGAAAGGAGGCGGCGTTTCACCCCATGCCTGAAGGCAGGGGTCTTCACGCCGAACATATGATAAACGCCAACGATCTGGCGGAGGCCTTCGCGCGCAATCTGGCGATTGCGCAGATGCAGTCTGAGGGGCTGACCCAGGAAGACAGCCTGCGCCAACAGCCGACGCAGGGCAACTGCCTGAACTGGGTGCTGGGCCACATTGCCATCAACCGCGATCAGGCGCTGGCGTTGCTGGGCGAACCGCCACTGCTGGGCGTGGTCGGCGCGCGCTACCGACGCGAGTCTGAGCCGTTGAACGCGACGGATGAGGGTGTGTTGCCCCTCGCGGATTTGCTCGGCTGGATTGCCCGCGCGCAGGAACGCATCGCGGCGGCGCTGGGCCAGATGGACGAGGCGACATTCGCGCGCCCCGCGCCCGGAGATCGGCGCCAGCGGACAGTCGGGCAGGCGCTCTTCTTCCTCTATTTCCACGAGAGCTACCATGTCGGCCAGACCGAGCTTTTTCGTCAGCTTGCGGGCAAAACCGACAAGCTGATCTGACTGGCTCTTCGTGCGCCCCGACCAGGGGGTGAAAGACCGGGTACGCCAGTTGTCCCGCCACGACGCCAATTAGCTCGATGCCCCCTTACCGCGTGCGATTTGCGTCTCGGGATAGTTCAGGCTCACGCGGGCGTTGGCGCAGACTGCGGCACATCGACGTTTGCCTGTTTAAGTGTACGGAAGACGAGTGCTCCCCGCAACAGTCCCGTGATAAGTACGAGCGACATGGTGACCAGGATCCACCAGCCGAGGTCGGGCACGGCAAGCAGGATGAACGCCATGAATACCCGCCCAGAGCTGGCAGACCGATCAAGATGAGTATGGGGAGAAGCAGTTCGCTCAGCAGCCGTACACTCACACGGGCACGGCGATACCGCAAGGGATGCTGAAAGCTCTTGTACCAGTGCGGCAAACGCAGTGCGTTCGCCAGCACGAGCGCGAACAAGAGGGTCAGCACGCCATCGATGATGAGGTAGATGGTATTCGTACTCCATCCCGCAGGCGCGAGCGCTTGTCCCTCAAGCAGACGCACTATCTGCTTCCCGATGACCGTCCGATTAATGACGAGGGCGAGACAGCGCCAATGCCATCGCCCTCGTTCAAGAGCAGCACGACGCCCCAGCGCTGCGCCGGGGCGAGGAACATCTCGGAATGAGAATCCAGCGTATCGCCATTGTGATAGAGGATCGTTTCACCGTGTTGTGAGAACTTGCTCCATCCCATTGCGTACTGAGATCCTGGGGCAAACGTGTGCATCGCCTCGATGCCCTGGGGCGACAGGAGAGAGGCGCCGTTGTAGCGCCCACCATTGCTTTGCGCGATCAGATAGTGCGACATGTCTTCGGCGCTAGAAATCAGATAGCCAGCTGCGAAGGCAGCCTCGTGAGTAGGGAGGTCGATGGGCGCCGGAAAGCCAAACCAGGACTGGTGCCCCTGTGCGAGCCCAGCCCCTCTCGCCTGCTCCCGCGACACGAAACTCTGCTTCATCTGCAAGGGGGTCAGAATGTGCTGCTGAAGATAGGTCTCGTACGGCGCTCCTGAGACGTCCTGGACAATGAGGCCGAGAATAGCATAGTTGGCGTTTGAGTACTGGAATGCGGCGCCAACCGGCTTTGTGAGCGTGACGGTGCGTAAGTTACGGACATACTGCTCAGGTGTCTCTGCAAGGCTGTCAGTAAACATCCTCAACCCCACTGAGGTGGATATCCCACTCACCTGGTTCAGCGCGTGACGCACGGTAATGTGCGACGAGGCAACGGGATCAGCCACGCGGAACCACGGCAGGTAGCGCTGGACTGGCGCGTCTAACGCGATCTTGCCAGCCTCAACCAATTGCATGATCGCCAGTGCAGTAAATGACTTTGTCGTCGAGCCAAGGAGAAACGGGGTCTGTGGGGTCACTGCTCTGCCTGTCGAGTCAGCTGCGCCAAAGCCATGAAGATGCGCCACCTGGTCTCCGTGGATGATGCCCAATGCGAGGCCAGGAATGCGTGCGTCTTGCATCTGAGCATTCACGTAGGCGTCAATCTGCGCAAAATCAGGTGCGGCATGCGTCTCCACCTTGTGCGTGGCCGCAGCAGGAAGCGCCAGCCAGGAGAGCGCGAGCAGACACAAACAGCACGAACTGACGAGCGTTCGGCTGACGCTGATTTTCATAACGGCACTCCCCTATTGGACTAGCAGTCAGCAATGACCTCGTCCCTTTTTCGCGCTGAGCATCGACGAGTACTCCCGATCACGGAGCCGTATGGTCACGGTGGGTTGGAGTCAAGGCGCTGCTTGCATTCATGCATTGCGCCTCTTAGTTCGCGCATCAAGAACTGAAAAGGCGAAAATGTGCATATCTCGTCCTAGCGGCTACCCTGCGACAGATACTGGTGAACCATCTGTATTGCGATCCCGCCTTCCCCGACGGCAGAGGCCACCCGCTTGACCGAGCCATGACGTACATCAGCCACCGCGAACACGCCCGGCATACTGGTCTCAAGCAAGAAGGGAGGCCGTTGCGGCGGCGCTCCTCCGCCAGGGTCGCCAACAGCTGTGAGATCCTGGCCGGTGAGAATGAAGCCCTGTTGATCACGTCGGATGCTCGCTGGTAACCATTCCGTGTGCGGCTGCGCGCCAATGAGGATGAACAATGCGTCTGCGGGCACACTCAGCGTCTCTCCCGAAGAGCTGTCCTGTACGACCAGACCCTCAAGCCGTTTATCGCCACGACCGTCGACGATCTCGGTGTGTATGCGCACGTCAATGTTGTCTTTCCCTGCGATCTTCTTCACCAGGTAATCTGACATAGTGGCGGCGAGCGCGTCGCCGCGCACAAGCATCGTCACGCGTTCCGCATAGCTGGCCAGATGGATAGCGGCCTGCCCTGCCGAGTTGCCGCCGCCCGCGACGAAGACCTGCTGGCCACTCATCGCCTGCGCCTCGGTGACGGCGGCCCCGTAGAAGACCCCCGCTCCAACGAGCGCCTCGAGACTGGCGACTCCCAGCCGCTGGTAGCTCGCCCCCATCGCTAGAACCACGGCACGGCTCACGATTTCTCTGCCGTCGGAGAGCGTCAGGACGCGGTCGAGTCCTTTCATTCGCAGACCAGTCGCCTGACGCATAATGCAGGTTTGAGCGCCGAACAACCACGCCTGGTCAAATGCCCGGTTGGTGAGTTCCGCCCCACTAATACCCTGCGGAAACCCCAGATAGTTGCGAATGAGCGAACTGGCGCCGGCCTGCCCACCAATCGCTTCTCGTTCCACCACGAGCGTGCGCAATCCTTCCGACGCGCCGTAGACCGCCGCAGACAGTCCAGCAGGCCCAGCGCCGACGATCGTGAGATCATAGGGGCCTCCCTCGATACTGTCGTGTGCGCCAAGAAAGCCGACCACAATCTCTTCTTTGGTGGGATCGGTAAGCGCCTGTCCATCACGCAGAATAACTACCGGAAACGGACCATCCGGGCGCCCGACGTGCTGCAGGAGCGCCCGTCCCTCGTCCGAGTCTTTCTCATAGAACGTGAATGGGTGACCATTGCGCTCGAAGAGATCGCGCAGTTCATAGGAATGTTCACCCAGGCGCTCGCCCACGATGGTGACCATCTCCCGTTGCCCCTGCCCAGGTCGCTGCCACTCGTGCAGGAGTTCAGTGATGAGGCGATGGAATTGTTCATCTGGCGAGGCGCCTGGCTTGGTCGTGTAGCGGTCGATCTGCCCGAGGGAGATGGCGGTCACGATCGGCTGAGACGCGGAGCGATCACCCCAACGGACACTGTGCGTGAGGAGCAGCACGCGCTTCGCATGTGGATGCAGCTCGTGCGCCTGCTCCAGAAAGTCAATGCCCGTCATCGCGCCCATCTCAAGAGACGCTAAGAGGATCGCAACCTGCGCACCCGCCGCCCGCACCTCTTCCAACCGCTGCAGCGCCGCCGCCGCCGAATGGTCAGCCAGAACGTCGTAGTCGGCGCCATAGCGTTTGAGCAGTTCCCGTTGGATCGTCTCCAGATCTTGGATGTGATCGTCAACAGCCATCAGAATCGGTTTCGTCATTGGTTGCGTCATGGCATGTCCCCCGCCGGAGTGGGTGCAGGAGGGCAGTGCGCTCCTCTGCCCCCACACTGTGGTCCTGGGCCAGGGTAGCGCGTGCCCGAACACTATGAAGACGGAGTGATCGCATGCTCCGCCTGAGCAATGAGCGCCTCGACTACCGTGCTTGTTGCCAGACCGACTGTATGGCCGTGATGGCGAGATCGGGTCGATCCAGGTGAATATAGTGCCCACTGTGCTGAGCAACGCTGTGCTGACTGTTGGAAGAAAGCGAGGCCAAATCCTGCTGTAAGGCGTCCCAAGTGGCTGCCATCTGCTTTCCTTGCGCTGACCGATCTTGCGAATAATCCTGGGACAGCACGATCAGCGGTAGCTTCCCATAGGAAGGACTCGCTAGACGCGCCGCACGCACTTGTGCAGCGCTTTCCTGCAAGGCCGCCAATTCGTCATATTGTGTGCCGTAGTACCGGGTTTGCGATGCTTGAGCCAGCAGGATTGGCTTGACGGCAGCTGGATAGGCGGCAGCGTCTTCTAAGGGAGCGAGACCCGTTTGCAAGGCCACGCGAGCCACGCCAAAGTAGGCAGCGCCATGAAGCGCCTGATAGAGTAGTCCCCCCGCACTCACAGCCTGGGGAGGGAAGAAGGCCGGATGGGTTCCAAACGGAGCGAACTGATGTTCGCTCGTGGCGTCGAGCAAGACCATCCCAGCCACCTCCGCAGGATAACGGTAGGCATACAGGCGCATATTCAATCCGCCAAGGGAGTGTCCAACCAGAACATACGGACCGTGTATCTGTGCATGCGCGAGCAGGAGATGCAGTTCTTTGACTATCTGTTGGCTGGTGCGCGGGCCTGGCCCACTCTCACTCCAGCCGTAGCCCGCTCGATCATAGGAGCAGACACGTGTGAAGCGTGCCACTGCTGGTTGAACCTTGCTCCAATCAAGAGAGGTTCCTCCCAGTCCCGCATCGAGAATCACCGTTGGACTGCCTGTGCCGGTACAGTTGATATGGAGCCGGTAGCCCCCGATATCCACGAGTTTGCCGGGCGCAGGATAGTGATTAGCGTCAACCGCGCTCGCAATAGCCTGATAGGACAGCCCGAGCAGCAGCAGTCCCACAAGGGCCAGACTGCATATGCCCAGCAGACGCAAGAGACGCCGTTTGATCGTCCGACGTGGGCGTGAAGAAACGGTGGCGGAGCCTTCCGCCTTGTCGCTTGTCTGTGTCATCGTGATGTGTTCCTTTCGATAAAAGAGCATGAGTGGGAAGAGCATAGGGTGTTTATGCAGCCTCATAAGACAGGGTTACTTCAAGGAACGCCAGGTGAGCGAAAGAGTGATGTTGCTCTGAAGCATCTCCCGGAACTCTTCCGACTGGCGGTGGCGCCCTCTTAGGCTCCTATTCAGGTTCGGATTCCTATCCGCGAGATGGAACCCCACTCGGCAGCCGCCGCTGGGGCAAGTGACCTGTTCAGTTCGGCATCTCACCTCTCACTGGAGAGGATCGGAGAGGGCTTAAAGCCTTTGACGACCAGGTAGACGCCCAGCGAAAACTCCCAGAGCGCGATCGGGAGTGTGGCGAGCGCCGCCACCCCGGAGAATTGTCCCCAGAGGCCGAACAACGTGCCGATGTCGGAAGCGACGAGCACGAGCGCTCCGACGAATCCCAGCAGGGGAAGAATCCGCGGCACCAGGCGCGACTGGTACAACAGGGAGCCCAGCAACAGGGCGTTCACGGCCGGAATGAAGCCTTGTCCGATGAGGAACGTCCGGTTATACAGAGTGACCAGCGCGTGGCCAGTGACCAACGCATCTGCTCCGGCTCCGGTCTGCCGCAAGGTCACGACCGTCAGGAGGCACGCGACGCCAGCGAAGATGGTGGCCGCTTCCAGGGTTCGCGAGCCGACGAAGCCCAGTGCGACCCCTTCGTTCTGCCGCTTGACCACCGGGTACAGCACGACGGCGGTGCCGATGCCGGCGAGGGCCACGATCATCTCCAGGATGCCGCCGACGATGGCGGCAGTGTCCGGGCCAGGGCCGACGATGTAGTTCGGACTCTTCACCGCAGCGTAGAGAAACAGGGTCGGGATCGAGACAAAGGTGAGCAGGTAGAGCACGCCTGCAACAAGCGCAGTCTTTCTCAGTGTGGTCATGGGGCTCGTTTCGTTGTGGTAGTGCGAACGGCGGTTGTCATATCGGTTTCCTTGTGCGCATCGCTGATTACCTATCGAGGCTCGGGCTGGTGAACAGGTCATGCCGTTGTCTACTAGGGCGATCACGCTCCCGCTCCTCCTCCCTCCCTTCGTCTGCATCGGCTTGCCACAGGCCACATCGCTGCCGTCTCGATACGTTGGCGCTTGCACCGGCGGCAACCTTCGGCTGCCACGGGCAAGGCATTCACGCTGGGCTTCGTCTCACGCCGATCACGAGCAGGTAGAGGACCATCGAGATCTCCGCGAGCGCTGACGGGATGATGATGAAGCCGTGGATACTTTGGCCGACGTCGGGGACCAGGAACACCGCGAGCAGGTCCACGAGGTAGCAGACGCCCCCCACGATGAGCAGGACGCCCAGCCACTTGGGGAACAACCCTGTTGACTTGTAGGCGAGATACCCCAGCGGCACCAGCCACAGGCCAAAGAAGATCTGCGCGATGAGGAGCCCATAGTGCTGGGTGTCGAGCAGGAGCAGCACCATGCGCATTCGACCCCGCGGCGCCGAAGGCGCTCAGGTTGACTGCGCCGGTGGCGACCCGCAAGCCCTCAAACTCGAAGACCGCATTGAGGCACGTGATGCCGGCCGCGAGTGCGACGAGGACGAGCATGGCCCTGGCCACGCTCTGGTGCACGTGCTTGAGCAGGATGTAGAGGGTCAGGGCCAGGAAGACAAAGAGGGTCTGATCCAGCAGGTCGGCGACGACGCCCAGGCGGACCAGTCCGGCGTTGGCGACGACGTTCCCCGCCGTGGCCGCCGCGTTGCCGGCCACGTACATCTTGGGTTCCACAAAGCCTTCGGCAAAGCCGCCGAAGATGCCGACGAGCAGGTAGAGGACGCCGGCGATGCGCGCGAGGCGCTTCTTGACGAAGTCATCGATCTCGGCAGCGCCTGATGGCTCTCGTCCTGGGTGCGGTTGGGGGTCGCGAACTGAGCCATGGGAACCTCCTCAGTCACACCACACTGAGCAGGGCGTGGCCGACGTGTAGTACTGGGTGTGGCGCAGGTCTGGCATCCCTGGCGCCTCACGACACCAAAAAACCGACACACGCCATGACGGGCGTGGTCGGTTTCACCAGTTGCTCCCCGCACTCCAATGGTGGCCGAGCGACGACGGCGTCACACAGAGGGCGTCGCGCGCAGGTGACATGCCATCTGTGGAACGTCGATCCGTCGATAGAAGTGCGGATCGAGGCATCCACGGGGTGAGTTGTTACTCACGTGCGCGCAATGTATCATGTAATTAACCTGTCGTCAAGTTAATTATTGCGTCAATCCACTGAACATAAGGAGCGCCTATCATGGCCCGCCGCGCCACCAACGTCACCCGCGCCCGCATCCAGGACGTGGCTCTCAGCCTGTTCGCGACGCAGGGCTACGCCCTCACCTCGCTGCAAGAGATCGCCACGGCGCTCGATGTGACTAAAGCCGCCCTCTACTTCTACTTCCCCGCCAAAGCCCAGCTCCTCCATAGTCTGGCAGACCCACTACTCGACGAGGTTCACACGCTGCTGGACACCTATACCGACGGCCCGCTCACGGCCCACGCCCAGCGGCAACTCGTCTGTGCGCTGACCGATCTGCTGCTGGCCCACCGCCCCGTCTTGGCCTGGCTGGCGCGCGATCTCACGGCCATGGCGCAGCCAGGGATCGGCGACCGCATCGCGGCGAACTTGGCGCACCTGCGGCGCCTCCTGGCGGGGACCGACGCCAGCCTGGCGGGGCAGGTGCGGGTGGCGGCGGCAGTCGGCGCCCTGATGCGTCCGCTCGTGGCCCTCGACGCGCCGGACCTCAGCCCGCTGCGCGACACACTCGTCGCCGTCGCCCTGGCTCCGCTCAGCGCACAGAGCGCAGAGTAAGGCTATGCGGGCCTACCCAGATGGCGGCAGCCTGGCTCGGTCGCATTCCGCCCTCCATTCGGGTGGATGGGACCGAGCCAGCAAGCGCCACGATGCCGAAACGCAAGCGTTTCCTGTTCTTCTGAGGCACATGAGGCACAATCCGGGTCTGGCGCTGATGGTGAATCATGGCTTGCTCACACCGTCACAACCACCTTGCCCGTGGCGCGACTGTCCTCCATGTAGCGATGCGCCTCGACCAGTTGATCGAAGGGGAAGACGCGATCCAGGTGCGTGGGATAGCGTCCTTCCGCCACCCCATCCACGATCCGCTGAAGCGCCTGGGCGCAGTGCGCGGCGTCGATAGTCGCTCGGCTCGCATACGCGGTGAGCCGCACCCCCGTCGGGATATCCGCCAGGGGCTGGAAGCGCTCCAGCACGCCCTGGTCCCCCAGGACGCCCATAGCAGCAGAGAATGCCTCTGGGGGCGACGGTGCGCAGGGAGTCTCGTACGGTTGCCGCTCCCACCAGTTCGAGGACGGCAGACACCCCATCGGGCGCAATGGCCAGCGCCTCCGCCTCGATGCTGCCCGCATCCACGATCACCTGGTCAGCGCCTGCCCCATACAGCGCTGTAACCTTGCCCGGAGCGCGCGTCGTGACGAATACCTGTGCGCCACGCTCCTTCGCGAGGGTGAGCGCGCAGAGGCCAACCGAGACGCGCCCCCACGAATGAGCAGGGTTTGTCCAGGCAGCACGTCCAGCGTGTCGAGCGCCTGCTGGGCGGTGAGATAACTCTTGGGCAGCGCGGCCAGGACATCCCAGGGCAACGCCGTAGTGAGTGGGAAGACATGGGTAGCCGGGGCGACGACATACTCGGCGTAGCAGCCGTCATAGAGTCGTCCCATGCCACCCATCAGGGCAACAACAACGTTCCCGGGTTGCAACGCTCGTCGCCCCGGTTCCGAAAGACCATCCCCCTGAGCATCTATGACCCCAACGCACTCAGTTCCGAGCACCCGTGGAAACATGACCTCAGGATATTCGCCCCGGCGCGCGTAGAGTTCAGAGCGGCTGAGCCCTATCGCCTTGATCTGAATCCGAACCCAGCCCGGCGGAATCTCAGGCAGCGGCGCCTCCTCGAAGCGGATTGCCTCAGGGCCACCAGGCGTGTAAACAATTGCGGCGCGCACTGTACATACTCCTTCACGAGGTAGCCAAGACGTAGCAGCCAAACCCTGACGCGACCTGATGCGAAACACTCGCCTTTCCCGCCAGTCACCTATGACGACGCGTAACAGCCTTTGCCGTTTACCAGATGTTTACCAGCTAGGTCGCTTACGCCCAGCGCCTTCCTCACACGTGCCTGGGATCAGCATTGATAGATGGCGGCCATCGGGCTGTTCGCCGCCATCTATTCGCAATGGCGCCCACTGATGCTCCAACGCTTCTATGCTGGCCGAAAGGCTACGCAGCCACTAGCGGTGTGACAAGCTTGAGCGCCTTCGCCAGTTCCATCAGCGCCGCCAATGCCTCCGTAGCCTTCGGGTCTACCAGAGGCGCTGACACTGGAGCAGGCTGATTCGCTACTTGCGCTTCAAGCTGACTCACATGCGCCAGCGCGGCGGCGAGCTGATGCGTTAGCGCCTGGATGTCTTGCCCGACGTAGATCACATACACGTTGCGGTTTGTGTCCACCCCAGCGACGACAGGCGGAAGTCTTGCCTGCTGCCCGGCCCTATCGCCGCGTTCCCCGGCTCGATGCTGCCGCCGCTCACCACTTGCTCCGGGGCCAGCGGAAAGCTGTTCGCGTCCCAACTATGGCCCAGCACATAGTCACGAAACCCATGCACCACCGGGATGCCATTCGGCGCGATCAGCGTCTTGCCATCATCCTTCCAGCCTGTCGGAACCGTTGTCGTTGCCACTGTTGTACTTCCCTTCACCTTCTCTATGGCAATCATGCCGTTGACCTGCGCCGCCACCAGTTGATTCCACCCTACCCAGTGCGTCGGGATCACCCCATGTCCACCCAACGCCTCAATCTCATCCCCATTGCCAACCAAATAGCCCATATCTGTGTCGATGCCACCGAGCGCGATGAAGTGGCCATGCACCCCATGCTCGTTATCCGGCAGGGCCAGCGCATTGCCCAGGTAGACGATGCACGTCTGGCCTGTCGCCAGCGCTGCCTTGATGGCGTCGTGCAGCTTGTCGAGCGTGATCTTATCCGTGTCGATGAAGCTGGCCACCCTGGCCTTACTGGCGTCCAGCTTGTGCGCTGATCCGGTGAGGTGCCAGTAGATATGCGCCAGCGTCGCGCCACCGCTCGTATGATGCCCGGTGTTCCAATACTCCGACCACCACAGGTTCAGTGTGGCGGCGTCGAGCGGCGACCCATCTAACGGGTGGCGCGCCATCAGTTCGGCATCGGCGCTGCAATCTTTATTGCTGCCATGAAACTCGCCGTACCCCTGAAACCCTGGAACTTCTACATGTACCTTTGCTGGTGTCGCTATTGTCATGTCTCAACTCCCTCGCTTCCCACTGTACCCACTCCCTGTGTTTCGCTGTGCCCCCTCATGATGGGGAGCGGTTCGCTAGGCCCCGACGGTCGTATATTTGCCGGTCCAGACGACGGCGCCCGTTCCATTTGCCGTTATGGTGACTTCGCAGCCGTAGGGGGTCATCGTGCCCGCCGTCACCGTTGGCCCGCTGGCGACGTTCGTGCTGCTGACCGCTGTGAAGGTGAGGCCGGTTGGCGTATTCGAGAGCACCGGCACGAAATTGACGCCGACGCCGAACCGCTGGCCCGCGCTGGCGCCCGGCGCGCGAATCGAGACGTAGCCAACCTGCTGCGCGCCCGCCGATTGCACCGGGCGATAGACGCCACGCCGCCGCTGGCGCGCCTCATCGGCGATCTGCAGACGCGCCAGCAGCGCCTCGCCCCGGTCGGCATAGTTATCGAGTTGCAGCGCCAGCCGCACATCGCCGGACGCCGTCTCGCGATAGCTGCTTTCGATGATGTAAAACTGGTTGACGCCCGGAACTGGCCCGCCTGAGAGTTGCTGGCCGCGCACCGCCAGCTCAGGCACGTAGAGGTTGGCGTCGGCGCGCACATGGCTCAGCGGCAGCGGATTGCCGCTGGCGTCACGTACCGCGCGCAGGGTGATCTCGATCTTGTTGCTGGGATTGCTATACGTCGCCAGCCAGGCATTGGCGATAGCGGTTGCCTGCGTCGCGGTCAGCGGCAGGTTGCCCAGGTTGCGCCGGAGCTTGCGGCGGCGAAAGGGCGCGGCGCCCTGCGCGCCACTCGGATCCAGTCGCGCATCGCTGACGGTTACACTGCCGGGGCCAACCACTGGATCGACATACGCCACCTGCACGACGTTATAGGCCCGCTGCATCGAAGGGGCGACGCGCCATTCGAGGATATCCGCGCCGAGCGCCAGATAGCTGGTGGTCGTGGTGTCGCGCTGGTGCGCGCGTAGCTGCCACGTCGGAAAACCAGCGGCGTCGGTATGGGTGGGATGCTCGTAGACCGTCCAGATGTAGTCGCCGAGCGCGCCCATCAGGTCGTGGAGGATCTCTTCGAGGGTATAGCCGTCGTAGACCGGGGTAAAGGTGTTGGCGGGATTGTTGGGCAGCACGGCGGCGAGATCGCCATCGAGCGCGAGATAGCTGGCGCGCCGCGCAAATTCAGCGGCAACGATGCCCTGGGCGGTGGTGGCCGTGGCATAGGCCGCGTCGTCGGGATCATCGCGCAGCGCCACGCCGCCGCCCAGCGCCGAGAGCAGCATATATTCGCCGTGCGCGCTATCGAGCACAAGCGTCGGGATCGCTCCACTCGCCGGAGAAGCAGGTAAAGAGGCCATCGCGCAGCGCCACCCGCGAGAACAGCCCCAGCTCTGGCCGAGGCAGGCGCGCATCGGGCAGCTTGAGGATGCAGGCGAGATCACCAAAGCCGCCCGGCGCGACGGTGGTGAACTCCAGCGCCTCGATCCGCGCGCTATAGTCGGCCGCCACCAGCGGATAGGGCGCGCCCGGTGGGTATACGCCCAGAGCGCCAGTGTGTCGCGTGTCATGATAGCCACCCTCCCCCTCACAAGATGCTTCCCAAGATGCGCGGGCGGTTAAAACCGCGCCTGAATGACCTGCGGCCACGAAGTCCGCCGTCGCGGACTGCCCAGACCGTGCCCGCCGCGTTGGAGTCGCCCATGGGAAATCACCCACACGGAACTACTCGCCGCCCAGCAATGCCGTATACCGCCAGTCTGCCATCTCCACGAGCGCTAGAGGCCAGCGGGGCGCACCATCCCGCCGGGTCGGCGCCAGGCGCGGTTGGCCAGACGATCTTGCTCGCGCTGCCACGCCGCCAGTGAGCCTTGTAGCGAGCCGCCCTCGGCGCCCGCAATCTCGAGCAGCGATCCCAGCAGGCCGCTCGCCGTCCCGCTGCCGCCCGCGTTCAATTCCAGCAGAGGCGTCGCGCCTCCCCGCGCCTGCCCAGACGCGTGATACGGATCGCTGGAACTGGCCGTATTGGCTGTCTGCGCTTTCCCCGACGTGTTCATAAACGCCGCCTCCTCATCTTCTCCACTCTGCGCGCACATGCGTATAGAACGTCCGTTCTCTATGATGGATGGGAGCGCGCGATGGCGTCAAGGCGGCAGCAGTCGCCATATCGCGACAGACGCTACAGGCGCTTCGAGATGGGGTATTCGAGTGAGTTCCCATGCGTATTCTTGACATTTCATATACGATGCCAGACGGGGTGTCCGAACATTGAAGTTCAGGGGTAATGTCGTCGGTTTGCGAGAGAGCGAAGCATCTGCTATTCGCCTTCTCCCACCGCTGAGCTAGAGCTATTTACGGCGTACAGAGGGTCGGCCATGCAGCCTATGAGCGATACACGGCGGTTCGTAATACTTGGGTTGGAAGCCAGTCTGGTGGCCGCGCTTAGCCTATTTATCGTGGTGAGCGCCATCGTTCATCACCTCGCCGTTGCGGCCATATTGATCTTCGTGGGGATAACCGCTACTGCGCTCTCATGGTTGTTGCACAGGCAGCCTTTCTTCTTACTGATGGGAGGAGGGGCAGCCATGTCGAGCATAGGAATTACAATGCTTCTGTTTACAGGACTCTATGTTGAGATGGTGGCGGCCATCGCGGTGATGTTCTTCGGTGGAGTCTTGTTATTTGCCCTCGTCATGGCGCCTCGTTTGGTATGGGGACGGCATCTTTCCTCTGCGGAACAGCAACGCGAAATTCAGAAGTTTCGGCGGCGGTTTCTTGAAAGGTCGCTGTGAAGATACTTTGGGTCGCCAAGTAAGATGTGAATGAGAGAATGATGGTCAGAATTCGGTGGTTCGATCTCATAGCGTGCGCCTTTTGCCTATTTGGGGTTATAACCTGTGTCGGATGGCTGGTGATGTCTATAGTTACCGCAAAAATGGGGGGCCGTTGCCCTTTATCCCTGATTTTTTGGCGCTGTTATTAATCGTCACAAATGTCAAAGTGATCTTCTCCAGGAAGCGCCCGAAACACAAGTAAATCCTGCGCGGCATTGTTCGCCAGCCCAATAATATTTCCCGAAGAATGATAGTTATATCAAGAGAGGTAAAGAGTAAATGCCATACAAAGTCACATAATGGCCAACCCATTGGACATTACAGCGAGAAGTCCGATATTCCGCAATGGCTGTTGCGTTTGGGAAGTTTGACCCTTTGCCATCTTATGACTGAGCACGCCTGTGTTCCTCCATTCACAAACGCCCTAGCTGAGAATAATCAAGCAGTCAGCACACAGAAATTGTCACAGTATTATATGGCGCGTGATGCTCTTGAACTAACTCTTGAAGACGAGGATGGTCATCAGGTAGCAGCGGGACACATCCATATCGTTGACTGGGGTCCAGAGAGTGAAACTGACCTTGAGATTGAAGTGCATGTGACAGATCCGCAGTTCTGGAAGTAGGCGTGATCCCGCCTGCGCGGGGGCAGTCCGACCAGCGTCCTGCTGACCTACGATGCCGAGGGATGGCTTACTGGCAGAACGCGCCATCCGCACCCACCAGCACCGCGCAGTATCTCTACGACGGCGAGGGCAACCGGGTCGAGCAGCAGGTGACGAGTACCAGCGAATTGGGCGCTGTGTTCTCGTCTGCTGTTACAGAGAATTGGCCAGAAAGCCCCTGCTTTGAAGCGGGGATAACTGGCCCATAGCGTTGAATTAGTACCAATAGTGTGCTATGATAGCACCATGAACACCAAACTGCCCATTGTCCATATCAACATGCGCTTCCCCGCTGATCTTCTTGAGGAACTGCGGCGTTCAGCTCGTGAACATGGGCGTTCGCTCCATGGGGAGATTCTGTGGGCCTTGCGCGAGTACCTCACGAGTACCTCACCAACAGTACGCGACGGAAACGCGACGGACACGAGAGCAGTCCTAGCGAGGGCTGAGACGGATGGCTGAGATGATACTGCGCACAACCTACAAGTTCAAGCTGAAACCAACACCGACACAGGAACGGTTGCTGGACGGCATCGTGTGGGCGTGTCGCAGACTCTACAACACGGCCTTGGAGCAGCGCATCACCCTCTACCGCCAACGGGGCATCTCACTCTCTGCGTATACACAAATGGCAGAATTGCCCGATTTTCGTGCCACCTTCCCGGAGTATGCGGCGATCCACTCGCAGGTGTTGCAAGACGTGTTGGCGCGGCTCGAGAGAACCTATCAAGCCTTCTTCCGACGCATCCGCGCGGGACAGACGCCGGGCTTCCCGCGCTTTCAGGGCAGGGGGCGGTTCAACAGTTTCACCTACAAACAGTTCGGCAACGGCGCGCGGTTGGATAACGGCTTCCTCGTCTTATCGAAGATCGGCGGGTGGCCGTGTATTGGAGCCGCCCGCTGGAGGGGACACCCAAGACCGTCACGATCTCGCGGGAAGCGGATGGCTGGTATGTCTGCATCTCCTGCGCCGATGTGCCTGCACAGGCGTTGCCAGAGACCGGGCAGCAAACCGGGATTGATCTCGGGATCGAATCGTTTGCGACGCTAGCCGATGGCACGATGATCCACAATCCCCGCTGCTATCGTCGTGCGGAACGCCGCCTGAAAACGGCGCAACGGCGCGTGGCCCGGCGCAAGAAGGGAGCAACCGCCGCAAGAAAGCAGTGCGGTTGCTAGCCAAGGCCCATCAGACGGTGCGTCGTCAGCGGCAGGACTTCCAGCACAAAACGGCGCTGAAGCTGGTCCAACAATACGACACGATCTATCACGAAGACTTGCAGGTCGCCAATATGCTCAAGAACCATCATCTCGCCAAGTCCATCGCGGACGCCGGATGGAGTGGGTTCCTGAGCATTCTGAACCACAAGGCAGCATGCGCCGGTCGTTCAGTAATCGCGGTGAACCCCGCCTATACCAGTCAGACGTGTTCTGGCTGTGGCGTGGTGGTCAAGAAAGGCTTATCCGTCCGGTGGCACGCGTGCCCGGACTGCGGAACCAGCCTGCACCGAGACCATAATGCCGCGAAGAACATAGAGCGGGCCGGGCAGGCCCTTCGGGGAGAGGTTGCGTAGGCAGCCCCGGAGAACCGAGCATCTCCCGCTGTGAAGCGGGGGAGTGTCAAAATACACCCGCTGGTAAAGTCAGTGGGCTA
>CAVPDP010000029.1:0-121870 GCA_963702665.1 uncultured Chloroflexia bacterium
AGGCTCATGCTCACGACAAATTAACATTCTTGTTGATTTGCATAATCTAAGCCAAAGTGAAAATCTGCCTAGATTATGCAAATCGCTGTGCTGACGGTCAACCTGAGGCGAGCGCATCGTTCGCGTATCTGCGCTCCTCAGTACTTGCACCAGCATTCGGCCATGATATCAAACGCCCTCGCGGAACGCGGTGCAATTGCCCTTCCGTGATTCCCATGAATTCTACATCTCTCGCGGCTGGCGTGGTTCGTGACGCCACATTCGTGGGGCATCCTCATCTCGACGACCCCGTCCTCGCAGTGGTCTTCCCGATCTCCCGGAGCGGCTGTCGGTTGCGAAGCCAAGTCGATCGACCGGGCTGGAGGCGCGCTGCAGCTCCCCGATCCGCCCCGGAGTCATATTCAAGTACCCCTGGGTCGTGCGAATGTCGGCGTGGCCCAGTTTGAGCTGGACCGTCCGCAAGTCGGCGCCGGCGTCGAGGGTTTCGAGTGCCGAGGTGTGGCGCAACAGGTGCAGGTGGAGATGCGGCACGCCTGCGGCACGCTCCAGGCGGTGCAGCCAGCTGCGCAGCCCATAATAGGTAAAGCCTGTGCCATGGATCGTCTGGAAGAACGGCGCCAGCGCCGAAACATCGCTGTTATCCAGCCCCTCACGGAGGAGCGCGTAACGGCGCAGGGCGCGCATCGTCTCACCGCCCACGGCGATCAGGCGCGGCTTACGCCCCTTGCTGCGTCGCACGACAAGGATGCCTTCTTTGAGCGAGACATCGCCGATAGTCAGGGCGGCAATTTCCCTTGCTCTCAGACCGCCGTCGATGAGGGTCAGCAGGAGCGCGCGCGAGCGCGCGCCGAAGACACTATCTCTGTCGTGCTCCGCCGCCCGCACCAACTTCCGTAAATCCCCAATCTCGACTGGCACCTTCGCCGTCTCTTCGCCCCGCGGCATTTTGAAGTAGCGCAGTGGCGACTCCTCGCAGTAGCGGTGCGGTGGCTTGGGCAGCCAATTAGCGAAGACCCGCAGGGTTCGCAGATAGGTGCGTAGCGAGGCGAGAGCAATCGGCGGGTTGCCTTCGGCGACGATGCCGCCCAGCGCCTTCGGCTGCGTACGCAGACACGCTGTCCAGGCACGAACGGTCTCGGTCGTGAAGTCGTTGAGATCCGGTGCGCGGTCGAGCGCCTCGCGCAGATACGTGAGGTAGAGCGTGATCGGGCCGCGATAGGCGCGTTCAGTGGCCGCCGCCAGTGTCTGGGCCACCTCGTCAAGGAAATCCTCGATGAGTGGCTCGAGTGGGACGCGCGGGACTCGTGATCGCGGCGTTCGTGGAATGCGTGGAGCGCGATGAGGGCGCGCCGTTGCCTGTGCTACTGAACTGGGCAAGTCGGCCTCGCCTGTTGAGTTGGTGATAGAGAGCGATGCGTTGGCCATATAGGAGTCCTCCCTTGTGGGCGCCGGGGTGGGCGCCGAGCTAGATGCGCCGCCCGCAGTCCTGGTAGTTGGTATCTGGTATGCCGAGTATCTGCCACCCGCATGGCGCCCGCAACTTTGTGCGTCCTCGCTGCGCATATGCTGCGTAAGGGGCGCGAAGCGGATGCGAACGACTTGCAGAGCGAATGCTGACTCGGTGCGGACCACGTGTGACGCGACTGCGACGGGCGAGGGGACTGAATGCGGCCCATATGCACGGGAGGTGCGAATGCTGAGAGCAGCTGATGCGAATAAGATGTGTCCCGAAAGTAGGCAGCTAACTCCGCGTTTTTTCGAGAGGAGGACAGCCAGGGCCAGACACAACATGTGGGAGCAGGATCATCTCCTGCTCCCACTGGTAGTAGTGGTGAGCCCCGTCGGACTCGAACCGACAACCCGCTGATTAAGAGTCAGCTGCTCTGCCAATTGAGCTAGAGGCCCGTCACCGCGATTGCTCGCGGCACCAACAATAGTACCATATCGCCGCTGGCTCCGCAAGAGACCGCACGAGTTCAGCGGCGCGATTTCAGTGTGCGCCGCTGGTCGTGGCATCCGAGGTGGCTGATGCGCCGCTCGCGTAGCCACTGGCCGAGCCTGGCCGCACCAGTTCGCGTACCACCTCTTTGATGTGGCCCGCCGAGAGGCCGTACAGTTCGCGCAGAATCGTGGGCGCGCCATGCTCGATGAACTTGTCGGGCACGCCGATGATCTTGAGGCGCACATCGTGCAGCCCATGCGCATGCAACAACTCCGCCACCGCGCTGCCAAATCCGCCCGCCACGACGCCATCCTCGATGGTGACGAGCGTGTGGGTCGCCCGCGCCAGCCGCAGAATCAACTCCTCATCCAGCGGCTTGGCCCAGCGCGCGTTCACCGCCACCGCGCGGATGTTATCCTCGGTTGCCAGTTCGCGCGCCGCCTGCTCCACCAGGGGTACCAGGTGGCCATAGCCCAACACCGCGCACTCGGCCTGGTCAATCTCGGACTCCGGCGAGAGCAGCTCGGCCTTGCCGATGGGAAGCTCGTGGAAATCGTCATCCATGGACACGCCGACACCCTTACCACGCGGATAACGCAGCGCAACCGGCCCATCCATGCGCAGAGCGGTATAGAGCATGTGGCGCAGTTCGTTCTCGTCCTTCGGCGCCATGACACGCATATTGGGAATCATGCGCAGGAAGGCGACATCGAAGACACCCTGCTGCGTCTGCCCATCCTCGCCCACCAGCCCGGCGCGGTCAATCGGGAAGACGACGTGCAGGTTCTGCACGCAGACATCGTGAATCACCTGATCGAAGGCGCGCTGCAAGAACGTCGAATAGATCGCCGCGACCGGCTTCATGCCGCCACACGCCAGGCCCGCGGCGAATGTGACCGCGTGCTGCTCGGCGATCCCGACATCGAAGAAGCGGTCTGGATAGGTCTGCTGAAACTCGGTCAGCGCCGTCCCCTCGGACATCGCCGCCGTAATCGCCACGATCTCCGGGTCGCGCCGCGCCAGCTCGATCATCGCGTTGCCAAAGACGGCGGAGAATGTCGGCGGCCCGTCGGACTTCTTCAACTCGCCGGTCGTCGGATCATACGCGCCGGGGCCATGGAACTTGGTCGGCTCGGCCTCGGCAAAGTCGCATCCCTGGCCCTTTTTCGTGATGACCTGGATGAACAGCGGCCCCTCCATCTGCCGCGCCTTGCGGAAGACCTCGATCATCTCCTGGGTGTTGTGGCCATCGAAGGGGCCAAGGAAGGTAAAGCCAAGCTCCTCGAAGATGACCCCGGTCTTGCTCGGCAGCACAAACTCTTTGGCGCTGCGAGCCGTCCGCTCGGCGACCTCGCGCGCCAACTGGCCACCCGGCACACGCTTCAGCGACTGGCTGGCGGCGTTGCGCAGGCGGCGGAAGTTCGGATCCGACCGCAACTTGCCGAGATGGGCATTGAGCGCGCCGACGTTATCCGAGATGCTCTTGTCGTTGTCGTTGAGGACGACGATCAGGTTCTTGCGCGACGCGCCCGCGTTGTTGAGCGCCTCCAGCGCCATGCCGCCGGTCAGCGCGCCATCGCCAATGATCGCGACGACGGAGAATTGCTCGCCACGCAGGTCACGCGCCGCCGCCATGCCCAGCGCCGCCGAGATGGAGGTGCTGGCGTGGCTCGCGCCAAAGGCGTCATACTCGCTCTCGTCGCGGCGCAGATAGCCGGAGAGGCCGTCGAGCTGCTTGATGGTGCGGAAGCGGTCGCGCCGCCCAGTCACCAGTTTATGGGGGTAGGCCTGGTGGCCAATATCCCAGACGAGGGTGTCTTTTGGCGTATCGAAGGCGATATGGAGGGCGAGCGTCAGTTCAACCGTGCCAAGATTTGGAGCGAGATGGCCGCCGCGCAACGCCACTGTCTCGATGATCTCCTGGCGCATCTCCTGGGCGAGCAAATCGAGTTGTTTCGGGGATAGCGCCTTGAGCTGCGCGGGGCTATCAATCGTATCCAATATCCGTGTCACGAGTTTCACTCCTCCTGGGGCGGCAGGGCGCGCCACATTCACCATAGTTGCTTCATTTGCTGCATTTGATCTTCACGTCCACCAGCCAGGGTCGTGGGCGCGCACTGTCTGAGTCAGTCTGTGTCAGTCTGAGTCAGTCTGGGGCCTGCTAATATCCCCTGCTGGCCACCTACGCCTCCCAGGCGTCCCTGATAGATGTTTATCCAGTATTAGCTCATGCGTTGTCGCACGTGATAAAAAGGCATTCGGTGCGGCCCACGCCGCTTATTATACCCAGAACGCGAGTCATGCCATCGTCATTGATGCCAGTATCCCGAAATGCGCTCGTATACTATCGTGCGAACGGACATTTTGTCTACGAGATTATATGGCGTGGCGTTGCTCTTCACAACCGCGCGCTCCCGCCGCATCCAGCACTCGTGTGCGCCCTCACCGCACGCGTGTGTAAACGAGCGCGCCATTCAGGCAGACAGCGATGTGCGCCATTCTATCATAGGGCAACTGGTATGTGAATCCCCACGAGCGCGAGGAGCGCGCCCAGCCCATACCACGCGCCGACAATAAAAGCCAGTACATAGATGCCAAAGAGCAGCCAGCGACTCCTGCCACTCCCGGCGGCAAGCGCATTGAGTGAGGCAAAAGGTAGAGGAATCGCTAGATTGAATACAATACAGACCCACCAGCGGATTCTGGCCAAAGCCGGTATCCCCAACACGATAGTGGTTGAAAAAGATGCGCTGATAATTCCGTTATGATGAGGCCAACAGATATGGCCGCAGACCTGGCGCGCCCGCCTGAGGCTTCCCTGCTCGCGGGCATCAGCGCGGCGACCAGAAACACGGAAGCGCAAGACTATCAGGTCTAGCAATGGAGATGACAGCGCATAGATGAGTGATCCGCAGTGAGGCGCGCCAAAAGATAGTGTATCGGATGTGGGGCGTCATCAGAAGCGACGCACCAGGCTTTATACGCCATTGAGCATACCGAGGCCAAGTGCTAAGCAGCAGCAGCGGCACGATCCATCCCGGCTCGACGACCCGCATCCAGGTGGCGAACGTGGCGCGGCTGGGTCGTCTCGCGACGGCGATCACGGCCTCGGCGAGTCGCTGAAATGCTGGCCCATGTGGCGCTTCTGACGGATTACCTGGATCGCCGAGTATTGCGGGTTGTGACGAATTACCTTCCACGTCTCAGCGCTACAGCATCCACGCGGCGGCGGAGAGCGCCTTGGGCTGCGTCTGATCCACCTGATCCATCTGCTCCAACTCTGCCTGGGCGTGCGTGACGATGAAGTCGGTGAACTTGGCGACACTACGCCAGCGCGCCGTCTCTTTCTCGGGATCGTACTTGCGCGCCACGATCACCGCGCGCAGGTCAGCCAGCGACAGCTCGCCCAGCCGCGCCCGCAGCGCATCCTCACCGCCCGCATCCAGCAGGTCAAGCACATCGAGCGCTGGGCCTTCGCCAAAGACGGCGAGCAGTCTGCTCTCGGCCAGCGCGTCGCGCAGTTGCTGGGCCGTCACCGGATCGTGCGCGGCGAGCGAGGCCAGATGGCGAAACGTCTCTGTGATCTGTCGCAACTCGTATGCCTCCACGTCGCCGCTCCCTTCGCTATGCGCACCGTGCCACGGCTGGCTACCAGCCAGAATGCCAGATGTCTTCATGGCGCCCGGCTGAGTCTGATTTTCCCCTCGATTGTATCTGGCATTCGGCGAACACACAAGCAAAGGGGGAAGCGGTAGCCAGAGTGGCTGCTACTTCCCCAGAATGGCAGGCTTTTGAGTTACCGGCTACAGCGTATAGTCGCCTTTGTGCGCGTCTTCCAGGTAGCGCGCCAGCAACGTCGAGGCGGCGTCCAGGTCGCCCAGGTCCACCATCTCGTTGACGGTATGGACGTAGCGCGTGGGCACCGAAATCGTCATCGCCGCCGCGCCGCCACGCACCCGCTGCATCGCACCCGCGTCGGTGCCGCCGCGCGCCAGCACCTCCATCTGGTGGGGGATGTTGTGCCGTTCGGCCACGTCGAGCATATGCTGGACGAGCTTGTAGTTGCTGATGGTCGAGGAGTCGAAGACCTTGATGGCCGCGCCATCGCCGAGCCGCGTCACCGCGTCGGCTTCGGGCATGCCGGGGATATCCAGCGCCAGCGTCACATCGAGCGCGATGGCGACATCTGGCTCAACGGTGAAGGCCGAGACGCCCGCGCCGCGCAGCCCGACCTCCTCCTGGACCGTCGCCACCGCCAGCACATTCGCTTTGTGCGCGCCGAGCTTACGCATCGTCTCGATCATGGTGAAGAGGCCCGCGCGGTCATCCATCGCTTTGGCCGTCACACGGTTGCCCAGTTGCTCCAACGTGCGATCCATCGTCACGAAGTCGCCGATGCGCACCTGCTCGCGGATCGTATCGGCGGGCAGCCCCAGGTCGATGTACAGTTCTTCGAGCTTGGCCGCCTCAGGCTTGCCCTCCAGCAGGTGGATGGGCTTGCTCTGTGGCATGAAGACGCCATGCAGCGCGCCCGCCTGACGCGTATGCACCAGCACCCGCTGCGCCACCAGCACCCGTGGATCGAAGCCGCCGAGCGGCTGCACCCGGAGCCAGCCATCTTTCTCGATATAGCGCACCATGAAGCCGATCTCGTCCATGTGCGCCGCCAGCATCACGCGCCGGTCGCTGCTGCCCTTCTTCAGGGCGATCACGTTGCCGAGCGCGTCAACGGTTAGCTCATCTACCAGCGGCTTGAGTTGCTTGATGACCAGCGCGCGCACCTGTTCCTCGCGCCCCGCGACACCCGGTGTCTCGCTCAACGCTTTGAGCAGCGCCACATTCACCGATGTCTCGTGATTGCTCTCGTGCTTTGCCATCCATCTTCCCTTTCCAGTACGATGCCATCCTCTGGGACGGTATTTTCCGATTATAGCACCCTGCCTGCCAGCGATATCCAGCGGGAAATATGCTCTTAGCTTGCATAGCTTGTGTCGCGTGGCGCTCGCTTGACCATGCTTGACCACGCCTGAGGCGCGGGCCTATACTCAGCAGGCGGGCAAATCTGCACGAGTCAATGATGACACGGTGAAACAGCCGATGAAGGGATACTGATATGGCTTCGGGCGCGCAGAAGATCATGGTGTTGGGCGGCGATGGCATCGGCCCGGAGGTCACTGCCGAGGCGGTGCGGGTGTTGCGCGCGGTGGAGCGCCGTTTCGGGCTGAGGCTCGAGATACGCGAGGCGCTGGCGGGCCAGGCGGCGGTTGATGTCGAGGGGGTAGCCATCACCGAGGAGACGATGGATCTCTGCCGAGCGAGCGACGCTATCCTCTTTGGCGCGGTCGGTGGCGCGGCGGCCAGCCGTCCCGATGTGAAGGATCAGCCGATGTACGCGCTCTTCCGGCTGCGCAAAGACCTGGAGCTATTCGCCAACCTGCGTCCGGTGCGCCCGTTGCCAGCGCTGGCGGGCGCGTCGTCCATCAAACGCGCGGTGCTGCGCGGCGTCGATTTGCTGGTGGTGCGCGAGCTGACCGGCGGCATCTACTATGGGCAGCCCAGCGCGATCACCGAGGGGCCAGCGGGCGCGTCGGCGGTCGATACGATGGCCTACACCGAGGCGGAGATCGAGCGGATTCTGCGCTATGCGTTCGCGCTGGCGCGTGGCCGCCGCAGGCAGCTTACCTCAGTAGACAAGGCGAATGTGCTGAGTTGCTCGCTGCTCTGGCGGCGCGTCGCTGGCCGCGTGGCGAAGGATTATCCCGATGTGACGCTGCGCCACATGCTGGTGGACGCCTGCTCGATGGCGCTCATTCGCCAGCCCGCCGATTTCGATGTGATCGTCACCGAGAATATGTTTGGCGACATCCTGACCGATGAGGCGTCGATGCTGGCAGGCTCGCTGGGGATGCTGCCCTCCGCCAGCCTGGGCACGCGCCACACGCCATCGGCCAGTTTGGCCTCTACGAGCCGATTCACGGCACCGCGCCCGATATCGCCGGGCAGGGCAAGGCGAATCCGCTGGCGGCGATTCTGAGCGCGGCGATGCTGCTGCGCCATTCGCTGGGACGCGAGCGGGCGGCGCGGGCGGTGGAACGCGCGGTGCGGCGGGCGGTGGCGGCGGGCTATCGCACAGCCGATATCGCTGGCGTTGGCGGCGCGAGCGGCGCGGTCGTCACGACGACGGCGATGGGCGAGCAGGTGGCGCGGCTGGTCGCGGGCGAGGGCTAGCGCGACAGCCTAGACGTTACCCATAAACGTATAGGTGGCGACGAGCCACAGGCATCCCAGGAGCAGACCTGACGATCTGCCAGCCAGCGCGATGCGCGCAGGAGCGGCTGTCTCACGGCGCGATAGAGGCCAATCCCGCCAGCGATGACACCAACCAGGGGCAAGCAGCGATAAGCCCCAATCCGATGAGCAGCGTAGATCCAATCGGGAAGCTGTGGGCGCTGGGAGGCACTTGACCCTGGCCCAGATGATTGCCACACTGAAATAGAAGTGGCGCAGGAAACACAGCGGCCAAATAATCGCGCAGATCAGGCTGAGGATGGCCGCGCCGTTATGCTCGCTCGGCGCGCTATAGCTATAATGGCTGCTTGTCGGCAGGTGTTGCGTCATAGCGGTTCCTGACTCGTACCATATCAGCCCATCTTGGCGCGGGGGTCTGGCCCCATGGCATCGAGCTGGCGCGCCAGTTCCGCCCGTTGCGCCAGCATCTCCTCACGTTGCGCCGCCGCTGGCGAGGACCCATTGGCTGTGCCCAGCCGCGCCAGCCGCTCATCCAGGCGGGCAATCTGCTCGCGCAGGAGCGTCGTATGCAGTTCCCAGCGCAGAATGTTGCGTTCGCGTCCGCCCGGCATAGCCCCTCCGCTGGTGTGTTTCTAGCAATCTGGGAGTGTTATTGTGATCTCCCCAGGCCAGCGCGTTTCCGGTCTCTGGCTCCCCCTCTCCTCGTGGGAGAGGGGGTCGGGGGTGAGGTCAGCCCCCGCTAGCCGCGTGCGTTGATCAGCGAGTTGAGCGTGTTGAGCAACTGCGCATCCTGATACGGCTTGACGATATAGGCGTCCGCGCCGAGTTGATCCGCTCGCTGCTGGTGCTTGGTGGCGGCGCGCGAGGTCAGCACGATCAGCGGCAGCGCACGGTAGATATCCTGGCTGCGGATGGTAGCCATCAGTTCATAGCCATCCATGCGCGGCATCTCGATATCCAGCAGCACAGCAGCGGGCCGCTCGCGCCCGATGATGTCTAGCGCCTCGACGCCATCCCGCGCCGTCTGCACCGCCCAGCCCGCGCTCTTGAGCATGTTGCTGACAACACGCCGCACGCTGGGGCTGTCATCCACCACCAGGATGTAGGAGTGGGGTCGCCCATCCACGACAGGATGCCCCGTCGTGCGCTGTGGGATGACGAAACTGCGCTGAGACGGTTGCGATGAACCAGGGCCACTGGCTGCGGGCGCCTGCGATGTGCGCTCCCTGGGCATCGGTTGTAGCGGCTCAGTGGGCAGGCGCGAAGACGTAATATTGGGCGGCGGAGTGGGCTGTGGCGCTGGCTCAGGAGCCGCCGCGCGCCGCGAACTCCCTGGCTCGGCCAGGGTGAAGCCGCCACGGGGCTGCTGCGAGAGCAGTTCGTGCAGTTCCAGGATCAGCACCACCTGGCCGTTGCCGAGCACCGTCGCTCCGGCCACACCGCGCACGTCGCGCAGGTGGGCGCCCAGCGGCTTCGAGACAATCTCCTGCTGGTTGATGATGGCGTCAATGAGCAGGGCGATGCGATGCTTGCCCGCGTTGACCAGCAATACCGACGCGCGCTCATCCACGACGCCCACCGGAATCTTCAGGTAGTTGCCCAGGTGCGCCAGCGGATAGCGTTCGCCACGCATCTCGATGGCGGGCACCGAACCCGGCACACGGCGATAGTAGTCGAGCCGACCGATCTGCTCGACGACGGCCATCGGGATAGCCAGCGTCTGCGAGCCAACCTTGACCATCACCGCGCGCGCAATCTGCAGGCTGATGGGGAACTTCATCGTGAAGGTCGTCCCCTGGCCCATCACCGTATCCACTTCCACAGAGCCGCGCAGCCGCGAGACAGCGTCGTTTACCACATCCAGGCCAACACCGCGCCCGCTCTCCTCGGTGACACTTTCGGCGGTGGAATAGCCGGGACGGAAGATAAAGTCGATGGCCTCTTTCTCGGTGATCGGGGTATAGGCGTCAATCAGGCCACGCGCTACGGCGGCGGCGCGCACCTTTTCGGGGTCGATGCCCGCGCCATCATCGCTGACCGAGATCACCACCTGGCTGCCCTCATAGGCCGCCTTGACGAGAATACGCCCCTGCGCCTGTTTGCCGTTGGCCTCGCGCTCCTCTGGCGGCTCGATGCCGTGGTTGATAGCGTTGCTGACCAGATGCAGCAGCGGGCCTTCGACCTCCTCGAAGACCTTGCGATCAACCTCGGTTTCGACACCTTCGACGAAGAACTCGACCTCTTTATGCGTGCGCAGCGCCGTACCACGGACAGCGCGATAGAGGCGCGGCACCAGCGATTGCAGTGGCACCAGACGCGCCTTGAGCAGCCGATCCTGGAAGTCTGAGCTGAGGCGGTTCTCGCGCGCGAAGGTGGACTGCGTCTCGCGGATCAGGGTCTCCATCTCGTGGCTCAGGCTCAGTGAGTCGGCCACGCCTTCGCTCAACCCGCGCGAGAGGTGGTGAAATTCGGTATAGCGATCCATCTCGATGGGGTCAAACTCGTTGCCATAGGCGGGCATTCTGCCCATGTTGCCGCCGTAGCCATTGCCCGCGACTGGCCCGCGCGCAGCGATGCCGTTCACCGGCCCAGGGCCAAGGCGCGTCGTAGAGTTCTGCCCATTCGCCAGCATCGGTGTCTCGAAACTCGTCTCAAGTTCACCGCCCACATCGCGCAGGCGCTCGCTGACCTGCACCGTCTCGCCGACAAGCTGGTTCATACGGTCGATGCGCTCTTCCAGCACGGAACGATTGATGAGCAACTCACCGAAGAGCGTGACCAGATCGTCCAGCTTGCTCAGTTGCAGACGGACACTCAGATCGCTGGCGGATCGCGCGACTGGGACATCGGCGCGCTCAAATGGCTCGATCAACTCGTCAGACGCGACATCGGCGCCAGGATTCGACGAGAAGAGATCGGCGGGAATGGGAATACCAGTGATTGCGCTGTAACGTCCGATCAGGGCATGCGCCTTGGCGCGCTGATCGTCGGCGGGAATCGCGCCCGCGACGAGCTGATCGAGCAACTCGGAGGTATCGAGAATCAGGCTGTGGACATTGGCCGTGAACGTCAACTGGCCATCAGCCAGCCGTTCGAGCAGATCCTCAGAGACATGCGATATTTCCTGAATGAGCCGGAAGCCCATCATGCCTGCGGCGCCCTTGAGCGTGTGCATCGCGCGGCGAATCGAGCGCACCCCCTCGACATCACCAGGGTGGCGCTCCAGTTCGGCGATGCCAGTGGTGATTGATTGGAGATGCTCGAGCGCCTCCTCGCGGAAGACCTCTTGCGCCTCAGGCGATTGTTCGCTGGTGACCTGTCGCTGGCGGCGCACGTGGTCGCTCGCGAAGGGCAGGCGCGACATGACTCTCACGCCACCATCCTGCATCGTGACCGAACTGGAACCCAGATTGGGGGCCATCTCAGCCAGCAAGTCGCGCCGGACGGCAATCTCTAGCTCGTGGCGCAGCCGCTGCTCTTCACTTCGGCGCACCTCGGCGGAGATTTCATCGCGCACTTCGTCTTCGAGTTCACGGCGTAGCTCTTCGCGTACCGACCGCTCCACCTCGACACGCGCCCCCGGCGAGAGCGTCTGTTCGCCGTTTGGCGACCAGGTGATCTGGGCGACCGTTGCGCTGAAGCCAGCGTCTGGCGATCCGCCCATCTTGCCGATGGTACCCGAAATCTGGCCAAGGCCGCGAATCGCGGCGCGCAGTTCGTTCAGCGTCTCGTCGGCCTGTTCCTGTGTCATGGTGAGACTGCGGCTGGAGCCGTGCAGCAGCGCGACGAGCCGCTTCAGCCGGGCGGTTGTTACCCAGATAACCGAGAGCGGCAGATAGCGGCGAACCGCGTCGGGGCTACTTGGCAGATCAAGCCCCATTTGCTGGCCAGCCCACGTCTCCAGGCGATCCAGCGCATCCTGGGATCCATCCAGAAATCCCGTGAGTTCGGTACGTTCGTCGTCCATGGCCTGGGCGGCTTCGCGTAATTGCGCGACGATATCTTGCAGCGTCCCGACCTGGCGACGCACCGCTTCTTCATCGCTGTACAACTCATCCACCACCGACGCTGAGAGGGCTGTCTGTGTGGCAGGCTTGTTGGGCTGCGAGGACATTGGCGGGATAGGTATTGTGGCAGGTTGCGAGGCGTCCCACGTCGGCTGTGCCAGGTTCATGGCGGGATTTGATGGGGAGGACGCCAGGCCTGGCCGCGAGGGCTGGCTGTTCGGCTGCACCGCCTGCATGGCGCTGGTTCGCATATTGGCGATGTCGGCCCCTGGCGTCGACGCCATTGTTGGCATCGAGGGCATCGAAGGCGCCGAGGGCATCGAAGGCGCCGAAGATCCGGGGTGGACGGCTGGCGGCGCGCCCGTGGGCATA
Organism: uncultured Chloroflexia bacterium; assembly: GCA_963702665.1. Taxonomy (GTDB): domain Bacteria; phylum Chloroflexota; class Ktedonobacteria; order Ktedonobacterales; family JADMIN01; genus DAHUXT01. Next base: position 12,571 of record CAVPDP010000029.1, read on the forward strand.
TCGGCAAAATCAGATAACGACTCTGGCGGCGTCTGCGCGGGCGCGGCAGGTGGCGCGGCAAACGCCGCCATCCACTCCGGCGCCTGGAGGCCAGGGGAGGTTGCGATGCCCGTCTGAACGCCTGGCTGTGAGGCGGCGCCCGCAAAACCCGGCTGGCTGCGCTGCCCCGACGCGCTCGGGTCGAAGCCCCCCATACCCCCCGGCTGCGTGCCGCGCCACGCCGAGTGGTCGGCGTCATCTTCGGTGACGACTGGCGCATCGTCAGCCCCGGAACGGACGTGCTCGACAAGTCGCGACAGCCGCCCATGCGAGCGCCGCAGCAGGGCAATGGTCGCCCCAGAGAGCGGTACGCTACGTTCCAACGCATCACTGAGGATTTCTTCCATCCCCTGCGCCACGTGCGCCAGCGCTGGAAAGTCCATCATCGCGGCTGAGCCACCGATGGTGTGCGCTCGCCGGTAGGTTTCTTCCAGCGCTTCGGTATCACCGGGGGATTGTTGCAGGCGATCCAGGTTGGCCTCAATCTCCGGCAAATACGCAGTAACCTCATCCAGGAAACTATCGAGGATGGTTGACTTGTCGAAGTTATCCGTCATGATGCTACGTATCGCTTCCGACTAACATGCTGCCCGTCTTCCGCCATGTTGCTTCTGAGGGGCAGCCCGTTGCTAATACGATGGACCGCCTGTCTGGTCGGGCGGCGGAAACTGGTCATTTTCTGGCCAGCCCGGATACCCCGGCTGCCCTGGATATCCCGGATACCCCGGCTGCCCTGGCCCTGGCTGTCCATTGTTGGTCATCCCATTGCCCATGCCGTTGTTCTGGCCGTTGCCCATGCCGTTGCCCATGCCATTGTTCTGGCCGTTCGGCATGCCCGGCGCCGGGTAGTCGTAATTGGTATTGTAGCCATCATAGCCAGGGTACTCGTTGTAGCCGTTATAGCCACCATCCATCGTACCGTAGGCGCCTGCTGGCGCGGGAGGCCCAGCGGGCAGAGCAGGCAGCGGCTGTGGCCCATTAATCCATTCCTGCATGCCCATTTCCATCGGTGATGGCTGATAGCCCGTCGATTGTAGGCCAGCCTCCTCCGTAATTCTATCGGGGAGGCGGAAGGTCGCGACAGAGCCACGAAGCTGCTCGGCCAGTTCGGCGAGATAGCTCACATTGTTGGTTGCGTCCAGTGTCGCGAGGCTCGTCTGGCGGGTAATATCGGCGATCTGGTTCATCGCATAAGCCACCGCCTCAGCGGTCTGCTTGCGTTCGCTTGCCGCCTGCGCGATACCCTGAATCATCTGCGCCTGGTGTTCCACAGCGCCATAGATGCTTTGCAGTGAATGCCCGGCGTCGTCGGCCAGTTGCGAACCCTTCACCACCTGTTGTGTGCTGTCGTCCATGGCCACCACGGCGTCATAGGTATCGCCCTGAATCGCCTTCACGATGTTGGCGATCTTTTTCGTAGCCTCCGTCACACGAACCGCCAGTTCGCGGATTTCTTCGGCCACCACGGCAAAGCCACGGCCATGCTCGCCAGCCATTGCCGACTGAATCGCGGCGTTGAGCGCGAGGAGATTCGTCTGATCGGCGATGTCTTCGATCAGGCTGACGATCTCGCCAACCTCCTGGGAGCGCTCACCCAGCCGCTTGATCTTCCGGGCGGTCTCCTGCACGTTATCGCGGATGCGCGACATGCCATCAACCGTCTGCGCCACGGCTTCCTGGCCGACCTGCGAACTTTGCAATGCTCCACGAGCGGCGTCGGCGGCTTGCAGCGAGTTGTTGGCGGAAAGCTGCACGAAATCGGCCAGACGAGCCACCGCCTCGGAGGTCTGCGCAATCTGTTTCGCCTGCGCGTCTGAGGCCTGCGCAACTTCCGCAGAGCGATCCAGCAGGCGGCGGGTCGCGGTCGTCACCTGCACAGCGGTGGCCTGCACACGGCCTACGACCTTCGCCAACTCTTCGATCATGTAGTTGAAGGAGTCCGCGAGTACGCCCAGGGTATCAGGTGTTACCTCCGCCTGTACCCGCAGGTCGCCATCGCCCACCGCGCTGACCTCCTGCAAGAGTTTCTCGATCTGCGCCTGAAGACGCGCGGCGTCTGGCATCTCGGCCAGCGATTTGGAGATACCAGCCACTGGCACGCCATCCAGCAACGCATTGACGGAGGCCGCCAGCAACGAATATTCGTCGTCGCCGACCACGGGCGCGCGCGCATCACGCTGGCCAGCGCTGGCCTGGCGGCAAATCTCGGCGATTTCCAGCGCGCGCCCACGCATCAATCCGCGCATGCGCAGGGCGGCAAACGCCACAATGAGAACGGTGAGCACAGCAACAATCAGCGTCACGGCCCAGAGCAAGGTATCGGAGCCAGATCCGCTCGTGCTCGCGATCTGTCCGATGGAATAAAATCCCAACCCAAGAATTGCGATGGCGGGTGCGAGTGTTGCGATGCTCACCAGCAGATTCAATTGCCCGCTGACCGATGCTCCCGTACGGGAATTGGGGTCCATAGAGAATGAGACCTCCTGTGTATCGTCCACCCACGAATATTCCCCAGCTGGCGCGCAGACTCAGGATGTCGCGGAGCGCATGGCGCATAGCATGTGTACCAGGCGCGATAACTGGTGAGTCCGCGACCGCTGAAGCCCGGCAGCTATTGGGGGCTTCCTCCCCTGATCCAGACGGCATCATATGAAGCATACGATTGGCACGCGATCCGTGCTGATACGTCTGGTTCTGCTGCGCATGGCAGAGCCTGCACATTACCCGCAGTCTATCACATCTCTTCTCGCGGCCATAGCTTTCTATGACCATGATATACCACGTGCGGCCATGCGCGGGCTTGTGCGGCCCTGACACGAATGATTTGAGGAAATCTTGCGTAACTCTAGAGATGTTGCAATGGGCCTGGGCTATCCATACTGGCGCGCGGCGCCCTCATACTTCGTAGCGATAATGATGCACTGGCTCGCTGAACAACAGGCGCTCTGGGTCGAGCAGCACGATGGCGCGCTCATCCAGACGGAATACGCCCTCGGCATAGGGGCGAATCCACTGCGGTATGTTGGGGTCGTCATAGGTGGTCGTCGTGCCGGTCGGGCGCATCTCAGTCACGAGATCGACCACGAAGCCGATGGTCATATCTTTCAACGTGATGACCAGCAGACGCGTGCCCGTTGAGATCGGTTGCGAAGGCAGACCTAAGAGCACGCGCAGATCGACCACGGAAACAATCGCGCCCCAGACCTGCACCACGCCCAACACCCACGGCGCGGTGTTGGGCACAGTCGTTATCTCGGTGATGCGTTCCACGCCCTGAACAGCATCCGCTGGCAGCGCGCATTCAACATTTGCCACCAGGAAGATAATCAACTGCGGCGTCCGCTCGGCGGGGTTGGCGCCGATCATACGGGTGAGATCGTTGAGTTGCTCTGGGTTCGGGATGCCCGCGCGACGCGCCAGTTCCACCAGGGCGTCTGGGGTCATCGCCGAGTTACCCGCGCCCGATGTTCGCAGCGCCTGCAACGCCTGCTGGAGCATTTCGTTCATCTGCCCGCGCCGAACGTTGGGCGCGTCGGAATCGGTCATGCCCCGAAGCCTGTCAGATTGCGCACACTGGAGAGCAACTCTTCTTTATCGAATGGCTTGGTCAGATAAATATCCGCGCCCTGCTGCAACCCCCAGCGCTTGTCGAGTGGCGTATTCTTCTGACTGATGAGGATGATCGGGATATGGCGGCTCTGCTCCATCTGCTTGAGCTTGCGGCAGACCTGGAAGCCGTTCTGCTTGGGGAGCACAACGTCGAGCAGCACACACTGAGGGCGCTCGCTGATAACTTTCTCCAGCGCCTCGTCACCATCCACCGCTGTTATCACATCAAAGCCACCTTCGCGTAGCGGTGTCGCGATGAGGGTCAGATCAGTCCAGCTATCATCCACAACGAGAATCTTTGGTGCGAGCATCCTATGTACTCCCTCGTGCCTGCCGGTCGCCCCCTGCTGAGCGAACATGCCTGATAATTCATCACTATGATACCCGAATAATGCGGGTATACATGTGTTTTAGGCGTACGAGCGAGAATCTCAGGATGTGCTTCGCTCGCCCACATGTGCGCCGCCCAGAACATGCGCTCCTATGTGTCCCTAAAGATACGCCAGAATCATGCCAGAAATCCCACATTACATCTGGCGCCGCAGTCGTCCCTGCACCCGCATTTCGCGCCGCGCCGCACGTTCGCGCGCCGCCGGAGAATCCAGATAGCGTTTGACGGTCTGCGCCAGCTCCACCGAATCAAATGGCTTCGTCATATATTCGGTCGAACCCGCGAGCTTGCCACGCATCTTGTCAAACAGGCCATCTTTGCCGGTGAGCATGATGATTGGGAGATCGCGATAGGCCATGTTCTTGCGAATGACCTGACAGATATTATACCCGTCCATGCGTGGGAGCATAATATCCAGCAAAATCAGGTCAGGCTGTTCGTCGGCGACCGCCGCCAAAGCGGTCAGTCCATCCCCGGCGGTGACGACGCGAATGCGCTCACGTTGCAGTGTGAGCTGAACGATCTTGCGTACCGTGGCGCTATCATCCACCACCAGTACCACTGGCTCACTCACGCTGCATGCTCCTTACTCAAACGGTCGTCCCACTGTCGTTGGCCATCTTCGGGTGACGCGGGTTGGCTCAGCGCGACGGCGCAGATACACTACTTGGTCTGCTGCATCAGGCATGCATCGCCGCATGTGCGCCCGCGATGGGACGCATCTCTTCTTCGATCTCGTGACGGAAGGACTTCCAAAGTTCTTCCAGTTGCCAGCCAAGCCGCGACGTTCCCGTCTCATCCTCGATCACAACGCCGAACAGGTGGCACATGAACTGATACAAGAGCCAGACGGCATCGTGGTAGCATTCCACTAATTCTTGACCCCGGACAACACGATCGAGAATCTCGACCTCATGATAGACCAGCGCGCCATGCTCGAAGCGAATGATCTCATCCATGCGGGGACACTGCCCCTGCATCTCGGCCAACACTGGGGCGAAGCGCTGTTCTAAATAGCGGTTGATTTCAATCTCAGGTAACTGGCCACGTCCGCGCAGTGTTCGCGCGAAATCACGGTGATGCGCCAACAGGCCATTGATGCAGGTCCCCATCGTGCGCACGAGCGTCAGCATGCGCTGCTCCGTCGAGGGCCGCCCTTTTTGCGCCAGTTGATACTGACTACGTACCAGCAGGCCCATGAGATTCTGTTCCAGTTCGCCTTCGAGGTGTTCGTCAACCAGTTCGATCAACTGTAATTGGAGGAGCTTTTCCATCGCCGCCGCAACACTGGTTTCAAAGAGGAGGAGCGCATACGACATCGTGGAGAGGGTAAACTGGCCATTCGCCAGACAGAGGACGTTCACTTCATCCTGGCTCAGGCCCAGCGCGCGCACGTTGCCGCTGAATTGGGGCATCCAGCGCGCCACCGCCTGACGCGAGAGCCGGATGGGGCCAGCGTAGGCGCTCTCATCGGCGATGCGCAGCGCTTCGAGGAGGATGTGGTCAACACTGAGCGGGCGAATGAATGCGCCATGTGGCTGAATCGGCGTCGCGTAGTGATTGAACTCGAAGCGGCCACGCTCCCAGCGTACCGCGCGGCTGATCGGCTGGATGATCGCGAACTCGACGTAACGCTGTGCGATATCGGCGGAGATCACCTGATTCTCGACCATGACCCGCAGCGAATTGGCGGGATTGTGGTCGGCGCGCTGCTTGAGCGTGGAGGCCTCTTGCCGTGTCAGGTGCATCAGGAGCCGAAACACCTCGATCATATCCGGTGGGGTGACGCCACTCTCGTCAAGCGCAACAATATGCCCTTCCTTCAGCGCAATCTGGAGCGTTTCTGAGCCGGAACTAACACGCAATATACCTGTCTTGCCACCAAGCGAGAGCATTTTCAATGTCGCTTGAAGTCCGAGGGTTTCAAGATTGCCGTCAAGGATCCGCACCGGTTGCTCCATATATCCCCTCTCCTGAACACGCACATCGCGAGCAGTATGTGCTGCTTCATCCTGACCCATAACCGCAATATATCTACGTGAAGTGAGTTTGCTTCTGAGATCCCGCTTGTCCAGACATCAGCAACCACCACCAGCATGACACACAATGCCGAGGAATGCGACCAAACCAGTGGGGGATGCGCCGGAAATCCAGGAATTCTGCTCACAGGTTCGTCGTTGAACGGGACTATTGTACCACAGCCTCTGGGACCTACAAGGGGTATCTTGCGCGAATTTCAGTGAATTCCACGGAAACTGTTGAGGTTGACAGACGAGGGGCATTCATCATACACCGGCTGGCCGCTATCGACGCCAATGCGGGAATATTCGGATGTTGGCGGCCAGTGATCCACTAGGACAAGCTGTGCGCAATCAGGCCAACCAGGCCGCCCACCAGAATCAGCCAGGCCGAATTGAATTTGGCGCGTGTCAAAACGAGCAGCGCGCCCAGCGCCAGGAGCCAGGTGAGCGCATCCTGGAGCGCGGTCTGCGCCAGCTGTACCGTGACCCCAGCCATCAGCGCCAGCGCGGCGATATTGACGCCATCGAGGATCAGCGCGACGGCGGGGCTGCGGCGCATCCAGCCGGCCAGGCGATCAATGAGGGGGATGAAGAGGAATGACGGCAGGAAGATGCCCAGGGTGGCCAGCAACGCGCCCTGCCAACTGCCGAGCAGGTAGCCGATAAAGGTTGCCGTGGTGAAGACGGGGCCGGGCGTCATCTGGCCCACCGCGATGGCGTCGAGCAATTGGCGGTCGGTGAGCCAGTGAAGACCCTGTACGAAGTCGGTACGCAGGAAAGCCAGCAAGACATACCCACTGCCATAGAGTACAGCGCCGATTTTGAGGAAGGTGAGAAAGAGCGTCAGGAGGCTGAAAGGCGCGCTGGCTGTGGTCGCCGCGCTGGCGAGGGTGGTCGCGGTGGCCGCCGCACCGCCACTTGCGCCCGGCAATAGCGGCAGGAGCAGCGACAGCGTTGCCCGACGCTGGCGCATCGCGCGCCAGACGCCAACCGCCACGGCATAGAGGATGGCGCCGCCAAAGAGCAGCAGCAGATCGTCAACGCCGAGCAGATAGAGCGCCACGATCACCAGCGCCCAGAGCGCAATAACCCTATCCCGTACGACCGTCCGCCCGAGGCCCCAGAGCGCCTGTACGATGATGGCGATCACCACCGGCAGGATGCCGTAGAGCAGCCATGCTGTCTGTGGCAACGCGCCAAACGTGACATACGCCCATGCCAGCGCCATCACGATCACCATCGCCGGGCCAATAAAGCAGACGCCCGCGATGACGAGGCCGGGCCAGCCTGCGCGCAGATACCCCAGATAGATGGCAATCTCGGTGGAGTTGGGGCCGGGAACCAGGTTGACGATGCCAATCAGATCGACGAAGCGCTGATCGCTGATCCATTTGCGGCGCTGCACGAACTCCTGGCGCATCATGGCGATATGCGCTACCGGGCCGCCAAATGCCGTGACGCCGAGGCGCAGAAAGATCAGCGCCAGTTCACCCAGCCGTGCGCCCTCGCTGGTCGGCGCAGTAGTCGATTCCGCAGCTGGCGCCTGCGACCCCTTGTTATCGTTGGCTGGCTCTGTCACACCTGCATCCCCCGTACTATTCCTCAATCTCCGCCGCTGTTATAACAAGTCCGCCTCAATGGGTGTCGTTGGCGTGGATGGCGACCGCCCTCTCCCCCAGCCCCTCCCCTCAAAGGGAGGGGAGCCAGAGCGCCAGAACTGTTCTGAACTCCCCCTCTCCTCGTAGGAGAGGGGGCTGGGGGTGAGGTCCGGGCGAACGACAATACTCCCAAAGGACGTGCTGTTCCACGATGTATAGCGGTCGATGAGACACCCAATGTCCTATTGCGTGAGGCGCCACTCACCATGCGCGGAAAATAAAGAGGCAGGCGCCACAGTGGACGCCTGCCCCAAAACCAGGAGAAATCAGAAGCAGGAACAGACGGCTACGGGGCGAGCCTCCGCCGTGAGTTCCTGGTAGAGTGCGCGCACATCGTCGCCGATATGTTGCCAGCCGAAACGCTCCACGGAGGCGTGCGCATTGGCGGCCAGCCGGGCGCGTAGCGCATCGTCGGTGAGCATCTCATCCAGGCGTTCGGCAAAGGCCCGTGGGTCGCGCCAGCGCACCAGCAGTCCGTTGCCCCTGTCGCGCACAATGCTCGTCAGGCCACCCGCCGCCGAGGCGACCACGGGCGTTCCCGATGCGAGCGCCTCGACCGCGACCAGCCCGAAGCTTTCATAGCGCGAGCTGACGACCACGGCATCCGCCGCGTGATAGTAGCGCCTCAGGTCTTGCTGGGGCGCCGCGCCGGGGAAGCGCACACGCTCACCGAGGCCCAGATCGGCGGCGCGCTGGCGCAGTCGTTCGATTTCAGGATCACCATCGGGATTGCCGCCGACGATCATGAGACGCGCGGGCGTCCGCATCAACGCCACACTTTCCAGCAGCAGATCCAGTTCTTTGATCGGATCGAGTCTGCCGACAGAGAGCAGTGTTGGCTGGCCAGCGTCGAGCGCGAGCGCCTGGCGGGCAGCCTGACGTGAGGCGGCGGTGGCAGGCGTAAACAGGCTCAAATCCACACCGCAAGGGATGACGGCCAGGTGGCATGGTTGCAGCCCATAGAGGCGGCGCAGCTGTTCGCCTTCGCTCTCGGTCGAGACGGTAATACGATCAACCGCTGAGGCGATACGTCCCTCGTGTTCGATGCGAATCGCCGAGGCGACACTGGCCCTGCTGGAGCCGCCATACTGCTGGCCTTTGAGCCGTTCGACGGTATGAAACATCGTGATGTGCGGCACATCCCAGATGCGCGCCAGGGGCAACGCCGCCGCCGCCGAGAGCCAGTAGTGGGTGTGCAGCAGGTTATAGGGATGCTCAGCGCGCGCGGCGAAGCGCCCGACACGGCAGGTAAACTCGCTGACGTAGGGAAAGAGTTCGGTGGGGGGAAGGGGAGCTACCGGGCCAGCCTCGATCTGTATCAGCCGTACACGTTCGGCAATCTGATGGATTGCGGGAAGATTGGGGTCTGAGCGCCGGGTAAAAATATCAACGTCAATGCCACTACGGCCCAACTCGCGCGCCAGTTCGCGCACATACACATTCATGCCGCCCGCGTCGCGGGTGCGGCCCAGTGAGGCCAGCGGCGAGGTATGGAGACTGAACATTGCGACCCTAAAGCACATGGTCACACCGTCCCATCTCTCCAGCCTGTCGCTGGAATGTTGGTCTGGCGCAGATGCGGGGCCATCTTCCTTCGCTGGCCTGCGCCACCACGCCATCGGATACGGCGAGGACGCGCGCGGCCACTATAAACAGATGCATCATTCACCTTCTTTGTCGTGGCGGGGGATTCACTAGTTGTGCGCCACACTTCCCATTATATACCGTGGAAAAAGCAATTGCGCCACTCTGCCTTCCGTCCTCTGTCGTCCCTCTGTCGCCAATCGCGTTGTGGCCGGTGTTGTCCCGGTTGGCCCGGTCGCAATGGCTACCAGGCTTGACGCCCGCGCCCGCGCAAGCGATAATTTCAGGACGCGGCGCGCAATAGCGGGCGCTATACGCAAGGCCATCTCAGGACTGGCACGAAGCGGATTTCCGGGGAAATGGGGACATGGAGCGCACCACACTGACCGAGCGTCTGCGTCGGGCGGAGACGGAGATCGCGGCTGGCCGTCCCGAACAGGCGCTGGCGTACTGCCAGGAATTGCAGACAGCGTATCCGCGCGCATTGCGGGTGCAGCGGGTGCTTGGCGAGATTTATCTTGCCCTGCGCAGACCCCGCGAGGCGCTGGCTGCGCTCGACCGTGCGCTGGCGGGCGACCCCGAAGATGCGCGTGTCTGTTGCGCGCGTGCGCTGGTTCACCAGATGCATGGCGACGACGTTTCGGCGCTGGCGTGGTATCGCCGCGCCTGTGACCTCCGCCCCGATGACCAGGCGTTGCGCGCGACCTATCGCGAGCTGGCGCGTCGCCTCGGCGAGCCACCCTATCGCCCCTCTCGCGCCGGATTGGCGCGGCTCTATCTGCGCGGCGATCTCTTCGCGCACGCCATCCGCGAGTGGGAGCAGTTGGTCGTCGAAAGCCCCGATATGCTCGATGCGCAGGTGGGTCTGGCTGAAACCCTCTGGGTTGCCGGGCATACGCGCGCCGCTGAGGAGCGCTGCCGCCGCATTCTCGCCAACGCTCCGGCATGTGTGAAGGCGATGCTGATACAGATGGCGCTGGCGCTCGCCGAGGGCGATATGGATACTGCCCGCATGCATCTTGATCGCACGCTCCAACTCGACCCCGATATGACCATCGCCCAGGTCTTCTTTGCCGATGCGCTCGCCTCGGGTGATCCGGTGCTGACTGCTCTCCTGCATGGTGGCGCTCCTGCGGCGAACACCGAGAACGCCGAAGAAACAATGAAGATTGGCCGCGTGACCGCCGGGTTTGCTCAGTCTGCGCCGCTCGCGGGCCAACGCAACCTCAGCCGTCCATTGGTGACCTCCGCGCCGGTCGTCGATCCAGCGTTTGGGGCGTCGCAGCCGATCAGCCAACCATTGCCGCCGCCACGACCAGATGTCCCAGTTCCCAGCCAGCCGACGGAGGTGACGCGCGCCTTCAAGGAAACCGCCTTCATGATCTGGGGGAAGGACGACGACAGCCAGCCACGTGTCCCGGCGCAGCGGCCTGGGGATGGGGACGCCAGAGACGCCGAGCCAGTCGCGCCGCCAGTTCTGCGCGAGCTTGGCGGTGTGATGGATGACGACGAGACCCGCCGCGCGCTCAACTGGTACAACTGGCTCCAGTCGCAGGGCGCGGTTGCCCTGGGGGCCACAGCGATCTCGCCCGCTCCCACGTCGCCCGCCCCGGAACGTCCGCATGGCACGACGGTACCGATTCCAGGGGTGAACGATCTGGTAGACGCTGCGACTGCGCCGCCCAACACCGTGAACGCCTGCCGCCACTACCACCGGCGCCACAGCCGAGGCTGACGATGCCAATACCACCGTCCATGCCCGCTCTACCCGTGATGCCCGCCGAGCCGCAGGGTATGAGCCTACGGGATGAAGAGCCTGAGACCGCGCCACTGCCGCTGCCAACGCCGGAGTCGCTGCGAACGATGTTTGCGGAGCTGGGCGGCAACACCGGCGCGGGACCAGCCATAGGGCCAGTCGTGGAAGCCGGGGGCGCGCCTCCCGCATCCACTGTGCCACTCGCGGCGCCCGAGCCGGACGTGGGGGTGAGCGCGTATGGCGCACAATGGCGCCGATGATCTGAGTGGAGCGCTCTGGCCCGCCGCAGCGAATGCGTCTGATGGCGCCCGTGACGTGGCATACGACGAGCCTTACGACGATCAACGCATCATACGATGACAGTCCGGCGCTAGATGGCGACGGCCAACCGCCGACACAGACCATCGAAGAACTGGAACGCCACTTTGCCGCGTCTGGCTTCACACACATCGAGCCGCGCCCCGGCCTGTTAGCGGAGATCGGCCGCGAGCAACAGGCTGGCGGCGCCGCCGCGACCTCGTGGGAGCAATCCACGCCCGACGAACCAGCGCCCGCTGTAGCGCCTGTCGCGCCTGTAGCGCCCGCAAAGGCCAGCGAGCCAGTGGCCAGTGGCCCCGACGCCCGCGATTATCCCGCGCGATTGGCGCATGCGCGGCAACGGCGAGATGATGGGCAATTCGATGAGGCGTTGAACGAGTATCGCGTGATTATCAAGAATGCGCCGGACCTGCTGCCAGAGGTGCTGAGTGATCTGCGCGCCAGTCTGGACGAACTGCCCGATCATCCCACGCTGCACAGTGTGCTTGGCGATGCGCTGGTCAGCCAGGGCGAATACGAAAAGGCGCTGGAATCCTACAATAAAGCGACGGAACTTGCCCAGGCGCGTAGCGGACGAGCCTGAGTACCCTGGAATGCGCTCATCAGCGGCGATGCATGTGCGACATGAGGAGACAACGTGGAGACAATACTTCAGCGGCTGATGGCAATCGATGGCATCACGGGCGCGCTGCTCGTCGGCAAAGACGGGCTGGTGGTGGCCAGCGCGATGGATGGCGAAGACGAAGAGATGGTGGGCGCGATGGCGGCGGCGGCCTATGACGCCTCGGGCCGCTACATCGAGCAGTTGGGCATGGGCGACATTCGCCACGCGCTCTTCGAGACGACACGCGGTGTGCTTCAAGTGAGTGATGGCGGCGATCTGCTGATCGTGGTGCGTAGCTCGCGCGACGCCAACATTGGCCGCGTGCGCATGGAGATGCAACAGGCGGGCATGCGCCTCTCCGAACAGATGGGCGCGTATTGATCGTTGCGCCCACCTGGCCATCACCTGGCCCTCCAAGAGTTGATTCCCCATCACCGTGCATCGGGCGCCTGCCATCCGCTACGATTAACTCGGTTCAATACATAATCGAATATAACGTCGTCTGCGCGCAGTCATCCTCTTTGACTCTGCGCGGACATAGCATGAAGGAGATCGGGAGTGGAGCGAACGCTCATCATTGTGAAGCCTGAGGGCGTGCAGCGTGGCCTGGTTGGCCAGGTGGTCGCGCGATTCGAGAGCAAGGGGCTGAAAATCGTCGGCCTCAAGCTGATGCAGATTACGCGCGAGACGGCGGAGCGGCACTATGCCGAGCATGCTGGCAAGCCGTTCTATGAGGGGCTGGTGGACCATATCACGTCCAGCCCGGTGGTCGTCGGTGTGCTGGAAGGCCCAGACGCGGTGAGCGTGGCGCGCACCATGATGGGTGTGACGAATCCACGCGCGGCGGCGCCCGGCACGATTCGCGGCGACTTTGGCCTGGATATTGGCCTCAACATCATCCACGGCTCGGATGGCGCGGAGTCGGCGCAGCGTGAGGTTGGCATTTTCTTCGCGCCGGAGGAACTGGTGAGCTACGAGCGCGCGGGCGACCGCTGGGTGGCAGGCGCATAGTTGTCGAGTAGGTGAAAGGTGGCCAGCGGCGGTGATCGATTGGAGTATTTTGGTGGCGCCAGCGGCGGTGCTGCTGGTGATCCCCGTCGCAATTGTCGCTGGCTATCGGCGCTCCACTGGCGCGATCATGATCTGTGGGGCGCTCGCGATCATTGCCTTTGCGGCGTTCTGGCTGGTGCTCGGTGGCATCAATGGCCTTGGTTCGGGTACTGATCCCGGCTTTCCTATCAGGATAGCCACATTGTATGGTGGCGTCCTGATCACACTGGCGGCCTGGATACTCGCTATCAACGCCGCCGCTCAGGCGCGCCGCTGGGTCTGGGTCGCCTGCTGATCGTCGCGGGCTATCTCACCCTCGCCGCCGTCTACGCCTCATTCTGGCTGCAAACATGTTTCGGCCCCGATTTCGCCTGCCCGCCGCCCGATCCGTTCGCGCAGGCGCTCGTCTTCGTGGGCTACCTCGCCTGCCCGGTGGCGGCGCTGGTCTATGGCATCCGCGCGCTGGGCCGACGGGTACGCACGCCCCCAGATGGATTGGTCGTCTCGTCGCTGCGCGCTGAGCGTACGGCGGACGTGGACGATGCTGGCTCCTCTCAGCAGAGCGAATCGAGGCGCAATAGCCGCACATTCCCCCGGAAAACGTGGAGAGGCTCGCAGTGAAACATTACTGCGAGCCTCTGCCATGCTGGCCTGCCAGATGCTATGCGCCTGACAGGCTGCGGTTACTTCTTGGCTTTCGGTTTGGCGGCGGCAGCGGCGGCATGCTGGCCGGCGACTGCGTCATTCAGGTCTTTGCCTGGTGTGAACTTGACACGCTTGCGGGCAGGCACGTTGATCTTCTCGCGTGTCTGGGGGTTGACGCGAACGCTGGGGGCGGTGTCTTTCACAGAGAACACACCGAACCCGACCAGGCGAACGGCGTCGCCTTCTTTCAGGGCTTCAAGGATGGATTCGAGCGTGCCATTGACGAAAACGGTGCTCTCCTTAACGCTTTTGTTCGTCTTGGTTGCGACGCGCTTGATCAGGTCCTGGCGACCTACTGGCATTGAGGTTCTCCTTTGGTGTGAGTGCGCCGGACATCGGCGCTCAACTCCACGGTGGCGAGTTGGCTGTTTGTGATTGGTTCTAACCAGCTTGCCAGCCGCAAATATAGCACAGGACGCGGGTTGCGACAAGCTTGCAAATAGCGTTGGCGGGCATTTCGATTCGTAACGCGACAATTCCACGGGCTTTCCCCTCACACAGGCGATTGCCACAAACCCGCTTGAATTCAGGGTTTGTGGCGTAAGCGCCTCCAGAGCGCCTGGAACAGCGCAACCGCCGGAAATCCGGGAAAACTCGCGGATTGTGCAGAAAGAACATAGGTACTAATTTCCTACTCGATGTGGTACCAAAGGCGCTTCCAGCCAGCGATCAGCGTCTTCCGCGCGCAAAATCATTGAATTACTGATATATTGCTAGGAGAGTTGACGCCTATTCTACAGGGGTCGTGGCATGTTTAAGCAACCGCAGCGCTGGTTCGCGCCAGATTGCTCATAACAAATCCGTTGAGATGGTTGTCGTGGGACGGCCCTCTCCCCCGGCCCCTCCCCTAAAAGGGAGGGGAGCCAGAACGCCAGAACGCCGGACATGCTCTGACTCCCCCTCTCCTGTGGGAAGGGAAGGAGGGGGTTGGGGGGTGAGGTCGGCAGGCACACGCCAAGAGCGCAAATGAACCTGTTATCAAATGGCTCAGATCACGCGGTGTAGGTGAGCAAGCCATCGCGCTCTGCCCGCTCGGCTGCGCCCGTGTCGCGGAGGTATTCGAGATGGGCGAGTGTCTCGGCCACGGCGAAGCGCCAGTCATCGGCGCTCCGTAGCCGCTCGCCAAACAGCCTGCCCGCGACGGCGTAGGCGGTCAGCCCGTCCAGTGTTCCCGTCGCGATGCCCGGAGATGATGTCGTGAATCTGCGCGCTGCGCTCCTCATGGTGGGCGCGCAATGCGGCGGCGCGCTCGGCCAGCCCCGCGAATGGCCGCCCGTGGCCTGGCAGCACCAGTCCCGCTGGCAGTGGCCGCACCCGTTCCAATGAGCTAAAGTAGTCGGCCAGCGGATTCGGGCGCGCGCCGACATACAGGCCGATGTTGGGCGTGATGTGCGGCAGGATGTGGTCGCCAGCGATGAAGAGGCCATCGTCGCGCAGCAGGCAGAGATGGTGATCGGAGTGGCCCGGCGTCCAGATCACCTGATAGCGGTGATCGCCCAACGTGAGCGACTGGCCATCTGTGAGGGTGGTGATGGCGTCGGTGGGCGCCAGGCGCAGGACGCGGCGTAACGCAAGCCCGGCCTTCTGGCTCTCGGCGCGCAACTCGTCGGGCAGGCCGTTCGCCCGGTACATCTCGTCTAGCTGCGTTTGGAGCGCCGCGCTGCCCGCACCCCAGACCGCGTCTAGTTGTGTCTCTTCACCCGCGAGCATATAGATGGGCAGGCGCGCCGCCGCGTGGATGACGCCGGAGAGGCCGATGTGGTCGGGGTGCGCGTGGGTGAGGACGAGCGTGGAGAGGTCTTCGAGCGCGACGCCCGCCTCGGCCAATCCCGCCCGCAGCGCCTGCTCGTCGGCGGGCAGCCCCAGCCCACTATCGATCAGCGTGCGTTTCCCAGGGCCGTCGTCGATCAGGTAGATGTTGGCCGACCGCAGCGCGAACGGCAGCGGCACGGGGATGCGCCAGACACCTGGGGCGACCTGTTCTGGCCCATCCTGCGCCGGATCTTTCCGCGCCTCATCCGCTGGAACGCTCCGCATACTGGCTCCCCTCCTGGCTGGTTCGTCCCTTCATTCCTGGGATCATGCTGGAGGGGCGCTATTCTTCCCGAAGTATAGCGCGTGGCAGTGGCGATAGCCACGTAGCTGGGTAACAGGGGGAGCATGGGCATGGAACTGCAATCATTGTGAGACATAATGCTAGCGGAAGATTAAGTGGACTAATGAAGCTGGTGTTCCAAGTAGTGAAAGAAGCCACCCTAAGATTACTCCGATGAAAGTTGTCATAACAGAGAGCCATATGTTTTGGAGGGTTTGTCGCTTATCCCCGATCTTTATTTCTGCCCGCATATCATCTAGTTTCTTGCCATATTTGTCTAGAACATTGGCGATATCGACAAAATCCAATTGCGGTACTTGGGCAGGATTCTTCTGCAAAATATCTGAAGTTGTCTCTGGTTGTTCACCACCATATCCTCCACCTGGAGTTGCTGGGACGATAGCTTGTTCGCCACGAGGTTGTCGATCCTGTATAAGTTGGCTAACAGCGACAGCTAAACTATCCTGAATTGCTTCTGCCTGGCTTGGACTGCCCAATGAGAAAATACTTGAAGTGCCTCAGCGAATGCGCTGATGGCTTGTTGGAGGTTGCCAGTGCGAGCACCACGTTTCCGTATTTGATAGGCAGCGCCCATTATCGTGTAGCCCATTGAGCAGGGAAGGTCTCGCAAGTATACACTAGCAAGGCTGAATGATAGCAGTCAATCGCTTGCTCAACGTTCTCATCGTGATCGCCTGATACACGCTCGAGGTAAGCAGCGCCCAGGTTGTTTTGCGTGGTAGCCCATGAGCAGGGAAGGTCTCGCGAGTATACACTAGCAAGGCTGAATGATAGCAGTCAATCGCTTGCTCAACGTTCTCATCGTGATCGCCGCGAATCCTTTGGCAAGCGCGATGCCAAGATTGCTTTGCAAAGTAGCCCAATCAACCGGAAAAGTGTCACGTGTGAATATGGTCAATGCAGTGAGAATGCTGCTACCGCACGTTCAATGTTCTCATCCCTAGATCCAGAAACCCTATCAAGCAATAAAGTACCGAGTAGGTTTTCGCTCTCGCCCACTGGTATGGAAAGTGTCCAACCGTAACGTCTATAGCGGATTCGAAGCATGTAAGAGCATGATCGATATTGTCGGCTCGCCTCCCGTTAATTCGTTCTTGATAGGCGCGACCGAGATTAATTTGGGAGTTTGCCCAGTCAAGAGGATTGACATCTCGGCGTCTCTCGAGTAAAGCGTCTTCGTAGCTGGCGATAGCCGCTTCGAGCGTCTGGGCGCGTGCCGCCTCATCAGACTCTCCGCCAACTCTAGCAGTGGGTGCCTTTGTTGTTGAGGGTGGTGGCCCAGTCGAGGGGAGCGACCTCGCGGCGATATTCCAAGCAGGGCGTCGTCGTAGCTGGCGATGGCGGCTTGCAGCGTCTGGGCGCGCGCCGCCCCACTCTGACTCCCCGCCAGGTCACTTAGCGCGTTGCCTTTGTTGTTGAGGGTCATGCCCAGTCGAGGGGAGCGACCTCGCGGCGGTATTCGAGCAGGGCGTCGTCGTAGCTGGCGATGGCCGCTTGCAGCGTCTGGGCGCGCGCCGCCCCACTCAGACTCCCCGCCAGCGTCACCGAGCGTGTTGCCTTTGTTGTTGAGCGTGGTGGCCCAGTCGAGGGGAGCGACCTCGCGGCGATATTCCAGCAGGGCGTCGTCGTAGCTGGCGATGGCAGTCTCGTAAGAGTTCGATGTGTTCCTGCCCGCCAACGCCTTTGGCAAGTTCATTCAGCGCATTGCCGCGCGTTCCGAGAATTGTGCCCCGCAACTGTGCATCGAGCACGTGCGCCTGACTATCAAGCTGCAGGATACGGCGACAAATCTCATCCTGACGACGTGGGTTCGCACTGCGGCTGGCGAGATCCTGCACCTCGGCGAACAGTGTGTCTATCTCGGCATTGCCTGTGCCAGCGACTGGTCTGTCGCCGAGGAACGCATCGTACGCTGCATCGATGCCTCGTGTTCGCGCCTCGCGCAGCAGTTGCTGATGTTCGGCGATGGTCTGGCGCGCGCCGTCGGTCTGCTGGGCATTGTAGAGTAGCGAGAGAAGATGCTCAGCCTCATCCGTGAGCAGTGTAGCTGAATGGTCTTTCAGGTAGACCCTTGAGGCATTCCAGTCGGGCGTGCGAATCCACGCCTCGATCTGCTCGACCAGCGCCCCATCGATGTCTGACTCATCCGCTTCATCATCTTCTTCGCGGAAAGCATCCTCGCCGATAATTGCTCGATAGGCGGAGTCCACCCCTACACGGCGCGCCTCGTTCAGCAGCGCCGCATGGCGGGCCAGTGACCGCGCGCCGTCATCGTCGCCAGCGGAGCGGGCACGTTCGGCGGCGGCATCCAGCAACGCTGGCGCATCTGGGGGCAACTCGCCAATATGCTCGGCTAGCCATTGGCGTGAGGACGGCCAGCTTGGGGTACGATACCAGGCGCGCAGAGCGTCTGGCAGCCCTTCGCTACGCGCCTCGGTGCGTGCGGCGCCTAACGCTGCATTGACGGCATTCAGGGCCGCGACGCCCTGCTCCAGTTGTTCTTGTGTTGGCTGCTCGGCCAAAGGCCGCGCAACGCCTCCTGCCCCACTGGTGTAAGCGCCGATGTCAGCGTATCGTCCGCCAGGATGGCTCGTGCCATCGCGCGCGCCTGAGCCAGTTCATCAGGCTGCTGACCAAGCGCGTTGTCGTCAATGTGCGCGCCTACTGAGTCGCTCGCGGTGGGCTGCGTAGGTATCGGTTGCTCCGGGGTAATGTGAGGCTGGGCAGGTTGCTGCGCTGGCTGATCGTTCGTCGCGCCATCGTCGCCATCGTTCTGCCGCTTGCCGGAGCGGCGTCGTAGCCAGTCCCACATACCCTGCACCGCCTTTGCTTCTGAAAAACGCAGTACGTCTCTGCCAGCATCGAGGGTCAATGTGCGCTATCCATTGAGAAACAGACGCGGGGACTATAGAGTGATGTATGGGTTAGTATACGCATAGAAGCAGTCATGGGTTGTGCAGGCCATACTAACGTGTGAGGAAGCTCACACCAAACCAAGTCAGGTGGTTGGCGTCTGCGCGTGGCGAGCTCACCCCCAACCCCTCTCCTACGAGGAGAGGGGAGTATGCCCGTGCCCCGTCGCTGTGCTGGTAGCCGATGCCCTCCCCTCGTAGGGGAGGGTGGCCGAAGGCCGGGAGAGGTTCGCGCCCGCGATGGCCCGATCAACACAGGAAACACCATTAGGGGAGAGGGCAGCTTAGCGTATACCCCAACCACTGAGACGGACTTGGTATAACATTATGCGCCACCTTGCTATCCACGTCGCCATTCAGCATTCCGCGTCCGCCCACAGCAAAAAGCCCCCTCTCCTATGGGAGAGGGGGTTGGGGGTGAGGTTCAGCCCTTACCGCGAGAAAATCTTGACGCGCCGATGCGGCTCCTTGCCGTAGCTGCGCGACTCCAGATTGTAGCGCTCGGCGATGCGGTGTTGCAGCCGACGCACATAGGCGTTTTGCGGCGCGAGGTCGGCGTGGGGGATGTGGGCGCTGAGCAGCTTGTGAATCGCGTCCTCAGCCTCCTGCATGGCGCCCATCGTCGGATTGTTGGGCGCGCCGCTGGCGTGATGCGACTGGCTGCGGCGCAGGTCGAACAGCTTCGAGAGGCACTGCTCGATCTGCGCGACGGTGTTGGTGCGCAGGACGTAGACCGGTTTCTGCTCGCCATCCACCGACCGCAGCCGCTCCGACTGGCGGCGGTAGTAGTTGCGCGACGTGATGACGGCGTCGGCCAACCGCTGGTCGTTGCTGATCTCCACGGGCACGCGCAGATGCTTGCCCGCCTGCTCCAGCCGATCACGGCTGATGCCGAAGGGATAGATACGAATCTTGCGGTCGGCGGGGCGCAGCGCGTGGATGGCGCCGCTGGCGGATGGGCCGGTGGTTCCCGTTGGCTCCTCGGCCATCACATCGTAGTCATCCTCACCCTCTTCGCCTTCCTCACCCTCCTCGATGGGCGCGCGCTCATCCCACCACGCCTCATCGCTATAGGTGCGCTCGCCAAACTGCGACCAGCCCGTCTGGCTGCCCCGGTTGCGCGCCAGATTGCGGCGGGAGCCTTCGCGGGTCATCGTCTCCTCGTCGTCATCCAGATGCACCGTCTCGCTGCGGACGTTGCCCTGGTCATCCAGGATGCGCCGCTCGGCGGTCAGCGGCTGCCCACGCAGGATGTCATCGACGGCTGAGGCGACATCGGCGATGACGATCACCTCGCGCCAACTGCGCTGCTCGACGAGGACGTCGAAGGTGGGGGGGGCTTTGCGCTCGACCACCGTCTTCTGCGTCCCCCGCCGTCGCGCCTCCTCATCCCCCAGCGTCACCGTCTGCGTCCCCCCAATCAGATCGGCCAGCGTCGGGTTCACCACCAGATTATCCAGCGTCCGCCCATGCGCCGTCCCCACCAACTGCACCCCCCGCTCGGCAATCGTCCGCGCCGCCGCCGCCTCCAGCTCCGTGCCAATCTCATCGATGATGATGACCTCGGGCATGTGGTTCTCCACCGCCTCGATCATCACCTGATGCTGCGCCGCCGGGTGCGCCACCTGCATCCGCCGCGCCCGCCCAATGCCGGGGTGCGCGATGTCGCCATCGCCCGCGATCTCGTTGGAGGTATCGACCACCACCACCCGTTTGCCCAAATCATCGGCCAGCACCCGCGCCGCCTCGCGCAAGAGCGTCGTCTTGCCGACGCCGGGGCGTCCCAGGATCAGCAGCGATTGGCCCTGCTCGATGACATCGCGGATGAGGGCGACGGTGCCGCGCACGGCGCGTCCGACGCGACAGGTGAGGCCGACGACCTCGCCGCGCCGATTGCGAATCGCGCTGATGCGGTGCAGCGTCCGTTCGATGCCCGCCCGATTGTCTCCGCCAAACTGGCTAATATGCTCTACGACGTAAGCCAGATCCTCTGCCGTGATGGGATTAGCGCTCAACACCACCTCACGCGCCGGGAATCGTGCCTCGGGCAGCCGCCCGAGATCCATGACAATCTCGAGAATTTGCTCTCTGTCCTCAAGGGCAGCCAACGTTTTGCGAAGGTTGGGTGGCAGCACGGCGAACAGCGCGTTGAGATCGTCAATCGTGTTCTCTGGCATAGTACGTTGTTTCACCTTCACTCAGGCGATTGGGAGCCGTCCCAAACCCCTTCACGCCATAGACAACCCGCGACTCCAGTGCCGGAGCCATTTGCTCGCGCAAGGCCCGCGCCGTCAGATGGCGAACGAGCAGCGCGTGCGACCCCCAGTGCTCAAATCCGGCGGCGCGCAGTGCGTCCACCACCGACGATTCGTACTCGCGCACCTGGCAGACGACCGGGCGCGGCTCCTCTTTGGCGAGCACACGCAGGCCAAAGCGCAGCAACGCTGGTGAGACATCGGCGTCGTCGGGATGCGCAAGCACAGAGATCATATGGGGCTGGGAGCCGCGCCCAAAGCGCAGCCGCAGCCACCCGCCCAGGCGCACGCCACGGTCATGCACGAACGCGGCTGAAGTCGGCTCCAGCAGCGGCACGAACCAGGTGCGGCCACCTGCGGCGCGCGTATGCACCAGTTCTTCGCTCGTCAGCCCCTCGGCCAGCTGCACCCGTCGCGGTGTGCAGGCGTCGTAGAGCCGGAGCAGTCCCCAGGCGTCGTGGCGATGCCAGCGGCGCAGCGCCACATCCGGGCGTATCTCATCAGGCCCTTCTTCTGGAGGTGGCGCGGGATGGAAACGGGTCAGCAGGGGCAGCGGACGACTGGGTGTCTGGAGGGTGGCGCGGTGGGTCGCCTCGGCCAGCCGCTCGATGCCCACGGCGGGCGATTCCAGGCAGTAGGTCAGCTCGCGCGCATACCGCTGGAAGCCGAGCTTGCCGAAGATTTCGATCTCAGGCCGACCGTCCTCGACCCGCGCGAAGAACCGCTGCACTCCTTTGAGAATGGCGGCGTTGAGGGCGTATTGCAGCAACTCGAAGAGCACTTCATACTGCGAGGCGCTGGGGGGCTGTCCGCCGGGGGCGGTCAGGGCGGCGAGGTAGGCGAGATCCCACGCTTTGGCGCCGGGTCGCTTGCGCGCCTGGGCCAGACCGAGCAGACGCCAGTGGTCTTCGCAGATCCAGGTTGCGGAGCTGGGGGTGATGGGGAGAATCGCGCCGAGCAGCGCGGAAAGCCCACTATGGGCCTCTTCGATTTCAGGCGCGGCCACAAAATTGGCGAATTCACCCTGCCGCGCCCGCGCCCGTTGATCGAGCGCGTGGACGAAGCCCGGTAAATCCACATACAGCACTGGACGTATCATTCCTGCTGCTGCCCCCAGTGTGGCCCTTCGACGCCGCGCCGTTCTCGCAAGAGACAGCCCCAGCGCAGAACCACCGGAACCTCAGGCGGATCAGCCTGCGCGCAACCGATTAGATCGCTGCGGCGCGGGCCTTCTGAACCATCCCAAGGAAGTACTCGTGAAAGCGCAAATCCTCCGTCACCTCTGGATGAAACGCCGTGGCTAACAGAAGATTCTGACGCACCGCGACGATATTTGGTTCCGGCGCCGCTATCCGCGCCAGCACCTCGACACCCTCACCTACCTGTTCCACAACCGGCCCGCGAATGAAGACCGCGTGATACGGTTCCGCGCCTATCGCCGGAATGTCGAGCATCGTCTCGAAGCTCTCACGCTGCGCGCCAAAGGCGTTGCGCCGCGTGCGCATATCAATCGAGGCGAGCAACGGCTGCCCGGCTATCGCGTTATCCGTCTCGCGCGAGAGCAGAATCATTCCGGCGCAGGTGCCCCAGGCCGGTATCCCCTCCGCAAGCAGCCTTCGCAACGGCTCTATTACATCATACGCCATCATCAGCTTGCCCATCACAGTGCTTTCACCGCCGGGCAAGATCAACGCATCTACGCCCTCCAGGTCGCTGGGCAATCGTACCAGACGGCTCTCGGCCCCCAGCCGCTCAACCGCCCGGGCATGCTCGCGAAAATCGCCCTGGAACGCCAGAATACCGATTCGTGTCATTGGACGCACGCTCATTTCAGCCTGATAGCGCGAGGGAGAAGAACAATCGCTCGTCCGAACTCCCTCACAACGCTATACGCATTTTTAGTGTACCATGTTGCGCGTTCGCCTCCGCAGGTCGCCTGGGCAGCGTACGCGCGCATACTTGCGGCCTGGCCGCTCTGAGGGGTGGCCGCGACCCATCTCTACAAACTCGCAAACCAAGGACTCATGGGCAAGCCCGAATGGGTAGCCCACCGTCACCCAACCTCTCCCGGCCTTCGGCCACCCTCCCCTACGAGGGGAGGGACCTAGGCGACCAACGCTGGCGACCATGGCCTTCGGAAGGGCGGCGATCTGGGATCTGGCCTCGGCCCTCTCCCTACGGAGGAGCAGGACGCGCTCCAGGGCCGGCCTCGAGGTGCAGCCGCACTCTACCAGCCACGCGCCGCCATCAACTGGCCCTCAGGAATGGACTTGAGTTCGAGGCCACGCATCGGCTCGCCCAGCCCGCGCGAGACCTCGGCCAGGATCGCCGGGTCCTCGAAGTGGGTCGTCGCCTTGACGATGGCTTTGGCGCGGCGCGCGGGATCATCCGACTTGAAGATGCCGGAGCCGACGAAGACGCCGTCGCAGCCCAGCCGCATCACCAGCGCCGCGTCCGCTGGGGTGGCGATGCCGCCCGCGCAGAACAACACCACCGGCAGCCGCTTGAGGCCGCGCACCTCGCGCACCAGCTCATACGGCGCGCCCAGGTTCTTCGCCTCGGCCATCAGCTCTTCTTCGGGCATAACCGTCAGCTTGCGGATGCCATCGGTGATCGCGCGCAGATGGCGCACCGCCTCGACGATGTTGCCGGTGCCAGCCTCGCCCTTGCTGCGAATCATCGCCGCGCCCTCGCCAATCCGCCGGAGCGCCTCGCCCAGGTCGCGCGCGCCGCAGACGAACGGAATGGCGAACTCATGCTTGTTGACATGGTAGGCCTCGTCGGCGGGCGTCAGCACCTCGGACTCGTCGATGCAGTCCACGCCGAGCGCCTGGATGATCTCCGCCTCGACGAAGTGGCCGATGCGACACTTGGCCATCACCGGAATCGTGACCGCCGCTTTGATCTGCAAAATCAGTTCGGGATCGCTCATGCGCGCGACGCCGCCCTGCGCGCGAATATCCGCTGGCACGCGCTCCAGCGCCATCACAGCGGATGCCCCCGCGTCTTCGGCGATCTTCGCCTGGTCGGCTGTCACCACATCCATGATGACGCCGCCTTTGAGCATCTCGGGGAAGTTGCGCTTGACGCGCGTTGTACCGGTCTGGTTCTCCACGGAAGACATCCTCCTGCATCTGGTGGCGTACCACACTGTACGCCAGTCGCCGCAAATTGGCCTAATCCAATGCGTGAAATATGGCCGAATCATTAGGCCATCTCTAGTGGCATTGTAGCATAGCGCATGGTGATTTGCCAGGGGAATCACGTGGATGTCGCTTGAAGTTAGGCCCTGTGAACGACTTGACGTTGAGCAGTGGGGAAGTTGGTCGTGAAGAGCAAACGACCGGTTTGCGCGCTAAGAATGCTATCATTACACCAGGCCTAGGACGTGTTGTGTATGCCGCGCAGGCAGATGGTACTCGGACGGGAGGCGCATTACCATGGCGGAGAAGAACGCTATCGTCTCTACGGTTGACGAATTGCTCTCGGCTACAAAGGCTTCGAACGTTCAAAACATCACCATTCGTGGTCATATCACTGACTCACCGTCTTTCCGCCTTGCGCCTGGACAATCCCTCAGTGGGGAGGATGACCAGGCGGGCATTACATTCGCCGATGGGATGGATGGTGTTCAGCTCTCTTCGGACAACAGCGTACGTAGTATCCGCCTCAATACTGCGCCAGACATGCGGGCGATCTACAACGACCCGAGTGTTACCACGCTGGGGCATATAGAAATCCACAAAGTAGTCACGACCGGACGGGTGCAGATTCTCGCGCGTGAGCACGTGCGTGGCGGTCATGTCGACGTGCGTGGCCTTGACATCGTCGCCGCGGACGCACGGAATGAGAGCGACCAGCCGCATGGCTACGGCGTCTATGTCCTCCAGGGAGCGTTCACACTGTGGAACATGCAGCCAGATGACGATGTGGTCATCAGCGCGGATCTCATCGGGATATCGGCGGGACGTAGCGAGGCGCCAGTGCTGGGGAGTGGGATATTCGTGAGCGGCGCGGGCGATACCGGCGGGCGCCTGGTCGTACGGCAGTTGGTGACTGATGCGGTGTACAGCGATGGCAAGATCGCCCCAGGCACACCAGACCGGATCACCGGTGGCGTTTTCACCGTCTATGGCGCTCACGTGGAGCACGTCAGGAATCGCCTTCCGGTCGTCACCTATGGGGTAAACGACATGGCCCTCGACAATTGGGGGGTCGTGGACCAGTGGATTGCCGAGCAGCCCATTACTTCACATGGCCCCAGCGGGATTGGCTTCGTCAATTTTGGTTCCGTCAACGAGTTGCGGGTCAATGCTCCAATTGAGACATTTGGCCAGGGCGCGCGTGGATTCAATGTGTATACAGGGACGGTGAATCGCGCCGAGTTTGAGCGTATTGTGACCCATGGGGATGGCGCAATCGGCATTCAAATCAGCCAACCGGTTGGCAGCATCATCGTACGACGCGGCATTGAGACCTTCGGAGGCACTGGCCAATCGCTGGTGAAAGGTGTGGTGACGACGCTCACCGCAATCGGCCTAAGCATCAAACCCGGAGGCTCGGCGCACGAGATCGATATCAGTGGTGGACTCAAAACGAACGGGGCTGGCGTCACTCCTATCGAACAGCATGGCGCCGTCGAATCGCTGCGCATTACCGGTGGTTGCGTTGCGGCGGGTGGCGGCTTCGATCAGCAATGACGCACTCGTACATCGAGACAACCCGCATGGGATACGACAGCGCCCCTTCCCAAGATGGGGAGGGGCGGCAGAACGTTTCTGTCTTCTCTAGCGTGCATTGGACCGGCGGCTGGCGAAGAACAGCGCCGCCAGCGAGAAGACGATGGCCCACGCCGCCAGGATCAGCACGTCGGTGAAGTCGAACGGCTTGTGGCCAATCAACCGCCAGCCCAGCGACGCGGCGCGGTACGAGGGCAGCAGCTTGCCAACGGTCTGCATGCCTGAGGGCATGATCGAGAGCGGCATCCAGAGGCCGCCAAGGGCCGAGAGCGCCAGATAGAGCGCATAGAGCACACCGAACGCGACCTCCGGGCCGATGCTATAGCCGATGGCGATGCCGAGCAGGGCGACCGGGATCGAGCCGAGCCAGAGCAGCGCCAGCAACACCACCCAGCGCCAGGCGTCGTCGAGCGTGACACCCTTGGCGAATACCGCCGTCAGCATGACCAGCACAATGGCCGGGCCAGCGAGGGCGACCGCCGCGATCAGCCGCGCGACCAGCGTCTCGGAGGTGCGAATCGGCAGCAGGCGCATCTGGCGCGCCCAGCCCACCGTGCGATCCTGGGCGATGCGCGGCCCGGTCGCCGACATCACGGCCCACATCGCGCCATACAGGCCCATCGAAACCATCAGCGCCGCCTGCACCGTCACGCCAGCCGAGCCGGTGCTCTGGCCGCCAAACAGGGTCGAGAAGAGGAGATAGAAGCCAATCGGCGAGAGTACCGCCAGAATGATGTACTTGGGATCACGCAGCGTGCGCAGAACTTCCAGTCGCAGATAGCTAGCCATTGGAGCGCCTCCTAATATCGTGTTGATCTACCAGTTTCACGCGTGTGTTTCACTCGTGTGCTACTTGCCGTTGCCGACGAGCGCCATGAAAATATCGTCCAGGTTTACGCCGCCAACTTCGAGGTTCTGCCAGGCGATGTCGCTGGCGACCAGCCCGCGCACGGTGGCGTCGGCGTCGCTGGTGGTGAGCGTCACGCTCTCGCCCTGCCATACGACACGCGAGACGCCTGGCAGCCGGTTGAGCGCCTCGGTTGCGCTGCGCTGCGCGTGGCAGCGAACCGTCTGGGCGCCTGCGCGTCGCTTCAACTCGGCGACTGTGCCGTCGGCGACAATCTGGCCGTGTGAGATGATGACGACGCGAGAGGCGAACGCCTCGGCCTCCTCCAGGTAGTGCGTCGCGAAGAGAACCGTGCGCCCGGCGGAGGTGTAGTCGCTCATGTTGGTCCAGAAGCTGTGACGCGCCTCCACATCCATCGCGGCGGTTGGCTCGTCGAGCACCAGAATCTCTGGCTCGCTGGCGATGGCGAGCGCGAAACGCAGGCGTTGTGTCTGGCCGCCAGAGAGGCGATCCACCCGCCGCCGCTCCAGCCCATCGAGTCCGGCGGTGGCCACGAGTTGCTTGCGTGTGGTCGCAGACGACCGCAGCGTGAGCACGAAGTCCAGCAACTCGCCGACGGTGATCCCTGGCATGAGGCCGCCCTCTTGCAGCATGGCGCCGATGCGCCCGCTCTGAATCGCCGCTTCGGGGGTCATCCCCAGCACGCTCACGCCGCCATGGTCAGGCGCCAGCAGGCCCAGCAGCATCGAGATAGTGGTCGTCTTGCCCGCGCCGTTTGGCCCCAGCAGCGCCACCGTCTCGCCCTGCCGAATCTCCAGGTTGAGGTGATCGACCGCGCACAGGTCGCCGAAGTGTTTGGTAAGCCCCTGAAAGCTCACGGCGCTGGTATCGTTCATGGTGTCCTTCATCGTGTGTATGGGCGAGAGGCTCTCCCGCTGCTATTGACTGCGAAATTTGTTGCTGTTCCTGAACCATCATCGGTATCCGCTCCTCCTGATGTGGTGGGTCGCCGTTCATGCTTACAGTCTACGGGGAGCGGCTGGCGCCCGGTAGTGAGGCGCATCAGCAGATGGCGATGACATTTGTCAGATGACATTTGTCACAGCGACGAGAGGGGCAGCGGGGCAAAGCAGGCGGCTGGCCATCATAGCCTCCTGATAGCCTCCTGGTTGAGGGCGCCAATTGAAGAACAATGCACCTGGCCATTTACATCGTATTGTGATATAAATAGAGAGGAGGAAGGCACAACGGCGTGCCTTTCCTCACTGCGGCGCTCCGGGGGCAGGGACTGCTGGCCTTGCCGCATAAAGCGAGGAGGCTTTTATGCCACAATTTGCAACGTGGTTGTTTATGGTAGCGTTCGCCTATGGCATCGGTATCTTCTGGTACGACTTGCTCCCTGGCAGGCTACCTCATTTGACATGGCGTGTAGCGGCCTATCCGTTCCTACTGATGGTCATCGGAGAGGCAATTGTACCGTTCGGGCCTACGTTCATGGGGTTCCACATACTAACCGCCATCATCGCTGGCCTGATCGGTGTAGTCATCGACTGGATTGTCACCACGGCTCGCCAACCGCAGACAATCGAGACACTGGAGACGCAAGGCGTCCCAGTGCGCAACGTCCCAGCGCACAGCTAGCAGCTCCCTGCCCCCGGCTGTGCCCGCCGTGAACCTGTGCGATCACTATGCGCCACTCCGCCGTGACACCCCGCGCCATCTAGAAATCCTCCACCTCAGCCGCGTGGCTCATTCCTAATACACGTGCCCGTGCTACGATGCGAGAACATGACATTTGTCACTGGACGCAGCGGAATATATAGGGTTAACTGCTCTTAATGGTGATGAAGAACTTCATTGGGTGCTAGGGGCTGACCTCGCCCCGGCCCCTCTCCTCGGAGGAGAGGGGAGTACGCGTGTGGCCATATGCCACACTGGTGGCCCAGTCCCTCCCCTCGTCGGGGAGGGTGGCCGACGGGCCGGGAGAGGTTCCACCGCCCGAACCTCACCCCCGACCCCTCTCCTACGAGGAGAGGGGAGCCAGAATCGTGCGCCTAGCGCCGCGCTGGTCGCCTAGTCCCTCTCCTGTGTAGGGGAGGGTGGCCGAAGGCCGGGAGAGGTTTGCGCCCGCGCTGACCCGCTCAACACAGGAAACGCCGCGAAGAGCATGTGGAAGCTGATGTAGCCGGAAGAGCCGGGGATTACGGCGCCAGGAGGCAGAGCAGTGGATAGCCCTTTCACGGCGGCCAGACCGCCAGCGAGCAATTTTCGCTCCACCATTCTGCTCTGGCTGGTATGGATTCTCTGGCTGCCTTTCTTTACCCCTCCCATGATGAGCCTGCTGCAGAGTCATCCGGCGCCGCTGCGATTGGCGATCAGTCTGTTGGGCATCGTCGTGTTTTTCGCCCTCTATCTCTGGATTTCCTGGCAATCGGCGCGCAGCCTCACCAGCCATGCGTTGCGCGTTTTCCCTGTCGGGTTGGCGCTGTGGGGGCCGGTTATAGGTCTGGTGGCGCTTGGCGTTGGCCTGACCGCGCTCAATGGGAGTAGCTGGGGCAGCATCTTTTTCTACGTCAGTTCAGGCGCGGCGGGCTGGCTCCCCACCAAGAAAGCGATAGCGGTTGTCGCGGGTCTGGTGATCTTCATTGCGGTGGCTTTTGGCGTGCAGGGGAGCCTCGCTGAGGCAGAGACGCCCGTCGTCTTTGTGGGTACCGTTGGCGCCATCGTCATCGCCTTTGTGTGGTCCGCCGCCAACACGCAGCAACTGCGCATCGCGCGCGAAGACATGGCGCGGGCGGCGGCCATCAACGGGGAGCGGCTGCGTATCGCGCGTGACCTGCACGATCTACTGGGCCACAATCTCTCGTTGATCGCCCTCAAGAGCGAGCTAGCCCAGCGGTTAGTCAGCGTCGCCCCGGATCGCGCCGCGTCCGAGATGAGCGATATCGAGCAGGTCGCGCGGACGGCGCTGCGCGAGGTGCGCGAGGCGGTGGCCAGCTATCGTCAGCCGACACTGGCGAGCGAGTTGCGGGGCGCGGGCGAGATGCTGGCGGCGGCGGGCATCGCCTATCGCTATGAGGGCGAGACACGATTTCCCCAGCGCGCCTACTCCGGCGGTCGAAAGCGCGCTGGCCTGGGCGGTGCGCGAGGGCGTCACCAATGTCATCCGGCATAGCGCCGCGCATGCGTGTACCATCCGTGTCGCGCGCGACGAGAGCGCCATGCGCGTCGAGGTGATCGACGATGGCAAGGGATCACATGCGCCCGGCGCGGATGATACGGGCGAAACCACCATCGAGGGCAACGGTCTGCGCGGGCTGGCCGAACGGGTCGCGGCGCTGGGTGGGCGCTTCGAGGCAGGTCCAGTGGATGGTGGCGGCTTTCGCCTGGTCGTCTCTGCTCCGCTGGCCCAAACCACCCGTGACGAGCATGCCAACAACTCCAACAAGTGCCAACAACGCCAATGTTCAGAACACCATCGGCGCGAGCCAGGCGTAGACCCACGCTGTCCGCTGGTGTGCTGGGTGAATCTTGCCGTTGGCGTCGGGGAAGTCGAGCCGCATAATCAGGTCGTCCAGGGTGATCGCTACGCCCGCGTTGCGCAGCAGGGTGAGCGCGGCGGGATTATCGCCCGGCGGCGAGAAATGGAGCATGGGTGGCTGCGAACCATCCGACGCGCGCGCGACCGCTGCCCGCCAGGGCGCGTCCTCGGCGCTGAGCGCGACCAGCAGCGCGGATGCCGCCGCATCGCTCTGCGCGACCCACGCACCCGCGCGGATGCCGTTGAGCGGACTCTCCAGGGTGCGCGCCATCAGGTAGCCCAGCACGCTGCCCGCGTCGTCTTCGACCAGATAGAGCCACGTCTCTGGCTCGCGCAGCACGCCCGCCAAGAGCGGCAGTCGGTCGCCACCGAACGCGGCCATATCGAGTGTGGCGGCGCGCGCGATGGCGTCTGGCGCCGCGAGGTATGCGCGCAACGTGCCCGCGTTTGCCCGCAGCCAGCCGCTCTTCAGCGCCTCTGCCGATGCCTTGGCATAGTATGATGGCTCGCAATCGACGAACCCGACGCTCCGATACAGCGACCGGCCATCCTTCGTCGCGTCGAGCCAGACGGTGCGCACGCCTTGTTCGCGCTGCCAGTTGAGCGCGGCGCCCATCAGCAGACGAGCCAGCCCACGGCGTTGATAGTCGGCGCGGACGACCACATTGCCGATGACGCCCGTAGCCCCGGCGGCCAGCGCGCCCACCACCGCGATGGGCGTGGTCGGCGTCGTCGTCTCGTCGAGTGGCAGATCGAGCGCACCCGCGCGAATGATGAACAGGCGCCCGCCATCCCACGCGAGCAACGAGCGCAAGAGCCGTTCGCCGCGCTCCCACCACTCCTGCTGGATGCGCAATGCCGTCAGCTCGGCGATATCGGCGACGGTGGCGCTATCGATACGTGGCGATGTGGTCACAAGAGCCTCCAGGGGTAGTGTCTCGATGCTCTGATGGTAGCACAGGGGATTGCCCGGCTGCTATCGCCTGTGAGCCAGTGAGTCTATCCCAAGAGACGCCTGCTAGCTCAACTTCTAGCCCAAGGGATAGGTACTATAGGTCAGTGCCGAAGCCCCCAATTCGTCCCGGCCCTGGGAAATCGCCGCCTACATGGCGCCGCTTATGCTTCGATTGGAGTACCGAACCAGCGGCATAGAGGTCCGCGACAAGGAAATCGTTTCGAGGCGCGAAGGAGGCGTATATCGTACACACAATGTGGTCCCCAAACAGCAGGGTATTCAACGGTTACGTGATAGTCAGGTATCGTGCGGAGGAAGTTGCGCAGTCAGGTGGGTTTACCTGAAAGCACGCGCGAATGTGTTTGGAGGGATGACGCATGCTATCGGTGCGAGGTACACATTACTGGCTCTGGTTTATTTTGTTCGGCGTTATTTCGAGCGCAGTGCTCTTGCGGGCGCGGGAAGCGATTGATCCCGAGACGCTCTGGTTATTGGTGATTGGTTGTCTGGGAGTGGTAGCGGGCATGGGCAATCTGGCGTCGCGGTTTTCGCGCCCGTTCGACGTGATCGTTGGCATACTGTTCACGTCGGTAGGCATGCTTGGCGTGCTTCACAACCTGGGCTACATTCTCGTCGCGACGAATTCCAGTTCAGCCGATACGGCCAATACCATTAGTGCAGACGGCCCTCGCTGGGCTGAGTCTGGCGCTGCCTTATGCGCTGATTCACATACTGCTCGGCCTGACCTCACTGAGTCATGGCCTGCGGGTAGCAGGCAGCCAGCCACAGCGCCCCGGCTGCGCCGCATAGCCGCGCCGCATAAGCCGCTCGCTCAAGAAGCGTGAGATTTGACCGTCTTCACCGTATGGTGAGGGCGGTCGTTTGCTGTGCGCCGCGCGAACGTCGCCGCACTATCGCAGCTTGCCCGTGGCATTATTATTGCATAGGTACTAATACCGAACCAGCAGCATATGGTCGCGAGACACATGGAGCGCTGCCGGTTCGCGAAGGAGGCACAGAATATGGTAAAAACGATGCAAGAGCCAACAGAGCCGCTCGCAACGAAGAAGCCGCGTGTTGGCCGTAGAGCGTTTCTTGCGACCGCCGCCACCGTCGCGGTTGTTGGCGCGGGTGCGATTGCGGCGCCACAGGTGATTCCGGCGGTGGAAGTCGAAGATGCGGGATATCGGGCAAACCGCGATACTCAACGAAATTGGCAGCCTGGAGGGCGTCTCGCTCGATGCGGCGATCCGCGCCGCCGAGATTACCGCGCGCCGCCGTGAAGATCCTGGTGTTGCCGCTGGCGCGATTCGTCTCGGCGGTGGGCGCGGGTGGGCTGGGACTGCTGCTCGGCGCGCTGGATATCGCGCGCAGGGCGATGTCGCTGCTGCGCCTGGATACGTCGGTACTCGACGCATTCCGTGCGGTGGTGGTGAGCTGGCAGAGTGGCGTCTCATCGCTGCCGATTGCGCTCGACGCCTATGCGACCGCCGATATCGAGGGCGCGGAAAAGTATCTACGCGCGCTCAAGCAACTGGCGGAGCATCCACATGTCGCCTGATGTCGCCTGATGTCGCCTTTGTTGCTCGATTTGTTTTGGTTTGTTTGGTTGGTGTGAGGAGGTATTCAACGATGTTGTCGGCACGGAGTACGCATTACTGGCTCTGGTTTATCCTGTTTGGTGTGGTGTCGAGTCTGGTGGTCTGGCGGACACGTGGGGCGCTTGGCACTGAGGAAATCTGGCTGTTGGTGACGGGCTGTCTGGGTGTGCTGATGGGCGTTGGCGGGCTGGGCCTGCGGTTGGCGCGGCCTTTCGATCTGATCATTGGCCTGTTGTTCACGGCGGTTGGCCTGCTCGGTCTGCTGCACAACCTGGGCTATAATCTGGTTCCCGCCAACGCCAGCGCGGCCAACACGTTCGACCAGACGGCGATCATCGGGCTGAGCCTGGCGCTGCCCTATGCGCTGATCCATACGCTGCTTGGCCTGACCTCGCTGAATCACGGCCTGCGGGCACGCGCAGCCAGCCCGACCGTCATGGTCGAGGCGTCCAGCCACGCCGCGTAAGCTATCTTCCACTATCCTCGCTCGATAGAGAATCGCGCCCGCCTTCACAACGTCGTGGGGGTGGGCGCTTGCGTGATTGTGTCACTCGCTCGCCATCTCCCGCGCCACCTGTGGCGCATCCGCCAGCGCGACGATGCGCGTCGCGCCGCTGCGCCGCACCCGCAGTTCCGCGCCGCCCGCCGCCAGTGACCGCGCGCTCACGGTGATGCGCACCGGCATGCCGAGCAGGTCAGCGTCTGCAAATTTGATACCAGCGCTCAGGTCGCGGTCGTCGTAGAGCGTGGACTCCGGGCCAAGCGTGGCATAGAGCGCCTCGGCGGCCTCATGCGCCGCCAGATCATTGCCCACCGTCAGCAGCGTATAGGCGTACGGCGCGACGCTCGATCGGCCAGATAATTCCCGCGTCGTCGTGGTGTTGCTCCAGTATGCAGGCCAGCAGCCGGGTGACGCCGAGGCCGTAGCAGCCCATCACCAGCGGCTGGCTCGTCCCGTCTTCATCGCGGAAAGTCGCGCCCATCGTCGCGCTATACTTCGCGCCCAGCTTGAACGTATTGGCCGCCTCGATGCCGCGCCGCGTTTCGAGCGTCCCGCCGCACGACGCGCAGACGCGCCCCGCCGTCACCTCAGCGATATCGCCGGTCAGATCGGCGCTGAAGTCGCGTCCGTAGCTGACGCCCGCCAGGTGATAGTCCGGCTGGTTGGCGCCCGCGATCAGATTGGTCGCGCCGACAATCGAGTCATCGGCGACGAGCGTGACCGGCGTCTCCAACGTCAGCCCAACCGGCCCGGCGTAGCCCGCCACCAGCCCATGCGCCGCCGCTTCCTCCGGCGCGAGCGTGCGCACATCCGCGCCGAGCAGGTTGCGCAGCTTGATCTCGTTCACCTCCAGGTCGCCGCGCATCAGCGCCAGAATCAGCCGTTCGCCCGTGGTGTAAAAGACCGCTTTGAGCGTCTGGTCGGCGGTGCAGTCGGCGGCCTGGCAGAGCGCGGCGATGGTGGTCGCGCCCGGCGTATGCAGTCTGCGCAGTGGCTCGGCCTCGCCCTGGGTTGCCATTTCGCGCGCGGCGATGGCGATCTCCTGGTTGGCGGCGTAGCCACAGTCCGGGCAGACGATCAGGGTATCTTCGCCGCCAGCGGCCAGCAGCATGAATTCGTGCGCCGCGTAGCCGCCCATGATGCCAGTATCCGCCGCGACGACCAGCACCGGCAGCTCCACCCGGCGGAAGATGGCGGCATAGGCGCCGACGACGCGCTCGTACAGGGCGTCGAGATCCGCCTGCGAGGCGTGGAAGCTGTAGCCGTCTTTCATCAGAAACTCGCGCAGCCGCACCAGTCCCCCACGCGGACGCGGCTCGTCGCGGAACTTGGTCTGTAGCTGAAAGACCAGCTGCGGCAACTGGCGGTACGACGTGATGACCGTGCGCGCCAGATCGGTGACGGCCTCCTCATGGGTCATCGCCAGCACCATCGCGCGCCCGTTGGCATCCGCGAAGCGCGCCAACTCGCTGCCGATGGCGTCGTAGCGTCCGCTCTCGCGCCAGAGTTCGGCTGGCTGCACGACCGGCAACAGCAACTCCTGCCCGTCGATGCGCTCCATCTCCTCGCGCACGATAGCCTCGATGCGACGGATAGCCCGGTAGGCCAGCGGGGTCAGGCTGTAGATTCCAGCGGCCAGCCGACGCGCCAGCCCGGCGCGAATAATCAGCCGGTGGCTCGGTAGCTCGGCCTCAGCCGGAGCCTGCCGCTGCGTTCGCAACATCATCTGTGACATGCGCATGTTTGTGTGCTCCCTTCTCTGCAATGCGCCCCAAAAACGCCAACAAAAAACACCCCGTCCAAGCAAGGACAGGGTGTTGAAGACCTGCGGTACCACCTTTGCGAGCCGCGAAGACGCGGCCCCTCTGCCGCACGCCACGACGACATACAATCATCACCGTGGGATGCGCGGCCCGTGATAACGGTGGGCCACCGGGACGGCTCGCCGCCGCCAGCTCAGGAGTGGGTTCGCCGCGACCATGGCCGCCGACCTCGCACCATCCGGTCGGCTCTCTGCGCGCCACGCGCTACGGCTACTGGTCCCCTTCAGCTTCTTCGTGTTTTGTTGTTACGAGCAGTATATGTCTGCCAGCGATGCAACGTCAAACGGAGCAACATGATATGCTTGCTCCGAATGGCACGAACGATCACCGGAAGAGTGAGTGAGTATCTGTGACTGACATCTATCCAACCGACCGCGCGTCCCTTGAGCGCGACTGCGATATCCAGTATTTCATCGCGACGGGGCCGGGCGGCCAGCACCGCAACAAAGTGGAGACGGGCGTGCGGATGACCCATCGCCCCACCGGCATCGTCGTCACCGCGACGGAGCGGCGCTCGCAGCACGCCAACCGCGAGGCCGCCTACGAGCGCATGGCCGCGAAGCTGGAAGACATGCAGCGCGTCGTCGAGCCACGCGTGCCCACACGTCCCACCGCTGGCAGCCGCGAGCGTCGCCTGGACGAGAAGCGCCGCGCCGGGGTACGCAAACGCGACCGCCGCGCCTCGCTGCCCGACGAGTAGGCGGTTGCGTGCCTCTGTGCCCCTCTCTCTAAAGGCATCTCCACCCGACTACTGCGGCATGAGGAGGTCGATCACCGTCTGGGTGTACTTGTGCGGCACTCGCTTGATGACTAGCTCGCGCCCGTCGTTGGTCGAGATGGTGACATCATCCAGGCCGCCCAGTCGACCGAATGTCGCCTTGATGACGACACGGCTGCCAACACTCACGATGGTGCTACGCGCCAAGCGCTCAGTCTGCATACCACGCAGGCGGGGCACATCGAATGTCACAGTTGATGCGGTGATAGTCAGCTTCCGCTGCCAGTCTGGATGACATAGGGCAGTCCAGGTAAGGCCGAGGCAGATGACATGGTGCGCTATTCCTCTCTCTCGCAGCCCGGCTGGCCGCACATATAGCAATCAGGCACGGCAGCGATGTTCGCCAGGGGATCCGCGCCAGAGCGTGAGATGACCAGCCGAGATATCAGCTATCCATGCGACAGTGTAGCATGGCACACCAGACACACCAGGCTCGACCGAGGCGATGAGGCGCTTAGTGGTGATACTACCGCACCTCTCACCTTTAGAGGAGGGGTCACAAAATTCCGCCTACTCGCCTGGCTCGTTATGTCTCGCCCCGCGCAGGAAGATGCGGCGCAGCAGGTAGCCGAACCAGCCGAGACCGCCGAGCAGGAAGATCGCGCCCGCCACGCGCCCGGCCAGCACCCCCAACTGGAAGAGATCGATATTCCAGACAGGCGCGTAGATCGTCGTGTAGACCACCGCGAGGACAACGAACGGCAACACCGTCAGCACAATCGCAACCTCCCAGCGGCGCGACACCACGCCGATGATGATCGGCAGGATCAGGATCGCCACCGAGGCGACATTGGGGTAGATGACGCCCAATGGCAGGAACACGACATTCAGTACGGTGCTGACCAGCGCCAGCCCCTCGAGGATGACCAGAACCCCCAGCACGATCAGCCGGATAATGTCGTTTTGGCTCGTCGTCAAGTTGCGCATGTCGGCCTCCGCCTTCGCTATTTTTCGCGATGATGCCATCCGAAGAGACGCTCGAATATGATGTGTTTACACGACCGTGCGCGGATTAGCGCGCCGCCAGAACGCCGCAGGCGGCGCTGAGTCGCAGCGGCCAGTGGCGTCGCGATACCCGGCAGCGGCCCTGTGCCCGGCAGCCCCAGCGCCGTTTCTACCGCATGCGGCGATTTTTCGCATAGCCATCGTTCGTGGGGTGTACATCGTGGAAACTCGTACATATCCAGGTGTATGCGCAGATAGTGTTCGCCGTCTTGGAATCGCCACCAAACGCGTTATACACATCCACCACGGGAATTCTGAACTGCGCCGCGTCGGCTGCGAGATGGTCGTTCACCTCATTGACAAATGGCGCGGATCCTGGGCACTCTTTGGCATAGGGGTTGTAATAGTTCAGCAGGTGCAGGTCACCATTGCCCGCGTTCGTCCGGCTTTGGAGCGCCGCGAGCAACTGCGGCAGGATCACCTTCGTCAGGTTGTCGTCCATCCGGGCGAGGTCGGCGTCCACATTGGCATTGGCGGTGCATGTGGTCTGATCCCAGTCGGGTAGCACATCGTTCGAGCCGATCTCCAGCGTGATCGGGCTGACCCGGCCCTGGTTGCGCGCGGCTGTGAGGAAATCGATGGCCGCCTGGAGCTGCGGCCCGGTATACGAGCCGTGGTGCGCGAAGCGTCCAACGCAGCCGCCGTGGATCATCGTGTCCGTCGTCTCCCCCGCGCAGGCGTAGTTCACGATGCCGGTAACATTGGCCTTGCGCAGATCATTGAAGATGTCGTCGGCGAATCCCGAGCTAAAGTCGAGGTTGGGTTGGTAGCCGAACGAGAGCGAATCGCCCAGCGCCATGTAATAGTGCGGGCTGAGCGCCTGCGCGGGATTGTTTCGACTGAGTACGAGGAGATCCACACCAACCAGCGCCGCCACCAGCAGAATCGAGAGCGCGATCAGTGTCAGAATGCGGGGGAGGCGCGCGCCCGACCCGCTGGGCGACGCCGTGCTGTCTCCGGGCTGAGCCATAAGCGCATGCTCCGATCACTCACCGATCACCACCACTACCATACGCGCCGCACAGTGTCTTCGGTATTTTGTATTATCACCCTTATGTCAAGCGCCCCATGGCAGTCGCGAGGAGCCAGACGGGGCCGCTCTAGATATCAGGCGCTTGCAGGCCGTGGATGCCGAGCGTCAGTGGAGATTTCGCCGCCGTGATGCAGGTCGTGTTCGAGCACATGCCAGACAACCCAACTGCGCGAGAGGTCATAGTGGTTGCCGCGCCACTGGATTCTGGAAGCGTCTGCCGCATATCGGCGGGACTCCAGCGCGCCGAGCAGATTCGCGACGCAATCGCCAGCTGCGGTCTAGACCATCCACTAACTCGGCGGGAACGGTCGTTAGCTCGCCAGGTTCATACCATTGTCCGCAGCGTGTCCAGTTCAGCGCCCGTCTCGCCGACAAACTCACCCAGCCAGAACGCCAGACCCTCGATGACGTGCGCCACGATCTCGCCGACGGTGTGCTGCCTCGGCGCCGCCCGTAGCGCCACCTGCTCCGCCGTCAGCGGCGCAATCGCCGCGCGAATGTGGTCGCCGTGTTCCCGCCACAGCGCATATGAACGTCGCCAGGGTGAAATCCTCTGCCATCACTGCCTCCCGCCATACATCAGCTTCGCGTGTGAGCAGTGTACCATGTAGTTCGTGTGGTTGGTTGCGGCGGATCACGGCAATCGCTCGTCATTCGCGACGCGAAGTTGCTCTACTTTGTACGCTGAACGCCGCCCGCCCTATAGTATCGTAGTTGGATATTTATTTCTTCGTGAGTATTGGAGTCCGTCGCATGTCGTTGCCCCAGGCCATTCTGCTCTTTGTCATCGCGCTGATTGCGGGTGCGCAGAACTCGGTGGCGGGCGGCGGCAGTTTCCTGACGGTTCCCACCCTCATTTTTACTGGTATGCTCCCCATTCAGGCCAACGCGACCAACACCGTCGCGCTCTGGCCCGGCACGCTGGCGAGCATTCCCCCCTATCGCGACGCGCTCGATACCGAGCGACGGACGCTGCTGCTCTTGAGCGCGATCAGCGTCGTTGGCGGCGTCCTTGGCGCGCTCATTTTGATCAACACGCCACAGGATGCCTTTCTGCTCATTCTGCCGTTCCTGCTGCTGGGGGCGACGATTCTCTTTGCCGTTGGCGGCCCGCTGACCGCGCGGCTGCAACGTTCTGGCAAGATGCGACTGCCACACTGGCTCGTGCTGGCGGGCGTCTCACTGGCGCAATTCGTCGTCGCGCTCTACGGTGGGTTCTTTGGCGGCGGCATCGGCATTCTGATGCTGGCGACGCTGAGCCTGATGGGCATGCGCAATATCCACACGATGAACGCGCTCAAAGTGGTGCTGGCAGGCTGCGTCAACAGCGTCGCGCTGCTGACCTTTATCTTCGCGGGCATCGTGGAGTGGCCGCAGGCGCTCGTGATGATGGCTGGGGCGATTATCGGTGGCTGGGGCGGCGCCTCACTGGCGCGCAAGATCGACGAGCGCTATATCCGCATCTATGTCATCGTCGTGGGGTTGGCGATGTCCCTCGTGCTCTTCCTCCGCGCCCGCTGAAATTGGTCGCAGTCGGCGCACATACCGCCACGAACGCGCATACTCTCTAAAACTGGATGCATCGTGTATGCTAACGATGGCATAACCAATGGCGGACGTCTACAGTCAAAAAGGTCAGCCAACTCAGTCGAGTAGCGGGACTGAGCGTCACAAAGATCACAGGAGTATTTAAGAGGTAGTATTTTGAGCGCTCACCTCCTCGAACGAGACCAGTTCCTGGGCGATCTTGCTGGCCTGCTCGACAAGGTTGCCAACGGAACGGGCCATTGCGTGCTGGTAAGCGGCGAGGCAGGCATTGGCAAGTCCGCGCTGATCGAGCGCTTCGCCGAACTCCACGGCGAGTCGGCGCGCTTCTGTTGGGGCAGGTGCGAGGCATTGTTCACGCCGCGACCCCTCGGTCCGCTCCATGACATTGCCCGGCAGCTTCCAGAGCGGATCCACGAGTTGCTCGAACATGAGGCAAGCCGCGCCACGCTCTTCTCCGCATTCCTGGAGGCTCTTAGCGATAACCCACTACCGACCGTAGCCATCATCGAGGATGTCCACTGGGCCGATGAGGCAACGCTTGATCTGCTTAAATTCCTGGGCCGCCGTGTGCAACACGTATCCCTTCTCCTCGTTATCACCTACCGCGATGATGAGATCGGGCCA
The DNA here is from genome assembly GCA_963702665.1 of uncultured Chloroflexia bacterium. GTDB lineage: Bacteria > Chloroflexota > Ktedonobacteria > Ktedonobacterales > JADMIN01 > DAHUXT01. Next base: position 52,585 of record CAVPDP010000029.1, read on the forward strand.
GATCACCCGCTTTGGTTCGTACTTGGCGATCTCCCCAGCAAAACCACAAGGCGTCTGCACCTGGCGCCGCTATCACGTGGCGCCGTGGCTGCTCTGGCCCGCGACGCGCATCGCGCCAGTAATGACCTGTATACGGTGACGGGGGGGAATCCTTTCTTCGTGACCGAGGCGCTTGCGAGCGACGACAAGGGTGTGCCAGAGACCGTACGAGACGCTGTGCTTGCGCGCATAGCGCGTCTCTCGCCCAGGGACACGCCGTTCTCGAACTCGCCTCGGTCGTGCCCGCGCGTGCTGAGTTGTGGCTGCTCAAGGCGATTTTTCCTCAGCCAACAAGCGCCATCGGGGAGTGCATACAGGCAGGAGTGTTGCGCCCGGAGTCTGAAGCAGTCGCATTCCGCCACGAGCTTGCGCGGCAGGCAGTTGAGAGTACGCTCCCACCCCATCGCTCGAAAGAGTTACATGCCAGGGTCTTACGCGCTCTGCTGGATAAGGGGGGCGACCCATCCGTTGTCGCCCGACTCGTTCATCATGCCGCGCTCGCGGGCGATGGCGCGGCAGTACTCCAATTTGCTCCAGATGCGGCCAGGCAGGCGGCACAGCAGGGGGCTCATCGTGAAGCGGCAATCCATTACGAGACAGCGCTGCGTTATGCCGAAGCGCTCCCACACACCCAGCGGGCAGAACTCCTCGAAGGTCGGGCATATGAATGCTATCTCACCAGCCAGTTGGAAGATGCGGCTCAGGCGCGCACCGACGCGCTAGCGGTATGGAGTGAACTGGGAGCGGGCGACAAAGTAGGGCGTAGCCTGCGCTGGCTATCGCGGCTCAACTGGTACCTTGGCGACAACGCTGCGGCAGAACGTTATGCGGCCGAAGCTGTAGCCGCTCTGGAAGCCCTGCCGCCGGAGAGAGAACTGGCTATGGCCTATAGCAATATGGCGCAACTGCGGATGCTGGGAGACGATGTCCAGGGCGCGGTCCATTGGGGCGCGCTGGCGCTGAATCTAGCCAGGACGTTGGGCGACGACGAGATCACCGCTCACGCCCTCAATAACGTCGGTACGGCACAGTTACTACAGGGTGATGAGGAGGGACGCGCGAGACTCGAAGCGAGCTTACAGATAGCCCTGGAGCAGGGGTTTGAGGAGCATGCGGCGCGTGCGTTCACGAATCTGGGTAGTGGGTTGGTCACGCTGCGCCAATACGCGCGAGCGCGCCACTACCTTGATGACGGTATCGCTTACTGCACCGAGCGCGATCTCGACTCATGGCGGCTCTACATGGGAGGCTGGCGCGCGCGTGTTCGCCTCGAGGTGGGCGATTGGGCGGACGCAGCCGAAGAGGCGGCAGAAGTGCTCACCAGCTATCGCGTCTCGCCCGTCATCCGCATCCCGGCGCTGGTGGTCCTGGCCTGGGTACGCCTCCGCCGCGGCGACCCAGGTAGTGAGCCAATTCTCGACGAATTGAGGGAGATGGCGCTCAGGACCGGAGAGCCGCAGCGCATCATCCCGGTTGCCGCCGCACGCGCCGAGGCGGCATGGCTGCGTGGAGATCGCGCTGGCTGCCGGGCCGAGGCGCAAGCTGGGTACGAACTGGCAGTGGAACATGCACACTCCAGGGATCTGGGACAATTGTATTATTGGCTCTGGAAAACAGATAGTCGCCTCGACCTGCCTGCCGGTCTCTTTGAGCCATACGTTCTGCTGTTTACTGGCGACTGGCGGGCGGCCGCCGCTGCCTGGGAGCGCATCGGCTGCCCCTATGAACAGGCGCTGGCGCTCATGGAAGGCGACGCCAGGGCACGGCGTACCGCACTGGCGATCTTCGACCGTTTGGGCGCCCGCGCCACCTCGAATCGCATGAAACAACAGTTGGGCGTCGGCCACACGAATAGGAGCGCACGCGGACCCAGGTCATCTACGCGAGGCAATCCCGCAGGCCTCACCAATCAACAACTGGAGGTGCTGCTGCTGATGGCGCATGGCCTGCGCAATACCGAGATCGCGGAGACCCTGCATGTCTCTCCGAAGACTGTAGAACACCATGTGTCGGCGGTATTGGCCAAGCTCCACGCGCGTTCCCGCGCTCAGGCGGTCACGCAGGCTCACAACATGGGGGTCATCGCCAAAATAGGGGGATGAGGACAGCAAATATAGGCAATATCCTCGATGTAGCTATGCGTGCTTGCAGGTACCATGTTGCGGTAGAGGCAACAATGCTTCCCACATGGTGAGTACAGAGAGGATGAAAGCATGCCACGCTATCTCGTCGAGCGCACGTTCACCGATGGGCTATTGATCCCGATGAACGATGAAGGCGCCGCAACGTGCCGTTCCGTGGTCGCAAATAACGCCGAAGAACTCGTCACCTGGGTACATTCCTACGTCACCCCGGACAAGGCAAAGACCTTCTGTATCTATGATGGCCCCTCCCCAGAAGCCATCCGTCGCGCGGCAGGGCGCAATGGCCTGCCGATAGACAGCATCACCGAGGTGCGTGTTCTCGACCCGTACTTCTACAAATGATCTACCCACTGCCTATGTCATTGAGAGAATAAGAGGAGATTGATGAGCCGCAGGGTTTTCAGCCTGCGGCTCATCCTGATGCTACAGTACCCAGCTTGAAAGGCGAGAGGATGCGCCTCAGCCAGGCCAGCATCACCCCCCACAAGAAAAGAGCCGCCAGATGCGTGGGCGCTGAAGGGCGCCAATAGCTCGCTCACGTCGTCTACCCACTATACGCAGTAAGATATTTGGACTCACTGGCGCGCAAGATCGACAAGCGCTATATCCGCGTCTATGTCATCGTGGTTGGCCTGGTGATGAGTGTCGTCCTCTTTGCGCGCGCACTAGCCCCCAAACAGCTTCGCCAGCGCGATGCACGCCACGATGAGCAGGAAGAAGACTCCACCGAACAGCATGCCACCTGTGCCAGGCGGGGGTGACTTCTTGAATATCCACCCTCTCGGATAGATGGTACGAGGAACACCTGGTAGTGGCGAAAAGTTAAATGTCGGCAGTTGCAGACCCGCGATAGGCTGCCCGCCGCCTGTGTGCTCCTGAATCGCGCGGCGCAACCGGTAGTGCTTATGGTGGTGATGCCGACCAACGATCTTCGCCATCGTCTCGCTTCCCCGTTTTCCCGCACGCTCTCTGTAACGCTCTACGCACATTCTAGCATGCGAGTTGCGAACAATAAGAGCTACCCATACGGGCTACCAAAATTGGGACGGATGTACCAACCGGTTGTGTACCGGTCAGAGAGAATGTAGTCTGCGGCTGAATGTGAATGTGGTGATTTCCGCATGGCGATAGGCGGGAGATAGGCGAGACGACATGAGGCAACAGACAGAAGGTTCGGCGGTATCCCTGGCGGTAATGGTGCTCTTGCCCGGCGCGTTGGCCGAACAGGCGGGCGGCGCGCGGGCAGTGCGGGTGATGGGCGGCACCGTGCGTGAGGTGGTTCGCGCGCTCGATGCCGAGTACCCAGGGATGGCGTTTCGTCTCTGCTACGAGACGGGCGAGTTGCGCACCTTCGTCAATGTCTTCCTCGATGGGCGCAATATCCGCTATCTGCAAGGGTTGGAGACACCAGTGCCCGCTGGCGCCACACTACACATTCTGCCATCGGTTGCGGGCGGCTGATTTCCCGATACCTCGCGCAATCCCCCGCATGTTGTGAACGCTCTGCCCAGACATGGAGGAGATCGTATGGCACAGAAGTATCCCAGTGGCACAGTGGTTTTGCTGGTTGGCACCAAGCGCGGCCTGTTTCTGCTTACCTCACAGGATCGCGAGCAGTGGACGGTGGAAGCGACGACGATGAGCGGCATGCGCGTCTTCAACGCGACGCTCGACCAGCGCTCAGGCAGCCGCCTCTTCGCCGCCGAGAATGGCGATTTCTTCGGCAACTTCATCAAGTACAGCGACGACTTCGGCGAGACATGGGAGAAGCCCGAACAGGGCATCGAGTTCCCCGAAGAGAGCGGCCTGAAGCTGACCAATATCTGGCTGATCGAGCCGGGACGCGCCGACCAGCCGGGCACGCTCTATTGTGGCGTCGATCCCGCCAGTCTCTGGGTCAGCACCGATAACGGCGTGACGTGGTCGCTCAACGAGGGACTGGAGAACCATCCGACGCGCGAGTCGTGGAATCCCGGCAACGGTGGCCTCTGCCTGCACAGTATCGTCCCCGACTACTCCAACCCTGACCGTATGTGGATCGGCATCTCGGCGGTCGGCTGTCTGCGCACCGATGATGGCGGCAAGACATGGAACTTCGCGAACAAGGGAACACGCGCGGGCTTCCAGCCTGACATCTACCCCGAATATGGCCAGTGCATCCATCGCGTGGTGCAGCATCCGACCAAGCCCGATATGCTCTACCAGCAGAATCACTGCGGCATCTATCTCTCCGAAAACGCGGGCGAGGAGTGGATCGACATCCAGGGCACGCTGCCCTCGGAGTTCGGCTTCCCCATCGCGCTCGATGCCCATCACCCCGAGACGCTCTTCGTCATCGTCGAGGGCGATGGGCGCAACAACATCGGTGACCATTTCACCGTCTATCGCACCCAGGATGCGGGCGGCTCATGGGAGTCGTTGACGAACGGGTTGCCTTCTGGGGCAAACGTGCGGCTGGGCGTGTTGCGCCACGGCATGTGCGCCGACAAGCTCGACCCGTGCGGCGTCTATGTCGGCACCAACACCGGGCAGCTTTTCGCGACGGCTGATGGCGGCGATAGCTGGCAGATGATCGCCGACTATCTGCCGCAAATCTACTCGGTCACGGCGACGATCATCCAATAGTGAGTGACCAGCGTTAACAGCCTGGATGCACGCACAGCGGCGCGCTGGCGGCTGAAGCCGCGCCTAAGGGATGCGCTCCGCGCATCCGCGAAGCCTGCCTGTCGCGGGCTGCCAGACGTGCGCCAACGGGGTATCCGGTGGGCCGCGTTCTGTGCAACCTGCGTAGGCAGGTTTTGTGGCCGACCACCGGGAGGCCGTTCAGGCGCGGTTTGAACCGCCCGCGCTCCGTACCACGCTGTCCCTACTATTTTAGAAAACTGCATATGGCTACGCGCGTATCCCGAACTGATGTCATAGTATGAGGGTTCCGAACGAGGAGATACGACACATGGCTGAAGACAACTTCACACTCACCACGATCTATAGCAACTGGAAGGAATACCAGGATCACATTAAAAATGCGATTGCGCCGCTCACCGCCGAGCAGCTCGCGTTGGAAGCGGCGGCGCATCTGCGCACCGTTGGCCAGCTTGCGCTGCACATCATCGGCTGCCGCGCCGGATGGTTCACGTTTACCCTGGGCGAAGACTGGGGAGACAAGGGGAAGCTGTACGCAGAGTGGGATGCTCGCGGCGCGCCTCCTCGAACCGCCGCCGAGATGGTGGAGGCGCTCGACTACACCTGGCAGGGCATGGCCGATTGCCTGGCCCGCTGGAATTCCGACGACATGCAAAAGACCTTCGAGGACGACTGGGGAGATGGCAAGATCGTCCACCTGTCGCGCGCCTGGATCGTCTACCACGTGATGGAGCACGACCTGCACCACGGCGGCGAACTCTCGCTCACCCTCGGCATGCACAATATCCCGGCGGATTTCCCCGGCTAGTATGCGTGTCGCGGCCTTCTGCGCGTTGAAAGTCTTCGCATGAAGGAGAGTCTATGGATATCTTGTGGACTACTGTCCTATGGCGGCAGTTCGGCGCAGCCATTGACATGTTTGAAAACGCCCTGGTGGCCTGCCCCGCCGCGCTCTGGCAAGAGCGCCTCTGGAGCGACCCACCGAGACAACCCCCAACCACCAGCCGGGGAGTTCTGGTTTATCGCCTACCACACGTTGTACTGGCTCGACCTGTATCTCTCTTCTATCGCCGTTTCCCCGTATGGGATCACGCCTCCCGCGCCCTTTTCTGTGCCAGCGCTCGACGCGGATGATGAAGATCCCGAGCGGCCCTACACGAAAGATGAACTGCTCGCCTATCTCGCATACACAAAGCAGAAGTGCCATAGCGCCATCAAAACCCTGACGGACGAGCGGGCGCGCTACCCCTATGAGTTCCCTTGGGAGAAAGGGAAGGGGAAGCCCATCAGCTTGCTTGAGTTGCTGCTGTACACCATGCGCCATACGCAGGAGCATGCGGCCCAACTGAGCTTCTTTCTTGGGCAGCATGGTATCCCGGATGAGGCGCTTGATTGGGTTTCTGCGAGCGCAGAGTGAAGGGTGATGCTGGCGTTCTCCAATACGTTCTACAGGGTGGAATGCGCCGCCAGTAGTTGTGAGGGAGCCTCCATGAGACACATGGACGAAGACGAGTGGCTCTGGGGATGGGATCCCACGCCAGGGATCGTCTCGGTCTGGGCGGAGCGCAATGGCCGGGCGGTTCTCTGGCGGCGCGCTCCCGGTGGCGCGCTGATCCGCGAAGAAGAGCGGTTTCATCCATGGCTGCTGCTGCCCGCGCTCGATGATCTGGCGTATCTGGGCGCGCGGCTGCTGCCTGAGGGAGCGGTTGGGACAGAGCTACCTGGCGTGGTCGCCTGGCGCGAATTGAGCTGGCGATGGGCCACTTTCGCTATCTGGTGAGCGCGACCGATGGCCGCACCCTCGATACCGCCGTGATGAACGGCGCGTCGACCCGGCTTGGGCGGCAGGTGACGCGGCTGGCCGATATCGGCGACGAGGCGGCGCTGAGCCTGCCCCCTGAAGAGCAGTATCTCGTCGCCACTGGGCGCACCCACTTTCGCGGCCTCGCCTTCGACGACCTGCACCGGCTGCAATTCGACCTCGAAACGACTGGACTCAATCCCGCCAAAAACAGTATCTTTCTGGTCGCCGTGCGTGACAATCGCGGCTTTTCTGGCGTGCTGGATAGTCGCCGAGCGCGGGCTGGAGGGGCCAGCGGCGGAGGCTGACCTGATCCGGCGGCTGGTGGCGCTGATCCAGCGGCTCGATCCCGATGTCATCGAAAACCACAACCTCCACGGCTTCGATCTGCCGTTCCTCGCCCGCCGCGCCGAGATACTGGGTGTCACGCTGGCGCTTGGGCGGCTTGGCGGTGGCATGCGCAGACGCCCCGCCTCGCGCGGCTATGGTCCCTGGCGCGGCGACGCGGCTGACCCTGGGGAGCGCGAGGAGGCGCGTGGGCGGTTCACTGTGCCGGGTCGCGAGTTGATCGATACGCTCGATGCGGTGCGGCGCTACGATTTTGCCGCGCGCGACCTGCCCGGCCACGGACTCAAAGCGGTGGCGCGCCACTTTGGGCTGGCGTCTCCTGATCGCGCATATGTCGCGGGCGCGCAGGTCTACACCACCTGGCTGGCCGACCCCGAACGGGTGCGCCATTACGCGCTGGACGACGTGGCCGAGGCCGATGGCGTGGCGCGGCTGCTGGGCGGCGCGGCGTTCGCCCTGGCGCGGATGGCCCCACGGCGCTACGAGCGGCTGGCGGATGCTGGCCCGGCGACGGGCGTGCTCGATCCGCTGCTGGTGCGCGCCTATCTGCGGGCGGGCGCGGCGATTCCGGCGCGGGCAACCGGCGATGGCACGCAGCATAGCGGCGCAGCGCTCTATCTCTTTGCGGCGGGCGTGGCGCAGCGGGTGGTCAAGGCGGATGTCTCCAGCCTGTATCCCTCGCTGATGCGCCAGTATCGCATTGGCCCGGCCAGTGACCGGATCGGCGCGCTGCTGGCGCTGGTAGACCGGCTGGTGGTGCAGCGGCTGGCCGCCAAAGGGCGCGCGAAGGCGGCCCCACGTGGGTCGTCGGAGCGTCACACCGACGAGGCGCTTTCCGCCGCGATGAAGATTCTGGTGAACTCGGCCTATGGCTACATGGGCGCCACTGGCCTGACGCGCTTTGCCGATGTGCATGCCGCCAACGAAGTCACCCGGCGCGGACGCGAGGTGCTGGGCCTGCTCTGTCGCGAGCTGGCGGCGCGTGGGGCCACCCTGCTGGAGGGCGATACCGATGGCGTCTACTTCGCCGTGCCCGATGGCTGGAGCGAAGAGGATGAACGGCGCATCGTGGCCGAGGTGGCGGCGCTGCTGCCCCCACTCGTCCGGCTGGAGTTCGAGGGACGCTACGCCGCGATGCTCTCGCATGAGCCAAAAAACTACGCGCTGCTCGCCTGGGATGGCGCGCTGACGCTGCGTGGTGTGGCCTTTCGCTCCAGCCGCGCCGAACCATTTGGCGAGGTCTTTCTGCGCGAGACGCTGGCCTGCCTGCTGACCGACGATATTCCCGGCGTGCGGCGCATCTATCTGGCGACGGTCGATGCGCTCCGCCAGCGCTCGCTCGCGACGCATCTGGTGACGGCCCGCGTGCGCCTGAGCAAGACACCCTCACAATATCTGGCGACCCGGAGCGCCCGCCGCGAACTGTCGTATGAGGCGATGCTCGCCAGTGGCCGCACGCACTGGGAGCGTGGCGAGCAGGTGCGCGTCTATCGGGCGACGGGCGGCCAGGCGGCGCTGCTGCACACCACCGAGGATGGCGAGCCGAGCGATGACCCACGCGACTACGACGCGACCCACTACATCCGGCTGCTGCGCGAAACATTCGCCGCGCGGCTGGCGCGCGCCTTCACCGCCGACGACTTCGCCACCCTGTTCGACAATCCCATGCAGCCGTCGCTCTTCGCCGTGCCCATCGAGGCGATTCACCCGGTGCTGACCTCGCGCATGACGCCCCCAGCGGAGGGAGAATAGCGCCCGCTAGCTCAGTGGGGTCGGGCGCTTCGGTGTCAGCGAGGGGTCTCCTCTGCGGCGCGGTCGTAGAGGCGGCCATCCATGCGCAGGAAGCGGATGGCGCCATCGCCCCCCTCGATGAAGTCTACCTGCGAATCCCTCGTTCTCGTCCTGGAGTCACGACGATGAACTCGCCCTCGGAGAGGGGTTTGAGTAGGTTCGGCGGGTAGACCTGCTCACTATGGGTGTTGGGGTCGGTCTCTGTGACGACGCAGCGCAGCCCGCCGTCCTCGACGGTGAGCGTCGCCACCTCTCCGTCCGCGAAGCAATAGCGGCCAGTGAAGCGCGCGAGGGTGTCGCCGGCGAGCGAGACAGGCTCAGGCTTTGGCGCGCGCAGGTTGAGGAAGTGGTCGAGCGCCCACCCGACGACACGATCACCCAGGACGCCGCCGCGACCGCTGTTGGTGAGGATGGCGATGGCGAAGCGACGCGCAGGAACGATTTTGAGCTTAACCTGGAAGCCGCTGAGGGAGCCGCCATGCTCGATGACCTTCATGCCGTCTATGAAGCGGATAGCCCAGCCGAGACCGCCCCACTCAGCGAAACCAGCGGCGGGGTAATTGGCGGCGTGCATCTGGGGGGTCTGCATCGCCTCCAGCGCGGACGGGCTGAGGATACGCCTGCCGTTCCACGTGCCATCACCCATGAAGAACGCGGCGAATGTCAGGAGGTCGTCGGCGTCCGAGATGACGCCGCCTGCGGGGGCGACGTTGCGCGCGAGCAGGTACGCGCGGTGAACCTCGTGCGCGTCGCCGCCGGGAGTCTTAAGGGAGTGGCCGACAGCGGTGGGATAGACGATGGCCTCATGGGCGAAGAAGAAGGAGTGGTGGAGGCCGAGCGGCTCGAAGATTCGTTCGCGCATGGCGGTCTCGAAGGGCTTGCCCGTCACGACTTCGACGACGCGACCAGCCAGCATGAAGCCGCTGCTACAGTAGGCCCAAAGCTCGCCAGGGGCGGTGAGCTGGCGGAGGGTGGAGAAGCTGGCGACGCAGCGGGCGAGGGCGTCGTCGCCCATGCCGAAGTCGTCGTAGTAGTCGCCGAAGAGGCCGCTCTGGTGGCTCAGGAGCTGGCGCAAGGTGATGGCGCTACGGGCGCGCTCATCGCTGAGCCTGAGGTCGGGCAGGTAGGTGGCGACGGGCGCGTCGAGATCAAGCGCGCCATCGTCTACGAGCGTCATGACGAGGGCGGCGGTGTAAACCTTGCCGATGGAGCCGATCAGAAAGAGGGTGTCTGAGCGGGCGGGGTAGTTGGTTTCGAGACTGGCGACGCCATAGGCGCGGGTCTCGCGCTCACCGTCGCGTAGCACGCCAACGACGGCGCCGGGGATGGTCCAGCGGGCCATCTGCTCGCGGATGTAGGTGTCTAGTTCGGGAGTCAAGAGGCTGGATTTGGCGACCATCGTGGCCTCCTCTGCTACCTGGCCCGACGGTGAATGCTGCTTAGCTAGCCTGGAAGAACTCGGCGAGCGCCGCGCGGACTTCATCAGGGCGCTCGAGATACGAGAAATGGCCGCAGTCGCGCAATACGACGAGGCGGGCGCCCGGTACCGCCTCAGCGATGTGGGCCGCACAGGCTACAGGGACGAAATCATAGTCGCCATGCAGGATCAAGGCTGGAATGCGAAGCTGTGTGAGCGCGGGCAGCAGATTGTACTGGGCTGACTCGTATGTCTCGTGCCAGAGCTGGTCTCCTATGGCTCCTGCTTTGAGGATGCTCTCCCGCGTCCAGCCCACCTGCATGTGCGCGATCAGCCGGTCGAGCAGTACCGGCGAGCGCAGGGTCGCCCGGAAATAGACGCGCTCGTACGCGGCTCTGGCCTCGGGATCACCCTCCGCAAACCCCGGACGAGATTCCAGGACGCGCAGCATCGCAGCATCATCGGGAGCATTGGCGTCGCGCTCCCGCACGAACAGCGCGCAGTCATCGTAGGAGGCGGGGGCGGTATTCAGCAGAATCAGACGGGAGACGCGCTCTGGATGGCGCAGCGCGTATTCCAGCGCCAGGAGCCCGCCCCAGGAATGGCCCAGGAGCGCGACTTGTTCCAGGCACAGATAGGCGCGCAGAGCCTCCAGATCCTCCATCTCTGACTGGATGCTGACCTCCGCTGGCTCGGCATTCACCCTGGACTTACCGCGTCCCCGTTGATCGTAGGAGATGAGGCGGAACGCATCGGCCAGACGATCCATATCGGGAAGGAGGTAGTTATGGTCAAAGCTGGGCCCGCCGTGGAGGATGATGATCGGCGTTCCCTGGCCGATGTCGCGAACATACAGCGTGGCGCCTTCGACCGGAGCATAGCCTTCGCGTGGCGCGGATTCGCCGGATGACGATGGGTGTTGAGGGTTCATTGCGCGTACTCCCCCATTTTTGGCCGACTCTTGCGGCGCATTGTAGCACACAGCGTAGCGCAGTCGGTGAGCGGCGGCGCCGCGTTGCGATGGGCCACACAGGCGCGCGTGAATGGTCCGTGCAAGTCGCCTTATTGTTGTGCGAGCCACGCCTGGATGGACTGCGCGTGCTGGCGATAGTGCGCATACGAGTTGTTCGCCACCCGCATCCAGGGCGGTATATCATCGGGAAGCCCCAGCAGCTTCGCGTCATTCAGCAGGTTATCCGGGCAGGCGGCGATCACCTGCAGGAGTTGGCCGAACACCTCATCCGCCTCGGCAAGCACATCCGCCACTGGACGCGCGCGGCTCTCGGCGGCGATACGGGCGTTGCGCTCGTCAATAGTGCCCGCGCCGCTGCCGGGACGCGCAAACGTGTCGCCGCTCATCACCTGCCGCGCCCCATCCACGACCGCGCGTTCATACCAGGTGAGATGGGCGACAATCTCCTTGACCGACCACGTCCCCTCGACGCCTGCTATTTCCATGCGATCTGGGCCAACCTGCGCCAGTAGAGCGTTCCATTGGGTGCGCTCGGTCTGTATGATGTCTACCAGCCGCGCGGCGGTCATCGGTTTCCCTTGCGCGAGATGCGCCAGTTCTTGGACCAGGTCAGCGCCGCCGTGCCCCAGTGTCAGCGCCCACGCCATGCCAGCCATGCTGGCCGCGCTGACCTTGAAGGCATTGCGTCGCGAGAGTTTCGGTGGCCTATACGGCTCGTCGAGATGTTCGGACATCGTGCTATCCCCCTTCATGCGGGCAACGAACAAGCGACACATTCCCTATGCGCGTGTTCTCTCAACACTCCCCACTTTCGCACATCCGTCGCCATGCGGTTCAGCAGAAAAGTATACGAACTTGAAACGTGGAGAGACGATAGCAACGGCCCCTCCCCAACGTGGGAAGGGGCCAGCGCGATGTCACACAAAGTCACACGAGGCTATATGTTACGCCGTGACGTTGACGGTGACGTGCATGCGTCGGATGAATCGTGCAGGTGATCGAGAAGGTTCCGGCGGTCGGGAACGTGATCGTCTTGCTATCGCCGGGCGAGAAGCTGACCCCACCAGACGCCGCAAACTCGGCTGGCGCGCCAGTGGCCGCCTTGAATTGGCCGTTGAGGCCCGTCACCAGATTGTGGACATTGCCCGTATCCGAGGGATCGTTGAAGGTGACGGCCTGCCCCGCCTTGATGGTGACGTTGCTATTGACAAAGGTTTGCAACCCCATCGTGATGGTGGCTGCGCTGGCGCGCCGCCAGTCGTCGCGGTGGCTGCGGGCGCTGTAGGCGCCGTGGTCGGAACAGGCGCGGTGGTGTCGGTCGGTGTGGCGGCGACGCTGCTGGCGCCACAGGCTGCGAGCGCAAAGGCGCAGACCAACATGAAGACAAGAGCAAGTTTACGCATGCGAAAAAACCTCCCAGAATGGTATGTATCGTGGATCGTCGGGCGCATGCCCGAATCTGTACCGTTCTACGGGAGGCGTTACACCCAGAGGGTGAATGAAGCGCGTATTTTTGCGTAGATTGCTATTCCGCCAGGTAGCCAGCCAGCGCGCGCCGCACCCGTGAACGCGCCCGATGGAGCAGCACTCGCTGGTTGGCCTCGCTGATGCCGAGATAGTCGCAGACCTCGTTTGCGCTCCAGCCGTCGATGTCGCGCAGTGTAATGACCTCACGCTGCGCCGGTGGCAGTGTGGTCAGCGCCTCATCGATATGCTGGCGCGTCTCCTGTGAGAGCAGACGTTCTTCTGGCAGCGAATCCCACGCGGCGGGCGGCGTCAGCCAGCCGCCAGGATAGTGATCGCCGGGCGGCCTGAAGGCGTCTGGCTCTACCGCTGGCTCAAATGATTCGGTGTCAGTGGCGAGCGCCGAAAACGGAATGGTGCGATTCTCGCGTTGCGCCCGCGTGCGTGCGCGGTTGAGCAAAATGCGGAAGATCCACGTCTTGAGCGACGACCGCCCCTCGAAGCGATCCAGCCCCTGCAAGACGCCGAGCCAGGTTTCCTGGATGACCTCTTCGGCGACGGCGCGTGTCCCAACATACATCTGCGCCAGCCGCAACATCGCCGCGTAGTGCATGGTGACGAGCGAGAGGAACGCCGCCTCATCGCCCCGCCGGAGCGCATCGAGCAGCCAGATTTCGTCGAGTGGCCTGCTCGTCGAAGCGCTCTCGCTGGCTGATGGCCGTGTCGCTGGCTGATTCGCTGGCTGGTCGCGGCTGCTGGTTGTCGGGATCATTCATCGCTCGCCGTTCTCCATCCTTCGCCTGGGCGCCTGCCGCCGCAGTATCCGCAGTATATGACGTATGGGTGTGGGCTGCTATGACATCTTGCTCGGTCGCCTGACCACTGTGGGCGCATGAAAAAACTCGCATCGGCGCCTGTCGAATTGGCGTGTTTCCATTCGACGTATCTGTGACAGGCGGTTGTGCCCGTCACAGACTTGCAGCAGAACCGTGAGGAATGAGGAGACACCACATGCAGTACGCGCTCTTGATCTACACCAACGAGACAGCCGACACCAATGCGTCCCAGCAGGAGCAGCAGGCCGTCATGGCGGCCTATAATGCTTTTAGCAATGAGTTCAGAGAGAAGATTACGGGCGGCGAGGCGCTGATGCCGACGAACCTGGCGACGACTGTGCAGGTGCGGGATGGCAAAACACTCAGCACCGACGGCCCATTCGCCGAGACCAAAGAGCAGCTTGGCGGCTTCTATCTCGTCAATGCGACTGATCTCGACGATGCGATTCATATCGCGTCGCACATTCCCGGCGCGGCGGTTGGCCGCATCGAGGTGCGCCCGGTGATGGTTTTCGAATAGTTCCGAAGCGTTCCCGCAGGGTGGCCAGCGCCGATGGCGATACGTCCCAGAAACGCCATCGGCGCTGTGCCCTGAGGAGTCTGACAGATTCATGGCAATGGAGCGCATTCCACAGGTGGTGGAGCGGGTCTATCGGCAGGAGTCAGGGCGGATTCTGGCCGCGCTGATCGCGTCGCTACGTGATTTCACGCTGGCGGAGGATGCGCTGCAAGATGCGGTGGTGGCGGCGCTCCAGCAGTGGCCTGCCAGCGGCGCCCCACGGAATCCGGCGGCGTGGCTGACCACGATTGCCCGGCGCAAGGCGATTGACCGTCTGCGCCGTGAGGGCACGCTCGCCCAGAAGCAGACGACGCTCCAGGCGCTCGAACAGCTCGCCGCGACCGATACGCCCGATGTGGCCGAGGACGCGCCACCCATCCCCGATGAGCGGCTGAAGCTGCTTTTCACCTGCTGCCATCCAGCGCTCCCGTTAGAGGCGCGGGTCGCGCTGACCCTGCGCACGCTCGGTGGCCTCTCCACGCCTGAAATCGCGGCGGCGTTTCTGACGCCCGTGCCGACGATGGCGCAGCGTTTGGTGCGGGCGCAACGCAAGATACGCGACGCGGGGATTCCCTACCGGGTACCACCGTTGCCGCTGCTGGCCGAGCGCATGGAGGGCGTGCTGGCGGTGCTCTATCTCATCTTCAACGAGGGTTACTCATCCACCAGTGGCGATGCGCTGATACGCCAGGATTTGTGCGCCGAGGCGATACGGCTGACGCGCGTGCTGGTGGCGCTGATCGCATCGGAGCCGGAGTTGCCGGATGAGCCAGAGGCGTTGGGGCTGCTGGCGCTGATGCTGCTGCACGCGTCGCGGCGGGCGGCGCGTGTGGATGTCGCTGGTGATCTGGTGCTGCTCGAAGACCAGGATCGCACGCTCTGGAACTGGGCGGAGATTGTCGAGGGGATGGAATTGCTGGATGCGGCGTTGCGGATGCGCCAACCAGGGCCCTATCAGATTCAGGCGGCCATCAGCGCATTGCATGCCGAGGCGCCGACCCCCGACGAGACCGACTGGCAGCAGATTGCGCTGTTGTATGCGCGCCTGGCCCGCATGACACCCTCACCCGTGGTGGAGTTGAACGCGGCGGTGGCCGTGGCGATGGCCGATGGCGCGGACGCGGGCCTGGAGATGCTCGACCGGCTGCGCCTGGATGAGGCGCTCGCCCACTATCATCTCTATCACGCGGCGCGCGCCGACCTGCTGCGACGGGCTGGCCGCTTCGAGGAGGCTGCGGCCAGCTATCGCGAGGCGCTCACGCTCTGCCAGAATCGCATCGAGCGGCGCTTTCTGCAGCGTCGCCTGGCTGAGCTTGCCGCTCAGTTGCCGTGAGATGGACGGCCATCACGCGCCGTTTCGCCCTGCGCCTCAGAATCTCAGCTTTGGTCTGATTATAGGAGTCGCGACCCTGAGCGAGGTGTCTTGACGTAGTGGTAGGAGTAACGGGCCTCCGATGATGGCATTGAGAATGGCCCGCACAACGGCCATCACGCGCCAGTCTTCGCTTTGTTATAGCGCGACAGGATCTCGTCTTTGGTCTGATTGTACGCCTCGCGGCCCTGATCGAGGGCGTCCCCGTAGCGGTCGCGCAGTTGCCCGGCCAGCGTCTGGTAGCCCTCGCGGCCCATCCGGCGGAGTTGTACGCTGCTCTCACCGAGTTGGCTGCGTGTCTCTTCACCGGGCTGCGGCGCGAAGAGGAGCGCGACGGCGGCGCCAACCGCCATGCCGAGCACCAACCCAAACACGAATCCAGACCCAGATTTGCGTTGCCTTGCCATGCTTTACCTCCCGCACATACAGTGTTGCGCATTGCGCTGTGTCGCGGGGGGAATTGGCAGGGATACGATGTTACCCCGCCTCGACCATCCGCCCCACGCGTTCCAGCAGCACGTCGACATCGAACGGCTTGCGGAGCACCGACACGTTACGATAGCGTGCGGGGTTGCCCGCAACGAGCTTCGTGACGCTCTCGGCCTCCAAAATCGCCGCCGAGTAGATCAGAACGGGAATAGTCGCTGTGATCTCGTGCGAGCGTAACGCCTCAAGGATATCCAGGCCCGACGCATCGCCCAACTTGAGGTCGAGGATGATCAGATCCGGCGGATTCTCCTGGACGCGCTCGTGCGCTCCGGCGCCCCTGCCAACGACGGACACCCGATAGTGTTCGCCCTCGAGGACACTACGCAAGAGATACAGCAAATATTCGTTGTCGTCAATCACGAGAATGTGTCTGGCCATGGTTGCTACTCCAGATGGCGAGCTTCTTGCTAATGGCCTATCTGCGATCTGGAGACAGGTGAGTAGCGAGAATCTGGTCCTATCAGAGATTCTTCACGCATACTCCCACGACGTAGCACATCCCGTACCAGCCTCAGCCGTATCCCGCGACGCCGCCGGATGCTTCAGCCTTCAGCTATACAACCGTGCGAGCCGCGCCGATGGTCACATTCTGGGACAAGGGGAGCGTTTGACGTGGATCAGCGCCAGCCAGGCTGGCGATGTTCTTTTCCAAAATACGAGGGACAGACGCCACGGCGGCTGGCGGCTGAAGCAGTTCTACAAAATCGTGGGGACAGTCCCGGCCTTAAAAGGCCGGGGTAGGAACGACCGTGGGCGTAAACGCCCATCATGGCGCTATGACTCTTTCGCGCTGCCCGTCGCTGTGGCGTGGCTTTCGTCTTCTGCGCCTGCTCGCGCGCCCGCAGCTCGCGCAGATGCTGGCGGCGCACCCGGTCGCGCTTCACCTTTAGCGTGCGGCGATACATCCAGTAGAGCGGCGCGGAAAGTGGCAGGTCGTGCGTCTCCAGCGTGAACTGCGAGTAGCCGCCGTAGCCGCGTTTGTACGTGTAGAGGCTATACATATCTTCGTCGGGTTCGAGCACCTCGGCGATGGCGCGGAAGTCGTAGAGCGTGCAGCCGCGCGCCCTGGCCCACTGCATCGCCGTCCACTGGAGCAGGTGGTTGGGCATGCGGTTGCGCTGCTGGTTGGACGACGCGCCGAACATATAGGTCGCGACGGGGCCACAGCGCGCCACGATCAGCGCGGCGATAGGCGTGCCCTCATACTCCGCCAGCAGCAGCGCCGCCGCGTCGCGCTCGCCATAGAGCCGCAGAAAGTCGGCGTAGTGTTGCTGGCCGTGGATGAAGATGCCGTCGCGGTCGGCGGTCTCGCGATAGAGGCGATAGAACGTGTCCACATCAGCCGGGCTGGCGGCCTCGCGCACCACGACGCCTTTGCGCCCCGCCAGCCGGACGTTGTAGCGCCACTTCTCGTGCATGCCCGCCAGCAGCGCCTCTTCGTCGGGCGCAATATCGAGCACCCACGAGCGGCGCGGATGGGTGGCGTAGGGGTTGCGGGTGAAGCCCTGATCGGCGAGGGCTTTGAGCCAGGCGGCGTCGCCATCGGGCACGCTCGGTTCAACCTTGAGCATGAACGCGCCGGACTTCGTCGCCTGTTGGCGGGCGGCGGCCATGAGGGCGGCCAGCGCGGGCGAGGTGGGATCGGCCACGACGGGGCCGCGTGGCGCGTAGAGATACGGACGGCG
This sequence comes from uncultured Chloroflexia bacterium, assembly GCA_963702665.1. Lineage (GTDB taxonomy): Bacteria > Chloroflexota > Ktedonobacteria > Ktedonobacterales > JADMIN01 > DAHUXT01. The sequence goes on from CAVPDP010000029.1 coordinate 70,146, forward strand.
CAGCAGTGGCGCGTGCTCGACGATCACCAGCATCGCGCCCACCAGTGCGCCGTTTTCCAGCGCGCCCAGGCGCAGCGCGGCGCTGCCGAGATGGCTCCCCAGTTCGGCCCACTCCCATGTCTGGGTGATGTTGCCGGTCGGGCACGCCTCGACAAACGCGTTCCACTGTTCGCGGTCGTTGATGATCTCTACCTGCATCACGTTCCTCTATGATGTGAAGCGCGGGCGGTTAAAACCGCGCCTGAATGACCTGCCACGAAGTCCGCCTGCGCGGACTGCCCAGAGCGCGCCACCGCCGCACCCACTTGCCGCCTGCAATCCGCCAGTAGCTTCCTACGCCTCCGCCGCCGTCTTCGCCTCGGCTGGCTGGGTCGCTTCGTTGGGCTGCCCGCTCGGCTGTTTCTTTGGCGTGGCCTGTCGCGCCCGTTCGCGGCGACGCTCGAAGGCCGCCCGTCTGCGCCGCTGCATGCTCCGGCGCAGCGAGACCGCCGTGTAATACGGCCAGTAGAGCGCAGGGCGCACCACCAGATCCTGCGTTGGGATGACACGCCGCACCGCGCCACCAAAGCCGCGCTTGAACTCGTAGACGCCGTAGAGTTCCTGCCCCGGCTCCAGCACATCGGGGATGGTGCGCCAATCGTAATAGTCGGCGCCGTGCGCCTTGACCCAGCGCATGCACTCCCATTGCAGCAGATAGTTTGGGCGCAGCTTGCGATGCTCCGGGATGCCGGATGAGCCGCTGTGCAGATTCCACGACCAATTGCCCAATATGGCCACCGTCGCCGCCGCGATTGGCTCGCCGTTGTATTCGGCCAGCAGCAGCGCCATCTCGGCGGTGGCGTCGCGCGCGGCCCGCTCGGCGGAATAGTTGACCAGCATATCGCGGAAAAGCTGCTTGGGATAGACGTGGAACGAGTCGCGCTGGCCCGTCTCCACCAGCAGGCGATAGAAGGCGTCGAGGTCGGCCTCACCCGATCCCAGCCGTACCGTCAACCCCTTGCGTCCACCCGCGCGGATATTCTGCCGCCAGGTGGTCATCATGTTGGCGAGCAGCGCATCCTCATCGGCGCGCAGGTCTGTCACCCAGGCGCTACGCAGGTAGATATGGTGGGATGTCGGGCGGAATCCCAGCCGTTTGAGCGCGCCCGGCCAGATGGGATCATCCTGCAAGACGTTCGGCTCGGCGCGGATGAAGAAGCCGCCGTTGCTGCGCGCCTCGTGTTTGGCGAAGCGAATGAGCAGCGGCAGCGCGGGCGAGTTCGGATCGGCGACGACGGGGCCGCGCGGCGCATAGAAGAAGGGCGCGCGTGTGCCGCTGGCGCGGCTGCGCACCAGCAGGATCGCCGCCACCAGCCGCTCGCCATCCATCACGCCGACGCGGAGCGAGCCGGAGCCTGCCTCCTCGCCAGAGTTCTCGGCCCACTCCCACGTCTGGCACAGGTGGCCGGTTGGTGTCGCCGCGACGAACTCGTTCCACAGGCGGCGGTCCGCGATGAGCTTCGCTTCCATAGTCCCCTTCCGCTGCTCGTGCGCCCTCAGCAGTCGGGAGCGCAGCCAGTGTCGCAGTATATCAGACGGGGACTCGCGCGGCAACGCCGTCGGGCTATTCGTGCTATGGGGGTGTGTCGCTCATTATTGTCTACAGGTTGTAGACAACCTCAACGTGACCCATATGTTCCTGCCGTAGATCGTGCGGCTGTAACCAACTCATCCACATGAGATGATACCATCGGCCTCGCTGATGAGTGTTATCTCATGTGGATGAATCTATTTTGAAGGAAGGTGCGAACATGCCTGCTCGAATGATGTGGCGCCGTCTTCGGGTTGCTTGCCTCCTCATTGGACTCGGATTGATCACGGCGGCATGTGGGGTGAACGCTCGAGCGAGCGGGGTCACGTCGCCCACGCTGACCCCTGCTCCAGCGCCGACCGCTACGATGACAATCTCGCCAATGGCGACGGCGACGTCTGGCGCCATTGCGGGGTGTAGTGATCCTTCCTCGAATGTGATTCATAACTTCGAGAATCCACCTGGACCACTCCCGACGACGATTTCGTTCCCCTCAGGTACACTCGTTGATAACCATGGTCTGGGTATCCAGGCGGGCAGTGTGAGCTATACCCTCTGCAGCCCCACCATGACCCCTGCGGCGATTACAGCGTTTATGGATTCCGCTCTTCCTGCCGCTGGGTGGCTGCGAAATAGTGTCCCCGCCTGTGATCACGCGCAAGGGTACCCTTGGTACAAGGGAAACTACGGGATGGAGATTGATGTCAATGCGAACTCTTCGATGCCTCACGTGTGGGCAATTCAACTGTGCCCGCATGTGGGAGAAGGCTAGGGTCTGTCGGACGACTCAGGATTAGAGTCATACCACTTCTTGCTGGGTACCTGTAGAATGGGCGCATGGCAAGACGAATTCATCTCCGACCTGAACGCCCTGACGCCGTATCCCCCTTATTGTGCGCCTTTTAGCGGAATTGGTCGGGCAGCGCGTGGTGAGTACATCATCGCAGCCAGGAGGAGTCGACCGGGTGGCGCACTGGTGGCTTTTCCCGGCACTCGGCGCACTGCCCGGTGTAGTATGAGAGGCCGGTGAGGCCGGTATCGACCAATGTGACACTGCGACCATCGCCATCCGTCTCCAGATGCTCCGCACAAAACCAGTGGCCACACGTGCGGCACTTCACCATCGTGTACTGATCGCCATCATGATGACAGCCTGGCGCGTAACATTCGGGGGCGATAACGATTGGTTCTGAGCGATGCATCATGGCGCTTTCCCTTCTCATGTCGGTGACAATCCGGCGTTGTTTGCGAGAGAGTCAGGAATGCAAGAGGCGTGCCACTCGATTTGTCGTCCCAGGAAAACGCCCTGAGATAGCGCCACAAACGCCCCAATTCAACACATGCGCGACGCTGCTCTTTTAGCCGCACGCGTCGCCATTTCCGCTTTATAGCAACCTGGCGTATTATATAAGTGGCAGGGAAAACGGGAATGGAAAGGCATGGGGCCATGAAGGTCAAAGAGGCGATAGAATACGTAGAAGGTGATGGCTGGTATCTGGTCACGGTCAAAGGAGACCATCGGCAATACAAACACCGCATCAAGAAGGGGAAGGTGACTATCGCGGGCAAGCCCAGCGTTGACTTGCCAACGAAGACCGCACATACCATTTTCAAGCAGGCGCAAATCCCGTGGCCACAGGGCAAGCGATAGGCCACGGGGCCATGGGCGAGCAGGTATGGCTGCAAGGCCCAAAGGAAAGAGGGAGAGACGATGCGCTACCGTTTTCTCGTGGTCTATGAACCCACGGAGTCAGGAACAGGCTACGGCGCCTACGTACCAGAGTTGCCGGGATGTGTGGCCGCCGGGGAAACCCTCGGCGAAGTGCGCGAACTGATGCGCGGCGCATTAGCGATACACCTGGAAGCCATGCAGGCGGATGGTGACGAGATTCCTGTTACCCAGCCCGGCGAGGTTGCCGAGTATATGGAGGTTGACGTAGCCAGCCCGGCCAGCGTCACGAGCGGATCGGGCCAGTAAGGATGCAGTGACAAGACAACAGAACGCCTCACGGATTGCTATCGCGAAGTACTCCGCGAAGATAGCCAGTGGGGCGTCTTTGGCGTCTTTGGGTGACACTTTCAGAAGCCGTTTCTGAGCGTGCAATGGTCAGAATTGTGGTCAAAATGGCTGTTGCGCGTCATGACAGGGGTAAGGGACAGGCCACAAAACGCTAATTTATGGGAAGTTGAAGTGGAGCCAGCGAAGGGATTTGAACCCTTGACCTGCTGTCGACTAGCTCAGGCGGCTGAGAAGTTTGTCATAGTCACTGTGTGAGCCAATCCAGAACCAGACCCAGGTATCACCATCGCGACCTGCCATCGCCCGATGTCTCAACCCCACACGCGCCGAGTAGAGCAACGCTTTTGTCCCTTGAATGCGCTCGAAGTTCAGGCCCGGATAGTTTGGATCCGCCGTGAAAGCCGATACGCTTCGTCAGCTTCTTGCTGGACGCTCTCTGGCAAGCGCTCGTAGAGGTCTTTGAAACGTCTGGTGCGGATAGACTTCATGAGTTGAAGCCATCACCAGTGATTTCTTCGGCCTTGCCTTCCTTCACCTCATCCAGCGCCTCGGCCCAAAGGTCATCGAGCATCTGTGGAGTGCGTGGGTCGTTCAGCAATGCATTCCATGCGGTGTCGGCGTCCAGCATTTCCATGATCGTCTGCGCGATAGCGGCCTGTTCCGCCTCAGATCTGCTGGGCCGCACGTTCCATTGCCTGCTTGAGGGCATCGGTCAGCATAGATATTCTCTCCACGCGCCTTACTGATGATAGGGCATGAAATCAACCAGATTGCAACGGTAGGATGTATTTAGAGGCGACACAATCCATGAATCTGTCACGATGCGCTTCACCAAAGCTAGAAGTCTACAATTAGGGGAGCCAGCGAAGGGATTTGAACCCTTGACCTGCTGTTTACGAAACAGCTGCTCTGCCACTGAGCTACGCTGGCGGGAATACGCGAAGGATGTGCGCTGGTGGGTCGCGGATGGCGGCCTCCCGTAGTGTATCGTATCGCGGCGGCGGCCGTCAAGCGACATGCGCGCTGGCGAGCGACCTGACTGCATTCTCATGATGGTGTATGATGATGCGCAGGCGAGGGGAATGGGGATCGCATGATGGCCTATGCGGGTACGGGGAAGAGAGCGTGAGCGATGGTGCCTGAGACGTTCTACCAGACGGTTGCGCAACTTTCGTTTACCCTGCTCGGCCTGTGGTGGCTGGTGCTGCAAACCAAGTACGACGAGTGGATCCATCACCGACTGCGCCGCCGGATGGCTACCAACATCACCCTCTACTTCCTCCTGCCGGGCAGCATGAGCCTGATCGCATTGCTGGCCACCAATAGCCACCTGCTCTGGCAGGTCGCCTTCATCATCGCCGCCGTCATCGGCGGAGTGGCCACCGCGTTCTTTCTGCGCGATGCCCGCCGGAGCCAGTGGCGCAACCCCTGGAGCATACGCGTCATCCATATCGCCTCGGGCGTGGGGCTGGCGCTCTATGCGCTCGTCATTGTCGTCGCGCTGCTGCCCGATGTCTTCCGCTCGGCGGGCACAGCGCCGCTCACGGTCGCCGGCATCGGGGTGACGCTGCTGGTCATCGTGGGCGTGACGCTCGCCTGGACCTATTTCATCGAGCCGTTTGCCCCCGCGAAGTAATCATCCGCGATCTGTCTGGGCGAACCGTCAGGATTCCTCGTCCGTTTCCAGCCAGCCGGGATCTTCTAGCGCGTGCGCGGCGGCCTCCTGTTCGGCCTGCTGCTTGCTGCGTCCCTCGCCCTGGGCGGCCACATGTATCCCCACCAGCACCTCGGCCACGAAACGGCGGTCATGCGATGGCCCGTCGGCGCTCACCAGTTGGTAGCGCGGCGTTACCCCCAGGCGACCCTGCGCCAACTCTTGCAGGCGCGATTTGGCGTCTTTGATGCTCTGCTGCGCCGTTGCCCGCGCCAGTGCGGCATGGAGCAGGGGATCGAGAAACCGCTCCGCCGCCGCCAGCCCACCATCCAGATAGATGGCGCCCAGCACCGCCTCGAAGGCTGCGGCAATCACCGATTCACGGTCGCGCCCGCCCAGCCCCGCTTCGCTGCGGCCCAGACGCAGATACGCGCCCAGACGCAGGTCGCGGGCGAAATTGGCCAGCGTCGACGTCCGCACCAGCGCCACCCGTAGCTGGGTGAGCTGGCCCTCAGGCTCGGTTGGCTGCTCGCGATAGACCATCTCGGCGCTCACCAGCGCCAGGACAGCATCGCCCAGGAATTCCAGCCGCTCGTTCGAGCTGACGCTGTTGCGTCCCGCCTCGTTGAGGTACGAGCGATGTGTCAGCGCATCCACCAGCAATGGTCGCTGGGTGAAGGTGTGGCCAAGGGTCGCCTCCAGCGGCGCAAGTGGATCGTCCTGCGCTGGCGGGGGTGTCTCAGATGTCTCAGTCATCTCAGGTTTTCGGCCTTTAGCCATTCACGCCTCCACCACAATTCCTATGCCTTCCGCGTCGCGTGCTGCTACCCGCCCAACCACTGCGGCGGTAATCCCTGCCCCGGCCAGCGCCGCCAGCGTACGATCTACCCCATCCGGCGCTATGGCGGCAAAGAGGCCGCCGGATGTCTGTGGATCGCAGAGCAGGGCGCGCGTCACCTCATCCACGTCGTCGGCCCAGCGCGTATGTGGCTCGATGGCGGCGCGATTGCGTCCAGTGCCACCGGGGATGAAGCCGCCCGCGGCATATTTCCGCGCGCCGGGCAGCAGCGGAACCGCCCCGGCGACGATGTGGAAGGCCGTGCCACTCTGTTCCGCCATCTCCCAGCCGTGGCCAAGCAGCCCATAGCCGGTGATATCGGTGCAGGCGTGCAGGTCTTTTGCGAGCGTACGCAGCACGCGCATGGCAGGCCCATTCAGCCGCATCATGCTCTCGATGGCGCCCGCAAGCTCGGTGGCGTCGGCCTGCTCCGCTTTGGCGGCGGTCGTGATGACGCCCGTGCCAATAGGCTTGGTCAGCAGCAGACTATCGCCCGCCAGCGCGCCACCTTTGGTGAAGATGTGATCTGGATGCACGAGGCCAATCGCGGCCAGCCCATACTTCGGCTCGTGATCGGTGACGGAATGGCCGCCAGCGATCAACGCGCCTGCCTCGCGCACTTTCTCCGCGCCGCCGCGCATGATCTCGGTCAAAATGTCTGGATCGAGGTCATCGGGGAAGCCAACCAGATTCAGGCAGAAGAGCGGATCGCCACCCATGGCGTAGATGTCGCTGAGCGCGTTGGCGGCGGCGATGGCCCCGAAGGCATAGGGATCGTCCACCACCGGCGGAAAGAAATCCGTCGTGGCTACGATTGCCTGGTCGTCGTTCAGGCGATAGACGGCGGCATCATCGGCGTGGCCCAGCCCCACGAGCAAGTCGGTGGCGGCCTCCGCGCCGAATGTCGCGGCGAGCGGACGCAACACGTGCGCCAGGGCATCAGAGCCCATCTTGGCCGCTCAACCAGCGCAGCTTGCCAGCGTCGTCAGGCGTATCTTTCTGCCGGGCGCCATGGGATCTCCTGCTCTGTTGGTAGGCATTCCAGCGAGTCATGCGAGTCATGCGAGATCATCGTGCGATCATTGCGCTTTGCGGCGCGATGATCGTGGTTTTATTGTACGGTTATCGGGGGAGAGGCGTCAAAGCCGATCATGATACGGATGTTGTCGCGTGAGCTGCGGCGCTATGCCACGACGCTGGCCTACCAGGCTTCTCGCTCGCGTCGATGTATCTCTGTCATGCAGTTTTACAAAATAGTGGGGACACGCTCTCGGCCTTGAAAGGCCGGAGAAGGAACGAGAGTGGGCTTAAAAGCCCGTTCTCTCGTACCCCGGCCATTGATGGCCGAGACTGGTGTCCCTATTCAATGGTAAAACCACATTAAGAGCGCGTTCGGGAAAACCTGGAGGGTGACTTCCATCTCCAGCAGTGGCGACAAGAATGGGAGGAGCGGCCCGCAATAGGCGGGCGGCGAAATGGAAGAGCCAACAGGAGCACTGAGCATGCAGAACCCTATCACGACCATCGACCTGGGACACAGTAGTTCGCCAGACGCCGTGGCGACGCCGTGGGAGGAGACCCATCGCGCCCTCGAAACCGCTGAGGTCTTTTGGCTTTCGACGGTCCGCGCCGATGGACGACCTCACGTCACGCCCGTCTCAGCCCTCTGGCTTGATGGGACCCTCTACCTCCAAACAGGTGGCGTCGCACAGAAGACCAAGCACCTTCGGGGGGACCGCATGTGGCGCTGACGACCGGCTGCAACCGCCTGGCCACTGGGTTTGACGTCGTAGTCGAAGGTGATGCTGTCCCATGCGCCGACGTAGCCGTGCTCGAACGCCTCAACCAGATGTGGAGAACTCTGTGGGGCGAGGACTGGCCCATCGAACTGCGCGACGGGGTCTTTATGAAACCGGAGGGAAACGGAGGGGTGAACCGCTGCTGGTGTTCGCGGTCTCACCCACCAAGATCTTCGCCTATGCCAGGGGCGACCAGTGGAGTCAAACCCGCTACCAGTTCTGAATATTGCAGCGGCCAGGAGAGGTTAGGAGAGGCATCATGCGGTTACTGCTCACGTCTGCGGGCATCAAGAACACGAGTATCCAGGACGCGCTGGTCGACCTGCTGGGCAAACCAATCGCCGAGTCGAGCGCCCTCATCATCCCCACCGCGATCTACCCCTTCCCTGGCGGCGCTGCCGGGGCCTGACCGGCTGATCCGCGGAATAGCCGCCAGCCCCTTGTGTGAATTGGGGTGGAAGTCGTTGGGCGTGCTGGAGCTGACCGCGCTGCCCAGCATCGATGACGAAGCCTGGATTCCCACGGTCCAGGAGACGGACGCCCTGCTGGTTTGGGGCGGCGATCCCCTGTATCTGAGCCACTGGATGCGCCAGTCGGGACTGGCAGGCCTGTTGCCGTCGCTGCGGCGCGAGATGGTCTACGTGGGGGTGAGCGCCGGGAGCATGGCGGCGACCACCACCTTCGGCGAGACCTACCCTGATCCGCCCAGGGGCAGCGGTGAGGCGCTCACGTCGGAAGACATCGTGTTCGCCACACCCCAGGGAGACATCAGCAGGCTCCTGGTCACGGCTCAGGGAGTGGGATTGGTTGACTTTGCGTTGATTCCGCACCTGGATCACGAGGATCACCCGGACGCTTCTCTGGCCAACGCCGAAAAGTGGGCCGCGAGGCTCCCCGTGCCAACGTACGCAATCGACGATCAGACCGCCATCAAAGTGACCGATGGCGCCGTCGAAGTCGTCTCCGAGGGGCACTGGAAGCTGTTTACCCCCTAATTTTACAGGTGCAGTCGCTCAAACTCTTATGCAGTTTTAGAAAATACGAAGGACAGATGACACGGTGGCTGGCGGCTGAAGCCGCGCCTACGGGCTACGCCGCAAAGGCCGCCGCCGCGGCCTCCCAGAACCGACGCGCGCGCTGGTCTCTGCAGCCTGCGCAGGCAGGCTTCGCGGATGCGCCTGAGCGCATCCCTTAGGCGCGGCTTCAGCCGCCAGCCGCCCAGGCTGTCCCTACTATTTTAGAAAAGAGCATTAGCAGGGAAACGCCAGCAAGACCGAGGGTATCCACGTCGCTGTTAGAAGCGCCAGAGAGCCAGTTCCAGCGAGAGGCCCGGCCCGAACGCCATCATCACGCCCCACTCGCCGGGATGCGTCGCGCCGGATTGCAGCAGATTTTCTAGAATCAGCAGCACCGTGGCCGATGAGCAGTTGCCGCGCTCGGCCAGTATCCGCCATGACGGCGCGATCTGCTCATCGCTCAACTCCAGCCGCTGCTGAATGACCTCCAGAATGCTCGGGCCGCCGGGATGGACGATCCAGTGGGTGATGTCGCTGGTCGCCAGCCCATGCGGCGCCAGCAGATGCTCCACCGCGCCGCGCACCTGCCGCCGTAGCGTGATCGGCACACGCGGCGAGAGGCCCATGACGAAGCCACTATCGGTGATCGTCCACGACATCTGATCGGCGGTGTTGAAATCGGCGAAGGTGTAGGCGTCGATCAGCGCCGGGCCGCGCGCCTCGGCGTCATTGCTCATGGTCAGCGCAACGGCGGCGTCGCCAAAGAGCGCGAAGGAGGTCATCGCCTCGATATCCTGCGTGGGGGAGAAGTGTAGCCCCGAAAGCTCGACACTCAGCAGCGCTACCGTCGCATCGGGATAGGCGCGGAGCGTCGCCAGCGCCTGGCGCAACCCGACGAGCGCGCCGTGGCAGCCCATGTGGCCGATGCAGACGCGCCGCAGATCGCCCGGCAGCCCCAGGTCGCGCGCCAGCAGAATATCGAGGCCCGGCGCGGCGTATCCGGTACACGAGACCAGCATGAGATCGCTGAGCGTCTGCCCCTCGGATTGACTCAGGCAGCCTGCGAGCGCCTCGCGTCCCAGCGCATGGCCCGCCGTCTGATAGCTCGCCATGCGCTCAGCGGTGCCGCGCGGACGATCATAATAGACGGGCAGATCGAGGGCAAAGCGCCGCCGCTCGACATGCGTCGCGGCAAAGAGCCTGCGCATCGGCGGCGTCTCGGGGCGGGACTGCCAGTCTGGCCCAAAGGCACGCTCCAGCGCGGCGACCATCAGCGTCTCCTGCGAGAACTCGAAGGGCGGCAGGGCGCTGGCCAATGAGCGGATGCGCGGGGCAATCGTCGCGGCGGGCTTAGCGATCTTGGCGATCTTGGCGGTCATGCGGCTTCCCATCTTCTGTCGTGCGGCGCTACCTGAGCGCGGCGGCCCGATGGCGCCTCGGTGCGCATCAGGTATGCAGCAACTATATCAGGATTACGCCTGAATGATACGTCGCGGATGTATTATGGCATCGAGAATAGTGCGTAGGCGGGCGGCCCGCGCCATGCCTGATTGGTCGGCGTCGCGCAATACAGTGGCGCCACATGCGCATCCGCACTTGCCATACCACGCCGCCAGACACTATGCTGAAATCGCTGAGAATCCTCGCGGGGGACATGAGACATGAGATCGCGAGAACGCACGAGAGCAATGGAGCGACGATGACCACCGACACACCAGGCGTCCAAAATACGCCCGCAATCCCGACATTCGACGATATCCTCGCCGCCGCCGAGCGCCTTCAGGGGCAGGCGCACCGCACGCCCGTGGCGCATGCGCGCAGTCTCGACGCCGCCGCTGGCATGAGCGTCTGGCTCAAATGCGAGCAGTTCCAGCGGGCGGGCGCCTTCAAGTTTCGCGGCGCCTATAACAAGATCGCCACGCTGCCAGCGGAGCAGCGCGCGCGCGGCATCATCGCGTTCTCGTCGGGCAACCACGCGCAGGCGGTGGCGCTGACCGCCCAGATTTTCGGCGTGCCTGCCGTCATCTGCATGCCCACCGACGCGCCCGAGGTCAAGGTGATGGCGACCCGTGGCTACGGCGCGGAGATCGTCCGCTACGACCGCATGACCGAAGACCGCGAGGCGCTGGCCCGCCGTCTGGCGGAGGAGCGCGGCCTGACACTGGTACCGCCGTATAATGACGCCGCGATCATCGCCGGAGCGGGAACCGCCGCCCGCGAACTACTGGAGGATGTACCCGATCTGGATGTCATCGTGGCGCCAACTGGTGGCGGCGGTCTCATTTCGGGCACGGCAATCGCGGCGCACGGCATGCGTCCCGATATCACCGTCGTCAGCGTCGAGACCGAGGCGGCCAATCACGCGTGGCTCTCGCTGCAACAGGGTGAGCGGGTGCAAATCGCGCCGCCAGATACGCTGGCCGACGGCATCCGCACGGCGCAACTTGGCACGCTGACCTGGCCGATCATCCAGCGCGAGGTGGCCGATGTGGTGCTGGTGAGCGAAGCCGAGGTGAAGGAGGCGATGCGTTTCCTGTTGCTGCGGCTGAAGCTGGTGGTCGAGCCAACCGGCGCGGTGGCGGCGGCGGCGGCGCTGAGTGGCAAGCTGCGGCGCTTCGGGCAGCGCGCGGGCGTCATTCTCTCCGGCGGCAACGTCGAACCAGAGGTGCTGGCGAGCATCCTCATGGAGCAATGAGCGAGAAAAAACGGCTATCCGGAATCTGAGGTTGATTTGGTCTCCTCAGCCTCAGACCGCAACCTGGCCTTCCAGGTTGAAATCGCTCCCACATAGTCGAGCATCAACCTCGAAGGCGCACGCGGTTTCGCCGCTGGCTTGCGGTTGCTGCGGGCAGCCTGGCACCGCCGCTTTGACGACGGCGTATGATCGCGCAGCAACGTGAAAACGCGCTTGTGCGGCGTAATCCCGAAGAGAATCTTGCGCGGATCACCTCAGTCACCCGGTCATCATAGCCGACGCCATTCGACGCCGCTAACTCTGGGGGGTCGCTTCCGCTGGCGTGATGGCACGCGCATGCGTCACTTCGTTCTTGGTCGCGGGGCGAATCTGGCCCTCCTGAACGGTCACGACATCATACGTCGAACCATCCACCCGGAAGACTTCCACCTCATACGCTTTGCCCGACGGGTGAATATCCGCGACTGTACCCACGTCGCCAGCTTGTAAGCCATACTGCGGCAAATCCACGGTCAAGACCACTGGCTCAAATTCCCGAATCATTGCAGTTCCCCTTTCAGTCTGTTCAGCGTTCAGCCCATTCAGCTCGCCTTAATCGAGCGCATAGGCGGAGATCATCCGTGGATAGCTTCTCCCGCCGTCAATCATCCACACCGAGCGCACCTGCGGATTCCTACCATCCGGCGATTGCAGCGCCCCCTCAACAACATACTTTACCCCATCATCGAGCGGGATTTCCTTCACGTACTCATGGGTGATGACATGCTGCAACAAGGCGTCACGCAACACCTGCCACTGCGTCAGGGTAAACCCAAATCCCAGAAAGAACTTCGCTTTGCCAGGATTCTTCAACAGATAAGTCGGTGATTTTGGGATCCGCAATCACCGCTTGCGCCGCATTCGGCACAAACATCGCTCATCCTCCTATATTTCCGGTAGTATTCCCCGTGATACCCACTTCTTTCAACAGGATGCTTATCAACCTGGAGTTCCGATTTTGCTATCTGTTCCCAGAAACGCTCATCAACCTTAGATACCGGATAGCCGAAAAAGCAAGATGCGCCCCTGCCTGAACAGGCGGGGCGCTCTTCTTCCAAGGGAACTGTGTCTTAGAAACCGCCGTGCAGCACGAAAAAGATCACGGCGATCACGACGAGTATCGCGATAATCGTCAGGACGATACCAACCGTGTTGCTAGAGCCGCCACTGCTGACCACATCGCCAGGCACGGAGGGCGCGCCCGCCGAACCAATACATCCGGCCGCCGAACTGGGCGCGGAGCCGCCAGATGTCGTCGCGCCGCTGGCAGTCAGCAGGTTCACGAACTTCGTGCCGTCGGGACTTCCCCAGCCTGTGCAGGCGTCCCAGCCCGCGCCCGCCGGGTAGCCGCCCAACTGCCCGCCAGTCGGATCATTGTTGCCGCTGGTGACATCGTGGAAGGCGTCTGTCTTGCCAAACTGGCTGTACAGCAACGGATTGATGTAGCCAACCGGCTTGCCGAGTTGCTGGTTCGCTCTGGCGATAAGCGCCGACCACAACGGCGAGACGGCGCTGGTGCCACCGACACCGCTGAGCATTTGGCCATCCGCCAGAATAGCGTAGCCAGAGACACCGTCGGCGTTGCCCGCCACATCAGGCACACCGCGCCCCACATGGTTGCCTGGGTTCACCGATGGCGGAACGATGCCCTTCTGCCAGGCAGGCTGCGCCACATCATCACTCACACCGCCGCCAGTCGCGCCGCCGCCCTGGTCGCGCCCGCCATCATTCCAGACCTTTTCTCCGGTGAAATTGGTTCCCGAAAATTGGAGTGTGGTGCCGCCACAGGCCAGCACATAGGGGCTGGAGGCCGGGAAGTCTACATGCGCGCGGCCATCGTTCAACTGATCGCGTGATCCATCATCACCAGCGGCGGCGATGACGGTGATACCCTGTAACGCCGCCGCCTGGAAGGCCTGATTCACCGTCTGTATGGCCTGAGGGGTCCAGATATCCTGCCCCTCGGTGTAGCCCCAGCTAATCGAGAGGACCGAGGGACGGTTCTGCGTGTCATGGATGGCGGCGTTGACGACGTCAACCCAGCCCTGCTCGGTGAAGGGAGCAAAATACACGACGATCTTCGCGCCCGGCGCAAGCGATGCGGCAATCTCGATATCGAGCAGCACCTCAGCGTCACTATCTTGATCCTTGCCGGGTGCATTGCCGACCCCAGCGACGGCCACCGCTGTGACCTTGGGGGCAGGCAAATTGAGTTGCTGGAAGTAGGTCTGCAGATCGCTCTCGGCGAAACCGCCGCCAAATTCGAGAATGCCGATGCACTGGCCTGAGCCATCGAGGTTCTTGGGGAAATTGTAAAACGCGCCCACCTGTGGCGGCGCGAAGCTCCCTGGCGTGCCAAAGGCGGGCGCGGCGGTGGCGGTGGCCAGTGCGCCCGCAGACGCCCCACCTGGCCGCGAGTAGCGCAGATGCGGGCGCGCCTGGAGGCGGTTATCCAGCCCAAAGACACCCTCGACGATCCCTTGCAGATAGGCGGGGATTTGCACCGGGCCAAGGCGGCCACGATAGTTGCCCTGCGGCGAGGTATACTGTACCAGTTGTACGCGGAAAGCCGCCGAGATCTCCTGCGAGGGGCCAGAGAGAACGACAATCCGCTGTGCAAGATCGGCGCGAATAACCGTCAGATGGTTTTCCTGAGCAAATTGCTCAACCTTCGCAACATCTGCCTGGTCGGCGCCATAACGAGCCGTATATTGTTCAGGGGTGAGATAGGTACGGTCGGCGGGCAGTTGCGCACCCAACGCGGCAACCTCGGCATCGATCTGCGCGTTCGATTCACGCGGGCGGAGCCGAATGGTCACCTCGATCACTTCGGTGGGATCACTAGGGCCAGCTTCCTTCGCGCCAGGAACAAGCTGCCGTTCGCTTCCTGACAGGATAATATAGGGATGAGGACCGGCATCCGACATGAGAATAAGCTCACTTTCCAACGATGGCTCGTAGCCGTTCAAGGCGCTCGAAGAGATACGCTAACGATTTTCAATGGCAGGCCAAAGGCACGTGCTGCCAAACTGGCAGTGTCAAGTGTATCATGCCTTGCCAGCATGTGAGCAGCATGAGAAGATGAACGATCATGTGTCACATGGCCAGGCGTTGCGGCATACCATGAACGCCAAACACAGCGCGGAATGGTCTACTATATCAGAGCGACTGTTGCGGAGTGGGACGTGGTAGCTGCATGTGGAGGGTTGTGTCGTGGGTGATGAGAGAGCAATCGCTGATAGCTGGCGGGCGCTGCCGTTCTCGGATGCGCCGATGGGACGGCAACTGGCGCTGAGCGAGGCGATGCTGGCGGGGGTGGCTGAGAGTCGGCGGCCCGCGCTGCGCTGGTATGCGCCGCGAGCGGAGGCGCTGGTGATCGGCAACGGCCAGAAGCCGCGCATCGCCAATTTCGAGGTCTGCGCCGACCGCGACATCGCCATCTATCGCCGCACCTCCGGCGGGACGGCGGTGTTCGTGAACGCCGACCTGCTGAGCCTGGATGTGGCGCTGCCCGCAAGTCATCCGCTGGCCACGAGCGACGTGGTGGACGCCTATCGCTGGATGGGCGAACTGTGGCAGCAGGCGCTGGTGGCGCTCGGCGCGGTGAAGGCGCGGGCGCTGCCGGTGGAGGAGGCGCGCAAGCAGCCCACGTTGGCCCACGATGATCCGCTGCGGCTGGCCTGCTATGGCACGCTCTCGCCGTGGGAGGTGGTGGTGGGCAAGCGCAAGCTGGTGGGGCTGTGCCAGGTGCGCCGCCGTCCGGGCGCGCTCTATCAGGTGGGTATCTATCGTCACTTCGCGCCACGCGCGCTGGGTGAATTGCTCGACCTCGGCAACAATCAGCGCAAGACACTGGCGACCAAACTGCACAACGCCACCGTGGGGCTGGATGACGCGGCGGGCCGCGCTATCGCCGCCGACGAGGTGATGCAGGCGGTCGAGACGGCGCTCACCGGCCACTTCGGCGCGACGCTGGAGCCGTCCCGCTGGTCAGCCGCCGAGCTACGCGACGCCGACCACCTCGAACGCGAGCGCTTCCAGCCGTTCGTGGTGGGGTAGCGGGCCGCAAAAATCCGCGCAAAACGGTATGAGAAGGGACTGACTCAGACGGCTAGCGGCTGAAGCCGCGCCTAAGCGCTGCGCCACAAAGCCCGCTGTCGCGCTGCAGAACTCGCCAACGGGACGCCTGATGAGCAGCGTCATTGACCGTGCTAAACCTGCGCAGGCAGGTTTTGTGGCCGACCACCGGGAGGCCCTTCAGGCGCGGTTTCAACCGCCCGCGCCTGGCTAAAACTGCATCAGCCCCAAAGACCCCCTATACATAGCTCTACGAATCTCCATGCCTTTCGGAGGCCACTATCGATCTCATCAGTAGGCGTCCGTCCCCCCCGTCCATGTGCGCTGAAACCCGACCTCACGGCCTCTCGTATTGTCACTGGCGCCCAGTGTGTGGTGAATTTTTGCCCTACCCCTTGACGTATTCGATACAATAAGATATATCTTAAACAGTGTCGGTAGAGGACACTGTGAGATGCTCAAAGAATAGCAACGAGTATCTTACTAACGAATTGGAGATGGCATGTCGATAACTGATTGGGCGGTCGAGGCCCATGGGCTTGTCAAGGACTTCGGCGGCAATCGCGCCGTCGATCACATTGACCTCTCTGTACAGATCGGGAGCGTCTATGGCGTGCTCGGGCCGAACGGCGCCGGGAAGACGACCGCTATCCGTATGCTCGCGACGCTGCTCCGTCCCGATGGCGGCAGCGCGCATGTCTTCGGACATGACGTGGTGCGCGAGGCGCATATCGTGCGCCAGCTCATCGGCGTCACTGGGCAGTATGCCTCGGTCGACGAGACCCTGAGCGCGAACGAGAACCTCTTTCTCTTCTCGCGCCTGAACGGCCTCAGCGCCAAAGCGGCGCGGGCCAAATCGGCGGAACTGCTCGAAGAGTTCGGCCTGACCGATGCCGCGAAACGCCCGCTGAAGAACTTCTCTGGCGGTATGCGTCGCCGTCTCGACCTCGCGGCGAGTCTCATATCCCAGCCACCGCTCATCTTCCTCGACGAGCCTACCACCGGGCTTGACCCCAGAACCCGGGCGCAGATGTGGGATACTATCCGGCGATTGGTGGCCACCGGATCGACCGTACTGCTCACCACCCAATATCTCGACGAGGCGGATCAACTCGCCGACCGGATCGCCGTCATCGACCATGGTAAGGTCGTCGCCGAGGGCACCGCCGATGAGTTGAAGGCCACGGTTGGCAATTCTTCCCTCGATCTTGTCCTCGCCGATCCGGCGCAGCTTGAGCGCGCGCGGGTAGTCATTGGCGAGATCCTGCACGTCGAGGTGGCCCTCTTCCCAGAGACCGGACGGATCAACGCTCCCATGGCCGCTCCCGACGCCGTCACTGACCTGCTCGTCAGGTTGCGTGATGAGGGCATCGCGATCACTGAGTTGTCAGTCCAGAAGCCGACCCTCGACGAGGTATTCCTCACCATAACAGGACGTCCCGCCACCGACGAAGACGCCGACACCCGACAACGCGAACTGGAGACCAGCGTATCATGAGCCAGATTACCATGAGGCAGACCACGATCACCCCAGGCATCGAGCGGAAACTCAAGAACCGCGTCAGCCTCGGTCAGATTATCCACGACTCGTTGCTTATGGGCTACCGCGGGTTGCTGAAGATTCGACGTACCCCCGAACAGCTCTTCGACGTGACACTCCAGCCGATCATCTTCACGCTGCTGTTCACCTACATCTTCGGCGGAGCGATCGCTGGCAACGTGCAGAGCTACCTGCCCATCATCATTCCAGGCATCCTCGTGCAGACCGTCCTCACCACCTCGTCCGTCACGGGGACGCAACTGCGCGAGGATATGGATAAGGGTGTCTTCGACCGCTTCAAGTCGCTGCCGATTGCGCGTATTGCGCCGCTCGCTGGCGCGCTCCTTGCCGACACCATCCGCTACCTGATCGCAACGACACTCACCTTCGTCATGGGGTTTATCATGGGCTACCGGCCCACAGGCGGAGTTGGCGGTGTCATCGCGGCGGGACTGCTCGTCATCGTCTGCGCCTGGGCGATTAGTTGGAGCTTTGCGTTCCTTGGTGTGATCGGTCGCACCGCATCGAGCGTGCAGGGCCTCTCGCTGCTGATCCTGTTCCCGCTCACCTTCTCTCGAACGCCTTCGTCCCCGTCAAGACCATGCCCGATTGGCTGCAGTGGTTCGTGAACGTGAACCCGGTCACCCATATCGTCACTGCCGTCCGCGAGCTTGACGACCATGGTGTCGGATTCGGCAGCGAGGCAGGCGCTCGCTCTCCTCGGCGCGGCGGTTATCGTGCTCATTTTCGCCCCGCTCACCGTTCGCCTCTACATGCGGAAGGCGTGATAGCAGGCCTGGGTGGATGGTGTTTGTCTCCGTCCGCCCTCTCCTCCTGATATGACGTCGCGACATGCCGTTGTAGAACGCTGACGCGCCTTCCAACGGTTTCAGCGCTTGGCGATGGTGCAAACGACCGTCGTGTAGTGCGACATGATCTTTGTCTCTGATCCGCGATCAACCTTCTTGTCTTCATGCGCCTGCGGATACCGGGCAGGAGATGACACTTCTCACGCCTTCTGCTATACTGCATAGCTAGCGAACCCCCTTGCTAGCTATGCAACCGCGAGTTTCCTCATCATGAAGTAGGGAAGAGTGCCATGTCTGACCGGTTTGAGCCGACCGCATCCTCAGCATCCGACTCAGCATCCAACGACGATGTCACGCGCCAACGCGAACACTTCACAGCAGATACTGCCTTGGGCGCGGGCAGCACATCGAGTCTCCCCGTCGAAGAGCAGGCGTCCGCAGCCCTCACGAAGCCGCGCAGGGCGCGGCTCACACGGCGACTGGGGGGCGATGAGCGGACGAGCCGACGTTCACGGTGGATTGGACGCGTGGGCGCGTTTATGGTGACGGCACTCGTCGTCACGCTGATCAGTTACCTGCTGGTCGATCTGGCCCCAGCGCGCTCGAAGCTGGGCGACTCCCCGACAGGCACGCCGCCACTCACGGCGCTGGCGACCGCGACGACCGCGACGACCGCGACGACCACGACGACCGCGACGACCGCGGCAGGGGCGCCCTATGCCAGCGTCACGCCGACTGGAGCGGGCCCGGACGTGCATCCAACGCCTGGATTTACCGTCCAATCCATCTCGTCCGCATCTGTCGATATGTCGACAGATTCTGGCTCTCAAGGGATGATCATAGACTCGAGCGCGCCCATACCCACTGCTATTGGCGGGTGCGGGCCACATGTCATATTTTATGTAACATTTACGATCAACCTCTCTAACAACCCCACCCCCCCCAACCTTCATGCTGGCAATACCTCACCGATCAGCTACTACTCCCGTAATAGTGACGGCTCCAGTGCCGGCTCAGTCGCGCATCCGCTCGTTGAACAGATTCCTAGCGCAGGCACCGTCATGACGCTTAGAACCACGTGGCAGATGCCATATACTCAGGGGTCCGGTTCATCGCAATGGACGGAGCTCGACATCGTCCAACCCAATCAGATTAGTTACCGGGCGAACTACAAAGCGGTATGCGCGTTTTCTCTCACGACTCCGCACATGTCCGTGAGTCCTACATCATATAACTGTGCGACTGGAGGTGATCAAACATTCACCGTCACGGGGACGCTCAAGGCGTCATTCACGCCAGACAATGCCAGTCACACAGTTACGTATAATTGGGAATACGACTATAGCACCCACGGCACGACTACTCCCACGCAAACCGTCACATTCCCACCCGGGGTTACCTCGATGCCGGCGCAACCAGCGACCGTCATTGGCAATGCCGCTACCCAGACAGCGGCGTTCCAGGCTTTCCTCTACGTGAATTATGCTGGGTCGCAATATCACAGCGGCGTAACGGTAACAAGCGCCTGTTAGGCAGAGCGACGCCCGCTCTCCGCGTCCGTCGCTCTCTGTGCATAGCACGTCGCGGTCACCTCGGCCATACGAGGTCTTCCTCGGTCCTTTCCTTTTGCCGATACGACGCGGCCACCAGGGGAAGAGCGTGGCGGAACAGACGAGGTTCTGCTGCCGCTGGAGGTGTCTGTGCAGTTGTGCTGTGTGGCGCCGGTCACGTGTGCCGTCGGGGCCGAGACGATTGTAGCGACGTGCAATCTGGCCGACCCAGTAGGCAGAATAGCCAGTCACACGAGCTACCACTGTCGCAGACAGCAGGCAACCTGCGAATGCGAACGCTTCCAACCGTTTGTGGTGGGGTAGCGGGCTGCTATTCCGCAGCGTGAAGGCGTCCAGGGGCGCCAATACCTGTTTGCCCTGTAGTGGGTCTGGCCGTTGGGAGAACGAGCAAAGCGAAGGCAAGCCCGCCCATGACCATTGCAACAAAATACACCAGGAACCAACCATTTAAATCCGCGATCATCAGGGGGCTTTGACCGAATCCGCCAGAATCCAGCAGGAAGAATTGGCCCTGTGTGACGATGAATACAACCGGCCAAAAGAGCGAATACAGTCGGCCAACGACCCACCTGCGCAGATGATCGTCGGCGCGTTGGCGTATGTCCGCATCTTGGGGCAGACAGAGCGGCGGTTGGGCAGTAATCCAGCGGGTCACAACGTCCCCAATGATCATTGCCGCCAGAAAAAACAATTGGTATCACCAGAACACTCCACATGCCGGGCAGCGTGAAGGCATGCGCCAATGATGCGCGGTCGAGCCCCGGAGCGAGCCGTACCACCAGCACAGCCATACATGCAAGGTTGGCAAGCAGCACGACTGGCGGATACAGGGCTACCAGTAGTGGACGGTAGTCACGCACATGTCGGAACCTTGCCGCGTGATCCACATCGCTCGGCTCACGGTTGATGCGTGAGAAGCCCAGCGTCAGGCAAATAACAACACATGGGTAAAGCACCAGCGGCACTGATGCCTCAAATGCTATCAACAGCGACAAGTCATCCCCACCATGATTACCACCCATGAGCGCGAAGACGATGCCACAACCTACTCCTGCCAGCAGCGCGCCGATGCCGAAGCCAAGAGCTATCCAGCCATTCGCCGTACGCCAGGCGCGCACGAGGATATCGGTGATGTCGGGATTCATGTCGGGTGAGGCGTCGAAACCCAACCTCCTGACCGTGCGCCGCCACTTCACGGCTTCCTTCGCCGTCACCTCGTCTCCCCGCCGCAGCCGTCGCACGCTATGAACCACCATGATCGCGCCTATGCCGAAGAGGAACGCGATGAGCGCCACATCTGTGCTATCCAAGAATGTCCCCATCGGACTCATCCTCCGCTCAATAGGCGTTCAAGAGACATTATTGCTCCGGTTGCGCTGCTGTTTCTGGGGTGGCGTCAACCGACATGGGGGACGGCGAGGGCGTGTGGAAAAGCGTTAGCAATGCGATTACCGTACCTGCCAGCGCCACCAGGGCAATATAGAGTTCATACCAGCCCTCCATCCCTGATTGATCAATCGGCCTCACATCCAACAGGGAACTGAAAGAAAATGTCGGTACGATGATCGCGAACAACGTCACGATGTAGCAATCGACTATTGCCTGGCGGCGCAAGACATAGTTCGCAAGTCGCTCCCAGCCATTGGCCGGAGGAAACGGTATGGCGGGTAGCGCGACGATACGGCGCGCCACGACCTCCGTCACGAGGATTGCCACCAGCATGACCATCAACCCAAAGAGCAGACCCCACACTTCGGGCCATGCCAACACCTGAGCCAGCATCATGGAATCGAATCCATGCGTCAGCCGCGCCATCACCATGACCAGCAACACGACATAGCCCAAGCAAGAGGACGACGCACAGCGCTGGCACAAGCGGATGACGATAGTCTCGAAGAGGGCGCTGACCGGTGCGTTGTCCGCCCGCGCGCAGATGGCGGGAGAGCGAGGAGATGCCGAGGTAGGTGGCGATCATGATGGGAGGATAGAGCACGATGCCAAGATATTGGTACAACACCACAACGATCTCGCCCGCGCTCGCCAGTAATGTACGCGTCAACGACGGCGACGATCAGCCCGAACATGAGAATCCCTGCGCCCATACCAATTTTGCGGGCCGCGTCCTGCCTGCGCCAGGCGCGCACAAACGCCACCACGATATCGAGTGGCATGTTCCAGGGAACGGAGAAACTCTGCTTGCCTGCGCGCGCCTGCCATTTCTCGATGTCATGCGCCGTTACCGCGCTCCGGCGGAGCTGGCGCGCACCGCTGAATACCAGCCAGATGCCAATACAGGCGATGCAGACGCCTATCGCAACAAAGATATCCACCAGTGCGATCCTCTCACCGGGTCTTCATTATCATGTCCGATCACGTCTGCCGATCGCATTGCTCTAATGCGCGCCGGAGACGAGTCTGCGTGATGATGATGATGAGCGCGGCGCAGGCGGCGATGGAGATGACGAAGGAAAGCACGGCGAAGATCGCCAGGTAGAGCGCGAATCGCTCTGGGGCGCCGCGCCGCTTCACTGGCCTGACGGGCAGCGGCGCGGGCAACGCCGCCCGTGACACCGTGGGCACGTGGGCGCTACGGGTCGCCTCGGTGGCGGGCGAGACGACCGCCCCGCCGATGGCGTGGGTGTTCATATCGCCGGGATTGGCCAGCGAGCCTTCCACGATCTGCCCCGAAGGCGCCTGAGACGACTGGGACGACTGAGACGCTGGGGCAGGCAGCGCCGCAGGCTGCGCGTGTGAGGGCAGCGAGAGGTCGCTCGTGCCCGCTGGCAGCAACCCCTGATCTTCCAGTGTCCGGTTGTGGTAGTAGGCGATGGCGCGCTCACCCGCCGCGCGCAAGAACGCGTAGTCGATGCCGCCGCCGACCACCGCGCCGACGCCGGGAATGATGCGCCCGACCCATTTGGCCGCCTGCTCCTGGGTCAGCTCGATGCTCATCCGGGTCAAAATCTTCGGCAGCACCTCTGGGATCGCGTGGGTCAAGCCCTCGCGAGTCAGCCAGTTGCCGACGCCGCGCAGGCCATCTATGCCCGCGACCAGCGCCAGCACATCGGCCAGATGCGCCTGCTCCTCCAGTATGGAGGCGTCGTAGCCATAGGCCTGAGAGATCATCGAGGCCATGCGCACGGAGTAGGCGGCGGTCAACTGCACATCGGCGCCAGCCGCCACAATGGCCCAGAGGCCGCCTGGCAGGCTGGTGACGGCGCCGGTCAGCGCGGCGCGGTGGCGATAGCGGCGGGCGACCTCGCGGGCCACGGTATCTTTGTGGGCGAGACTGGCCCGCCGAATATCCTCGAAGGTCTTGATGGACGCATCCAGCTTTTGATGCTGCGCCAGCACCCGTGGATCACGCCGCGCCGCCCAGGCAATCGCATGCTGGATGCGCTCGGATGTCTTGCCTGGCTTGAGCAGCGCCTGAATATCAGGTGGCAGCGCCGCGAGGGTCTGCCCCGCGATGCCACCAGCCGGATTCATAAATTGCCCATCGCCAGGTTTATCAGATGTCGCCATTGCACGTGCCCTTCATCCCACGAGGTCGCCCGGCTCACGGAGCGAACGCTCAAGACATCCTCATGATCCGCACATCACACGCTACACAGAGCCGCGCCGAGGGCTTGTTCCCCTCATTGTACGCACCAGTATAGCCGAGGGTACGGCATCGAGCAATATGCAGTCTGGCGGAGGGCGCCAACGCGCGCCTTCCGAGTACCGTAGCGGGGAAACGCGATAGCCACTCCCGCGCGAGGCGGGAGTGGCTATCATCAATGCCGTGTGTGCGCTCGCTAGAAGCTGGGGTAGATGCCGCGAATCACGCCGAGGCCGCCGAGGAAGTAGACTTTGACCGTCTCATCCACGTAGTCGGCGAAGCGGAAGTTGCTATCGGTGACGGCGAAATCGACACCCCAGTATTCCTGGTTCGTCTCGATCTCGATGGCCGACGAGACCTCCGGCACCGGGAAAGGCACCGACATCGGCAGGAAGACCATGCACCCCTGCGGGCAGTAGCGATCCAGGATGATCGAGATTTCGCGGCCCGTGCTCTTATTCAGGTAGCGGGTGACGCGATATTGCGCGGTCAACTGGCCCTGGTCGGCGCTATCGCCCGCCTGCACCACATAGCGCAGCTGGCCCGCGCCCACCACCAGATTGGTCAGCCGGACGTTATCCAGTGGGTTCATGATGATGTAGTCGGGGTCGCCCGCCGCCTGGAGATACATCCCCGCCAGCAGATTGTCGATATCGGCCAGCGCCAGCTTGCCGGTCGCATCGGCGGGCTGCGCCACCTGCGCGCCCAGTGTCGCGCCATTCGCCAGGCTGGTATTGTTGAGCGCCTGCGCGATGATGCCGTCCCACATCAGCGGCGTGCCGGAGCCATCCACGAACGTTTTGGCGGTGTTCGCCGCGACCGTCGAGAGGGCGGTTCCGGAGGTCGCGGGCGGCGCGGTGACGACCAGCGGCAGAATGGCGGGATTCACCTCGCCCGATGGCATCACCGTCGCGCCATCCGCCAGCGTGACCGTCGCGCCGATGGCTGGCTGCTGCGCGTTCGTGCCAGAGATGCCCGTCTGGAGCCAGAGCGCGCTATCGGCGGGCAGCGAGCCGCCGGAGCCGATGTAGACGTTGTACTGCGTGGCGTTGGGCACGGTGAAGACGGTGATCGTGAGTGTCGAGGTACTGCCGGTGGTGACGATCTTCGTCGCGGGTGAGGCGGTCGTCTCGCCCTGGGCGTTCTTCGCCGTCACCTTCACCCAATAGGTGGCCGCCGCGACGGTACCGCCAGTGGCAGCGGTCGCCACGACAGGCGCGGCTGGCGCCATCAGATAGGTGGAGGCGCCCAGCAGCCAGCGCTCCTCGGTCATCTTGAGCTGATAGAGCAGTTCCGCGATCCGTCGCGCGCGCACATCGGCCTCGAGCGAACGGCCACGCCACTGCGCCTGAAAGCTGACCGCGTTCATCAGGCCAATGGTCTGCATGGTGTTTTGCAGCGACGCCACCGCATACGTCACCTGGCTCGGCGTGCCACCATCCGCCAGCACGCCCCAGTTGCGCGCGGTGTCGAAGCTGGTGATCGCCTTCCAATGGACGATATCTGTGCCGTTGCCGCGCCGCCGTGGCAGCATATTCGCCAGCGGCGTCACCACTGGCACGATCACTTTGGCGGGCGCCTCCAACTCGTAGCCCACCAGCCCACTGGCCATCGTGATGGCGCGGGTCGCGTCGCCCATCGCCTCGCGCACCAGCGCCACCGTCTCATCCGCTATGGTTGATCCCGCCGTTCCCGGCAGATAGACCGCGCTTGCCATGCTATTTCTCCCTGTTCTTTCGTAAGCCGATAGCTTCATGTACTTTTCTACAATTGGATGGACCGGCGCCACGGCGGCTGAAGCCGCGCCTAAGGGCTACGCCACAAAGCCTGCCTCCGCAGGCTGCAGAGTGTGGACTGCTGGGGCGCCCAGTGGGCCGCGTGCCGTTCATTCGGCCCCAGCTCACCCGCCCTGTTGCTGGAGCCGGATCAGTTCGGCGGCGATGGCCACCTGCGCCTGTGGGTCGCTTATCCGCCCCGCGAGTGATTCGAGTGCGCGCGATTGCTCCGCCGCGGTGGGCGCTTCCAGCAGCCCACGCGCCGCGAAGGCTGACGACTTCTCCATCGGACGCGCCACCGGCCCACCTGTCAGCGGCTGACTCTCCAGCGCGGCCACCCGGCGGCCCAATCCGCCGACCTCGCCCGCCATGTGTCGCAATGACGCCTCTATCGTGGCCGCCAGCGCCCGCACGCCCGCATCCAGCGCAACGATCTGGACGCCGTTGTCGGAGAGGCCAGCGGCCAGCGCCCGCGCGAGTGGCTGGTCGTCACCCTGCGCCATCCGCTCCGCCGACGTATGCGTGTCATCTAGCAGCGCCTGCGCCGCCGCGCACGCCGAGCAGCCGCAGCCTGTCATAACCGCCCGCGCCGCGCCATGCAAGCGCGCCTGATCCGCCCGTTTCGCGGCTGCGGCGCCATTCGACTCACCGCCGCCGCTGGCGCCGCGACGCCGCTTATCTCATCCGCTGGCGGCTCATCTCGTCGAGCACATCGAGGAGCGCGGCATCCGGCGTGGCGTCGCGCACGAAGCTAACGCCCAGCGCATCGGGGTTGCTGGGGTTATCCACCAGGCTCAATTCGACCAGGTCATAGCGGGTCGCGACATCGAGCCAGCGCTGTTCCCCCGCCATCCGTCGCCGCTGCCGCCGCCAGACCACCTCGCTCGCGCCGATGCTGGCGCCGCGCAATGTGCCATCGAGCACCTTTTCCCAGGTATCCTGTGCGCCGCGTGAGACACGAATGCGCACATAGATGCGCCGCGTTTCGTCATCACAGCGCACCGCGACCCGCGATCCGACCGCCTGGCGTCCATGCATCTCGCGCACGTTGCCGATCCAGCGGGTGAACGCATCCTTGCTGGCGTCGTAGTCAAAGATGGTGCCGTGGCTATCCACCGCCTCGCTGGTTGCGCACAGCTCGATCTCGCGCCGTGGCGCATCCACACGCACAATCGGCGCGAACCCGATCCACGCCGTACCCAACACGCCAGCGGGGATATCCTCGGCAGCCTCGCCTACGCTGCCAGATCTCGTGGCCTCTCAACTCAGATGGCAGTTGATGCCACCGCATCTGGCTGTTCTGGCTGTTCACCGACGATCTCCATGTCTCCCATGCTCCCCGCGCGGGAAGACGTCTTTCGCGCTCCCATTCGCCTGCCCTTCCTCCCACCACGCGACCACCACGCGGCCATGCGTCGGCCAACAAATAGACAAACGCCGCTCCCATCCCGAGATCTGCCATCGGGAGGAAGCGGCGTCATGTTCTGACTGACCGCATGCTGACCGCAGTCGTTGCCGCACTACACGAACAACTTGCGCCGTCCCAATAATAGAACACATGTTCTTCAATAGCAAGGGTCAGGGAACGAATGATGCGACGATTGGGACAAAGTGATAGGGTGATCTGTCGGCCAATGGGGGCGTGTGCATGCGCCTGTACGGCGCGGAGACGGATGATGGCCGACGTGGTAGCAACTCCCCCGCGCCTGGCAGCCTTTACTTTTTGGCCCGCGACTCGTATATTTCTTTGTCTGGGGGAATAGCGCCCCCAGCTGTGCGACTACATCAGGCCGCCTCCCGAACCGTCCTCACCGGGCGCTTCGCAGCGCTTCAGGGATGAAGGCTGTTTCAGGCAGGGAGCTTGATTGCGGAGAAAGGGATTGTATGAGTACCGATGGCAGTATCCGCCGGGCGCAACACGCCTGCGGCACACTGGTTGGAACCTATCTCAGTTGGTACATCGGCTGCTTCCAGAGCGGAGACAGCTAGCGTTATTTGCCCATAGATGCGCACTGTTGCGCATGGTAGAGGAGATTCGCTCGTGTTCGGACCCCACCTTATCATCGATGGCTCCCGTTGTAATACCCGTAAGCTCGCAGATCGCATCCTCGTCGAGCAGGTGCTGAATGACTATCCCGCCGCAATCGGCATGACCAAAATCGGCGGCCCCTACATGTTCGAGTACCAGGCGCCCGACCCCGCCTATTCCGGCGTCTCTGGCCTGGTCGTCATCGCCGAAAGCCACATCGCCATCCACACCTTCCCGGAGCTGGACTACTTCACGATGGACATCTTCTCCTGCAAGAACTTCGACCACGAGAAGGCCATCGAGTACATCCGCACCGCGTTCGACGTGGAGGAGATGGATCGCATGCTGGTGCAGCGCGGCCTCTCGTTCAAAGGGCCACACCACGGCAAGCACGGCGCGACCGATGAACTGATCGCCGCCGCCGAGGCCCGCCTGAAGGCTGGCGTCATCAGCAAAGAGCCAGCCCTGCCCGACGATCCGGCTGACGAGGCTCCCGGCGCGACGCTGAACGACGAGCGCGCCGCCGCAGTGGCGCGCCGCGCCAACACGCCCGCCGATGGGCTGGACGCCGCTGGCGGCAAGATGCTCTGGCCGCAGTATGGCGTGACGCCCGACATCGGCAGCTATGGCCGCCGCAGATGACGCCTGTGAGCCGTGCGCGCGTGGCGGGGCAACCGTCGTCGCGCTCACCGGCGACCAGCATGCGCCAACCGATGCCCATGGCGATCCGCTGCCCGTCAGCGAGCCGGTGCTGGTGAATCCAACCGCCTCGATGAGTGGCCTGCTGGATAAGATGGCGTCCACGGGCGGCCAGGGGCGCGCGCTGGGGCTGGCGCTGGCCGAGTGGGAGCGCCTGGCGCGCGCCGACGACACGACGATTGCGCTGACGCTCTCCGCGCCGGTGGTTGCCGAGGGCATGCGCGAGCTGCTGGTCTACACCGTCGAGCATGGCTATGTGGATAGCGTCATCGCCAGCGCCGACAATCTGCTCGCCGATCTGTATGAGGCGCTGGGTCACACGCACTTCGCCGACGACGCTGGCGCGATGGTGATGACCGATGAGGGCCGGGAGCATGCGCTGGCGTTCTTCCGCGACTTCCTGGCGGAGCAGCAGACGGGCGTCTCCGCGTCGGCGCTCTGGCAGCGGCTGGGCGCCAGCCTGCCCACACAGGCGCCGCGCAAGGGGCTGCTTCAGGCGGCGGCGCAGACCGGGACGCCGATCTACACGCCCGATCTCGGTGTCAGCGCATTTGGCGCGGCGCTGCTGGCGACACGAGCCGATGGCGCAGCGTTCGCGCTCGATGCCGCCGCCGATACGCTCGCCCTGGCGCGCAGTCTCGCGGCGCACCATGCGTTCGGCGTCATCCAGTGTGGCGCGGGCGCGGCGGATGCGCTGCTGGCGCAGGCGCAGACGGCCACCAGCCTGCTGAATCTGCCGACTCCGGCGCTGGCGGGCGTGGTCGCGTTGGGCGCGCAGCCCTTCGCCACGGGCAAACATGCCATCACCGTGCGCGCGGACGCCTCGCTGGCGCTGCCACTGCTGGTGAGCGGGCTGGCGCAGCGCCACCCACAGGCGCGGGCACGTGCGCCGCAATCAACCGACGCGGTGAAGGCTCCCGCGCTGGCGTAATCTCCCAACAACACGCGAATGCCCCCTCGCTCACTGTAGAGAGGGGGCATTCGCGTCACCTAGTAGGTGGACAGTGACGCATGGAGGTAGCACTCCAAACCTCTCCCGGCCTATCGGCCACCCTCCCCTACGAGGGGAGGGACCTGAACGACCAGCGCGACGAATGGCCACCACTGGACTCCCCTCCCTTCTTAGGGGAGGGGCTGGGGGTGAGGTGTGGTCCGACGCCAACGCTCTCAACGATGTGTTATCTCACTCTAGTGTCGCTTCAGCCAGTCAACGATAGTCTGCGCAAACCATGCGGGACGGGCATTGTGCGTGTCGTGCCCGGCGCCTTCAACCTCCAGCGTCTCGACGTCCCGTATGTGGGCCGCTATCTTGTCAACCAGGGCCTTCGGGACGAACATATCGTCCTCGCCAACGATGAGCAGCACGGGACAGGCGATAGTCCCCGCGTGCGCGACACTGAGATCGCCTCCTCTAGCCTCGATGATGGCGCTGAGGGCGGTGACCTCGCTTTGCGTCATGGCGCGCGCGTTGGCCTCACCATACGTGGCCACCAGGTTGTCTCGAAATCCCTGCATCGGGGGAATAGGATGATCGACCATGTTATACATGACCTGCCGCAACTGACCGCTAGGATCACTCAGCGTGCCCGATGCGCCCCACGTCACGACAGAACGCGCCACATCCGGGGTCAACTCCGCCATCAACAGAGCATCCTCACCGCCGTCGCTGAAGCCGAGCAGGTGCGCTGGCCCGACGTTGAGATGGCGCAGCAGGGCGGCAAACGAGCGCGCGTCATCCTCAAAATAGCTGGCGGTATACTCGCGTGGCTGTGGCTCAGAGCGTCCGGAGCCGGGGAGATCGGCGGCAATCACTCGAAAGTGCCTGGCGAGCGCTTGCCGCAAGACGGGGAAATTTCCAATGCTTCCGGAAAACCCTGGAAGTAGCAATACTGGATCGCCAGCGCCTTCCTCCTCATAGTAGATGCGCGATGTACCATGCTCGAACCATGACATCTTTGTTCTCCTTCTTTACTCCTCATCGCGCCATGACGACGCGCTACATCCCTTCTCGAACCACGGTATGGTATCCTGCGGTGAAGCACCAGTTCAGGAACTGAACCGGTCGTCGGGGATCGTGACAGAG
Source organism: uncultured Chloroflexia bacterium (assembly GCA_963702665.1). Taxonomy (GTDB): domain Bacteria; phylum Chloroflexota; class Ktedonobacteria; order Ktedonobacterales; family JADMIN01; genus DAHUXT01. The sequence goes on from CAVPDP010000029.1 coordinate 99,961, forward strand.
GTCACGCGGGAGACCATCTCATGGCAAAATATGGCCAATACTGCCCGGTTGCGAGGTCACTGGAAATCCTGGGGGATCACTGGACGCTGCTGATTGTTCGCGACATGCTCACCGGAACGCGGCATTTCAACGACCTGGAGCGGGGGCTGCCCAGAATCTCACGTGCGCTGCTGGCGAGCCGACTGCGCCAGTTGCAGCGGGCGGGTGTGATCGACAAGCGGCTTATGGGGGCCGGGCGCAAGACGACCGAATATCAGCTTACCCAGGCGGGGCAGGAGCTTTTCGGCGTCATTATGGCGTTACGGGGATGGGGTGAAAAGTGGGCGTTCGGCGATCCCGCGCCGGATCAACTAGATCCCTGTCCTGCTGATGTGGTGGCTACACAATCGCGTCGATGTGGATCAACTGCCCGAACAGCGCGTCGTGGCGCAGTTCGACTTTCACGGCGCGGCGGCGGTGTCATTCTGGCTGGTACTGACACGCGCTGATGTCACGCTCTGCCTCATCGATCCTGGCTACGAGATCAATCTGCTGGTGACAGCGGACCTGGCGACATTCTACAGAGTATGGGGTGGACGTATCAGCTACACCGAAGCGATTCGCGACTATGGCGTCACCGTCGAGGGCGTTCCCCGTCTGACGCGCGCTTTTCCACACTGGTTTGGGTGGGGCGTCACCGAGCCTACGAGAGCAGCAACGCCCCTACCAGTTACCCAATCCGCTCCAGGATGATGACGGGAATCTGCCGCGTGGTCTTTGTCCGATACTCGGCGAATCCCGGCATCAGCGCCGCGTGCTGGCCGTACAGCCGCTCGTATTCGTCGCCCTCGGCAAACGTGGCGCGCGCCTGGAAGCTCTCGCCGTCCACCTCCACCGTCACGATGGGATGGGCGCGGACGTTGTAGTACCAACTGGGGTTGGTGGGCGCGCCGCCTTTGGAGGCGAGGACGATATAGTGGTCGCCATCGCGCGAATAGGCGAGGGGATTCGTCCGTGTCTCGCCGCTTTTCGCGCCAGTGGTAATCAATAACAACAGCGGCAGCGGGTGATTGGTCTTGCCGCCGTTGGCGCGATACTGCTCGATGATCGCCTGATTGTAATTGCCTGGGCCGCTCATGTTTTCTCCTGTATGTTGGCGCTCAGAAAAGATAGCTACTTCAAAAATACTACCATCATTGGCATAGATGCGCACGCCCCATAGGAACGATATGCGCCTATACGTTCGGGCAGGTCAGGCGATATTCGATGCAAAGTGGCCGCTTTGTTTCCGATGATCGCTCGCCGTAGGCTGAAGGGCATTGCGAGGCTCAGCGTTTCGCTGCGTCACGCTGCGGTGTGGTATCCGAACCGCTATTTTTTTGTATTTGACTGCTGGCTACGACTGCTTGCGGCGTTTGAACATGGCACGGTAGCCGCTGACCGTGTAGTGGTTGACGCCACCTTGCCAATCATTCAGCAGCAGTGAGAAGCATTCCCAGCCCTCAGCCCCCCAGCGGTTCAGTTCGTTCTGAATTTCTTCGTCCGGCAGTTCGGGCTTCTTAACGCCTATTCCCGTTTGCCAATTCGTCTCCGCACTCAACCTCACCGTTTTGTATTCCCACGTCTCCATCGTGTTCGCCCTCCTGCACCTCTCGTCGTCCAGCAGCGGCCACTGTCCTGCTGGCGTGTTTCACCATTTGTCCGACGGTGAAGCATGGCACAGGGGCATCGCAGGCGCATCACGTAGCGTCCACAGGGAGTCCCAGTTCTCTCACGGTGCAAACTGGCTATGACTTGGGGCGCTTGAAGATGGCAAAGTAATTCAGTGCTTCCCAGTTACCCGTATAAGTACCGACAAACTCGCCACCTCTGAGTTCGCCCGTAAAGGAGGTCAATCCGACCATCTCCCAGCCTGCTTTACCCATGCGATTAAAGACCTCAACCATTGATGCTGCGGTGAACTCCATTGCACCCATCGCATTAACTACGTTCCATGCCCCCCGGCCCTTATCCCAATCCACGTCTATCACTTCATATTCCCACTGGTCTGCCACCTTAGTTCTCCTCCCACCAACTAAGATGTGCGGCGCTTGAAGATATAGCGGTTGCCTTGTGCCGTGACTAACTCCCATCCCTGGCTTCCCAAGTTGTTGAGAATGTCGAATAGGAGTGATTTGGGATTCCTTCCTTGTTCCGCATGAGTCACATCTGTTATATCCATACGTTGCAGCAACTGACCGTTCAGATAAGCATTCACCTCTTTGCTATCACCAGCAACGGCAAGAACTGCATATTCCCACTGTTCTGCCATCTGACTCCCCTCCATTGCGCTACGTAGCAACGAACGAAACGACATCGTGTAGGCTTAAATCAGCAGCAGGCTTTCATCCGTGGTAAGGGTACAGTCGTCCACCAAACCGCCGGGGTTGTGGTAGTACGCGAAGAAGGTACCCGGCGGTGTGGCCATCCCGTTTTTATCGGTGAAATCGCTGGCAGGCAACGTGTTGGCCAGCAGGGTACTGGTATAGCGGAGTTCGATACCGTCCGCAATGCCGCCCAGCGATGCGGTGCCGGTGTGCTGCAACCTCGCATCGGAGGGCAGAAAGCTGCCACAGAGTGATTTGGCCTGCGCCAGAGAGATATTCAGGTAGGACATAACCGGGCCATAGTTCTCAATCTCAATCACCCTCTCGGTGGAACCCTCGTCTACGTTGCTGTCATGACTTCCCGTGTCAATGCCTGTCCACATCTGCTGGCCGAACGGCCCCTGATACTGCCAGCCGTTCCGATAACAGCAGTTGTTGGCCCCGAACTTCTTATCGAACGACACCACACTGCCGCCAAGAGTGGTGGCACTCGCTGGGATGGTGGGCTTCGAGGGCGTTGGTGTCCTCATGGGTGCGGTGGCCGCTGGCGTTAGTGAAGATTGCGTCCCAGTCCCAGTGTCAGCAGCACAGGCGCACAGGCTACCTAGCAGTGTTAGCATCGTCAATATGGTGAGAATCGTGAGAATATGCCCCGTGCGCACGCGCATAACCGCTGCCCCCTCACACTCGTTCAGCTAGCATTCCATCTTGTGTGTCTACTTTACGCCTGTTTGGCTGATACGTCAATCGGAACTGGGGGACTAGGGACGCAGATGGACGAAAATGGGTGAAATGCGCCGGAGTGTGCCTCATCAATAGTACGAAATCGTAGTGTCACTAGCCCAGAAATATTGCACACTCACTTAAATGAAGCTATGGCTGAGAATGCCGTGGCGTATTGAGGGGTATTATCCTGACTACCCCCACACAAAAGTCAAGTCCTAAACTATCCCATGCCGCAGCAGGCCCGGAAAGGCGCGAAGGGCTAATACAACACTGTCTACTCGTTATCCTTCTCAGTGCGCTTCCGATACCACCATCTTGGCTATCCGGCAAGTGAACACCAATGTTGCCAAGATATACTGATAGACAAGCAGACGTGCGCGCTATGCATTGCGATGGCATATTCTCGGTGAAGGGGGCGATGTTCGTATGGCTGGTGGATTAGGGGGAAATGAACCCGGAGGCGACGTAGGAAGCGCTGGTGCAGTACCTTCGCAGGAAGCCACCAACAGTGGCATGCATTATGAAGCGCTGTTTACACTCCGCATTGAACAGGAAGCGCTTCTGTTGTCTGATGTTGCGGCTATCTTCACCGCCGTAACACAACTCCATACGAAACTGCTTCTCATTAGCCTCAAAGGCCGTCTCCATAGCAGCAGAGATTTAATCGAGTACCTGACAACTAACAATCACCTCCTTGAACGTGTAGCCAATCTTACCGTTGCCAGCATCACGACGAACTCCCCACTCACCCTTGTCGTGGTTGTCAGTGAAGCAGTCGGCAAAGCGCTTGCCAGCCTGATTGATGCAGCGTCTCAGAGTCGCATCCGCTATGACATGGCGAAATTGGAACTGGAAGAAGCAAGACGCGCGGCAATACAACAGCGGGTTCAGATTGAGTTGGAGATGCAGCAGCAGGCCGAAGCACATGAAATTGCAATGAGTGAACGTCGCATTGAATTGCAGGCGCGATGGCTGCAACTTGGCGCACAGGCACAAGCCCATATAGATGATGACAGTTACCGGGAAATTGACAAGATGCACCACCTTTCCGAAGCCTGCATGGAGGTAATCAACCAGTTGCATCCAGAGGCAGAGGTCGAGACGCGGCAGATGTTTAGGCAAGCTGTCATGAATAACCTCTTAGACCTGTTTAACCACACGGGACTGGTGGCTGAGTCTGTAACGCGACGCGAATCCGCCTAATAGCATGAAAATAGCCCCCAGCCCAGATAGCATCGGGCGTGGGGGCAGGTCAAATTGTGCAAAAGTAGGTGCGTTATCCTCGTCCAGCGTGTGCTGGCTGCGCTGGTTTGGCGGACTCAGCGGCCTGTTCTGCCTCCGCTGGCAGACTCTCGCGCAGCCGTTCAAGGGTACGTATGGGTGCTGTCCATTTCACTACGGCGGCGGCCCAGGTCAGCCCGGCGCCGAACGCCACCATGCCCAGGTGCGCGCCGGGGAAGACGCGGCCCTGGTCAATCGCCTCGCAGAGCGCAATCGGAATCGCGGCGGCGGAGGTGTTGCCGTACTTCTCGATGTTGACGAAGACCTTCTCCGACGGCAGGTTCAGCCGCTTCGAGGCCGCCTCGATGATGCGGAGGTTCGCCTGATGAGGGATGAATAAATCCATGTCGGCGGCGGTCATGCCAGCGTTGGCCAGCGCCTCTTCCATCGCCGTGCCCATGATGCGCGTCGCGAACTTGAAGACCTCCGAGCCATTCATCTGCACATAATTGCGGCGCTCGCGAATCGTCTCCTCCGTGGCAGGCTCCGCCGAGCCGCCCGTGGGAATCCAGAGCAACTCAGGCCGCGCGCCATCGCTGCCGATGGTGAAGCCGAGCAGGCCACCCGGCTCGTCGCTCGCGCTCAGCACAATCGCCCCCGCGCCGTCGCCAAACAGCACACAGGTTGAGCGATCATTGAAGTCCACCACCTGCGAGAGCACCTCGACGCCGATCACCAGCGCATGCTTCGCGTTGCCATTGGCGATGAACTGATGCGCGACCGAGACGGCGTAGAGGAAGCCGCTGCACGCCGCCTGCATATCGAATGCGCCACAGTGCGCGCCGAGCGCGTGCTGCACCAGATTGGCCGTCGCGGGGAAGCGATAATCGGGGCAGACCGTCGCCACGATGATGAGGTCGAGGTCTTTGCCTTCGAGACCGGCGCGCTCCAGCGCCTGGCGGGCAGCCGCAATCGCGAGCGTCGAAGTCTTCTCCCCCGGCGAGACGACGTGGCGCTGCTTGATGCCTGTGCGCGAGGTAATCCACTCATCCGTGGTGTCGACGATGCGCTCCAGATCGGCGTTGGTGAGAATCTTCTCCGGTACGTTCATGCCCCAGCCAGTGATGGCGCTGTAGTGGCCCATGCTACTCCTCTTTCGTCCTACCTGCATGTGCTGATGATAGCCGATAATTTCAAATACCGTTGTCAGAACGCCAGCAGAATAAGTGGCTGGCTGCTCTGGCTCCCCTCTCCCCGTGGGAGAGGGGACGGGGGTGAGGTCAGCCTGCTCACGGCGCTGGGCGGGCCTGCTCGGGCTGCACTGCCGTCGCGCGCTATTGTAACATACTCCGGGTAACCAGGAATATCGTATTGCGTCATACTTTGAGGATGCAAGCCACCAAACGTGTGTCAGCGGCGCCTATGCTCAGAGCATACATCACGCAGAGATCGCGCATAGTTTCAGCCCACGCGGTTGACCCGGCGCGACCCACGCGGTAAACTTGCATGTTAGACCGCCGTCAAACGTAGATCACCACGTACACTGATGGAGATGATAGGGCAGGGAGGGTGGCTGTGTATTCCTGTGGCTATGGCAACATCATGCGGCGACTGTATGGCGTCGCTGGCTTTGAAGAAGCGCTCGTGAACGCCAATGGCGCGACCGACTTTTCGCTGCCGGGCGACGAGCCGCGCTACGCCCCCGACCGCAGGGCCGACGTGCGTCATATCGACCTGGATGTCACGCTCGACTTCGACCACGCGCGCGTCTCTGGCGTCGTCACCACCAGCTTCGAGACGCTCTTCGAGGCGGTGCGCGAGATCACACTCGACGCCGCCGAACTGGAGATCGAGACGGTGACGATGGCGGGCAAGAAGACGCCGCTCCACTTCTGGAGTGAAGGCGAGAAGCTGCATATCGCCCTCGACCGCACCTATCACCATGGCGAGGCGTTCGGCGTCGCGGTACGCTATAGCGCGCAGCCACGCACTGGCCTCGTCTTCGTCAAGCCGGAGCCGGGTAATCCAGAACTGCCGGTGCAGGCGTGGACCCAGGGCGAGACCGAATATCACCACTTCTGGTTCCCCTGCCACGACTTCCCCAACGACCGCGCCACCACGTCACTGCGCGCGACCGTGCCAGCCGACTTCTTCGTCCTCTCCAACGGGCGGCTCGAAGGCGTCAGCGATGCGAAGGGCGGCCAGAAAACCTGGTCGTGGCGCATGGCGGAGCCGTATCCCGCCTATCTGATTACGCTGGTGGCGGGCGAGTTCACCGAGTTGAAAGATACCTGGCGCGATGTGCCCGTCAACTATTACGTGCCGAAGGGGCGCGAGGCCGACGGCCACGCCATGTTCGATAAGACACCCGCGATGATCGCCTATTTCTCCGAGCGCTTTGGCGTAGATTATCCCTACGAAAAATACGCGCAGATCGTCGCCGAAAAGTTCACCGGCGCGATGGAGAACGCCAGCGCCACCACCCACACCTACCGGCTGCTGCCCGATAAGCGCGCCAGCCTCGACTTCACGCCGGAGCCAGTGGTCGCGCACGAACTGGTGCATCAGTGGCATGGCGATATGCTGGCGGTGCGCGACTGGGCGCATACCTGGCTCAAAGAATCGTCGGCGGACTACTATGAGGCGACCTGGCGCGAGCACGATCTGGGCGTCGACGAGTATCGCACGGAGATGCGCGACTACCTCCAGGCGTATCTGGAGGCCGACGCGCGCGGACGGCGTCCCATCGTCTATAACGTCTATCGCAAGAACGGCAACGAGCTTTTCGACCGCCACGTCTACGAAAAGGGCGCGCTCACGCTGAATATGCTGCGCTTCGTCGTCGGCGAGGAGCCATTCTGGCGCGGCGTCCAGCTTTATACCCAGCGCAACCAGTGGCGCGAGGTCATCACCGCCGATCTGGAGCGCGCCTTCGAGGAGGCCACCGGGCGCAGTCTGGCGCGCTTCTTCGAGCAGTGGCTCTACAAAGCGGGACATCCCGAATTCAACGTGCGCTACTCGTGGGATGACGAGCACAAGCTGGCGCGGCTGACCGTGCGCCAGACGCAGGAGGCGACCGCGCTGACGCCGATCTTCGTCACGCCGGTCGATATCGCCTTCATGGTCCCTGAGAAAGATGGGACGCATGGCGATGATCCCAAAGCGAAGGCGTCACTGACGACGTTCCGCGTGCAGGTCGATGCGGCGGAGCAGACCTTCTACTTCCCGCTGCCACGGCGGCCATTCATGGTGCGCTTCGACGAGGGCGGCTGGCTCATCAAGACGCTGGACTTCGAGCGGCCCGCCGACATGCTGCGCTACCAGCTTGCGCACGATCCCGACGTGCTGGGGCGCATCGAGGCGGCTGAGGCGCTGGGACGCCTGGGCGATCCGCAGAGCATCGCGGCGCTGGAAACGCGGCTGATCGACGAGTCGTTCTGGTCGGTGCGGGGCGCGATAGCCGACGCGCTGGCGCAGCAACGCAACGAGCGCGCGCTCACGGCGCTGATTGGCGCGCTGGATGTGGTGGATGAGCCGAAGGCGCGGCGTGCCATCGTCGCGGCCCTGGGCGTCTTCCACGCGCCCGAACAGGCGGAGCTGGCCGAGCGCGCGGCCACCACACTGACGGCGCTGCTGACAAAGGGCGAGCCGAGCTACTTCGTGGAGGCGGCGGCGGCGAACGCGCTGGGCAAGACCAACGTATCCGGCGCCTACGAAAGCCTGCTGCCATTGCTCGACCGCGCCAGTTGGAACGAGACGATTCGCATGGGCGTCTTTGCCGGGCTGGGCGCGCTCGGTGATCCGCGCTGTGTGGAGACGCTGACGGCCTGGCTCGACCGCTCGAAGCCACAGGATGCGCGGATGGGCGCCGCCAATGGGCTGCGGGTGCTGGCGACGACACGGCGCATCGAGGGCGAGGCGCAGGTGCGCGCGGTGGATGCGCTGATCGCCGCGCTCGATGATCCGTGGGAACTGGTCGTCTACTCGACCATCGGCGCGCTGGCGGCCTGGGGCGATCAGCGGGCGATTCCGGCGCTGCGTCGGCTGGTGGATCGCAGCCCCGATGAGCGGACTGTACGTGGGGCGCGGCTCACGATCCGCACGCTGCAGCAGGGGCGCACCGCTGGCGATGAGACGCGCCAACTGCGCAAAGACCTGGAGGAACTGCGCCAGCACAACCGCGCACTGACCGAGCGGCTGGAGGCGCTGGAGGCGCAGCGTCGTCCAGCAACGGCCACGCGCCTGGCCGCAATGCTACGGCTGCCGCCAATGGCAACGGCGGCCACGCCTGCGACAAAGGGCCGCAAGAGCGCGAAGAAGGGGTAGACCTCACCCCCAGCCCCTCTCCTACGAGGAGAGGGGAGCCAGGCGTATGTAGCCAGATGCCACACTGGTCGCCTTGGTCCCTCCCCTCGTAGGGGAGGGTGGCCGAAGGCCGGGAGAGGTTCGCGCCCGCGACTGCCCCTATCCACAAAGGAAATACCATCAAGGCCGGGGCTGTCCGCGCTATTGTGTAAAATCACCATGAGCCGCCAGCCGTGATAGCCATTCGCATCCTGGAGAACTCGCATGGCCGATACCCCGCCACCCGACTGGACTATCGCCTACTATCGCGAGCAATACGCCGACTCGGTGCGGCCCATGCTCACCGAGGAACGCAGCCGCGCCGAGGTGGATTTTCTGCTGCGCGAGACGGGATTACAGCCGGGCGCGATGGTCGCCGATGTGCCGTGCGGCTCCGGGCGGCATACACGCATCTTCGCCGAGCGCGGCTTTCGCGTGGTGGGGATCGACCAGAACGCCGACTTCATCGCCAGCGCCCGCGAGCAGCTTCCGTCCGATGCGACGTGTGAACTGCACGTGGGCGACATGCGGCAGGCGTTTGGCGGCCCGTATGATCTGGTCGCCATTCTCTACCACTCGTTTGGCTTCTTCGGCGACGACGAGAATCGCGCGCTGCTGGTGGACTGGGCGGCGCGGCTGGCTCCCGGCGGCTACCTCGCGCTGGACATCTGGAACCGCGAGCGTATCCTGCGCAATTTCGCGCCCGAACGCATCTGGCGGGCGTCGCCTGACCTGGAGGTGACGGAGAGCTCACACGTTCGATCCGCTCACCAGCCGCCTGGCGATCCACTATCGCTACACCTATGGCGATGGCCGCAGCTACACCTACGACGCCAGCCACCGCCTCTACACGCTGACCGAGGTCCATGAGCTATTCACCGCCGCCGGGCTGGAGCTACGCTCGACGTGGGGCGCGCTCGCCAACGAGCCATATACGCTGGATGCGCCCCGGCTGGTGGCGATTGGCCAGCGGAAGTGATCGAGAGGAACGACTTGTGGGAACCGACATTTACGGGTGGATCGAAGTCTACACGCCAGAAATATATGTCGGGCGCCCCCGAAGGTGGACTGCTGCCGTACAGATCGATGAGATTGTATCCCGAAATTACGGCATGTTCGGCTCACTGTTCGGCGCGCGCAATGACTATGGTTTCCTCCCCATCGCGCCTTCACGCGGCATCCCGGCTGATGTATCCGACGAACTCAAACAGTATGGCGATGTGCCGCCTGATCCCGGTTCGTGGCCACCTTCCTGGATTACGTGGCGTGAGATCAGCGAGATCAATTGGGACGAATTTGGCGATAGCCCCGTTCCAGGAAGAGATGCACCGAACCTGCACGACGGCGAGATGTGCTCTCGCCAGGCTGGCAGACGGCGCTGGATATCATGGAGGTATTGGCGCGGCAATTCGGCGCAGACAATGTTCGTATGGTCGTGTGGTTCGATTGACAGCCGCTTGACGCCGACTATCTCCGCCTCATAGAATGTGCGTTATGAGTGAACTACTGACCCGCATCGAAGCACTACAACGCCGGGTGTATGAAATAACGGTGTATCTTTGACCTCGCTACGAAAAAGCAGCAGGTAGCGGCTATCGAGGAAGAGTCGCTCGCGCCCGATTTCTACAGCGACCGTGTCCATGCGCAGCGGCAGATGCAACTGATGAGCCGCCTGCGCGATGAGGCGTTTGTCTGGGAATCGCTCGACGCGCGCCTCGCCGAACTGCACGAGTTGACCGAACTGCTGGAGAGCGAGCCAGATAGCCAGCTCGAAGGCGAGATCAACGAATCGGTCGCGCAGATCGAAGAAGAACTGGAAAAGCAGCGGTTCCGGCTGCTGCTCAATGGGCCACACGACGCGAAGTCGGCCATCATCTCGATTCACGCGGGCAACGGCGGCACCGACGCCCAGGACTGGGTGCAGATGCTCCAGCGCGCCTATATGCGCTGGGCCGACGTCGCACGGCTATAAGGTAGACCTGCTGGATGAGATGCCCGGTGAAGAGGCGGGCATCAAGAGCACCACGTTCAGCGTGGATGGCCCGTACGCCTATGGCTATCTGCGCGGCGAGGCGGGCGCCCACCGGCTGATTCGCCTCTCGCCGTTCGACGCCGCCCACCGCAGGCAGACATCCTTCGCCAAGGTCGAGGTGATGCCCGACATCGGCGACGAGCCTATCGAGATCAACATCCGCCCCGAAGACCTGGAGGTCGACACCTTCCGCTCGACGGGCAAAGGCGGCCAGCATCTCAACAAGACCGATTCCGCCGTGCGCATCCGCCACAAGCCAACGGGCCTCGTCGTCACCTGCCAGAACGAACGCTCGCAGATTCAGAACCGCGAGCTGGCGCTACGTGTGCTCAAGTCGCGCCTCTATGAACTGGAGATCGAGCAGCGCGAACGTGAGGCGTCGCGGCTCAAGGGGGTACACGTCGAGGCCGACTTTGGCAACCAGATACGCACGGTGACGATCCATCCCTACTCGCTGGTGAAAGACCACCGCACGGGCGCGGATCAGTCCGATACCGTCGCCTATCTGAACGGCGAGATGGATCGCTTCATCCAGGCGAACCTGACCGCGCGGGCGGGCGAGGCGCTCGGCGTCGCGACCATATCGACGATCATGTAAGCCAGGCGGTTAATGAACTTTCAGAAATACCTCCGAACAGTGTGCTGGGGCGAGCGTGCCGGAAGCCCAAAGGCCCCGGCGAATTTCCCGCCCCGCGACGTGTGGAAATTCGCCGTAGCGTTGACGCTACGGCCTGCCTCGCCCGCCACGACGTGTGGTGTTCGGAATATAAAGTTAACGTTCATTAACCGTGCCTGCATGGCCTGCGGCCACAAAACCTGCCTGCGCAGGTTTCACGAAACGCTGCCCACCGGGCGTCCCGTTGGCGCATGTCTGCAGCCCGCGCAGGCGGGCTTTGCGGATGCGCTCACGCGCATCCCGTAGGCGCGGCTTCAGCCGCCAGCCGCTTCGCACGGCGCGAATCTGCCCGCGATAAACGCCGTCATTCAATCCTACGGGAAACGCCTGGCCCGTGGGTCGGACGACGATCTCGGTGACGCCGTAGTGCGCTGGCTGCTCCACCGCGAAGACCACCGCGCGGGCGATATCGGCGGGGACAAGTGGCGTCGCGCCCTTCAGCATGTTTTCGAGGATACCCGGCGGATAGCCCGCAACCTCCTGGAACTCCGAGATGACCACACCCGGCTCGATGGTCGTCACGCGCACACCCTGTGGGCCAACCTCCTGCCGCAGCACATCGGCGATGGCCGTCGCCGCGAATTTGCTGCCGCAATACGCCGAGCCGAGGAGCGTCGGCACGCGGCCCGCCACCGACGACGTGATGATGACGTGCCCACGCTTGCGCTCCAGCATCGACGGCACGCCATACTTCAGCGTCAGCAGTAGCCCATAGACATTCGTATCGATCATGTCTTTCCAGCGTGTAATGTCGCCATCCACCACCGACGCGCGGTAGCCGAAGCCCGCGTTGGCCACCAGAATATCGAGTTGACCCCAGCGGTCGAGCGTCTTCTGCACCGCCGCCTGCACCGCGTCGGGATCGCGCACATCGCACGCCAGCGCCAGCGACTCGACGCGCCCATCGCTCGCGAGTTCTTCGCTGAGCGCCTGGAGCCGATCCACCCGACGCGCGGCCAGCGCCACATGCACGCCACGCTGCGCCAGCGCTCTGGCCACCGCGACGCCGATGCCACTGCTGGCCCCGGTCACGAGCGCGACCTGCCCATGCAAATCCTGAAGCATATCTGGCGCCGGCTGTTGACTACTCACCTGTATGGTATCCTCTCTGTCCGATCGTGTATCCGTCCGCAAAGAATAACCGCCTGTCATGCCTCCAACTATAGCATGCGCGGCGTCCATTGCCTCTCATTGCTTGTGTACATAAGTCGTTCGGCGCAAAGAGGAGTAATGGGTGAGTTGACTATTATAGAACATAATGTTCTATACTGCCTCCAGCGCGATGGGAACACCCTTCACCTCCCGGCGGTTGGGGAGCCGCTCGGTGTGAAGTCCCGTCCGTATTCATCTCTGGCGCCACACGCAGCCCCGCGTGTGGTACGGCGCGGATGCCTCCCATCCGCGACGGCCTGGGTGGTCGTGCCCTCTTGCGGCGCCCAGGCGTCTGTGATCCTGAGCAAATACGACCCATGCCGTAACGCTTTCGTGACGTTGTTTGGGTATGATGTGTCCATGAAGGTATACGCCTGCCCGTGTGGGTGAATGGCGATCAATGAAAGCGACTGGCGCGATGTCTGTGGCAGATAGCGTCAAACTCCCCATAACGTCGGACGCCGCCAGCACTACGCTCCTCACGGGACGCTGGCTGGCCATCGCGCGCGTCACGTGGGTCGTCGTATTCGTGGCGATGCTGGCGGCGTTCTTCATCCAGATTCCCTACTATTTGGCGTTCATGTCGCGCGCCTGCCCGGATACCTGCGCATTTACCAGGCAACAGCAGGCGGCGCTTGCCGGGATTGGCCTCAGCCTCGAGACGTTTTCATGGATTGCGCTCTCGTGTACGTTGGTCATCTCGCTGATCTCAGTCGTGCTGGCGCTCATCCTCGTCAGGCGACGCTCGAACGACTGGATGGCGCTGCTCGTGGCGCTCTTTCTGGTCGGCTACCCCATCATGAACAACGGCACGACGGGAAACCTCCCCACCAATATCCCGCCGTCCATCTGGATTCTGTTGCAGGTCTTGACGTTCCCGGTATGGATCATCTACGACGCGACGTTTATGCTCTTTCCCAATGGGCGTTTTGTGCCTCGCTGGACGTGGATGCTGTTTGTTGTCTGGGCAATCTGGGGGATACTTATCAACTTCACGCCAGATTTGGGTGAAGGCATACTGTTCCTCGGCTATCCGCTCTTTGTCATCACCACGATCATCTGGCAAGTGTACCGCTATCGCGCGTCTCGACGCCAATTCAGCGCCAGCAGACGAAATGGGCCATCGCTGGCCTGTTCGCGGTGCTAGTCGCCAACCAGCTTTTCTGGTTGCCGTCGGGCTTTACGCCGCTGGGCGCAGACGCTGTATATGCCCGCGTCTTTCCTGTTCTATCAGCTCGTCATCCTGGCGCTGCCGATCACGTTCTTCATCGCCATCCAGCGCCACCGCCTCTACGATATCGACACGATCATCAATCGCGCGCTGGTCTATGGCTCAGTAACAGTCACGCTGGTCGCTGTCTATATTGGCTGTATCATCGCGATTCCAGACGATTGCGCGAACGCTCCTGCACATGCCTGGCGGCGAGAACGAGCCATTGACTATCGTCATCTCCACCCTGCTGATCGCCGCGCTCTTCCAGCCGTTGCGGCGGCGGGTGCAGCGGGCGGTGGATCGCCGTTTCTATCGCACGAAATACGATGCGCGCAAAGCGGTCGAGGCGTTTGGCGTGACGCTGCGCCAGGAGGTCGATATCGACTCCTTCCAGCGAGCATCTGTTGACGGTGGCGCAGCAGACGATGGAGCCAGCGCACCTCTCGCTCTGGCTCAACGACGCATCCCGGCGCAAAGAACTGCACGCGAGTGAACCAATGCCTCATAGCCATTGATAACCAGGCTGGCGACGAGAAACACCAGGCCCGCGACGATGCCAACGGCAGAGCCAATCTTACGCCAGGGCGGCAGTTGTGGCCACGCCTGGGCCGAGCCGCCGAGCAGCAGAAACGCCGCGCCGATGCAGAGCAGCGCGCCCCCCAGCAGCGGCGCCTGGGTAAAGAACGAGAGCGCGCCGATAGCGATGAAAAACGCGCCGACCCACGGCACATAAGACTGGAAGAATCCTGAACGCATGCTGTCGCCTTTCGACGGTATTTCGCCGTATTGTGTGTGCCGTATTGGTTGTACGAGTATCAGGCGGGCCTATGGGGCCTGACGCCCATCATTCAGGGTCGCTGAGACGTAGCTCTTCAATATGCTCCTGGCAATGCTCGATGACTGCCCTCGTTCGATCATACACATATGTACCCGGTTGAAAGAACGCCTCGTCCAGCTTCCTGAGTAGCTCGATATCAGTATGGTATGCCTGGCGCAATATGCCACTCACCGCGTCAATGGGTTGATCGCCCACCATCGTGACAATCGTGGCATTGATGGCGTCAGTCATGGCCGCCTGCCGCGCCTCGTCTGAAAACTCCAGCGGAGCCATCCCGGCGACAATGTGGGGAATGCGCACTGTCGCCATGACTTCCCAGCCTGCCAGATGGGCGACGATATCACGCGGACTCCAGGTTTCTCCTGGGCGGATTGCGCCGCGTTGCGCTGCTTCAGTCGCTGACCCGATGAGCTTCTCATAGGCGTCCGCAAGCTCTTGTATGAGTTGTTCTTTCGGCATAGCTTCCTCCTCCGTGTGGGTACGCTCAGATTGACCCACCCCGCCAGTTGCTCCCATGATACCGCCGATCCCATTGCTGATTGTCATTATATGCCTATGCCAAACACGCGCCGACGAGTCGCTCTATTGATGTCGCCGGGTCTCGCGGTGTATCGTTGTGAGCGTTGTGAGGCGGCGCAGTTGCCGCTCTGGCTGTGATTCAACGACGAGGAGAGCGTTTCATGCGAATAACGGGAACAGGCGCATTGGTGACGGGCGGCGCGTCGGGGCTGGGCGCCGCGACGGTGCGGCGGCTGGCAGGCGCGGGCGCGCAGGTGGTGATCGCCGATCTCAACGCGCAGGCTGGCGAGGCGCTGGCGGCGGAACTGGGCGACGCGGCGCGCTTCGTGGCGACCGATGTCACCAGCGAAGATTCGATGCGCGCTGCCGTGCAGACGGCGGCATCCCTGGGCAACGGGCTGCGCATCCTGGTGAATTGCGCGGGTATCGCGATTGCCGAGAAGGTCATCGGCAAAGACACGTCCCACGATCTCAACCGCTTCGCCAAAGTGCTTCAGGTCAATGTGGTCGGCGCCTTCAACGCCATCCGTCTGGCAGCGGCGGCGATGCAAAATAACGAGCCAGACGCCGAGGGCGAGCGCGGTGTCATCGTCAACACGGCGTCGGTCGCGGCCTTCGATGGGCAGATTGGCCAGGCGGCGTATTCCGCCTCGAAGGGCGGCGTTGTCAGCATGACGCTGCCGATTGCCCGCGAGTTGGCGCGCTATGGCATCCGTGTGTTGAGCATCGCGCCGGGCATCTTCGACACGCCGATGCTGGCCGGGCTACCGGAGTCAGCGCGCGCGTCGCTGGGCCAGCAGGTGCCCTTCCCGCCACGGTTGGGCCGCCCCGACGAATACGCCGCGCTGGTGCAATCTATCGTCGAGAACACGATGCTCAACGGCGAGACGATCCGGCTGGATGGCGCGATCCGCATGGCCCCACGCTAGCCAGAATCACCCATTCTCCAGATGGGTGAAATCTGGGCGAACAGCGATGGCGTCAGTGTGAAGCTCAGAATCCAAGAGATGTCTCTTGAGCGCCTCACGCTTGCAACGTAACGCCCATTGACGAGATGAGACCTGGTCTACCTTACGACACAATACCTTCACGCCAGGCATAGATCGCCGCCTGGGTTCGGTCAGCCAGGTGCAGTTTGCCGAGGATGTTGCGGACGTGGCTTTTCACGGTCTTTTCACTGAGGACGAGCCGCGCCGCGATGTCAGCGTTGCTTAGCCCCTCGGCGATCAGGCGCAGCACTTCCCGCTCGCGCTCACTCAAGTGGGCGTAGCTCGCCATGTCGTGATGCGTCGCGCCATCCAGCTCCTGCACGACGCGAGCGGCGATGTGGGGATGCATCACGACCTCGCCATGCGCTGCCTTGCGGATCGCGTCGGCCAGGTCAGGCAGGCCGATATCTTTGAGCAGATAGGAGAGCGCGCCCGCGCGGATAGCGGGAAAGATATGCTCGTCCTCATGATACGAGGTGAGCACGATGACCTGGGAGCAGGGACTTTTCTGCTTGACCAGCCGCGTCGCCTGCACGCCATCCATGCCGGGCATCACCAGATCCATCAGCACAACGTCGGGGGCCAGGTCAGCCGCCAGCAGCACCGCTTCGCCGCCAGAGCCGACATCGCCCACGACGGCGAAATCGGGTTGCGCTTCCAGGAATGCCCGCGCGCCGCGCCGCACAACGGCATGATCGTCTACGATCAGGATGGTGATGGGATCACTCATGGCGCCGCCTCCTGGTTCGGTTGCTCGGCAGAGTGCAACGGAATCGTGGCCTCCACCGTCGTCGCGCCCGCCGTGCTGGCGATCTGTAGCGTGCCATCGTGGGCGGCCACGCGCTCGCGCATGCTGGCTAATCCCACGCCGCGCCCGTTGGCGTGCGCCACATCGAAGCCGTCGCCATCGTCGGTGATGGTCAGGCGCACCTGCGCATCGTCCCATATGAGGTAGATGGTAACGTGTGCAGCGCCGCTGTGATGCGCGATGTTGGCAAGCGCTTCCTGGGCCACGCGCAAGAGCGCCTCCTCGATGTCGAGCGCGATAACCCGCTCCCCCTGGATAGACATGGCGATGGCGATGCCCATGCGGCGCGACCAGTCCTCGGCATAGTCGTGCAGGACGACGGCCAGCCCCTTATCTGCGAGGCGAGCCGGGCGTAGCTCGCGGATGAGCGCGGTTAATTCCTGGCGCGTCTGCTCGGCCAGCGCCTCAGCCTCGGCGAGATATGTCTGCGCGGGTAGCATATCCGGCGGGAGATGCGTGCGCGCCGCGCCCACCAGCAGGGCGGTGGCGAAAACGTTTTGCTTGATCGAGTCGTGCAGATCGCGCGCTAGTCGGTTACGTTCCTCGATTGTCGCAAGCTCTTCGCGGGTCGCCAAGAGGGTGTGGAGCTGTTCGGCCATGCCGTTGAGGTCCTGCCCCAACTGGCCGATCTCATCGCGGGTGGGATCGCGCACCTCGACCGCGAACTCACCCTTGCTCCAGGCGTCCGCCGCCTGGGTGATGCTGCGCAGCCGACGGGTGACGTTGCGCGTAATCAACAGGCCGGTCAGCGTGCCAACCGCGCTGGCGAGCAAGATGAAGGACAGACCACTCGCCTGGAAATGTTCCCAAAAGATGCTGAGAAACCGAGAGAACTCGAATGGCGCCGGTGCACCGGGGACTTTCACCCCTTGATAACCTGGAACACTGGACGGAAGGGCTGTCACAGTTTGGTAATCGTGAATGCTGGAGGAAAAGCTGACGGCGATCTCGACGATGACGGCTGCCAGTAATGTGACCGCAAAGTAGGAGGCGGTCAGCCGCCAATAGAGTCCGCCAAACCGTTTGTGTAGGCTGTGCATGTCACCAATCCTCCGCAAGCATCAGCGAGAAGCGCTGGTCCCAGTATGCCATATCCATACCTGGCGTTCCCATACTCGCCGTGATCACGGCGATCACGCATACAGTGCGGGCGAGCAAGAGTGGAACGTCTGCCTGTGCAACTTGTTTGCCCACCATACCGCCCTCAGCGATTGTCTAGTCTAGCGCGATTGCGCCGTGCCAGTGGCGGCAGGTTGGCCCTGGTCACTGAAATCAGTGATGGTGGTGATGCTCTGCCCACCTGATTCAGCCGTTTCCGCACAGAACCCGACGATGTCGCCATTCTTCATGGACGCTGGAGAGCCGCCGAAATCTGACTTCGGCATGGAATACGCATAGGTGTACGTATGGGTGTCGCGAACTATCGTCACGGCGAAGCTGATACGACTTCCGACGAGATGCACTGCCGACACAGGGCGTGGGCCAAAGCACATCGCCGTGGTTGGTTTGCCTCCACAGGCGACGAGCGTCAGCGAGCCTCCCAGGGCGACAAGCACTGCGAGCAGCTTCAGGCAGCGCATAGGACTTCCTCCTCATTCATACCGCAGCATGTCGGCGATGCGAACCTGCGAGGCGCGCGAGGCGGGGGTGATGGTCGCCAGGGTGGCGATGACCACGATGGCGCCAAGCATCACGACGAACGCCACAGGATCAACCACGAAATCCAGCGGCATCACCAACTGGCTGAAGGCGCGCACGAAGAGATAGGCCAGCGGCAGGCCGAATATCCCTCCCGCCAGCCAGGAGATGCCGCCCAGCGCCAGCCCCTCGCTCCAAAAGACCTGGCCGATGCGCCAGCCGCTCGCTCCCATCACCCGCAACATCCCGATCTCGCGGCGGCGTTCCAGCACTGAGGCGGTGAGCGCGTTGGCCAGCCCCAGCACGCCCGCTACGCCAATGATGATCGCGACCGCGTAGAGCAGGGCATAGAGGATGATCCAGTTTTGTAGCTGCTGTGTCGTCTCGAAACTCAGGAGCATGACGCCGACCCTTCCTCCGCTACATACCTGCGTACAATTCTGTGTTTGCCCCTGGTTCAGCAGCCGATCCAGATCATCCGTGAGTTGATTGACGGCGCTGGGCGAGCGATCCCGCGCCTGCACCAGAAATGCCTGGCCGACATCGCCACTCGATCCAGCAGACACACCAGCGAACTGGTTATAGGTGGCGAGGCTGATGATGATCGCCCCGATGCCACCAAAGTGGTCGATAGTTTGTTTGACCGTACCGATGATGCGCAATGTTGCCTGGTTGCCCTGATCGCTGATCGTCAGGGTATCGCCAATGCGCAGGCCGCTCCTGGCGAGCGCATCATCGCTGAGCAGCGCCGTGTCTGTTGCTCCGGTCGCTAGCCAATGCCCGCTCGTCAGATGATAGTGATAGAGTTGTGTATCAGGATCGAAAGCCATCACTTGCATCTGTCCCCAATGCGTCGCTACAGATTGATCATGCCAGAAGCGCTCGACACGCCGGATGTTGCCAACCGTGCTCAGTTGCGAACGGAGTTGCGTGAGCGAGAGTGGCTGATCGGTGTCAATCTCGACATCGGCGGCGATATTGGCGTTGACAGAGCGGACGGTTGAAGCGACCGACGTGCTGGCGGTCTGCACCACCAGGAAGCTTACTCCTGCCAGCGTCAGGGTCAGTAGCGTAAGGGCGGCGCGCCAGCGCCTGCGAAAGACGCCGCGCAGCCCCAGCCACACCGTCTGCGAGATCCATGTCAGGCGCTGGCCCAGACGCACCATCATCCCGTTGTCGCTGCCGACGCTCACGCCATAGGCGGCGAGGGCATCACGCACGCTGATGCGCGTGCTGTTCCACAGCGGCAGCAGCGCCGCGAGGAGGGGAACGCCGAAGCCGACAGCAAGGCCGACGATGACGATCCACCACTGCAACACAAAGGGACCGATATCGATTGGCACAGTCGTGGCAAGCTGTGAACCCAACTGGTAGCCGCCGAACAAACCGAGCGCGATGGCTGGCAGCGTCGCCAGCATGCTATAGATGCCCACCGAGACGAGATAGCCGCGCATGATCGCGCCGCGCGTGCCGCCGACAGCCTTCATCGTGCCGATGATCGCCGTTTGCTCTGCCACCAGGGTCGTCACGGTGTTGAGGATCAGGAATCCGCTCATGACCACCGCGACAATGATCAGGATGCGCAGCAGCGAGAAGACGCCAGCTATCGCGTTCGTCTGCGGAGCGAAATGCTCTTGGACGCTGATGTTATATACCGTCACCCCATGCGCGAGCAACACCTGCTGTACTGTCGCAGCGACGGTGCTGGCGTGACTCTGGACCTTAATGGCGATTTCGGGATCCAGAGTGACGCCACTGGTTGGCGTTAAGCCGGTAGAGGCGCCAGCTGGTGATCTGCTGCAGGCCGACATCGGACATGTAGCCCTCGCCAATGCCGGATGACGCGGGATTATGCCCCGGCGTGCGCGCCAGCCCGACCACACGCAGATGCGCCGTGCCCTGGGCGGTATCCACCGTCACCGTGTCGCCGATGGAGAACGGTTTGCAGCCCCAGATCCCCATATTCCATCACGATCTCGCCGACGTTAGGATAGCGCCCGCTCGTCAATTGAAACGGGGTCAGCGGCGCATGCCGCAAATCGGGATAGCTGGTGATAACCATGTTGATGTGCCCTGGCGCCTGGCTGACATGCCACTGGGTGTTGAACACCGTCTGATATTGCACCGTTTTGACATCGGTGACGGCTTGCAGCGCGGGCAGCAGCGCTGGATCGAGCCGATCGACATCCAGAAGGATATCCGGGTGCGTGGCCTGGCTGCTCGCGCTGAAGGTGACGGCGGCGAAGAGGGCATCCTCGGCGGTGTTGATGGCGGTCAGGCCACAGACGCCGATGAAGATGCCCAGCACCACCAGCAGCGTGCGCCCCTTGCGCCGCGTCACGTCGGCGAACGATTTGTGCAGGCTCGCGCTGATGAGACGGCTCATCACTCCACCTCCGCCGCGTGTGTAATGGCGGCATCGGCGTTGTGCTGGCCGACGATGCGCCCGTCGAGCAGTTCGATGCGCGATCCGGCGCGGGCAGCCAACTCGCGGTCATGGGTGACGTACATGACGGTTTTGCCTGCGTTGCGTCAGGCTGGCGAGCATATCAAAGACGCGCGTGCGCCGTGTGCGAGTCGAGGTTGCCGGTCGGCTCGTCGGCGATGAGCACCGGCGGATCGTTCGCCAGCGCGCGGGCGATGGCGACGCGCTGCTGCTGCCCGCCGGAAAGCTCGCTGGGCAGCCGGTTGCCAAACGCGCCCATGCCCACGATCTCCAGGCAGTCCTGCGCGCGCTTGCGCCAGGCGGAGCGCGGCAGGCCGCCACCGCCGCCCAGTTCCAGCGCCAGCAGGACATTTTCGCGCGCGGTGAGCGTGGGTACCAGTTGGAAGAACTGGAAGATGATCCCCACATGCTGCCCGCGCCAGCGCGCCAGCGCGTTCTCGCGCTCGAGCGCGCAATTCCTGTCCGGCGAAGATGACTCGTCCTGTGGTGGGCCGGTCGATGCCGGTGAGCATGTTGAGCAGCGTGGATTTGCCGCTGCCCGACGGCCCGTTGATGGCGAACAAGCTCTGCGCGGGAATGGTGAAGGTCACGTCGTCGAGGATGATGGTCCGTTGCGCGCGGGTGGCGATGGTGCGCGTCAGATGCTCCACGCGAATCAACGGGCTGCCCTGCGGGAATGCCGCGGATTGTTTCGATGCGGTCGTCTGTACCATGAGCGATCTCCTTCGGGGTGGCCATCCTTGGCCTCCATCTGAGCGAATTGCATGTTGCGGTTTCGTCACTCAGAGCATGCCCAATGTCAGGAGATTCGTCATCAGTCCCAGGGCGGAACGCGATCAGCCTGTGGGCTGAAAAATGTGTGCGTTGCGAGAACTATTCGCCGAACAGGGAGGGTATGCGGCATGCCTTCCGCTTGAATGCAACTCACCACCTGTTTACGGGATGGCTTCGGTATATACTGCT
>CAVPDP010000030.1:0-21997 GCA_963702665.1 uncultured Chloroflexia bacterium
ACTGAAACGGATGCATCTCTACCGCAGACTCAATGCGGCAGCAGCGAGACGACCAGCGCAATCGCCGCCACGAACATCACCACCGTCGTCAGAATGCCAATGCTATTCGAGAGGCGTCCGTTGGTGAAACCGCCCATGATCTTGCGGTTATTGGCGACCATCAGCAGCAACACGAGCAGCGGCACGGCGACGATGCCATTGATGACGGCGGTATAGACGAGCGCGGCAATGGGATTGATGCCCAGGAAGTTGAGCGCCAGCCCAATCAGCGTCGCGGCGGCGATGACGGCGTAGAAGCCGCGCGCGTGATCGACCCGCTCCGAAAGCCCCTCGCGCCAGCCAAACGCCTCGGCGATGCCATAGGCCGCCGAACCCGCGAGCACTGGGATCGCCAGCAGGCCGGTGCCAACAATCCCCAGCGCGAAGACAAAGCTCGCCAGATCACCCGCCAGCGGTTGCAGCGCCTGCGCCGCCTGCGCCGCCGTCGCAATAGTATGGATGCCATGGGAATGGAGCGTCAATCCGGTGGCCATGACGATGAACCAGAACGTCGCCGAGGCCGCGACCATGCCGAGGGCGGTATCGAGCCGGAGCACATGTATCGCGCGGCGCAGATGTCCTTGACGCCCGCCGGGCTTCTGAACCACCGCTTTGCCCATAGCGGCCTGATGCTCTTTTTGCTCCTCGCGCTCATGCTCCTCCTCAACCTCTTCGGCGGCCTGCCAGAAGAACAGGTAGGGGCTGATGGTTGTTCCCAGCACGGCGATGGTCAGCGCCAGGAAGTCTGGTGTGAGCTGAATCGAGGGGATCACGGTGGCGCGTAGCAGCGCCAGCCAGTCTGGGCGAATCAGAATGCCGGTCAGCAGATAGGCCAGCAGCGAGAGGGTCAGCAGCTTGAGCACGCGCGCATAGTAGCGATAGGGGATGAAGATTTCGAGCAGCAGGATGCCAACCGCGAAGACGACGAGTATCACGCCGTAGGGCAACGCGGGCGCCAGCAACCGCACCGAGGCGGCCATCGCGCCCAGATCAGCGCCGACGTTGATGGTATTGGCGATGAAGAGCAGCAGCACCGCGCCATAGAGAATAGGGCGACTATAGTGGCGGCGCACACATCCGGCGACACCGCCGCCAGTCACCAGGCCAATGCGACCACACATCTCCTGGACGCAGATCACCAGCGGCAAAATATAGAGCGCCATCCAGAGCAGACCGGTGCCAAAGACGGCGCCTACCTGCGAATACGTGCCAATACCAGAGGGGTCGTCGTCGGACGCGCCAGTGATGAGGCCCGGTCCCGCAATGCGTAACAGTCTGCTGGCCGACCGCAGCGGCTGTGGGACGCCCGCGATGGGGGAGCCGCCGACGGCGCGTGGGCGGCTGGAGCGGCTCAACGTCGCTGGCGGGGTCAGAGGTATCGGTCATGCGTGTATCTCCTGCACGGATAGAGAAACGCTACCCCTCCCGCAGTGTACACGACCCATGCTAGTCCCACTAGCCCAGGCGTTGCTATCACCCAGCGTTTCACGTGAAACGCAGCGCTACGTCTTCGCGCTTTCTGCCAACTATGGCCTAACCACGCCAGGAGAACAGGTTAGTCCAGCCCACGCTCACATAGAAAGGATTAATACCCACCACATCCACGATTCTGTAAATCGTGTCAAAGAGCAGCGCATTTGCCGCAGGAACGAACCAGAGCAGCACGAAGAGCAGGATAAACGCGTACATCGCGACCGACATTGCCAGTTGGGCAAGTTCGCGCGGCAGCCACGGCATGATCACGCCGAAGCCATCGAGCGGTGGAATCGGCAGCAGATTCAGCACGATGGCCATCACCTGGAAGAAGGCCAGTACGGCGACCGCCGCCTGCAACGCAAAATGTCCATTGAGCAGCCCGAGACGCCAGGGCAGCGTCAACCCGATCAGGAAGAGGAAGTTGCCCAGCGGCCCGGCGAGCGAGATGGCGCTCTGCCAGTAGCGGTTACGTATCAGGTCACGGCGCAGATACACCGCGCCACCGGGCAGCCCAATACCGCCGATCAAAATAAAAATGACCGGCATGATGATGCTCAACAATGGGTTGGCATAGTGGAGCGGATTGAAGCTGAGGTAGCGGATGGTGTTCGGGCTGGTATCGCCGCCAAGCACCGCCGTCACCGCGTGGCCGAACTCGTGGAGACAGAGGCTGAAGATCCAGCCCACCAGCACGAAGCCAATAGTGCCCACCGTCACGGTGCTGGGCTGATTCTGCCAGAGGATCCAGCCGAAGATGCCAAAGACAATCAGAATACCGACGACGATGCCCCAGTTGATGCTGCGCAGGATCAGTTGCCCCAGCGAGCCAGCGTAGCGGCTGCCATACATGCCGGGATATTCTGGACGCTGGCGACGATTGCCAATCACGGGCGGCCCCTTTTTCAGACGCCATCTGCCGATCCCGACAGACGCTCTACGTGCTATATGGTGTGTATGTGTCTTGTTGTTCAGCACAAGCGCGCTTAGCGCCGGAACACGCGACGGAAGATCCGGTCAAGCGGCATCACATCGTCGATGCCCAGGAAGCGCGAGATACCAAAGTATACGCCCGTCGCGACGATGATGGCCACTGCCAGCCGGATGATAATGTAGACTGCGGTGATGCTTGGCCGCGTCACGCTCGTCGGCAGCACCAGCTCGCCAAGATTATAGATCAACAGAGCCGTCAGCGCGGTAACAACACTCGCGCCAATCACGTTGAGCAGATAGATCCCGATGCGCCTGATATCCAGGCCCGCGAGTCGTGGCCGCAGCAACAGCAACAGCACCAACGCCTCGCCCAGCCACGCCAGCGACGAGGCCAGCGCCAACCCGTTCGCGCCCATCGGGCCAAGCAGCACCACACTCAGGCCAATGCTGAACATGAACTGATAGATGCTGACCTGCGTCGGCGTCCGGGTATCTTGCAGCGCATAGAAACTGCGGGTAAGTATCTCTACCAGCGAGAGGCCTACCAGACCAATGCCAAAATAGATCAATGGGCCAGTAAAATAGGGCAGCTGGCTCAGCGAGAAATCGCCATGGCCAAGAATCACCCGGCAGATCGGCTCCGCCAGAATCATCATGCCAAAGGCCGAGGGCACCGCCAGATAGATGATGCCGCGCACCGTGCGTGAGATCGTATCGCGCAGACGTGTCCACTCACCCGCCGAGACCAGCGCCGCCAGCGTCGGGAAGGCCGCCTGCGACACCGCCATCCCAAAGATGCCATTGGGCAGCATGATGAGCGTGAAGGCGGTCACGTACCCGTAGGTCGCGCCATCTACGCCAACAGTGCCAATCAGGTTCCGGTTGACGAAGACCGAGACGTAGAGGATAACGGCGTTGAGCAGGCGCGGCGCCATCAGGCGGAACATCTCGCGAATGCCTGGGTTGAAGATATCAAACGAGAATGTGTAGTGCATCTTCGCGTGAATCAGCCCGGGAATCTGGATCAGGAACTGGAACAGCGCGCCTGCGACCACACCCCATGCTGGCCCGGCAATACCCAGGTGGCCGCCAAAGATATGCGTGGTCTCATCCACTTTCGTGGCGAGAATGCCGCCGATCAGGCTCACGGTATAGATCACCTGGCCAAGCGCGGGCAGCACGAACGACTGCCGCGCCTGCATGACGGCAATCGTAATCGTCGCGCCTCCGAGAAAAATCGGCTGGAGCAGCATGATGCGGGTCAACTGAATCAGTATCTCAGGCTCGTTATTGGTTTTGTGCATGATTTCTGGCAGTGTCAGTTCCAGAAACTCCCGCGTGAAGATGATACCGAGAATAGCCAGGATGACCAGGGCCAGCATGATGATATTGAGCGCCGAACTGGCGATGTGCCAGGCGGCCTTGCGGTCGCGTTTCTCGACAAGATAGCTGGTGAAAACGGGAATAAAGGCCGAGGCCAGCGCGCCACCCGCGACGATGGTAAAGAGCATGTCGGGGAAGGCGAACGCATTGGTGAAGGCATCGGCGTTGACCACATCTGCCTTGGAGCCAAAGACACTGGCGAAGAGCGAGGTGCGAACCAGACCCAGCACGCGGCTCACCATCAGCGCGCTGGTGACGATGATCGTGGCGCGGGCGAGGTTGCCGGTGCGGAGGGCGCGCATCTGAATCGAGGGCTGATCGTCCTCCTCTTCCTCTTCCTCAGGGGCAGCAATGCCAGCGCTGGGCTTCGCATTGTCGGGGCGCTGAGAGGTCGGCGCGCTCACGCCTGTGCTCCAGACCGATTGTCCGGGGTGCAGCGGCACGACGGCGGGTACTTTGCCCGTGCCGGTGTTCATCAAGGTCTCGATGCTGGTGCCCGGATATGATCGCTCAATCACCGATTCCATTTCCCACAGCGGCCGTGGATCTTTGGAGGAGCGCCGGGCAGGCTTCACAGCGGGATAGACGCCGCTTTCGCGCTCCCATGGGGGATTCACATCGCTGTCGCCGTCAGAAGGCTCTCCAGGAGCGCCAGCGTTCCCCGCTACGCGAGGCGGCGTACCCTGCCCAGACGGACTCGGTTGTGCGCCGCCGGAGTCTTTGTCGGCCATACGCCGCCTGCGCCAGTCCTGCTGTGAATCCACGATGCCCGCCTTCCCTATTCCCTATTCCCGTTCGCCATCTCCGGACCATGCATACAGGCCATTCTATCATTGGCTACCGGGCACAACAACGCCTCTGTGCCTTCTGCCCACACACACGAATCGAGCGTATAGGGAGCCGCCCGCCATCGTCACACTGGTATGATTTAAAGTGTATGACAGGCGGAGGCGGCGTGGGCGCCACGGCGACAGTGAATCCCATCACAGTCCCGGCTTGAGATGCGTCAATGCGTTGCATCGTACGTATGCAATGTGTAAGATGACATGGGGCTGCGCTTTGCCTCCTTGGGCCTTTCAAACCATCGAGCCTGGCATCCGACATGCGCACGGGCGACACGGTGGCGCTGATAACGACGGAGATTTCATGAGCCGACAAGAGGACTACGCGTATGAGGACGAACAGGGCGAACATGCGGGCGCCAGGCTACTTCGCGAAGTGCTTGAGGTCGCGATTCTCACGCTCCTGTTCTTCGGGGTCGTACGCCTGCTCGTGCAGAACTATCGCGTCGATGGCCCCAGTATGCAGCGCACGCTCTATACCAATGAATACATTCTCGTGGATAAGGCGACCTACTATCTCCACTCACCACAGCGCGGCGACGTGATCGTCTTCCAATTTCCGCTCAATACCAGCGAAAACTTCGTCAAGCGCGTCATCGGCGTGCCAGGCGACACCGTGGATATCGACACCAATGGCACGGTGAGCGTGAATGGCAAGACGCTGAAAGAGCCATACGTCTATCAGCAGTTGTGTCCCTGCGACACGAAATCAATAACGCTGCAACCCAACGAGTATTATGTGCTCGGCGATCATCGCGGCGATAGCGACGACTCACGCGACTGGGGGCCTGTGCCGCGCAAAGATATTATTGGCAAGGCCTCACTCGTCTATTGGCCGCTGCCCGATATTCATGTGCTGCCGAACTGGTCGGGCGTCTTCGCCAATATCCCATCGGGGCCATGACGCGGAGCGACAGCACAATACCACAAAACAGCGACCCCTCCCTACATGCGGAGGGGCATCTCATTATTGTTTCACGTGAAACGTGGCGGCGCATGTCGTGCGCTATTGTTTAGCGACCGGCGCGCTGGCCCGCGAGCGATCACGCAACACGGTGTAGACCGCGAGCGCCCCGCCTACCAGCAGCGCCAGCAGACCACCAGCGCCAACCTGGAACGGTTCCGCCTTCGTCCCCAGGAAGAGAATGGCCGCAGCGTTCAGGAATGCCAGGCTATAGAGGAAGAAGCCCAGCGTCAGCCCGGCGATGCGCCCAGCCACGCGGAAGATGTGCAGCGTATTGAGGATGACATTGCCATCGTGTTCCACCACCGCAACCGAGAAAATCACCGCGCCAATCGCCAGCGCGCCCAGCAGCAGCACGATACCGAGCAGCGGCAGATTCGTCAGGCTATCATGCGAGAATGGGTTGAAAAGATCCACAATCTGCGCGTTGGTGTCGCGGGCGGAAAGCTGGAGATAGGAGAGAATGTTCTGCGAGAGCGCCCCAATGCTAAAGGCGGGGATGAGCCAGATCAACGGGCTGAGCACCAGCCGCAATGACAGAAACGTCTGATCGGTCGCCTCCCAGAGGATGCGGCGGAGCGCGACGCCAAAGCGCTCCTCGCCGGTCGCGGACGCGGTGCTGGTCGAGAGTGTGAGCGCGCCGACAATCACGAGCAAGAGCAGCGAGATCGCCATCGCAAATACCGCGATGCCAACATCGAGCACCTCTAGCCGACCGAGATTATTGGGCAACACAATGCCAAAGAGTTGTTGAAAGTCCACAATGACGTAGGGCTTCTGCCCTGTGGGCAGGCCAAGTCCGATCAGGCCAAGTACCCTGCGCTCACCCAGGGTATCGAGCAGAAACGCGGCGACGAAGAAGAGAATCGCCAGCCCGCCAAAGTCTGCGGCGAAGGCGCGATAGGAGATGGGCGAGCGACGTGTCAGGCGACCGCTGGAAGCGCTTTTGCTGGCGCGCCGACGATCGATAGCATCCACCACAAACACGATCAGCAGCAGCGCGTTGATGATGATGTACGTCCATGCGCTACTGGTAAAGTTGCCCGGCTTCTTCCCCTCTGCGTTGAACAATCGCTCGCCCGCGTAGATGATGGCGAAGCCACTGGCGACGAAGATATAGAGAATTCGCGGCCACGAACGAACCTCGGAGATGGCAAGCTGCAATAGCACCAACAGCAGACTGAAGTAGATGTAGAGCGCGATTGGCTGCACATCATCGAGGGGGCCATTGCGCCCGGCGTCGATCCCGGTGATGAGAAATGCGACATACCCGAAGACGATAATCAGCGGCAAAAGAATGTTTGCCGAAAGAAAACGTGGCGAGCGGGTGGGAGGCGCGGAGGGACTGGTCATGGACTGCTCCTCTCAAAGGCTGGCCGACAAGCTCTAGTGGCATCACTCGACATCGAATGCCACGCGTGCTCGGGGAAGGCACACTGCTTCCCTGACCGCGCCGATTGTAACACAGGTTGCCAGGGAATGCGCGTGTGGTTTCTCACAATCGGGCAGAAGCGAGTAAAACCAGGGGCGGCGTTTACCTGAGGGGATCGCGCGCTGGCATGAGCATCACGGCTGAGGAACCATAGCCTTCACGCTATTCAACGGCGCCTTGTTCATAGGAGCCAGTCGCGTATCGCGTCGTCCAATGCGCGCAAGGCATCATTCCAGCGTCGGATAGCTGGGGTCGCCTTCCCAGATCATTCCGCCCGCATCTATCGCCTGCACAAACGCGGGATGGAAGGAGTCGTCATCGTGGCCGATATCTCGCGTCCCCACCGCGCGGTAGTACTCCGCCGAAGGCCCGCGCAGCCGCTGCGCTGGGTTGAAGCGGAACACCCAACTCGCTGCTTCTGGGCGGACGTAGAAGAACCCAGAGTTGCGCAGTGAAACGGATTCGCCGCGTTTGAGCGCCGCATAGATCTCTTCGAGGGCCGCGTCGACTATCTCCCACGAGCGCGTTCTCGTGGCTGGTTCTTTGCGCGACCACACGCACATATCGCCTTCTCGATGCGATCGCCATCGGCTCATCTCCCTGAAGAAATGCCTGGTTCCCCCCGATACTCGGCGAAGGGCAGCACGCTGTAGCCAGTGGCGTCGTGCAGCGCCTCGACGACCGCGCGCGCAGTGTCGAGCGATGTCAGGCAGGGGATGCCAGTCTCGACGGCGGCGCGACGGATGCGGAAGCCATCCTGAATCTCGATGCCCTCGCGCACCTGGCCAGTGCCACCAGTGATTGTGTTGATGACGAGCTGCACCGTGCGTGAGCGAATCAGGCGAATGATCTGTGAATCGCCCTGGCTGATGCGCGGCACAGCCGTCACCGGGAGACCCTGCTGTTCGAGCAGACGCGCCGTGCCCTCGGTCGCGTAGAAGTGATAGCCCAGCGCGCCGAGCCGCTGCACGATGGGGAGCGCCTCATCTTTATCGCGGTCGGCGATGGTGACGAAGGCCGCGCCGTCATGCGCGGGTATCTCTACGCCCGCCGCGATCAACGCTTTGCGCAACGCCGCTGGATACGTATAGTCGATGCCCATCACCTCGCCCGTGCTCTTCATCTCCGGGCCAAGCGCCATCTCCCCGCCGACAATCTTCGCCATCGAGAAGACCGGCCCCTTCACCGCGAAGAGCGGACGCTCTGGCCAGAGGCCGTCGGGCAGGCCGCCATAGCCGTGCTGCGCCAGCGTCTGGCCGAGGGGAATCTGCGTCGCCAGATCGACCATCGGCACGCCCGTCACTTTGCTGAGGAACGGCACCGTGCGCGAGGCGCGTGGGTTGACCTCCAGCACGTAGACGTTGCCGCCGGGTTTGCCGTTTGGCTCGGTCACGACGAACTGCGCGTTCATCAGGCCGCGCACATCGAGCGCCAGCGCGATTCTGCCCGCGTGGCGCGCAATGGCCGCCTTCTCGTCGTCCGAGAGACTGCGCGGGGGATAGACCGCGAAGCTATCGCCGGAATGGACGCCCGCGCGCTCGATATGCTCCATGATGCCAGGGATCAGCACATCATGGCCATCGCAGACCACATCGACCTCGACCTCGCGGCCCATCAGATAGTGATCGACGAGAATCGGATGCTCGCCGAACTGCTCGATGACACGTGAAACATAGCGCTTCAGCGATTCGGGCGTGTGGATGATCTCCATCGCCCGCCCGCCGAGCACATACGAGGGGCGCACCAGCACCGGATAGCCAATCTCAGCGGCAATCGCCATCGCCGCATCCACGCTGCGCACACCCGCCCCACGCGGGCGCGGCACATCCAGGCGTTCCATCAGCTCATCGAAGCGGCGGCGATCCTCGGCCAGGTCGATGCTCTCGACCGAGGTGCCCAGAATCGGCGCGCCACCCGCCTGCAATGGCGCCGCCAACCCAATGGCCGTCTGGCCACCAAACTGGACCACGACTGGCGGCATCTCAGCCGCGCCGGTCGTATCAGACGTCTGCGCCTCATTGTGGAGAATCGCCAGCACGCTCTCTTCGTCGAGCGGCTCGAAGTAGAGGCGGTCAGACATATCGAAGTCGGTGCTGACCGTCTCTGGATTCGAGTTAATCATGATGCTGCGCACGCCCGCCGCGCGGAGCGCCTGGGCGGCATGCACCGAGCAATAGTCGAACTCGATGCCCTGCCCGATGCGAATCGGCCCGCTGCCCAGCACGACCGCCTTCGCGCCGGGCAGCGATTCGGCCTCGTTCTCCTGCTCGTAGGTCGCGTAGAAATAGGGCGTCTGCGCGGCAAACTCGGCGGCGCAGGTATCCACCATCTTATAGGTTGGCAGAATGCCCCAGCGCTGGCGCAAGCGCACGAATATCAGCGCTGGTCGGCGGCGTGTCTCTTGCCCTCATCGGTCGGCGTCAGGCGCGCGATCTGCGCATCGGAGAAGCCCATCCGTTTGGCGGCGCGTAGCGTCTCTGGCGTCGGCGGACGCGCGGCGAGCCGCTGCTCCATCATCACGATGTTGCGCAGCTTCGAGAGAAACCAGCGGTCGATGCCCGTCTCGGTATGCAGCGAGTCGATGACGCCAATCGCGGTGTCGCAGCGCAGACGCGTCGAGCAGGCTCCAGAGGCGCACGTCGTTCGCCGGATGTTCGCTGCCGCCATCGCGCGAGCCATCTTCGGCGAGCGTTGGCGTCTGCAGCGCATCGGCGCGCAGCTCCAGGCCGCGCATCGCCTTCTGCAACGCGCCCTCGAAGGTGCGGTCAATCGCCATCACCTCGCCCGTCGCCTTCATCTGCGTCCCCAGCACGCGATCAGCCAGCGGGAACTTGTCGAACGGCCAGCGCGGAATCTTGACGACGACGTAGTCCAGCGCAGGCTCGAAGGCCGCTACCGTCTTGCCCGTCACCTCGTTGCCAATCTCGTCCAGCCGCAGGCCAATGGCGATCTTGGCGGCGACCCGCGCAATCGGGTAGCCAGTCGCTTTGGAGGCCAGCGCCGAGCTTCGGCTAACGCGTGGATTGACCTCGATCACGTAGAAGCGGAAGCTGTGCGGATCGAGCGCGAACTGAATGTTGCAGCCACCCTCGACGCCGAGCGCGCGAATGATGCGTATCGCCGCGCTGCGCAGCAACTGATATTCGCGGTCGGAGAGCGTCTGGCTGGGCGCGACGACGATGCTATCGCCCGTATGAATGCCGAGCGGATCGAAGTTCTCCATGTTGCAGACGGTGATGCAGGTATCGGCGCTGTCGCGGATCACCTCGTACTCGAGTTCCTTCCAGCCGCCAAGATACTGCTCCACCAGAATCTGTGAGATCGGGCTGGCGGCGATGCCACCGCCAGCGATGCGTTCGAGATCGGCGCGGGTGCGCGCGATGCCGCCACCGGTGCCACCGAGCGTATACGCGGGCCGGATGACGGCGGGCAGGCCGATCACCTCATCTGAGAATGTCAGCGCGTCCTCGACGTTGGTGACGGTGCGGCTCAGCGGCACCTCCAGCCCCAGATCAATCAGCAACTGGCGAAACAGTTCACGATCCTCCGCCTTCTGAATCGTCTCCAGCGGCGTGCCTAAAAGTTTCACGTGAAACTCTTCGAGGATTCCAGCGTCGGCCAACTTCACGGCGAGGTTGAGTCCGGTCTGACCGCCGAGCGTCGCCAGAATGCCGTCGGGGCGCTCGCGCTCGATCACCCGCCGCAAGACCTCCACCGTCAGCGGCTCGATATAGGTGGCGTCGGCAATGCCCTCATCGGTCATAATCGTGGCGGGATTCGAGTTGACGAGAATGACGCGCTTGCCCTCCTCACGCAAGGCGCGGCAGGCCTGCGTACCGGCATAGTCAAACTCGGCGGCCTGGCCGATGACGATTGGCCCACTGCCGATAACGAGCACACTCTTGATATCTTCGCGCGCCATGATTCTTATCGCTCCCTCTCGAAGGTCGTAGACATCCACATCATTCACCGGGTTATAGCCAACCGCCTGATAGATGTGGTTCGCGGTGGGATTGGCCAGGTCGGTGAAGAGAAAGCAGAAGGCGCGTCCGCTCTCCAGCAGATGCTGGCTGAGGGCGGCGACACACGCGCTCGCGTAGCCATGGCCACGATGCTCCGGCGGCGTATAGACCGGACCGATGCGAACACCGTGCAGCGTGGGGTTGCCATAGGCCACCCACGTGACTGGCGCGCCATCCTCCCAGAGATAGCCGCCGCGTGAGGGCGTCGCAAAGAAGTTATCCACCCACTCAGCCGCATCCAAGTCCGTTCGATCGGGCCCAAGCGCCTCAGCGGCAAACTCGGCAAGCCAGCGGATCAGCAGGTCGCGGTCAGTTGGCTGTCGCGCGACGGAATGATCCGGGCGCATTCGCCACCGGGATGACCGTTTCCAATTCGTAGACGCGCTCGTGGACAATCACCCGCGCCGTCTGCCCCGTCCGCTCGCGCCAGTGATCGGCGAAGAGCCGCGCGACGGGGACAGGCGCATTGACGCCGGGCAGCGTCTCGTGATAGCGCGACCAGAGATCACGCGCCATCAGTTCCAGCGCTTCAGTGGCAGCCGTGGCGGCAAGCTCCGGCGCGATGAGCGAGAGGATCACATTGAACGGCGGTGTGCGCATCGCGACCAGCACGATTCGCCCTGCTCCTCGACCAGCGCCATGTAGGGTATTTCATCGGCGGCCATGGGATCGCGTGGCAATGTGGAAAGCAGGCCGAGCATCAGACAGTGCGTCGCCTCGTGCGCGAGCAGATACGGCTCGACGCGCGCGGCAAACTCGCCAATATCGGTAAATCGCTCTAGCTGCATGATCGACCTCTTACGTGCTGGTACGCTATGTCAAAACCCTAGACGGGCTGCGCCAGGCGACGACGCTCGCGAATCATCGTGGCGAAACGGTCGAACAACTGTTGATTGTCCTCGGGGCCGGGCGCCGCCTCGGGATGATATTGCACCGAGAAGACTGGCAACGTTTCGTGCGCCATCCCCTCGACACTGCCGTCGGACAGGTTGATATGGCTGACATAGAGACCACTCTCGACGGGAATGGTCGCCGCGTCCACCTGGAAGTTGTGATTCTGCGACGTCACCGTCACCCGCCCGGTGCGCACCTCGCGCACGGGATGATTGGCGCCGTGGTGGCCAAAGAGCAGGCGGCTGGTGCGCCCGCCCGCGGCCAGCCCCAGAATCTGGTGGCCGAGACAGATGCCCATCAGCGGTATCTTCTCCTCCCAGACCAGCGTCCGCGTCAACTCCACCAGACTCGCCACACTCTCCGGATCGCCCGGCCCGTTGGAGAGCAGCACGCCATCGGGTTGGATGCGATGCACATCGGCGAGGGTCACGGTATGCGGCGCGATGATGACCTCCAGCCCGCGTCGCGACAGACTCCGGGCGATGTTCTGCTTGTAGCCCGTGTCGATCAGCAGCACACGCGGCGCGCCCGCTGGCACAGGCTCATCCGCGTGCCAGATATCCGCGTCTTTGGTCGAGACATCGGCGACCACATCGAGGTCGGTGACGGTATGCGCCTGCTGCGCCTCGGCCACCAGCGCCGCGACTATCCGGCGTCTCGCCCGCCTGATAGACGCGTAGCACGCCGCGCAAGGTGCCGTGTTCGCGCAGATGGCGGGTGAGCGCGCGCGTATCCAGTTCGCAGACACCGGGGATCCCATTCGCCGCCAGGTAATCGTCAATCGAGGCGGAGGCGCGCCAGTTGCTATAGTCGTCACTGGCCTCGCGCACGATCAGCGCGGAGAGCCACGGTCGGCGCGACTCGACATCGGCCAGGGTGACGCCATAGTTGCCAATCAGCGGATAGGTCAACACGACCATCTGCCCACGATAGGATGGGTCGGTGCAAATCTCCTGATAGCCAGTCATACCCGTGGCAAAGACAACCTCGCCCCGGCGACTGGAACGCATCGCATCAATCGCGCCGAATGGACGCCCGGTGAAGGTTGCCCCATCTTCCAGCGCCAGCACCGCGAACTGTTCGCTTCGCTCCCATTCCATGTCGTTTGTCCTCTCAGCTGTTTGCTAGTGAGCCGCGTCGTAGACCACCACGCCATCCAGCAGCGTCATCCGCACGCGCCCACGTAGCGGCACGCCCGCCAGCGGCGTATTGCGCCCACGCGAGGCGAACTGCGCTGGATCAACCGTCCACGCCTCATCGGGATCAAAGATGACGATATCGGCAGGCGCCCCTGGTTGCAGCGTTCCGGCGTCCAACCCCCACGCCCGCGCGGGCCGCACCGTCAGCGCGGCGATCAATGTGGCGAGGGGGAGATGTCCCGCCCGCACCAGTGTCAGCAGCGACGCCAGCGCCGTCTCCAGGCCGGAGATGCCGAACGCCGCCTCGCCATACTCGCAGTCTTTATCCACCTGCGTATGCGGCGCGTGATCGGTGGCGATGGCGTCAATCGTGCCGTCCAGCAGCCCCGCCAGCAGCGCCGCGCAGTCCGCCGCCGTGCGCAGTGGCGGGTTGACCTTCGTATTCGTGTCGTAGCGTCGGCCCAGCCCCGGCGAGACGCCCTCAGCGGCCAGCGCCGCCGCCAGTGGGCCAGTGCGTTCGCCCGCCACCCAGCTATCGGTGAGCAGCAGGTGGTGGGGCGTGACCTCCGCCGTCACCGGCAGCCCCTCGGCTTTGGCGGCGCGAATCAGTTCGACCGCGCCCGCCGTGCTCAGGTGGGCGGCATGATAGCGGGCGCCCGTCAGCCGCACCAGCGCCAGATCGCGCGCCAGCATCACGTCTTCGCCCGCCGCTGGCCAGCCGCGCAGCCCCAGCAGCGTCGCCACCGCGCCCTCGTGCATCACACCGCCGCCCACCAAATCTTCATCCTGGCAATGCTCGACCAGTGGCAGCCCCAGCGGCGCGGCGTATTCGAGCGCCAGCCGCATCAGGCGGCTGCTATGGACGGGGCGACCATCATCGGAGAAGGCGACCGCGCCCGCCTCGGCCAGTTCCGCCATCTCGCTCAACTCTTTCCCATCCTCGCCTTTGCTGATCGCGGCGATGGGACGCACATGGGCAGGGGCGTCTTTCGCCCGCGCCAGCACGTAGTCGAGTGTCGCACGTGAATCGATCACCGGGTTGGTGTTGGGCATGCAGCAGATGGTGGTAAAGCCGCCACGCGCCGCAGCCCGCGCGCCACTGGCAATCGTCTCTTTGCCCTCGAAACCTGGCTCGCGCAGATGCGTATGCAGATCGACGAATCCCGGCGCCAGCACCCACTGCGGCGCTAGTTCTATGGTGCGCGTCGGCGCATCGGACTCCGCCACCTGTGCCGCGAGCGCGTCAGCATCCACTCCGCGCGCGACGATATGCCCGTTACGGATCAGTAGCCCATCCTGGCTCGTCGAGATGCCGATCGGCTGGGATCCACAATGCGCGCGCCCTTCAGCACAAGTTGCTCCCGCTGCTCCTCTGGCGTCACACTGCTCATCCGTTCGCCTCCGTCGTCCCTGCTGCTCTCGCCGCCAGCGCCTCGGCGACCATCTCCAGCACCGCCATACGCACCGCGACACCATTGGTCACCTGCTCTTCGATCACCGATGCCGCGCCATGCGCCACCGTCGAGGCGATCTCGATGCCTTCGTTCATCGGCCCAGGATGCAGCACCAGCGCGCCGGGCTTCGCCAGTTTCAGCCGCTCCTCATTCAGGCCGTAGCGTTGCGCGTATTCGCGGAGCGACGGGAGCAGACCCGCCTGCTGGCGTTCCCGTTGCAGCCGTAGCGCCATGATCGCGTCGGCGTCTTGCAGCGCGCGCGCGCAATCGGTCTCGACGATGACCCGCCGCTGTGCGCCAGTTCCCGGAACCGGTCGCGCCGCATACAGTTCGGCGGCGGCAGGTGGCAAGAGCGTCCGTGGGCCACAGAGCACGACCTCAGCGCCCGCGGCGGTGAGCGCCCAGATATTCGAGCGGGCCACGCGGCTATGCAGAATATCGCCGAGGATGACGATGCGCTTGCCCGCGACGGTCTCCAGATGGCGTTCGAGTGTGAAGAGGTCGAGCAGCGCCTGGGTTGGGTGGGCATGCCAGCCGTCACCCGCGTTGATGACCCCGCCCCGTATGGCGCGGGCGATCATGTCAGGCGCGCCCGACTCGCCAGAGCGCACGACGACGATATACGCGCCGAGCGCCTGGAGCGTCTCGACGGTGTCACGCAGCGACTCACCCTTGGTGACGCTGCTGGCCGACGCGGTGACGTTGACGACATCGGCGCCGAGCTTCTTGCCCGCCAGCTCGAACGAGACACGCGTGCGGGTGCTGTTCTCGTAAAACAGGTTGACCAGCACTCGCCCCTTGAGCATCTCCAGCCGCAGCTTGGGCTGATCCAGTAGCTTGCGCATGACGGCGGCGCGGCTGAGCAGCTTGCGCAACTCGTCCGGCGTCCAGCCATCGAGATCGAGCACATGCTGGCGCGCGACCGGCGGCACAATGGCGCCCAATGTTTCACGTGAAACGGCGGATGCTGTCGGCCCGTTCGTCTTTGACTGCCAGACACCCCCACCGTGAGCAACGGGGCTGGCCTCCTCTTCGATGATCTCGCGGCAGAGTTCCACGCACTCATCGCAGATGTAGACACCGCCTGGGCCAGCGATCAGTCGCTGCACCTGATCCTGCGACTTGCTGCAAAACGAACAGCGATACGTCTGCTTCTGCTTCTCCACCCTCGTCATGCTGTCGTGCCTCCCACGTCTCCCGCCCCAGGCTCATCCTCCTTGCGTTCGGGCGAGGGCAGGAGAATCACCGCATCGGCAGTGTCGATCTCGCGCAGGCGCACGTGGATGCTCTCGGTGAGCGCGGTGGGGACGTTCTTGCCCACGTAGTCGGCGCGAATCGGCAGCTCGCGATGCCCACGATCTACCATCACCGCCAGCTGCACCCGGCGCGGGCGGCCCGCCTCCACCAGCGCGTCAATCGCGGCGCGGGTGGTACGCCCGGTGAAGAGGACATCATCCACCAGCACAACCGTCTTCCCGGCGACTGGCAGATTCCCTGGCGCACGCTCCGGCTGCTGTGATGCGGGCCGATCATCGCGATAGTTCGTCACATCAAGCGCATAGACGGGCACGGTGATACTTTCAAGCGCATTGATACGCTCGGCCAGTCGATGCGCCAGTGGCAGGCCGCGCGTGCGCAGTCCCACCAGCACCAGATCGCCCGCGCCGACGTTGCGCTCCAGGATTTCGTGCGCGATGCGGGAGATAGCGCGGCGCATCTCCTCCTCATTGAAGATGACCTTGCCACTACCGGCGTCGGCATCGAGGCCAGCATTACCACTGCTATGAGAAGCGCCCATATGCATGCACTCCTTTCGTGACACATCCACTCGCGCTACGGACAGGCGCAGGTTCCCAGATGATGAACCTAATGATGAGCGGCATAAAAAAAAGCCCCCATCGCCATCGCGCTGGATGGGATGAAGGGCAAAGGCCATAGGTGAAACGATATTTTGCCGCAGACAGGCAGGCGCGCAGTTCATGCACACACTCCTTCCCAGCCTCGCAGGACTGGCGTTAAAGGATATTACCAAGAGTATACCACCAGCGCGCCCGCTGCGCCAGATGGCGGACAAATAGTGGCTGGCGGCTGAAGCCGTGCCTCAGAGCGTGTTTGGGAAATGCTTTGCGGCAGCCTTGTGACATCAAGCAAGAGCGAAGTTAGAAGAAGTTTTCTGAGAACGTCATGCTATGGTTGGAGAATGCTGCACAATTGACAAGCACCAGATCGTGAGAGAAACGGTCAGCGCACGATGGAAAAGTGGTCGGCGGTTTATTCACAATCCCTGCATGGCGTGCGTCGAGGCAGGAGCTTCTCCCACACGAGCGCCCCAGGAGAAGAGTGGAATCAATTTTATGCGGATGCAGGACTTCATGGCGGAAGCGATCAACGAGCAGGATGCCGTCCCTGCTCGGCGTGGGACTTATCAGGCATGGGCGGCTTTCTGGCCACACCGCAGCCCGCCGAATTGATCCCCTTTGCTCGCTTTTAACCCATAGGTCCGAAGTAGCGCGGTTTCAACCACGCTTGAGCAACGTCGAGGCGATGCAAACCACAACTACTCAGCGGGATATTCCCCAAACAATTGCGCAATTGCCAGCCGCAACCTGGCGAAGAACATTGGCGTGCATGGCAGTCTGACCCTCATTCGCTCCCGCTCGACTGGGATCTGGTGGATGAGCTATCATAGTGTTCTCCCATTTGCTAGATGGGGGAAGGCGTCTGTTCCGTGGAGATAGCCTCAACAAGATTGCAACTCGTCAGTTCCAAATCCACCACGGGAGTCGGCTCCTCACTGCCGACCAGTTCGCCCTAGCAACGCGAAGAGGATCTCCCGACGATCTCTCGTCTGAATTTTCCCAAAGACGCTCTAAGGGATTCCATCCGCCATCGCCGCGCTCCTGATCTAATCGTGTCCCGGTAATAGGCAGCAACCGTATCCAATGACTATACGAATATCCAGGGGTGACAGACATATATTATGTCTACTTGACATCTCTGCCGACGCCCGCTATAGTCCTGCCCATGACAATACTATCCACGATGCGGCGCATGGACAGCTATTACCGACAGCCCTCTGGTAGGGCGGGTCGGTTGTCGCCGTGAGCGCGGCGTAGTGATACGGCGCCGATAGGTTTCAACGCCAGCCAGAGGGTCAGCAGAAGCGTGAACGCTTCTGCTTTTTTGTTGCCCGCGAACTGCCTGCGAGAATGCGAAAGGGCCAGACGATATGGACAACTCATCGGCGATGCGCTGCCGGGGACTGCGCGGCGCGACCACCGCGAATGACAACAGCGCCGACGCGATTCTCGCGGCCACCCGCGAACTGCTCGAACGGCTGATGGCGCGCAATCACCTCGATGTGGCGGATATCGCCAGCGCGTTCTTCACCGTCACCGACGATCTGGACACCGCCTATCCGGCCCTGGCCGCGCGCGAACTGGGCTGGAACGAGGTGGCCCTGCTCTGCGCCCGCGAGATTCCAGTACCCGGCAGCGTTGGCCGGTGCATCCGCGTGCTGCTGCACATCAACACGACGATGGGACAGCGCGACCTGCGTCACGTCTATCTGCGCGAGGCGGCGGCGCTACGCCCCGGGTTTGCGGATACCGCACTCCCCCGCCACCACCATGCCCGCGCTCGAACGGGTCGCCATCCTCGGCCTGGGGCTGATGGGCGCCTCGCTCGGCCTGGCGCTACGTGAGCGTGGAGCGGCCCGCAAGGTGGTGGGATTCGACGCCGCGCCCGACGTGACCCAACGCGCCCGTGAGATTGGCGCGATTGATCTCGCCTGCGCCTCAGTCGCGGAGGCGGTGGCGGGCAGCGATCTGGTGGTGTTGGCCACGCCACTGCTGGCGATGCGTGATCTGCTGGTCGAAATAGCCCCGCTGCTGACGGCGGAGACCATCGTCACCGACCTGGGCAGCACGAAGGCGGACGTTGTCGGATGGGCGGAATCGCTGCTGCCGGTTCCGCGACAGTTCGTCGCCGGGCATCCGATGGCGGGCAGCGAGCAACCGGGAATCGAGGCGGCCAACAGCGCCCTCTATGACGGCTGCGCCTGGTGTCTGACACCTACCGAACACACATCAACCGCCGCGCTCCATCGGGTCGTAAGGATGGTCGAGGCGGTGGGCGCTCATCCACAGGCGCTTGCCCCTGAGGCTCACGACCGCGCCACCGCGCTGGTCAGCCACCTGCCGCTGCTGGCGGCAAGCGCGCTCGTGTTGACCGTTGCACAGTCGGCGGATGCGGCGGACGGTTTCGCGCTGGCGGCGGGCGGATTTCGCGATACGACCCGTGTCGCATCGGGCAGCCCACGGATGGCGCGCGACATCTGCCTGACCAACACCACTCCACTGGTCGCGTCGCTGGACGCCTATATCAGTACACTCCAGGCGCTACGCGAGCAGATTGCCGGGCAGAGTCCCGCCATCGAGGATACGTTTGTCGCAGCGCGAGATGCGCGTAACCGCTGGCTGGCAGATCAAACATCTTCCCCAAGCACCCTTAGCAAGAGTAGGCAGTGGTGACGGAACACGGCGTGGCCATTCAGGCGTGGTTTAGGGGCTGACCTCACCCCGGCCCCTCTCCTACGAGGAGAGGGGGGTACGCATGTGACCGGGTGGTCACGCTGGTCACCTGGTCCCTCCCCTCGTAGGGGAGGGTGGCCGATAGGCCGGGAGAGGTTCGCGCCCGCGCTGACCCGATCAACAACGTAAACCACCATGAACCGCCAGCGCTGTAAAAATATTCTTGACAGCGCGTATAGACCGATGTATCTTCTTGTCTATGGAGGTGATGCCGAATGATTGACGATATCGATGGCAGAATACTGTCTATTCTTCAAAGTGACGCCCGGACATCGAACGCCGAGATTGCCCGTCGGCTGGCGATGGCGCCTTCCGCCATTCTCGAACGTATTCGCAAGCTGGAGACACGTGGCCTGATCGGGGGCTATGAGGCGCGGCTCAACCCCAAAGCGCTCCACGTGGGTCTGCTCGCCTTCGTCTTCGTCATCGCCGATGAGCGCACCGGCTCGGATGACGCGGGCAGGTTATTGGCGGCGATTCCTGAGGTGCAAGAGGTGCATCATGTCGCTGGGGAAGACTGTTACTTAGTAAAGGTGCGCGTCGCCGATACCGATGCCCTGGGCGACCTGCTCCGCCAGCGCTTCGGCGCCATCGCGTCCATTCGCTCGACCCGCACCACCATCGTACTCTCGACGATCAAAGAGACAGCGCAGATACCGCTCCCATCTTTACCGGAGAAAGAAGACCTTTCCGATGCTGGTTAATCGCGCCTCCCCGCGCGCGCAGGTCATCCTGGCATTCACCATCGTCTATATCATCTGGGGTTCGACATACCTCGCCATTCGCTTCGCCGTCGCGACCATGCCGCCGTTCCTGATGGCGGGCGTCCGCTTCCTGATTGCTGGCGCAATCCTGTATTTCTGGATGCGTCTGCGCGGCGGTGAGCGTCCCACATTTGTCCACTGGCGATCCGCGCTGATTATCGGCGGATTGCTCCTGCTCGGCGGCAACGGCATCGTCTCATGGGCGGAGCTACAGGTGCCTTCGGGGCTGGCGGCGTTGCTGGTGGCCATGGTTCCGCTCTGGATGGCGCTCTTAGACTGGCTGCGACCCGGCGGCGTGCGACCGAATGCCCTGGCGATTGTCGGCCTGGTGATCGGCTTTGCGGGCGTCGCATTGCTGGCGAGCCAGGCGGAATCCTCCGGCTCCGGCCCGCAGTTGATTGGCATTCTGGCGCTACTGGTGGCGAGTATCTGCTGGGCCGCTGGCTCGCTCTATGCCCGAAGCGCGCCTTTCCCCAAGACGCAACTGCTCGGCACGGGGATGGAGATGCTGGCGGGCGGCGCGCTCCTGGTGATCCTCGCCAGCGCGACGGGCGAGTGGGGGCAGGTGCATCTCGAAGCGATCTCGCTCAAGTCGGCGCTGGCGCTGGTGTTCCTGATCGTCTTTGGTTCGCTGGTCGCATTCTCGGCGTATGTCTGGCTACTGCATCATGTCTCGGCGGCCCGTGTCTCGACCTATGCGTATGTCAACCCGGTCGTCGCGGTCTTCCTGGGCTGGGCGTTCGCCAGTGAGCAGATCACGCCGATCACGCTCATCTCCGCCGCGATCATCATCGCCGCTGTCGTGCTGATTACGGTCTCGCGCGCCCGTGGCGCCAAGCCGCAGGCCGTGGCCACGGCTGAGGATAGTTCTCCAGCGACACAGGAGGCGATGGCGCGCCAGTAGAAATCCCTCTGCCGTGCTATACTTCCCAGAGAGAAGCTATAGGCTATCTTATATCTCCGGGGGTGGACTATGTACGGCGAAATCGCGGCGGCGTTGGCGCGAGGCGAGGCTGGCGCGCTCCTGACAGTGGTGAAAATCTATGGCGCCGCGCCCTGTGCGCCGGGAACCAAGATGTTCGTTCGCGACGACGGCAGCGTTCTCGGCACATTCGGCGGCAGGCAGACCGATGCCCGCGCCCGCGCCGATGGACTTCAGGCGCTGGCGTCGGGCCAGACCGGCCTGCTGACCTACCATCTCGATCCGGAGGGCGGCGAGAGCGTCGGCAGCTGCGGCGCGACCCTGGAGATTTTCGTCGAGCCGGTGCGGCCAGAGCCACGGCTCATCCTCGCGGGATCGGGCTACGTGGCGCAGGCGCTGACCCGGCTGGCGACCTCTATCGGCTGGCGCGTCAGCCTGCTGGACGACCGCTCCGAGTTCGTGCAATCGGCGGCGCTGCCAGATAACGTGACGCTGACCGTCGGCGACATCCCCGAACTGCTCCCCACGCTCGCGCCCGACGCGATGACCGCGCTGGTGATCGTCACCCGCGGCCACAAGGTTGACCAGGAGGCGCTGGAGACGGCGCTGACTACCGCTGCGGGCTACATCGGCATGATCGGCAGCCCCGGCAAGGTGCGCACGATCTTCCGCAAGCTGCTGCGCAAGGGCATTACCCCTGAGGCGCTGGAGCGGGTGCATGCGCCGGTCGGGCTGGATCTGGGCGCGAAGACACCCGATGAGATCGCCCTCAGCATCGCCGCCGAACTGCTGATGTGGCGGCGCGGCGGCACGGGCGCATCACTACGCGAACACGCCGCCATCCTGGCAAAGGTGCGCGCCGAACCCACAAGCGAAACCGAGCCAGAGGCCGAGGTTGAGCCAGAGACCGAGACCGCTGAAGCCTAACATCGTGTGATAAAGTATGAGTCTCGCTCGCCTTACCGGGACGAAACCGTCGACGGTGGCTCCTCGACAGTGGCG
Source organism: uncultured Chloroflexia bacterium (assembly GCA_963702665.1). Classification (GTDB taxonomy): domain Bacteria; phylum Chloroflexota; class Ktedonobacteria; order Ktedonobacterales; family JADMIN01; genus DAHUXT01. The sequence continues at coordinate 21,856 of CAVPDP010000030.1, forward strand.
ATAGCTTCTAGCCTGATGCAGATCTGTCCGCCGCTGTCCTGCGCGCGGATGATAACGATATCATCGTCGATTTTTTCGATAACACCGATTATCACAGCACGCTGCGGACTCATCGTTGTGATCAGTACTGACTTCCCCCATT